>NZ_BJND01000029.1 GCF_006539505.1 Streptomyces spinoverrucosus
AATCTTTGGAGGACCCCTGGTCCCAGCGTTCAGCTGGGACCAGGGGTCCTTTTGTTTTTACAATGCTTGCGGTACCAAAGACAGGAGTCACCGATGTCCACCAACTCTCCCGACGACCGACCGGAGCGCGACCAGCGGCGAGGGGATGGGGGGCAGCGCGGCGACCGTGGCGACCGCGGCGGCTTCCGACGCGACCGTGGTGACCGGGGCGGCTTCCAACGGGACAACGACCGTGGCGGATACGGCCGTCGAGACGGCGACCGGGGTGGCGACCGCGGTGGGTACGGCCGACGTGATGATCGGCGTGACGACCGTGATCGCGGACCGCGCAGGGACGACAAGGGCGGCCGGCCCGGTGGTGTCCGCAGGGACGACCGAGGTGACCGCCCGGCATTCCGCCGCGACGACCGCGGCGAGCGTCGTGATGACCGGCGTGGTGATGACCGTGGTGGCTTCCGCCGTGACGATCGCCGTGGTGATGACCGTGGTGGGTTCCGTCGCGACGATCGCCGTGGTGATGACCG
>NZ_BJND01000030.1 GCF_006539505.1 Streptomyces spinoverrucosus
TCGCGATGACCGGCGTGGTGATGACCGCGGTGGCTTCCGCCGTGACGACCGTCGCGATGACCGGCGTGGTGATGACCGTGGCGGGTTCCGCCGTGACGACCGCCGTGATGACCGGCGTGGTGATGACCGCGGTGGCTTCCGTCGCGACGATCGCCGTGACGACAGGCGCGACGACCGGCGTGACAGCGACCGGGGCGGATACGGCCGCCGGGACTACCGTCGGGACGACCGCCGGGACGACCGTCGGGACGATCGCCGGGATGATCGGCGCGACGACCGGCGTGACGACCGCGACCGTGGCGTCCGGCGGGACGATCGTGGGGACCGTGGTGGCTACGGTCGGCGTGACGACCGGGGTGAGCGTGGTGGGTTCCGCGGGCGGGACGACCGTGGACGTGGGCCCCGTCGGGACGACCGTGGCGGTCGGCCCGGTGGCTTCCGTGGGCGTGATGACCGGCGCGGCGGCGGTGGCGGTGGCGGTCGGTTCCGTGAGGAGCGGGAGCGGGACCGTGAGCCCATCAAGCGGCTGCCGATCCCGGAGGACGTGACCGGCGACGAGATCGACAAGGACGTACGGCAGGAGCTGCAGAGTCTGCCGAAGACGCTCGCGGAGGACGTCGCCAAGAACCTCGTCATGGTCGCGCGGCTGATCGACGAGGACCCCGAGGGGGCGTACGGCTACTCCAAGGTCGCCCTGCGGCTGGCGTCGCGCGTCGCTGCCGTACGGGAGGCGGCCGGGTTCGCGGCCTATGCGAATCAGAAGTACGCGGAGGCGTTGGCCGAGTTCCGTGCGGCGCGGCGGATGACGGGTTCCGTGGAGCTGTGGCCGGTCATGGCCGACTGCGAGCGTGGGCTCGGGCGGCCGGAGAAGGCGCTGGACATGGCCGGGGCGCCCGAGGTGCAGAAGCTCGACAAGGCCGGGCAGGTGGAGATGCGGCTCGTCGCGGCCGGCGCCCGGCGTGACATGGGGCAGCTCGACGCGGCCATCGTGACGCTGCAGAGCCCGGAGCTGGCCTCCAGCTCCGTACAGCCGTGGACCGCGCGGCTGCGGTACGCGTACGCCGACGCGCTGCTTGCGGCCGGGCGGGAGCGTGAGGCGCGGGAGTGGTTCGCGAAGGCCGTGGAGGCGGACCGGGACGGCAGCACGGATGCCTCGGACCGGCTGGCCGAGCTGGACGGGGTGGAGTTCGTCGACGCCCTCGACGAGAGCCAGGAGGACGAGGGCGAGGTCAAGGACGAGTCGGGCTCCGCCGGGGACGGCGACCGGGACTGACGTCCGGATGTGAGAGTGGGCGGGACCCTAAGGGTCTCGCCCACTTTCGTATGCGCGTCAGATGTTCAGCGCGCGGAGCACCAGGCCCGACGCCGGTTTGGGGCCGAACGACGTCGACTTGCGGGGCATCGTGACGCCCTGGCGGGCCAGGTCTCGTACGACGTCCTCGTGGACCGGGTGCATCAGGACCGCCGTGCTGCCGTCGCGTTCCGCCTTGCGGACCGTGGCGGCCGCGTCGTGGATGTACGCGATGTGGGCGGGGGAGTCCTCGGGGATGTGCCAGATGTGGTCGAGGAGGGTGGCGTGCAGGACCGTGGCGTCGAGGGTGCGCCAGGCCTCGGGGCGGTCCGTGGGGATCGTGCGGGTCAGGAGGTCCGGGTCGGGGCGGTCGACCAGGTGGAACGTGCCGTCGCCGGCGAGCAGGAAGGCGTTGCCTGAGGCCGCGGCTTCGGCGAGGGCCGTGAGGGCCTCGGGGAGCGGTGCGTCCACGCGGCGGACGCGGAAGTGGCCCTGGAGGGCGGACAGGGCGTCGGGCACCGGCAGGCCGTGCAGGAGGCGGTGAATGGCGCGCACGCGCAGGGGGTAGCGAGCGGTGTCGACCAGGAGGACCAGGCCGTAGTCCCAGGGGCTGGGGGAGGGGTGCTCGGCGCGCAGGCGGCGGTAGGTGGCCCAGCGGTGGTGGCCGTCGGCGATGAGGGCCTGGTGGTGGGCGAGGTCGGACTGGACGCGGGCCAGGTCGTCGGCGTCGGTGATGGACCAGAGGCGGTGGCTGAAGCCGTCCTCGGTGGTGGTGGCGAGGAGCGGGGGCTTTTCGGCAGTTCGTTCGACGACCTCGCTCGTGTCCGCCCCGCCGTTGCCGCGGTAGGTCAGCAGGAGGGGTTCGAGGTTCGCGGAGGTGGCGCGCATCAGGTCGGCGCGGTCGGCGACGATGTGCGGCATGACGTCCTCGTGCGGCAGGACCACGCCCTCCGCCGGATCGGACACGCGCAGGGCGCCGATGATTCCGCGCTGGAGCATGCCGTTGCCGTCGTGCTGTTCGTAGACGTAGAGGCCGGGTTCGGGGTCGGCGGCCAAGATGCCTTCGGTGAGCCAGCGGTGCAGGGTGTCGGCGGCCTGGGCGTTGCGCGCGGTGGGCGTGTCGGCCTCGGGGAGGATCAGCCGGACGATGTTGTGCGGGTCTGCCGACTGCAAGTGGTGCAGGCCGTCGGGGCGTACCACGACGTCGTACGGCGGGGACGTCACGGCCGCCAGACTGCCGACCCGGTCGGGGTCGTAGCGAAGGCCTCGGAACGGGGTGAGTTCCAGGCCTCGGCGCGTCGCTGCTTCCGGGTGACCTGCTGTGTTCATCTCGGCATCGTACGTGCGCGCGTGTGTCAGTGGCGTGAGGCATGATCGGGGGAAAGCCGGTGGACCGAGGAGCGGTGGGGAATGAGCCAGCAGGTCAGGACCAGGCCCGAGGGCAGCGGGCGGGCGCTGAGCGAGGCGTACGACACGGCGCTGCTCGACCTGGACGGGGTGGTGTACGCGGGCGGGGAGGCGATCGCGCACGCCGTCGACTCGCTGGGGGCCGCGCGGGCGGGTGGGATGCATCTGGCGTACGTCACGAACAACGCGCTGCGGACGCCGGACGCCGTGGCCGCGCACCTGACGGAGCTGGGCATACCGGCGCAGGCCGGTGACGTCATCACCTCGGCGCAGGCGGTCGCGCGGCTGATCGCCGAGCAGGTGCCCGCGGGGGCGCGGGTGCTGGTGGTCGGTGGCGAGGGGCTGCGGGTGGCGGTGCGGGAGCGGGGGCTCGTGCCGGTGGAGTCGGCGGACGACGACCCCGTGGCGGTCGTACAGGGGTACGGCGGGCCGGAGTTGCCGTGGGGGCGGTTCGCCGAGGCGTGTTACGCCATCGCGCGCGGGGTGCCTTGGTTCGCGTCGAACACGGACCTGACGATCCCTAGCGCGCGCGGGATCGCGCCGGGGAACGGGGCGGCGGTGGCGGTGGTGCGGATAGCGACCGGTGCCGAGCCGCAGGTGGCTGGCAAGCCGCTGCCGCCGATGCACCGGGAGACGATCCTGCGGACGGGCGCACAGCGGCCGCTGGTGGTGGGGGACCGGCTGGACACGGACATCGAGGGCGCGTTCAACGGGGGCGTCGACTCGCTGCTCGTGCTGACCGGCGTGACCGACGGGCCGCAACTGCTCGCCGCGCCGCCGCAGCACCGGCCGACGTATGTCGACGCGGATCTGCGGGGGATGCTCACCGGGCAGCCGGAGGTCGTGGAGGCCGGTGTGGGCTTCCGGTGCGGTGGCTGGACGGCGACGGCCGGGGACGGGCGGCTGGAGCTGGACGGTGAGGGGGAGGCGCTGGACGGGTTGCGGGCGCTGTGCGCGGCTGCCTGGACGGCGGCCGGGGAAGGGGTTTGTGAGCTGGACGGGGGGAAGGCGTTGGCGAGGCTGGCGCTGTAGCGGCCTGGGGGCCCGGCGTCGGGGCGTGGCCTGGTCCGGTCGGGATCTTGATCCAATGCGAGGGTAGGCTAACCTAACTGCGTGTTGGTCGAGAGTCCCCCCGAACAGCGCGCGGAAGACACCTCCGCGCCCCCAACCCGCCGGGTGATACGTGCCGTTGGGCTGCTCCTCGCTGTGCTGATCATGGTGCTCGTCGCGTTGACGAGCATCGCCGTCGGTGCGAAGGAGCTGACCCTTGGGCAGGTTTGGCACGGTCTGTTCCAGGATTCGGGGACCTACGGCGACGTCGTGGTCGGCGAGCGGCTGTCCCGGACCCTGCTCGGGCTGCTCGCCGGTGCCGCGCTCGGGCTGTCCGGAGCGGTGTTGCAGGCGCTCACCCGCAATCCGCTGGCCGACCCCGGACTGCTCGGCATCAACGCGGGCGCGTCCGCGGCGGTCGTCACCGCCATCACCTTCTTCGGCGTCACCAGCCTCAACGGCTATGTGTGGTTCGCGTTCTTCGGCGCGGCCGCGGTCGGGGCGCTGGTGTGGTTCCTGGGCGGCAGCCGGGGTGCCACGCCGGTGCGGCTCGCGCTCGCCGGTACGGCGATCAGTGCCGCCCTCTACGGCTACCTCCAGGCCCTGATGATCCTGGACGAGGCGGCGCTGGACCGGATGCGGTTCTGGACGGTCGGTTCGCTGAGCGCGGCGACCGACGACACCATCACGCAGGTGCTGCCGTTCCTGGTGGCCGGTTCGCTCCTCGCGCTCGCCCTGGCACGCCCGCTGAACGCGATGGCCATGGGCGACGACACCGCCAAGGCTCTCGGCGCCAACCTCAACCGCACTAGGGCGCTGTCCATGCTCGCCGCCACCGTGCTGTGCGGGGCGGCGACCGCCGCCTGCGGGCCGATCGTGTTCGTCGGCCTGATGGTGCCGCACGTCGTACGGTCCTTCACCGGGCCCGACCTGCGCTGGATCCTGCCATACGCGGCCGTCCTGTCGCCGGTGCTGCTGCTCGGCGCCGACGTGCTCGGCCGGATCGTCACGCGGCCCGCGGAACTCCAGGTCGGCATCGTGACAGCGATCATCGGCGGCCCGGTCTTCATCTTTCTCGTACGACGGCGGAGGACGGCCCAGCTGTGACCACCAACCGTGCCAACCGTGCCGTACGGACGCCGGGCGGGCTGTCCGTGCGCCTGGACGTCCGGGCCTGCACCGTCGTCGTCCTGCTGCTGCTCGCCGCGCTCGCCGCGAGTGTGGTGCTGATCGGCACCGGTGACTTCCCGATCCCCGCCGCCGACGTGCTGAAGACGCTCGTCGGCAACGGGGACGCCGGGCAGGAGTTCATCGTCAACGAACTGCGGCTGCCGCGGGTCCTGGTCGGGCTGCTGGTCGGCGCATCGCTCGGGCTGGGCGGCGCGCTCTTCCAGTCCATCTCCCGCAACCCGCTGGGCAGTCCGGACATCCTCGGCCTCGGGCAGGGCGCGACCGCCGGGGCGCTCGTGGTGATCGTGCTGTTCTCCGGCAGCGCGGGCGCTGTCACCGTCGGGGCGCTCGTGGGCGGCCTCGGGACAGGCCTGGCGATCTACGTGCTCGCGTGGAAGCAGGGCGTGCACGGGTATCGGTTCGTGCTGGTCGGGATCGGTATCTCCGCCGTCATGACCGCTGTCAACGGCTATCTGCTGACCAAGGCCGACCTGGTCGACGCGGCCCGGGCAGTCGTCTGGATGACCGGGTCGCTCAGCGGCCGTGACTGGGCGCAGGTCTGGCCGCTGCTCGCGCTGTGCGCCGTCGTCGTACCGCTCGTCCTCGCCAACGCACGCGGGCTGCGGATGCTGGAGATGGGCGACGACGTGTCGTACTCGCTCGGAGTGCGGGTCGAGCGGGTGCGGATGCTGCTGCTGGTGGCCGCGGTGCTGCTGACCGCCGCCGCCACCGCCGCCGCCGGTCCCGTCAGCTTCGTCGCGCTCACCGCGCCGCAGCTGGCCCGCCGGCTGACCCGCTCGCCCGGCCCGAACCTGCTGCCCTCGCTGTGCATGGGCGCGGCCCTGCTGGTCACCGCCGACTGGATCTCGCAGCGCGTCTTCGGCGCCGACCAACTGCCCGTGGGCGTGGTCACCGGCGTGCTCGGTGGCGTCTACCTGCTGTGGCTGCTGGTCACCGAGCGCAAGGCGGGGCGGATATGAGCGGCCCCGCGCACCAGAACATCCAAAGGAGCACCGTGAACCGCCTGTCCGCCGAGAACGTCACCCTCGCCTACGACCAGCGCGTCATCGCCGAGCGGTTGTCGGTGGAGATCCCCGACAACTCGTTCACCGTGATCGTCGGCCCGAACGCCTGCGGCAAGTCCACGCTGCTGCGCGCGCTGTCGCGGATGCTCAAGCCGAGCCAGGGCCGGGTGCTGCTGGACGGGCAGGTCATCCAGTCGATGCCGGCGAAGAAGGTCGCCCGGACGCTCGGTCTGCTGCCCCAGTCGTCGATCGCGCCGGACGGGATCACGGTCGCCGACCTGGTGGGCCGCGGACGGTATCCGCACCAGGGGATCCTGCGGCAGTGGTCGACCGAGGACGAGCGGGTCGTGCAGGAGTCCATGGCGCAGACCGGGGTCGCCGAACTCGCCGATCGCTATGTCGACGAGTTGTCCGGCGGCCAGCGACAGCGCGTGTGGATCGCGATGGCCCTCGCCCAGCAGACGCCACTGCTGCTGCTGGACGAGCCGACGACGTATCTGGACATCCACCACCAGATCGACGTACTGGATCTGTGCGCGGAGCTGCACGAGGAGCAGGGGCGGACCCTCGTCGCCGTGCTGCACGACCTCAATCACGCCGCCCGGTACGCCACGCACCTCATCGCGCTGCGCGGCGGCGAGGTGATCGCCGAGGGCGCGCCGAACGACATCGTCACCGCCGAGCTGGTGGAGGAGGTCTTCGGGCTGCGCTGCCAGGTCATCGACGATCCGGAGACGGGGACGCCGCTGGTGGTGCCGGCGGCGCGCAAGGCACGCGCGCGGGTGGCGGCTAAAGAAGCTTCCTGAGGCGGAACAGATCACGCAGGCCCGCCTCGAACCGGACCCGGCCCGACCCCCAGGCCTTGGCGAAGTTCAGCTCGCCGTCCACCAGCGCCACCAGGTCGTCGCCGGTCAGCGCGAGCCGGATCTGCGCCCTCTCACGGGGCGGGCCCTCAAGTGTGTCGTGCACCACGATCCGGCCCCCGGTCATCCGGCCGGCGAAGGTGACGTCCAGGTCCTTGATGTGGCAGCTCACCGAGCGGTCCAGGGCCGCCGCCTCGCGTACGTCCCCTTCGGCGCTCTGCATGTTGTCCGAGAGCTTTTCGAGTGCGGCGCGGCACTCCTCGATCGTGGCCATCGCGGTCGACCGTACCGCAGGGGTACGGGGTAGCGTCGGGGCATGAGCGACGCAGTGCCGGAAGCCGGTATCCCAGCAGCGGCGGAGGATGAGCCCGGGGCCGGGCCCGTGCCCGAGTACGACCCCGCCGCGCCCGCCCCGCTCGGCGTGCCCCGCACCCCCACAGGCAACTCCGAGGTGGACGCCCAGCTGGAGCGGCTGGCCGACGCCGACCACCTGGCCACCGACGGACACGTCGAGGTGTACGAGGATGTACATCGGGGGCTGCGCGACGCGCTCACCGCGCTCGACGCCCGCCCGGGACCTCCGGCGCCCCCATCGACGTATGGCAGTAGGAGCTGAACCGAACGTGGCAGGAGTCGCACGTCGCCGTCTGGATGCGGAGCTGGTCCACCGGAAGCTGGCGCGCTCGCGCGAGCACGCCAGTCAGCTGATCGCCGCCGGGCGGGTCGCCGTCGGCAAGATCGTCGCGACCAAGCCCGCCACGCAGGTGGAGACCTCGGCGGCCATCGTCGTCGCGGCCGACGACAGCGATCCCGGCTACGTCTCGCGCGGCGGCCACAAGCTCGCCGGCGCGCTGAAGGTGTTCGTCCCGCAGGGGCTTGTCGTCGAGGGGCGGCGGGCGCTGGACGCCGGGGCCTCCACCGGCGGTTTCACCGACGTGCTGCTGCGGGCGGGGGCCGCGCATGTCGTCGCCGTCGACGTCGGATACGGGCAACTCGCCTGGAGTCTGCAGAGCGATGAACGCGTCACCGTCAAGGACCGTACGAACGTACGGGAGTTGACGCTTGAAGCGATCGATGGGGAACCTGTGGATCTTGTCGTGGGGGATCTGTCCTTCATCCCGCTCGGGCTGGTCCTGCCCGCACTCGTGCGCTGTGTACGGCCGGACGCCGACCTGGTGATGATGGTCAAGCCGCAGTTCGAGGTGGGCAAGGAACGGCTGGGCAGCGGGGGAGTGGTACGGAGTCCGCAGTTGCGCGCCGAGGCCGTGTGCGCGGTGGCCGAGCGGGCCTGGGAGCTGGGGCTCGGGGTGAAGGGTGTGACGGCCAGTCCGTTGCCCGGGCCCTCGGGGAATGTCGAGTACTTTCTGTGGCTGCGGGCCGGGGCTCCCCGACTGGACCCGGCCGACGTCGATCGTGCAGTTGCGGAGGGGCCGCGTTGACAGCGAACCGAGCTCGTACTGTTTTTCTGCTCGCCCACACCGGACGGCCCGCGGCCGTGCGCAGCGCCGAGCTGGTGGTCAAGGGACTGCTGCGGTCCGGGATCGGCGTGCGGGTGCTGGAGGCGGAGGCGCTTGATCTGCCGCTGCCGGACGAGGTGCAGCTGGTCAAGGAGGCGACTCCGCAGTGCCTCGACGGGTGCGAGCTGCTGATAGTGCTCGGCGGTGACGGGACGCTGCTGCGGGGCGCGGAGTTCGCGCGGGCGTCCGGGGTGCCGATGCTCGGCGTCAACCTCGGGCGGGTGGGGTTCCTCGCCGAGGCCGAGCGGGACGATCTGGACAAGGTCGTCGACCGGGTGGTGACGCGGGCGTACGAGGTCGAGGAGCGGATGACGGTCGACGTCGTCGTGCACAGCAACGGCGACATCGTGCACACCGACTGGGCGCTGAACGAGGCGGCGGTGCAGAAGGCTGGCGCCGAGAAGCTGTTGGAAGTGGTGCTGGAGATTGATGGGCGGCCGGTGACCGGGTTTGGGTGTGACGGGATTGTTCTCTCGACGCCTACTGGGTCTACGGCGTATGCGTTTTCCGCGGGTGGGCCTGTGGTGTGGCCCGAGGTGGAGGCGTTGTTGATGGTGCCGATCAGTGCGCATGCGTTGTTCGCGAAGCCGTTGGTGACGTCGCCCGATTCGGTGCTTGCGGTGGAGGTTTTGCCGCATATTCCGCCGGGTGTGCTGTGGTGTGATGGGCGGCGGACTGTGGAGTTGCCGCCGGGGGCGCGGGTTGAGGTGCGGCGGGGGGCTGTGCCTGTGCGGCTTGCTCGGCTGCATCATGCTTCGTTCACGGATCGGCTGGTGGCCAAGTTTGCGTTGCCTGTTTCTGGGTGGCGGGGAGCGCCGCATTAGCTGATGCCGGTGGTCGAGTGCGGGTGGTGTGTGGTTTCTCGCGCAGTTCCCCGCGCCCCTTCCCGGCGTGCACTCGCGTGGGTGACATGGGTGGCCCGCGTGCACTTCTGCTCCCGGACCTCGTATGGTCGTGTCCGTGTTGGAGGAGATGCGGATACGGTCGCTCGGAGTCATCGACGATGCCGTCGTCGAGCTGTCGCCGGGGTTCACCGCCGTCACCGGTGAGACGGGTGCGGGCAAGACCATGGTGGTCACCAGCCTGGGGCTGTTGCTGGGTGGGCGGGCGGATCCGGCGCTCGTGCGGATCGGGGCCGGTAAGGCGGTCGTGGAGGGGCGGATCACCGTGCCCGCGGACGCCTCGGTCGCCGTACGGGCCGAGGAGGCCGGGGCCGAGCTCGACGACGGGGCCCTGCTGATCAGCCGTACCGTTTCCGCCGAGGGGCGGTCCCGGGCGCATGTCGGCGGGCGGTCCGTGCCCGTGGGGGTGCTGGCCGAGCTGGCGGACGAGCTGGTGGCCGTGCACGGGCAGACCGATCAGCAGGGGCTGCTGAAGCTGTCGCGGCAGCGGCAGGCGCTCGACCGGTACGCCGGTGACGCGGTGGCCGGGCCGCTGGCCAAGTACTCCGAGGCCTACCGGCGGCTGCGGGCCGTCTCCGTCGAGCTCGAAGAGATCACCACGCGCGCGCGTGAGCGGGCTCAGGAAGCCGACATGCTGCGGTACGGGCTCGACGAGATCGCCGCCGTCGAGCCGCGGGCCGGGGAGGACGTGGAGCTCGCCGAGGAGGCCGAGCGGCTGGGGCATGCGGAGGCGCTGGCGTCCGCCGCCACGGCCGCTCATGTGGCGCTCGCGGGGAATCCCGAGGATCCCGAGGGCGTCGACGCCTCGACGCTCGTCGCGGGGGCGCATCGGGCGCTGGAGACCGTACGGTCGCACGACCCGGCGCTGGCGGCGCTCGCCGACCGGATCGGGGAGGTCGGGATCCTGCTGGGCGATGTGGCGGGCGAGTTGGCGGGGTACGCCGACGATCTGGACGCCGATCCCCTGCGGCTGGCGGCGGTCGAGGAGCGGCGGGCCGCGCTGACCGCGCTGACCCGGAAGTACGGCGAGGACATCAACGCCGTGCTCGCCTGGGCCGAGCAGGGCGCCGCGCGGCTCACCGAGCTCGACGGCGACGACGAGCGGATCGGGGAGCTGACCGCCGAGCGGGACGCGCTGCGGGCCGAACTGGGTGGGCTGGCGCAGGCGCTGACGGACGCGCGGAGGGACGCGGCCGAGCGGTTCGCGGCCGCTGTGACCGCCGAGCTGGCGTCGCTCGCCATGCCGCACGCGCGCGTGTCGTTCGCCATCCGGCAGACCGAGGACCCGGAGGGCGTCGAGGTCGGCGGCCGCCCGGTGGCGTACGGGCCGTCGGGTGCCGACGAGGTCGAGCTGCTGCTGGCGCCCCACCCGGGTGCGCCGCCGCGGCCCATCGCCAAGGGCGCGTCCGGCGGTGAGCTGTCGCGCGTGATGCTGGCCGTGGAGGTCGTGTTCGCGGGGACGGATCCGGTGCCGACGTACCTCTTCGACGAGGTGGACGCCGGCGTGGGTGGCAAGGCCGCGGTGGAGATCGGGCGGCGGCTGGCACGGCTGGCGAAGACCGCGCAGGTCGTCGTGGTGACGCACCTGCCGCAGGTGGCGGCCTTCGCGGACCGGCAGTTGCTGGTCGAGAAGACCAACGACGGGTCGGTGACAAGGTCCGGCGTGAAGGTGCTGGAGGGCGAGGACCGGATCCGGGAGCTGTCCCGGATGCTGGCCGGTCAGGAGGACTCTCAGACGGCGCGGGCGCATGCGGAGGAGCTGCTGGAGACCGCTCGGGCGGACGGGTAGCAGGTCGTACGGTAGTGCGATGATCACCCGTCTCCGTCGCACGCCGAGGACCACCTCTCTCGCGGTCACCGCCGCCCTCACCCGCGCCGCCCTCACCGTCCTGCGCAGCACCGCCCCCGGCGGCCGTGAGCGCTGGGAGCGGAAGAACTACGCCGGACGGACCGTCGAGTTGTACGCCGGTCCGGCCACCGCCCTCGCCACGGCCGTCGGCGTCGGACGGGTGAGCCCGCTCGCCGGGGCCGCCCTGGTCGCCGTCGGCGCCTGTGGGGCGTACGACGACGTGGCCGGGGATCACCGGCGCGGCTTCCGGGCGCATCTGGCGGCGTTGCGGGAGGGGGAGGTCACCAGCGGGGCCGTCAAGCTGGTCGGGATCTCCGCTGCGGGGCTGCTCGCGGGCGCCGCGCTCAAGGAGCGGCCGCTCGACAAGGTGCTGGCGGGGATCGTGATCGCCGGGGCCGCGCATGTCGTCAACCTGGTGGATGTGCGGCCGGGGAGGGCCGCCGGGGCGGTCGTCGCGCTCGCGGCGCCCGGGCTGCTGCGCAAGGGGCCCGGGGCGGCGGAGTTGGCCGCCGTCGCCATGGGGGCGGCCGGGGCCGTGCTGCCGGACGATCTCGGGGAGCGCGTGATGATCGGGGACACGGGCGCGCATGCGCTGGGTGCCGCCCTCGGGGCGGCTGTCGTCGCGGCCAACGGGCGGGTCGGGCTGGTCGCGCATGCGGCCGGCGTCGTGGTCGCGGCGGTGTGCGGGGACCGGGTGAGTGGGCTTGCGAGGTCACTCGGGTGAGTGACGTCGGGCGGCGCGTTGCCCCGGCGTGCGGGAGCGTGTGATCTCCGGCGTTGCCGGAACGGCCGTACCTCCTGGCATCCTTGGGCGAGTGCGCGGAGGACGTCGCGCGGCGCACCCCCTCCGCCGCATCCTTCTGTACGTTTCTCCGTGACCGTCGTGAACCGTCGTCACCGTCCGACGCCGAACCGCCGAACCCAGGAGCCCCGGCCACGTGACCCCCGTGAGCAGCCACTCTCCGCACGGCCAGTCGACGCTGCGCACCGTGCAGGTGCTGGGCGGAGGCAACGCCGGCAGCAGCGCGCACGTGCGCTCGCTGGCCGCGGGGCTCGTCGCGCGGGGCGTGCGGGTCACGGTGTGCGCCCCCGTCGAGGCGGATCGCACCTACGACTTCAGCGGGGCCGGCGCCGAGCACGTGCACGTGCCGCGCAGCAGCGACCCGGGGTCGGTGGCGGCGCTGCGCGCCGCGTGCACGGGCGCCGACCTGGTGCACGCGCACGGGCTGCACGCCTCGTTCCGGGCCGCGCTCGCCCTGGCCGGACGGAGCACCCCGCTGATCGTCACCTGGCACAACCGCGCCCACGCCGAGGGGGCGCGCGCCCACTTTCTGCGCATGCTGGAGCGCCGGGTGGTGCGGGCGGCCGCCGTGGTGCTCGGCACCACCTCCGATCTCGTCGACCGGGCACGGAAGGCGGGTGCGCGCGACGCACGGCTCGCCGCGATCGCCCTGCCCGGGCACCGCACGCCCGCCGAGCCCGACGAGCCCGACCTCGCGCGCCCCAAGATCCGGGCCGAACTCGGCGCCATCGGACGCCCGTTGCTGATGGCCGTCGGCTCCCTCGACCCGCGGCGCGGCTACGACGTCCTGCTCGCCGCCGCCCGCGCCTGGCGTGGGCTCGATCCCGTGCCGCTGGTCGCCATCGCGGGCGAGGGGCCGTTGCGCACGGCGTTGCAGCGCCGGATCGAGGAGGAGGGGCTGCCGGTGCGGCTCATCGGCCGCCGCGACGACGTGGGTGAGCTGCTCGCCGCCGCCGATCTGGCACTGCTGCCGAGCCGGTGGGAGTCGCGGTCACTGCTGGCCCAGGAGGCCCTGCACGCGCGCGTGCCGCTGGTCGCCACCGCCGTCGGCGGTGTGCCCGAACTCGTCGGCGACGCGGCCGAACTCGTCCCGCCCGGGGACGCGGAGGCGTTCGCCACCGCCGTCGTACGGCTGCTCGGCGACCCCGAGCGGCGGGAGCTGCTGGCGGAGAAGGGGCTGCGGCAGGCGGCGACCTGGCCGACCGAGGACGAGACGGTCGCCCAAGTGCTCAGCGTGTACGACGAGTTGACGCAGCCCCGGCCGCTGATCTGACCCGATGCCGCTGATCTAGCCGATGCCGCTGCCCTGACCGACGTGCCTGCGGGCCCGCAGGGCGAGGCTCAACGCCAGCACCGTCTGCGGGTCGTCGAGGTCGGTGCCCAGCAACTCACCGATGCGGGCGAGGCGGTTGTACAGCGTCTGCCGGTTGAGGTGCAGCTCGCGGGCCGTCTCCGCCTTGCGTCCGGCGTGCGCGAGATAGGTCTCCAGGGTGGGCAGCAGCGGCGGCTTGGCACGGCTGTCGTGGTCCCGGACCGGACCGATCGCCCGGTCCACGAAGGCGGCCAGATCGGGATGGTCCCGCAACCGCCACAGCAACAGGTCGATGTCCAGCCGGCGGGCGTCGTACCAGGGCCGGTCCGTGAGCCCCTGCGCGGCGGTCGCCGTCTCCGCCGCGTGCCGCAGCCCCGCCGACGCCGCCGCCCAGCCGCCGGCCACCCCGACGACCACGACCGGCGGCTGCGCCCCCGGACGCTGCATCCCGGCCCGCTCCACCCCGGCCCGCAGCGCCGCCGCGACCCGGTCGGCGACCGCCGAGCGCTCCGACTCCGAACGCAGGCCGAGCAGCACCAGGACGCGGCCCTCCACCGGTCGTACGCCGAGCAGGACAGGCACGCCCACCGAGGCCAGCTCCTCCGAGACGGCGCGTGCCAGCACCGCCCAGCCGCCGCCCGGCGCCAGCGCGTCGCCCAGCCGCATGACCACCGGCAGCAACGGGCTGCCGCCCGGTTTGAAGCCCAGCACGCGCGCTTGCGCCGGGGCGTCCTCGGCGGTGATCCGGCCCTCGGCCAGGTCGGTCAGGAAGTCGCCGCGGCCGCGCGCGGCCAGCTCCTCCTCCTGGCGGGCCTGCATCAGCACCACGGCCAGGATGCCCGCGGTCCGCTCGGCGGCGATCCGGTGCACCGGCGCGAGCGGCGCGCGCACCGGCAGCAGCACCAGCCTCGCCCGCACCGAGCCAGTGCCGGGGCCCGTGCCCGGGCCGCTGCCCGGCACGTCCACCAGCACCGACCCGGCCGGCGGGGCGTCCTTGTGCTGGCCGCGCAGCCCCTCCCACACCTGGAGCGGTTCCGCGCCTTCAGGCCCGGCCCCGGCGGCGTACAGCAGCTGGCCGTCGGTGGTCTCCAGGAAGACCGGGTTGCCGCTGAAGTCGGCCAGGATGCCGAGGACCTGCGGGATGCCGCCACCGCCCAGCAGGGCCTCCGTGCAGCGGCGGTGCACCTCCTCGGCGCGCTGGAGCAGCGCGTAGTGGCCGTTGACGATCTCGGTGTGGATCTCCTCGGTGACCGTCACGAACGGCACCTCGCGGTGCAGCTGGACCAGCGGCAGCCCGGCCGTGCGGGCCGTCTCGACCAGGGCGGCGGGCAGCCGGGTGAAGCGGGGGCCGAGCTCGACGACCAGGGCCGCGATACCGCGCTCGGCCAGGGTGCGGACGAACGCGCGCTGGTCCGCGGGGCGGGTGCCGAGGCCGTACCCCGTGGTCAGCAGCAGTTCTCCGCCCTTCAGCAGCGAGGCGATGTTCGGCACCTCGCCCGCGTGCACCCAGCGCACGGTCCGCTGCAGCCGCTCCGCACCCGCGAGCACCTCGGGGAGCCCGCTGCGCAGGCCGGGCAGCTCCAGCGCCCGTTGAACGGTGATCCCGGCGCCCGTGCTGTCGAATCGGCTGTCCATGCAGCGGACGCTACCTGCGCGGACGGCTCGGTGACAGTTCCGGGGGGAGCACGGAGACGATCACGTGCCCGCCAGGCCTACAGGGGCCTGATGTTGTGGTTGAAGCGGAAGACGTTGTCCGGGTCGTAGCGCCGCTTCACCACGCCCAGCCGCCACATGTTGTGCGGGCCCAGTCCGGCCCGTACCCGGTCCCGTCCCTCGTCGCCGACGAAGTTGAGGTTGACCGCGCCGGTGCTCCACGGCCGGACGGCGGCGCGGACGTCCCGCACCCAGCCCATGCACCGCTCGTCGTCCGCCGGGTCCGTCCAGTGACCGAAGGGATGCACGGCCCAGGCCGCGTTCCGGTACGGCACCGGGTGGTCGGCCGGGGCGTCGGCGACTGCGCCGCCCAGCGGGAACAGCAGGTACCGGGTGCCGGTCGGCGCGGGCAGGGTGTCCGCGAGGGCGCAGAAGACGTCCACGAAGTCGTCCGGCGCGCCGGACAGATACTCCGCCGACCAGTGGTTGCGCAGGCCGGGCGGGGCATCGAGCAGGCACTGGACGTCGGCGTACGGGACGGCGGTGACGACCTCCGACTCGTGCGGCAGCGCCAGCAGCGGCTCGGCCAGCTTGCGCAGGTCCTCCTCGGAGCCCGCGTACGTCAGCAGCACACAGCACAGCAGCCTGCCGACCAGCGACGCCGGTACGAACTCGGCGGCCGGGCCGGTCCGGCAGACGACGGCTCCACTCGCCTCCAGTGGGCCGGAGCCGATGACCTCCCGGTAGGTGCGGATCGCCTCGCGGGCGTGCTCCGGGAGGTACAGCACGCGGGCGAGGGCGAACTCCGGCACCTCGTACAGCTTCAGGGTGAGGGCGGTGGCGATGCCGAAGTTGCCGCCGCCGCCGTGCAAGGCCCAGAACAGCTCCGGGTTTTCGTCGGCGTTCGCGTGCATCCGCTCGCCGGTCGCGGTGACCAGCTCGACGCCGAGCAGGTTGTCGGCGGCGAGGCCGCAGGAGCGCTCCAGCCAGCCGCTGCCGCCGCCCAGCACAAAGCCGGCGACGCCGGTGGTGGAGGCCCGGGCGCCGGTGGTCGCCAGGCCGTACGGCTGGGTCGCGCGGTCCAGCCGGCTCATGGTGGCGCCGCCCTCGACGCGGACCGCCTCGGCCGCGGGGTCGACGGTCACGCCGTGCATCCGGCGCAGATCGACGACCAGCCCGGCGTCGTTCGTCCCCATGCCCGCGACGCTGTGCCCGCCACCGCGCACCGCGATGTTGAGGTCCAGCTCCCGGGCGAACCGCACCGCCCGGACGACGTCGGCCTCGTGCGCGCACTGCGCGATCACGGCGGGCCGCCGGTCGATCATGGCGTTGAAGACGGCCCGGGCCGCGTCGTATCCCGGATCCCACGGCGCGAACACATCGCCGTCGAGATCCTCGCGAAGCTCGACGAGGGCAGTGTGCGCCTTGGAGGACATGACCGCCCCCTTCCCGGGAAGGGCAGGTGAGCTTCCAGCCTAGGCGGGCCCGGCCCTCACAGCCTGCTCAGCCGCCGTACGCCCCCGAAGCCGTCAGGCGCAGGGCCGTGTCGATCAGGGGGACGTGGCTGAAGGCCTGTGGGAAGTTGCCGACCTGGCGTTGCAGGCGCGGGTCCCATTCCTCGGCGAGGAGGCCGAGGTCGTTGCGCAGTGACAGGAGCTTCTCGAACAGCCGGCGGGCCTCGTCGACGCGGCCGATCATCGCCAGGTCGTCGGCCATCCAGAACGAGCAGGCGAGGAAGGCGCCCTCGTCGCCGGGGAGGCCGTCGACGCCGGCGTCCTCGCCGGAGGTCGGGTAGCGCAGGATGAAGCCGTCCGGCGTGGACAGCTCGCGCTGGATGGCCTCGATGGTGCCGATGACCCGCTTGTCGTCCGGCGGCAGGAAGCCCATCTGCGGGATCAGCAGCAGCGAGGCGTCCAGTTCCTTCGAGCCGTAGGACTGCGTGAAGGTGTTGCGCTCCTTGTCGTAGCCCTTCTCGCACACGTCCCGGTGGATGTCGTCGCGCAGCTCGCGCCAGCGCTCCAGCGGACCGTCCGCGTCGCCGGACTCCAGCAGCTTGATCGTGCGGTCGACGGCGACCCAGGCCATGACCTTGGAGTGCACGAAGTGGCGGCGCGGACCGCGCACCTCCCAGATGCCCTCGTCCGGCTCCTGCCAGTGGTCCTCCAGGTAGCGGATCAGCTTGAGCTGGAGCAGTGAGGCGTAGTCGCTGCGGGCCAGGCCGGTCATGTGGGCCAGGTGCAGGGCCTCGGTGACCTCGCCGTACACGTCGAGCTGGAGCTGGTGGGCGGCGCCGTTGCCGACGCGGACCGGCGCGGAGTTCTCGTACCCGGGCAGCCAGTCCAGCTCGGCCTCGCCCAGCTCGCGCTCACCGGCGATGCCGTACATGATCTGCAGGTTCTCCGGGTCGCCGGCGACCGCGCGCAGCAGCCACTCGCGCCAGGCGCGGGCCTCCTCGCGGTAGCCGGTGCGCAGCAGCGAGGACAGGGTGATCGCGGCGTCGCGCAGCCAGGTGTAGCGGTAGTCCCAGTTGCGTACGCCGCCGATCTCCTCCGGGAGGGAGGTCGTGGGGGCGGCGACGATGCCGCCCGTGGGGGCGTACGTCAGGGCCTTCAGCGTGATCAGCGAGCGGATCACCGCCTCGCGGTACGGGCCGTGGTACGTGCAGTGCTCGACCCACTCGCGCCAGAAGTCCTCCGTCGCCTCCAGCGACTGCTCCGGCTCCGGCAGCGGCGGCGGCTGCTTGTGCGAGGGCTGCCAGGAGATGGTGAACGCGATCCGGTCGCCGGGCGCGACCGTGAAGTCCGCGTACGTGGTCAGCGCCTTGCCGTAGGTCTCGGTGGAGGTGTCGAACCACACCGAGTCCGGGCCGGCGACGGCCACCGTCCGCCCCTCGTGCTTGTGCACCCACGGCACGATCCGGCCGTACGAGAAACGCATCCGCAGCGCCGACCGCATCGGCACCCGGCCCGAGACGCCCTCCACGATCCGGATCAGCTGCGGGGCCCCGTCACGCGGCGGCATGAAGTCGATCACGCGGACCGTGCCGCGCGGGGTGTCCCACTCGGATTCCAGGATCAGCGAGTCGCCGCGGTAGCCCCGGCGCGCGGCGGTCGGCGGCTCGGCGTCGGCCGCGTGCGCGGGGCCGATCCGCCAGAAACCGTGCTCCTCGGTGCCCAGCAGACCGGCGAAGATGGCATGCGAGTCGAAGCGGGGCAGGCACAGCCAGTCGACTGTGCCGTCCCGGCAGACCAGAGCAGCGGTCTGCATGTCTCCGATGAGTGCGTAGTCTTCGATGCGCCCGGCCACGTGCAACTCCAGTCGAACGGCCACGTAGCCCCATAGGGGGCTTTCGCTAGTGCGGTCAAGGGGTGGTTGTAATGCGTCGTTGAGCAGTGAAGTAAAACCGTCGCGCTGCCCTGAGGCAAAACGACCGTCGTCGCTCAACGATCTGACGAGCTCGTGTTGTTCCGGTGCTTACGGGCTGGGGTGGTGCCGTGTTGCCGGCCGACTCGGCAGCGAGTGTCCGAGCAGGATACGACGCACGTAGATGATCTGCGTGCCGCTCCCGGCAACGCGCCTGCGCCGAACGAGTGAGCACCGGGTGAGAAACAGGTGAGCGGTACGCATACGTGGCGGGCCGTGCGCGGAGCGTGGGCGGGCGCCATCGGGCCGCCGCGCTGATACCCTGGTAGCCCGTGGACCGGTGGGCACGAAACCCCCGAACCGCAGCGACGGCACCCCCGGCGACGCCCGGCACGGCAGCCGCACCGCACCCCCAGACCGAGACCACGGGAGCCTCCTCTTGGCCATGCCGCCCAAATCTTCGACGACCAAGCACATCTTCGTCACCGGGGGTGTCGCCTCTTCTCTCGGCAAGGGTCTGACCGCCTCCAGCCTGGGCATGCTGCTCAAGGCCCGGGGTCTGCGCGTCGTGATGCAGAAGCTCGACCCGTACATCAACGTCGACCCGGGCACGATGAACCCCTTCCAGCACGGTGAGGTGTTCGTCACCAACGACGGCGCCGAGACCGACCTGGACATCGGCCACTACGAGCGCTTCCTCGACCGCGATCTGGACGGCTCCGCCAACGTCACCACCGGCCAGGTCTACTCGACGGTGATCGCCAAGGAGCGGCGCGGCGAGTACCTGGGCGACACCGTGCAGGTCATCCCGCACATCACGAATGAGATCAAGCACCGCATCCGGCGCATGGCGACGGACGAGGTGGACGTCGTGATCACCGAGGTCGGCGGCACGGTCGGCGACATCGAGTCGCTGCCGTTCCTGGAGACCGTCCGCCAGGTCCGTCACGAGGTCGGCCGCGACAACGTCTTCGTCGTCCATATCTCGCTCCTGCCGTACATCGGCCCCTCGGGAGAGCTGAAGACGAAGCCCACCCAGCACTCGGTTGCGGCCCTGCGCAACATCGGTATCCAGCCGGACGCCATCGTGCTGCGCTGCGACCGCGAGGTGCCGACCGCCATCAAGCGCAAGATCTCGCTGATGTGCGACGTCGACGAGGCCGCCGTCGTGGCCTGCCCCGACGC
The DNA here is from genome assembly GCF_006539505.1 of Streptomyces spinoverrucosus. Lineage (GTDB taxonomy): Bacteria > Actinomycetota > Actinomycetes > Streptomycetales > Streptomycetaceae > Streptomyces > Streptomyces spinoverrucosus. Next base: position 19,390 of record NZ_BJND01000030.1, read on the forward strand.
GCCGTCCATCTACGACATCCCCAAGGTCGTGCACTCCGAGGGCCTGGACGCCTACGCCGTCCGCCGCCTCGACCTGCCGTTCCGTGACGTGGACTGGACGACCTGGGACGACCTGCTCGACCGGGTGCACAGCCCGCAGCACGAGATCAACCTCGCGCTCGTCGGCAAGTACATCGACCTGCCCGACGCCTACCTCTCGGTCACCGAGGCGCTGCGCGCGGGCGGCTTCGCCAACAAGACCCGCGTGAAGATCAAGTGGGTCACCTCCGACGACTGCAGGACCCCGGCCGGCGCCGAGGCGCAGCTGTCCGACGTGGACGCCATCTGCGTCCCGGGCGGCTTCGGCGACCGCGGCGTCTCCGGCAAGGTCGGCGCCATCCAGTACGCCCGCGAGAACAGGATCCCGCTGCTCGGCCTCTGCCTCGGCCTGCAGTGCATCGTGATCGAGGCCGCGCGCAACCTGGCCGGCATCGGCGACGCCAACTCCACCGAGTTCGACCCGGCCACCGCCCACCCTGTCATCTCCACCATGGCCGAGCAGCTCGACATCGTCGCGGGCGAGGGCGACATGGGCGGCACGATGCGCCTGGGCATGTACCCGGCCAAGCTGGCCGAGGGCTCCATCGTGCGCGAGGTGTACGACGGCAAGGAGTACGTCGAGGAGCGGCACCGGCACCGCTACGAGGTGAACAACGCCTACCGCTCGGAGCTGGAGAAGAAGGCCGGCATCCTCTTCTCGGGCACCTCCCCGGACGGCAAGCTCGTCGAGTACGTGGAGTACCCGCGCGACGTCCACCCGTACCTGGTCGCCACCCAGGCGCACCCGGAGCTGCGCTCCCGGCCGACGCGTCCGCACCCGCTGTTCGCCGGGCTGGTGAAGGCCGCGGTCGAGCGGAAGAACTCGAAGTAACACACCGGTTGTACGGTGGCCGGGGTGCAAATCTTCAAAGGTGAGCACCCCGGCTTGTTTGTGCACGTCCGGTAGTACGTCTGGAAGGGCAGGGCATGACGATCAAGGACACCCGCGAGGAGTGGGAGATCCGGGCCACGGACACCCCCTTCGTGGGCAACAAGACCTCGGTCCGCACGGACGACGTGGTCATGCCCGACGGCACGGTCGTGCGCCGCGACTACCAGGTCCACCCCGGCTCGGTGGCGGTCCTCGCCCTCGACGACGCCGGCCGGGTGCTGGTGCTGCGCCAGTACCGGCACCCGGTGCGCCAGAAGCTGTGGGAGATCCCGGCCGGCCTGCTCGACGTGCCCGGCGAGAACCCGCTGCACGCCGCGCAGCGCGAGCTGTACGAGGAGGCGCACGTCAAGGCCGAGGACTGGCGGGTGCTGACCGACGTCTACACCACGCCCGGCGGCTGCGACGAGGCCGTGCGCATCTTCCTCGCCCGCGAGCTGTCCGAGGCCGACGGCGAGCGCTTCGAGGCCGAGCACGAGGAGATCGACCTGGAGCTCGCGCGGGTCCCCCTCCAGGAGCTGGTACGCGGCATCCTGGCCGGTGAGCTGCACAACAACTGCCTCGTGGTGGGCGTCCTCTCGCTGGTCGCCGCCCAGCAGGGCGACGGGCTCGACGCGCTGCGCCCCGCTCAGGCGCCGTGGCCGGCGCGTCCCTTCGAGATCTAGCCGCCGTATGCCGCACCCCACGTGCTGCGGTGTGACGATCGCCTGATCCGATCGGGGGACGTGCCCGCCGTGCTCCGCATGGTTCGTCGCAGAGCGTGAACTAGGCTCTTGAAACGCCCGAACCCGGAGTCCCGGCGGGTCTTTGCGCGTGCGGTTGGACGGGAGTGTGGCCCGTGGCGGATCAGGCGGTGGAGCCAGACGGCGTGCAGGTGTCGGTCACCTCCGCGCAGAGCCAGTTCCTGGGCCGCACACGGGAGTTGAAGGAACTGCGCGCCGACATCGAGCGTGCGGGACTGGACACCCTCTCCGGCCGCAAGGCCCCCCGCGCGCGCGTGCTGCTGATCGCGGGCCGACCGGGCTCCGGCCGTACGGCCCTCGCCGAGGAGCTGGTACGACAGGTCGCTCGCCGTTATCCCGACGGGGTGCTGCGCGCCCGGCTCAGCGAGCCCGACGGCACCCCCGTGCCGATGACCCGCACCGCGGGCGACCTGCTCACCGCCCTGGGCCTGCCGACCCCGCCCGGCGCCGCCGAGGACGACCTCACGGCGGCGCTCCGCGAGGGCCTGACCGGCCGCCGGGTCCTGCTCCTGCTGGACGACGCGGCCGACGCCGAGCAGGTCGACGCTCTGCTGCCGGACGCCCCGGACTGCCTGGTCGTCGCCGTCGCCCAGGGCCCGCTGACCGGCATCTCCGACGTCCGCCCGTGCACCCTCGGGGGCCTCGACACCAAGTCCGCCGTCGAGCTGCTGTCCCGGCACACCGGCTCCGTCCGGATCACCGTCGACCCGCGGGCGGCGGAGGGACTCGTCGAGGCGTGCCAGGCTCAGCCGGCCGCGTTGATGATGGCCGGCGGCTGGCTCGCCGCCCGCCCGCAGGCGGCCGTCGCCGACCTCACCAAGCACCTGCACTCCCAGGGCGACGACGGCACAGCGCTCAGCCGGGTCTTCCGGCTGGCCTACGCCGCGCTGCCCGGCTCCGCCGCCCGGATCCTGCGCCTGCTCTCCCTCGCCCCCGCCGGCCGCGTCGACCCGCACACCGCCTCCGCGCTCGCCGGCTGCTCGGTCAACGGCGCCCGGCACACCCTGGAGGACTTCGTCGCCCTGGGCCTGCTGCGCAGAAGCGGCTCGCCGCTGGCGGAGTACGAGGTGCCCGGCTGTCTGCACCCGCTGCTGCGTGCCGTCACCGAGGCCGAGGACCGTCCCGGCGAGCTGCAGCTGGCCCGCGCCCGGATGCTGGAGCGTACGGTACGGCTGCTGCAGTCCTGCCGGGCGATCACCGAGACCGACAACCCGCAGGCCCGCGAGAAGCTGGCCGGCACCCCGCGCGCCCTGCGCTTTCCCACTCCCCGGGCGGCGGCCGACTGGCTGCGCCTGCGCCGCCCGGCCCTGCTCGCCTCGGCCCGGCTCGCGGTCGCCGACGGGGAGCTGGACACGCTGGCCCGGCGGCTGATGTCCCAGTTGGTGCGGGCGATGGTGGCCCACTTCGGGATGCAGGCCGCCGCCCCCGACCTGTACGGCATCCACCGGCTCGTCCTCGACGTGGCCGAGCGCCGGGACCTGCCCAGGGAGCAGGCGGCGGCGCTGCTGAATCTGGGCGATCTGGACGCCAGTACCGGCCGGACGGCCGACGCTCTGGTCCGTTACCGGGCCGCGCTGGACGCCGGACGCCGGGCGAACGACCCGTATGCGACCGGTCGCGCGATGGAATCCGTAGGGGGCGCGCACCAGGAGCTCGGGGATCACGACCGGGCCGCCGACTGGTTCGGCCGGGCCCTGGCCGAGCGGCTGGCCCGCGGGGAGCGCGAGGAGGCCGCCCGGCTGTACGGCCGGATCGCGACCGCGCACACCTACGCGGGTCACTACGGCGAGGCGCAGCGCAACTGGCGGGCCGCCACCGCCGGGTACCGCAAGCTGGGCGATGTGGCCGCCCACGCCCGGGCGTTGAGCGAGCTGGCGCGGGTCCAGGAGTACGCGGGGCGGCCCGAGGAGTCGTTGCGTACCTGCCAGGAAGCCGTGGAGTGGGCGCGGCGCGCGGAGGACGTGCGCCTGCTGGCCGCGCTGCATCTGCGGCTGGCCGACACGTTGGAGCGTCTCGGTGATCCCACGGCCGCCCTGCTGCACCGCAGCGCCGCCGAGCGCATGCTGGGGGAGGAGATCCAGGAGGACGAAACGCCAGATCCAGCCACGGAACAAGACGCTAACGCCTGCGAAATCCGTAGTACATCCGCAGAAGATTGATGCAATGAAAGGCTAGACAGCGGGAACGCCTTCATTAGACTGGCTCTGCCGCACGTTCTCCTGCGGTGTCTCCCGGTGTGCCCCGTGCATCCGGGTATGTCGCGTAATACACCCCCTCTGAGCCAAGGACCGTGATCGACGTGAAGGTCGGCATCCCCCGCGAGGTCAAGAACAACGAGTTCCGGGTGGCCATCACCCCCGCCGGCGTGCACGAGCTGGTGCGCAACGGCCACCAGGTCGTCATCGAGCGCGGCGCCGGTCTCGGCTCCTCGATCACGGACGCCGAGTACGTGGCCGCCGGCGCGCAGATCCTGGAGACGGCCGACGAGGTGTGGGCCTCTGCCGACCTGCTGCTGAAGGTGAAGGAGCCCATCGCCGAGGAGTACCACCGCCTCCGCAAGGACCAGACGCTCTTCACCTACCTGCACCTGGCTGCCTCCAAGGAGTGCACGGACGCCCTGCTGGAGTCCGGCACCACCGCCATCGCCTACGAGACCGTCGAGCTGCCCAGCCGCGCGCTGCCGCTGCTCGCCCCGATGTCCGAGGTCGCGGGCCGCCTCGCCCCGCAGGTCGGCGCCTACCACCTGATGCGCGCGGCCGGCGGCCGTGGTGTGCTGCCGGGCGGTGTGCCGGGCGTGACCCCGGCCAAGGCCGTCGTCATCGGCGGGGGCGTCTCCGGCTGGAACGCCACCCAGATCGCCGTCGGCATGGGCTTCGAGGTGACCCTGCTGGACCGCGACATCAACAAGCTGCGCGAGGCCGACCGGATCTTCGGTACCAAGGTCAAGGCGATCATGTCCAACTCCTTCGAGCTGGAGAAGGCCGTCCTCGACGCCGACCTCGTCATCGGCGCGGTGCTCATCCCCGGCGCCAAGGCCCCGAAGCTCGTCACCAACGAGCTGGTCTCCCGGATGAAGCCGGGAAGTGTCCTTGTCGACATCGCGATCGACCAGGGCGGCTGCTTCGAGGACTCCCGCCCCACCACGCACGCCGAGCCGACCTTCCGGGTCCACGAGTCGGTCTTCTACTGCGTCGCCAACATGCCCGGCGCGGTGCCGAACACCTCCACGAACGCCCTCACCAACGCCACGCTCCCCTACATCGTGGAGCTGGCCAACCGCGGCTGGGTCGAGGCACTGCGCCGTGACCCGGCACTGGCCAAGGGCCTCAACACGCATGACGGCAAGGTGGTTTACCGCCAGGTCGCCGAGGCGCACGGGCTGGACCACGTGGAGCTTGAGTCCCTGCTCGGCTGAGTCGCTCGGCTAAGTCACCTTTTCGTAAAGGCGATACGTCAACATCGGTCGTCAACCGCCAGCACCCGGCCGGACCTTGCCCGACAAGGTCCGGCCGGATGTGTGTATGGTCACTTTGCGACGCTCGGTCAACTCGCCTCGAACGTAACCCTTGAACCGATTCGCACACCGGTGAAACCTGCCGTGCGACGGTCGTACGCCCTTGACAGAGGGATGTTTCATTGCCGACACATCCTGCCGGGTCCGGCGGATTGTGTTGCTGCGGACGCCCGACACGCCATAGAGTCGCCAAACGTCGGCATGGTGCCACGCTGACCTGTCTAGAAGTTTCCTGGTCACCAAGGAGGTAAGACGACTTGTGAATGAGTCGACATTTTCTCCCGGGGGTGGTCAACCAGGAAGCCCTGCGCGGGGCCAGGCTCCCGCGGGGTTCGAGGCTGTCGGCTCCGTCGCGGTGCGCACCTTCGCAGCCCACCAGAGTCACCACAAGTCAGGGGTGACTCAGCCAGCACACCAGAGCATGGATGGCCATCACGTGAACGCCATGGCCGGCGACGGAAGTGGCGCGCCCCACAACCACTTCGCCGACTACGAGGAAATGCCCGACGGGCACTTCTACGACCCGGACGCCGAGTACGAGCCCGACCCGGAGTACGCGGCCACCCTCGCGCCCGACGCGGCCCGCCAGCGCCGTGAGCGCATCGGCCCGACCGGGCGCCCGCTGCCGTACTTCCCGATCCCGGGCCCGCTGACCGATCACGGGCCCGCGACGATCATCGCGATGTGCAACCAGAAGGGCGGCGTCGGCAAGACGACGTCCACCATCAATCTGGGTGCCGCGCTCGCGGAGTACGGACGCCGGGTGCTGCTCGTGGACTTCGACCCGCAGGGCGCGCTGTCGGTCGGTCTCGGCGTCAACCCGATGGAGCTCGACCTCACCGTCTACAACCTGCTCATGGAGCGGGGCCTGGCGGCCGACGAGGTGCTGCTGAAGACCGCGGTCCCCAACATGGACCTGCTGCCCAGCAACATCGACCTGTCGGCGGCCGAGGTCCAGCTGGTCTCCGAGGTGGCCCGCGAGTCCTCGCTGCAGCGGGCGCTGAAGCCGCTGCTGCCGGACTACGACTACATCGTGATCGACTGTCAGCCCTCGCTCGGCCTGCTCACCGTGAACGCCCTGACGGCCGCTCATAAGGTGATCGTGCCGCTGGAGTGCGAGTTCTTCGCCCTGCGTGGTGTGGCACTGCTGACGGAGACCATCGAGAAGGTCCAGGAGCGGCTCAACCCGGAGCTGGAGCTCGACGGCATCCTCGCCACCATGTACGACTCGCGCACGGTGCACAGCCGTGAGGTGCTCGCGCGTGTCGTCGAGGCGTTCGACGACCACGTCTACCACACGGTCATCGGGCGCACGGTCCGCTTCCCGGAGACCACGGTCGCCGGTGAGCCGATCACCACGTACGCCTCCAACTCCGTCGGTGCCGCCGCCTACCGCCAGCTCGCCAGGGAGGTGCTCGCCCGGTGTCACGCCGAGTGAGTCTGCCGGGGGCCGACGAACTGTTCCGTACGACAGGGGGAATGGCGCTCCAGGCATCCACTCCCCGGCGGGGCGCCAACGGCGAGGCCCGGGTGCCGCCCCCTGCGGGGGAGGGCGACGCCGCGGCCGCCGGCACGGAGGACGCGCCGCAGGCCGTGCCCGCGCAGGGCGGGGACGGCGACGGCGCGGAGCATGTCGCGGCCGACGCGGAGCCCGCCGACACCGAGTCGCGCAGCCGGGGCGCGGAGCGCTCCTCGCGGAGCCAGGGTCAGACGGCGGCGCAGGAAGGTTCTGCCGCGGCGGCGCCGCGCAAGCGCGGACGGGCGGCCACGCGGCGGCCCAGTGGGCGTGAGCGGCACGACGAGAAGATCACGGTGTACGTTTCCGCCGAGGAGCTCATGGATCTGGAGCACGCGCGACTCGTGCTCCGGGGCGAGCACGGGCTGGCCGTCGACCGGGGGCGGATCGTGCGCGAGGCGGTCGCCGTGGTGCTGGCCGACCTGGAGTCCCGGGGAGACGCCAGCATCCTCGTACGACGGCTCCGTGGACGGTAGCGATAGCCTGCGGGGGCTATGACCTCGAACGGTTCCCCAGTTCCCCCCTCCGGCCCGGCCGGTCGTCGGCGTGCGCTGGGGAGGGGGCCGGGGGCTCCGGCGGTACCCGTTGAGGCTCCGGTTCCTGTTCAGGCGACGGTTCCTGTACAGGCTCCGCCTCCGCCGGTCGCTCCCGTGGAGCCGGAACCCGAGGTCCCCGAGGTCGTCGTACCGGAACCCGAGCCCGAACCCGCGGAGCCCGCTGAGTCCACGAAGCCCGCGGAGGGCGACACCGGTGGCTTCAAGGTGCGGCTCTCGAACTTCGAGGGCCCCTTCGACCTGCTGCTCCAGCTGATCTCCAAGCACAAGCTCGACGTCACCGAAGTCGCCCTGTCCAAGGTGACCGACGAGTTCATGGCGCACATCCGGGCCATGGGGCCGGACTGGGACCTGGACGAGACGACCGAGTTCCTGGTCGTCGCCGCCACCCTGCTCGACCTGAAGGCGGCGCGGCTGCTGCCCGCCGCCGAGGTGGAGGACGAGGCCGACCTGGCCCTGCTGGAGGCCCGTGACCTGTTGTTCGCGCGGCTCCTGCAGTACCGCGCGTACAAACAGGTCGCCGAGATCTTCAACCGCCGCCTCGACGACGAGGCCCTCCGCTACCCCCGCACCGTCGGCCTCGAACCGCAGCACGCCGAGCTGCTCCCCGAGGTCGTGATCAGCATCGGCCCGGAAGGGTTCGCGAAGCTCGCGGTCAAGGCGATGCAGCCGAAGCCCAAGCCGCAGGTGTACGTCGACCACATCCACGCGCCGCTGGTGAGTGTGCAGGAGCAGGCCGGGATCGTCGTGGCGCGGCTGAAGGAACTCGGCGAGGCGAGCTTCCGCACGCTCGTCGAGGACACCGACGACACCCTCACCGTGGTGGCCAGGTTCCTGGCGTTGCTGGAGCTGTACCGGGAGAAGGCCGTGGCGCTGGAGCAGGAGACCGCCCTCGGGGAGCTGCTGGTGCGCTGGACCGGCGGCGAGGGGGATGCCGCACCGATGGTGACCGACGAGTTCGACCGACCGCCGGAGCAGCCCGAGCAGGCCCCGTCCCAGTCCCAGTCCCAGGAGCAGGAGCAGGAGCAGGAGGAGCAGGAGTGAGCGAGGAGACCACCGAGCTGCCGGCCGGGCTGCGTGCCGTCGCCGATCTGGAGCTGAAGCCCGCCCTGGAGGCCGTCCTGATGGTCGTGGACGAGCCCGCGACCGTGGAGCACCTCGCGAAGATACTGGAGCGGCCCAAGCGGACGATCACCAAGGCGCTGCGGGAGCTGGCCGACGAGTACACCGCGCAGGGGCGCGGCTTCGAGCTGCGGCTCATCGCGGGCGGCTGGCGTTTCTACACCCGCCCCGAGTACGCCCCCGCCGTCGAGCGGCTCGCCCTGGAGGGCCAGACCGCCCGGCTCACCCAGGCGGCGCTGGAGACGCTCGCGGTGGTGGCGTACCGCCAGCCGGTCAGCCGCAGCCGCGTCTCCGCCGTACGCGGAGTCAACTGCGACGGTGTCATGCGCACCCTCCTGCAGCGCGGGCTGGTGCAGGAGGCGGGCACGGAACCCGAAACAGGTGCGATCCTGTACACGACGACGAACTACTTCCTGGAGCGGATGGGCCTGCGCGGCCTGGACGAACTTCCGGAGCTCGCGCCCTTCCTCCCCGAGGCGGCGGCGATCGAGGCCGAGACGCAGGAAGGCGTGCCGTCGTTCGATCCGGACGCTCCGGATTCCGAGGACGCAGACGACAAGACGACGGAACTTTGATGCGAAGCAGCGGCAGTGGCAAGAGTGGCGGGACCGGCGGGCGCGGCAACTACCGCGGTGCCGGTAACAACAGGGACCAGAAGCAGGGGCAGGGCCGCCCCCGCAAGCCCCGCCCCGAGGAGCGCCGCTACGACGTGGGGCCCGGGGCGACCAAGGACGGCCCGAAGGCGGGACGCGGCGGCGCGGCCCGCGGCGGCGCCAAGGGCGGGCCCAAGAAGCCCCAGCAGGGCGGGCGTACGGCACCCGCGCGCTCGCGTGAGTACGAGACGCGGGTCGAGGAGCGCAACCGGGAGCGGTACGCGGGCAAGAAGGACGTCAAGCTGCCCAAGACCTTCCCCGGCGCCGAGCAGGAGGGCGAGCGGCTGCAGAAGGTGCTCGCGCGCGCGGGCTACGGCTCCCGGCGCGCCTGCGAGGAGCTGATCGACGAGGCCCGCGTCGAGGTCAACGGCGAGATCGTCACCGAGCAGGGCCTGCGGGTCGACCCCGAGAAGGACGAGATCAAGGTCGACGGCCTGACGGTCGCCACGCAGTCGTACCAGTTCTTCTCCCTCAACAAGCCCGCCGGTGTCGTCTCGACGATGGAGGACCCCGAGGGGCGCCAGTGCCTCGGCGACTACGTCACCAACCGCGAGACGCGGCTCTTCCACGTCGGCCGGCTCGACACCGAGACCGAGGGCGTCATCCTGCTCACCAACCACGGTGAGCTGGCCCACCGCCTGACCCACCCCAAGTACGGCGTGAAGAAGACCTACCTCGCGCACATCGTCGGCCCGATCCCGCGCGACCTGGGCAAGCGACTGAAGGACGGCATCCAGCTGGAGGACGGGTACGCGCGCGCGGACCACTTCCGGGTCGTCGAGCAGACCGGCAAGAACTACCTCGTCGAGGTCACCCTGCACGAGGGCCGCAAGCACATCGTGCGGCGGATGCTGGCGGAGGCGGGCTTCCCCGTCGACAAGCTGGTGCGCACGGCCTTCGGCCCGATCACGCTGGGCGACCAGAAGTCGGGCTGGCTGCGGCGGCTGTCCAACACCGAGGTCGGGATGCTGATGAAGGAAGTGGACCTCTAGTCCGCCCCCTCAGTCCGCCCTTGCTGGTCCCCCCTTGTGAGTGACGACCACCCCCTTTATAGTCAGTACGACTATTAAGGGGGTGGTGGTGTATGCGGGCCTACGACAAGTACGCCTACGAACCCTTCGCCGTCACCGTCGACCTCGCCGTCCTCACCCTCCGCGCCGGCGCGCTGCATGTGCTGCTCGTCGAGCGCGGACAGGAGCCGTACGCCGGCCGCTGGGCGCTGCCCGGCGGCTTCGTGCAGCCGGACGAGTCCGCCGAGACGGCGGCCCGGCGTGAACTCTCCGAGGAGACCGGCCTGTCCGACGTCTCCGGGCTGCACCTGGAGCAGCTGCGGACCTACAGCGAGCCGGACCGCGACCCCCGCATGCGGGTCGTGTCCGTCGCCTTCACCGCGCTGCTGCCCGACCCTCCCGAGCCGCACGGCGGCGGCGATGCCGCGCAGGCCCGCTGGGTGCCGTACGACACAGCCCGGCCGCTGGCCTTCGACCACGACCGGATCCTGGCCGACGCGCATGAGCGGGTCGGCGCCAAGCTGGAGTACACCGGCCTGGCCACCGCCTTCTGCCCGTCCGAGTTCACGCTCGGCGAGCTCCAGCAGGTCTACGAGACCGTGTGGGGCACCCCGCTCGACCGGCCCAACTTCCGGCGCAAGGTGCTCGCCACCCCCGGCTTCGTCGAACCGGTCCCCGGCGCCGCGCGCCTGACCGGTGGCCGCGGCAAACCCGCCGCCCTCTACCGCGCGGGCGGCGCCGCCGCCCTGCACCCGCCCCTCCTCCGACCGTCCCGGGAAGGACGCCCCGCATGACCACGACCACCGTCCGCAAGCGCGCCGCCACCGGCTCACTGCTCGGCCTCGCCCTCGGGGACGCGCTCGGCTACCCGACCGAGTTCCACAACGTGCCGTCGATCCTCGCCAAGTACGGACCCTGGCGGCAGCTGGAACTGCCCACGCCCGCGCTCGTCACCGACGACACCCAGATGACGCTGGCGCTGGGGCGCGGGCTGCGGACGGCGATGGACCGGGGGGTGCTCGGGCCCAAGCGGTTCGAGCGGCCGGTGCGCGAGGAGTTCGTGGACTGGTACCAGTCCCCGGAGAACAACCGGGCGCCGGGCCGGACCTGCCTCGTCGCGTGCAACATGCTCAAGGACGAAAGCCGCGCCTGGCAGGACGCCAGCCAGATCCAGTCCAAGGGCTGCGGCGCCAACATGAGGGTCGCGCCGATCGGCCTGGTCCCCGGCCTGAGCGACGAACAGCGCGCGGGCGCCGCCCAGTTGCAGGCCGCCCTCACGCACGGGCATCCGACGGCCCTCGCCGCGTCCGACCTCACCGCGCACGCCGTACGACTGCTCGCGCAGGGCGCCGAGCCGACCGGACTGGTCGGGCTGCTGCGGTCGTACGCCTACGAGAACCGCAACCGCTACCACGAGCGCTGGCTGGGCGATCTGTGGACGCGGGCGGAGGACGCCACGCCGGAGCAGTTCATCGCGCGCGGGTGGGACGAGTGCCTGGGGGTGCTCGACCGGCTGCGGGACGCCGTACGGACGATCTCGCCGGAGACCGACCCCTGCCTCGCCACGGGGGAGGGCTGGATCGCCGAGGAGGCGCTGGCCACCGGGCTGCTGTGCTTCCTGCAGTTCGTGGACGAGCCACTGACGGCCCTGCGGCGGGCCGCGTGCACCTCCGGCGACTCCGACTCCATCGCATGCCTCGCTGGGGCCTTCGCGGGCGCGTACCTCGGCGCCGAGGCCTGGCCGACCGAGTGGGCGGACCGGATCGAGTACCGGGGGGAGCTGGTCACGCTGGGCGCGCTCTGGGACCTCTGAGGCGTCTGCTCCGTCTCAGGGGGCGAGCGCCCCGCACCTGTGTGTAGCGGGCTGACTAGGCTTGATGGACGTAGAGCCGATTCGCACACCAGCAAGGAGCATCGCCGTGGCGGTACGAGCGGTCCGGGGCGCCGTCCAACTTCAGCGGGACGAGGCCGGCCACATGGACGAGCAGGTCGGGGCCCTGCTCACCGCCATCCTGGAGCGGAACGGGCTGACCACCGACGACCTGATCAGCATCTGGTTCACGGCCACGCCCGATCTGCACAGCGACTTCCCGGCCGCCGCCGCCCGCAAGCTCGGCATCCTCGACGTGCCGCTGATCTGCGCCCAGGAACTGGACATCGAGGGCGCGATGCCCCGGGTCGTCCGGGTGCTCGCGCACATCGAGTCCGACAAGCCGCGCGCCGACATCAACCACGTCTACCTCGGCGCCGCCGCCGCTCTGCGCAAGGACATCGCCCAGTGAGAACCGCACTCGTCATCGGCACCGGGCTCATCGGCACCTCCGCCGCCCTGGCCCTCGCCCAGCGCGGCGTCGTCGTCCACCTCGCCGACCACGACCCCGAGCAGGCCCGTACGGCGGCCGCGCTCGGCGCCGGCACGGACGAGGCGCCCGAGGGGCCCGTCGACCTCGCGATCGTCGCCGCCCCGCCCGCGCACGTCGCCGCGGTGCTCGCCGACGCCATGCGACGCGGCGTCGCCCGCGGCTACATCGACGTGGCCAGCGTCAAGGGCGGCCCGCGCCGGGAGCTGGAGGCGCTCGGGCTGGACCTGACCTGGTACCTCGGCACGCACCCCATGTCCGGCCGGGAGAAGTCCGGCCCGCTGGCCGCGACCGGCGACCTCTTCGAGGGCCGCCCCTGGGTGCTCACGCCCACCCGGGACACCGACACCGAGGTGCTGAACCTCGCCCTGGAGCTGGTCTCGCACTGCCGTGCCGTGCCGGTCGTCATGGACGCCGACGCCCACGACCGGGCCGTTGCCCTGGTCTCGCACATGCCCCACCTGGTCTCCAGCATGGTCGCCGCCCGTCTGGAGAACGCCGAGGAGGCGGCCGTACGGCTGTGCGGGCAGGGCATCCGGGACGTGACCCGGATCGCCGCCTCCGACCCGGGGATGTGGATCGACATCCTCTCCGCGAACCCCGGCCCGGTCGCCGACCTGCTCAGCGATGTCGCCGCCGACCTCGGCGAGACCGTCCAGGCCCTGCGCGCCCTGCAGTCCTCCGACGAGGCCAAGCGCAGGGAGGGGACCGTCGGCATCGAGGACGTGCTGCGGCGGGGCAACGCCGGGCAGGTCCGCGTGCCCGGCAAGCACGGGTCCGCGCCGCGGGCGTACGAGGTCGTCGCGGTGCTCATCGACGACCAGCCCGGCCAGCTGGCCCGCATCTTCGCGGACGCGGGGCAGGCCGGGGTCAACATCGAGGACGTACGCATCGAGCACGCGACCGGGCAGCAGGCCGGTCTCGTGCAGCTGATGGTGGAGCCGAAGGCGGCGCCCGTGCTGACGGCGGCCCTGCGGGAGCGAGGGTGGGCGATCCGGCAGTAGCGGGTGGCGTGCGTGCGGCCGGACGAGTGACCCGCACCCAGTAACCTTGTGCGGGGCACCGGCACGCCCCACACCACCACCCCGGCCCAGGAAGGTCCCCACAGTGGAAAGCGCCCCGGCAGTGATTGTCGCCATCGACGGCCCCTCCGGCACGGGCAAGTCGAGCACGTCGAAGGCAGTGGCGGCGCAGCTCGGTCTGAGCTACCTGGACACCGGTGCCCAGTACCGGGCGATCACCTGGTGGATGGTGACCAACGGGATCGACGTCGACGACCCGTCGGAGATCGCCGCCGTGGCCGGCAAGCCGGACATCGTCTCCGGCACCGACCCGGCGGGCCCGACGATCACGGTCGACGGTGTGGACGTCGCCGGTCCGATCCGCACCCAGGAGGTCACCGCCAAGGTCAGCGCGGTCAGCGCGGTGCCCGAGGTGCGCGCCCGGATCACCGAGCTGCAGCGCTCGATCGCGGCCGCCGCCGAGAAGGGCATCGTCGTCGAGGGCCGCGACATCGGTACGACGGTGCTGCCGGACGCCGACCTGAAGATCTTCCTCACCGCCTCCCCGGAGGCCCGCGCCGCCCGGCGCAGCGGCGAGCTGAAGAACGCGGACGTGCACGCCACCCGCGAGGCCCTGATCAAGCGGGACGCCGCCGACTCCAACCGGAAGACCTCGCCGCTCGCCAAGGCGGACGACGCGGTCGAGGTGGACACCACCGACCTGACGCTGCCGCAGGTCATCGAGTGCGTCGTCACCCTCGTCGAGGAGAAGCGGGCGGCGAAGTGACCGAGGCACCGTCCCAGCGGGGCGCGGAGGCCGGCCGGCGCATCGGCCTCCCGCTGATGCACGCGCTGTGGCGGCCCCGGGTGCTGGGCGCCTGGAAGGTTCCGGCGACCGGCCCGGTCATCCTCGCCGTCAACCACTCGCACAACGTCGACGGTCCGATGGTGATGGGCGTCGCGCCCCGGCCGGTGCACTTCCTGATCAAGAAAGAGGCGTTCGTCGGCCCGCTCGACCCCTTCCTGACCAGGATCGGCCAGGTCAAGGTGGACCGGCAGAGCACCGACCGCACGGCCGTCACACGGGCGCTGGACGTGCTGTCGGCCGGCGGTGTGCTGGGGATATTCCCGGAGGGCACCCGGGGTGAGGGCGACTTCGCCTCGCTGCGCGCCGGGCTCGCGTACTTCGCCGTGCGCAGCGGCGCGCCGATCGTCCCGGTCGCCGTACTGGGAAGTTCCGAGCGGCGGGGACGGTTGATAAAGGGGTTGCCCCCACTGCGGCACCGCATCGACGTCGTCTTCGGCGAACCGTTCGAGGCGGGCGACGGCAGCGGGCGGCGTACCCGCACGGCGCTGGACGAGGCGACCGAGCGCATCCAGAAGCAGCTCACCGAGCACCTGGAAAACGCCAGGCGCCTTACCGGGCGCTAGGCGACACTGAGTAGTGGATCAGCCCGAACCGGGGTACTCCACCGATCACCACGATGAACGACGAGGTACGGACTTCATGAACGACCAGATCCAGCCCGACGGCTCGGACGCGTTCGAGCACGATCACGGGGCGCTCGGCGACGCCGAGTACGCGGAGTTCATGGAGCTCGCCGCCGAAGAGGGCTTCGACCTGGAGGAGGTCGAGGGCGCCATCGAGGCGGCCGGGCACGGACCGCTGCCCGTCCTCGCCGTGGTCGGCCGCCCCAATGTCGGCAAGTCGACTCTGGTGAACCGCATCATCGGCCGCCGCGAGGCCGTCGTCGAGGACAAGCCGGGCGTCACCCGCGACCGTGTCACCTACGAGGCCGAGTGGGCGGGCCGCCGCTTCAAGGTCGTCGACACCGGCGGCTGGGAGCAGGACGTCTTCGGCATCGACGCCTCTGTGGCCGCGCAGGCCGAGTTCGCCATCGAGGCGGCCGACGCGGTCGTCTTCGTCGTCGACGCCAAGGTGGGCGCCACCGACACCGACGAGGCGGTGGTACGACTGCTGCGCAAGGCCGGCAAGCCCGTCGTTTTGTGCGCCAACAAGGTCGACGGCCCGAGCGGCGAGGCCGACGCGGCCTACCTGTGGTCCCTCGGCCTCGGCGAGCCGCACCCCGTCTCCGCGCTGCACGGCCGCGGCACCGGCGACATGCTGGACGCGGTCCTCGAGGCGCTGCCGGAGGCACCGCGCGAGGCCTTCGGCGGGACCGGCATCGGCGGCCCGCGCCGCGTCGCCCTGATCGGCCGCCCGAACGTCGGCAAGTCCTCGCTGCTGAACAAGGTGGCGGGCGAGGAGCGCGTCGTCGTCAACGAACTCGCCGGCACCACCCGCGACCCGGTCGACGAGCTGATCGAACTCGGCGGCAAGACCTGGAAGTTCGTCGACACGGCGGGCATCCGCAAGCGCGTCCACCTCCAGCAGGGCGCCGACTACTACGCCTCGCTGCGCACCGCCGCCGCCGTCGAGAAGGCCGAGGTGGCCGTCGTCCTGATCGACGCCGCCGATTCCATCTCGGTGCAGGACCAGCGGATCATCACCATGGCCGTGGAGGCGGGCCGCGCGCTCGTCGTCGCGTACAACAAGTGGGACACCCTCGACGAGGAGCGCCGCTACTACCTGGAGCGGGAGATCGAGACCGAGATGGCCCAGGTCTCCTGGGCGCCCCGCGTGAACGTCTCGGCGCAGACCGGGCGGCACATGGAGAAGCTGGTCCCGGCGATCGAGACGGCCCTGGCGGGCTGGGAGACGCGCGTTCCGACGGGCCGGCTGAACGCCTTCCTCGGCGAGCTGGTCTCCGCCCATCCGCACCCGGTCCGGGGCGGCAAGCAGCCGCGCATCCTGTTCGGCACCCAGGCCGGCACGAAGCCCCCGCGGTTCGTGCTCTTCGCCTCCGGCTTCATCGAGGCGGGCTACCGGCGCTTCATCGAGCGTCGGCTGCGCGAGGAGTTCGGCTTCGAGGGGACGCCGATCCATATCTCGGTGCGGGTGCGCGAGAAGCGCGGCGCCAAGAAGAAGTGACTGAAGGGCGGCCCCGAGGGGCCGCCCTTTTCAGATGCCCCGGCGGGGGCCGGGCGGCAGCGCGGGGACGTGGTGCGTCCCGGTGGAGTGCTGCTGCCCGATCGTCCCGACCCGTTGCCACGTCGGCTGGTGCCCACCGTGGTGCCGGGTGCTCTGCGCGCCCGCGCTGTAGGCGCTGTACGAGCCGCTCTGCGATCCCGAGCCGTGCGTGAGGTATCCGAAGGCGATGAACTGCAGGTTCTCCTCGCCGCGCCGATCACCCGGCAGCGCACGGAAGGACTTGACGTACTCGGCGTAGAGCGCGTCGTAGATCGGCGTGGCCGATGGCCCGCCGGAATGATCCTGACCCGAGCGAGCGGACGGAATCGGCTGCAGGGACTGGCGGCGGGGAACGTCGTATGCGTGCACGTATGTCCAAACGACCCCGGACGGGAAGGGATGCGGTCGGGCAGCGCCCCTTGGGGGGCGCCGGGCGGGGCAGGGGGTCCCGGGCTCACGTCCCCGCGAGCGGCAGCACACTCGCCACCAGCTTGCCGTTCGCCGCGGCCTTGTCCAGCGCATCGCGCAGCAGGTCCTCCCTCGGCTGGCGCCCGATGGACCCCACCGGCGCCGCGAACATCAGCACCTGCTGGTGCTTGTTCGCGGCCGCCCGCCATCCGTCGGTCACCTGCAACGGCTGGTGCGCCTGCCACCAGGCCACCGGCTGCCCGCCGTTCACCCCCGGCTGGAGCACCGCGTGCAGCTGCCCCATGGCCAGCAGCACCGACCAGCCGTGCAGCACCGGCGGTACGGAGTTCAGCTCGGTCACCGGCATGAAGCCCTGCTCGATCAGCAGCGGCAGGAAGTCGTCCCCGGCGGCGGTGGAGCCGGGGCGCACGATGGGGCCGGTGGGTTCCACGACCAGGGCCGGGTGCAACTCCCCGGCGATCAGGACGAGTCCGCTGGTGACCCCGAGTACGGCCTGCTCGGGCACGACCTTGTCGGGGTCGAGGTCGACGGTGTTGCCACTGATGGACTTCACGGCGCCCTGGAGCTGTTCCTCGGTGACCTGGACGACCTGCGAGGGCAGGCAGCCGGCGTGGGCGAAGGCGAGCACGGCGGTCTCGTCGCCGATGAACAGCACGGTGCTGGTGCGCTCGCGCTCGGAGTCGCCCGGGGTGCGGCAGGACGTGCAGTCGTAACTGCCCGGGGCGGTGTCTCCGGCGAGCAGCCGGTCGGCTTCTTCGTCGCCGATCTCGGCGCGAACCTCGTCGCTGACGTCGAGCATGCGCGGCACGGGTGGCTCCCTCGGGATGCGGTGCGTGGCGAGGCCGGGTGGCTCCCGGCCTGTGGTCCGGGGTGGGTCCCCGGCTCATGAAGAAGACAACGGGCGAGCTGTGGCGGTAGTCACGCTGCACGGCGAACGGAATCGAACCATCCACCGCACACGGTCACGGCCGGCGCGGAACCGGACACTCACCGTCAAGTCGGCGTGAACGCAAGGGACTTGAGCCGGTGAGGTGAGTCACAGGATGGCGGAAGGAGTGGTCGACAAATCCCGAAATCGGCGAATGAAATGGGTGGCCGAAAATTGTCGCTACCTCAGGTAACCGCGAACTGGCCTGGAAGGACGGGCAGTTGGTTGATCCCGGCTCGTCATGCTCCGTACATTCCTCCGCCGTGTGCAACGAGCACCGCTCGGGTACGTCCGCCGCCGCACCAGCCAGCAACAGAGCACGCCCCTCGGCGGACGGGACGGAGCACGCCGACCGCGCCCATGCGCGGAGAGCGCGCCTCGTCCGGGGACCCCGGGTCCGTGGAGAGGGATCTACATGATCGAATGTGCCGATACCACCCGCCACAACGTCCGCAAGACCCGTACGACGGCGGTTCTCGCCGGGGCGGCCCTGCTGGCCCCGCTGGGACTGCTGGCCTTGAGCGGCAACGCCGCGGCGGCGGACGGCGGAGTGTGGGACCGCATCGCCCAGTGCGAGAGCGGCGGCAACTGGCACATCAACACCGGCAACGGCTACTACGGCGGACTCCAGTTCTCCGCCGGCACCTGGCGCGCGTACGGCGGCACCGCATACGCCCCGACCGCCGACCAGGCCTCCAGGGAGCAGCAGATCGCCATCGCCACCAAGGTCCAGCGCGGCCAGGGCTGGGGCGCCTGGCCGACCTGCTCCACACGTGCCGGGGCGTACGGCAGCGCACCGGCCGCACCCGACGCATCCGCCGGGAACTCGGCGCCGAAGCAGTCGTCCCAGTCCCCGTCCCGGTCGTCGCAGCCCGCGCAGGCGCCGGTGCGCGAGTCGGGGCACACCGACCGCGACGCGTCCCGCGGTGACTACACCGTCCGCCAGGGCGACACGCTCAGCGGCATCGCGGCCCGCAACGGCACCACCTGGCAGCGGCTCTACGCCGCCAACAAGGCCGTCATCGGCGGTGACCCCGACGTGATCTTGCCCGGGCAGCGCCTCGTCCTCTGAGCCGCTCCCTCCGGAACACCGCACGGGGCTCCGCCCGGTCCGCCGACCGGGTGGGGCCCTCGGCCGTACCGGGCGCGGCTCAATCGGTCCGCACCGGCACGCTGCCTAGCGTGAGCCGATGAACCGCACGCCCCTCACGCTCGCCCTCGCCACCGCCCTGCTCACCGTCCTCGCCCCCGTCACCGCCCACGCGGTGCCCCCGCCCCCGGCGTCCGGACCGTCCGCCCGGCACGTGCTCTCCTCGTGCTCCGACGACCAGTGGCCCTGGGGGTGCGTCGCCGAGTGCGAGAGCGGCAGACGCTGGCACCTCAACACCGGGAACGGCCACTACGGTGGCCTGCAGTTCTCGCAGTCCACCTGGAAGGCGTTCGGTGGCCGGAAGTACGCCCCGCGCGCGGACCTCGCCACCCGCAAGCAGCAGATCGCGGTCGCCCGCGAGGTCGTCGCCGTACAGGGATGGCAGGCCTGGCCGGTCTGTGCGAAGCGCTACGGCCTCAAGGGCCACTCCTACTCCGCGAAGCGCGGGGCGGTGCCCGATGGGCCGCGGGCACATGATCGGGGTCCGCAGGCAGACCCTCTGCACGCCGACAAGACGGCGATCGGGCCCGGTCCTGAGCTGATCGAGGTCGGCATGACGCCGGTCATCCCGGAGGATGCGGGTGGCGTGCAGGGCGCTCCCACGGTGTCCGGGCCGCCGCTTCCCGCCTGAGCAGCTCGCCCGCCTCGCCGCCGAAGACGACGGCACCCCGGCGCAGTTCGTACACCAGTGCAGGCCGGTCGCGCAGGGCGGGCGGCATCCGCTGCTCGGCGACCACCACGCACGCGTCCAGCGCCGCCAGCACCTCGTACGTCCGGGTCGCGACCGCCGGGGACATGCCCTGCGCGGGTTCGTCGACGAGCAGCACGCGCGCGCGTGCCAGCAGCGCCCGGGACAGGGCCAGCATCCGCTGCTCGCCGCCGGAGAGCGTGCCGGCGCGGCGCGCGAGCAGGGGCTCCAGCCGGGGATAGGCGGCGAGGGCGGTGTCGTAGGAGGGCGCGGCGAGTTCCAGGTTCTCCCGCACGGTGAGCGAGCCGAACACGGCCTGCCGTTCGGGTACGAGGCACAGTCCCCGGCGGGCTCGCTCGTGGGCGGGCATACGGGTCACGTCGGTGCCGTCCCACACCACCGCGCCGCCCGACAGCGGCACCGTTCCGGCGAGCGCGCGCAGGGCCGTCGTACGGCCGGAGCCGTTGCGGCCGAGCAGGACGGTCAGGCCGCGGGAGGGGGCGGCGAGGGTGATGCCGTGCAGGGCTTCCAGGGGGCCGTAGCGCACGCGCGCGTGGCGCAGGGCGATGGTCACGAGGTGGCCTCCCGCGCGCCGAGGGTGTCGAGGACGTCGCGGGGCGGGCCGGAGGCGATGATCCGTCCGGCCGTCATCACGTGCACGACGTCGGCGAGGTCGGCGACCAGGTCGAGGTCGTGCTCGACCACGAGCAGGGCGGTGCCGTCGGCGGCGAGCGCCCTCAGTACGCGGGCCAGCGCGGCCACTTCGGCGCTGTCCAGACCGGCGGCGGGCTCGTCGAGCAGCAGTACGCGCGGGGCGCCCGCGAAGGCCCGGGCCAGTTCGACGCGGCGCAGGGTGCCGGTGGGCAGCCCGGCGGCGGGCAGCGCCCGGACCGGCCCGTCCAGCCCGAACAGCCGCAGCGCCCGCTCCACGGCGCCCGGATCGGCGACCCGCCCCTGCTCGGCACCCACGCGCACGTTGTCGGCGACGGTCAGCGAGGGGAACACGGCCAGCTGCTGGAAGGTCCGCGCGATACCGAGCCGGGTACGGGCGTGGGCGGGCAGCCGGGTGATGTCCCGCCCGCCGAGCAGGACACGCCCGCGCGCGGGGCGCAGGGTTCCGGCGAGGCAGTGGAAGAGGGTGCTCTTTCCCACGCCGTTGGGGCCGACGACGGCGGTGATCTGTCCGGGCGGGAGGTCGAGGTCGACGCCGTCGAGGGCGGTGAAGCCGCCGTAGCGGGCGTGCAGGGCGCGGGCGTGGAGGGTGGGTGGTGTGGTGGGGCGTGTGGGTATTGGGGGAGGTTGGGGGGAGGGGGCTGGGGGTTGGGGCCGGGCAGCCGGTATTTCCGAGGCCTCCTGTTCAACCGGCCTCACCCTCTTCCGCACCCGCTTCCCCAGCGGCGTAAGCGTCCTCCCTCGCCGCATCCGCAGCCTCGTCGTCGCCGTGCGCAGGGCCTCGTACGGGCCGCCCGGGAAGCGGCCGACGAGGACCGCCAGCAGGCCGATGAGGGCGGCCGCGACGCCGCCCCCGGTGCCCGCGTCGAGGCCGACCAGGAGGGCCGCGGCGGCGAGTGCGCCGAGGGTGCTGTCGGCGCCGAGGACGACGATCGCGGCGAACCACAGCAGCCCGCGGACGGGGTCGAAGGCGGCGGGGTCGAAGGCGCGCAGCCCCATGCCGAGCATGCCGCCGCCGAGGGCGGCCAGCGCGGCGCCCGCGACGAACGCGAGCAGCTTCAGGGAGGGGACGCGGACCCCGGCGGCCTGCGCGCCCGCCTGGTGGTCCCGCATGGCCGCGAGCGCCCGGCCGGTACGGCCCCGGCGCAGTGCGTGCGTCGCCAGCAGGGCGGCGGCCAGGAGGGCCAGTTCCAGGAGGTAGTAGGCGCGGTCGCCCTCGAAGCCCGCGGGGCGGCCCAGGGCGAGGCCCGAGGTGGCGTACGGCTGGTCGAAGACGAAGCGGCTCACCCCGACGCCCACCGCGAACGTCGCCAGCGCTAGGGCCAACCCCTGGCGGCCGATCGCGGGCCAGCCGGTCAGCAGTCCGAGCGGGGCGACCAGCAGGACGGCGACCGCCAGCGCGGCCAGTTCCGGCAGCCGGGGCAGGCCCGGGAACCGGCCCGCCGCGAGCAGGGCCGTGAACAGGGCGCCCAGACCCGCGTACGCCGCCTGACCCAGCGAGATCTGGCCGCCGCGCCCGGTGACGACGACCAGGGAGAGCAGCACCACGCCCAACGCCGGGACCTGCACCGACGTATGCAGGTCCCGGCCCGCGAAGCCCAGCGGCAGCAGGAACAGCACCATGGCGACGATCCAGGCGCCCGGCGGTGTCGGCACGCGCGCGGTGGCCGTGCGCGGCAGCGCGTCCCGGGTGCCGACGCCGGGCAGCACCAGCGCGGCGACCAGCAGCGCCACCACGAACAGGTTGGCGCCGACCGCCTGCAGCAACGGCTCGCCCCAGCCGCCGGGATGAAGCCGCGTCAGCTGCGCCTGCGCCACCCCGATGCCCACCGCCACCACCACGGCGACCGGCAGACTGCGCATCCGCGCGGCCACGGCGACCGCCACGACCTCCATGACCAGCAGCGGCATGCCGTACGGGTCCAGGCGCACGTACGGCGCCAGCAGCACGCCCGTCAGGCCCGCCGTGAACGCCCCGAACGCCCACCCCGCCGCCGCCACCCGGTCCGCGTCGATGCCTCCCAGCACGGCCAGGTGACGGTCGTCCACGACCGCGCGCAGCTCCCGCCCGAACCGCGTCCACCGGATCACCGCGGCGACCCCCGCCGCCAGCACGACCACGACCGCCAACTGCCCCCACGGCTCGTCCGGCACCAGCACCGGCGCGTCGTCCCGCGCTCCCTGCCCCCACAGCAGCACGGCCCCGCCCACCAGCAGCACGAACACACCGATGGACGCCACCAGCGTCTGCGCGGGATCGCCGCCCAGCACCGACAGCGGCCGGAACACCCACCGTTCCAGCGCCACACCGAGGGCCGGAGCGACGACGACCAGCGTCACCACGGCCCCCAGCCACACCGGCCAGCCCCACTCGACCACGCACTGCCGCAGCCCGTACGCGCACACCATCGCGATCGCCCCGTGCGCGAAGTTGAGCACGCCGGTCGCGCGGTACGTCACGATCAGCCCGATCCCGGTGAGCGCGGCGGCGCTGCCCACCGACAGCCCGGCGAGCGTCAGGTCGTAGGTGAGCGAGGACATCAGGGGGCCGCTTCGGCGGGCTCGCAGATCGGGCAGGGCCCCAACTCGCCGCCCGCCAGCAGCTTCGCGTCCACCGGCACCGCCTCCGCCTTGCCGGTGACCAGCGGGCAGTCCGCGCGGTGCAGCAGCGTCCCGCCCGGCACCATCAGCAACTTGCCGCTGACCGCGACCGGCACGGCCGCCGCCTGCCCCGCCTCGTCCGCGTCGGCGGGCTCGGCGGCCACCAGCAGCCCGTACAGCTCCTCCACGCGCGCGGCGGCGACGGTGGTGCGGCCGTGGGTGAGCAGTACCGCCCCGGCGACGATCAGCGCGGCGCCGGGGACCGTGCAGGAGGCGAGGTAGGGCAACTGCCGCTCGGCGAACCGCTCGCCGGAGACGCCGTACCAGCCGAGCACGCACAGCACCGCGCCCGCCGCGAGCGCGGCCCAGCCGGCCCACAGGACGGGGTGCACGGATCGCAGTCGGGACGTCCGCATCGATGGCTCCCACACGTCGCGTGTCTGGCTGTGTCAGCCGATGGCTTGCACTATGCCTTCTGGAAGCCGACCCTGAAAGCTCCGGGCGCGCACCGCCCGGACCGACATCCGGTGGTGAGCCAGATGGTTCTCGGGAGCGACCTCGGGCGCAGGAACACGGGACGGGGTACGGCACTTGCGGCCGCCCTGCTGCTCTTCCTCGCCCCGGCACTCGCCGCGTGCGGCGACGACGCGGGAGGTGGCGGCGACAGTCCGCCGCCCACGCCGACCGTGGAGGAGACCACGGGCCCGGCGGCCACGGCACCTGCCGACCAGGCGGCGGCCGAGCGGGAAGTCCGGCAGAACTGGGAGAAGTTCTTCGACCCGGGCACCTCCCTGCGGGACAAGCAGAACTACCTGGAGAACGGCGACCGGATGGCCCCGGTGCTCCAGGCGTTCAGCGGCGACGAACGCGGATCGCAGGTCGGGGCCAGGGTCGAGAAGGTCGAGTTCACCTCACCGACCGAGGCGAACGTGACGTACACCCTGACCCTCAACGGCGCCACCGCGCTGCCGGACGCCGCCGGGACGGCGGTCGAGCAGGACGGCGCCTGGAAGGTGTCCGTCAAGACCCTGTGCGGCCTGGTCGCGCTGAACCAGACCGGCGATGCGACGCCGCTGCCGGGCTGTTGAGGCCGCCGCCGCGGTGCTGCTGACCCTCCTGGGCACGGCCTGCGGCAGCCGCCTCCCGGAGAGCGACTTCGAGCGCGACGGACATACGGCCGCGCCACCGGGCGCCGCCGCGCCGGTGCGGGTCGGCATCATCACCAGCGCCACCAGCCCCGTCGGCGGCGACGCCTTCACCGGCCCGCGCGACGGCGCCCGGGCCTACTTCGAGCGTCTCAACGCGCGCGGGGGCATCGACGGCCGCCGCGTCGAGGTACGGCTGTGCGACGACGGCGGCAGCGGCGTCGGCAACAACGAGTGCGTGCGGAAGCTGATCGACGAGGACCGGGTCGTCGCCCTCGTCGCCACCACCGCCCTCGACTACGCCGGTGCCGCGCGCGTCTCCCACGCGCGCGTGCCCGACATCGGCGGCCAGCCCATCGGCGCCGCCTACGACACTTATCCGCACTTGTACGGCATTTACGGCAGTCAGTCGCCCCGCGACGGCACCCCGGGCTGGGACGGGAAGCTGTACGGCGGCACGGAGGTCTACCGCTACTTCAAACGCGCCCACGGGGCCCGTACGGCCGCCGTCGTCTCGTACAACCAGGCCGCCTCGGCCGCCTACGCGCGGCTCGTGGAGCGGGGACTGAAGGCCGAGGGGTACAAGGTCGTCAGCGAGCAGGTCGACTTCGCACTGCCCAACTTCCGTGCCGTGGCCGCCGATCTGAAGCAGCAGGGCGCCGACCTCGTCTTCGACGCCATCGACACGCACGGCAACGCCCGGCTCTGCCAGGCGATGGACGACGTCGGCGCCGAGGTCATCGCCAAGGTGACGAACGTACAGAACTGGACGTCCACCGTCCCCGACGACTACCGGGACGCCCCGCGCTGCCGCAACGCCTTGTGGGCGACCGGGGCGAGCCGCAACTACGAGGACACCCGCCACGCGGCCGTACGGGAGTTCCGGGACGCCACCGAGGGGCTGCCGGCGCACTCGCAGTGGCAGCTGGAGGGCTGGGCGGCGGCGAAGTGGTTCACGGACGCGGCGCGGGCCTGCGCCGACAGCGGCATCACGCGCGCGTGCGTCGACGACTTCGTGCGCCGCAGTGACGGTTACACCGCCGGCGGGCTGCTGCTCCCCGTCATGTTCGAGCCGCTGTCCGAGCCGCCGAAGACCCGCCGGAACTGTCTGTCGGTGGCGCGCTGGCAGGACGACCGGGGCTGGGTGACGCAGGGGGAGATGACGAGGAACTGCTTCGACGTGCCCCACCTGGCCTATGAGCCCTAGCCAGGGGTCCGGGCGATCCATGTCACCTTGACTTCAAGCCAGATCCACTTGCACGTTATGGCGAAGTCATGATGGTGTCATGCGCGGACCGGATCGAGGGTTAGTTCGATGGTCCGGATCCGACGAGCAAGGAGATTTTCACGGTGCCCGTCCGCCGCCTCGCGTACCCCCCGCGGCCCACGTCCGATGACATGCCATCCGTTCCGAAACCGCGGGACGGCGCTCCGGGGGAGCGATCCGGGAAACGGTCCGCTGCGGCGGCGGGCGGTGGGGGACTGCGGCTGGACATCCAGGGCCTGCGCGCGGTGGCCGTCTCGCTCGTGGTGCTCTCCCACTCAGGCGTGCCCTACGTGGCCGGTGGATACGTCGGCGTGGACGTCTTCTTCGTGATATCCGGGTTCCTCATCACCTCGCTGATGCTCCGCGAATGGAGCCGCGAGGGCCGGATCTCACTGGGCCGCTTCTACGCCCGCCGGGCGCTGCGCCTGCTGCCCGCCTCCACCCTCGTCGTCCTGGCGACGCTGGCGGGCTCCTGGCTCTTCCTGGGGCCGCTGCGCTTCGCCGACTACGCCAAGGACGCCATCGCCTCCGCCTGGTACGTGGTCAACTTCCGGCTGGCCGAGGCCGGGACCGACTACTTCAACACGGACGTGCCGCCCTCGCCGTTCCAGCACTTCTGGTCACTGGCGGTCGAGGAGCAGTTCTATCTGATCTGGCCCATCGTCCTGATCGTCGGCCTCAAGCTCTTCCGGCGCCGGGTTCTGCTGGCGCTTCCGCTGCTCGCCCTGGCCGCCGCCTCCTTCGCCCTGAACCTCCACCTCACCGAATCCTCCCCCTCCTGGGCCTACTTCGGGTCGCAGGGGCGGATCTGGGAGCTGGCGGTGGGTGCCCTGCTGGCCCTGGCGGCGCACCGCCTCCACACCATTCCGCGCCTCGCGGCGGCGGTCCTGAGCTGGGCCGGCCTGGCCGCCATCGGCTACGCCGCCGTGGCCTTCGACGAGAGCACCCGCTTCCCCGGCCACAACGCCCTGGTCCCGGTCCTCGGCGCCGCCGCCGTCCTCGCCGGAGGCGCGGCGGCCGGCCGCTACGGCGCGGGCGCGGTCCTCTCGCTGCGCCCCGCCGTCTGGATCGGCGGGATTTCCTACGCCTGGTACCTGTGGCACTGGCCGCTCATCCTCATCGTTCCGGCCGCCGCCGGATTCGGCGAGCACGACGGGCCGCTGCGGCTGATCGCCGCACTGGGCGGCATCGGTCTCGCCTGGCTGACCCTTCATCTGGTCGAGAATCCGATGCGCTTCCACCGCGCGTTCAAGGCCCATGCCCGTCGGGGGCTCTCGATGGGGCTCGGCCTGTCGGCCGTCGCGGCCGCGGCCGCGGTGTTCGCCGCGCAGTTCCCGCCGGTCCTGGACTCGGGTGTGGCGCGGCAGAACACCAAGGAGACGATCGCGGCCGCGTCCGACCCCCGTGCCGCACTGACCGCGCTGCTTCAGCAGCGGGTGGAGAAGCTCCCGTCCAACCTCGAGCCGAGCATGCGGGACACGGCCTACAAGAGGTCCGCTGTGTACACCGACGACTGTGCCCTCACCATGACCGACGAGGTGCAGACGCAGCCCTGTCTGTACGGCGACACCACCGCCGACCGCGCCGTGGTGCTCTTCGGCGACTCGCACGTCGCGCAGTGGTTCCCGGCGCTCGACTCGATCGCCCGCAAGCACCACTGGCGGCTCTACTCGTTCACCAAGAACGCGTGCAAGGTCTCCCAGATCACCATCGAGTACAACGGCGGCCCGTACTCGACCTGTGACGACTGGCGGGCGGTGACCCTCGACAAGATCCGCAAGCTGGAGCCCGAACTCGTCATCACGTCGAGCTCCAACTCGGCGAAGCTGTACGGGGACGGCGACATGGGCGAGGCCTGGGAGAAGGGACAGGCCGAGACATACCGGATGCTTCAGCAGGGCCGCACCCAGGTGCTCACCCTGCTGGACACCCCCTGGCCGAAGAACAACGCGGTGGACTGCGCGGTGGCGCACCCCGACAGCCTCAGCTCCTGCGCCCGCCACCGTTCGGATGCCGACCCCAAGCCCGAGGTCACCGAGGCGATCCGGGCGGCGGCGGCCGCCGAGGACGTGGCGGTCATCAACCCCTACGACTGGGTCTGCGCCCCGTCCGGCACCTGCCCGGTCGTGGTGGGGAACACCATGGTCTACCGGGACTACGGGCACCTGGCGGACGGGTTCGTCGAGGCGCTCACCCCGGTGGTGGAGCACGAACTGCTGCGGCGCTTCGGCGCGGATCTGAGCCGGCGTCCCGGTGCGTGATACTCGGGCGCATGCTCGAGACCTCTGCCCGCCTCCTGCGCCTGCTGTCCCTGCTCCAGGCGCGCCGTGAGTGGTCCGGCGCCGAGCTGGCCGAACGTCTCGGTGTCACCCCGCGTACTGTGCGCCGGGACGTCGACCGGCTGCGCGAGCTGGGCTACCCGGTCAACGCCAGCCCCGGCACGGGCGGCGGCTACCAGCTGGGTGCGGGCGCCGAGCTGCCGCCGCTGCTGCTGGACGACGACGAGGCCGTCTCGGTCGCCGTCGGTCTGCGCACGGCCGCCGGGCAGGGCATCGAGGGCATCGGCGAGACCTCCGTCAGGGCGCTCGCCAAGCTGGAGCAGGTGCTGCCGAACCGGCTGCGCCGCAGGGTCGGCGCGCTCAACGCCTTCACCGTGCCGATGTTCCAGGGCCCGCAGGCCGTCGTCGACCCGGCCGTGCTGACCGAGCTGGCGGGACTGTGCCGGGACGCCGAGCGGCTGCGCTTCGAGTACCTCGACCACGAGGGTGCCCCCAGCCGCCGTACCGTCGAACCCCACCGCCTGGTGTGCACCGAGCGCCGCTGGTACTTGGTCGCGTGGGACCTCGACCGGGACGACTGGCGGACGTTCCGCGTCGACCGCATCACCCCCAAGCCGCCGCACGGCCCGCGGTTCACCCCGCGCACGCCGCCCGCCGAGGACCTGGCCGCGTACGTGTCGCAGGGCATCTCCACGCGCGCGTACGCCACGCAGGCCGTCGTCCGGCTGCTGGTGCCCCTCAAGGAGGCGGCCGCCCGGATCTCGCCGTCCGACGGGACGCTGGAGCCCGACGGCGACGACGCGTGCGTTCTGCGTACGGGGGCCGCGAGCCTGGACGTGATGGTCATTCACGTGATGCTGATGGGCTTGGAGTTCGAGGTGCTGGAGCCGGCCGAGCTGACCGAGGCGCTCACGGTCGCCCGGGACCGCCTGAGCCGGGCTCTGGAACGCCGGGCTCCTGAACGGCGTGGCGCTCGGCGTACTCCGGGTGGTGCAGGTCGAACGCCGGGGAGTCCGAGCGGATCCTCGGCAGAGTCGTGAAGTTGTGCCGGGGCGGCGGGCAGGAGGTCGCCCACTCCAGGGAGCGGCCGTAGCCCCAGGGGTCGTCGACGTCGACCTTCCTGCCGTACTTGGCGGTCTTCCAGACGTTGTAGAGGAACGGCAGCGTCGACAGGCCGAGCAGGAACGCACCGATCGTCGAAACCATGTTGAGGGCGGTGAAGCCGTCCGCGGCCAGGTAGTCGGAGTAGCGCCGCGGCATGCCCTCCGCGCCCAGCCAGTGCTGCACCAGGAACGTGGTGTGGAAGCCGACGAACAGCGTCCAGAACTGGATCTTGCCGAGCCGCTCGTCGAGCATCTTGCCGGTGAACTTGGGCCACCAGAAGTAGAAGCCCGCGAAGATCGCGAAGACGACGGTGCCGAACACCACGTAGTGGAAGTGCGCCACGACGAAGTACGAGTCGGTGACGTGGAAGTCCATCGGCGGCGACGCCAGGATCACCCCGGTCAGGCCGCCGAAGAGGAACGTCACCAGGAAGCCCACCGACCACAGCATCGGCGTCTCGAAGGACAGGGAGCCCTTGAGCATGGTCCCGGTCCAGTTGAAGAACTTCACGCCGGTCGGCACGGCGATCAGGAAGCTCATGAAGGAGAAGAACGGCAGCAGCACCGCCCCGGTCGCGAACATGTGGTGCGCCCACACCACGATCGACAGCCCGGTGATCGCCATGGTCGCGCCGACCAGCGCGGTGTAGCCGAAGATCGGCTTGCGGCTGAAGACCGGGATGATCTCCGTGACGATCCCGAAGAACGGCAGCGCGATGATGTAGACCTCGGGATGGCCGAAGAACCAGAACAGGTGCTGCCACAGCAGGGCGCCGCCGTTCGCCGCGTCGAAGACCTGGCTGCCGAACCGCCGGTCCGCCTCCAGCACCAGCAGCGCCGCCGCCAGCACCGGGAACGCCAGCAGGATCAGGATCGACGTGAACAGCGTGTTCCAGGTGAAGATCGGCATCCGGAACATGGTCATGCCGGGGGCGCGCATCCCGATGATCGTGGTGATGAAGTTGACCGCGCCGAGGATCGTGCCGAACCCGGACAGCGCCAGCCCCATGATCCACAGGTCGGGTCCGACGCCCGGCGAGCGTTCCAGGCTGTTGAGCGGCGCGTAGGCGAACCAGCCGAAGCCGGCCGGCCCGTCCGGCACGATCAGCGAGCCGAGCACGATCAGCCCGCCGAACAGGAACAGCCAGTACGACAGCATGTTCAGCCGTGGGAACGCCACGTCGGGGGCGCCGATCTGCAACGGCATCAACTCGTTGGCGAAGCCCGCGAAGCTCGGCGTCGCGAACAGCAGCAGCATGATCGTGCCGTGCATCGTGAACAGCTGGTTGAACTCGTTGTTGCTCACGATCTGCAGCCCCGGCCGGGCCAGCTCGGCGCGCATCACCAGCGCCATCGCCCCGCCGATCAGGAAGAACGCGAACGCTGTGATCAGGTAGAGATGACCGATCTTCTTGTGGTCGGTGGTGGTCAGCCAGTCGACGATCACCCGGCCGTGCCGCCGGGTCGGTACGGGTCGTGCTGTCGCCGGTACTGTCTGCGTCCCCATGCCGCGCTCGCCCCTTCGCCTCTCGCGTCCCGGGCCCGCCGAGCCCGCGCCACGGGTGCCCGCGAGCTCCCGCCATGATGCTCGCGCGGCCGCGGCCGCGACAGGGGGCGTAGGGGGACTCTGTGTCGGATGCGTGTATTTCCTGTGCGGTTCCGGCAGTGCGCGGGCCCACCGGAATGAGAAAGAAAAGGCGTCCGGGGCGAGTGCGCCGCGAGGTTTCCGGTGGGCTATTCGGAGTGCCGCGCCGAGGCGCGGGAATTGCGTTCGAATACACGCGCACGGCGTACAGAACCGCCCATCCGTGTGACGGAGTTCCGCCGAAACACATGTCGTGATCCTGTGACAGAAGTGTGACCGGAGAGGGATCAGTGACGCCTGTGCACGGCTTCCACTTCCCCGCCCGCCGTACAGCGCCTAGCGTGGCGGCATGGCACCGTTTTCGACATCTGAACCCGATGACGATCCCGAGACCTACGTCGGTCTCCCGCAGGCCGACGCCGAGGAACGCGCGCGTGGGCGCGGCTGGACGACGGTGCGTTCGCTGGCACCGGGGACGATCATCACGATGGAGTACCGGGCGGGTCGGCTGAACTTCGAGGTAAAGGACGGCACAGTGACACGGTCCTGGAAGGGCTGATCGAGAGTATCTGGCAAAGGCCCCGGTTCCTGGTGTGGGAACCGGGGCCTTCGCCGTGCGTCCGTGCTGGTCAGCCGCCCGTGAGCGGGCGGGCCGCCGGGGTCGAGCCGCGGGTGGCGCGCTCGGGGTACGGCGGGCGGCGGCTGCCGACCGGGGTGACCGGAGTGCGCTCCGAGCGGGTCGTGTGCGGGCCCGGCGCCAGGTAGACCGGCGCACGCGGGGCGCGGGCCGCCGACGGGGAGACGGTCTCGCGCGGCGGCGCCTCCTCCTCGGCGGCCGCCAGCGGGGTGACTGGGACCGGCGCTGCGGCCGGTACCGGCGTGGCCTGCGGCGTCGTACGGCTCGCGCCCGCGAGCCAGCGGTCGCGCAGGTCCAGCAGCCAGGCCTCGGCGCGGGCGATCGGCGGCTCGAACCACGGCAGCCCCAGTAGGATCAGCAGCCCCGCGGCCCAGCCCAGCAGCACATCGCTCAGCCAGTGCGTACCGAGATACACCGTGGTCAGGCCGACGCTGAGCGACAGCACGGCCGACAGGGCCGACAGCCAGCGCCGGGCCCGCGGCGAGGTGGCCAGGTAGGCGAGGATGCCCCAGGTCACGACGGCGTTCGCGGTGTGACCCGAAGGAAATATGTCGCTGCCGGCTTGGAACCAGTGCCACATCTCGTTGGAGCCGACCTCGGTCGCGTAGTGCGGACCCGAGCGGCCCAGGCCGTACTTCACGGCGCCCACGCTCACGTTCAGCAACAGCAGCGCCGCACCGAAGGCCAGCAGCGGCCGCAGGGTGTGCTGCCGCCAGGAGCGCCAGCCGAGCCACGCGGCGACCATCACGGCGGTCGGGCCGCGCTGACCCAGGACGACCCAGTAGTCCAGGAAGGCGTGGATCTCGGGCCACTGCTGGTACGGCCGGAAGAGCATCGCCTGCCAGTCGAACCGGACCAGCCACGAGGTGGTCACCACTGCCAGGACGATCGTGAGGTAGAAGGCGAGCGTCGCGCCGAAGAGCACCACCCGGTGCCGCGTCATTCGCGGCACGTCGAGGACCGGCCGCTTGGGTTCACGGTCCAGTCGGGCGAAGATCCGGTCGAGCCGGGTCAGCTTTGGTTCGGTACGCACGCAATCGACGTTACAGCGAGTGAGCTCAGGTACCCGCCGAATCACCGGGGTTGTAATGACGATGTGATGTGGGATTGCTCTCAGGAACGGGTTTATTTCCAAGGAATCAGGCAATAGGCAGGTGCCCTTACCTTCAATTCCTTTGATCTTTCGAGGGGTGGTGTTTTAGGCCGCTTGAGGAATCGTTCACCCGTTCATCCGGTGGAATTCCCCGCAGGCTCACGGCGGACCGGAGCCGTTCAGCCAGAACGCCCCGTACACCGCCGACGCCACCGCGACCCCGCCGACGACCAGCGCGGACCTGGTGGTGCGCAGCCGGGTGAGGGCGACCGCGAGGGGCAGCAGCAGCGGGAAGGCCGGGAGCAGCAGGCGCGGTTTCGAGCCGAAGTAGCTCGACGCGCACAGCGCGAGGGCGGTGACGACCCCCGCGTACACCAGGAGCGGCAGCGGCTGACGCTGCCGTACGCAGACGACATGCAGCCAGATCACCAGGGCCACCCCGACGACCAGCCCCAGGCCGGCCGGGGCCGAAGGAAACGACGTGAACTTTTCGGCGACGAAGCGGGCGAAGGCGTAGCCGCCGTCGAAGCCGTTGCGCCAGCCCGCCTGGACGTCGAGATAGCCGAGCGGGCCCCGGCCGGTGCGGTGGCCGACCCACAGGACGTACCCGGCGGCGCCGAGGGGCGCGAGAAGCATGCCGAGGGCGCGCCGCCAGGCCGGTGCGCCGTCGGGGAGCAGGTGCCGGGTGGGGGAGAGGGCGTGCTCGGCCGGGCGCGCGCCGGGGATGGGCGTCGTGCTGCGGGGGTGCGCGAATGGAGCAGTGTTGCGCTCCCGTATGAAGGTGGTGATGCCGGCCGCCCACACCGCCGCGACCACCGCCAGCCCCACGGGCCGGGTCAGGCCCGCCAGCAGCGCCAGCGTGCCCGCGGTGAGCCAGCGGCCGGTGAGGACCGCGTACAGCGACCAGGCGGCGAGCGCGGTGAACAGGGACTCGCTGTACGCCATCGACTGCACGATCCCCACCGGGAGCACGGCCCACAGCAGCACCGCACAGACGCCCGCCCGCCGCCCGTAGACATGGTCGGCGACCGCGAAGATCCCCCAGGCCGCGGCGAGCGAGGCGAGCAGGCTGACGACGAAGCCCGCGTCGGCGTACGACAGCGGGGTCACCTTGTGCAGCAGCCGCTCCAGCCAGGGCAGCAGCGGGAAGAAGGCGAGGTTGGAGTGCACATCGCCGTTCGGCAGGCGCACCTCGTAGCCGTAGCCCAGCTCGGCGACCCTGGTGTACCAGAGGGAGTCCCAGCGGGCGGTCAGCAGGGTGTACGCGCTCTTGTCGCGCGCGGTGCTCCATACGGCCAGCACGAGCAGGCCGAGGGCACGGACGGCCGCGTACCCGAGCAGGGCCGGGGCCGCCCCCCTGAGTCCCGGGGGCGCCACGCGTGTTTCAAGATCGGTCACGGGCTCGATTATCGACGGCGTGCGGAACCGGTCCGCCCGTCCCGACGTGGTGGAAGGGGAGGGTAGTGGCGCACGCCACACTGTTCCGCCATTCGTATGAGAGGTCCGCCACGTGACCCCGGCGTGGACTCGCGTACGCTGACGTGTCACTCGCCATTCGTTGCGCGGGCCGGAGACCACCGCTCCTCTCCGGCCGAGTCGCGGGAGGTCCCCCGCTCCCGCGAGCCCGCCGAACGCGAGGGAACATCTGGGAGGTACGTACATGTCCGGGACGACCACGGCCGCCGTCGGGCTGCGCCGTCGGGCGGCCGGGGCCGGTGCCAACCGCTGGGTCGTTCTCGTCGTCCTCTGCACCAGCCTGCTGCTGGTCGCGGTCGACGCGACCGTGCTGCACGTGGCGGTTCCCGCCGTCACCGAGGACCTCAAGCCCAGCGCGATAGAACTGCTCTGGATCGTCGACACCTACCCGCTCGTCTGCGCCTCGCTGCTGATCCTCTTCGGCACCCTCGGCGACCGGGTGGGCCGCAGACGGATCCTGCTGCTCGGCTACGCCCTGTTCGGCGTCGCCTCCGCCATGGCGGCCGTCGCCGAGGGCCCGCAGGTGCTGATCCTGGCGCGGGCACTGCTCGGCGTCGGCGGCGCGATGATCATGCCCGCGACGCTGTCGATCCTGCGGCAGGTCTTCCCGGACCGGCGTGAGCGGGCGCTGGCGATCGGTGTCTGGAGTGCGGTGGCCGCGGTCGGCGCGGCGGTCGGGCCGCTGCTCGGCGGCTTCCTGCTGGAGCACTTCTGGTGGGGCTCGGTGTTCCTCGTCAACATCCCGTTGATGCTGGTCAGCCTGCCGGTGGGGCGACTTCTGCTGCCCGAGTCGACGGGCAGCGGGGACGGGCCGTGGGACGTGGTCGGTGCGCTGATGGCGGCGGCCGGTCTGTTCGGGGTGGTGCTCGGGGTCAAGCGGCTGGGCGGCGGGGAGCCGGTCGGCAGCGTGCTCACCGCGGTGCCGCTCCTGGTGGGTGCGGTGCTGCTCGCGCTGTTCGTACGGCGGCAGCGGCGGCGCAAGCATCCCCTGGTGGACCTGCGGATGTTCGCGCGGCCTGCGTTCAGTACGTCGGTCGGGTGCATCGTGCTGGCGATGCTCGCCCTGGTGGGGCTGGAGCTGATCGCGGCGCAGTATCTGCAGCTGGTGCTCGGGCTGTCGCCGTTGGAGACGGGGCTCAGGCTGCTGCCGCTCACCGTGGCGGCGATGGCGGCGGGGCTGTTCGGGGCGCGGATGCTGCGGCGGTTCGGGCCACGGCGGATGGTCTGTGCGGGGTTCTGTCTGACCGCGCTCGCGGTCGTGCTGCTTACGGCGCTGGGGCGGGAGGACAACGCGCCGCTGATGCTGGCCGGGTTCGTGCTGCTGGGGTTCGGGCTGGAGACGACGCTGTTCGGGGCGTACGAGTCCATGCTGAGCGAGGCGCCGTCGGAGCAGGCCGGAGGTGCGGCGGCGATCGGGGAGACGTCGTATCAGCTGGGGGCGGGGATCGGGATCGCGCTGCTGGGGACGGTGATGAACGCGGCGTATGCGCCGGGGTTGTCTTCCGTGCCCGGTGTTCCGGCTTCGGCGTCGGCGGCCGCGGGGCATTCGCTGGGGGAGGCGTATGACGTTGCCGGGGAGCTCGGGGGGTCGGCGGGGGTTGCTCTGCGGCGGGTGGCTCGGGACTGTTTTGTGCACGGGCTGCATGTGACGTTGCTGGTGAGTGCGGGGTTGTTGCTGCTGGGGGCCGTTATGGCTCTGCGGTTGCCTCGGGTGATGCAGTGTGATGCCGACGTGGCTGTCGAGGTGCCGTCGCCTCGTGCCGGCGTCGGGTCTCCCACCCACGCACCATCCGTGCAACTCCGTTCAGAGGTGGACGTCGCCCGCCGGGGTTGATCGCCGTTGGCGGCTTGCGGGTGGTTGCTCCGGGACTTTCCGCGTCGTAACGTCAGCCCCGAGTCCGTGACTAGCGGTGCTAGTTTGAGCTGCCCGGAGGATGCCCGTGTCCCCGAAGTTGCCCCCCTTCGATCCGTCGGATCCGCTCGGGATCGACGACCTGCTGGAGCCCGAGGACCTGGCCGTCCGGGACACCGTGCGCAGCTGGGCGGCGGATCGCGTGCTGCCGTTCGTCGCCGAGTGGTACGAGGCGGGGGAGCTGCCGGGGATCCGGGAGCTGGCCAAGGAGCTCGGGGGGATCGGGGCCCTCGGGATGTCGCTCAGCGGGTACGGGTGCGCGGGGGCCAGTGCCGTGCAGTACGGGCTCGCCTGTCTGGAGCTGGAGGCCGCCGACTCCGGGATCCGGTCGCTGGTGTCCGTGCAGGGGTCGCTGGCCATGTACGCCCTGCACCGGTTCGGCTCCGAGGAGCAGAAGCAGCGGTGGCTGCCGGCCATGGCCGCCGGGGACGTCATCGGGTGCTTCGGGCTGACCGAGCCCGACCACGGGTCCGACCCGGCCTCCATGCGGACGTACGCCAAGCGGGACGGCGGCGACTGGGTGCTGCGCGGGCGCAAGATGTGGATCACCAACGGGTCCGTCGCCGGGGTGGCCGTGGTGTGGGCGCAGACCGAGGACGGGATTCGTGGGTTCGTCGTGCCCACCGATGTCCCCGGGTTCTCGGCGCCCGAGATCAAGCACAAGTGGTCGCTGCGGGCGAGTGTCACCAGTGAACTAGTGCTCGATGATGTGCGGTTGCCCGGCGATGCCGTACTGCCGGAGGTTACCGGGCTGCGGGGGCCGCTCAGCTGTCTGTCGCACGCGCGGTACGGGATCGTGTGGGGGGCTATGGGAGCGGCGCGGACCTGCTTCGAGGCCGCCGTCGACTACGCGAAGACGCGGGAGCAGTTCGGGCGGCCCATCGGGGGATTCCAGCTCACCCAGGCCAAGCTCGCCGACATGGCGGTCGAACTGCACAAGGGGATTCTGCTCGCCCATCACCTCGGGCGGCGGATGGACGCCGGGCGGCTGCGGCCGGAGCAGATCAGCTTCGGCAAGCTCAACAACGTACGAGAGGCCATCGACATCTGCCGTACGGCCCGGACGATCCTCGGTGCCAACGGGATCTCACTGGAGTACCCGGTGATGCGGCACGCGACCAATCTGGAGTCGGTGCTCACCTATGAGGGCACCGTCGAGATGCACCAGCTCGTGCTGGGCAAGGCGCTCACCGGACTCGATGCGTTCCGGTAGCCCGCGCGCGGGGGCGGCTTCCGGTGAGCGGCCCTGCCTCAGCTCTGGTTGAAGAAACCGTCCGCCCGATGGGCGGCGGGCTCCCCGCTGATGATCTCCGTGTCGGCGGGGCTCAGCAGGAAGACCCGGTTGGACACGCGGTCGATCGCACCGCGCAGCCCGAAGATCAGGCCGGCCGCGAAGTCCACCACGCGCTTGGCGTCGGCGGGCTCCATGGCCGTCAGGTTCATGATGACCGGGACACCGTCCCGGAACAGCTCGCCGATCGCACGGGCGTCCCGGAAGCTGTCCGGGGTCACCGTGGCGATCCGGCGCTCCTTCTGCTCGGCCGTGTCCGTGGTCACCTTCACCCGCGGGTCCGTGACCCAGGCGGCGCCGGACTCGGTCCCCTCGGTGTACTCGTCGTCGTAGTAACGCTCGTCATCGTTGTCGTCGACGAGGCCGAGCCACGCACTCGCCTTGCGCACCGATCCCATGGACGCCTCCTCTCACAGCGGTCTTTTCTGCTTTCCGCATCCCTATGGTCATCCATGATGCGGACGGCGCGCCAAGTGGATAGACGCCGCGCGGGGGGTTTGTGACGGTACTGGTGCACGGCGGATACGTCGAGAGCCCGGATACCCCAAGGGTGTTGCCATACACAGCTGCTGACTGTGAGTGAAATATGATTCTTCCTGGCGTATGGGTGAGCGGCGGGGCGTACGGGTGAACCGCGACGGTAGATCCGATGTGAAAATCGGGCGATACGACGAAGCTGCTCGACGTCGATACGATGCGGCCGCTCAACATCGCACGTATCACGGGGGATCATCGTGTTCGGAATCGTCAGGCCGTGCCGGCATCGGCTGGGGGAGCGGCTCAAGACCGAGTGGATGGCGCATTTGTGCGGGCTGTGTCTCGCGCTGCGCGGCGACCACGGGCAGTTCGCGCGGGTGGTGACCAATTACGACGGGCTGCTCGTCTCCGTTCTGACGGAGGCTCAGGCCGGGCCCACCGAGCGGGGCGGGTGGCGGCGTACGGCCGGACCGTGTCCGTTGCGCGGGATGCGGACCGCGTCCGTCGCGCGGGGTGAGGGGGCACGGCTGGCGGCCGCCGTCTCGCTCGTGCTCGCCTCGGCCAAGGTGCGCGACCATGTGGCCGACGGTGACGGGCTGCTGGCCCGCAGGCCCGTGGCGCTCGCCGCGCGCCGGGTCGCGGACCGCTGGGGGCGCGCGGGGGCTCGTGGTGGGGCGGGTGTCGGCTTCGACACGGCGGTGCTGGTCGACGCCGTGGACCGGCAGGCCGGCATCGAGGCGCTCGCCGGGCCCGGTACGCCGGTCCTGGTCGTCACCGAGCCGACCGAGACCGCGACCGCCGCCGCCTTCGCGCACACCGCTGTGCTGGCCGGGCGGCCGGGCAACGCCGAGCCGCTCGCCGAGGCCGGGCGGCTGTTCGGGCGGCTGGCGCATCTGCTGGACGCCGTGGAGGACCGCGAAGCTGACGCCGCGTCGGGTGCCTGGAACCCCCTCACCGCCACGGGCACCTCGCTCACCGAGGCCCGGCGGCTCGCCGACGACGCCGTGCACGGGATCCGGCTCGCGCTGCGGGAGGTGGAGTTCTCGGACGGGCGGCTGGCGCACCGGCTGCTCGTGCATGAGCTGCCCACCTCGGTCGACCGCGCCTTCGGCACTGCCTCCTGCGGGCATCGGCCCGAGCTCGCCGGGCCCTACGCTCCGCCCGGCGGACCGGCCGGGCCGGGTGCGCCGCTGCCACCCGGGCCGCCGCGCCGCGACCGGCGCGGGCTGCTCGCGGGGTGTGCCGTGTGGCTGGGGCTGGCCTGTACGTGTCAGTTGTGCTGCGGCACGTACGAGGACCCGTGGACGCGGGAGCGGAAGGAAGCGCCGTGCGGCAACTCCGACTGCGGCGACTGTGGTTGCGACGGGTGCTGCAATTGCTGTGACTGCTGCGACAACTGTGGATGCGACGGGTGTGACTGCGGGTGCAGCTGCTGAGGGCGGCCGCGGCGGGACGTTCCATGCTCGACGAGCATCCGGAGGGGTGACTTCCGGCCATCCCCGGATCGTGGATGGCCGACAGTGACGGGGTCGCGGCGGACGCATGGGTGGTGTTCGGCCCAGCCGGGCCTGCCCCTTCGTACTGCCCG
The DNA here is from genome assembly GCF_006539505.1 of Streptomyces spinoverrucosus. GTDB lineage: Bacteria > Actinomycetota > Actinomycetes > Streptomycetales > Streptomycetaceae > Streptomyces > Streptomyces spinoverrucosus. The sequence goes on from NZ_BJND01000030.1 coordinate 58,182, forward strand.
GCAACCTGACGGGGTGTAGGGCGGGGCAGGGGTGGCCATTCATTCCGCCCAGTTGGTTCAAAAGTTGACGGCCGAAAGGCGCCCTTGCGTCCGCCCGTCGTGCGGCCGAATACTCCCCCTCAGCGCTTGTCAGGGGCACGGCGGGTTCGGAATCCGGACAACGATGCCATCTGACTGCGCCTCACGGGCCCCGACCCCACGCGGGCCCCCGACTTCCCATGTGGAGGAACGAAAAGTGAGGATCAAGCGCACCACCCCCCGCAGCGGTACGAGACGGACCCGGCTGATCGCCGTTTCCACCGGCCTCGTGGCCGCAGCCGCGTTCGCGGTCCCCAGCGCGAACGCGTCCGACGTCACCACGTTCAGCGCCAACGAGCTGAAGAGCGCCAGCAACTCGGTGCTCAAGGCCGACGTCCCGGGCACCGCCTGGGCCGTCGACAGCAAGACCAACCGCGTGCTGCTCACCGTCGACAGCACGGTCTCCGCGACCGAGCTCGCGAAGATCAAGAAGGCGGCCGGTGCCAACGCCGACGCCCTGACGATCAAGCGCACCCCGGGCAAGTTCAACAAGCTGATCGAGGGCGGCGACGCCATCTATGCGAGTAGCTGGCGCTGCTCCCTCGGCTTCAACGTCCGCAGCAGCAACGGAACGTCGTACTTCCTGACTGCCGGTCACTGCACAGACGGCGCGGGCACCTGGTACGCCAACTCGGGCCGCACCACGGTTCTCGGCCCCACCGCCGGTTCGAGCTTCCCGACCAACGACTACGGGATCGTCCGGTACACCAACACGTCCATCTCCAAGCCCGGCACCGCGGGCGGCGTGGACATCACCCGTGCGGCCACCCCGAGCGTGGGCACCAACGTCATCCGCGACGGTTCCACCACCGGTACCCACACCGGCCGTGTCACCGCCCTGAATGCCACCGTCAACTACGGCGGCGGTGACGTGGTCTACGGCATGATCCAGACCAACGTCTGCGCCGAGCCCGGCGACTCGGGCGGCCCGCTCTACGGCAGCAACGGCGTCGCGTACGGTCTCACCTCCGGCGGCAGCGGCAACTGCTCCTCCGGTGGTACGACGTTCTTCCAGCCCGTCACCGAGGCGCTGAGCGCGTATGGCGTGAGCGTGTACTGAGCGCCGTGCCGGTAGAGGCTGTGGCATCACATGTGCCCCCGCATGCAACTGGTGTGCGGGGGCACATCCTTGTGCGCGTCCGGCTGGATTCGGTGCCGAGGGGCGACTTCAAGACAGGACTAGACCTCACCTACCGCATACCGGTTACTCGCTCGTAGTGTTTGCAGTGCGAAGATTCCTGTGGTGACCGTGGACAGTCAAGGTTGCGCAAGGCGTAAGGGGCGCACGCCACTTGCCGTACGCGCGTCCTGAAGTCGACCTTGTGTGCTCCCTGTGGGTCTCGGAATAGTGGGCGCCCAGTCCACAGACCTTCTGATCCGCGAGATCCCCACTACCTCCCGGATCGACCCCCCACAGGAGGACGTGAGTTGAAGCACCGACGCATACCCAAGCGGCGGGCCGCCGTGGCAGGTGCGGGCATCGCCGCACTGGTTGCCGCGGGAGTGACCTTCCAGAGTGCGAACGCCAGCGAGACCCCGGACGCCCCGGAGGTCAAGACGCTGTCGGCCCTGGCGGCCGGAAAGCTCGCCTCGACGCTCGACCGTGACCTCGGCGCCGACGCGGCGGGAACGTACTACGACGCCAAGGCGAAGAGCCTCGTGGTGAACGTGCTCGACGAGGCCGCCGCCCAGCTGGTCGAGGAGGCCGGCGCCAAGGCGAGAATCGTCGAGAACTCCCTCGCCGAGCTCAAGAGCGCGCGTACCACCCTCAAGCAGGACGCGACCATCCCCGGCACCGCCTGGGTGACCGACCCGACCACCAACAAGGTCGTGGTGACCGCCGACCGCACCGTCTCCGCGGCCGAGTGGAAGAAGCTGACCCAGGTCGTCGAGGGGCTCGGCGGCACGGCCGAACTCCAGCGGACGAAGGGAGAGTTCAAGCCCTTCATCGCCGGTGGTGACGCGATCACCGGTGGCGGCGGGCGCTGCTCGCTCGGCTTCAACGTGGTCAAGGGCGGCGAGCCGTTCTTCCTGACCGCCGGTCACTGCACCGAGGGCATCTCCACGTGGTCCGACTCGTCGGGCAACGTCATCGGCGAGAACGAGGCCTCCAGCTTCCCGGGCGACGACTACGGCCTCGTCAAGTACACCGCCGACGTCGACCACCCGAGCGAGGTCAACCTCTACGACGGCTCGGCGCAGCAGATCACCGGCGCGGCCGAGGCGACCGTCGGTATGCAGGTCACCCGGAGCGGTTCGACCACGCAGGTGCACTCCGGCACGGTCACCGGTCTGGACGCCACCGTGAACTACGGCAACGGCGACATCGTCAACGGCCTCATCCAGACCGATGTCTGCGCCGAGCCCGGGGACAGCGGCGGCTCGCTGTTCTCCGGCAGCAACGCGATCGGCCTCACCTCCGGCGGCAGCGGTGACTGCACGTCCGGCGGGGAGACGTTCTTCCAGCCGGTGACCGAGGCGCTGTCGGCGACTGGGACGCAGATCGGCTGATCTTCGCCGCGCAGCTTGTGCTTGTGCTCGTGTGAAGTCCCGCCCCGTGTGTGAGGGGCGGGACTTTCGCGTTCGCCGTGGGTGGTTGCTCTGTGGGGTGCGCTGCGGGGCGTCGTGGGCTTGTCGCGCAGTTCCCCGCGCCCCTTTACCCGGCGTGCAGTCCCGTCGCTCACATGCTGCTGGGGCGCGTTTGTGCAGGTGGGGCTTGCCCGAGTCGATGTCGCACAGATGTTCGGGAATTGGTCTATGGTGGGGGTGGGAGAGTTGGAACTGATGTTCGAGAGCCGGTAGGGGCTCGCGAGTGCGGGAGGTGCGTGTGCCGGGTTTCACGCATCTGCACACCGTCTCCGGGTTCTCCCTGCGCTACGGCGCCTCGCACCCGGAGCGGCTGGCCGAGCGCGCCTCCGAGCGGGGCATGGACGCCCTCGCGCTCACCGACCGCGACACCCTCGCCGGTACCGTCCGCTTCGCCAAGGCCTGCGCGAAGGCGGGCGTCCGTCCGCTGTTCGGGGCGGAGCTGGCCGTGGCGGAGCCCGAGCCCGACCGTGTACGGCAGGACCGGCGCCGCCGCACCCCCGTGCGTGGCGGTGCCTTCATCGACGAGTCGACACCGCGCGTGACCTTCCTCGCCCGGGACGGCGCCCGCGGCTGGGCCGATCTGTGCCGAATCGTCACGGCGGCCCATGAAGGCGAGGGCACGCCCCTGCTGCCCTGGTCCGCCAACCACGCCGACGGCCTCACCGTCCTGCTCGGCCCCGACTCCGACGTCGGCCGCGCCCTCGCCGCGGGCCGCCCGGACCGCGCCGCGAAGCTCCTCGCCTGCTGGCGGGAGATCTACGGCGATGCCCTGCGCCTGGAGGCCGTCTGGCACGGCCGCAAGGGCACCGGCCCCGGCTCCCTGCGCCTGGCCGCCCGTACCGTCGGCTTCGCCGCCGAGCAGCGGATCCGGCCCGTGCTCAGCAACGCCGTCCGCTACGCCGACCCCGGCATGGGCCCGGTCGCCGACGTACTGGACGCCGCCCGCCGCCTGGTCCCGATCGACCCGACCAAGGAACTGGACTCCGGCGAGGCCTGGCTGAAGAACCCGGGCGTCATGCTCGGGGTGGCGGAGCGGGTCGTCGAGGCCGCCGGCTTCCGGCGGGACACCGCCCACCGGCTGCTGGAGCAGACGCAGGCGACCGCCGCCGAGTGCCTGGTCGACCCCGAGGACGACCTCGGCATCGGCACCGTGCACTTCCCCGAGCCGCATCTCGTCGGCGCGGACCGGCGCAGCGCACAGCGCGTGCTCGCCTCCCGGGCGGCGGCGGGGATGGTGCTGCACGGCTACGCCGGCCGGCGCGACTACTGGGAGCGGATGCACGACGAGCTGGACATCATCGCCCATCACGGCTTCGCCTCCTACTTCCTCACCGTCGCCCAGGTCGTCGACGACGTGAAGAAGATGGGAGTCCGGGTCGCCGCGCGCGGCTCCGGCGCGGGCTCCCTCGTCAATCACCTGCTCGGCATCGCGCACGCCGATCCGGTCGAGCACGGGCTGCTGATGGAGCGCTTCCTGTCCAAGCGCCGTCTGGTGCTGCCCGACATCGACATCGACGTGGAGTCCGCACGCCGTCTGGAGGTCTACCGGGCGATCATCGGCCGGTTCGGCGCCGAGCGGGTCGCGACGGTCGCGATGCCGGAGACGTACCGCGTCCGGCACGCCATCCGGGACGTCGGCGCCGCCCTGTCCATGGACCCCGCCGACATCGACCGCATCGCCAAGTCCTTCCCGCACATCCGCGCGCGGGACGCCCGCGCCGCCCTCGACGAGCTGCCCGAGCTCAAGCAGCTGGCGGGGGAGAAGGAGCGCTACGGGAGGATGTGGGAGCTGGTCGAGGCGCTCGACGCCCTCCCGCGCGGGGTCGCCATGCACCCGTGCGGGGTGCTCCTGTCCGACGCCTCCCTTCTCTCCCGTACGCCGGTCATGCCGACCAGCGGCGAGGGGTTCCCCATGTCGCAGTTCGACAAGGACGACGTCGAGGACCTCGGGCTGCTCAAGCTGGACGTGCTCGGGGTGCGGATGCAGTCGGCGATGGCGCACGCGGTCGCCGAGGTGGAGCGGGCGACGGGGGAGCGGATCGACCTGGACGCGTTGCGGGACGGCGATCCGGCGACGTACAGCCTCATCCGCTCCACCGAGACGCTGGGCTGCTTCCAGATCGAGTCGCCGGGGCAGCGGGACCTGGTCGGGCGGCTCCAGCCGGCCACCTTCCACGACCTGGTCGTCGACATCTCGCTCTTCCGGCCCGGGCCGGTCGCCGCCGACATGGTGCGGCCGTTCATCGCGGCGCGGCACGGGCGGGCGCCGGTCCGCTATCCGCACCCCGACCTGGAGGGGCCGCTGCGGGAGACGTACGGAGTCGTCGTCTTCCACGAGCAGATCATCCACATCGTCGACATCATGACCGGCTGCGGGCGCGACGAGGCGGACCGGGTGCGGCGCGGGCTGTCCGATCCGGAGTCGCAGGGGCGGATCAAGGTGTGGTTCGCCCAGCACGCGGCGGCACGCGGGTATGACGCGGAAACGATTCAGCGCACCTGGGAGATCGTCGAGGCGTTCGGTTCGTACGGCTTCTGCAAGGCGCACGCGGTCGCCTTCGCCGTACCGACGTACCAGTCGGCGTGGCTGAAGGCGCATCACCCCGCCGCCTTCTATGCCGGGTTGCTGACGCACGACCCCGGGATGTATCCGAAGCGGCTGCTGCTGGCGGACGCGCGGCGGCGGGGGGTGCCGGTCCTGCCGTTGGATGTGAACAAGTCGGGGGTCGCACACAGGATCGAACTGGTGTCTGAATCCGGAGTGTGGGGGCTCCGGTTGGCCCTCTCCGATGTGCACGGGATCAGCGAGGCCGAGGCGGCGCGGATCGCGGACGGGCAGCCGTACGCCTCGTTGGTGGACTTCTGGGAGCGGGCGCGGCCCAGCCGGCCGCTGGCGCAGCGGCTGGCCCAGGTCGGTGCGCTGGACTCCTTCGGCGCCAACCGCCGTGATCTGCAACTGCACCTGACCGAGCTGCACCGGGGCGCGCGCAGTGGCGGCGGCGGTCAACTCCCGCTGTCCGGCGGGCGGAAGACCGCCCCGGCCGGGCTGCCCGACCTGTCCGCGGCGGAGCGGCTCAGCGCCGAGCTGGGTGTGCTGTCCATGGACGCCTCGCGCAATCTGATGGACGATTACCGGGCCTTCCTCGACGAGCTGGGCGTGGTGTCGGCGCGGCGGCTGCGCGACGCCAGGCACGGGGAGACGGTGCTGGTCGCGGGCGCCAAGGCGGCCACGCAGACGCCGCCGATCCGGTCCGGCAAGCGGGTCATCTTCACCACGCTGGACGACGGTACGGGCCTGATCGACCTCGCCTTCTTCGACGACTCGCACGACGCCTGCGCGCACACCGTCTTCCACTCCTGGCTGCTGCTGGTGCGCGGGGTGGTGCAGCGGCGCGGGCCGCGCAGCCTCAGCGTGGTGGGTTCCGCCGCCTGGAACCTCGCCGAGCTGGTCGAGCTGCGCGCGGAGGGCGGGCTCGACGTGGTGGCGGAGCGGCTGGCGGAGCCGGGGCGGCCGGAGCCGGTACCGGAGGGGGCGGACGGCTCGGGCGGTTCCGGGGGCGATCCGACGCACGGGCGGCGGATCCGTATGCCCACCGGATACGAGATGCATCCGTGGGCCGATCTGCGTCCTGCGGGCGAAGAGGCCTCACAAGGGCCTGCGAAGGCAAGGAAGTTGTGGCACCAGAGTCCGGGGAGTGCGGGATGACCATCCTCTGCGTACGTTTCCAGCTGCCGCCGGCGCACGAGGCGGCCCTGCCCCGGCTGCTGGGGTTGCTGGAGGAGTTCACGCCGGTCGTCGAGGCGTTGCCGCCGGACGGGGCGCTGGCCGATCTGCGGGGTGCCGAGCGGTACTTCGGGCGCAGCGCCGTGGAACTGGCGTCGGTGATCCGGGTCCGGGCGCTGGCCCACCACGGGGTCGACTGCGCGATCGGCGCCGGGCCCGGCCCGATGCTGGCCCGGGTGGCGCTGCGGTATGCCGAGCCCGGGGTGACCTGCGTGGTGCCCGAGGAGCCGGACGCCATCGCGGAGTTCCTCGCCGACAAGCCCGTCGCCGTGCTGCCCGGCGTCGGGGCCGCGACCGCCCGCACGCTGTGCGAGTACGGCCTCGACACCCTCGGCCGGGTCGCCACCGCGCCGCTGTCCACGCTCCAGCGGCTGATCGGCGCGAAGGCGGGCCGTGAGCTGCACGAGAAGGCGAACGGCGTCGACCGCGGCCGGGTGGTCCCGAACGCCGTGTCGCGTTCGCTGGCCGCCGAACGCCCCTTCCCGCGCGACGAACTGGACCCCGAGCGGCACCGCCGCGCGCTGCTCTCGGCCGCCGAGGAACTGGGCACCCGGCTGCGCGCCGTGGAGAAGGTCTGCGGCACCCTGACCCTTACCGTCCGCTACGCCGACCGCTCCTCGACCACCCGCAGCCGCACCCTGAAGGAACCGACCGCGCACTCGCCGGCGCTGACGCGTGCGGCGTACGGGATGTACGAGGCGCTCGGCCTCCAGCGTGCCCGGGTCCGGGCGATCGCCCTGCGCGCGGAGGGGCTCACGCCCGCCGAGCAGGCCTCCCACCAGCTGACCTTCGACCCCGTGGACGAGAAGGTCCGCCGGATCGAGGAGGTCGCGGACCGCGCGCGGGCGAAGTTCGGGCCGCGGGCGGTGATTCCGGGGTCGCTGGCGGCGTAGGCCCTTTTCTGGCTGGTTATCACTGGAAGTTTTTACTGACGCGTAACTTCCCCCTTGAACTACCCATTCGTAACTTGACAAGTGAACAGCATCCTCGTGATCCGGATCACAGGGCGTTAGGTCATCGCACCTCCCGTGAGCCGCAAGGAGATCACCCGATGCTGCCCTGGAAACGAGTGCTCAGACCCGTGGTCGCGCTGCTGCTGACCGCCGCGATCGCCACTCTCCCCGCCGCCACCACCGCCCAGGCGGCCACCGCCGCTCCGAGTAGCGGCTGGAACAACTACTCCTGCAAGCCGTCCGCCGCCCATCCTCGCCCCGTCGTCCTGGTGCACGGCACGTTCGGCAACTCCGTCGACAACTGGCTGGGACTCGCCCCGTATCTGATGAAGCGCGGCTACTGCGTCTTCTCCCTCGACTACGGTCAGCTGCCCGGTGTCCCGTTCTTCCACGGCCTCGGCCCCATCGAGAAGTCGGCCGAACAATTGGACGCCTTCGTCGACAAGGTGCTCGCCGCGACCGGCGCCGCCGAGGCCGACCTCGTCGGGCACTCGCAGGGCGGCATGATGCCCCGCCACTACCTTAAGTTCCTCGGTGGAGCGGCCGAGGTGAACGCCCTCGTCGGTATCGCCCCCGACAACCACGGCACGACCCTGTCCGGCCTCACCCACCTGCTGCCGTACTTCCCGGGCGCCGAGGACCTGCTCTCCACCGCCACCCCGGCCCTCGCCGACCAGATCGCCGGATCCGCCTTCCTCGCCAAGCTCAACGCGGGCGGCGACACCGTACCCGGCGTGCGCTACACGGTCATCGCCACCAAGTACGACCAAGTGGTCACTCCGTATCGGAGTCAGTACCTGGACGGACCGGACGTACGCAACGTGCTGCTCCAGGACCTGTGCCCGGTCGATTTCTCCGAGCATCTGGCGATCGGGCTGTTCGACCGGATCGCCTTCCACGAGGTCGCCAACGCCCTCGATCCGGCGCGGGCGAAGCCGACCACCTGTGCGTCGGTGTTCAGTTGAGCATCGCCGGGGTCTGACCGGCCTGAGCCGCCGGTCAGACCCCGGAACCCTGGGTCAGCGGCCGTGCCGCCCGCCGCGCGCCGCGCGTCGGCGCACCGACGCGAACAGGGCCGCCGAGCCGAGCGCGAGCGCGGCCGCGCCGCCGACGGCGAGGTACGTGGTGCTGCTGTCGCCGCCGGTCTCGGCGAGGTTCTCGGAGGTCCCGGCGGCCGCGGCCTTCGGCTGGTTGGCGGTGGGGGCGTCCGGGGCGGCGGACGTGCCGGGGTCGTTGTCGCCGTGGCCGTGGTTCTCGATGGTGGAGTTCTCGGCGGCGGCCTCGATCTGCTCGTCGGTGGGGGCGGAGGCGGTGGGGGCGGAAACGGGTGGCGTGGAGCCGTTGTTGTTGCCGCTTTCGTTGTTGCTGCTGTCGTCGTTGCCGTCGCTGTCGTTGCTGTCGCTGTCACCGGTGTTGTCGTTGGAGCCGCTTCCGCCGTTGCCGCTTCCGCCGAATGTGACGTCCGAGCAGGAGTAGAAGGCCTCGGGGCTGTCCGAGCGCTGCCAGATCGCGTACAGGACGTGCTTGCCGGAGCGCTCGGGGAGGCTGCCGGAGAAGGTGTAGAAACCGCCCGACGCGGCCGGGTCGGTGGCCGTCGCCACCGGGTTCGCCAGGTCCAGGTCGTCCCAGCCGAGCGGCTGGGCGGGGTCGTAACCGGGCTTGGTGAGATAGACCGTGAAGGTGCCCTTGTGCGGGGCGGTCACGCGGTACTTGAAGGTGTGCGACCCACTGCTGACGGACGTCGCGGGCCAGTCGGCGCGGGCCAGGTCGAGGCCCTTGAACGCCTCGTTGTTCGCGCTGCACAGCTTGCCGTCCGGGATGAGCGTCCGGTGCTGCCCTGCCGCGTTGCCGATGCGGACGCCGTTCCAGTCGTACAGAGCCTGGGTACCGCCCGCCGCGACCGCCGCCTTGCACGCGTCCGACGTGGGGCTCTCCGGGCCCTCCGCGTAGCACTGGGCGACCCGGCTGACCGGGTCGCCCATCGAGCCGTGCGCGGACGCGGGCGCGGTGGACAGCGCGGTCAGGGCGAGCGGGGCTATGCCGACGGCGGCGACGGCGACGGCCTTGCGGCGTGCGGGCATGGGGGAACTCCTCGTAGCGGTCACTTGGGTTGATCCCGGGGTGATCCCGGGGGTGATCCCGTGGGGGGGGCGTTCAGAAGCTAGCCCCAAGAAACCGCGAAATCGCCTGCTGAAGGCGGTCGAGGGAGATCCTTATGGTCCCTTTAAGGGAGCGCTCAGACTGCGCTCAGGTAGGTACCTCTCGGGTGGACCAGGTCAGTGAGCCGGCCACCAGGTGCGGGCGATGTCCTTGCGCACCTCGGGCCGGCGTTCGTAGGTGGGCTCGTCGGCCTCCTCGCGGAGTCGGCGCGCTTCCGTCTTCCGCGGGGGCTTGTGCACTGTGACTCGGCGCATGGCTGCCTCCTTCAGTGCCTACCGGGTTCCGTGTTCTCACGGAGGTAGACCATTTCGGCGAGAGTTCCTCATCGCTGCCGGTATGTCTGTGGCGGCCGTCACGATTCGACTGTCAGTGGCGGGTGTCACCATGAGGGGCATGACGGCTGAAAAGGGTGCCATGACCTCGGCGAACGACCTGGACTGGGACGCGCTCGCCGCCGCTTTCGACGACGAGCCGGATCACGGGTTGCGCGATCCCGAGGTGCGGGACGCCTGGGCTCGGCGGCTGCGCTCCTGGCTGCCCGACACCGCCTGCGACGTCCTCGACCTCGGCTGTGGCACCGGCAGCCTGTCGCTCCTCGCCACCGAGCAGGGACACCGCGTCACCGGCGTCGACCTGTCCCCGGTCATGGTGGAACGGGCCCGCGCGAAACTCGCCGGACGTGACGTCGTGTTCCTGGTCGGTGACGCGGCGGCACCGCCGGTGGGGGAGCGGCAGTTCGACGTCGTGCTCGTACGGCATGTGCTGTGGGCGCTGCCCGATCCCGGCCGGGCGCTGCGGCACTGGCGGGGGCTGCTGCGGCCGGGAGGGCGGCTGGTGCTGGTCGAGGGCGTGTGGGGGACGGTCGCGCCGGTGGGCATAGCGGCGGACCGGCTCCGGGAGCTTCTCGCGCCCGTCGCCGGGTCGGTGTGGGTGGAGCGGTTGTCGCAGGACACGGCGCTGTGGGGGAAGGTCGTGGACGACGAGCGGTATGCGGTCGTCGCCCTGGAGTGACGTTCAGCTGCTGCTCACCTGCTGAGGAGGGACTCGAAATCGCCGCCGCGGGCCAGGCTCTCCAGTTCGTCCAGAGCCGCCAGTGCCGCTGTGGCCGCCTCCGGGTCCGTTTCCGTGAGGCCGCTCTCCGCGAACTCGTCCTCGTCCAGGCGGCGTACGTCCGTACCGTCGGCGGAGCGCCACAGGTCCAGGTCGAGATCCTCGACGACCAGCTCGGTGCCCGAGAAGGTGGCAGGGCGGGCGATGTCGCAGTACCAGCCCTTGAGGACGCCGGACGGGTCGCGGACCTCCATCACCGCGTACCAGCGGTCCCGCCAGTAGTACTCGGTGAAGACGTCCCCGGGATCGAAGCGTACGAAGCCGAAGTCGCGCACGCCGGTGCCCGCGAAGGGGGCGCGGACCACGATCCGGGTGCCGTCGTCCTGGAGCAGCTCGGCCGGGTAACGGATCTTCGTCCGGCCGGCCTTGACCAGGACGACGTCCACCATGGCGTCCGGCTCAGCCGAGTTGGCGGGCATGGCGCACCTCCGTCGCGCAGATCTCGTACCCGAACGACTTGTTGATCGCGAGCATCGGGTCGTTGCCCGCGTCGTTGCCCGTGAACGCCTCCGTGTACCCGGCGGCGCGGGCGCGGTGCAGGGAGTCGTTCTTGGCGAGCTTGGCCAGGCCCCGGCCGCGGAAGGCGCGGGCGGTGCCGGTCATGGCGGAGGCGTACCGGGTGGCGCCGTCCGTGTAGGCGGCGCTGAAGGCGGCGGGCCGGCCGTCGACGAGCACCACAGAGGTCAGTTCGAGGTCGAGGAGCGGGTGCTTCCAGGTTTCGGCGATCCACGCCTCGTAGTCCGTGAACTCGACCGCGATGTCGCTCGGTTCGTCCGCTGTCGCCTCCGCGTCCAGTGCGAACATCGGGCGCGGGTCGTCCGCGTAGTCGGCGGCCGTGCGCAGTTCTACGCCGGGGGGCGGGGTCTGGAGGGGCGGCAGGGTGCTGTTCGCGAGGTCCAGGCGGAGGAAGTGCGCGGAGCGGCTGGGGCGGTAGCCGTGGCGTTCGGCGAAGGAGCGGTTGGCGGGCTCGTCGAGGACCCAGGTGAAGAGTTTCGTCGCCCCCTGCGCGGCCAGATGTTCCTCGGCGACCCGGACCAGCAGCGAGCCGGCGCCGTGGCGGGTGCGCTGGGGGTGCACGTAGACGTTGAGGTAGCCCTGGCCCGGTTCCGGGCTGTCGTGGGCGATGCCCACCTGGGCGGTGCCGATGATCTCGCCGTCCAGCTCGGCCACGAGGGGGCGGTAGTGGGCGTCGGGGTGGGCCTGGGCGATGGCATGGGCGACGGAGTCCGGGGTGGACACCATGTACGGCAGGGCGAGGTGCCGTACCCGGGCGAAGGCCTCGACGTCGGCTCGGGCCTCGGGGCGCAGGTCACGCACGATCACGGTCATGGGGTCGGACGTTACGCGGGCAGGGGCCGGGATGCCTCTCATTTTGCGGCCGGTACGGGAGAATCGGGCGCGTGACCTTGAAGATCGACATCGATGAGGGTGCGGCGGAGCCGCCGTACGAGCAGGTCCGGGCGCAGATTTCCGCGCAGGCGCGGTCGGGGGCGCTGCCTGTGGGGTATCGGCTGCCGACGGTTCGAGGGCTGGCCGAGTCGCTGGGGCTGGCCGCGAACACGGTGGCGAAGGCGTACCGGGCGCTGGAGACGGACGGCGTGATCGAGACACGGGGGCGCCACGGGACGTTCGTCGCCGCGGCGGGGTCGGCGGCGGAGCGGGAGGCGGCGGGTGCGGCGCAGGCTTACGCCGAGAGGGTGCGCAGGCTCGGGCTCGGTGAGGAGGCGGCGTTGGATGCCGTGCGGGACGCGCTGCGGGCGGCGTATGGGAGGTAGGGGTTTGTCGGCGGAGGGCTGACGGGGTTCGGCACCGCCGGTATACGCCGTCGTGGCGGAGCGCCGTTGCGGCGGAGAGGGACTGCGACGTCGGCCTCAGCGCCGGACCGCAAGCTCCCTCGGCGTCCGCGTGACCCTCCGACCCGTTCGCCTCGCCAGGTCCGCGAACGTCACCGCATCGCCCACCGCCGCCCCACCCGGGTCGTTGTTGAAGTACACGTACACGTCGTGGTCGCCGGGGAAGACGGCCGTGATGCGGTGGACCCACGTCTGCAGCGACTGGCGGCCGTAGTGCGGCCACGGCCGGGCACGGCCCTGGTGGAAGCGGACGTAACCCCAGTCCGTCGTGCGCCACAGCGGCGTCACCGGGCGGGCCAGCACGTCGGCCCAGCACAGGGCCGCTCGCCGCGAGCGCAGGACCTGCTCCACCTCCGGCGTCCACCAGGAGTCGTGGCGTGGTTCCACCGCGATCCTCGTGCCGGTGGGGAAACAGGCGAGGCAGGCGTCCAGCAGCCCGGGATCCGCGCGCAGGTTCGGCGGGAGCTGGAGGAGGACCGGGCCGAGCCGGTCGGCGAGGCCCGCCGCGTGGGTCATCAGGCGGTGCACCGGTTCCTCGGGGTCCTTCAGGCGCTTGATGTGGGTGAGATACCGGCTGGCCTTCACCGCCACCACGAAGTCCTGCGGCACCCGCTCCCGCCACGCCTCGAAGTTCTCCCGCGTCGGCAGCCGGTAGAACGCGTTGTTGATCTCGACCGTGGCGAACCCCTCGGCGTACTCCTCCAGCCACAGCCGGGTCGGGCAGCCCTCCGGGTACAGCAGCCCCCGCCAGTCCTTGTACTGCCACCCCGACGTGCCGACGAACAGGGTCATACGTCCATCAAAGCACCGTACGAGACCCCCTACAGGTACAGCCCCGCCTCCGACCCGCCCCGCGGCTCCGGCAGCGCCGTCGGAGACGTGCCCCGGCGCAGCGCGTACAGCTCCGCCAGCGTCGCCCCGTCCCGCCCGACGCCCTCCTCGGTGCCCAGCCAGCTGACCGCCTCGCGCCGGGTCAGCGGCCCCACCTCGATGCGGGCCAGGCAGCGGCCGGGGCGGACGACGGCGGGGTGGAGGCGTTCGAGGTCCTCGTTGGTGGTGACGCCGACGAGGACGTTGCGTCCCTGGCCCAGCAGCCCGTCCGTCAGGTTCAGCAACCGCGACAGCGCCTGGCCCGCCGTGTGCTTGGCCTCGCCGCGGATCAGCTCGTCGCAGTCCTCCAGCAGCAGCAGCCGCCAGCGGCCCTTGCCGGTCGAGTCGTCCTCGCCGATCGCGATGTCCATCAGATAGCCGACGTCACTGAACAGCCGCTCGGGGTCCAGGACGCAGTCCACCTGGCACCAGTCCCGCCACGAGCGGGCCAGCGTGCGCAGCGCCGACGTCTTGCCGGTGCCCGGCGGGCCGTGCAGCAGGAGCAGGCGTCCCGCGATGTCCTCCGGGGTCGTCTTCATCAGCCGGTCCATGGCGTCCGCGACCGGCCCGGTGTAGTTGGCCCGCACCTCGTCCCACGTACCCGCCGAGATCTGCCGCGTCGTACGGTGCGGGCCGCGCCTGGGGGAGACGTACCAGAAGCCCATCGTCACGTTCTCCGGCTGCGGCTCGGGCTCGTCCGCCGCGCCGTCCGTCGCCCGGTCGAGGACCTTCTTCGCCAGGTCGGCGCTGGTCGCGGTCACCGTGACGTCCGCGCCCCGGTTCCAGCGGGAGACCAGCAGCGTCCAGCCGTCGCCCTCCGCGAGCGTGGCGCTGCGGTCGTCGTCGCGGGCCACTCGCAGCACCCGGGCCTCCGGCGGCAGCAGCGTCGCCCCGGAGCGGACGCGGTCGATGTTCGCCGCGTGCGAGTACGGCTGCTCGCCCGTCGCGAAGCGGCCGAGGAACAGCGCGTCCACGACGTCGGACGGCGAGTCGCTGTCGTCGACGTGGAGCCGGATCGGCAGAGCGTCGTGTGGGTTCGCAGACATGCCGCCATGATCGGGCACGCGGCCGTCGCGTGCACCCGGTTTCCGAGGTGCGCGCGGAGTGTCGGCTGCACACCCCTGCTCCCGCTGTGCCCCGCTCCATCCGGTTTCCGGGCCGTACATGTACGACATCTGCCCCAACGCCCGTCCTCGCCATTACTGTTGCCCTCGATGGGACGTCATGGGTGGAGTACGGGGGCACGGCGGTGGCGGCTCACCGCGCTGCTCGGTGTGTCGGCGGCCCTCGTGGCCCTGGTGGTGACCCTGGTCAGCACGCTTCCCGGCGACGGCGCGAGCACCGCCGGCACCTCGCCGGACGGCGACAAGGTGCACGGCACGCCCGCCGCCCCGCCCGAGGAGCCGCGACCGGACGTCGGCTGGGGCTTCACCCACACCCAGTTCAGCGCCGACGAGGGCCCCGCCGCAGCCGTGGGGCGCGTGACCACGAGCCTCAAGCAGTCGGCGCTGCCGCAGAACCAGCACATCATGGGCTGGGGCGCCGACAACCCGGAGCCGGTGAAGGGCCGTTACGACTTCGCCGCCCTCGACCGCCGCGTCGACTTCGTCCGCGCCTCCGGTGGCACCCCGGTGATCACCCTGTGCTGCGCCCCGGACTGGATGAAGGGCGGCGAGGCGGGCGCCGAGAACACCGACTGGAGCCAGGCCGCCCTGGAGACCGCCCCACGGCCCGAGCACTACGCCGACTTCGCCGCCCTCGCCGCGACCGTCGCCAGGCGCTATCCCGACGTACGCCACTTCATCGTCTGGAACGAGTTCAAGGGCTTCTGGAACGACGCCGAGCGCCGCTGGGACCACGAGGGCTACACGAAGCTCTACAACCTCGTCTACCAAGCCCTCAAGGAGGTGAACCAGGACATCATGGTCGGCGGGCCCTACCTGGTGATGGACAGCGTCGACCCGCGGCAGACGGACATCGCCTCCACCACCCTCAAGGGCCCCTGGGGCGCTCTCGACCAGCGGGTCCTCGACGCCTTCGCCTACTGGAACGAGCACAAGGCGGGCGCCGACTTCGTCGTCGTGGACGGCTCCAGCTACACCAAGGACGACGAGCTGCTGCCGGACGAGTTCGCCGCCACCGACAAGTTCACGGCCGTCGGTGAGTGGGTGCGGCGGCAGACCGGCGAGGAGCTGCCGCTGTGGTGGGCCGAGTACTACGTCGAGCCCGCCGACGGCAACGACGACCGGCACGGCTGGTCCGAGCCCCGCCGCCGTGCCGTCCAGGCCGCCGCGATGATCGCCATGGTCAAGGGCGGCGCCTCCTCCGGCTTCTACTGGAACCCGGAGGAGGAGACCGGCCCCGACTGCCCCGGCTGCCTCTGGACGCCGACCGACACCGAGGGCGGGGGCGCGAAGCTGCCCATGTACGACTTGGTGGCCCGCTTCAACGCCGAGTTCCCGCCGGGTAGGAAGTACGAGACCGTTGCCGCCCCGGGGGACGTACGCATCCTCGCCACCGACAGGACCGCCCTGGTCGTCAACCCCCTGGACCGGACGATCAGCGCGACGGTCGACGGCAAACAATTCGACCTTCAGGCGTACGAGGTCAAGTGGCTCAAGCGGTAGCCGTTACTTCATGGTCAGGAACCGCTGCACCAACGCCGCGACCAGCACCGCCAGCAGCGGCAGGGAGAACCAGAAGCCGCTCTGCAGCCACCGCAGTTGCCGCACGCTCGGCCGCATCCCCACCCGGATCACCTCCCGCGCCGACAGCAGCACGATCAGCGCGACGGCCGCGAGGGCGCCGACCACCGACCAGGGCGTCCAGGTCACCAGCGGTCCCGGCGGACCGGGATCGGCCTCGGGGACCGGACCGGCGGGCTGCGTGGCCAGGGCGTAGATCGTCGCGTCCTCGTTGACGAACACCCTGCGCAGCTCGGGCCGCCGGTCCAGGTTCTGGATCACCCGGGGCTCCCAGGTCGCCGCATAGCCCACATCCATGCGGAGATAGGTGACCTGAGCACGGTTGATCATCAGATACGAGTTCGGCCCGGCGTCCTTCAACGCCTTGACCAGCCCCGACACCAGCACCGGGTCGGTCGGCGCGAGCGTCGGCACGTACTCCACCTTCTCCATGTCCCGGGCGCCCCACGGCATCGCGGGCGTCACGGTCTGCAGCGGGTCGTCGCTGAGCCACAGCAGCCGCACGCTCGGGTCGTCGTGCGCGTACACGAACTCCATGGCGGCGACCTCGCCGGGCCGCACCCTTTCGAACGGCTCGTTGCCCCACCGCGCCACCAGGAACCCGCCCATCAGCACCAGCCCCGCCATCAGCGCGGCCGGCGGGGCGAGGCGCCCCCGGCCCTCAGTGCGCGGGAAGAGCGCGAGCCCCGCCAGCAGGGCGGCGCCGGGCAGCGCGAACAGGAAGACGCGCAGCGCCATCTCACCGCCGTACGACTGCATGCCGAAGCCCAGGAACGGCACGAAGGCCAGCACCAGCAGCGACCGCTCGCGGTACTTGTGCTCGCGCCGTCGCCACCAGCCCCAGCAGGCGAGTGCCATCACCCCGCCGGCCAGCGCCACGCGCGCGTACAGCACGAGCTGGTGGGTCGAACTGCCGCCCTCGATCCGCCCGGACACCGACGACGAGACGTTGCCGCCGACGCCGCCGATCCCGCCGAACAGCTCGTCGAAGTGCCCGGACCAATAGGGCTCGGCCATGAAGCCGATCCAGGCCGCGACCATCACCGCGAACAGCACCGGCAGGCCGCGCAGTTCGGACCTGCCGACCAGGACGAGGACCGCGAGCACGCCCAGCATCACGAACGGGGTCAGCTGGTGGGCGGGGACGGTCGCCGCGAACAGGCCGATCACGACGAGCAGCAGCACCACCCGCTGCCGCCGGTTCGTCGGTTCCACCTCCGCCTCACCGGGGCGGAGCCTCGTCCAGATCACGCGCGGGGCGCGGAACCAGACCAGCACGATCGCCACGAGCACGAGGTACAGCAGGTAGGTGAAGCCCTGCGGGGAGAAGTAGTCCTGGCCGACCCAGCCGCTCAGCACGAAGATCCACACACCGGTCCACTTGGCACGCCAGCTGGCCCGGAGCGACCGGGTCAGCAGGAACAGCGGTGCCAGGTAGAGCAGTTGGACGGTCAGCGGCCACCAGCGGATGACCTCGGTGAAGTCGGTGACCCCGCAGGCCTGGGCGACGAAGGCGGCCACCGCGAAGAAGCCGGGCCAGCTCCAGCGCGCGTCCAGGTCCGGTACGGCCGTGCCGGTGCGGTCGATGTAGTCGAGGAAGCCGAGGTGCTGCCAGGCCGTGGCGAACCGTGGCTCGGTCTCGATCACCGCGGGCAGCGCGTGCAGCGACACGACCGTGGCCAGCAGCGTGACCAGCAGCAACGTCCGGTGCTCACGGCTCAGCCAGAGCAGCGAGGCGAACACCACGACCAGCAGCGCGGCCCCGGCCAGGGTCGGGGTGGGCAGGACGGAGATCAGGCCCAGCCCGCCCATGCGGTCCAGGTCGGCCTCGCCGAGACGGGATGCCGGGACCCAGTAGAGCAGGAGTGCGGCGACCAGGAGACAGCCGAGGATCACACCGAGGCGGGTGGGCATCAGGCGCTGCGGCCAGGGGAGCCCCGGACGAGCGGCCTCCGCGGCCCCGGCAGGGTCCGACGGCACCCCCGTGGGCGGCGTCCCCGGCCCCGGTCGTACATCCGGCCGCCGTTCCTGATGGTCGAGGTCGGCCGGGATGCCCAGCGCGAGGGTGTCACTGTCGAGCGCCCAGGCGGGCCCGCGCCTCGGGACTCCCGGCAAAGGCCCCAGGTCGGCGAGGTCCCCGTCGGGTGCCGCGCCCGCCGGGACGTCGGCGGCCGCGCCCCGGACGATGCGGTACAGCCTGGGCGCGGCGATCGCCACGATCACCGCGAGGCTGACGATCTCGGCGACGCCCGCCCCGGTCAGCCCCATGCGCGGCAGCAGCACCAGCGTCAGGCCGAGCACCAGCGCGCACAACAGGCCCTGCAGCCAGGCCAGTCCGGCGGTACGGCTCTGCGCGCGCAGCACCGCGAAGTACGTCTCCATCACGACCCGCAGCACCGCCCCGACCGCGAACCAGCGCAGCAGCGGTGTCGCCGCGTCCGCATAGCCCGCGCCGAACACGCCGAGGATCCAGGGCGCGCCGAAGAACAGCACGGCGGCGGCCGGCAGCATGATCCGGGCCATCCGCTTCAGCGCGGCCCGGGTGTTGGCGGCGAGCCGGCCCGGGTCGTGCGAGCCCTCGACGGTCAGCGAGGCGCCCATGTTGATGGCGAGCAGGTTGACCGTGCCGCCGATGGTGGCGGTGATGTAGAAGTACGCGTTGTCCTCGGCGCTGACCTGCGCGGCCACGATCACCGGCACGAGATAGACCACGGCGAGCGAGAACAGCGAGCCCGTGTAGTCGCCCGCCAGGAACCGCCCGACCTCCTTCAGTGTCGGCGGCCGCGCGTGCTCCTCGGTCGCCTTCACATGCCGGGGCACCAGCCGCCTGAACACCAGCCAGCCCAGCGGCAGCACCGACGTGGCGATCGCCGCGACCCAGGACACGAAGACCCCGGCCATCGGGATCGCCACCGCGAACGCGATCAGCAGCCCCAGCTTCACCGCCGAGAACACGGTGTTCCCGACCGGCACCCACAGCGCGCTGCGCAGCCCGGTGAGCACACCGTCCTGGAGCGTGAGCAGGTTCCAGGCGACGACCGCCACCACGAAACCGGCGGCGGGCAGCGGCGAGTGCAGGAAGCGGTACGACGGTCCCCACGCGTCCAGCGTCAGCAGGAACACGCCCGCCGCCAGCGCCACCACCAGCGAACTGCCCGCGTAGGTACGGAAGATGAGGCGCCCGGTGGCACGGCCCGCGACCGGGATGAAGCGGGCCAGGGCGCCGGTGAGCGTCACCGCAGTGAGCCCCGCGAGGAACTTCATCGCGGCGATCGCGGCGGACCCCTGGCCGACCGCCGCCTCGGAGTAGTAGCGGGCCGCGAGCAGCCAGTAGCCCAGGCCGAGCACCGCGGAGATGCCGGTGTTCAGCATCAGCGCGTACGCGTTGCGCAACAGCTGGCCGCCGCCCGGCGACCGGCCGAGCCCGGGCAGCCCGAGGCGACGCCGGGGCTGCTCCGGGGCCGGTTTGTCGGTCGGTTCGGCCTGTGCTGTGGTCGTCGTGTCAGACACGGGTACGGGTGGCCTTCCGGCGGACCTGACGTGCTCGGCGGACCAGCGCGTACCCCTTGGTGAGGGCGCGGTCCCTGGCGAAGGTGCGGGTGATCGTGCGGCCCTCGACCAGCCGCTCGAACTCCTCGATCCCGGTGCTGCGGCGCACGGTGACGCGACGCAGGGCGTACGGCCCCTGGGAGCGCCGGGCGAGATCGTTGCCGACGGCGAGCGCCTGGGCGTACCCCGTCGTACGGACCTCCCGGCGGACCCGGCGGCTGGAGTAGCCGTACGGGTAGGCGAACGACACCGGCAGGGCGCCCAGTTCACCGGCGACGATGTCCCGGCAGCGGGTCAGCTCGAAGCGCAGGGCGTCGTCGTCGAGCTGGTCGAGCTGCGGGTGGCTGTGGCTGTGGCCGCCGATCTCGACGCCGGACCCGGCCAGTTCGCGCACCTGGTCCCAGTCGAGCATGCGCTCGAGGCCGCCTCCGGTGTCGTAGGCGCCCCTGATCCAGCCGGTGGAGACGAACAGCGTGGCCGGGAAGCCGTGCTTGGCGAGCACGGGCAGGGCGTGCCGGTGGACGCCCTCGTAGCCGTCGTCGAAGGTGACCAGGGCCGGGCGCGGCGGTAGCGGGCGCCCGGAGCGCCAGCGGCCCGCGAGGTCGGCCGTGGTGAGCGGGGTGAGGCCCAGGTCGCCGATGACCTCCATCTGCCGGGCGAAGGCCTCCGGGGTGACCGACAGGGCGCGGGTGGCGTCGTTCGGATCGGTCGCGACCGCGTGATACATCAGGATCGGCACGCGCGCGTCAGTCACGTCTGCCGCTCCCCTCGATGGCGTCCGCGCCTTCGTCGATGGCGTCTGCGCCTCCGTCGGTCGCGTCTGCCGCCCCTTGGATGGGGTTCGCGCCTTTGTTGATGGCGTCTGTGCCTTCGTCGGTCGCGTCTGCCGCCCCTTCGATGGGGTCTGCGCCTTCGTCGATCGCGTCTGCCGCCTCCTCGATGGGGTCCGCGCCTTCGTTGATGGCGTCTGTGCCTTCGTCGGTCGCGTCTGCCGCCCCCTCGATCGCATCTGCGCCCCGGTCGGTCGCGTCCGCGCCCCCCTCGATCCGCGCCACGGAAAACGTCGTACCGCTCCTGCGCGCCCGCACGCTCCCCACGACGTACCCGCCGGCCGCCGCGCACACCCCCGCCACGATCGCCCCCGCCCTTCCGGCCCCGCCCGGCCGGGCCAGCAGCGCGTCCCGGACGCCGCGCGCCACTCCCGCCGGCAGGACACGGGTGGTGTACCGGCGTTCGGACTCCAGGCCCTTGTCCGCGCCCACGCTGCGGGCCACCAGCGCCTTCGACAGGCCCTCGGCGTACGCGCGCGTACGGAAGTACCCGAACCGCTCGCGCGCCGACGGCACCCGGTGGTGGATCACCGCGCGGTCGTCGATCAGCAGGATCGCGTCCGGCATGGCGCGGGTGAGGCGGATGCACAGTTCCGTCTCCTCACAGCCCAGCGGGCGCTTGTCGCCGTCCCGTCCGATGCCGGTGGCGAAGCCGCCCGCCGTATCGAACGCGCTGCGGCGGAAGGACGCGTTGCCGCCGAGGACGTTGCGCACCCGGACCAGGCCGGGCGGCAGCCCCCGGTAGGTGCAGCCGACCACCCAGTCGAACTCCTCCGGGAACCACACCGGCCGCCGCCCCGACGCCCAGCTGGGCACCGTACGGCCGCCGACCGCCATCACACGCGGGTCGGCGTACGCCGAGGCGAAGTGCCTGAGCCAGTCGCGTTCGGCGACGGCGTCGTCGTCGAGGAAGGCGATCACGTCACCGTGGGCGGCGGCGATGCCGGTGTTGCGGCCCGCGGACAGGCCGCGAGGGCCCGCGTTGGCGAGCACCCGCACACCGTTGGTTTCCTTGAACTCCCGGGTCAGACGGTCCAGGAGGGCCTGGTTGTGGTCCACGACCAGGAGCGTCTCCAGGGCCGGCCGGGACTGCGCCCGCACCGAGGCGACCGCCGCGAGGATGTCCTCCCAGCGGTCCTCGGTGTAGACGCAGATCACGACGGAGATGTCGGGACCGCTCAAGACACCTCTCCCCGGACCGTGTCGAGCATCGGCGAGGGCTGGGTGCGGCGGCGCAGCGCACGCCGGTTGGAGCGCTCCCGCAGGATCACGTTCAGCACCCGCAGCCCGTCGCGCACCGCGCTGAGGTTGCTGGTGCCGTGGATGCGGAGGTACTCGTGGCTCGGTATCTCCTGCACCTTCAGCCCGGCCTTGACCACCCGGATGTTCATCAAGGTCTCGACCTCGAAGCCGGTGCAGTCCAGGTCGATCTTGTCCAGGCAGTGCCGCCAGAAGGCGTTGTAGCCATAGCACAGGTCGGTGTAGCGGGCGCCGAACTTGCGGTTGACGACCGCGCACAGCGCGCGGTTGCCCATTCTGCGGATGAAGGTCATGTCGTCGGTGCCGCCGCCGTTGGCGAACCGGGACCCCTTTGCGAAGTCCGCGCCGGAGACGAGGGCGGAGACATACGACACGATCTCGTTGCCGTCGGCGGAGCCGTCCGCGTCGACCATCACGATGATGTCGCCGGTGCAGGCCTCGAACCCGGTGATCAGCGCGTCGCCCTTGCCCTTTCCGCGCTGTTCGACGACCTTCACGTCCGGCCACAGCTCACGGGCGACCTCGACGGTGTCGTCGGTGGAATTGCCGTCCACCAGAACCACTTCGTGGATCCAGTCCGGAAGGGTCTTGAAGACGTACGGGAGATTCTCCGCCTCGTTCATGGCGGGAATCACCACGCTGACCGGCGGCGTAATGGCCAGGTGCGTGGATATCGGCCGGTAGGCGCCGGCCGTCGACGGATTCTGGCCGGTGATCGTCGAGTCAGTGGTCGTCGAGTCGGTCGTCGTCGAGCCCAGAACGGAGCTCATGAGTCTGGTCCCTCTCGTCCGGTGGACCGCCCACCCCCGGGCGGCCCGGCTTTTTGTCCGGTTCGAAAGGGGGGTTAGTCACTGGCAAAGCTCACCGGCCCCGAAAAAGGCAGCCGGTTGCGCGGAACGGCTCGATCACGCATGAGGCATCACACGTCACCGAGCACGGCACCCCCCACCGCGCGTTCCGCTCCGGCACATCACCGCGGCCCTGAGCCCTCCCCTGGTCCGCTGTGGTGACGGTCCGATGCGGATGAGATGTACGACGGTATTGACGCATCACCCCTTATGGCAAGACCTGAGCACAGCCTTACCTTTTAGTTGTATTAGCCGTTACCTGCGACCTGACCGGATCTTTCCCATTTGCTTCAGCAGTTTGTCCGCAGGCTCGAACAGCTCCGGTCGCGACACCACCACATTGCGCAGAGCGCGCACCGGCGCGCGCCGGGCGCGATGCCCGAACGCGACCGGGTGACGGCGGGTCACCCACCCTTCGGACACCTGGATTTCACGCGTCTTCAGGGAGTCCTTGTATTCCTTCTGGCCCCGCCCGAGATCGAGATAGGCGATTCCGTCGGCGGCGGCCGCCTCGGCCATCCGCAGATGCAGCACCAGCCCCGGTGAGTACTTCGAGTACGCCGGGTCGTACGCCGGGAACCAGCAGGCGAGCACACGCTCGGTGCGCAGCCCGAAGTGTGCGGCGATCGGCCTGCCGCCCGCGTACAGCACCGACAGGATCCCGGCGAACGGCTCGGAACGGGTGTGGAACAGCCGCTCCACCAGCCGGGTGATCCACTCGTGCGCGAAGCGGTCGCTGCGCCCGGTCCTGCGGTACTGGGCGGACTTCCAGTCCATCAGCGTGCGCAGGGCGGCGGGGTCCCGCTCGTCGTGGACGTACACGACCTCGCCGGCGTCGCGGCCCAGCTTGCGATCCTTGGCGAGGGTGGTCCTGGTGAACTTCGGCGACTGGCCGCGCAGACGGGCCAGATACGCGTCGAATCCCTGGTCGACGTCGATGACCGGGGACGGGAAGGTGCCGGAGGCGTGCGCCTCGAACGGCCGCTGGCCTTCCACCAGGTGGTCGAACTCCCACACCGCGAGCCCGCAGGCCCGCAGCAGCTCCCGGGCGTCCCAGGTGAACCCCGGGCGGTGCACCACGCCCTGCGCGTCGGAGACGCCGAGCCCGACGGCCCGGCCGACACCGGCGGCTGATCTCTGGAACGGGAAGAACGCGGCGGGCTCGCCGTCCTCGCGGACCACCGCGATCCGGACGCCGCGTCTGCACCGGCCCACGGCCAGCGCGAACTCCGGTGACAGGAACGGGTTCGCCAGCTCCGGTGAACCGTGCAGATGGGCCTTGGCCTGCATCGCCGTCCAGGCCGCCCGGTCGGCGCCGGTCAGTTCGCCGGGGCGGTACACACTGAGGTCCACGTCACGAGCCCCCTCTTCGCGCGGTACGGCCGCCGGAGCGCCGTACCAGAACCAGCAGGAGAGTGAGGGCGCTGAGGACGGTCACGGCCGCGATGCCGCCGCGTACCGACCACAGGTGCAGGGCCAGCAGGCCCTGGGCCACCAGCATGTCGAGCACGATCGCGCCCGCCAGTGCCACGATGGCGCGGCCGAGCGGATCGAGTCCGTCGAGCGCGGCGGCGATGGCCACGGCCGGCGCCGCCAGCAGGAAGAACAGCGTGAACGGACCGCGCAGCGGCGAGTCGGACTCGATGAGCGCGAGCAGCGCGCCGATCCCCCCGACGGCGGTCGCGGCGCCCGCGAGCGCGAGCCTCAGGTCTGCGTCTGATGCATCTCTCTTCGCACGGATGGTCTGCATTGGCGACTTTGCCCCCCGAAGCGCCGGATGCCGGGCTTCAATGTCGCGCAGCCCTCGGGGAGCCGTCAAGACGGGAATGCGCTCTCTGCGGCGGGGGTCGTCCACTGGGGCGGAACAAGGAAGTTGAACGCGCGTCAAAAAGTCTTGGCATGGACACTTCCACTCAACACGCGTAGTTGGTACGACGGTTGTGGCAGAGATCCTGCTAAAGGGAGGTTCCATGAGACGTTCCCGACTTGTCGTATACCTCGGCTCACTCCTCCTCGCCGCCACCACCGCCCTCACCGGCGCCGCTTCGGCGCAGGCGTCGGAAGCCGCCGCCACCGGCTATGTGGCGCTCGGCGACTCCTATTCCTCCGGTGTCGGCGCGGGCAGTTACCTCAGCTCCAGCGGCGACTGCAAGCGCAGCACGCGCGCGTACCCGTACCTCTGGGCCGCCGCCAACTCACCCTCGTCCTTCAACTTCACGGCCTGCTCGGGCGCCCGAACGGATGAAGTCGTCGCCAGTCAGCTGGCGCCCCTCAACGCGAGCACCGGCCTGGTCTCGATCACCGTCGGCGGCAACGACGCCGGCTTCGCGGACGTCATGACGACGTGCGTACTGCAGTCCGACAGCGCCTGCATCTCCCGCATCAACACCGCGCGGGCGTACGTCGACACCACGCTCCCCGGCAAGCTCGACAACGTGTACACGGCGATCCGCAGCAAGGCACCCTCGGCACACGTCGTCGTCCTCGGCTACCCCCGCTTCTACAAGCTCGGCCAGTCCTGCCTGGGCCTGTCCGAGACCAAGCGCAAGGCCATCAACGACGCCTCCGACCACCTGAACACCGCCATCGAGAAGCGCGCCCTGAACCACGGCTTCACCTTCGGTGACGTCCGTTCCACCTTCACCGGCCACGAGATCTGCTCCGGCGCCTCCTGGCTGCACAGCGTCAACTGGTTCAACATCGGCGAGTCGTACCACCCGACCGCCAACGGGCAGTCCGGCGGCTATCTGCCGGTGTTCAACGCCGCCTGACCCTCAGGGAGTATCAGGGACTAGGCGACAGTGAAGGGGAGGCCCCGCCCGTCGGGGTCTCCGTCGCACAGGTCACCGAGAACGGCACCGCGTTGGACGTGGTGCGCACCGGGTCGCGGACCTCGACGGTGAGTTCGTTCTCGTACGTCCCGCTCTCCTCGTACGTCGTCACGATCACCCGGTCCTGTTTGGTCCGCTCCCCGCCCTCCGGGAACGACAGCGTCTTCCAGCTCTCGACCTCGCCGTCCCTGGTCACCCAGCGGTAGTCGACCTGCGCCGGGAGTCGGCCCACCGTGAACGTCGCCGTGAACCTGGGGGCCTGGTCGCTCGGCGGCGGGCAGGGACCGGAGTAGTCGGTGCGCTCGCCGGAGAGGCTGACGGTCACCGTCTGGGGCGGGGGAGTGGACGTGGGGGTCTCGCTCGGGGTCGGCGTGGTGGACCCGGTCCCGCCGCCGGGGTCGGTGGTCTCCTCTTCCGGGGTCGTCTCCGTTGTCTCCGTGACGGGCGGGTCGGTGGTCCCCGCCGCCCCGCCGCCGTTGCCGCCCTCGTTGTTGAGGAGCGCGTACGTCAGTCCGCCGATGGCCAGCGCCAGCGCCGCGATGCCCGCGATCAGGACGGTGACGGTGCGGCGGTCGCGGCGGGGCTCGGTGGTCGTCGTGGTCGCGGCCGGGACGGGTTGCGGCGGGGTGGGGGACGGCGGTTGCTGGTGGGCGGCGATCGTCGGGGAGTACGGGTGCGGGGTGTACGGCGTCGTCGGCGCCGTGTCCGCGCGGGGAGTACCGCCGGCGCCGATCAACCGCAGGTCCTGCTCGGCCCGTTCCGGTGAGAGGCGCTCGGCCGGGTCCTTGCGGAGCAGCCCCTCGATGACCGGGGCGAGCGGACCGGCCCGGCGGGGCGGCGGCAACTCCTCGTCGACGATCGCACGCAGGGTGCTCAACGGGGTGTCGTAACGGAAGGGGGAGTGACCCTCCACCGCCGCGTACAACAGCACGCCCAGCGACCACAGGTCGGACGTCGGGCCCGGCGTCCGGCCGAGCGCGCGCTCCGGCGCGAGGAACTCGGGCGAGCCGACGACCTCGCCGGTCATCGTCAGCGCCGAACTGCCCTCGACCATTGCGATGCCGAAGTCGGTGAGGACGACCCGGCCGTCGTTCGAGAGCAGGACGTTGGCCGGTTTCACGTCCCGGTGCAGTACCCCGGCCTCGTGCGCGGCGCGCAGTGCGGACAGCACCTCGGCGCCGATGTGCGCCGCGCGCTGCGGTGACAGCGGCCCCTCGGCGTCCAGCAACTCCGCGAGGGAGATACCGCGGACCAGCTCCATCACGATCCAGGGCCGGTCCTCGTCCGTGGCCACGTCGTACACCGTCACGACATTGCGGTTCGCGACCCGCGCCGCCGCCCAGGCCTCGCGCTCCAGGCGGGCGTACATCCGCTCCACATCGGCGGCGGGCAGCCCGGCCGGGGCGCGCACCTCCTTGACGGCGACCTCGCGGTGCAGCACCTCGTCGCGGGCGCGCCACACCGTGCCCATCCCGCCCTCGCCGAGCGGGGACAGCAGACGGTAACGGCCGGCGATCACGCGTTCACTGCCCGGTTGCACGGACACGGGCGCCCCCATTCCCAGCCGCGAGTGATGTGTCGTCTGATTTCTCCCCAAAAGTAGCTCACCCGAATGCCGATGCCGCCCCCCTGAGCACCAAACCGGCACCCAGGGCCAGGACGACGAACGCGGAACCCACCGGCGCGGTACGACGCACCAGCGCGGCCAGTGGATTGGCGGTCCAGCGCGGCCGCCGGACCAGGGCACGGCTCACGCCTGCGCCGAACTTCACGACGGCGAATCCGGCGGCGGTGAGGGTGAGCGCCAGGCCGACGCCGTACGCGACGACGAGCAGCAGCCCGAACCAGGCGTGCCCGAGGGCGGCGGCGCCCACCAGGACGACGACCGCGGAGGGGCTGGGCACCATGCCACCGGCGAAGCCCATGAGGATCGTGCCGCGGAGGGTGGGGGCGAGGGGGTGGGAGTGGGTGTGGCCGCCGTGTGTATGGATGTAGGGGTGGGGGTGCGGATGGTCGTGGCCACCGTGGTCGTGTGCGTGCGGGTGGTCGTGGTCGCGATGGTCGTGCGCGTGTGCGTGCCCGTGCCCGTGGTCGCGGTGGTCGTGGGCATGTGCGTGCCCGTGGTCGTGCTCTTGGCGGTGGTCGTGCTCATCGTCGTGGTCATGGTCATGCGCGTGTACGTGCGCCTGGACGCCTCCCCGCCCGCGGACCGCCCGCCGGATCAGTCCCGCCCCCGCCAGCGTCACCAGGACGCCGCTCGCGATGCCCAGCCAGGCGACCACCGAGGGGGCCGCCGCCGAGCCCGCCGTGACCAGGAGGCCGAGGGCGACCACGCCGAGGGTGTGGGTGACCGTGACGGAGGCGGCCAGGGGCAGGACGTCCTTCATGCGGGCCCGGCCGCCGTGCGCCGCCGCGGTGGCCGCCATCAGCGTCTTGCCGTGGCCCGGTGCGAGGGCGTGCATCGCGCCCAGGCCGATGGCGATGAGCAGGGCGAGGGCGGCGAAACCGGCGGTGAGGTGCTGGCGGGCGACCAGGGAGTCCAGGGCGCGGGTGAAGCGGTCGGCGCCGCGCGGCAGGACGGACGCGGCGGGTGCGTCGCCCCGCTCCTCGGCCAGGGCGGGACCACCGGGCCGCACCCGCAAGGTCGCGGACGTCGTGGCGGCCGGGGACGACAGCAACTCCTCCGGATAGGCAGCCAGTTCACGCGACGCCGACTGCTCCGGCACGTCCGACGCGGTGAGCGTCGTACGGTCCCCGCGTGCGGTGATCTCCCGCCAGCCGGGGCCGGAATCGGCGCCCGCGCTGCGGAATCCGACGGTCACCGAGTCACCCTCGGGAAGGGGAGCGGTCAGTCGGCACTCCACCCGCAGGGTGTCGAGCCCCGCCTGACCGGGCCGCACGCGCGCGTGGCTCTCGACGGCACGGAGGGGAACCGTGCGTCCGTCGACCGTGACCTCGCTGTCCCGGGCGGCGGCCGCGCACCGCTGCTCGGCCCAGCCGGTCAGGCCGAGCCGTTCGACGTCGGGTCCGGCCTGGGTCGCCGGGATCTCGGCGAGGTCCTCGACGTGGTCGACGCGGAGTTCACCGGGGGCGGCCACCAGGCCGTCGTAGTGGTTGACGGTGAAGTTGCCGAGCGGGTGCGCGGACGCGGTGCCTGCGGGGACGAGCAGGAGGGCGCCGGTGGCGGCCAGGACCGCGAGGAGACGGGGGAGCTTCACCGGTCCGCCTCCAGGGACCTCAGTGCCGCACGGGCCTCGCGGGCGCCGAGCGGGGAGAAGCCGGGGTTCAGCCGCAAAGCCGCGGTCAGGGAGGCGCGGGCCTCCTGCGTGCGGCCCGTGGCTAGTTCGATCATGCCGCGGTGGTAGCGGAAGGCGGCGTTGCGGTAGCCGGTGGCGGTGGCCCGGCGGGCGTAGGGCAGGGCCTCCTCGTCGCGGCCGTTGACGTGCAGCGCCCAGGCGAGGGCGTCCGCGGTGTGCACGGTCCGGCGGCGGTCCCACTCGGCGCGGGCGGCGCGCAGGGCGAGCTTCGCGTCGCCGTGATCGGCGGCGGCGAGTGCGGTGTCGAGATCGACGTTGACGCCACCCGCGCGCGCGAGGGCGGTCCAGGCGTCGACGAGGGCGTACTGCTCACGGGCCCGCATCGTGTCGCCGTCCTCCTCGTACAGCTCCCCGAGCGCCACGAGCGCGCCGGGCAGCGGGGCGCGGGCCACGACCGCCTCCATGCCGCGCACGGCCTCGGCACGGTCCCCGCTCGCCGCCTGCGCGCGGGCGCGTCCCTCCAGTGCGGGGAGGTAGCCGTCGTCGGCGGCGAGTGCGCGGGCATAGTGCCGCAGGGCGGTCTCGTGGTCGCCCTGGTTCCAGGCGAGTTGGCCGAGCGCGGTGGCGACGTACGCGGTGTCGGCGGGCGTGGCGGTGGCGTCGAGGGCCTGCTCCAGCACCCGGCGGGCGGTGCGGACGTCACCGCGCAGCTCGCGCACGTATGCGTACCGCGTGAAGACGGGGATGCCCGGTCGCCGGGAGTCGGCGGTGTCGGCGGCCTTCGCGGCTTCGTCGTACCGGCCGAGTTCGAGCAGGGCGTCGATACGGCTGCACAGGGCGCGTTCGTTGTAGGGGTTCTGCTTCAGGGCCTGGTCGGCGTACTTCAGGGCGTCGGTGAAGTCGTGGCGGGCGGCGGCGAGGGCGGCCCGGCCGGCCAGGGCCTGGTCGTTGCGGGGCCTGAGGTCGAGCGAGCGGTCCAGCGCCTTGTCGGCCTGCGGGTAGCGCGAGGGGTCGCCGTCGACCCTGGCCTGTTCGACGTAGGCGAGCCCGAGGGTGGCCCAGGCGCCGAAGTCCCTCGGCTGGGCACGGAGATGGTCCTGCAGCCCGGTGACACTCGCGTCGAGATCGCCGCTGCCGAGCAGAGCGGCGGCCGAAATGCCGCCGCCCGTGGTGGCCAGGGCACGTCCGCTGTCGTCCCGCGTGTTCCCGAGCGCGATCGACCCTCCGGTGAGGGCCACGGCCAACAGCACGACACATCCGGCGAGTTGAGCCCGGCGCCAGCGCCGACCGACCGCCGAGACCCGCCGCAGCGCGGCGACACGCTCGTCGGGGTCCGTCGCCTCGGAGGCGGTGGCGCCGGTCGTGCCCGCGCCGCTCTCGCTCGCTGCCGTGGCGTCGGCTGTGGCGGGGTGGCTTCCGCTCCCCACCGCGGCGTCGGCCGTACCCGGGCGGCTTCCGCCCTCCACCGTGGCGTCGGGTGTGGCGGGGTGGCTTCCGCTCTCCACCGTGGCGTCGGCTGAGGCGGGGCCGCTTCCGCTCTCCACCACGGCGTCGGCCGTGCCCGGGCCGCTCCCGGCCTCTATGCCCGGGCCGTTCTCGCCCTTCATCACCCCGCCGTCCCCGGGGGCCGGCCTCCTGCCGTGCTCGTCCTCCGGGGCGTCGTCGTTCGTACGCGGGACCATGCCTCTCCTTGGTGCACCAGCGGATGGGGATGTTCGTCGGGAGGCGCGGCCCGCGCCGTGGGGGATGGGGAGTCACGGGCCGCGCCGGTCGGTGGGGGCGTCAGTACGCGCGGCCCCGCATCCGGCGCCACCACATCAGGGCCACGCCGATCAGCAGGATTCCGCCCGCACCCGCGCCCGCGGAGGCGGCGATCAGGGTCGTGTCGTCCGAGCCGGCGGGCTGGAGGGCGTCGCCGATCTGGCTGCGGACGTCGTTGCCGCCCGAGGTGCCCTTGGCGAGCGGGCCGCGTGAGCCCTCCGTCGGCAGGGCGACGTACGGGAAGGCCTTCTCGAACTCCTTGTCGTTCTTGTCCACCGCGTCGCCCAGGTCGTTCTTGGCGCCGAGCAGTTCACCCTCGACGACCTGGAGGGAGGCGTCGATCACGTCGTCGGTGAGGCGGCGGCCGTTGGGGAATCCCGCGTTGTCGCCGTCCAGGACGCCGAGCCGCTTCGGTTCGGCGGCCGGCTTGATGGAGGTGTTAAGGCGCAGCATCTCGGACGGCGTCACGTGCGGCGGCTGGTTGAGGCCCTGAACGCCCTTCAGGAAGACGTCCACCAGGTCGTTGCGGGGCTCCTTGGGCGCCGGGATCTTGTAGATCGCCTCGATGAGCTTCGGCAGCTCAGGGTTGGTGACGTTGTCCAGGAACTGGGCGTCGTCCCACGGCCCGGACGCGTTGAAGGTGTCCTTGTCCTCGATCGGGTTGACGACCTCGTTGACCAGCGGGTTGCCGAGCCGCGAGACCTGCCGGAAGTGGCCCTGGGCGTTCTTGCGCTGGGTCGTCGACCAGACGCCGACGATCGGCTGGTCGGCGGACTCCTGGATCAGGTGGTTGGGCACCTGCAGGGCGATGGAGTTGACGTTGTAGCCCTTGAGCGTGTCGTTGCCGACCTCCGAGAGGTTCCCGCCGTAGAGGAGGTCGAAGACGCGCAGGTCCAGGAAGAACGGGTCGTCGGCCTGCCCGGCGAACGTCGTGGCGCCGCCCGCCAGTTCGTGGATCGCCTGCCCGCGCAGCTTGGCGTAGTCCGGCATGGACGCCTTGCCGACGTTCGAGGGCGCGACCGGCACATCGTCCGCGATCTTCGTGCGGGACACCAAGTGCTGCTTCTTCAGGCGCAGCAGGTCGATGTCGTAGGTCTGCGTGACGTTGAGGTCCGGGTCGTCCAGGCTCTCGACGGGGCCGGTGTTGTAGAGGAACGTCTTCTTGTCCTTGGTGTGGGTCTTGAAGGTGTAGCGGAACAGCAGCTCGCCTTGCGCGTCGCCGTTGTTGTCGATGTGGATGTCGTACTGGGCGTCCTCGGCGAACGTGAAGAAGTTCGGTCCGCCGGCCGGCTCCTCGAACGGGATCCAGTTGGCGATGATCGTCGTCGTGTCCGGCTTGTCCGGGCTGACGAACGCGTACACGTCGGTGTTGTCGTACTGCGGGGTCCCCGAGATCAGCGGAGCCTCCCGGTGGCTGGAGGCGGCGGCCGCCCCCGGTTCCAACGCGGTCACGCCGGCGGCCGCGAGCCCCCCGGCGGCCAGCGCACCACAGACGAGGGTGGCGACGCTCCTGAGTCCCGCGCCGCGCTTGGAGATAGCTGTCATGCCGTCCGTCCTCAGTGCCAACTTGCCTGACACCGGGGATTCGGAACGGCGCGCGGACCGGATTGGTCGAGGACGAAAATTCCTGGGCCGAGCCTCCGACCGCACTGATTCCGGCCGGTGGCCTGCGGCTGGTGGTGTTGGCCGGGCTGTGGGTTGTGGCAGGTGGTGTTGGCCGGTTTGCGGGGTGTGGCGCGTGGTGTTGGCCGGTTCGCGGGTGTGGCGCGTGGTGTTGGCCGGGCTGTGGAGTGTGGCGCGTGGTGCTGACCGGTTCCCGGGGTGTGCCTGGCGGCGTTGCCGATCTGCGGGCTGCGCCCCGCGGCACTTCTCGGCTTGCGGGCTGTGCCCCGCGGCGTTCGTCGGCTTGCGGGCTGCGCCCCGCGGCACTTCTCGGCTTGCGGGCTGTGCCCCGCGGCGCTCCTCGGCTTGCGGGCTGCGGCCCGCGGCGTTTCCCGGGCTCCGGCCCGCGCCCTTCCCGGACTGCGACCCCGCGGCGTTCGATGGTCGCCGACCCCGGAGGGTGTCCCGGCCTCCGGCCGTGAATTTCCTGGTCCCCGACCCGCGTTTTCGGCACGCTGATCCGTAACCCCATCCGGAGGTGCGTTCGTTGCGAATGTCTGGTGTGACGGGACGGCCCGGGTGTGGCCGTGGAGAGGGGGAGCGTGTGGAGGCGGACAGACTGCTGATCCGCGTCGCGGGCGGGGACCACATGGCGTTCGAGGAGCTCTACGCACTGGTGTCCGGACCGGTGTTCGGGCTCGTCAAACGCGTGGTGCGGGATCCGGCGCAGTCCGAGGAGGTGGCCCAGGAGGTGCTGCTCGAACTGTGGCGGTCCGCCGCCCGCTTCGACCCCGGTCGCGGCAGCGCCCTGTCCTGGATCCTCACCCTCGCCCACCGCCGCGCCGTCGACCGGGTGCGCAGCGCCCGCGCGGCCGGTGAGCGGGAGCAGCGCGAGGCACTGCGCGCCGGGACGCCCGCCTTCGACCATGTCGCCGAGGAGGTGGAGGCCGGACTCGAACGCGAGTGGGTGCGCCGGTGCCTGGACCGGCTCACCGCCCTCCAGCGGGAGTCCGTCACCCTCGCCTACTACGACGGCTACACCTACCGTGAAGTGGCCGAACGGCTCTCCCTGCCGCTCGGCACGGTCAAGACCCGGATGCGCGACGGACTGACCCGGCTGCGCGAGTGCCTCGGAGGAGTCGCGTGAGCTTCCTGGACCGTCCGCACACCGAGCGCCGAGGGGGTACGGCATGAGCCTGCTCGACCGCCTGCGCGGCCGCGCCGACCTGCACAGCCTCGCCGCGCCCTACGCGCTCGACGCCCTGGAAGGCAACGAACGCGCCCGCTTCGAGAAGCATCTGGCCGGCTGTGAGCGCTGTGCGGCAGACGTACGGGCGCTTTCCGAGGACGCCGTGCGCCTCGCCTGGTCCACGGCCGCCCCTGCGCCGGCCGCCCTGCGCGACCGGGTGCTGACCGCCGTACGCACGACCCCGCAGGAGCCCGCACGCGCGCGGGAGAACCGGCTGCCCCCGCATGTGTGGGGCACACAGCCGCCACCGGCGCGCTCCCGTGCGCCCCGGCCGCGCCCCCTGTTCGTACCGTTCGCCACCGCGACCGCCGCCGCGGCCCTCGTCGTCGCCGCCCTCTTCGCCGTCCAGGCGAACCGGAGCGAGCAGCAACTGGCCGCCGAGCGGGACCGGGCACGTGAGATCGCCCACGTCCTCGCCGCTCCGGACGCCCGCGCGGCCACCGGGCGGGACGCCGAGGGACGGACGATCGGAGTGATCGCCTCCGCTTCCGAGGGGCGCGCGGTCGTCACGCTCAACGGGTACGACGACCTGCCGGGTGACCGTGTGCATCAACTGTGGCTCATGCGCCCCCAGGCGCAACCTCTCTCTCTGGGTCTCCTCGACGACGACACGCCCTTCGTGGCCAACGGCCTGGATAGGGCGGCGACGTCACTGGCAGTGACCGTCGAGCCCGACGGGGGGTCAGCTCAGCCCACCACGCAGCCGGTTGTCCAACTCGCCCTGGAATCGGTCGGATTCGGAGAGTGATCGAGAAGGGATGGTCAACGGCCTTACGGGGAAGGTGAATCCTGTGACCGCGATACACGCGTGCCCCATGGGGGAGATAGGGTTACCCTGCCCGGGCCGGGTGGACTCGTACGGGTGGGGAGTGACATGGAACAGATAACAGTGCGCAGCAGGGCAAGGGTCCCTGCGATCACCTGCGGGAGCAGCGCGACCAGCTCGCGCCTCGACCGCCATCTCTCGGTGCTGGCCGGCCCTGCCGTCCCGCAGCGGGAGGCGGCCGAGGCGACCTCGCTGATGCGCGAGATAACCGCACGTGACACCGCGCACAAGCGCAGCGACCGGGGCACACGGGTGAGCCGGGTCTCGCTCTTCGCACCGCTGCGCCGGCTGCGCCGTTCGCTGTTCGGCGGGCGCTGACCCGCACCGGCGTCCTCGACCGACCCTTCGAGGGCCCGCGCTCAGGCAGCCACACCCTCCCGGCGCAGCGCTGCGATCTCGCCGTCCGTCATCCCCACGGCACGCAGCAACGCTTCGGTGTGCTGCCCGAGCGCGGGTACGTCGCCACTCCGCGCCGGCTCCCCACCCGGCCAGGTGATCGGCGGCAGCAGCGCCTTCAGCGGCCCCACCGGCGAGCCCACCTCCCGCCACCGCTCCCGGGCCGCCAGCTGCGGATGCTCCGCCACCTCCCGTACGTCCCGCAGCCGGGCGCACGCGATCCCCGCACCCTCCAGCCGGGCCAGCGCCTCCTCGGCGCCCATCGCGCCCAGCGCCCGCGCGACCTCGGCGTCCGTGCGCTCCCGGTTCGCCACCCGCGCCGCGTTCGTCGCGAACGCCGGGTCGGTCCCCAACTCCGGCCGCCCTATGACCTGTTCGGCGAGCCGCCGCCACTCCCGGTCGTTCTGCACCGACAGCAGCACCCGCCCGCCGTCCGCCGTGGCGTAGGCGTCGTAGGGCGCGATGACGGCGTGCGCGAGGCCCGTGCGCGCCGGGGGCGTGCCGTCGTGCATCACATGGTGCAGCGGATGCCCCATCCACTCCGTGAGCGCCTCCAGCATCGACACCTCCACCGGCCCGCCGCGCCCGGTGGTGCCGCGCCGCACCAGCGCCGCCAGCACGCCCGAGAAGGCGTACATGGCCGCGGCGATGTCCGCCGCCGGGATCCCCGCCTTCACCGGCTGCTCCGGCGTCCCCGTCACCGACACCAGCCCGGCCTCGCACTGCACGAGCATGTCGTACGCCCGCTTGTCCGCGTACGGCCCCGACGCCCCGTAGCCCGAGATGTCCACGGCGATCAGCCGCGGATGCGCGGCACACAGCGTGGCCGCGTCGAGCCCGAGCCGCGCCGCCGCCCCCTGCGCGAGGTTCTGCACGAACACGTCCGCGTCCGCCACCAGCCGCCGTACGACGTCCAGCCCGCGCGGGTCCTTCAGGTCCAGCGCGATGGACTCCTTGCCGCCGTTGCACCACACGAAGTGCGAGGCGAGGCCACGGGCGGCGGTGTCGTAACCGCGCGCGAAGTCGCCGCCGTCCACCCGCTCCACCTTGATCACCCGGGCGCCGAGATCGGCGAGCTGCCGGGTGGCGAAGGGGGCGGCGACGGCCTGTTCGACGGCGACGACGGTGATGCCCGCAAGGGGCAGGGGCTGCTGTTCCATGCCGGGGATCATGGCCCGCGCGGCACAGCTTTGTCATGCGCGTGTGTGACCTGCCGCGAACTGGCCTGCCAGCAGTAGGAGTCAGCGCTCGCCGTGCGCGTAGCGGCGCACGGCGAGCGGCACGCACACCGCCAGCAGCACGGCGCACCACGCCAGCGACCCGGCGACCGGATGCGCCACGGGCCAGGCGGCCCCGTCCGGCACGGGGGCGTTGCCGAAGAGGTCCCGCAGGGCCGTGGTCGCCGCGCTGATCGGGTTCCACTCGGCGACCGTGCGCAGCCAGCCGGGCATGCCGTCCGTGGGGATGTAG
The DNA here is from genome assembly GCF_006539505.1 of Streptomyces spinoverrucosus. Taxonomy (GTDB): domain Bacteria; phylum Actinomycetota; class Actinomycetes; order Streptomycetales; family Streptomycetaceae; genus Streptomyces; species Streptomyces spinoverrucosus. Next base: position 94,163 of record NZ_BJND01000030.1, read on the forward strand.
GCGTTGGACAGCAGTGGCAGCACGAAGGTGGCGCCGCCCAGCTGCCCTGCGGCCTCCTCGCTCCGGGTGAGCAGGCCCAGCAGGATCCCGGCCCAGGTGGTGGCGAACCGAAACAGCAGCAACAGGCCGACCGCGCCCACCGCCCCGAGCACGCTCCCCTCGACCCGCCAGCCCATCGCGAGTCCGACCAGCAGCAACGGCACGGTCCCGGCGGCCGTGACCACCAGGTCCGCGACCGCCTGCCCGAGAGGCACCGCCGCCCGGCTGATCGGCAGACTGCGCAGGCGGTCCGTCACACCTCGGTGGGTGTCCTGGGCGGCCTGGAACATGCCCGTCATGATCCCGTTCGCGGCCGTCGCGACCAGCAGACCCGGCACCAGAAACGAGCGGTACTCCGCGCCGGGCATCGCCAGGGCGCTGCCGAGGACGTAGGCGAAGAACAGCAGCATCGTGATCGGCATGGTCTGGGTGAGGATCAGCAGCCCCGGGTTGTTCCGCAACCGCCGCAGCTGGCGGCCGAGCAGGGCGGTGCCGTCGTAGGCCAGCGTGCTCATGCGGCATGCTCCTTGGTGTCGGTGAGCTCTTCGGTGTCCGTCGGCCCTTCGGTGGCCGTGAGCCGGAGGAAGACGTCGTCGAGGGTCGGCGGGCGCAGGCTCGCGTCGAGCAGCGGGACGCCCGCGGCGTCCAGTTCGCGCACCAGCCGGGGGAGCGTGAGCGTGATGTCCCGGGTGACCGCCCCCACGGCGTTCCGCTCGCGGTCGAACGACGGCTCCCCGCCCGTCAGTTGGTCCAGTACGGCCGCTGCCTTCGCCATGGCGTCCGGGTCCGCGACGACGACCTCCGCGTGCGCGCCGACCAGCGCCTTGAACTCGGCCGGGGAACCGGTCTGCGTGACCCGGCCCCGGTCCACCAGGGCGATGGTGTCGGCGAGTTGGTCGGCCTCCTCCAGATACTGCGTGGTGAGCAGCACGGTCGTACCGTCCGCCTTCAGACGCCGTACGGCCTCCCAGATCCGGTTCCGTCCCGCCGGGTCGAGTCCGGTCGTCGGCTCGTCCAGGAACAGCACGTCCGGGCGGCGGACCAGGCTCGCCGCGAGGTCCAGCCGCCGTCGCATGCCGCCCGAGTAGGTGGACGCCGGACGGTCGGCGGCCTCGGTCAGCCCGAGGTCGCCGAGGAGTTCGGCGGCGCGGGCGGCCGCCCCGGGCACCCGGTGCAGGCGCGCGAACAGGCGCAGGTTCTCGCGTCCGGTGAGGTCGCCGTCCACCGACGCGTACTGCCCGGTGACGCCGATCCGCCGTCGTACGGCGTCGGCCTCCCGCACCAGGTCGTGCCCGGCGACGCGCGCCGAGCCCGCGTCCGGGGGGAGCAGCGTGGTCAGCAGGCGTACGGCCGTGGTCTTACCGGCCCCGTTCGGCCCGAGCACCCCGCACACCGTCCCCGCCGCCACGGCGAGATCCAGGCCCCGCACCGCCCGCACCTGCCCGAAGCGCTTCTCCAAACCCTCACTAAGTACAGCGTACGTAGTAGTCATGCGGCGACCATAGCGCACTACGTACGCTGTACGTAACTAGGATGGTGGCCGAGGTGATGACCGATGGCGGGCCGAGCGGCCGAACCCGAAGTGATCTGGACGCGCCCCGAGCGCACCGGCCGTGGCCCCAGACCGGCGTACACCCGCGCCGATATCGCGGCGGCGGCCGTGCGGATTGCGGACGCCGAGGGACTGGAGGCGGTCTCGATGCGGCGGGTCGCCGCCGAGCTGGGCTGCGGCACGATGTCGCTGTACAACTACGTCCCCCGCAAGGAGGACCTGTACGAGCTGATGGTGGACGCCGTCAGCGGTGAGCACGAGCTGTGGGAGCCGAGCGGCGACTGGCGGGCGGACATGCTCCGGGTCGCCCATCGGACCCGCGCCCTGATGCATCACCACACGTGGCTGCCGCGCCTGATGTCACCGGTGCACGGCTTCAGCCCGAACGCCCTGCGCTATCTGGAGCACTGCCTGGCCTGCCTGGAGCCCCTGAAGGCGCCGTACGGCACGAAGTTCGAGCTGATCGCGATGCTGAACGGCGTGGTGACGACGTACGTCGCGAACGAGTTCGCCACCGCCGAGCGCACCCGCTCGCTGCCCTGGTCGCCGGAGCAGGAGAACGCGATGCGGGCCGCCTATCTCGGGGGCCGGATCGCGACGGGCGACTATCCGCGGCTGGCGGCGGCCCTCGCGGAGGATCCCGGGCCGGTCGACCCGGAGGCGGTGTTCGAGCGGGTGCTGCTGCGGGTGCTGGACGGGTTCCAGGGGGCCGTCTAGAGGAGCGCCAACTGCCCCTCCGGGCCCTCCTCCTGGGCGTCCAGGACCGACGCGGGGCGCCGGGCGGAGGCGGGGACGGGCAGGACGCCGGCCGCGCACAGGTCGGTCGCGGTGAGGGTCGACTCCGCCTGGATCTGCGGGAGTTCGGCCAGCAGCGTGAGGACCGTGATCAGCTCCAGCAGTTCCGACGTCCACGCCTGGGGCCAGGTCGCAGGGCGGATCGCGAGGAGCGTGCCGGGCTCGCCCTCGGCCGTCCGTGCCGTGAACCACTGCTCCAGGACTCGGATACCGCCCGCCTCGAAGTCCCAGGCCTGGGACGGCACGGGGGAGATGCGGCCCTCGTCGAGATGCAGGGTCTCCTCGTCGCGGTCGTAGTGGAGCGTGCGGGGGCGGGCGGGGAGCGGGGCGCGGACGTAGGGGCGGCGGCCGCCGGGCAGTTTGGGGCGGTCGCCGTCGCGGCGCAGCAGCCAGAGCATGCGGCGGCCGGTCTCGACGCCGTGCGCCCAGAGGTCGGGGTCCGTGGTGAGCGGAACGGTGAGGTCCGCCCGTACCGCGGTCAGGATCCAGGCGAGGACGTCGACCGGGGCGAGGGCCTGCCCGAGGCGGGCGGCCAAGTGGTCCAGCAGGCCGGGGGTCAGGTTCGGTTCCGAGCCGCCGGGGCGGCGATACAGGGGGCGGACGCGGCCGGGGCGGAGCAGCGGGAGCAGGGAGGTGGCCAGCAGATGGGGGCCGCCGCCCTCCGGGTTCTCGACCACGAACACCTGCCGTTCGTCGGCCACCCGCCACAACTCCGGTCGCGCCGCGTCGATGAGGCGGTGGTCCGGAATCAGCCACTGTTCGTCGAAGGGGGACAGCAGCACACGGATCGGTTCCGGGCAGGGGCCCTGCGCGCGCAGCAGCTTCTCCGTGCCGGTGGACCGGCCCGGCAACTGCCCGACCGCCGAGTGCAGGGTGCGCGAGCGCGTGGGCTCGAACAGGGCCTCCCGGTCCGCTCCTTCCGCCTTCATCAGGGCGTCCCAGCGGGCCTTGAGGCAGGACGGGTCGGGGGCCGTCGGCCACCCCCGGCCGAGTCGCGGCGGTGCGACGGACCACGGCATGAGGTCCGCGAGCAGCGGAGCGTCGTCGGTCACGCCGGGCATCGTACGACGGGCTTCTGACACGCGCCTCAAGTGGCGTCCAGCGTCACCGTGAAGGAGAAGCGGTCGCCCCGGTAGTAGATGACGGCGACGTCCAGCACCCGCCCGTCCGCGTCGTACGTCACGCCGGTGTAGTGCAGGATCGGGCTCAGCAGCGGTACGTCGAGCAGCCGCGCCGTCTCCGGGTCCGCGAGCCGCGCTTCCACGGTGTCCGTGATGCGGCTGATGTCCGCCCCGACGACATCGCGCAGCACCTTGGTCATCGGCCAGCGGGTCAGATCGTCCAGGTCGATACGCCCGGCCAGTTCGGGACGGACGTAGTTGTGGGCGTGGTTGGTCGGCTCGCCCGTCTTCTCGTCGCTGCGCAGCCGGTGGTACGTGGCCACCTCACCGAGGTCCGGGAAGTACTCGGCTATTTCCGCGGGCACGGGCGCGTGGCCGTGGTCCAGCAGTTCGGTGGTCATGCCGGACTGCTGGGCCACGATCGCGTCCACCGAGCCCAGCAGCCGCACCGGGGCGCCCCGCCGCGCGCTGGGTTCGATGAACGTGCCGCGTCGGCGGTGACGCGTGATGAGCCCCTCGTCCTCCAGCTCCTTCAGCGCCTGCCGCATGGTCAGCACGCTCACCCCGTAGTGCCCCGCCAGTTGTTCCTCGGTCGGCAGGCGCAGCGGGTCCCGGGGCGAGCGGCCGAGTATGGAGGCGCGCAGCGACTGCGAGACCTGGTACCAGAGCGGCAGCTTGCGGTTCAGGACGATCGAGTCCGGAGCGAAGGAGGTCACGGGGCCATCCGTACCGGCAGGAAACGGTCAGTGCAAGGCGCGCCCTGCGGCGAGCGACCGTCAAAGCGCGCGGAAGTGCCGCTGAAGGCCCTGCCACACGTCGTCGTAGCGCTGTTGCAGGTGTTCCGCCCGCGCCGCCTGGGGAGTCAGGGTCACCGGCCAGCGCGTCTCGAACATGAACGCCAGCCCGTCGTCCACCTTCTGCGGCCGCAGCTCGGCGGCGCTCGCCCGGTCGAACGTCTCCCGGTCCGGGCCGTGCGCCGACATCATGTTGTGCAGCGAGCCGCCGCCGGGCACGAAGCCCTCGGCTTTCGCGTCGTACGCGCCCTCGATCAGGCCCATGTACTCGCTCATCACGTTCCGGTGGAAGTACGGCGGCCGGAAGGTGTCCTCGCCCACCAGCCAGCGCGGCGCGAAGACCACGAAGTCGACGCCCGCGAGGCCGGGGGTGTCGGACGGGGAGGTGAGGACCGTGAAGATCGACGGGTCCGGGTGGTCGTACGAGATGGTGCCGAGCACATTGAAACGACGCAGGTCGTAGGCGTATGGCACATAGTTGCCGTGCCAGGCGACGACATCGAGCGGTGAGTGGTCGTACGTCGCCGTCCAGAGGTTGCCGCAGAACTTGTTGACCACCTCCACCGGGCCCTCCACGTCCTCGTACGCGGCCACCGGCGCCCGGAAGTCCCGGGGGTTGGCGAGGCCGTTGGCGCCGATCGGGCCGAGGTCGGGGAGGCGGAAGGGGGCGCCGTAGTTCTCGCAGACGTAGCCTCTGGCGGTCGGGCTCTGCCCGCTGTCGGACGCAGTGTCGAGCAGTTCGACGCGGAAGCGGACCCCGCGCGGGACGAGCGCGACATGGCCGGGCTCCACCGCCAGCAGCCCGAACTCCGTGCGCAGCAGCAGCCCGCCGCGCTCCGGCACGATCAGCAGCTCGCCGTCCGCGTCGCTGAAGACGCGGTCCATGTCGGCGTTGGCGTGGTAGAGGTGCACGGCCATGCCGGTGCGCTGGGTGGCGTCGCCGTTGCCGCCCAGGGTCCACAGTCCGGCCAGGAAGTCGGTGCCGGGCGGCGGCTCGGGGAGCGGGTTCCAGCGCAGGCGGTTCGGGTCGGGCACGGTCTCGGTGAAGGGGGCCGTGCGCAGGCCGCCGTTGTCGGTGCGGGTGAACGCGGGGTGCGCGGCCGAGGGGCGGACGCGGTAGAGCCACGAGCGGCGGTTGTGGGCGCGGGGCTCGGTGAAGGCCGTACCGCTGAGCTGCTCGGCGTACAGGCTGAGGGGGGCGCGTTGCGGTGAGTTGCGGCCCTCGGGCAGTGCGCCCGGGACGGCCTCCGAGCTGTGCTCGTTGCCGAATCCGGTGAGATGGGCCAGCCCTTCGGCGGTCTTCCGCGCTCCCCCACGCTCGAACACGCTCGCGCGGGAGGTACCCCCATCGCTCATGATCGCTGCTCCCTTGCACGCTGATTCCTATGGTTCACCGTAGGATTGCGGTTGCTTCGGCGCAAGGGGGAGTTCGGCCTCCTCTCGATGGACGACGGAGGGCGGACGAGAACCAGACTCCAGAGGGATTTTGGGTGTCGTACCGGTGTTCTACGCTCCTCGGCATGTCGTGGACGCGTCGATCTCGTGCCGCGCTCGCGGTCTGTGTCCTGCTGCTGGCGGGAGCCGCGGGGTGCGGCACCAGTGATGCCGGAGAGCGGAACAACGGGGAGTCACCGCCGGCGGTGGGCCGGCTGCTCGACGACACCGACGAGGCCGGGCGGCCCTACCGCGAGGTGCCGAAGGAGGACGCGCCCGAGGTCGGCATCGAGGTGCAGCCCGACGCCTCCGGTGCCGGGTGGGACGTACGGCTGACCCTGCGCGAATTCCGCCTCTCACCGGCCGGTACGGCACCGAAGGCGTCGCCCGGCCGCGGCATCGCCCGGCTCTTCCTGAACGGCCGCCCCGTCGCCGACCTGCGCGCCCCCGAGCACCACCTGGACGCCGGACTGGTCAAGCGCGGCACGCACCAGCTCACCGCGCGGCTGTACGCCGACGACGGCTCCGTCTGGGCGGTGGACGGTGAGGCTGTCGAGTGCACGGCCGACATCACCGCGTCGGGAAGCGAGCCGAGCAAGGCGGGCGAGCCGAGCGAGCCGACGGCCACGATGAGTGCACCGGGCATGGATGTGCGTACTGGGGGTGGAGGTTCACCCGATCCCGGCGGAAAGGCATCATGAAGCCCGTGCCCCATCCCTCCATGCTCCGCCGTGCGCCCGTCCAGCGGCGCAGTGCCGAACGCCTGACCCGCATCCTCGACGCCTGCGCCGACCTGCTCGACGAGGTCGGCTACGACGCCCTGAGCACCCGCGCGGTGGCCCAGCGCGCCGGGGTGCCCATCGGCTCGGTCTACCGCTTCTTCGGCAACAAGCGGCAGATGGCCGACGCGCTGGCCCAGCGCAACCTGGAGCGCTACGCCGAGCGCGTCACCGAGCGCCTGAAGGGCGCGCGGCGCGGGGACTGGCGGGCCGCGATGGACGCCGTGCTCGACGAGTACCTCGCCATGAAGCGCACCGCGCCCGGCTTCTCCCTCGTCGACTTCGGCAACCAGATCCCCGTCGGCAGCCGCCAGGCCGAACCCAACCACCGGGTCGCCGACCGGCTCACCGACCTCCTCGCGGAGTACCTCCCTCGCGAGCCCGACGCCGACCTGCGCCGTGCCTTCCTGATCGCCGTGGAGACGGCGGACGCCCTGGTGCAGCTGGCGTTCCGGGTGGATCCGGAGGGGGATGAGGCGATCATCGGGGAGATGCGGGTGATGCTGCGGGCGTATTTGGGGCGGGTGCTGGACTGAGGGGCGCCGTCCGGCGGTTGCGTGTGGGTTTCGGGGTCTCGGTGTCTGGGTGGCGCGTGTTGTTTTCGGGGTCTCGGTGTCTGGGTGGCGCGTGTTGTTTTCGGGGTCTCGGTGTCTGGGCGGCGCGCGTTGCTTCCGAGGCCCCGGCGTCTGGGCGGCGCGCGCACGCTTTCGAGGGGTTCCTCGTCTGGCGTGCACGCGTGTGTTCAGGGGCTCCCGGTCAGGCGGCGTGCGCGCGTGTGTTCAGGGGGCTCCCGGTCAGGCGGCGTGCGTGCATGCGCTTAGGGGGCTCCCGATCGGGAGGTGCGTGAAGTTCGGGGCTCCTCTTCGGGTGGCATGCAGCCCGGGGCGCCTCTTCACGTGGCGCGCAGTCCGGGGCCCTTCTTCGGGCGGCGCACGTTTCGTTGCGGCGCCCCTTCCTTGCCGCGCGCGGACTCATGCCGAGGTCCCTCGTAATGGCGCGCTCTTCATGCCAGGCTCCCCTCCTGCTGCCGCGCCCTTCATTCCAGGCTCCTCTCCTGCTGCCGCGCCCTTCATTCCAGGCTCCTCTCCTG
>NZ_BJND01000031.1 GCF_006539505.1 Streptomyces spinoverrucosus
CCTCCTGCTGCCGCGCTTGATCCGGGCCTCCCCTGCTGCTGCCGCGCTTGATCCGGGCCTCCCCTGCTGCTGCCGCGCTTCATCCGGGCCTTCACTCCGCTGTCGCGCACATTCCGCCAAGGGACTCCCCTCCATGCATACCGGTCGGTATGCTCGACCCGTCCGTGCGTCACCGCTGTCGCCAGACCCCGGGAGGACCCGTGTCCCGCACCGCCCTGCGTATCTGCCCCCTGTGCGAGGCCACCTGCGGGCTCACGCTCACCATTGAGGGGACCCGCGTCACGGGCGCCCGCGGTGACCGCGAGGACGTGTTCAGTCAGGGGTTCATCTGCCCCAAGGGCGCCTCCTTCGGGGCCGTCGACGGCGACCCCGACCGGCTGCGCGGACCGCTCGTGCGCAAGGGCGGGGAGTTGCGGGAGGCCAGTTGGGAGGAGGCGTTCGACGCCGTTGCGGCCGGGATCCGGCCGGTCGTCGAGCGGTACGGGGCCAACTCCGTCGGCGTAGTCCTCGGCAACCCCAACGTGCACACCATGGCCGGCGCGCTCTATCCGCCCGTCCTGCTCGGCGCCCTCGGCACCCGCAGCGTGTTCACCGCGTCCACGGTCGACCAGATGCCCAAGCACGTCTCCAGCGGGCTGCTCTACGGCGACGCCAACGCCATCCCCGTGCCCGACCTCGACCGCACCGACCATCTGCTGCTCATCGGCGCCAACCCGCTGGAGTCCAACGGCAGTCTGTGCACCGCCCCCGACTTCCCCGGCAAGCTGAAGGCCCTCAAGGCGCGCGGCGGCACGCTCACCGTGATCGACCCGCGCCGCACCCGCACCGCGAAACTCGCCGACCGCCACATCGCCATCCGGCCCGGCACGGACGCCCTGCTGCTCGCGGCGATGGCACACGTCCTCTTCGAGGAGGACCTGGTCGCGCTCGGCGACCTCGCGCCCCACGTCGAGGGCCTGGCCGAACTCCGGGAAGCCGTACGGGACTTCACTCCCGAAGCCGTCGCCGAGGCATGCGACGTAGACGCCACCGTGACACGCACCCTCGCCCGGGAACTCGCCGCCGCCCCCACCGCCGCCGTCTACGGCCGCATCGGCAGCTGCACGGTCCCGCACGGCACACTCGCCAGCTGGCTCGTGGACGTCCTCAGCATCCTCACCGGCAACCTCGACCGGCCGGGCGGCGCCCTCTTCCCGCAGGCCGCCACCGACAAGACACCCCGCCCCGCCGGACCCGGACGCGGCTTCGCGCTCGGCCGCTGGCACTCCCGGGTGAGCAAACATCCGGAGGCGAAGGGCGAGTTGCCGCTCTCCGCGCTCGCCGAGGAGATCGACACCGCAACTGAGGAGGGCGAGCCGATCCGGGCACTGATCGCGATCGCCGCCAACCCGGTGCTGTCCGCACCCGACGGCGACCGCCTCGACAAGGCCCTCGGCTCCATCGACTTCATGGTCAGCGTCGACCCCTACCTCAACGAGACCTCCCGCCACGCCCACGTCGTCCTGCCGCCGCCCCCGCCGTCCCAGAGCGCCCACCACGACTTCGCCTTCAACACCCTCGCCGTGCGCAACCAGGTCCGCTACACCCGCCCCGCCGTCCCGCTTCAGCCGGGCCGGATGGCCGAGACCGAGATCCTCGCCCGGCTGATCCTGGCGGCCACCGGCATGCACGGCGCCGACCCGGCCGCCGTCGACGCGATGGTCATCGACCAGACCCTCGGCAAGGCGGTCAAGGAGGCCCACTCACCCGTGCACGGCCGGGACCCGAGGGAACTCGCCGACCGGCTCACCGGCGACAACGGCCCCGAACGGCGGTTCGACATGATGCTGCGCCTCGGCCCGTACGGCGACGGTTTCGGCGCACGACCGGACGGGCTGAACCTGGCCAAACTCCTGGCGCATCCGCACGGCATCGACCTCGGTCCGCTGCGCCCCCGGCTGCCGCAGCCGCTGAAGACGGCGAGCGGCAAGGTCGAACTGCTGCCCCGCCCGATCGCCGACGATCTGCCTCGGCTGAGGCAGGCCATGGCCGAGCGCGCCGACGGCCTGGTGCTCGTGGGCCGCCGCCATCTGCGGTCCAACAACAGCTGGATGCACAACGTCCCCGCCCTGACCGGCGGCACCAACCGCTGCACCCTGCACATCCACCCCGAGGACGCCGAACGGCTCGGCGTGCGCGACGGAGCGCCGGTCCGGATCAAGGGCGCCGGGGGAGAGGTCACGGCCCCGGCCGAGGTCACCGACGGCGTGCGGCGCGGCGTCGTCAGCCTGCCGCACGGCTGGGGCCACAACCGTCCCGGCACCCGTCTCACCCACGCCGCCACCGACCCCGGCGTCAACGTCAACCAGCTCCTCGACGGCAGCCTGCTCGACCCGCTCTCCGGCAACGCGGTCCTCAACGGCGTACCCGTGGAGATCTCCGCCGTGACCGAAAAGCTCACCGCTCTGACCTCAGCAAAGCTGTGACCAGCAGTTTTGCGCTTATTGCTCGCACGTCAACGTCTTGTTAACGCCGCTTGACGGGACCTAACGTCGTCGCACCGCCGGCCCAGGTGGGAGTTCAAGGGCGAACGTTAGGTATCCACTCATGCTGACCATCCTCGGCTTCGCCATGATCGCGACCTTCTTGGTCCTGATCATGATGAAGAAGATGTCGCCGATAGCGGCGCTCGTGCTCATCCCCGCACTGTTCTGTGTCTTCGTCGGCAAGGGCGCGCACCTCGGCGACTACGTCATCGACGGAGTCTCCAGCCTCGCCCCCACCGCGGCGATGCTCATGTTCGCGATCGTCTACTTCGGTGTGATGATCGACGTCGGGCTGTTCGATCCGATCGTCCGGGGCATCCTGAAGTTCTGCAAGGCCGACCCGATGCGGATCGTCGTCGGTACGGCCCTGCTCGCCGCGATCGTCTCGCTGGACGGCGACGGCTCGACCACCTTCATGATCACGGTCTCGGCGATGTACCCGCTGTACAAGCGGCTGAAGATGAGCCTCGTCGTGATGACCGGTGTCGCCGCGACCGCCAACGGCGTGATGAACACCCTGCCGTGGGGCGGCCCGACCGCCCGCGCCGCCACCGCCCTGAAGCTGGACGCCAGCGATATCTTCGTCCCGATGATTCCGGCCCTCGCCGTCGGCCTCGTCTTCGTGATCGCCCTGGCGTACGTCCTCGGTCTGCGCGAGCGCCGGCGGCTCGGCGTGCTGACGCTGGACGAGGTGCTGGAGGAGGAGAAGGAGACGGTCCTCGTCGGCACCGGCACCGGTTCCGGCGCCAACGTCAAGCAGGTCACCGGCGGTTCCAGCACCTCGGGCACGTCCAGCACTTCCAGCACTTCCGGATCCGGCAGCGACGCCGACGCCCCCGACGAGGACGACGACTTCCAGGGCCTCGACCCCAACCGCCCCACCCTGCGCCCCAAGCTGCTCTGGTTCAACGCGCTGCTCACGGTCGGCCTGCTCACCGCCATGATCATGGAAGTGCTGCCGATCCCGGTGCTGTTCCTGATCGGCGCCGCTCTCGCGCTCACCGTCAACTTCCCGAAGATCCCGGACCAGAAGGCCCGCCTCGCCGCGCACGCCGACAACGTCCTCAACGTCTCCGGCATGGTCTTCGCCGCCGCCGTCTTCACCGGCGTGCTGCAGGGCACCGGCATGGTCGACAGCATGGCCAAGTGGCTGGTCGACATCATCCCCGGCAGCATGGGCCCGCACATGGCCCTGGTCACCGGCGTGCTGAGCCTCCCGCTCACCTACTTCATGTCCAACGACGGCTTCTACTTCGGCGTCCTGCCGGTCCTCGCCGAGGCCGGCGCGGCGCACGGCGTCACGCCGCTGGAGATGGCCCGCGCCTCGCTGGTCGGCCAGCCGCTGCACATGTCCAGCCCGCTGGTCCCGGCCGTGTACGTGCTGGTCGGCATGGCGAAGGTCGAGTTCGGCGACCACACGCGGTTCGTGGTGAAGTACGCGGCCCTGACCAGCCTGGTGGTTCTCGGCGCCGGAATCCTGTTCGGCATCATCTGACGTATCCGCTGACGTATCCGCGAAGGACCACTCCGTCAGGAGGTACACGACCATGGGCCCCGGGGGGAACCGCGGCTGGCTGCTCCGCCTCGTCATCGCCTTCAGCTTCGCGCAGGGGGCGGTGTCGATGGCCCGGCCCGCCGTCTCCTACCGGGCCCTCGCGCTGGGCGCTGACGAACGGGCGGTCGGTGTGATCGCGGGGGTGTACGCCCTGCTCCCGCTGTTCGCCGCCGTCCCCCTGGGCCGCCGTACCGACCACGGCCGCTGCGCACCCCTGCTGCCCGCCGGCGTCGTCCTGATATCCGGCGGCTGCGCGCTCAGCGGCCTCGTCGACTCCCTCTGGGCGATGGCGATCTGGAGCGGCGTGATGGGCCTCGGCCACCTCAGCTTCGTCATCGGCGCGCAGTCCCTGGTCGCCCGCCAGTCGGCTCCGCACGAACAGGACCGCAACTTCGGCCACTTCACCATCGGCGCCTCGCTCGGCCAACTGGTCGGCCCGATCGCGGCCGGTGCGCTGATCGGCGGCCACGACATGGCGGGCAGCAGCGCACTCGCCCTGGTCATGGCGGGCGCGGGCGCCGCGGTGGCGTTCACGTCGCTGTGGCGCATAGAGGATCGCCGTACGCCCAAGTCCGCGACGCCGCAAGGCGACGACCGCGTCCCTGTGTGGGGCATCCTGCGAGCCCGGGGCGTCCCCGCCGGCATCCTCATCAGCCTCTCCGTGCTGTCCGCGACCGACGTCCTCACCGCCTACCTGCCGGTGGTAGGCGAGCACAGGGACATCGCGCCCTCGGTGATCGGCTTGCTGCTCAGCCTCCGCGCGGCGGCCACCATCGCCTGCCGCCTGGTGCTGACCCCGCTACTGAAGCTGGGCCGCACCCTGCTGCTCACCCTGAGCTGTCTGCTGGCGGCGCTGCTGTGCGCCGGTATCGCGCTTCCGCTACCGGTGTGGGCGTTGGCCCTGATCCTGGCGGCCCTCGGCTTCTGCCTCGGCGTAGGCCAACCCCTCTCCATGACGACGGTCGTCCAGGCCGCCCCCGAGACCGCCCGCTCCACCGCCCTCGCCCTCCGCCTGACCGGCAACCGCCTGGGCCAGGTCGCCGCCCCCGCCACGGCCGGCCTGATCGCCGGGGTGGCGGGAGTGGCGGCACCGTTCGTGATGCTTGGCGGCCTGTTGCTCCTGTCGACGGGAGTCGCGTTGCGCTCACCGACGAGAGGCGCCGGGGAGAACGGGACCCCGAAGCCCGACCGACCCCCCTCACCCCGCCCGACCGCCCGAGGGCGGGGAAGGAACACCACCTGACGGCCTCGCCCGGAAACGCGAGCGGTGCCGCCCTCCTCCCATGTGGCGACTACGGCTAACCCGCCCATCGGCCCTCCGATCACGTCACCTGGGCCGATCGGCGCCGCGCACCTGGTGAGTTGGCTCAATTGTTGTCTTCGGCGGAGCGGATGCGGGTCAAAGGAGCCTCCCACTCGACGCCACCCCCTCTCGGCCGCATGAACGCGGTCCGGCTGACGAGCTTGTTGCCGTCCTTGGTGCGCTCCTCGATTACGCCTTGCAGCTCACCCGTGCGGTCGGTCTCCACATCCGTGACCAACGTCCCCCGGGGGTAAGGCAGCTCGCCGTGGCTCAGCATCGTCGGCGGCTTCTCGTGTGTCAGTGCCATGACTCCTCGTCCCAGCTGGGCCGTAACGGAAGTCGAGCGGGGAAGACGCACAGTATGAGCGCGACCAAGATTCCCGGACCCGGAGCCAATGTGGCCGCTTGCCGCAAGGCGCGTGGCTCGCGCGACTTCAGCCAGGTTGCCCTCGCCCGATACCGTGCGCTGACGCAGGGCATTGCCGCTGCTCTCGCTCAGGCCATGGGGCTGACGCTGGATGACGACCCCCCGCCGCACCCTGAGGACTTGCCACGCGAGCTGGCGGAGCTGAACGAGCACCGTCATCGGGCCGAGCTGTCGTCCGTCTTGCAGAAGCTACCGGACTTGCTGACCAAGGCGACTCATTACGCGCATGCAACGCAGTCTCCCGATGCCTGGACCCGCGTTGCCGACACGTACAGCGTGGTGTACTGGCTGGCCGCCGGACACCGCTGGATGCACATCGCCGAACTGGCCGTCATGAAGCAGCGGCTGGCCGCCCCCGTGCATTCGGGCCGGGCATCCTGCACCTTCGCGGTCTGACGCTGGCTGGCCGGTTGCAGGACAAGGCCACCACCGAACGACATATCGAGGCAGCCTGGCGTGTGGCCGACGAGTTCCCCGAGGACATTCATGAGTACGGGATCCACTTCGGGCCGGACAACACAGCCGTTCACGTGATCCCCACCAGCAAGTGGCCATCGCCGAAGTGGTGAGGCGGGGTAGCCGGCCGACCGCCAGCAGCAATACGGTCATCGCGTGGACCAGGATGAACGGCTGCTTCACGCCTCGTCGTTCGGCGCAGCGGCGGTCGCCTACGCGGAGCACCGTCCAGACTACGCGCAGGCCGCGGTGCGCTGGGCGCGCCGGCCCGCGCCCGGCCCGCGCGTGCTCGACCTCGGTGCCGGAACCGGCAAGCTGACCGCCACGCTGGTCGCGCTGGGTGCCGAAGTCATTGCAGTTGAGCCCGACCCGGCGATGCTGGCCGAGCTGCGCCGCACGCTGCCGGCTGTCCGTGCCCTGTCGGGCAGTGCCGAGGCGATACCGCTGCCGGACGCATCGGTCGATGCCGTGCTGGCCGGCAACGCCATGCATTGGTTCGACATGGCCGTCGCGGGACCCGAGATCGCCAGGGTCCTCGCGCCCCGCGGCCTCCTGGCCGGTCTGTGGAACGTCATGGACGACCGGGTCGAGTGGGTTGCCGGGCTCGCGCGGGTCAGCGGGAGCGCGGCCATCGGCACGCGTGACACGCCCACCAGCTGGCGCGCCGAGACGGCCGACATGCACCTTCCAAAGACTGGCGTGGCCGCCCGGTTCGGCTCACCAGAGCAGGCCGAGTTCCCGCACGGGCAGCGTCGCACCGCTGACTCTCTCGTCGCCACCATCGCGACGCGCGCGGGCGTTTTGGTCATGCCAGAACAGGAACGAGACGCCACGCTGGGCCGGATCCGCGCATTCCTTGCGAGTAGACCGGAGACCGCCCACGGCGAGTTCACTCTCCCGATGCTGACCGGCGTGCTGCGCGTCCGGCGCCTGTGAAGCATCACGTCGACAACGATCGATGACACGCCGCACGCCGTCTCAGCCCACATCGCTCGGAGAGCGGCAGTGATGTCCAACGCCAACTCGCATGCCGGCTCGCCACTTGAGGCGCCCAGACAAAGGTGACAACCACGTAGGGCGTCGATGATGCCGTGGGTGCGGTCGGCGATGACCTGGATGTTTCACGAACGCCTTCCGTGCCGCGGTGCCGGTGGCGGCGTCGAGGATCTCGGGGCAGCCTGTCGGCTTGCCGTCAAGGCACCAGCAGGACCTTGCCGCGGGCGGTGGGGTCGTCGGCGATGCGGTGGGCTTCCGCTGGATCGTCGAGCGGAACGCACGCGGCGATCCGCGGGTGCAACCTGCCCTCGCCGAGCTGCACGACGAGGCGTTCCAGGGTCGCCCGGATACGGCGGGGTCGCCGGCGCGCGTTTGTGCTGAGCCGGTAGAAAGCGGCGCGACGGCCGTTCGGCAGGGCGTTCCATAGCCGTAGGCGGAGCACATCCGCAGGTGGCGAGGCTTGGGTCGACAGGAAGCCGTAGGAGACGAGGCGGCCGCCGGGGCGCAGGCTGCGCCAGGATGCGCGGAGCGTTGGGCCGCCGATCATGTCGAGGACGACATCGGCCCGGGTGGCTGCCTCGCGTCCGCGTTCGACCGGCCGGCCGCCGTACGTTTCGACAAAGGCGTGGTCGCGGGGCGCGGCGACGCCGTACATGTGGGCGCCGAGGAGGCGGCCGATCTCGAGCAGGGCGATGCCTACGCCGCCGGCGGCACCGTGCACGAGCACCCGTTCGCCGGGGCGTACCCGGGCGACATGGTGCAGTAGCTCGTTCGCGGTGACGTGGGTGAGCGGGAGGCATGCGGCGTCATTGGCCTGGACGGTGTCGGGGACCTCGACCACGCCGGCGGCCGGCACGCAGACGTGGCTGGCGTGGCCGCCGGTCAGGGTCAGCGCGACCACCCGGCGGCCGCGCCACCACGTCGGGACGTGAGGGCCGACCTGGTCGACGACGCCGGTGACGTCCCACCCCGGGGTGAACGGGGGTGTGGGCGCCCGCCCGGGGTAGCGGCCGGCGCGCATCAGCAGGTCGGCGCGGGCGACGCCGGCGGCGGTCACCCGGATCCGCAGGTGACGGGGGCCGGGCTCGGGGGCGTCGTCGCTGTCGACGCGCAGCACCTCGGGCCCGCCGGTACGGGTGACGACAATGCGCCGACGGCGGGTCACGCCGGCTTCGCGGATCGGGCGCCGAGCAACACCGAGGCCATGGTCAGCGCGATGGCCGAGCCGACGAGGCTGCCGAAGCCGATCCGACCGTCGACGGCGTAGGACGCGGTGGCGGTGACGAGGACACCGGCGGAGAAGCAGTGGGCGGCGAGGAGTGCCGGGGCGGCGATCCGGCCCGGCAGCGCGGCCGCGACGAGCAGCGCCGCGCACAGGATCAGGTCGGGGACGAGGAACAGATTGTCGGCTTCCCAGGAGTTGGTCGGAAAGAGGAAAGCGAATGTGCCGAGGCTGAGCAGGACGGCGGCGATCCGTCCGATCTTGAGCATCGTCATGTCTACACCGTAGACATACATCTCCGGCGCTGTCTACGTCGTAGACACGATCTGGCAGAATGGGCGCATGCCTCGACGCGCCAGCCTGACCACCGACGCCATCGCGACGGCGGCGCTGAAGGTCGGCGACCGGGAGGGCGCCAAGGCGATGACCATGCGCCGGATCGCCGCCGAGCTCGGCTGCGATCCGATGGCCCTCTACCGGCACTTCACCGACCGCGAGGCGCTGCTCGACGCCGTCGCCGACCTTGCCCTCGCCGACGCTCCCGACCCCCGTCCGGACCAGCCGTGGGACGCTCGGCTCGTCGCCGTCCTCACGTCGATCCGGTCGGCGGCGCTGCGCCACCCGGGCATCGCCGCCCACGTCGCCGGGCGCCCTCCCCTGCAGCGCCACGGGCGTCGACTCGGCGCGGCGATCACCGGTGCGCTCGCCGAGGCCGGGCTGCCGCCGACAGACGTGATCCGGGCGACGCAGGCGCTTGTCGCGTATCTCGCGGCTGCGCTCGCAATGGGCGTGCAGGCAGGGAAGCCGGACGCTCGCTGGCGACAACTACGGGACGTGATCTCCGAGCTCCCGGATGCGCCGCCGGGCGATGCACTGCCGGTGACGGGGTCCGACGACCAATTCGAGTACGGTCTCGGACTGCTCATCTCCGGCATCCGAGTCGAGGCGGAACGCAAGCGAACCACGTGAGCCTTTTCCCAACCTGCCGCTGCGCGGGTGGCTTTGGGTCACCGATCCGCGCACTCGGTGAGCAGGCCATGGCCACCCTCAAGACATGGCGGCTACTTCGCAAGCTCCGGTGCAGCGCCACCGGCATCACCAGCCTCGTCCAAGCAATCCTCACCCTCCACCTGACCTGCTCAAACTGAGGTTGGAAAAGGCTCAGTGAGCCAGAGTCGGTGACACTCATAGTCGGCCATAACTCGCAGAGTTCGAGTCGGCAGGGACCGACTCACGCCGGATCCGGCAGGTCCATCAGCGCGAGCTTGGCCGGGTCGACCACGACCGTGATGTCGGTGATCCGGCCGTCGACGACGGTGAACGCGACGACGGAGAGCGGGGTGCCGTCCTCGCGCCAGGAAATGATCCCTGGGAGGCCGTTGACGAGCACCGCCCGCCCCTGTGCGGCTGAGCCGGCGGACAGTTGCGCGCCGACTGCGACCTTGGTGGCGCCGAGGGTGACGACTACGCCGGACGGGGTGTCGACGGTCAGTTTCACCTCGGGGTCGAGTACCCGCAGCAACTCCTCGAAGTCGCCGCGGCGAGCCGCCGCAAGGAAGGCCTGGACCACCTCCCGCTGCTCCCGTCCGATGCCGGTCGGCCGCTCAATCGTCTGCACCTTCCTGCGGGCGCGGCTGGCGAGCATCTTGGTGGCGGCGGTGGACTTGCCGAGGATCTGGCCGACCTCGTCGAACGGCACCGCGAACAGGTCGTGCAGCACGAACGCCAGCCGCTCGCTCGGCCCCAGCGACTCCAGGACGACGAGGAGCGCGAGCCCGACCGAGTCGACGAGCACTGCGTCCTCCTCGGGAGCAGGACTGTCGTCGAGCGTCACCACGAGCTCGGACAGGCGGGCGTCGTAGGACGCCTCCGGCCGGGCCTGTCGCGATCGCAGGACATCGAGGCTGATCCGGCCGACCACCGTGGTCAGCCAGCCGGCGAGGTTGTGGATGGTCGCCGCGTCCTGGCGGGAGAGGCGCAGCCAGGCCTCCTGGACCACGTCCTCGGCGTCGGCGTGCGATCCGAGCATGCGGTAGGCGACCGCACGCAGCCGGTCGCGCTGGGCCTCGAACGCCTCGGCCATCGGTCCCGTCGGGCTGGTGTCGGACATGTTGTTACCTTCCTCGGCTCTGCTCCGTCAGGGGTGATGACGGGCCCGAAGGGGCGTAGGTAACCGATGAAGGAGCAAGACCGATGGAAGCACGCATGACAAGCCCGGCCAATCCCGACGTGATCACAGCGATCCAGCACCTCTACAAGGCGATTCACGCCGGGGGCGTGGACAAGCACCTGCTGTCCCTGGTCCACCTGCGCACCAGCCAGATCAACGGTTGCAGCCCGTGCATCTTCGCCACGATCGAGTCGGCGAAGAAGGCCGGTGAGACAGAGGAGCGGCTGCACAACGTGGTCGCGTGGCGCGAGACGCCCTTCTACACCGATGAGGAGCGGGCTGCCCTCGCCCTGGCCGAGGCCGCCACCCGCCTCCAGGACGGCGCACCGGGCGTGACCGGCGAGATCTGGGACGCCGCTGCCGACCACTTCAGCGAGGAGCAGTTGGGCGCGATCATCCTGGAGATCGCGATGACCAACTTCTTCAACCGGATCAACCGCACGGTCCGGGAGCAGGCCGGCAAGACCTGGTGAGTCGGGCGGGGCGCCGCCCTTCGTACCGCCCCGATGCGGGCCGGAGCGACCGCCCTGCCCCGCCGCACGCGCCCCCGCCCCTCCCCCTGCGCCCCCCTGCGCTCCCGTACGGCCAATGGATTCCGGTCCTTCGGCGCGGCCGCGGCATCCCCCGGCCCCGGGCCCGGTAAGGGATGGGGCATGACTCTTCAACTCACCCGAACCCGCGTCGCCTTGGCGACCGCCACCGTCCTGCTCGCCGTCGGGGCGCCCACCGCGTACGCCACCCTTGGCGAGGAGACCCCTGCTGCCGCCCCCACCCCGGTGCGCGGGGAGCCGTACGCCGAGACGCGGCTTCTCTTCGGTACCGCGCGGCCCGATGGTGGACCGGCGGTCACGGACCGGCAGTTCATGGCCTTCATCGACAAGGAGGTGACGCCGGACTTTCCGGACGGGCTGACCGTGCAGAGTGGGCGCGGGCAGTGGCGGGACGCGAGCGGTGCGATCGACAAGGAGCGGTCGTACGAGCTGATCCTGCTCTATCCGGTGGGCGAGGCGGCGGCCAGGGACCGGAAGATCGAGGAGATCCGCCGGGACTACGAGAAGGCCTTCGGGCAAGAGTCGGTTGGGCGCGTGGACGATCAAGTGCGGGTCGACTTCTGAGCCGGTCCCGTACCCTCTCGGCGGGCCCTGGCGCCGAAAAACTATCGCCGCTAGTTTGGGTGCCGACGTGCCGACGACGCCGCAGTTCGGGAGGTGGGCCATGAAGGCCCGGGACGGGATGTACATCGACGGTGCCTGGCGCCCCGCCGCAGGCCAGGACGAGATCGAGGTCGTGAACCCGGCCGACGAGGAGATCTTCGGCCGGGTCCCCGCGGGCACCGCCGAGGACGTGGACCGGGCCGTGCGGGCCGCTCGCGCCGCATTCCCGGCCTGGTCCGCCACGCCGCCCGCCGAGCGGTCCGCGCGCCTGGCCGCCCTTCGGGACGTGCTGACCGCCCGCAAGGACGAGATCGCCGAGACGATCACCGCCGAGCTGGGTTCGCCGTTGGCCTTCTCGCAGGCGGTGCACATGGGCGCGCCGATCGCGGTCGCGGGCTCGTACGCCGAACTGGCCGCGACGTACGCCTTCGAGGAGAAGGTCGGCAACTCGACCGTCTACCAGGAGCCGGTCGGCGTGGTCGGCGCGATCACGCCGTGGAACTACCCCTTGCACCAGATCGTCGCCAAGGTCGCCCCGGCCCTCGCCGCGGGCTGCACGGTCGTACTGAAGCCCGCCGAGGACACCCCCCTGACCGCGCAGGCCTTCGCGGAGGCGGTGCACGAGGCGGGCTTCCCGGCCGGAGTCTTCAACCTGGTCACCGGCCTCGGCCCGGTGGCCGGGCAGGCGCTCGCCGAGCATCGCGGGGTCGACATGGTCTCCTTCACCGGGTCCACGGCCGTGGGCAGGCAGATCGCCGCCACGGCCGGGGCCGCGGTGAAGAAGGTCGCCCTGGAGCTGGGCGGCAAGTCCGCCAACGTCATCCTGCCCAGCGCCGACCTGGGCCGGGCCGTCAACGTCGGCGTCGCCAATGTCATGTCCAACTCCGGGCAGACGTGCAGCGCGTGGACCCGGATGCTGGTGCACTCCTCGCAGTACACCGCCGCCGTCGAGCTGGCCGTCGCCGCGGCCGCCAAGTACGGCGAGCGCATCGGGCCCCTCGTGAACGCCCGGCAGCGGGACCGGGTGCGCGGCTACATCGAGAAGGGCGTGGCCGAGGGCGCCCGGCTCGTCGCGGGCGGCGTCGAAGCCCCGCGTGAGCGTGGCTACTTCGTCAGCCCGACCGTCTTCGCGGACGTCACGCCGGAGATGACCATTGCCCAGGAGGAGATCTTCGGGCCGGTCCTGTCGATCCTCCGCTACGAGGACGAGGACGACGCCCTGCGGATCGCCAACGGCACGGTGTACGGGCTCGCCGGCGCGGTCTGGGCGGGCGACGAAGCGGAGGCGGTGGCCTTCGCGCGCCGGATGGAGACGGGCCAGGTCGACATCAACGGCGGCCGCTTCAACCCGCTCGCGCCCTTCGGTGGGTACAAGCAGTCGGGCGTGGGCCGGGAACTCGGCGTGCACGGCCTGGCCGAGTATCTCCAGACCAAGTCCCTCCAGTTCTAAGGGAGTTCACTGTCATGGCTGTGCGTGCCGCCGTCCTTCCGGCTGTCGGTGCCCCGCTGGAGGTCACGGAGATCGACCTTCCCGAGCCCGGCCCCGACCAGGTCCGGGTCCGCCTCGCCGCGGCCGGGGTTTGCCACTCCGACCTCTCCCTGTCCAACGGCACCATGCGCGTCCCGGTCCCGGCCGTCCTCGGCCACGAGGGCGCCGGCACGGTCGTCGCCGTCGGCGAAGGGGTCACCCATCTCGCGCCGGGCGACGGCGTCGTCCTCAACTGGGCCCCGTCCTGCGGCGACTGCCCCGCCTGCGCACGCGGCGAGGTGTGGCTGTGCGCCAACGCCCTGAACGGCTCCGCCGGCGTCCACGCCCACCGCACGTCCGACGGCGCCGAATTGCACCCCGGGCTGAACGTGGCCGCGTTCGCCGAGGAGACGGTGGTGCCGACGTCCTGCGCGCTGCCCGCCCCACCGGACGTGCCCCTGACCGACGCGGCGCTCCTGGGCTGCGCGGTCCTCACGGGCTACGGCGCCGTCCACCACTCGGCGAAGGTGCGGCCCGGCGAGACGGTCGCGGTGTTCGGCGTCGGCGGGGTGGGCCTCGCGGCGCTGCAGTCGGCGCGCATCGCGGGCGCGTCGCGGATCATCGCGGTGGACGTCTCCCTGGAGAAGGAGGAACTGGCCCGCGCGGCCGGCGCCACCGACTACGTCGTCGCCTCCGACACCACCGCCCGCGAGATCCGCGCCCTGACCGGCAAGCAGGGCGTCGACGTGGCCGTGGAGTGCGTGGGCCGGGCGGTCACCATCCGCACCGCCTGGGAGTCGACCCGCCGCGGCGGCCGCACGACGGTGGTCGGCATCGGCGGCAAGGACCAGCAGGTCACCTTCAACGCCCTGGAGATCTTCCACTGGGGCCGCACCCTCTCGGGCTGCGTCTACGGCAACTCCAACCCCGAGCAGGACCTGCCGGTCCTGGCCGACCACATCCGCGCGGGCCGCCTCGACCTGTCGGCGCTGGTCACGGAGCGGATCGCTCTGGACGGCATTCCGGCGGCATTCGAGAACATGCTGGCGGGCAAGGGGGGACGGGCGCTGGTGGTCTTCTAGGACCTGTCGTCACCTTCCGTCGCCCGCCCGGAGGCCTTGGGGGAGTGCGGCCGGGCGTCGCCGGGCAGGCGGGAATGTGACGACAGGGCGCAGCGCGGGCCCCCGCCCCGCACCCGCCGCCGCGCGCCCCGGCCCCCTTCCGAGGGCCGGGCCTTCGGCACGCCCCGACGGCTCTCCGTGCCATGTACAGGCAAAACTCCTCCCGCACGACCCGTTGACGTCCATACCGTCCGGTCAGTACGTTCCCGGAAATCCCAGCCGCCCCCCGTCCCGTCCCCGCACCCACCGGAGTGTGCACGCATGGACACGGCACCTTCCGCCCAGCCGCTCACCACCACCCCGGCCACCCCGCACCGCCGCCGGGTCGCCACCGCCGCCGCGCTCGCCTCGGCCGTCGAGTGGTACGACTACTTCGTCTTCGGCATCGCCGCCGCCCTGATCCTCGGCGACCTGTACTTCCCCGCAGGCAGCTCCACCGCCGGTGTACTCGCCGCCTTCGCCACCTTCGCCGTCGGCTTCCTAGCCCGCCCCATCGGCGGCATCGTCGCCGGTCACCTCGGCGACAAGCGCGGCCGCAAGCCGATGCTGGTCCTCGCGCTCACGCTCATGGGCGTCGCCACCACCGGCATCGGCCTGCTGCCGACGTACGAGACGATCGGCGTCGCCGCGCCGATCCTCCTCGTCCTTCTCCGCGTCGCGCAGGGCGTCGCCGTCGGCGCCCAGTGGGGTGGCGCGATGCTGCTGGCCACCGAGTACGCCCCCGAGGGCAAGCGCGGCGTCTACGGCAGCGTCGTCCAACTCGGCGTGCCCATCGGCGTGGTGACCGCCAACTCGGTCTTCCTGCTGGCCGGCGCCCTCACCTCGGAGTCCGCCTTCGCGGCCTGGGGCTGGCGGGTGCCGTTCCTGGTCGGCGTCCTCGTGCTCGGCCTCGCCTGGTACATCCACACCCGCGTCGAGGAGACCCCAGAGTTCCGGGAGGCGGAGAAGGCGCTGGCCGAGCAGGAGAAGTCGGAGCAGAGCAGCCCGCTGCGCACCATCCTGCGCCACCACCTCGGCACGGTCCTGCTCGCCGGCGGCTCCTTCGCCGTGAACACCGCGACGTTCTACATCCTCATCACCGGTGTCCTCGACTACACCACCCGCGAACTCGACATGAACCGCGGCGCGGTCCTCACCGTCTCCCTCTGTGTCAGCCTCACTCAGCTCGTCCTGATCCCCGCCTCGGCCGCGCTCTCCGACCGCGTCGGCCGGATCAGGATCTACGCGCTCGGCGCGGTGGGCATCGCGCTGTGGGCCGTACCGCTGTTCCTGCTGATCGACACCGGTTCACTGCTGTGGCTGGCCGTCGGCACCTTCGTCGCCAGCTGCTTCCTCAGCATCATGTACGGCCCCCAGGCCGCCCTGTTCGCCGAGCTGTTCACGCCCGAGATGCGCTACACGGGCGCCTCCCTCGGCTACCAGATCGCGGCCGTGGGCGGCGGCGGACTCGCCCCGTTCATCATGGTGCTGCTCCTGGAGGCGACCGGCACGTCGATGGCGGTGTCCGGCTACATCATCGGCCTCGCCGTGATCGCGCTGCTGTCCATCAAGGTACTTGCGGATCGGGCGCGTTCACGCTGACTCCCGGGTCTGCTCGG
Source organism: Streptomyces spinoverrucosus (assembly GCF_006539505.1). Taxonomy (GTDB): domain Bacteria; phylum Actinomycetota; class Actinomycetes; order Streptomycetales; family Streptomycetaceae; genus Streptomyces; species Streptomyces spinoverrucosus. The sequence continues at coordinate 15,996 of NZ_BJND01000031.1, forward strand.
GTTGTGGCGCGGCCGCCACGACCCGAGCGGACCGCGTCCGGGACCGCGACACGGCGACCCCCGCCAGGCACAGCGCCCCGCCCGCCAGCGTGAGCAGCCCGGGCACCTCGCCCAGCGCCAGCCACGACATCAGCACGACCAGGGCGGGGACGGCGTACGTCGTCGCACCCATGCGGCTGGCGGTCGTACGGGACAGGGCGTACGCCCACGTGGTGAAGGCCAACGCGGTCGGGAACACGCCGAGATAGACCATGTTGAGCGTCGCCGAGAGCGGAGCGTCGGCCGCGTCCGCCACCAACTGCCCGGCGAACGGCAGACAGGCCACCGCCCCGACGAGACACCCGAACGTCGTCACCTGCAGCACGCTGGCGTGCCCGAGCGCGGGCTTCTGCGCCACGACGCCGCCGGCGTAACCGACGGCGGCCAGCAGACACAGCACCACCCCAAGCACCGACGACCCGCCCCCGCCCGACATCGAAAGCCCCACGGTCACCGCACCCGCGAACGACACCGCCATGCCCGCCAGCAGCCGAGGCGGCATCGTGTCACCGAGCAGCCGCGCCGCGAGCAGCGCGACGAGGATCGGCCCGACGTTCACGACCAGGGCCGCCGTACCGGCGTCGACCTGCTGTTCGCCCCAGTTGAGGGCGACCATGTAGAAGCCGAACCACAGCACGCCCGATATCGCGATCCCGCGCCAGGCCGACCTCGGCGGCAACCCCTCGCGTCGTACGAGGAGGAACACCCCCAGCACCAGGGCTCCCGACAGCAGCCGCCCGAGCGCCAGCGCGCCCGGCGAGTACGCGGCACCCGCGCTGCGGATCGAGACGAAGGCGGAGGCCCACAGCACGACGGTGACGGTGGCGGCGCCGGTGGCCAGCAGCTGGGTACGGCGGGAGACGTTCATCATGCTCCAGAGGCTAGGAGATGGTGGATCGGGAGGCTCGCGGATTTCGGACGGGGTCGCCGGCATCGCCCCTCAAGGGGCGCGGGGAACTGCGCGACAAGCCACGATGCTCCTGCACTCGGCACATCAGAGAAACCCTTACTCCAGTAGCCGATCAGCGCAGCGCCGCCGCGTCGACACCGAGCAGCTCCTTCAGCGCCCGCTCCCCCGGCGGAGTCACCTTCACCGCCCGCTCGGAGCCGATGCGCACACACCAGCCGGTGTCGAGGGCGTGCCGGCACAGCGCCGCGCCCGCGACTCCCGCGAGATGCGGGCGGCGTTCGGTCCAGTCCAGGCAGGCGCGGGCCAGCGGGCGGCGGCCGGTGCGGTCGAGGCGGATCCCGGCGCTGTCGAACCACCCGAGCCCGGCGTCCGTCAGTGCGAACCCGGTGTCCTGCCGCAGCAGCCCGCGTGCGGTCAGCGCGTCGGTGACCGTGATGCCGAGGCGGCCGGCGAGATGGTCGTAGCAGGTGCGGCCGCGGGCCATGGCCGACCCGGCGCTCGCCTCGCGCAGCCCGTTCGGCCGCCGGGCCACGGCATCGGGCGCGACCTGCGCGGCCAGATCCTCCACCAGTTGCGCGATCCGCGCGTCGGCCAGCCGTACGTACCGGTGCCGCCCCTGCCGTTCCTCGGCCAGCACTCCGCCCGCGATCAGCTTGCCGAGATGCTCGCTCGCCGTCGACGCGGCGACCCCCGCATGCCGTGCCAGCTCACCGGCGGTCCACGCCCGCCCGTCGAGCAGCGCCAGCAGACAGGCGGCCCGTGTCTCGTCGGCGATCAGCCCGGCAAGCTGCGCGAGCGCCGGTGCCCGGGGGTCCCTGGAGGTCATGTACCCAGCATGGGGCACCCACGTTTCGGGGCCCGCCGAACCGTCCTTACGCGGGCCGTGCGACCTGCTCGTACTGCTGCGCCAACCCGTCCAGCAGCGCGCTGAGCCCCGTCTCGAACGCCCGCTCGTCGATCTTCTCCTGCCGCTCGGCGAGGAGATGCGCCTGCCCGAGATGGGGATAGTCGGCGGGGTCGTACGCGCTCTCGTCGGTCACGAAGCCCCCGGCGAACGAGCCGAGCGCGGAGCCCATGATGAAGTACCGCATCAGCGCGCCGATGGAGGTGGCCTGCGCCGGCGGCCAGCCCGCGTCGACCATCGCGCCGTAGACCGCGTCCGCGAGCCGCAGCGCGGCCGGGCGGCGGCCGGGGCCGCGGGCCAGGACCGGGACGATGTTCGGGTGGTCGCGCAGGGCGGCGCGGTAGGAGACCGCCCAGTCGTGCAGCGCGGTCCGCCAGTCCCGGCCGTCCTCGAACATCGTCAGATCGACCTGCGCGCTGACCGAGTCGGCGACCGCCTCAAGGATCTCGTCCTTGGTGCGGAAGTGGTTGTAGAGGGACGGCCCGCTGACGCCCAGTTCGGCCGCGAGCCGCCGGGTGGAGACGGCCGCGAGGCCCTCCGTGTCCACCAGCGCCCGGGCCGCCTCGACGATCCGGTCGGTGCTGAGCAGGGGCTTGCGCGGTCGGGCCATGGCGCACATAGTAGGGCTGAGCAAGAAACTAGCAGTGCTAATTTAAATGTACGACGTTCAAGCTGTGCCTTCAATGCGTGGGGTGATGTGTCATGAACCTGGAGCTCAGTGAGGAGCAGACCGCCGTACGGCAGCTCGCCCGGGACTTCGTGGACCGTGAGATCGCCCCTCACGTCATCACCTGGGACCGCGCGGAGGACGTCGACCGGGGGATCATCAAGAAGCTCGGCGAGGTCGGCTTCCTCGGCCTGACCATCGACGAGGAGTACGGCGGCAGCGGCGGCGACCATCTCGCCTACTGCCTGGTCACGGAGGAACTCGGCCGCGGTGACTCCTCCGTGCGCGGCATCGTCTCCGTCTCCCTCGGCCTGGTCGCCAAGACCGTCGCCGCCTGGGGCAGCGAGGAGCAGAAGCGGCGCTGGCTGCCGGGCCTGACCTCGGGCGAGTACGTCGGATGCTTCGGCCTGACCGAGCCGGGCACCGGCTCCGACGCGGGCAACCTGACCACCCGGGCGGTCCGCGACGGCGGTGACTACGTCATCAACGGCGCCAAGATGTTCATCACCAACGGCACCTGGGCCGACGTCGTCCTGCTCTTCGCCCGCTCCACCGACGCGCCCGGCCACAAGGGCGTCTCCGCCTTCCTCGTCCCCACCGACACCCCCGGGCTGACCCGCCGTACCGTCCACGGCAAACTCGGTCTGCGCGGCCAGGCCACCGCCGAACTGGTGCTGGAGGACGTCCGCGTCCCCGCTGCCGCGATGCTCGGCCCGGAGGGGAAGGGCTTCTCCGTCGCCATGTCGGCCCTCGCCAAGGGGCGGATGTCGGTCGCGGCGGGCTGTGTCGGCATAGCCCAGGCCGCACTGGACGCGGCGGTTCAATACGCTGGCGAGCGCGAGCAGTTCGGCAAGTCCATCGCCCATCACCAGCTCGTCCAGGAGCTGATCAGCGACATCGCCGTGGACGTCGACGCGGCCCGGCTGCTGACCTGGCGGGTCGCCGACCTGATCGACCGCGGCCTGCCCTTCACCACCGAGTCCTCCAAGGCCAAGCTGTTCGCCTCGGAGGCGGCCGTGCGCGCGGCCAACAACGCCCTGCAGGTCTTCGGCGGCTACGGCTACATCGACGAGTACCCGGTGGGCAAACTGCTGCGCGACGCCCGTGTGATGACCCTCTACGAGGGCACGAGCCAGATCCAGAAGCTGCTCATCGGGCGGGCGCTGACGGGGGTCTCGGCGTTCTGATCCGAGTATCTGCGCATCTGAGTATCTGAGCGGATGTGGTGCGGGCCACGTGCGCCCATGCTGGTGCCCATGATTGACACACCGGTCAAGCAGCAGAACACGGCCGCCTTCTACGGACAGGCCGTCGCGTCGTTCGCCGTCGCCCTGGCCGCGACCGCCATCGGCATCTTCCAGCTGGAGGCCGACCCCTGGGTGCGCGCCTTCCTCGGTATCGCCGTCCTCTATCTCGTCACGTCCGCCTTCACCCTCGCCAAGGTCATCCGGGACCGGCAGGAGCTGGGTCAGAAGCTCTGAGCGGCCTTGCTAAGCGCTCGCTCACCTTCGGCGGTATGGTGGTGGCTTCGGCAGCGAGAGGGGCGAGCGAGCGATGAGTACGGCGGAGGAGACGGCCGGCGGCGAGATGCAGCCGTGGGCCGAGGTCACCCCTGAGGCGGCCCGGCGACTGCTGGTCGCCGCCGTGGAGGCCTTCGCCGAGCGCGGCTACCACGCCACGACGACCCGTGACATCGCGGGCCGCGCCGGGATGAGCCCGGCCGCGCTCTACATCCACTACAAGACCAAGGAAGAGCTGCTGCACCGCATCAGCAGGATCGGCCACGAGCGGGCCCTCGACATCCTGCGCACGGCGGCCCGCCGCGAGGGCACCGCGACCGAGCGGCTCGCCGACGCGGTGAGCTCCTTCGTCCGCTGGCACGCCGGGGGGCGTACCACCGCGCGTGTGGTGCAGTACGAGCTCGACTCCCTCGGCCCCGACGCCCGCGCGGAGATCGTCGCGCTGCGCCGGCAGTGCGACGCCGAGGTGCGCGGCATCATCGAGGACGGCATCGCGGCGGGCGAGTTCGAGGTGCTCGACGTGCGGGGTACGACGCTCGCCGTGCTGTCGCTGTGCATCGACGTCGCCCGCTGGTTCAACATCGCGGGGCCCTGGACGCCCGACGAGGTCGGCGCGCTGTACGCCGACCTCGTGCTGCGGATGGTGGGGGCGCACAAGGCCCCAGCGGCGGGGAAGTAGCCGCCCAGCGACAGGCGCCGCTTCGGTAGTGCCGCTCAGAGGTAGTACCGCGACACCGACTCGGCCACGCACACCGGCTTGTCCCCGCCCTCGCGCTCCACGGTGAACGCGACGCTCACCTGGACGCCGCCGGTCACGTCCTCGACTCCGGTGATCCGCGCGGTGGCGCGCAGCCGGGAGCCGACCGGGACGGGGGCGGGGAAACGGACCTTGTTCGTGCCGTAGTTGACGCCCATCTTCATGCCCTCGACGCGGATCAGCTGCGGTCCGAAGAGCGGCAGCAGGGAGAGCGTGAGGTAGCCGTGCGCGATCGTGGTGCCGAAGGGGCCCGTGGCGGCCTTCTCCGGGTCGATGTGGATCCACTGGTGGTCACCGGTGGCCTCGGCGAACAGATCGATCCGCTTCTGGTCGATCTCCAGCCAGTCGGTGTACCCCAGCTGCTCGCCCACCGCCGCCTTCAGCTCGTCGACGGACGTGAAGATCCTCGGCTCTGCCATGTCCCGGCCTCTCGCGTAGCGAAGTCTGATGCCTATGTCTAAGCAACTGCTTAGCATGGTCGGGCGGTGGGCCCCTGTCAACGGACCGGGCCCCGGCAGGGACTCGGTAGGCTTCGAGAGGTGCCCCAGATTCACGAGAAGATCCACGAGCTCACGGTCGGCCAGCTCGCCGCCCGCAGCGGCGCCGCCGTCTCCGCCCTGCACTTCTACGAGGCCAAGGGCCTGATCAGCAGCCGTCGCACTGCGGGCAACCAGCGCCGCTACACCCGTGACACGCTGCGCCGCGTCGCCTTCATCCGGGCCGCCCAGCGGGTCGGCATACCGCTGGCCACGATCCGTGAGGCGCTCGCCGAGCTGCCCGAGGAGCGCACGCCCACCCGGGACGACTGGGCGCGCCTGTCCGAGGCCTGGCGTTCGGAGCTGGATCAGCGGATCAAGCAGCTCAACCGGCTGCGCGACCACCTCACGGACTGCATCGGCTGCGGCTGCCTCTCCCTGGACACCTGCGTCCTGTCCAACCCCGACGACGCCTTCGGCGAACGCCTGGCAGGCTCGCGCCTACTGGTGGAACGCCCGAAGGCGGGATAGCCGCGAGCACCGCGGAAACGGGGAGCAGGAGCCGTCGGAAAGCTGTGCGCGAGGGCCTGTTGCGAAAGTCCCGTCGTCCGCCCGGAGGGCGGCCCTGCGGCGTTCGGTGCGTGCTCTCGGTGCGGCGACGGTGCGTGCCGGGCGTCGCGGGGCAGGCGGGACTTTCGCAACAGGCCCTAGGGGTGGTCGCTCAGCGGCGCCCGCTGCCGCACCCACCCGGCTCCGCCGCACCCACCCGGCGCCGCCGCAAACTGCCGCGGCGCCTGGCCACTGCGTCCCTCCGCCGGCAGTGCGCCGGTGGGGCGGTACGGGCGGGCGCGGGCGGTAACCCGTAGCGCGGGGGTTGCCCATCAGCGCCTCACCGGCACCGCCCTCCCCGGCGGTCACTCGTACTCGGTCCCGCCCTTCCGCGTCAGATACGCCGGGCTCACCGCCTTCGCGATCGCCCGCCCTCCGGTCACCGGGCTGTACCGCTCCACGGCCGGACGTATCACCACGCCCTCCCGCAGATGCAGCTCCCGCCCGGACACCGTCTCGCGGCCGGAGGCGAACTCCAGCACCCGTTCGATGTCGTACGCCCCGGCGAACAGCCGCGGCACCAACGGCAGCTCCCCGCCGACCAGTTCCGCCGCGTCCAGCCACCGCACCTGCCCGTCGATCTCCGCGGACACGTCGAACACGGCGTACCCGAGGGTGTCGCGTCGCCCGTCCGCGCCGTACGTCAGGTCCTGCACCCCCGCGCCGAATACCTCACCGAAGATGCCGACCCGCCGCGCCCCCAGCCGCTCGGCGAGCCGCGCCGCGACCTCGGCGACGCCGTGCCCGCGCACCGCGCGCCAGTACAGATTGCGCGGGTCCTCCTGCAGCGCCAGCGACTTCGCCCCGAAGCCCTTGGAGGAGACGAACACCCGGTCCTCGTCCGCGAAATACGTCACCAGGCACGCCGAACCGTGCAGCTTCTCGGTCAGTACCACCGGCTCACCGGGCGTGAAGATGTCCGGATAGCGCTGGACGTTCTCGATGTCGACCCAGGGCAGCAGGTCGGGCGCGGACTCGATGTCGCCGTTCATCGTGGGCGGTACCGGCGGCACCCACTTGGTGATGCCCAGCAGCTCCGCGAAGTCGGTCCCGTCCGCCGCGGCAGCCGCCAGGTCGACGTCCGCCAGCGCCTTCGGGCGGCACACGATGCCCTGCGACAGCTCACCACGCAGCCGTACCGCTTTGACCCGGTCCGCCCTGCTGCCCGCCAGTCGCCCGGTCAGCCCCAGCTCCTCGATCAGCTCGGCCGGGAGCACGGCCTGCTCGGGGATGTAGACCGCGGCATCGCCGGTGCGGTACGCACCCTTGGCGACGACGGCTCGGTACAGGCCCACCTGGGCCAGGTCGAGCGCATCGGCGTTGGGATGCTCGTGGACGGTCAGCACTTCGGCGGTGACGCGCAGCGTCGACATGGGGTCCCCTCGGTTGCTCAGCTGGGTTTCATCGCCTCCAACTGTCCGTAACCGAAAAGGGTGGTGCGACCCGTTTACCGGCTGCTACCGTCGCTCGGCGCCCGGCCCGCGCCGTCGGGATCGGGAACGGTGCGGCATCCCCTTCGCACCGCTCCCTCATGAACTAGGCGGACATCAGCAGCCGTTCGCGCCTGGCGTACGCCAGGGCCTCGGGGGTGAGCACGGGGCGCGGGACGAGGATTCCGCAGTCCGTGCAGACCGGGCCCGATGACGGCTCGTGGTCCAGGTCGTACTTCCACAGCAGGCGCTCCCCGTCACACACGGGGCACGCCGATCCGGGCTCGCGCTCCAGCGCGGCGATCAGTCGCCGCAGCACCTCCGCCAGTGGCTCGTCCGGGTGCACCTCGGGGTCGTCGCACCAGGCGACCCCGAACCCGCCCCAGGTCAGCCGGTGCCAGTCGTCCACCGTGCCCGGCCGGCGCAGCCCGTCGTGCTTCTCCTTCTTGCGGCGCTCGGCGAACTCGACCTCATAGGCCAGCCACACCGCCCGCGCCTCCTCCAGCTCCTCCAACGCGGCCACGAGCCGCGCCGGATCGGGAGAACGGTCCTCCGGGCCGAACCCGGCCCGGGTGCACAAGTGGTCCCACGTCGCCCGGTGCCCGTAGGGGGCGAACCGCTCAAGGCACTTGCGCAGCGAATAGCGCCGTAGCGCCAGATCGCACCGGGGGTCGCGTACCTGTCTCGCCAGACTCCGGAAACCGGCCATCGCCCTGCACCTCCGTCACACCTGCACCTGTACTTCGGTCACTTCGGCGTCGTCGTACGGACGTCGCCGAATAGACGTATCGACCAGCGATTCGGCTCCATCCGATGTCCTCCGTTGTCCTCCGTTGAAAGTGACGCATGTTCATCTTCAAAGCCGGGGATAACCGGCGGTAACGTCCGGCCCACCCCATGTCGGGAGGAGCTGCCATGCCACGGCGCACCCCACGTAACGCGCTAGACAGACTGAGAACTCCCCACAGATCCCTCGGGTTCCTGAAGACCGCTTCCGTATGCGTCCTGATTGCCGGTCTTTTGTCCCCGCTTTCCCCAGCGGCGGCCGCCACGGCCGCCCCGGCCGCCGAAGCGGCGGTGGTCGACGACCACTGCGGCGGCCAGTGCGCGGACATCCTGCCGCCCGGCCAGAACGGCAACGCCACCCTCGCCCAGATCCTGCTCCACCAGGCCTTCGGCACCCAGCCCGCGCACGCCGACGACCAGCTCGGCCCGTACGCGAACTTGGCCACCGGATACTCCGGCCTCACCGACTCCACCATCAGCACCTTCTTCAACGACGCGTCCTTCGGGGTCCCCGCCGACCAGGTGGCCTCCACCGTCCGTCCGGCCGGGCGCAGCGATGTGACGATCGTCCGCGACAAGAAGGCGGGCGTGCCGCACATCACCGGTACCACTCGATACGGCACGGAGTTCGGCGCCGGCTATGCGGCCGCCGAGGACCGGCTGTGGCTGATGGACGTCTTCCGCCACGTCGGACGCGGACAGCTGACCTCCTTCGCGGGCGGCGCCGCCTCCAACCAGGGCCTGGAGCAGCAGTTCTGGCGCAGCGCGCCCTACACCGAGGCCGACCTCCAGGCGCAGATAGACAACGCCGTCGCCGCGCACGGCGAGCGCGGCCGGCAGGCACTGGCCGACGTCAACGCCTACGTCGACGGCATCAACGCCTATATCGACGCCTCCGACAGCGGCCGCTACTTCCCTGGCGAGTACGTCCTGACCGGCCACAAGGACTCCATCACCAACGCCGGCACCATCGAGAAGTTCAAGCCCACCGACCTGGTCGCCCTGGCCTCCGTGATCGGCGCGCTGTTCGGCGCGGGCGGCGGAGGCGAGGTCAACAACGCGCTCTCGCTGCTCGCCGCGCAGTCCAAGTACGGCGTGGCGGAGGGCACCCGGGTGTGGGAGTCCTTCCGGATGCGCAACGACCCCGAGGCCGTCCTCACCGTCCACGACGGCAGCTATCCGTACGGCCAGAAGCCCGCCGACCCGCAGGGCACGGCCCTGCCCGACGCCGGTTCGGTGACCCAGGAACAGCTGGTGTACGACCGTACGGGCAGCGCGGCTTCGTCAAGCGCCACGGACGCCTCGGCCGACGCCGCCGCGGACGCCGTCACCTCCGCCCGGCGCGGAATGTCCAACGCGCTGGTGGTGAGCGGCGAGCACACCGCGAGCGGCCATCCGATCGCCGTCTTCGGCCCGCAGACCGGCTACTTCGCCCCGCAGCTGCTGATGCTCCAGGAGATCCAGGGCCCCGGCATCAGCGCCCGCGGCGCCTCCTTCGCGGGCCTGAGCTTCTACGTCGAACTGGGCCGGGGCCAGGACTACGCCTGGAGCGCGACCACCTCCGGCCAGGACATCATCGACACCTACGCCGTCGAACTCTGCCAGGACGACTACCACTACCTCTACCGCGGCACCTGCACGCCGATGGAGAAGGTCGAGCAGAAGAACGCCTGGAAGCCCACCGTGGCCGACGGGACGGCGGAGGGGTCGTACACCATGCGCGTCTGGCGGACCGAGTACGGCCCCGTCACCCATCGCGCGACCGTCGGCGGCAAGAAGGTCGCCTACACCACCCTGCGCTCGTCCTTCCTGCACGAGGCCGACTCGATCATCGGCTTCCAGATGCTGAACGACCCGGATTACGTGACGGGCCCCGAGAGCTTCCAGAGGGCGGTGCAGAACATCAACTACACCTTCAACTGGTTCTACGCCGACTCCGAGCACACCGCGTACTACAACAGCGGCGACAACCCGGTCCGCGCGAACGGCGTCGACGCGGAGTTCCCGGTGTGGGCGCGGCCGGCGTACGAGTGGCGGAACTGGAACCCGGACACCAACACCGCCTCCTACACCCCGCCGTCCCAGCATCCGAACTCGATCGACCAGGACTACTACATCTCCTGGAACAACAAGCAGGCCGAGGACTACGCGGCCGCGCCCTGGGGCAACGGGTCGGTGCACCGCGGCAATCTGCTCGACGACCGGGTGAAGCGGCTCGTCGAGGACGGGGGCGTGACACGGGCCTCGCTGGTCAAGGCGATGGCCGAGGCGGGACTCGCCGATCTGCGGGCCGAGGATGTCCTGCCGAAGCTGCTGAAGGTGATCAACAGCTCGCCGGTGACCGATACGGCGGCCGCGGCGGCGGTGAGCAAGCTCTCGGAATGGGTGTCGGCGGGCTCCCGGCGTACGGAGACCTCGGCGGGTTCGAAGACATACGCCCACGCCGACGCGATCCGCATCCTGGACGCCTGGTGGCCGCTGCTGGTGAAGGCCGAGTTCGAACCCGGCCTGGGCAGCGACCTGTTCTCCGCGATCACCGCCAACCTGCCGGTCGACGAGTCCCCGTCCGCCGCCCACGGCCCGACCGGCTCACACGCCGGAAGCGCCTTCCAGTACGGGTGGTGGAGCTATGTCGACAAGGACATTCGTACGCTGCTCGGTGAGCAGGTCCAGGGGCCGCTCGCCCGCACCTACTGCGGCGACGGCAGCCTCAGCGCCTGCCGGGACACGCTGATCAGCACCCTGAAGGAGGCCGCGGGCCGGACCGCCGCCCAGGTCTACCCCGGCGACGACCAGTGCGGGGCGGGCGATCAGTGGTGTGCCGACTCGGTCATCCACCGTCCGCTGGGCGGGATCGGGCACGGAAAGATCAGCTGGCAGAACCGGCCGACGTACCAGCAGGTCGTGGAGTTCACGTCCCACAGGTGAGCCGGTTTTCCGCGCACAGGTGATCTCTCATGCGGCGGCGGGTCTGCCGATGCGGCCCGCCGCCAGCACGACCTGCGCCAACTCCCGGTGCACGATGTCGCTGTGCGCCCCGGCCGGCGGCCCGCCCCGGCGGACCACCGCCGCCGCGTCGACGTTGACGCACCCGGCGGCGGGCAGCCCCTTGCGCAGCGCGTCGGCCAGGGTGCACGCGCGCGTGCCCGGCACCGCCCGGATGCCGCCGAACCCCATCGCACCCCACCTCTCGCCCAGCACCCGCCCGAGATCCAGACCCGCGGCGACCCCTTGATCGTCGCCCGCCATCCGCGAAGCCAGCGGATAGAACGTGCCGAGGGCCGCGTCATGGCGGGAGTGACAGCACACGAGGGGCCCGTCGACACGGTTGTACTGGCCCTGCAGCATCCCTCCCGCGCGCGTGTCGTGCGGCAGTCGGGCCGCGAACGCGTAGTGCGAGAAGGCGCCCTGGAGCAGCGTCACGGACTTGACCGTCCGCACGCCCTCGGGCAGCCCGCGCAGTGCGAACGACACCAGCCGCGCCCCGAAGCTGTGCCCGACCAGATGCACCCGCACCCCGGGCGCCGCCGCGGCGAGTTGCCCGACCACCCGGCCCAGCCCCCGCTCGCCCACCGTCCCGGCGCGGCGCTTCATCGCGTAGTACGTCGCCTGCCGCAGCAGTTCCTGCGCGCCGTCCCACGGGTTGGGCAACGAGAAGGCCGGTGACTGGCGGGCCAGCGCCGCCGCGAACTCCTCGCACACCGCCGCCACCGGCGCCGAGAACATGCCCGGCTCGTCCTGCGGCACGCCCTCCGCCAGCGTGTCCGCCCCGAACAGCGCCTGCGGCCCCGGCGGCACCACCTCCACCAGCAGCCGCACCAGCCGCCCGAACTCTTCCAATTCGGCGTCCTGGCGCGGCTGCTGGTCCAGCAGCCGGGCGAGCTGGTCGATCACCGTCGCCCGCCCCGGAAACGTCTCCAGCAGCGCGTGCCGGGTGTCCTTGTCCAGCGCCGGCGGGCGCGGCAGCTCGGCCGCCACGGTCCGCGGGAAGTTCGGGATCGGCTCGTCCGCGAACCGCATCGACGGCCAGAGCACCCCCACGTACCCGATCCGGGCCTTCGGCGCGAGGCCCGGGATCGGGGCGAAGAAGGCGCTGCACAGCCGGGTGGCGCCCGGGCGGTCGTTGTTCCAGCCGTGCGCGAACACGATCAGATCGCGCACGCCGCGGTCCGTCACGCCGGCGACCAGCCGGTCCCGCTGCCGGCCGTGCACGTCGCCGTCCGCGTCGAAGGTCAGCTCCCAGTACGGAGTCACGCTCATTGCCGGATCCGCCATGACAGGCCCCCAAGTCCCCCAAGCGGTGCGATGCGGTCGCATCGTCCTGCTAACGGGCCTGCTTGGCCATACGTCATGGCGTGCGGCTCAGCGATAGAGGAGGTACTGCTTCCGGGTCTTCCGGAACGCCGCAAGCTCCCGCTGCCAGCCCGCCACCACGTCGTCGGTGGACGCCCCGGAGTCGATCATCGTGCGGACGAGTGTGGAGCCGGTGAGCTTGTCGATCCAGTTGTCCGAGCGCCAGGCGAAGCCGCTCCAGGTCCGCTGGGCGGTGATCAGGAGGCCGATGCCGGTGCGGACCGGGTCGAACGCCGTCCTGTCGTGCACATGGAGCTGTACGCCGCCGATGGTCTTGCCCTGGAACTTGGAAAAGGTGGGCGCGAAGTACGCCTCCCTGAAGTGCACGCCAGGCAGGTCGAGTTCGTTCGCCGCCTCGGCCCACCGGCGGTCGATGCCGTCCGCGCCGAGCAGTTCGAAGGGGCGGGTGGTGCCGCGGCCCTCGGAGAGGTTGGTGCCCTCGAAGAGACACGTGCCCGGGTACACCACAGCGGTGTCCGGCGTGGGCATGTTGGGGCTCGGCGGCACCCATGGCAGGCCGGAGGCGTCGTAGAAGTCCGACCGCCGCCATCCGGTCATGCGGACGGTGTCCAGGGGCACCGGCGAGGTCAGGAACTCCCCGTTGAACAGCAGCGCCAGCTCCGCGACCGTCATGCCGTGCGCCTGCGAGATCGGCTGCCGGCCGACGAACGTGGCGAACTCCTTGTGCAGCACCGGGCCTTCGGCCGATCTGCCGGTCACCGGGTTCGGCCGGTCGAGTACGACGACGCGCTTGCCCGCGAGCCGGGCCGCGTCCATGCAGTCGTACAGGGTCCAGATGTACGTGTAGAAGCGTGCGCCCACGTCCTGGATGTCGAAGACGATCGTGTCCACGCCGGACGCCGTGAAGATGTCGGCCAGCGGCTGACCGCTCTTGCCGTATGTGTCGTAGACGGGCAGGCCGGTCGCCGGGTCGTCGTAGCGGCCTTCGGAGCCGCCGGCCTGTGCGGTGCCGCGGAAGCCGTGCTCCGGGCCGAAGACGGCGGTGAGGTTCACACGGTCGTCGGCGTGCATCACGTCGACGATGTGGCGTACGTCCCTGGTGACGCCGGTCGGGTTGGTGACGACGCCGACGCGGTCGCCGTCGAGGAGGGCGTAGCCGTCCTCTGCGAGGCGCTCGAACCCGGTACGGAGGCGGTGACTGTGGCCTGTTTCCTTGGCGGCTGCAGGAGTGGAGGAGGCCGCCGTCAGGGCGGCCGTTGCTGCGAGCAGACTTCGTCTGGGAAGGCGCATGGAGGCACGGTATGGCTCCCGCAGGTTGTTCGGAAGGTGCGGGCCGTCTGTGGCTTGTCGCGCCCACGCGGCGGAGCCGCATATCGATACAGCCCCGCGCCCCTGGGTCGGCCGCCGTACCCTTCCTCAACACATACCGACCGGTTAGTCTGGCCCCCGCGGGGGCAGAGTCGTGGCGTGTCGAAGGAGGCCGATGGTGGGAGCCGTGCAGGGTGCCGGAGTGGTCGTCACCGGGGCAGGGGGCGGGATCGGGGCCGCGTTGGCCCGCCGGTTCGCCGCCGAGGGCGGTCGGGTCGTGGTCAACGACCTGGACGCGGGCAAGGCCAAGGCCGTCGCCGACGAGATTGGCGGCATCGCCGTTCCCGGCGACGCCTCCGCGATCGTTGCCGAGGCCAAGGATGCGCTCGGCGGGGTCGTGGACGTGTACTGCGCCAACGCCGGGGTCGGTTCCGGCGGTTCCGAGGCGGCCCCGGAGGAGGTCTGGGCGCTGGCCTGGGACGTCAATGTGATGGCGCACGTGCGGGCCGCCCAGGCGCTGCTCCCCGACTGGCTGGAGCGGGGCAGCGGGCGGTTCGTGTCCACCGTGTCGGCCGCCGGGCTGCTCACCATGATCGGTGCCGCGCCCTACAGCGTCACCAAGCACGGCGCCTACGCCTTCGCGGAGTGGCTGTCCCTGACGTACCGCCACCGGGGTGTGAAGGTGCACGCCATCTGCCCGCAGGGCGTGCGCACCGACATGCTCGACGCCACCGGCAGCGCGGGCGACCTTGTGCTGGTGCCGACCGCGATCGAGCCGCAGGACGTGGCGGACGCGCTGTTCAAGGGGATCGAGGAGGACCGGTTCCTGATCCTGCCGCACCCCGAGGTCGCCGGGTACTACGAGGCCAGGGCCGCCGATCCGGACCGCTGGCTGACGAACATGAACCACCTCCAGCAGAAGTGGGAGGCGGCCCAGTGACCGGCTCCCGGTATGCCGCCAAGCCCTGGCTGGCACTGCTCGACGAGGCCCAGCGGGCCCCGATCAGCCCCGACGCCTCGCTGGTGCACGCCCTGCGCCGGGTCGCGGGCGAGGTACCGGAGCGGACGTTCCTCGCCTACTTCGACGGGCGGCTGAGCCATCGCGAGGTCGACGAGCTGAGCGACTCCGTCGCCGGGCACCTGGCCGCGCGCGGCGTGGGGCGAGGTGACCGGGTCGCCGTGCTGCTGCAGAACTCGCCGCACTTCGTGCTCGCCGTGCTGGGCGCCTGGAAGGCGGGCGCGGTGGTCGTGCCGGTCAACCCGATGTACAAGTCGGGGGAGGTCCGCCATGTGCTGCGGGACGGCGAGGTGGCCGCGCTGATCTGCTCCGACCGGGCCTGGGAGTCGTATCTGCGCGAGACGGCGGCCGACTCGCCGGTGTGGATCGTGCTCACGGCCTGCGAGTTGGACTTCCAAACCCGGGGCGACGCGCGCGTGCTGACCTTCGAGCGGACGGCGCAGGCGCAGGACGCCGACGACCTGACCGCCGTCGCACGGGCGGGCAACAAGGCGCCGGAGGGCCGCGCGCCGGGCCCGGACGACATCGCGCTGATCAGCTACACGTCCGGCACCAGCGGCACCCCCAAGGGCGCCACCAACACCCACGGCAACATCATGTACAACGCCGAGCGGCAGCGGACCGGGCTGGGGCTGCCCGAGGCGCCGGTGTACTTCGCGATGGCGCCGCTGTTCCACATCACCGGGATGGTCTGCCAGTTCGGGGCGTGTCTGAACAGCGCGGGCACGCTGGTGCTGGCGTACCGCTTCGAGGCGGGGGTCGTCCTGGACGCGTTCGCCGAGCACCGGCCGCACTACACGGTCGGACCGTCGACCGCCTTCATGGCGCTGGCCGCCCATCCGTCGGTCACCCCGGACCACTTCTCGTCCTTCCGGATCATCTCCTCCGGCGGGGCGCCGCTGCCGCCCGCGCTGGTGGAGAAGTTCCGGGCCGGATTCGGGCCGTACATCCGCAACGGCTACGGGCTCACCGAGTGCACCGCGCCCTGCGCCTCCGTGCCGCCCGGCCGTGAGGCGCCCGTCGACCCGGCCTCGGGGACCCTCGCCGTCGGCGTGCCCGGGCCCGACACCGTCGTGCGGATCGTCGACGACGAGGGCGCGGAGGTGCCGTTCGGGGAGCAGGGCGAGATCGTCGTCCGCGGACCGCAGGTCGTGCCCGGCTACTGGCGCCGGCCCGACGCCACCGCCGAGACCTTCCCCGGCGGTGAGCTGCGCACCGGGGACATCGGCTTCATGGACGCCGAAGGGTGGCTCTACGTCGTCGACCGCAAGAAGGACATGATCAACGCGTCCGGCTTCAAGGTCTGGCCGCGCGAGGTCGAGGACGTGCTCTACACCCATCCGGCGGTGCGCGAGGCGGCGGTCGTCGGGGTGCCCGACGGCTACCGCGGAGAGACCGTCAAGGCCTACATCAGCCTCCGTCCGGGGGCCGAGCCGGACCCGGACGAACTCGCGGCGTACTGCAAGGAGAGACTGGCCGCCTACAAGTACCCGCGGCTGGTGGAGATCCTGCCCGACTTGCCGAAGACGGCGAGTGGGAAGATCCTCCGTCGGGAGTTGCGCTCCCGTTCTCACGAAAGTCAGTAGGACATCACGGAAGGCAGGTGGCGGCAGTGCCCAGGACGACGGACACGGACGGGACGCCTGTGCCGCAGCGGCTGCTGGCCGCCGCCACCCGGCTCTTCGCCGAGCAGGGCTACGACCGCACCTCGGTGCAGGAGATCGTCGAGGCGGCCGGTGTCACCAAGGGAGCCCTGTATCACTACTTCGGCTCCAAGGACGACCTCCTGCACGAGGTGTACGCGCGCGTGCTGCGCCTCCAGCAGGACCGGCTCGACGCGTTCGCGGACGCCGACGAGCCGGTCGAGAAGCGGGTGCGGGACGCCGCCGCCGACGTCGTGGTGACGACCATCGATAACCTCGACGACGCGATGATCTTCTGGCGGTCCATGCACCACCTGAGCCCGGAGAAGAACAAGCAGGTGCGCGCGGAACGCCGCCGCTACCACGAGCGGTTCCGCGCGCTCATCGAGGAGGGCCAGCGGGAGGGCGTGTTCTCCACGGCGACCCCGGCCGACCTGGTGGTGGACTACCACTTCGGCTCCGTCCACCACCTGTCGACCTGGTATCGCCCCGACGGGCCGCTGAGCCCGCAGCAGGTCGCCGACCACCTGGCCGACCTGCTGCTGCGGGCCCTGCGGCCGTAGGGACTCCTACAGGTACTTCTTCAGCTCCCGCCGGGCCAGCGACCGCTGGTGCACCTCGTCGGGGCCGTCCGCGATCATCAGCGTGCGCGCGCCCGCGTACAGCTCGGCCAGCGGGAAGTCCTGGCTCACGCCGCCCGCGCCGTGCAGCTGGATCGCCTTGTCGAGGATGCCGACGACCGCGCGGGGCGTGGCGATCTTGATGGCCTGGATCTCCGTGTGGGCCCCCTTGTTGCCGACGGTGTCCATCAGCCAGGCCGTCTTCAGCACCAGCAGCCGCAGCTGCTCCACCGTCACCCGCGCGTCGGCGATCCAGTTGTGCACTACGCCCTGCTGGGCCAGCGCCTTGCCGAAGGCCGTACGGGAGACCGCCCGCCTGCACATCAGCTCGATCGCCCGCTCCGCCATACCGATCAGCCGCATGCAGTGGTGGATCCGGCCGGGACCGAGCCGGGCCTGGGCGATGGCGAAGCCGCCGCCCTCCTCGCCGATCAGGTTGGACACCGGCACGCGCGCGTGGTCGAAGATCACCTCGGCGTGGCCGCCGTGGTAGTGGTCCTCGTAGCCGAAGACCTGCATGGCCCGCTCGACGGTGACGCCCGGGGTGTCGCGCGGGACCAGGACCATGGACTGCTGGCGGCGGATGTCCGGGCCGTCCGGGTCGGTCTTGCCCATCACGATGAAGATCTTGCAGTCCGGGTTCATCGCCCCGGAGATGTACCACTTGCGGCCGGTGATGACGTACTCGTCTGTGCCATCGGAGGCTCGCTCGATGTGCGTGGTGATGTTCGTGGCGTCCGAGGAGGCCACCTCCGGCTCGGTCATCGCGAACGCCGACCGGATCTCACCGGCGAGCAACGGCTCCAGCCACTGCTTCTTCTGTGCCTCGTCGCCGAACTGCGCGAGCACCTCCATGTTCCCGGTGTCCGGCGCGGCGCAGTTCGTCGCGGTGGGCGCCAGCTGCGGGGAGCGGCCGGTGATCTCGGCGAGCGGGGCGTACTGGAGGTTGGTGAGGCCGGCGCCGTGCTCGGCGTCGGGCAGGAAGAGGTTCCACAGGCCCTGCCTGCGCGCCTCCGCCTTCAGCTCCTCGACGACCTGCGGGGTGTCCCACGGCGAGGCGAGCCGTGCCCGCTGCTCATCGGCGACCGCCTCGGCGGGGTAGACGTACTCGTCCATGAAGGCGAGCAGTTTGGCGCGCAGCTCCTCGGTGCGCGCGTCGAACGCGAAGTCCATGGTCGGTCAGCCTTCCTGGAGAGTGGTCAGACCGTGCTCGATGAAGACGGGGACCAGGTCGCCGATGCGGTCGAAGCCGCGGCCGACCGTCTGGCCCAGGGTGTAGCGGTAGTGGATGCCCTCCAGGATCACGGCGAGCTTGAACCAGGCGAACGCCGTGTACCAGGAGACCGCGGACACATCGCGACCGGAGCGGGCGGCGTACCGCTCGATCAGCTCGGCCGGTGCCGGGTGGCCCGGGGCTTCGGCGGTGGTGGAGACGGGGGAGTCCGCCGTGCCGAGCGGGATGCTGTACATCACCAGCAGACCGAGGTCGGTCAGCGGGTCGCCCAGCGTGGACATCTCCCAGTCCAGGACCGCCGTGATCTTGTCGTCGGCCCCGATGAGGACGTTGTCGAGGCGGTAGTCGCCGTGTACGACGGCCGGGGCGGGGGAGGTGGGCAGGGCCCGGCCGAGGGCCGCGTGCAGTTCGTCGATGCCGGCCAGCTCGCGGTTGCGGGAGGCGTCGAGCTGCTTGCCCCAGCGGCGC
The DNA here is from genome assembly GCF_006539505.1 of Streptomyces spinoverrucosus. Classification (GTDB taxonomy): domain Bacteria; phylum Actinomycetota; class Actinomycetes; order Streptomycetales; family Streptomycetaceae; genus Streptomyces; species Streptomyces spinoverrucosus. The sequence continues at coordinate 34,699 of NZ_BJND01000031.1, forward strand.
AGCTGGCGGTCCAGGAAGCCCTCGGGGCGGCCGAAGTCGGCGAGACCAACCTCCTCCGGGTCCACCGCGTGCAGGTCGACGAGGGTGTCCACCAGGGACAGGATCACCTCGCGGGTGCGCTCGGGGCCGAGCGGGGCGAGCTGGTCGGCGGTGCGGTACGGGGTGCCCTCGGCGAACTCCATGACGTAGAACGGCGCCCCGAGCACCTCCTCGTCCTCGCACAGCAGCACCGTACGCGGCACCGGGACCCTCGTTGGGCCGAGGGCGCTGATCACCCGGTGCTCGCGCTTCATGTCGTGCGCGGTGGCCAGGACGTGGCCGAGCGGGGGCCGGCGTACCACCCACTGCGATACGCCGTCGGAGACCGCGTAGGTGAGGTTCGACCGTCCGCCCTCGATCAGTCTGCCGGTCAGCGGGCCGCGCACCAGACCGGGCCGCTCGCGATCGAGCAGGCCGCGCAACCTGACGGGATCGAGGCCTGGCGGGTGGTCGGATGCCATCGTCGCTCCTACGGACGTGTGAACAGGACCCGACTAATGATGCCGACCGGTCGGTATGCCGTCCAGAGTGTCGGCCGAACGTGATCGGCGCCACGATATGCCGACAGCTCCCCGCCCGGGAGGCGGGGAGCTGTCGAGGGAGATCAGCGCGACGGGCTTCAGTGGTCGTCCCAGTGGCCCTCGTGCTCGGCGTGCCGGTGGCCGTCGTGGAGGTAGTCGACGTGGTCGCCGTGCTGCACCCGCATATGGCCGCAGTCCTCGCCGTGCTGGTGGTCGTGGCCTTCGTGGGCGGTGTGCGCGGACGGCTCGCACTCGTCCCAGTGGTCGTCGTGTGCGCGGTGCAGGTGGCCGTCGTGCGCGTAGTCGATGTGGTCGCCGTGCGGGACCTCGGCGTGCCCGCAGGCCGGTCCGTGGGCGTGCGGGTGGGTGGCGTGTTCCTGGTGCAGGGTGGTCATGGCGTTCACCTTCGGATGCGGGTGGTGGACGACCGACAGGCTGCCACGGGAAACGGGCATATGCGGGCATCCGGCGCTTCGTGGCGTCCCGGGTTCCCCGGAGGGACGGCCGGAAGACTTGCCCGGAGGGGTGGCCGGGGGACTTTCCTGGAGGGGTGGTCGGGGGACTGCCTCGGAGATGGCGGG
>NZ_BJND01000032.1 GCF_006539505.1 Streptomyces spinoverrucosus
CCCGGCCCCTACTGATCCGACGAGAACCGCACCGCACCCCCCGGAATCCGCGCATCGCACCACACCCGCGCGCCCTCCCGGAGTTCGTTGTCCGGCCCGACCACCGCCCCGTCGCCGATGACCGTGCCGGTCAGTATGGAGCGCTGCCCGACGCGCGCCCGGGTGCCGATGAGGGAGTCGGTGATCACGGCGCCGGGCTCGATCACCGCCCCCGGCAGGATCGTGCTGCCGAACACCCGCGCGCCCTCCGCCACGAACGCCCCCTCGCCCACCACCGTGCCGCCGGCCAGTTTCGCGTCCGGCGCCACCCTCGCCGTGGGCAGGACCAGCCGGTCACCACAACGCCCCGGCACCGCCGGAGACGGCGCCCGCCCCAGCACCAGATCCGCCGAGCCCCGCACGAACGCCGCCGGCGTGCCCAGGTCCAGCCAGTACGTGGAGTCGACCATCCCCTGCAGATGCGCCCCCGCCGACAGCAGATCCGGGAAGGTCTCGCGTTCCACCGACACCGGCCTGCCCCCGGGAATCGTGTCGATGACCGACCGCCGGAAGACGTACGCCCCCGCGTTGATCTGATCGGTGACGATCTCCTCCGGCGTCTGCGGCTTCTCAAGGAACGCCGTCACCCGCCCCGTCTCGTCCGTCGGCACCAGCCCGTACGCCCGAGGGTCCGTCACCTGCGTCAGATGCAGGGAGACATCCGCCCCCGTCGTCTCGTGCGTCCGCACCAACGCCCTGATGTCCAGCCCCGTCAGAATGTCCCCGTTGAAGACGAGTACCGGATCGTCAGGCCCGGAGTGCAGCCGCGACGCCACGTTCCGGATCGCCCCGCCCGTGCCGAGCGGCTCATCCTCCGTGACGTACTCGATGTGCAGCCCCAGCGACGAGCCGTCCCCGAAGTACGGCTCGAAGACCTCCGCCAGATAGGACGTGGCGAGCACGATGTGCTCCACGCCCGCCGCCCTCGCCCGCGCCAGCTGATGCGTGAGGAACGGCACCCCCGCCGCCCTGACCATGGGCTTGGGCGTGTGCACCGTGAGCGGGCGCAACCGAGTGCCCTTGCCGCCGACCAGGAGGATCGCTTCTGTCACCTGTCGTCTCTGCTTCCTGCCAGGACCGGCCGAACTGTCTTTCGGCCGGCCAGTGTATGCAGACCGTTGTCCGGTGCCTTCGACGGCAGTACGCCCTCACCGAAAGCCCCCCTCTTCGAACCCTCAGGGCCGCCCCTGGAGGCGTGACGCATCCGACCGGACGGATCCGAGCTTGCCGTACAGGAGCTGTCCTGGGCAGTCCGTCAGGAAACCGTCCTTGTGGCCGGAGATCACATTCAGTCGTACGTTCGTACCCTTTTTGTAGAGGTTGCCACCCCCGGACTTCAGAGATGTCTTGCCCCCCGGATCGCCCCCGAAGAGGCCCAGCTTCCAGGCCGTCAACTGCCCGATGGCCTTTACCGACTTCGTGGGCGGTGAGGTGGAGTTGAACGTGCCGAGAACGGCGACCCCCATGCTGTCGTGGTTGAAACCGAGGGTGTGCGCCCCCATGACCGGCTCCGCCACGCCCCCGGCGCGCCCCTCGTAGATCTTTCCGCACTTGTCGACGAGGAAGTTGTAGCCGATGTCCCGCCAGCCCATGCTCACCACGTGGTAGCGGTAAATACTGCGGATGACGGACGGCGCCTGTGCGCAGGTGTAGTTGTTCCCGGTGGCGGTGTGGTGCACGAAGGCCGCCTTGACGTGCTTCGTGTAGAGGAACTCCTTCTCGCGCAGTTTCTCGTCGGCGCCCCAGCCGTGCCGGGTGGTGATGCCCGGGCGGGGGCCGATGTACGGCTTGGCCAGCTGCTCCGCCGTCATCTCGGGGGCACGCAGCACGAACAGCTCGTCCTCGGTGTCCGCCCGGCCCAGCTCCGGGATCTCGGTGGCGCCGAGCGGCGCGAGCAGGGCGTTGGCCTGCGAGGCGGCGGTCGTCTCGGCGTTGAGGGGACCGGTGAGCGGAGGATCGTCGTCGGTGCCGCGGGCGGTGCTCGCGCCGGTGTCCGCGCGGCCGGGGTCCACGAGTTCGAGGCGGAGGCCGGACGGGAGCGGGGCAGGCGTACGCGAGGAGGCCTCGGGCAGGACCCGTACCTCCACGCCGTCGGAGTCCCCCACCCACAAAGGCGCCGTGGCGCCACGGCGGCGACCGGAGGAGTCTTCGGGGGTGCCCGGGTCGGGGCCGTGGTCGGCGTTGTGGGTCTCGACGTCCTGCCAGCCGGACCAGGCGCCGGTACCGGCCGCGCGGGTACGGACCTGGACGCGGCCGTGGAGTTCGGTGTCCGGGTCGTCCCAGACGACGCCGACGAGCGAGAACCGCCGTACGTCCTGGCGGGGCAGGCCCTGCGCGCCGGGCGCGCCCGCGGCACGCTCATCGGCTAGAGGGACCAGCGGAAGCGACTGGGTGCTGCCGGAGATACCCGGCTGGGCGGACGGGTCGGCGGCCTTCGTCCCGGCCCCCGCGCTCGCTGCCGGTAACGCGGTCGCCGTGGTCGCGGGCAGGGTCAGCGGTAGGGCGAGGGCTGCGGCGCAGGTCACGCCGATGGAGGAAGCAAGGAATCCACGCATGCTCCTGATACTGGGCATAGCCACATAAATCTGTCCATCGGGGAATTGACGGGCCGTCGGGGCGGATTCGCCCGAACCGGTGGCCCCGCCACTCGATGCGCGCCCGGCCGCGCGCGTACGCTTGCGCAGGTGAACGCCACCGATCGCACCCCTGCCGACCTGCTGCGTTCCGCGCTCGCCGCGGACCCCGCGCGCCCCCTGGTCACGTTCTACGACGACGCCACCGGAGAACGGGTCGAATTGTCCGTGGCCACCTTCGCCAATTGGGTGGCCAAGACCGCCAACCTGATCCAGGACGGACTGTCGGCCGAGCCCGGCGACCGGGTCGCGCTGCTGCTGCCCGCGCACTGGCAGACGGCGGTGTGGCTGCTGGCCTGTTCGTCGGTGGGGGTGCTCGCGGACATGGACGGCGATCCGGCGCGGGCGGACTTCGTGGTGGCCGGCCCCGGCCGCTTCGAGGACGGGCTCGCCTGCCGCGGCGAGCGGTACGCGCTGTCGCTGGCACCGCTGGGGCGGCGCTTCCCGTCGCCGCCGGAGGGGTACGCCGACTACGCCGTGGACGTGCCCAGTCACGGCGACCGGTTCGCGCCGTACGCGCCGGTGGACCCGGAGGCGCCCGCGCTGATCGTGGCCGGGGCGGAGTACACCGGGGCGGAGGTCGTGGAGCGGGCGGCGGCCGAAGCGCCGGGGCTGGACCTGACGGGGCCCGGCTCGCGGATCCTGTCCGCACTGCCGTACGACACCTGGGAGGGCCTCAGCGCCGGGCTGTACGCGCCGCTCGCCATCGGGGGCTCCGTGGTGCTGTGCCGGAACCTGGACCGGCTGGACGGGGAGTCCCTGGCCAAGCGGATCGAGGCCGAGCGCGTCACGGCGACGGCCCGTTAGCAGACGGCGCCAGCAGACGCCACCAGCCGACGTCACCAGCAGAGCGCACCAGCAGACGTCACCCGTTCAGCCCACCCCCACCCGCGCCCCCACCCCATCCGCGTCATGGTCGTAGGAGCAGTCTCACAAGACTCCATGAGGGGTGGATTCCGTCGTGAGGGACACCGCAGGCCTGCCATCCGGGGGTCCGGACGACAACACGCCGGCGGTGGTTCTCGGGCCGGGCGGCGGGGTGTCGGCGACCGGTGACGGGCTCATACGACGGCGCCGGCGGCGCTGGATACGGGGCGGCACGGCGGGGGTCGCGGTGTTGGTCGCGGGTGCGCTGGCCGCCGGGTGGATCGTGTACGCCAAGCTCGACGGGAACATCACGCCCGACGAGGCCGCGGCCGCCGAGCTCGCGCGCTACGAGCGGGAGCGGCCCACCGCGCTGGTGCGGGGCGCGCAGAACATCCTGCTCATCGGCTCGGACTCACGGGCCGGTGCGGGCAACCGCAAGTACGGGCGGGACTCGGGGACCGAGCGGTCCGACACCACCATCCTGTTGCATCTGTCGGCCGGGCGCCGCAGCGCCACCGCCGTCTCGATCCCCCGCGACCTCATGGTGGACGTCCCGAGCTGCCGGCGCCCGGACGGCAGCCGCACCGCTCCGGCGTTCGCGATGTTCAACTACGCCTTCGAGAAGGGCGGTTCGGCCTGCACGATCCGGACCGTCGAGCGGATGACGGACATCCGGATCGACCATCATGCGGTCGTCGACTTCAGCGGGTTCAAGAAGCTGGTCGACGCGGTCGGCGGCGTACGGATCTGTGTGGCCGAGCCGATCGTCGACAAGGAGGCCAAGCTGCGGCTGCCCGCGGGCCCCGTAACGCTCGACGGCGAGCAGGCCCTCGGCTACGTCCGCGCCCGCAAGTCCCTCGGCGACGGCAGCGACACCGACCGGATGGAGCGCCAGCAGCAATTCCTCGCGGCGCTGGTGCAGAAGCTGCGCGGCAGCGACGTACTGCTGAATCCCGTGAAGCTGTACCCCGTCCTGGACGCGGCCACGTCGTCGCTCACCACGGACCCGGGGCTGGCAAGTCTGCGTGGTTTGTACGACCTTGTCCGTGGGCTGCGGGACATTCCCACGGAGCGTGTGCAGTTCCTGACGGTGCCGCGGGAGTCGTATGCCCGCGATGCCAATCGCGACCAGTTGATGGAGCCCGAAGCCCGGCGGCTCTTCGAGCGGTTGCGTGCCGACGCACCGGTGCAGGTCTCGGGGAAGACCGTGCTGGATTTCGGTGAAAGCGCCGGCGAGGGCAACGGGGGTGCGGATTCGCAGTCGTTCGGTTACGGGGAGTACGCCGATTCCATCCTGTCCCCCGTTTCCCCCGCGCCCACGTTCAGCGGGAAGACCGCCGCCGAGGACGGCTGCCGGTAAAGCGCGCACCAAGTCGGCGAACTTTCGTTCAAGGAAATGGGCGGATTGCCCAGTTGTAGGGACGTGGAATTTGTCACCGTCGTCGCTCGACGCTGAACTGGCCGGATAGTGTGAGCGCTTCGGTGCACCCGGCCCCCGGCCACGCAGTCCTTTTCCGGGGTCGCGCACTGTGTACGTGGTTTGTACGAGACCGAGCGCCTCGAGGGGGAAGGCGCCGCGTGGCCCCGACGGAGGATTCAGACAACCGTGGACGCGCAAGGCCGTGGGCGGGCGGAGAACATCGACCCCGCAGACCAGTGGGTACTCAATCCGAACACCGGCGAATACGAACTGCGACTGAGCCCTTCCGCACCGCAGTCGACGGTTCCCGGCCCGCGCAGAGCAGGCTCCCGCGGCTCCGGTGGCGGACCCCGCGCCCGTACGTCGGGCCCCGGCCGTGAGAAGCAGGACGCCCCGGGCCGTGAGGTCCCGGCCCAGCGCAGGCGCCGCGGTGCGCCCGCCGAACCCCCGCCGGGTCGACGCAGCCGCCGTCCCGCGAAGAAGTCGAAGGCCAAGAAGGCCGTGCTGTGGACCGGCGGCACCATGGCCTTCGTCCTGCTCGCGGCGGCGGGTGCCGGATACCTCTACATCGAGCACCTCAACGACAACATCACCTCGGCCCCCGACGACGGCGCCAGCACCGGTGGCTTCCAGAAGGACAAGGCCATCAACATCCTGCTGATCGGCACCGACAAGCGCACCGGCGCGGGCAACGAGTCCTACGGCGACGCGGGCAGCCCCGGACACGCGGACACCACGATCCTGCTGCACGTCTCCAAGGACCGCTCCAACGCGACCGCGCTCAGCATCCCGCGCGACCTGATCGTGGACGTCCCGGACTGCCCGACCACGCAGGAGGACGGCAGCCAGAAGGTCATCCCCGGCTCGCAGGGCGTCCGCTTCAACACCAGCCTCGGCCAGGACGGTCGTACGCCGTCCTGCACCATGCGCACGGTCACCGAGCTGACCGGGATCACGCCGGACAACTTCATGGTCGCCGACTTCAACGCGGTGAAGACGCTGACCACGGCGGTGGGCGGCGTCGAGGTGTGCCTGGCCAAGGACATCGACGACCCGGACTCCAAGCTCAACCTCCCGGCCGGCCCGCACACCATCGAGGGCGAGCAGGCGCTGGCCTTCGTCCGCACCCGGCACTCCGTCGGCACCGGCGGCGATCTGAGCCGGATCAACCTCCAGCAGCAGTTCCTCAGCGCGCTGATGCGCAAGCTGAAGTCGAACGACACGCTCACCAACCCGTCGAAGATGCTGAAGCTGGCCGAGGCGGGCACCAAGGCGCTGACCGTCGACTCGCAGCTGGACAGCATCGGCAAGCTCAAGGACCTCGGTCTGGAGCTGGGCAAGCTCAACACCAAGAACCTGACGTTCACCACCGTGCCGGTCATCGACAACCCGGCCGAGACGGTGAAGGCCACGGTCGTGCCCAATCCGACGACGGCACCCCAGGTCTTCCAGATGATCAAGGAGGACGTCTCCTTCACCGAGGTCAAGGAGCAGAAGGCGAAGGAGGCGGCCGCGGTGGCCGCCCGGCTCAAGGGCAGCAAGGCCGACCCGTCCGAGGTGCGGGTGCGGATCTTCAACGGCGGCGCCCCGTCGGGCAGCGCCCAGGAGACCCTCAACTGGCTGCAGAACGACGAGGGTGTGACGAAGTCCGAGAACGCGGGCAACGCGGACGAGGAACTGAGCAAGACCACCTTGGAGTACGCGCCCGAGCAGGCCGACCAGGCCCGCAGCCTGGCCGCCATCATGGGCCTGTCCGGGTCCGCGATGAAGCCCGGCGAGAGCGTGGAGAACTCCCAGGGCCTGCCCACGATGACGCTGACGCTCGGCAAGGACTTCAAGGGCGCCGGTGTGTCGCTCACGGCTCCCACGAAGGTGCCGGAGGGCGTCGAGAAGTCCACGGCGGACAAGGTCGAGTGCGCCAAGTAGCACGTAGTGAATTGGGGGGTAACCCAACGGGTCCCTCAAGCGTCTGACTTGTCGCGGGGTGGACCCGTGTGAGCAGGCGCAGGGGTGGGAGGGCAGGCTGTGGCGCAGAGCGGTGTGCGCGGGGACGCGCCGGCGGTGAAGGACGTGACGTCCGTCGCCACGCGAACCGAGGAGGCCAGGGACACGGCGGGCCGCCACGGGCGGCACGGTGGCGGTGGACGGCGCGGGGGGCGCCGCGGCACCGCACGGCGGCCGCGCAGACGACGTGTGCTGCGCTGGTCTGCGACGGTGCTGTCGGTGGTGATACTTGGGACCGCGGGCACGGGCTATCTCTACTATCGGCACCTCAACGACAATCTGGAGACCGGCCGGCGCAGCGGCGGTGACTCCAAGGCCGAGAAGCCGCAGCCGAACGCGGCCGGGCAGACGCCGCTGAACATCCTGCTGATCGGCTCCGACAGCCGGAACTCGGCCCAGAACCTGGAACTCGGCGGCTCCAAGAGCAGCGTCGGCAGCAAGCCGCTCGCGGACGTGCAGATGCTGGTCCACCTCTCCGCGGACCGCAAGAACGCGTCGGTGGTGAGCATTCCGCGTGACACCCGGGTCGACATACCCGCGTGCACGGACCCGGAGACCGGCGAGACGTACCCGGCGACCAACCGGATCATCAACGAGTCCCTCGCCCGTGGCGGCGCCGGCTGCACGCTGACCACCTGGGAGAACCTCACCGGGGTCTACATCGACCACTGGATGATGATCGACTTCGCGGGTGTGGTGAGCATGGCCGACGCGGTCGGAGGCGTCGAGGTCTGTGTGAAACAGAACGTGTGGGACCGCCCGCTGCCCGGCGTGCCCGGCGGCTCCGGCCTGAAGCTGAAGAAGGGCAAGCAGAAGGTGCAGGGCAAGGAAGCGCTGCAGTGGCTGCGCACCCGGCACGCCTTCTACAGCGACGTGGGCCGGGCCCAGGCCCAGCACATGTACATGAACTCGATGATCCGCACCCTGAAGCAGCAGGACGTCTTCACGGACACCGGGCGGCTGATGAACCTCGCCGAGACGGCCACGAAGGCGCTGAAGGTCTCCGAGGAGATCGGCTCGGTCAAGCAGCTGTACGACCTCGCCATGCAGCTGAAGACGGTGCCGACGAACCGCATCACCATGACGACCATGCCGACGGACACCGACCCGCAGAACGCCAACCATCTGGTGCCGGCCGGGGCGGACGCCGAGAAGATCTGGGCGATGGTCCGGGACGACGTGGCCTTCGACAAGAACGGCAAGCCGTCCTCGAAGAAGCCCGAGAGCACGGACAAGAACAAGGAGGCCTCCGGCGACCCCGCCGCCGCCGACGCCGAGATCGGTGTCCTGGTGCAGAACGCCACCCGGTCCGACGCCGAGGGCCCGGTCGACGGACGGGCGAGCACGGTCGCCGGGGTGCTGGTGGAGAAGGGCTTCGCGCGGGCGGCGGCGGACACGACGAGCGGGCTGTCCATGGAGAAGACGGTCGTCCGCTACCCGAGCGCCGAACTGGAGGGCGACGCCCAGCGGGTCGCCAAGTCCCTCGGGATACCGCTGAGTTCGGTGCAGAAGTCGACCGATGTCACCGGGGTCACGCTCCTCGTGGGCGCCGACTGGCGCACCGGGACGACGTATCCGAAGCAGACGCCGCCGAAGGCCGGGGACGTGCCGGAGTCGGCGGGCGCGATCAACGGGTCGGACAGCAGCCAGTGCATGGACGTGTACGCGCCCTACCGCTGGTAGAACGCGGCAGGGGCGTGCCCGGTGGCACGCCCCTGCCGGAGTCTCACGCGGTGGCGGAGTCCCGCACCGCCGGCCGCCGGGACGCGATGACCCGCCTCGCCAGGGACCTGGGGCTGGTCAGGAAGCCGTACCCCCACGACATGTGCATCGTGGCGAGGGCGACGGGGATCTGCAGCCGGGCCTTCAGCGGCAGCCCCTTGCCCGCCGGTACGGAGCCGAGGGCGATCGCCGCCAGATAGCCGCCGGGGATCACGAACCCCCACGGCGTCAGCGCGGCGCCCACGACCAGACCGGCCGCGATCGCGCACACGGCGGTCGGCGGGGCGAGGTAGCGCAAATTGATGGACCCGGCGTGGTAGCGGGCGACGACGTGCCGCCAACGGCCGTAGTCCTTGTACTGCTTGGCCAGCGCCTTCACGCTGGGCCGCGGGCGGTACGACACCTTCAGCTCGGGCGAGAACCAGATCAGCCCGCCCGCCTCACGGATCCGGAAGTTCAGCTCCCAGTCCTGGGCGCGGATGAACTCCTCGTTGTAGCCGCCCTGTTGTTCGAGGGCCGCGCGGCGGAAGACGCCGAGGTACACGGTCTCGGCGGGTCCCGCCTGTCCCCCGGTGTGGAACGCGGCGTTCCCGACGCCGATCTTCGAGGTCATCGCGGCGGCGACGGCGTGCTCCCAGTCGTTCTCGCCCTCGGCGTGCATGATGCCGCCTACGTTCTGCGCGCCGGTCTCCTCCAGGAGCCGTACGGCGGTCGCGATGTAGTTCGGGGAGAGCATGCCGTGGCCGTCGACGCGGACCACGATCGGGTGCCGGGAGGCCTTGATCGCCGCGTTCAGCGCGGCGGGCGTCCGGCCGGTCGGGTTAGGCACCGTGTGCACCCGGGGGTCCTCGGCGACCAGCTCGGCGGCGATCTCGTCCGTGCGGTCCGTGGACGGGCCGAGGGCGATCACGACCTCCATCTCGCCGGCGTACTCCTGGGCGAGGATCGCGTGGACGGCGCCGCGCAGATGCCGCTCCTCGTTGAGGACGGGCATGATCACGGACACGGCGGGGAACTGCACGTCGGGATTGGCGTTCATAGGGCCCTCACGTTACCGCGAACGGGCGACAGCGAGACGCCCGCCCGGGGCGGTGCACCGGTCCACAGATCGTATGGGCCTACGGTGCTCATGATCCCACGTACGACCGCAGCGCCCGCTCCAGCGGAGGTTTTCCCATGCCCGCCTCGCCGCCTCGGTCCCCTGCCCGGCCGCAGCGCCGCCCGCAACCCCGCCCCGTGATGCGTCCGCCCGTACGGCGGAAGAAGCCGCGTTGGGCCATGCGGGCGATCACCACACTTTCCGTGGTGATCCTCGCCTCCGCCGGGATCGGGCACGCGGTGGTCAGCAGCCTGGACGCGGGCATCTCCCGGGTCGACCCGTTCCGGGACATGAAGAACCGGCCGCGCGGCGGGCACGGCATGAACGTCCTGCTGGTCGGCACCGACGGCCGGGACAAGATCTCCGAGGCCGAGCGGCGCAAGTACCGCCTGGGTGGGGCGCCCTGCCACTGCACGGACACGATCATGATCGTGCACATCTCGGAGGACCGGGAGCGGGCCAGCGTGGTGAGCCTGCCGCGCGACTCCTACGCCGAGCTGCCCGCACACGTCGACCACACCACCGGCAAGCGGCACGCGGCGCATCCGGTCAAGCTGAACGCGGCGTACTCGGAGGGCGGACCGCAGCTCACCGTGCGAACGGTCGAGCACATGACACGGGTAAAAATCGACCACTATCTGGAGATCGACTTCACCAGCTTCATGCGCACCGTGGACGTCCTCGGCGGCGTGAAGATCTGCACGGCCCGCCCGCTGAAGGACTCCCACACCGGCCTGCACCTCCCCGCCGGCACACACAAGCTCACAGGCGGCCAGGCACTCCAATACGTCCGCGCCCGGTACGTCGACGGGGCGTCCGACCTCGGCCGGATGCAGCGCCAGCAGCACTTCCTGGCCGCGCTGATCGAGCAGTCGACGTCGTCCGGGGTGCTGCTGAACCCGATGAAGTTCCGGGACGTGACGCGGGCGGTGCTGGGCTCCGTCCGCGCGGACAAGGGCTTCGGCACGGAGGAACTGCTGGACCTGGCCCGAGCGATGCGCAACTTCTCCCCGTCCTCCTCGGAGTTCGCGACGGTCCCCATCGGCCGGATGGGATACGCCGTGAAGGGCATCGGCTCGACGCTGAAGTGGGACCCCGTCAGGTCCGGCCGCCTCTTCCAGGCCCTCCGCGACGACAAGCCGCTGGCCGCGGGCCGCCCCAGGGACACGTCGGTGCGCGTCGAGGTGGCACCCCAGCAGATCCGCGTCCAGGTGCAGAACGGCACGAAGACCCCCGGCCTCGGCCGCCGCGCGGACGCCGCCCTGGCGGCCACGGGCTTCCGCACCACCCGCCGGCCGACGAACGCCACGACCCAGTCCGTACGCCGGACGGTCGTCGCCTACGACCCCCGCTGGGACCGCTCCGCGAGGTCCCTCGCGGCAGCCCTGCCCGGCAGCGAGCTGCGACCGGTCAAGGGGCAGGGGCCGACGCTGAAGGTGATCGTCGGGACGGACTACCGGCAGGTACGGAAGGTGAAGGCGACGGATGTGCGGGAGGGGGAGTTCGGGGTGGTGCGGGGGGATGAGGTGAAGTGCTCGTAGCGCCGCGTCGGTCGACGAAACCCCACGCGCTCGTCAGCTCCGGTCAGCCCTCGGCTCCTGTCAGTCCTCGAACCCCTCCGCCGCCCGCTTCTCCCGCAGTTCCATGATCGCCCGGCGGCGGGCCAGCCGGTGGGTGCGGCGGATCTGGGCCTCCTGGTAGCGGCGCTTGTCGCGCTCCGTCTCCGGTATGACCGGCGGGACTTGGCGGGGCTTGCCGTCGGCGTCGACCGCGGCGAAGACGAGGTAGGCGGAGCCGACCTGGGTGGGCGGGGTGGACTCGTTCCAGCGTTCGGCAAGAACCCGGACGCCGACCTCCATCGAGGTCCGGCCGGTCCAGTTGACCTGGGCCTTGACGTGGACCAGGTCACCGACGCGGACCGGCTCCAGGAACGCCATCTCGTCCATGGACGCGGTGACGGCGGGGCCGCCGCTGTGCCGGCCGGCCACCGCGCCCGCCGCGTCGTCGACCAGCTTCATGATCACACCGCCGTGCACGGTGCCCAGCAGGTTCGTGTCGCTGTGGGTCATGATGTGGCTGAGAGTGGTCCGGGACGCGGAGGTGGGCTTACCCGGGATGTCCGGGGTGTCCGGAGTGTCCGGGGTCTCCGGCTCCGGGGCGCTGGCCTGGTCTGTCATGGCCTCCACCTTATGCCGAGGTGGAGGCTGTGGAATTTGTGTCAGCTTGGCAACAGCCGCGCTGTGATTTTCCGCCGAACCTTGTAAGGCACACATCCCCGCCCTGCACACTGGGGCGCATGAATGACTGGCCCCAGGGATGGTCCGACGACAACCGCGGCACCAGGTACGGACGCGGCAGCGCAGGCGCGCAGCCCGAAGGCGCCCGCGTGATGCGCCAGGTGCGGCGCGGCCCGGCGGCACCGCCCGGCGGCGGCCAGGGGGCACCGCCGTACGGAGTCCCGCAGCAGCCGTCGTACGTCGACGGACAGGGATACGACGGTTACGACAGCGGTTACAACACCGGCCAGGTCTACGGCACTCCGGGCGGCCGGGGTCCCGGCGGGCCCGGCTACGGCGACGGCTATGGCGGGCGTGCGCCGCGGCCCGCGCCGAACTGGCGGCGCCGTATCAAGGTGACGTCGATCACGGTGGTGACCGTGCTGGTCGTCACCCTCGTCGGCACCTACTTCTGGGCCGACTCCAAGCTCAACCGCGAGGTCGACCTGTCGAAGGTGATCGACCGGCCGGAGGCGGGCGAGGGCACGAACTACCTCATCGTCGGCTCCGACAGCCGTGAGGGCATGACCGACGAGCAGAAGAAGGAACTGCACACCGGGTCCGCCGAGGGCAAGCGCACGGACTCGATGATGATCCTGCACACCGGGAGCAACGGCTCGACGCTGGTCTCGCTGCCGCGCGACTCGGACGTGGAGATACCGACGTTCGTCGGCTCGGAGTCCGGCAAGACGTACCAGGGCACGGGTCGGCATGTGAAGCTGAACGCCGCGTACGCCGAGGACGGGCCCGAACTGCTGGTCCGTACCGTCGAGTTCAACACCGGACTGCGCATCGACCACTACGTCGAGATCGGTTTCGCCGGTTTCGCGAACATCGTGGACGCGGTCGGCGGTGTCGAGATGGACATCCCGCAGGACATCAAGGACTCAAAGTCGGGCGCGGACCTGAAGAAGGGCAAGCAGGTCCTCAACGGCGAGCAGGCCCTCGCCTTCGTGCGCACCCGGTACGCGTTGGCCGGTTCCGACCTGGACCGTACGAAGAACCAGCAGAAGTTCCTCTCCGCGCTCGCCGGCCAGGTGGCCACGCCGGGCACGATCCTCAACCCGTTCAAGCTGTACCCGACCATGGGTGCCGGCCTGGACTCCCTCATCGTCGACAAGGACATGGGCCTGTTCGACCTGGCCGACATGTTCTGGGCGATGAAGGGCGTCAGCGGCGGCGACGGCACGTCCATGAACATGCCCCTGGCGGGCAGCTCCGGCGGCAACCTCCTGTGGGACAAGGACAAGGTGAAGACGCTCGTCGAGCAGTTGAAGAACGACGAGAAGGTCACGGTCTCGGGTGACTGAGCCCGCGGGGCGGCGGCCCTTCGACGCGGTGCTCTGCGATGTCGACAACGTGATCCGCTTCTACGACGCCTCCGAGGTGACCGCCCTGGAGCGGGCCGCCGGGCTGGCCGAGGGCATCACGATGAAGGTGGCGTTCGCGCCCGAGACCGACCTGCCGTTGATGCTGGGCCGGATCGACATGCGGGAGTGGGTCGAGGCGATCGTGGCCGGCTTCGCCGGGCTCGCGCCGCAGCCGGTGGCGTACGAACTGGCCACCGCGCTCGCCGAGGCGCCCTTCCACGCCGACGAGACGGTGGTGTCGCTACTGCGCCGGGCCCGGGCGCTGATGCCGCTGGTCCTGGTCAGCAACGCCTCCGTGACCCTGGAGGCCGACCTCGACTCGCTCGGTCTGTCCGACCTCGCCGACCACGTCGTCAGCAGCGCCCGGGTCGGGCTGGTCAAGCCGGATCCGCGGATCTACCGCATCGCCGCCGACCTGGCGGGCGTACCGCTCGAACGGTGCCTGTTCGTGGACGACACCCTGGAGAACGTTCGAGCGGCGGCCGCGCTCGGTATGGCGACCGTCCACTTCCGTGAACCGGCCGACCTGGAACGGGCCCTGGCGCCGCTGCTCTGAGCGACGCCAGGGCCCGTCGGCGGGGTTCAGGCCACCGCGCGGCACATCTCGGCGCAGCGGCGACAGGCCTCGGCGCAGCGCATCATCTGCGCGTCGTCCGGCATGGACATACACGCCTCGGCGCACATGTCGCACGCCTTGGCGCACATCGCGCACATCTCGGCCGACATCGGCGAGCGGCGCATCATCATGTCCGCGCACATGCGGGTCGTCTCGGAACAGTCCATCAGCGCCCGCATGATCTGCATCTGGGCCTGCCCGCCCATCTGCATGCAGGAGCTCATGGTCTCCTCGCACACGGAGTGGCAGGACATGCAGGCCTGGACGCAGTCCTGCATCGCCTTGCTCATCGCGGTCATGGTTCCGGGCTGGGTCATGGCTCCTCCTGGGGGGTGGGAGGGGGTCCGTGGTCGGACCCCATGCCCTTCCGTCGTACGCCTCTCCGCCCCCACGCGCCATCGGGCGGACATGAACAATTCCCCGCGAATGACGCGCCAGGCAAAGGCAATGAAACGTCCGCAAGACGACAAAAGCCCCCGGAATCGCTCCGGGGGCTGATGTGGCGGTACGCCGAATGGCTACGGACCTGCTACTACGGCAGGTTCCGGGCCATCACGATTCGCTGGACCTGGTTCGTGCCCTCGTAGATCTGGGTGATCTTGGCGTCGCGCATCATCCGCTCCACCGGATAGTCGCGCGTGTAGCCGTAGCCGCCGAGGAGCTGGACCGCGTCCGTCGTCACCTCCATCGCCACGTCCGATGCGAAGCACTTGGCCGCGGCGCCCAGGTAGGTGAGGTCGGCGTCGCCGCGCTCGGAGGCGGCGGCGGCCTGGTAGGTCAGGGCGCGGGCGGCCGAGATCTTCATGGCCATGTCGGCGAGCATGAACTGGATGCCCTGGAAGTCGGCGATCGGCTTGCCGAACTGCTTGCGCTCCTGGACGTAGCCCTTCGCGTAGTCCAACGCCCCCTGGGCGATGCCGAGGGCCTGGGCCGCGATGGTGATGCGGGTGTGGTCCAGGGTCTTCATCGCCGTGGCGAAGCCGGTGCCCTCCTCGCCGATCATGCGGTCGGCGGGGATGCGGACGTTGTCCAGGTAGACCTCGCGGGTCGGGGAGCCCTTGATGCCGAGCTTCTTCTCGGGGGCGCCGAAGGAGACGCCCTCGTCCGACTTCTCGACGACGAAGGCGGAGATGCCCTTCGAGCGCTTCGACGGGTCCGTGACCGCCATGACCGTGTAGTACTCGGAGACGCCCGCGTTGGTGATCCAGCGCTTCACGCCGTTCAGGACGTAGTGGTCGCCGTCGCGGACCGCCTTCGTCTTCATGCCGGCCGCGTCGGAACCGGCGTCCGGCTCGGAGAGGCAGTACGAGAACATGCCGTCGCCCTTGGCGAGCGGGGTCATGTACTTCTTCTTCAGGTCCTCGGAGCCGGAGAGGATCACCGGGAGCGAGCCCAGCTTGTTCACCGCGGGGATGAGGGAGGAGGAGGCACACACGCGCGCCACCTCCTCGATGACGATCACCGTGGCCAGCGCGTCCGCGCCCGCGCCGCCGTACGACTCGGGTACGTGCACCGCGTGCAGGTCGTTGGCGACCAGCGCGTCCAGCGCCTCCTGCGGGAAGCGGGCCTCCTCGTCCACCGCGGCGGCGAACGGCGCGATCTTCGCCTCGGCCAGCGCGCGAACGGTGTCGCGGAGCATCTCGTGCTCCTCGGACGGGCGGTACAGGTCGAAGTCAGCCGATCCGGCCAAGGTCTCTCACGCTCCAAGGAAGACGCTGTGATGCTGCTGGCGCTAATTACCGTTAAGTAACCCAAATTTTAGGGGTCCGCCCACGCCCCGGGGTACGTGAGCTTGACGACAGCGGGAAAGTTGCCCGTCGGGACCGACGGCTATGCTCGGCCCCGCACTACAGACGCTACCCAGTGGAGTCCCCATGGCCCTCAAGATCACCGTGATCGGTACCGGTTATCTCGGCGCGACCCACGCCGCGGCCATGGCCGAACTCGGGTTCGAGGTGCTGGGGCTCGACGTGGTCCCGGAGAAGGTCGAGATGCTCCGGCGGGGCGAGGTCCCGATGTACGAGCCGGGCCTCGAGGAGCTGCTGCGCAAGCATGTCGCCGGGATCGAGGGGTCCAGCGGTCGGCTGCGGTTCACCACGGACTACGCCGAGGTGGCGGCGTTCGGCGATGTGCACTTCGTCTGTGTGAACACCCCGCAGAAGCACGGCGAGTACGCCTGCGACATGTCCTACGTCGACTCCGCGTTCGCCTCCCTCGCGCCGCATCTGACCGGCCCCGCGCTGGTCGTCGGCAAGTCGACCGTGCCCGTCGGCTCCGCCGACCGCCTCGCCGCCTACCTGGCCGAGCACGCGCCCGCCGGCGCGGACGCCGAGCTGGCCTGGAACCCGGAGTTCCTGCGCGAGGGCTTCGCCGTGCAGGACACCCTGCGCCCGGACCGGATCGTGGTCGGCGTGCGCAGCGACCGGGCCGAGAAGCTGCTGCGCGAGGTGTACACGACGCCGGTCGCCGAGGGGTCGCCGTTCGTGGTGACCGACTTCCCGACCGCCGAGCTGGTGAAGACCTCGGCGAACTCCTTCCTCGCCACCAAGATCTCCTTCATCAACGCCATGGCGGAGGTGTGCGAGGCCGCGGGCGGCGACGTGGTGAAGCTGGCGGAGGCGATCGGGTACGACGACCGGATCGGCAAGAAGTTCCTGCGGGCCGGGATCGGCTTCGGCGGCGGCTGTCTGCCGAAGGACATCCGGGCGTTCATGGCGCGCGCCGGTGAGCTGGGCTCCGATCAGGCGCTGACCTTCCTGCGCGAGATCGACTCGATCAACATGCGGCGGCGCGGGCAGATGGTGGAGATGGCGCGGGAGGCGCTCGGCAGCGGGTCCTTCCTGGGCAAGCGGGTGGCCGTGCTCGGCGCCGCGTTCAAGCCCGACTCCGACGACGTCCGTGACTCGCCCGCGCTGAACGTCGCCGGGCAGATCCACCTCCAGGGCGGCCAGGTGACGGTGTACGACCCGAAGGGCATGGCCAACGCCCGGCGGCTCTTCCCGACGCTGGGGTACGCCGACTCCGCGCAGGCGGCGGTGCGGGGCGCCGACGTCGTACTGCACCTGACCGAGTGGCGGGAGTTCCGTGAGCTGGACCCGGCCGCGCTGGGCGAGGTCGTGAAGTCCCGCGTCATCCTGGACGGCCGCAACGCGCTCGAGCCGGAGCTGTGGCGGCGGGCCGGGTGGACGTACCGCGCGATGGGCCGTCCCACCGCATAGCTGTCGGGGCGACGCCGGTTCGGCCGAGGCTCAGTCGGCCGAACCGGCGTCTTCACGCATTCTGCACCACGGGCCCGCCCCTCCGGCGCCGTTCGCCCGGTACCGCCGCGTCTCTCATCCGGACCGACCATCCGGGCCGACCTCAACGGTCGAGGACCTGGACGCGGCCGAGGCGGGCGTGCCGGTGCGGGGCGCCCGGGCGTCGGGCGCCGCGGACCGCTCACGCAGGCGGCGTGTGTACGCGGGTCCGGCGGGGCACCCGTTCTGCCTGTGCGCCTGCTGAGCCGGGAGGTATCGCCATGGCACCCGTGGCACGTTTGCGTTCCGTCGTCCTCGACTGCCCCGACCCGCGGGCGCTCGCCCGCTTCTACGCCGAGATCGTGGGCGGCACCCCGGACGACGCGGACGTCGACTGGGTCGTCCTGCTGGTCCCCGGCGGTCCGCGGCTGTCCTTCCAGCGCGTGGACGGCTACACGCCGCCGGAGTGGCCGCGCGCCGACCGCAACGCGCAGCAGTTCCACATCGACCTCGACGCCGGGTCCACCTGGGAGCAGGTGGACATGGCCGAGAAGCGGGTGCTGGGGCTGGGGGCGCGGGTGCTGGACGCGGAGGACTACGAGACCAAGGACTTCCGGGTGTACGCCGACCCGGCGGGGCATCCGTTCTGCCTCTGCCGGATCGAGCACGACTGACATCAAAGACATCCAGACATCGCCTCTCCCCCTCATCCGTCCAGCTCCGCGATCCGTGCCGTCGACGGCTCGCGGCGTTCCTGGGCCGCCCGGGCGGTGACGTCCGCCGTGCGCAGCACGCGCTGGACGTTTCCCCAGGTCAGCAGCGCCAGGTCGGTCTCCGACCAGCCGCGTCGCAGCAGTTCGGCGACGAGGTGCGGGTAGCAGGAGGCGTCGGTCAGCTCCTGCGGATGGGCGCAGCCGGCGTCGTAGGTGCCGGACAGGCCGACGCAGCCGGGCCCGGCGACGGTGCGGACGTGGTCGAGGTGGTCGGCGACGTCCCGGACCGTCGGCCCGGTCTGCTCCGCCGTCAGCGGCACCAGGCACAGCCCTCTCTCCTTGCCCAGCCCGGCCAGCACGTCGTCGGGGAGGTTGGCGGGGTGGGGGCGCAGGCCGCGGGCGCCGGAGCGGGTGCACAGGACGGGCGCTTTGGAGGCGGCGAGGACGCGTTCGGTGGTCCGTTCGGAGGCGCCGGAGAGGTCGGCGAGCACACCGAGGCGGTTCATCTCGCGCACGACCTCCTCGCCGAACCGGGTCAGCCCGGCCTCGCTGGCCCAGGAGGTGCCGGCGAGGGTGAGGATGCGCAGGCCGAGGGCGTGCAGGACGCGCAGCAGGCTCACGGAGTCGTCGAGCGCGGCGGCGGTGGCCGGGCCTAGCAGCACGGCGGTACGGCCGCAGTTGCGGGCGTCGACGACCTGTCCGGCGGTGCGCGCCAGGCGCAGGCCCTCGGGGTGGTTGACGATCACCGTGCGGACCAGGTCCAGCTGCTCCAGGGTCGCGGCGACGGCCCGGTCGGCGGCCAGCCCCTCGGGCAGGTGCAGCGAGCAGAACAGCGCGCCGACGTGGCCCTGACGCATCCGTGGGACGTCCGTGTCGACGGCGATCTCCCCCAGCTCCAGGTCGTACCAGGGCAGATGGCGCAGTGCCCACGGCAGCCCGCTGTAGCCGTCGGCGACGGGGTGGGCGGCGAGCAGGGCGTGCGCCCGGTCCAGCAGGTCGGCCTCCGGATCGGCCACGAGGGCGTACGGCTCCGCCGGTATCGGGGGATCCAGGGACAGGTCGTCGAGCTCGCCGACCTCACCGGGGGTGTGCAGGTCGTTCTGGAGATCGGCCATGGCGGCTCCGTACGTGAGCGGGCGATCGCTGTACGGTCACCGTCCCACGGGCCACCGAAGGGCTCCTGGTGAGCGGGGCGTTCGGGGTAGGGGAGGGCGTGGTCAGCGCACCCCGGGGCATGCGGGTGGGGCCGGTTCAGCCGACCCCGGGGGCATCCAGGGCGAGGGCCGGTTCAGCCGACCCCGAGGCATCCGGGGCGGGGCCGGTTCAGCCGACCCCGGGGCATCCGGGGCGGGGCCAGTTCAGCCGACCCCCGGCCTACGGGGCGGGGCCACTTCAGCGACCCCGGGCCGCCTCAATGACCTCGTCCAGGGTTTCCCGCGAGCGCTCCAGGTCCGCGATCATCCGGTCGATCCGGTCGCGCTCCTCGGTGAGGTCGGCGACCAGCTTCGGCGTGGCCACGGCCGAGGGGCCGCCATCGGCGTCGCGCATGCAGGGCAGCAGCTCGGCGATCCTGCTGCTGTGCAGCCCGGCCGCGAACAGCTCCTGGATCCGGACGACCCGGTCGACGGCCGCCTCCGCGTAGTCCCGGTGCCCACCGGGCGTCCGCTCGGCCCGCAGCAGGCCTTGGGCCTCGTAGTACCGCAGCGACCGCTCGCTCACGCCGGTACGCCGGGCCAGCTCACCGATCCGCATTCCGCCACCCCTGGGCTTGATTCTGACATCAGTGTCAGGTTTTAGCTTACGGGGCATGACGCAGCCGACAGACACCTTCCAGCTGGGCCCGCTGGCCCTCCCCAACCGCCTCGTGATGGCCCCGCTCACCCGCAACCGCGCCGCCGCCGACGGCACCCCGACCCCGCTGATGGCCGAGTACTACGCCCAGCGCGCCTCCGCCGGGCTGATCATCGGCGAGGCCGCGACGCCGAACGCGGTCGGGCAGACGTACCCGAACATCACCGCCATCCACCGCCCCGAGCACGTGGCCGGGTGGCGGCAGGTCACGGACGCCGTCCGAAAGGCAGGCGGGCGGATGTTCCTGCAGCTTCAGCACGGCGGGCGGGTCGGCCACCCGGCGACCAGCGGCCACACGCCCGTCGCGCCCTCGCCGGTGCCGCTCCCGGAGACCATCTTCACGCCCGGCGGCCACCGGCCCTCCGTGGTCCCCCGGGAGATGACCGCCGAGGACATCCGCGCCACCGCCGCCGACTTCGCGGCCGCCGCGCGGGGCGCGGTCGACGCCGGTTTCGAGGGCGTCGAGGTGCACTCCGCCAACGGCCACCTGCTGCACCAGTTCCTCGCCGCCAACGTCAACCGGCGCACCGACGCCTACGGCGGCCCCGCCGCCCGGCGGATCCGGTTCGTGGTGGAGGTCGTCGAGGCGGTGGCCGACGCGATCGGGCCCGAGCGGGTGGGCCTGCGGGTCTCCCCCGGCAACACCGTCAACGGGATCCAGGAGGGCGAGACCGAGGTCATCTACCCGGAACTCGTGCGCGCGTTGCGCGGACTCGGCCTCGCCTATCTGCACATCGTCTTCGCCGACCCGGACTCGCCGGTGTACCGGCGGATCCGCGCGGACTGGCCGGGCACGCTCGTCGCCAACCCGGTGCTGGACGAGCTGACGACCGAGGCCGTCGACCGCGGTACCCGGCGGCTGCTGGCCTCCGGCGCCGAACTGGTCGCCCTGGGCCGCCCGTTCCTCGCCAATCCCGACCTGGTCACCCGGCTGCGGCGCGGGGCACCGCTGAACCCGATACGGGACCGCTACCTGATGTACGTGGGCGGGGCGACCGGCTACACCGACTACCCCGCCCTCGACGCTCACCCGTCGAGCGACTCGATGGTGGCGTTGGACGGTGCGCGCGTGGTCTGAAGGTCGCGGGCCACGTCCTCCGCCGCGCCCAGCACCCGCACCGCGTTCTGCCAGGTCAGCTTGGCCAGGTCGGACCTGGACCAGCCGCGGTCGAGCAGCTCCGCGATCAGGTTCGGGTAACCGGAGACGTCGTTCAGGCCCTCGGGGGTGAACGCGGTGCCGTCGTAATCGCCGCCGATCCCGAGGTGGTCGATGCCGGTCACCTCGCGCATGTGGTCGAGGTGGTCGGCGACGGTCGCCACCGTCGCGACCGGGCGCGGGTTGCGCTCCTCGAAGGCCCGGTGCACCTTCATCGCCTCGGCGGTGGTGTCGAGGTGGTGGAAGCCGTGGGCGCGCATGTTGTCGTCCGCCTCGGCCGTCCAGTCGACGGCGGCCTGGAGCACGAACTTCGGCACGAACGTCACCATGGCGACGCCCCCGTTGGCGGGCAGGCGTTCCAGGACGTCGTCGGGGATGTTGCGCGGGTGGTCGCAGATCGCGCGGGCGGAGGAGTGCGAGAAGATCACCGGCGCGGCGGTGGCGTCCAGCGCGTCCCGCATGGTCGTGGCGGCCACGTGCGAGAGGTCGACCAGCATGCCCTCGCGGTTCATCTCCCGCACCACCTCACGGCCGAAGGCCGACAGGCCGCCGACGTTCGGTTCGTCCGTCGCCGAGTCCGCCCACGCGATGTTGTCGTTGTGGGTGAGGGTCATGTAGCGGACGCCGAGCGCGTACAACGCCCGTAGCGTGGCGAGGGAGTTGGCGATGGAGTGGCCGCCTTCGGCGCCCATGAGGGAGGCGATACGGCCCTCCGCGCGCGCCGCCTCCATGTCCGCGGCCGTCCGGGCGGGCGCCAGGTCGCCCGGGTACCGGGCGAGCAACTGCCGTACGCAGTCGATCTGTTCCAGCGTCGCGGGCACCGCGTCGGGCAGGTCCGAGCGGACGTACACCGACCAGTACTGCGCCCCGACCCCGCCCTCGCGCAGCCGCGGGAGGTCGGTGTGCAGGTGGGCGCCCTGCGGGGCGGCGATGTCCCGGGCGTCGAGGTCGTAGCGGACCTGCTCGCGCAGCGCCCAGGGCAGGTCGTTGTGCCCGTCGACCACCGGGAACTCGCGCAGCAGTTCCCGTGCCGCCTCCAGTGAGCTCACCGCGGTCACTTCCCGAAGCCGAAGCCGCTGCCCGCGCCCTCGACCTTGGCGCGCAGCCGCTTGCCCTTCTCGGCGGCCTGGTCGTTCAGCTCCTGCTGGAAGTCCCGCATCCGGCCGAGGAGTTCCTCGTCGTGGGCGGCGAGGATACGGGCCGCGAGCAGTCCGGCGTTGCGGGCACCGGCGACCGAGACCGTGGCGACCGGCACACCGGCCGGCATCTGCACGATGGACAGCAGCGAGTCCATGCCGTCGAGGTACTTCAGCGGAACCGGGACGCCGATCACCGGCAGCGGGGTCACGGACGCGAGCATGCCGGGCAGATGGGCGGCGCCGCCCGCACCCGCGATGATCACCTTCAGTCCCCGGTCCGCGGCCTGCTCGCCGTACGTGATCATCTCGCGCGGCATCCGGTGCGCGGAGACGACGTCGACCTCGTAGGCGATCTCGAACTCGTCGAGCGCCTTGGCGGCGGCCTCCATGACGGGCCAGTCGGAGTCCGACCCCATGACGATGCCAACAACGGGGCTCATTCGGTGATCGTGCCTCTCAGGTAGCCGGCAGCGTGACGGGCGCGCTCCAGCACGTCGTCGAGGTCGTCGCCGTAGGTGTTGACGTGGCCGACCTTGCGGCCGGGCTTCACGTCCTTGCCGTACATGTGGATCTTCAGCTGGGGGTCGCGGGCCATGCAGTGCAGGTACGCGGAGTACATGTCGGGGTAGTCGCCGCCGAGGACGTTGACCATGACCGTCCACTTGGCGCGCGGGCGCGGGTCGCCGAGCGGGAGGTCCAGGACGGCCCGGACGTGGTTGGCGAACTGGGACGTGATCGCGCCGTCCTGGGTCCAGTGGCCCGAGTTGTGCGGGCGCATCGCCAGCTCGTTGACGAGGATGCGGCCGTCGCGGGTCTGGAACAGCTCGACGGCGAGGTGGCCGACGACGCCGAGTTCCTTGGCGATGCGCAGGGCCATCTCCTCGGCCTGGAGGGCGAGGGCCTCGTCGAGGTCGGGGGCGGGGGCGATGACCGTGTCGCAGACGCCGTTGACCTGCTGCGACTCAACCACCGGGTACGCGACGGCCTGGCCGTGCGGGGAGCGGACGACGTTCGCCGCGAGCTCCCGTACGAAGTCGACCTTCTCCTCGGCGAGCACGGGCACACCGGCGCGGAACGGCTCGGCGGCCTCCTCGACCGACTTCACCACCCACACGCCCTTGCCGTCGTAGCCACCGCGGACGGTCTTGAGCACGACGGGGAAGCCTTCACCCTCGGCGGCGAATGCGGCCACATCGGCCGGATCGCTCACGATGCGGTGGCGCGGGCACGGCACGCCGATCGCGTCGAGCTTCGCGCGCATCACGCCCTTGTCCTGGGCGTGCACCAGCGCGTCGGGCCCCGGGCGCACGGGGATGCCGTCCGCCTCCAGGGCGCGTAGGTGCTCGGTGGGTACGTGCTCGTGATCGAAGGTGATCACGTCGCAGCCGCGTGCGAAGGCGCGCAGCGTGTCCAGGTCGCGATAGTCGCCGATCACGACATCGCTGACCACCTGCGCCGCGGAATCCTGCGGAGTGTCACTGAGAAGCTTGAACCTGATGCCCAACGGGATACCCGCCTCGTGCGTCATACGCGCGAGCTGGCCCCCGCCGACCATGCCGACTACCGGGAACGTCACGCCCCCAGGGTATCGGCCACGCCAGGTCGGCCGGTTTCCACCTCTTTCGACGCCGTAACGACAGCTGTGACGCCGGCCGTGACGCCATACACAGGCGATCACAGAAGCGCGGTGGTTAGCATGGCGGGGTTGACGACATCGACCGACTGGGGGCCTGTACGACCATGGGACATGGTTCCTCAGGGCTGCGTAGGCTCGTGCACGAGGTCGCAAGGTTCGGTGCGGTGGGTGGCGCCGGTCTCCTCGTCAACCTCCTCGTGTTCAACCTGGTACGGCATGTGACCGACCTCCAGGTGGTGCGCGCCAGTGTGATCGCGACGGTCGTGGCGATCGCCTTCAATTACGTGGGTTTCCGCTACTTCACCTACCGCGACCGCGACAAGAGCGGCCGGACGAAGGAACTGACGCTGTTCCTGCTGTTCAGCGCGGCCGGTCTGGTGATCGAGAACGGTGTGCTGTACGCCGCGACGTACGGTTTCGGCTGGGACAGCCCGCTGCAGAGCAACATCTTCAAGTTCCTCGGCATCGGCGTCGCCACGCTGTTCCGGTTCTGGTCCTACCGGACCTGGGTTTTCCGGGCGCTGCCCGCCCGGGACGCCGTGGCGAGCGCGGAATCGTTCCTGGAGACCCCGGAGCCGGTACGGCCGCCGCAGCGGGCCCGGGTGTGACGCCGGGCGCGTACCCCTCTGCCCCCAGCGCTACCGGACCGTCCGCTCGTCCTCCGACGACTTCTTCACCGGCGTACGCGACAGGAACAGCCCGAAGACCGGCGGCATGGCCTGGAGCATCTCCAGGCGGCCCCCGTCGGCCTCCGCCAGGTCGCGGGCGACGGCCAGGCCGATGCCGGTCGAGTTGCGGCCGCTGATCGCGCGCTCGAAGATACGGGCGCCGAGGTCGGCCGGGACTCCGGGGCCCTCGTCGGTGACCTCGATGACCGCCTGGTTGCCGGTGACGCGGGTTCGCAGGGCGACCGTGCCGCCGCCGTGCATCAGGGAGTTCTCGATCAGCGCGGCCAGCACCTGGGCGACCGCGCCCGGCGTGCCCACCGCCTTCAGGTGCCGTTTGCCGGAGCTGACGATCGCGCGCCCGGCCTGGCGATAGGCCGGGCGCCACTCGGCGAGCTGCTGCTGGATCACCTCGTCGAGATCGAAGGTGACCGCGGAGCCGGTGCGCGGGTCGCGGCTGTTGGTCAGCAGCCTTTCGACGACGTCCGTGAGGCGTTCCACCTGCGCGAGCGCGATGGTCGCCTCCTCCTTCACGGTGGCCGGATCGTCGGTGAGGGTGATCTCCTCCAGCCGCATGGACAGCGCGGTGAGCGGGGTGCGCAGCTGGTGGGAGGCGTCGGCGGCGAGGCGCCGCTCGGCGGTGAGCATGCGGGCGATGCGTTCGGCGGAGGAGTCCAGGACGTCGGCGACACGGTCCAGTTCCGGGACGCCGTACCGCTTGTGGCGGGGCCGTGGGTCGCCGGAGCCGAGGCGTTCGGCGGTCTCGGCGAGGTCGGTGAGCGGTGAGGCGAGGCGGTTGGCCTGCCGTAGCGCGAGCAGGACGGCCGCGACGACCGCCATCAGCGCCACCGCGCCGATGATCAGCAGCGTCCGGCCGACCTCCCGGGTCACCAAGGAGCGCGGCTCCTGGACGGTGACCGTCTCGCCCTCCTCGCCCCGCCGGGTCGACTCGATGACGTCGCCGGACGGCTTCTGGCCGATCTCGATCGGCGGCTGGCCGGGGATGTGGACCACGGCGTACCGGTCGTCGCCGACCTGGTCGACGAGTATCTCGGAGGTGATCTCCTCGTCGCCGAGGATCCGGCTGTCGACGATGCCGGCCAGCCGCACCGCCTCGGACTCCACCCGCTCCTGGGCGCTGTTGGTGATCGTCCTGGTCTCGACCACGACGAGGGAGACGCCGAAGACGGCGATCACGACGAGCACCACGGCGAGCGTGGACTGGATCAGTCGGCGGCGCATGTCCTCTTACCCGTGTATTACCCGCGTCTCACCCGGCCGGGGGCGCGGCGCTAGCTTTTCTCGAAGCGGAAGCCCACGCCGCGGACGGTCGCGATGTAGCGGGGGTTCGCCGCGTCGTCGCCCAGCTTCTTGCGCAGCCAGGAGATGTGCATGTCGAGGGTCTTGGTGGACGACCACCAGGTGGTGTCCCAGACCTCGCGCATCAGCTGGTCGCGGGTGACGACCCGCCCGGCGTCCCGCACCAGGACCCGCAGCAGGTCGAACTCCTTGGCGGTGAGCTGAAGCTCCTCGTCGCCCATCCAGGCGCGGTGCGACTCCACGTCGATCCGCACCCCGTGCGTGGCGGGCGGCTGCTGGGGCTCGGCGGCACCGCGCCGCAGCAGGGCCCGGACCCGGGCGAGCAGCTCGGCCAGGCGGAACGGCTTGGTGACGTAGTCGTCGGCGCCGGCGTCCAGACCGACGACGGTGTCCACCTCGTCGGCGCGCGCGGTCAGGATGAGAATGGGCACGGTGTGGCCTTCGGCACGCAGTCGGCGGGCCACCTCCAGGCCGTCCATACCGGGCAGTCCGAGGTCCAGCACGACCAGGTCGACGCCGCCCTGGATGCCCGCGTCGAGCGCGGTGGGGCCGTCCTCACGCACCTCGACCTCGTAACCCTCCCGGCGCAGGGCGCGCGCCAGTGGCTCCGAGATGGAGGCGTCGTCCTCGGCGAGCAGTACACGGGTCATGAGGTGATGGTAGTCCGCCTGTGGCCGGAGCCGGGGGGCTATGGCCGGGCCAGGATTCTTACCCTGGGGTGCTTTGGTACGAACCTGGGTCTGCGGCGTGGGACTGTGTTGAGACCTTGGAAAGGGCGACTGTGGTTCCAGCGACACCTGTGATCCCTGTCTCAAGTCCTTCCATTTCCGGCAGTGTCCTGCCGTATGGTGATTGGACGCCTGTAGCAACCAAGGGGACCTTTGGCGGATGTCTTGACGCCGAAGGTCACTTTTGTGTGCGGGCCGGCTCAGGCCGGCCTCGAAAGGAATGACACCGGGCGCCCCAACACCTCTGGGAGCGCGTCCCGACCAGCAAGGATCGACCATGGCGTCCAGCCTGACGAAGGACTCGGCCTCCCCGGGCACCCCCGGTTCCGAGAAGACCTTCTTCGGCCACCCCCGCGGTATGGCCACGCTTTTCATGACGGAGATGTGGGAGCGCTTCTCCTGGTACGGAATGCGCGCCATCCTCACCCTCTACTTGATCGCGGGTGTCCTCGACGGCCCGCTGGCAGGCCGGGAAGCCCTGGCCGCCTCGATCTACGGTGTGTACAACGCGGTCGTGTACATGGCCGCCATGCCCGGTGGCTGGGTCGCGGACCGCCTCTGGGGTGCCCGCAAGGCCGTGCTCGTCGGCGGCATCGTCATCGCGGCCGGCCACTTCGTGCTGGCGATCCCCGCGGATGCGACCTTCTTCTTCGGCCTCGGCCTGATCGCGATCGGCACCGGCCTGCTGAAGCCGAACATCTCCGCGATGGTCGGCGGCCTCTACGAGGGCCAGTCCAGCGCCCGCCGTGACGCCGGCTTCACGCTCTTCTACATGGCGATCAACATCGGCGGCATGGTCGCCCCCCTGCTCGTCGGCTACCTCGGAGAGAACGTCAACTGGCACCTCGGCTTCGGTGTCGCCGGTGTCGGCATGACCCTCGCCGTCATCCAGTACGTCCTCGGCGGCCGCCACCTCGGCGACATCGGCAAGGAGCCCGGCACCCCGGCCTCCCCGGAGGAGAAGCGGGCCGCGCTGCGCAAGGTCGCGCTGTGGGGCGGCATCGCCGTCGCCGCGCTGGTCCTGGACATCGTGCTGGGGACGTACGACATCGAGCACATCGTCAACGTGCTCGCGGTCCTCGGCATCGTGGTCCCGATCGTCTACTTCGTGACGATGTACCGGAACCCGGCCCTGGCCAAGGAGGACAAGCCGAAGATCCAGGCCTTCGCCTGGTTCTTCGCCACCGCCGTGCTGTTCTGGATGATCTACGACCAGTCCGGTTCGCTGCTGACGATCTTCGCGGACGGCAAGACCGACCGCATGATCGGCGGCTGGGAGTTCCCGGCGTCCTGGTATCAGTCGGTGAACCCGGCCATGGTCATCGTGCTCGCCCCGATCTTCGCCGCACTGTGGGTGAAGCTGGCCCGGCGCAACCGCGAGCCCAGCACGCCCATGAAGTTCGCCCTGGCGATGCTCCTCATCGGTGGCTCGTTCGGCATTATGGGGCTGGCCGGCGCCGCCGCCGCGAACAGCGACACCGGTAAGGTCACCGTCTTCTGGCTGCTGAGCGTCTACCTGGTGCAGACCCTCGGCGAGATGTGCCTGTCGCCGGTGGGCCTGTCCCTGTCGACGAAGCTGGCGCCGAAGCAGTTCGTGGGCCAGATCATGGGTCTGTGGTTCCTGGCCACCGCGACGGGCAACGCCCTCAACGGTTGGACCACCAAGCTCAACGCGCCGCTGGGCGACGCGGTCTACTACACGATGTGGGGCCTCATCGCAGCCGCGGCCGGGCTGACCTTCATGATGGCGGGCCGCAAGATCCGCTCGCTGATGGGCGACGTGCGCTAGGCGCGCTGCCTGAGCCGACGGGGCCGCTGGGATCCATGTGGGTTTCAGCGGCCCCGTCGCTTTCTGTGGCTGTGCGCGGTTCCCCGCGCCCCCAAAGCAGGTCGGCTAGCGCGCCCTGCGTCCAGGCATGAACGTGAACACCGCGCCGCCCAGCAGGACCGCCGTGCCTGCCACCAGGCCCAGGGCCTTGAGGGTGCTCTGGTCGTCGGCGCCGGTTTCGGCGAGGCCGCCGTCCGGGGTCTTACCGCCGGAGGAGGAGCCGCCGCCCGAGGACGAGCCTCCTGATGCTCCGCCCTCCTGTTCCGTCGTGTCGAGGGTCAGCGAGACCTCGGTCTTCGCCGGGGTGCACGTCGTGGTCGTGCCCAGGGCCTCGATCGTCAGCACGCCCGGCGACAGGGTCGACTCACCGCTCGCGCCCGGCTTGTAGGTGCCGGTCAGGTCGGGGATCTCGATCGGGTCGCCCGCCTTGATCTCCTCGGCGTTGGTGGGCCCCTCGACATGGACCGTGCCCGTGTCGGCACCGCCCAGCACGACCTCCATCGACGGCTTCACCGAGTCCTTCGGGATGGTGGCGGGGCTGTCCATCACCGACTTCTTGAACTTCACGGTGAGATCGAAACTCCCGCCGTTCTTCCGGGCGTTGATCTGCACCGGCGAGGTGGCGTTCTTGTCGCCGATGGGCGTCTTGCACTCGTAGGGGACCTGGACCTCCTTGCCCGTGAAGTCGGTCTGCCCGGGCCCGGTCGCTGTGGGGCTGGGGGTGTCCGTCGGAGTACTCGTCGGTGGGGTCGTCGGCGTCGGGGATTCGCTCCCCGTGGGGTCGGGCGTCGGGCTCCCCGTACCCGAACCCCCGTCCTCGGGCGTGACATTGATGGTCGCCGCCGACTTCACCGCTTCCTGCGGAGCGCACTTCGTGTCCGTCGACAGGGCGTTGATGGCGTACGCGTCGGGTGTGAGCGTCACCGCGCCGGGTGTCGTCAGTTTCAGCGTGCCCTTCATGTCGGACAGCACCATGGCGCCGCCCTTGGGAATCGGCGGGTTCTCCCGCGGCCCCTGCATCGCGATGTCCGCGACCTGGGCGCCGGCCGCCTTCAGCGTGCCGCTCGGCTGCACCGAGTTCGCGGGCAGATCGACGATGTCGGGGTTCTTCGAGGCCGCCTGCACAAACGTCCAGACCACCTCCACTTCGTCGCCCACCTTCGCGGTCGCCGGTGCGCTGATCTCCACCGTCGTGGTGCCCTGAACCGGCGGCAGGCCGGAGATGGCGGGCGGGATGCACTCGGTCTGGTACGACACCTCGGCGGCCTGCGCGGGCACCGCGGCCAGGCCGAGCAGCAGCCCGGCGCCGCCCACCAGCATCACGAGGCCGGCCGGTGTGACTCTCCTTCGCGTTCTCACGTGGGTCCCTTTCTGAGCGGAGTCGTAGGACTCGGCGGGCTGTCGTCGTGCGGTGCGGAGAGCCGACCGGCCGTGCCCGGATCGGCGTCCGGGGTGAACCACGGCAGGGTCGAGTTCGAGGGTGCGGGTGCTGGCTGACGGGGGCTCACGTAGCGGACGGACAGGCGTCGGTGGCGGACGCCGCCCGGCCGGGGCGGCCGTACCCGGTCCACCACGGCCATCCCGGCGCGGAACACCGCCGCGGGCACCACCAGGCACACCAGGACCCAGAACAGCGTCACGCCCCAGGGCCGCCCCACGGCCCACGGCTGCTCGGCGAGGACCTTCCCGCCGTACTTCAGCGAGACGGTGTAGTCCCCGTGCGCCCCCGCCGCCAGCTCGACCGGCAGCCGGATCTGCGCCTTGCGGCCCGGCTCGATCGTGCCGCGCCACTGCCGTTCCTCCCACTCGGGCGCGAACACGCCGTGCGAGGTGCCGATCTGGAAGACGGGGTTCTTGATCGCCGAGGTGCCGACGTTGCCGACGGTGAAGACGAGGGTGCGGGCGGGCGATGCGCCGAACCAGGTCAACAGGCCGCTGGAGCCGTCGAGCCGGGTGTCGTTGAGCACCGACAGGCGTCCGCCGGCCGGTTCGGCGGGCAGCGGTTCGACGGCGTGCCCGGCGACCTGGAAGACGGCGTCGGCCTGCGCCTTGGGGCCGGTGACGGTGGCGACGTGCACGACACAAGGGCACGGCACGGGCGGCTCGGCGACCGGCAGCTCCTTGCGGAACCGGCCCTCGGCGTCGGTGGTGACGGCCCGGCCGTCCGCGTTGGCGCAGGAGTTGGTGCCACCGATCACGCCCCGGGACGGCACGGACTGCCCGCAGATCAGGATCATGAGCAGCGTCCGCGCCCGCCACCCGCTCCCGGTCACGGTGACCGAACCGCCGGTCCCCGCCTGCGCCGTGGACAGCTTTACGCTCGGCCCGTCGGCGGCGACGGCGGGCGCGGGCACGACAGGCAGTAGCAGCAGCGCCGCGAACGCCGAGACCACAAACCGCATCCTCACGTCGCCGCTCCCGTCAACTCGGCCTGTTCGCGTGCAGATTCGCGCGCGGGTTCGGGGGTCCTGGGGCGCCTTCGTCGTCGTACGACCGCCAGAGCCGCCGTGCCGACGGCGAGGGCGCCGCCCGCCGCCACCCCGCCCCACGGCACGAACCGCGCCGACGCCCGCGCGGTGTCCCGCGCCCCGCCCGTCGCGCTCACCGTCAGCCGTACGTCGACCGCGTCCAGCGCGGGCCGGTCGGGCCAGGGTTCGGTCAGGTGGAGGCGGCGGCCCGGGGGGAGTTCGACTTCGAGGGTGCGCGGGGCGCGGTCGAGGAGGGTGCCGAAGACGCCGTCGACGTGCACGGAGAGGGTGGGTACGAGGTCGGTGGTGCCGCGGTTGACGAGGTCGTATGTGATGCGGTCACCGCGTACGGCGACCTTCTCGACGGTGAGTGCGGACAGCTCGGGGCCGCCGATCCGGAGCAGCAGGGGCACGCTCTCGGACCTTCCGTCGCCGTCCCGTACGACGATCGACCCCGGACGGTCGCCGGGCGCGGCCCGCTCGGGCACGGCCACGGTGAACGGGATGTCGGCGCGGGTGCGGGCGGGCACGCGTATCTCGGCGTCGGCGAAGGTGACCGGGACGCCGGTGCCGCTCAGCCGTACGTCGACCGGGTGCGATGTGCGGTTCGTCACGGAGACCGTGTCCCGCAGGGCCGTGCCGGGCGCGCCCTCGGCGTAGAAGGAGGGGCGGCCGCCACCGGCGGGCGCGACGGACCAGCCCTCGTCCGCCGCGGTCGCCGCCGGGGCGGCGCACAGCAGGGCGAGGAACGAGAGGCATACGGCACGGGCGGCACGGGTGGGATACGACATCGGCGGCTCCAGCGGTCGTACTCCGGGGTGGTCGGCGACGGACAGCTGCCGCCTGCTTGCGGTGGCTCAGCGGCGTACCCGCACCGGCTGGTTCCGTCGCGTCAGCCACAGCGCGCCCGCCGCGCCTGCCAGCAGGACCGTTCCGCCGAGGGTGCCGAGGGCGATCGCGGAGTCCTCGGGGCCGGTCTGCGGGAGCTGACCGCCGGAGTCGCCGCCGCCCTGGGGCGCTCCCCCGCCGGCCGACGCGGTGACGTCGAGCGTGAGGGACGGCCCGGGGTCGTTGCTCGGGGTGCAGGTCGTCGTCGTACCGAGGGCCTTGATGGTGAGCACGCCCGCCGTGAAGGTGACCTTGCCGGTCTTCTTCGGGGTGTAGGTGCCCGACAGGTCGTTGATCTTGATGGGGGTGTCGGCGGGGATCGCGGCCTGGTTGGCGGGGCCGGTGACGGTCAGCGTGCCGCTGTCGGCGCCGCCCAGCTGGATCGTGGCGCTGGGGTTCATCGCGCCCTTGCCGAGTTCGACCGGGCTGGAGGAGACGCCCTTCTGCCAGGACATGGTGATCTTGTAGTTGGAGCCGCTCCTGACGCCCTTGATGTCGATCGGCGAGACGGCACTCTTGTCGCCGATCGGCGTCTTGCACTGGTAGTTGACGTCGACGACCTCGGCGTGGGCCGTGGGAGCGGCCATCAGTACAGCCGCGCCGGCCAGGGCGGCGGCCGACGTGAGCGCGACGGTTCGCTTCTGGTACGACACGGTCCCCTCATTCCTGACGGCACATCAGATTGGCCGTCAAGGTACGCCGGGGGAGATAAGAGGGGAAGACGCGGGGCGTGTTGGAAGTGTGGGGATGTGAAACGTCCCTAAGGGGCGCGGGGCTGTGCCATATATGCGGCTCTGCCGCGTGGGCGCGATCAACCACCGAGGACCCGCAGCCGACGTACTGGATGAACCCCAACGGCGCTTACGCGGGCGCCCCCAACTCCGCCCACACCTTCTTACCGGCCACCCCAGGAGCCCGTACAACCCCCCAATCCAGACAAAGCCGCTGCACGATGAACATCCCATGCCCCCCGGGCCGCCCCGCCCGATGCGGCGTCCGCGGCGCCGGCTGCCCCGCCCCCCGGTCGGAGACCTCGATCCGGATCACCTTGTTGTCGCAGGTGACGACCATCTCGTCCGGCCCCTCCGCATGGAGACACGCGTTGGTGACCAACTCGGACACGACGAGCAGCACATCCTCGGCGGCGGCCCGCTGATCCGCGGTCGCCGCCGGGAGCCAGCCCCACGCGTACAGCGCCTGGCGGGCGAAGTCGCGGGCCAGCGGCACGACACCGCTCTCGCCCTCGAAGGCCAGTCTGCGGACCTGCCGCGCCCCCGACGACACGGCCGCGTCCCCCTCGGACGCCCCGGTCCCTGGAACGCCCCCCTCGGACGCCCCGGAAGCGCCGCCGGGCTCCGGGCCGCGGTCGCCCGGCGAGTAGGGCCGGGTGGTGCTCATCAGCGCTTCACCTCACCGATTCACCAGTTCACGATTCAAGAGTTCAGTTACGAATAGGTCGGTGCTCAGTACTCAGTGTCCGCGCCCTCGGTCACGATTGCCGCCGACATGTTCAGGATGTCTCCTGCCCGACCCGTCCAGCGGAACACCCCCCACTTCGGCACGGCCCGGCGCTGCGGACACCCCCAACGCGCTCAGTCGGCCTCGTCCTCGCCGGACAGGGCCGCCTCGACCGTGTCATGCACGGTGAAGACCGCCTCCGCGCCTGTGATCTCGAACACACGAGCCACCACCGGCTGCATCCCAGCGAGGTGCACCCCACCCCCGGCGTCCTCCGCCTTCAGGCGGGCGCCGAGCAGCACATTGAGTCCCGTGGAGTCGCAGAACTCCAGCCGCGAGCAGTCCACGACCAGACGGCTGAATCCCTTGGCGAGGCATGCGTCGAGTGGTTCGCGCAACAGCTCGGCGGTGTGGTGATCCAGCTCACCCGCCGGAGTCACGACGGCACTAGAGCCCTGTTCGCGCACCTCCACCAGAAGCCGGCCCGACTGTGCGCTGCCGACCGTCCCGTGGTCCATGCCGTCTCTCTCTCCCGAGGTCGTGGCTGCTGACGTTCGCCCTCGAACACTACGCCTTCCGTACGCCCTTCGACAGCCGAACATCCGCCCAGAATCGGACATATGCCCACAGAACGCACTTGCGATCGACTTGCGAAAGCGGGTAGGGCTAGTAGAGACACGTAACCAACACGGCCGGCTTTGGAGGCGCCGCACACCGCAGTGCACGTACTGGCTTCGGCAGCCTTATGCCGAGAACGATGGAGGACATCATGTCACCCCGGCTCGACGCATCGCATACCCGGACGGCGACGTCGACACCACCTTCGGAACATCTGGATCCCATCGCGCAGGACAGCGAGACGTTCACGGAGACGTTCGCGGCCCAGGAGGACGCCCTCGGCGTCCCGGACGACGTACTGGCCGGACTTCCGGAGATCCCCCCGTACGACGAGGTCGGTCCCGTCGATGCGCGGGCCCTGTCCAAGACCCTCTTCGAGCGGCTGGAATCGCTCGAGGAAGGCACGCACGAATACTCCTACGTGCGCAACACGCTCGTCGAACTCAACCTCGCCCTGGTCAAGTTCGCAGCCTCCCGCTTCCGCTCCCGCAGCGAGCCGATGGAGGACATCATCCAGGTCGGCACCATCGGCCTCATCAAGGCGATCGACCGTTTCGAACTCAGCCGTGGCGTCGAGTTCCCCACCTTCGCCATGCCAACCATCATCGGCGAGATCAAGCGTTTCTTTCGTGACACCTCGTGGTCCGTGCGCGTCCCGCGCCGGCTGCAGGAGCTCCGGCTCGACCTGGCCAAGGCCGGCGACGAGCTGGCCCAGCAGCTCGACCGCGCGCCGACGGTGGCGGAACTGGCTGAGCGACTGGGGCTGTCCCACGACGAGGTCGTCGAGGGCATGGCCGCGTCCAACGCCTACACCGCCTCCTCGCTGGACGCGCAGCCCGAGGAGGACGACAGCGAGGGCGCCCTCGCGGACCGGATCGGCTACGAGGACCACGGGATCGAGGGCATCGAGTACGTCGAGTCCCTCAAGCCCCTGATCGCCGAACTGCCGCACCGGGACCGGAAGATCCTCTCCCTCCGTTTCGTCGCCAACATGACCCAGTCGGAGATCGGCGACGAGCTGGGCATCTCGCAGATGCATGTGTCGCGGTTGCTGTCGCGGACGTTGGGGCGGTTGCGCAAGGGGTTGACCGTCGAGGAGTGACGCCGGTTGAGGCGTTGGGCCGGTCAAGGTGTGACGTCGGCCCGCAAAGGCTTCCCGTCCGGCGCCCGTTGGGTGCCGGACGAGCCTTTTCATTACCCTGAGTAACACCTTTCCCCGCAGGCCCCTCTGCACCACTATGGGCAGCCTCCAAACCGGCCGGTACGTCAGGGACTTGGCCGGGCTCCGGCGGGGACGCGAGGAGGCGGGTGGATGGCTCGGCCCGAGGGGACCGACAACGACGCGACGGACGGCCTGCATTCCGGCGCGTCCGACGCACGGCTGACCGCACTGCTGCGCGCCGACACCGCCGTCGCCTACCCGGCGCTGAAGGAACTGCGCGCCCGCCACCGCGCGTCGGTCCTCACCTACGCCCGGCTGTGCACGACCGGCGACTCGGCGGCGCGCCAGCTGGCGGCCCAGGCGTTCACCCTGGCGGCCCGGGAGACGGCACGCGGCACCGACCCGGCTGTTCCCTGGCGGCACCAACTCCTGCTGCTGATCGGCCGGGTGGCCGGGACCTGGGCCGAGGGCGACCGCTCGGCCGCGCTTGACGCTGGCCTGCTCCTGGTCCTCAACACGGCCGGCCCCGACGGGCCCGTACCGCCCATGCTCGCCGCGTACCGGACGCTGCCGGTCCGCAGCCGTGGCCTCATCTGGTACGGCGTCGTGGAGCAGGAGAGCGTCGAGCGGACCGCCGTACTGCTGGGCATCACCCGCGAGGACGTGACCTACGGGACCGAACCGGCGCTGGGCGCGCTCGGCCGGTCCCTGCTGCGGGCCCGGCTGGCCGCCTCCGACGACCCCGACTGCCAGGACTTCCGGCGGCTGATCGAGGAGTCGGTACGGCCGGACACGCCCCGGCACAGCCCCGACCTGGTGGCCCACATGGCGCGCTGCCCGCACTGCACCACCGCGTACGAGGAGCTGACCGCCCTGCGCGACACCCCGCGCACGGCGCTGGCCGAGGGACTGACGCCGTGGGCGGGCGCGGCGTACGCGGCGCGGATCGGCGGGGGAGCGGGCGGGGAAGGCCGTAGGGCGTGGGAGCGATCCGGCGAGCCGGGGGTGGCGGGGCGTGCTGCGCGGGGGTGGTCCGGCGGACTGGGCACGGGAGGACGTACCGCTCGGGGCTGGTCCGGCGGACGGGGCACGGGCGGCCGTATCGCGCGGAAACGATCCGGCCGACGCGGCGCGGGCGGCCGTAACGCGCGAGGCTGGTCCGGCGAATCCGGCGCGGGAAGCCGTACCGCGCAAGGCTGGTCAGGCGAACCCGGCGCGGGAAGCCGTACCGCGCAAGGCTGGTCCGGCGAACCCGGCGCGGAAGGCCATGCCGCGCAAGGCTGGTCAGGCGAATCGAGGGCGGTGGGCCGTACGGCGTGGGAGCGATCCGGCGAACCCGGCGCGGGCGGCCGTGCCGCGCGCGAGCGGAACTGGCCGCCGTCCCGGCGGGTCGCGTTGGCCTCGGCGGGACTGGGAGTGGCGCTCACTCCGCTGCTGTTCTTCCTGCTGTCCCCGGGCGACTCCCCCGCCGAGAACGCCTCGAACCGGATCACTGCCGCGCCGCCGCCCGCGGTGACGGTGACCGCGACGGTGCCGGCGCCCCCGGCATCCCCGTCGCCCTCGAAGACCTCCAAGTCGTCCTCCCCGACGGCGAGTCCGTCGCCGTCGCGGACGACCCAGCCGCCGAAGCCGTCCCCCACCCCGCCGCCGCCCCCGGCCACGCACCCGCCGGGCAGCGCCTATGCGCAGGTCGTGAACGTCGCCTCGGGGCTGTGCCTGGACATCCGGGGCGGGGTCCTGGACAAGGGCGTGGACGTGGTCACGGCGCCCTGCTCACCGGACGCCACCCAGCGCTGGCGGGTCGACGCCGGGCGGGGCGTGCTGCAGTCGGCCGCCGACCCGGACTACTGCCTGGACAGCCGTGGCTCCACGGACCGCGGCGTGGGCATCTGGACCTGCTCCTCCGTGGAGGGGAGGAACGCGCAGAACCTGAAGTTCGTGGTCGACGACGCCGGGCTGATCCGGCCCGCGATCGCCGTGGAGACGGCGGTGACGCCGGACGGCGGGGACGGGCTGGAGTTCCGGTCGCTGGACGACTCGAACGGAGACTCGGACCAGCGGTGGCGGGCGGGGGCCGCCTGACACCGGGTCAGCTGACTCGCAGGCCGCGCCGCCACACCTCGGTCACCAGCGGCACGCCCGGCCGGTAGGCGAGATGGACGTGGCTGGGGGCGTCCAGGAGGGCCAGGTCGGCGTAGGCGCCTGGGCTGAGGCGGCCGATGTCGTCGCGGCGCAGGGCGCGGGCGCCGCCCGCCGTGGCGGACCAGAGGGCCTCGTCGGGGGTCATGCCCATGTCCCGTACGGCGAGGGCGATGCAGAACGGGACGGACGACGTGAAGGACGAGCCCGGGTTGCAGTCCGTCGACAGGGCCACGGTGACGCCCGCGTCGAGGAGGCGACGGGCGTCCGGCCACTCGGCGCGGGTGGAGAACTCGGCGCCGGGGAGGAGGGTGGCGACGGTGGCGCTGTTGGCGAGCGCGTCGACGTCGTCGTCCGTGAGGTGGGTGCAGTGGTCGGCGGAGGCGGCGTCGAGTTCGACGGCGAGCTGTACTCCGGGGCCGTACGTCAGCTGGTTGGCGTGGATGCGCGGGTGCAGGCCCTTCGCCTTGCCCGCGGTGAGGATCGCGCGCGCCTGGTCGCCGTCGAAGGCGCCCTTCTCGCAGAAGACGTCGATCCAACGGGCGTACGGCGCACAGGCGTCGAGCATCTCGCCGGTGACCAGGGCGACGTACGCCGCCGGATCCTCCGCATAGTCGGGGGAGACGATGTGGGCGCCGAGGTAGGTGACCTCGTCGGTGTGGGCGGCGGCGATGCGCAGGGCCCGGGCCTCGTCCTCGACGGTGAGGCCGTAGCCGGACTTGGTCTCGAAGGTCGTGGTGCCCTGGCGGAGGGCTTCGGCGAGGTAACGGGTGAGGTTGGCTTCGAGCTGGGCGTCCGTCGCGGCGCGGGTGGCGGCGACGGTGGTCCGGATGCCGCCCGCGCTGTAGGCCCGGCCGGACATCCGGGCGTTGAACTCCTCGGTGCGGTCGCCCGCGAAGACGAGGTGGGAGTGCGAGTCCACGAAGCCCGGGATCACCGCGCGGCCGCCGGCGTCGACCCGATTGTCAGTGGCGGGTGCTTTGCTTGATTCACCGGTCCACGCGACGCGGTGGCCGTCGATGACGACGGCCGCGTCCCGGATCAGGCCCAGGGGAGATCCGTCACCGAGGGAGGGGTCGTTGGTGACCAGTGTGGCGATGTTGGTGATGACGGTGGTCGTGCCGGTGGTGCTGCTCATGGTGTCCTCGTGGCTGGGGGCCGGTCTGGGGGGAGTCGTCAGGCGCGCAGGGCGTCGACGGCTTGCGCGAGTGCCTGCGGCACATCGGGTACGAGGGTGTGCGCCCCGTCGCGTACGACATGCCGCCCGCCGACGACCGTATGGCGGACGTCCGCTGCAGTCGCGGCGAATACGGCCGTCTCGGCGCCCAGCCGGGGCAGCGCCCCCGCTGTTCTGACCGAGTCGAGCGCGATCGTCGTGAAGTCGGCGAGCGCGCCGGGCTCCAGGCTGCCCGCGTCCGCCCAGCCGAGCGCGGCGTGCCCGTCCGCCGTGGCGGCCCGCAGCAGGGCGGCGGCCGTCCAGTGGCCGCGGGTGCGGCTGCGCAGCCGCTCGTTCAGCTCCATCGCGCGCGCCTCTTCGAGCAGGTCGATGACGGCGTGGCTGTCGGAGCCGAGGGAGAGGGGCGAGCCTTCGTTCTGGAGGGCTACGGCGGGTCCGATGCCGTCGGCGAGGTCCCGCTCGGTCGTCGGGCACATGCAGGTGCCGGTTCCGCTGCCGCCGATGAGGGAGATGTCCTCGGCGGTGAGGTGGGTGTTGTGGACGCCGGTGGTGCGCGGTCCGAGCACGCCGTGCAGGGCGAGGAGCTGCGTCGGGGTGCAGCCGTGGACGTCCCGGCAGGCGTCGTTCTCGGCGATCTGCTCCGACAGGTGCACATGCAGCGGGGCCCGCCGCTCCTCGGCCCACTGCGCCACGGTCGCCAACTGGTCGGCGGGCACAGCCCGTACGGAGTGGATCGCCGCCCCGATCCGTGCGTGATCCCGTTCCTTGAGAACTGAACAGCGTTCGGCCCATGCCTCGGCCGTCCGGTCGGAGAACCGGAGCTGGTGGGTGTTGGGCGGCTGTCCGAAGCCGGCGGAGAGATAGCAGGTGTCGAGGAGGGTGATGCGGATCCCGGCGTCGGCGGCCGCCGCGATGAGGGCCTCGCCCATGGCGTTGGGGTCGGCGTAGGGGGTGCCGCCGGGGGCGTGGTGGACGTAGTGGAACTCGCCGACGGCGGTGATGCCGGCGAGGGCCATCTCGGCGTAGGCCGCCCTGGCCAGCGCGTGGTAGGTGTCCGGGGTGAGCCGGTCGGCGGTGGCGTACATGATCTCGCGCCAGGTCCAGAAGGTGCCGGAGCCGACCTGCACGGTGCCGCGCAGGGCCCGGTGGAAGGCGTGGCTGTGGGCGTTGGCGAGGCCGGGGAGGGTGAGGCCGCGGAGGATCTCGGCGCCCGGGGGCGGGGTGTCCGCATCCTGGTGAACGGCGGTGATCCGGCCGTCCTTGGTGTCGACGGCGACTCCCGGCTCGACGTGGGTGCCGAGCCAGGCGTGCTCCAGCCAGTACGTCCGTGTCACGCGCAGGCCAGCCCTTCCAGTACGTCGGCGAGTGCGCTCACTCCGGCCACGCAGTCGTCCTCGGCCGCGAACTCGGCCGGGGAGTGCGAGACACCGGTGGGGTTGCGCACGAACAGCATGGCGGTCGGGACGGTCCCGGAGAGGATCCCGGCGTCGTGTCCGGCGCCGGTGCCCAGGACGGGGACCTTGAGGTCGGTGTCCTTGCCCAGGATGCGGGCCAGTTCGTCACGCAGGGCGTGGTCGAACTCGACGACCGGCGTGAACGACTCCCGTACGACGTCGAGGTCGACGCCGTGCGCGTCGGCGTACTCGCGGGCCGCCTGCTGGATCCCAGTGACGACGGTGTCGAGGGTCTGCTGGTCGGCGGCACGGGAGTCGAGCCAGCCGCGCACCAGGGAGGGGATGGCGTTGACGCCGTTGGGCTCGACGGCGATCTTGCCGAAGGTGGCGACGGCGTCGGCGAGCCGGGCCTCGCGGCGGGCGGCGAGGACCGTCTCGGCGTACGACAGCATGGGGTCGCGCCGGTCGGCGAGCCGGGTGGTGCCGGCGTGGTTGGCCTCGCCGCGGAAGTCGAACCGCCACCGCCCGTGCGGCCAGATGGCACTGGCGATGCCCACCCGGTCGCCGGACAGGTCGAGGGCGCGGCCCTGTTCGACGTGCAGCTCGACGAAGGCGCCGATACGGGCGAGCCGCTCGGGGTCGGGCCCGATGGCGTCGGGGTCGTACCCGGCGGCGGCCATGGCCTGCGGCAGCGTGATCCCGTCGCCGTCGGTCAGCCGGTGCGCCTGATCGACGGTGAGCTGCCCGGCGGCGAGCCGGGAGCCGACGCAGGCGAGCCCGAAGCGGGCGCCCTCCTCGTCGCCGAAGTTGACGATGCCGAGGGGCTTGGCGAAGCGCGCGTCGCGGCCGCGCAGTTCGTCGAGCGCGGCGAAGGACGACACGACCCCGAGGGGCCCGTCGAAGGCCCCGCCGTCGGGCACGGAGTCCAGGTGCGACCCCGTGACGACGGCGTCGCCCTGGGCGGGGTCGCCGAGCCAGGCCCACTGGTTGCCGTTGCGGTCGACCTCGTAGGCGAGCCCGCGTGCCTCGGCCTGCGCCCGGAACCAGTCCCGGCACTCGCCGTCGGCACCGGTCCAGGCGTAGCGGCGGTAGCCGCCGGAGGCGGAGCTGCGGCCGATCGGCAGCAGCTCGCGCCACATCTCGTGGAAGGAAACGCCACCCGGGCCCGGCCCCGGCAAGGACAGGCCGCCCGCTGGCGAAGCCGCAACCCCCACCGGACGGTTGCCGTGCCCGTCGTCGTGCAGGGTCACGCTTCCTCACCCTCACGCATCGGCACCCGCACGCCCCGCTCCGACGCCACCGACTCCGCGATGTCGTAGCCCGCGTCCACGTGCCGGATGACGCCCATCCCGGGGTCGTTGGTCAGCACCCGCCGGATCTTCTCCCCGGCCAGCGCCGTGCCGTCGGCCACCGTCACCTGGCCGGCGTGGATGGACCGCCCCATGCCGACGCCGCCGCCGTGGTGGATGGACACCCAGGAGGCGCCCGAGGCCACGTTCACCATGGCGTTCAGCAGCGGCCAGTCGGCGATCGCGTCGGAGCCGTCGAGCATGGCCTCGGTCTCCCGGTAGGGGGAGGCCACGGAGCCGCAGTCGAGGTGGTCGCGCCCGATGACGATCGGCGCGGCCAGCTCGCCGCTCGCGACCATGTCGTTGAAGCGCTCACCGGCCTTGTCCCGCTCGCCGTATCCGAGCCAGCAGATCCGGGCGGGCAGCCCCTG
Source organism: Streptomyces spinoverrucosus (assembly GCF_006539505.1). Classification (GTDB taxonomy): domain Bacteria; phylum Actinomycetota; class Actinomycetes; order Streptomycetales; family Streptomycetaceae; genus Streptomyces; species Streptomyces spinoverrucosus. The sequence goes on from NZ_BJND01000032.1 coordinate 41,343, forward strand.
GAAGTGCACCCGCTCCCCGGCCATGCGGATCCAGCGGGCGAGGGACTCGTTCTCGGGGAACAGGTCGAGGACGGCCTTGTCCGTCCTGGCGATGTCGGCGGGGTCGCCGGACAGGGCCGCCCAGCGGAAGGGGCCCTTGCCCTCGCAGAACAGGGGGCGGATGTAGGCGGGGACGAAGCCGGGGAAGGCGAACGCCCGGTCGTATCCGGCGAGTTGTGCCTCGCCGCGGATGGAGTTGCCGTAGTCGAAGACCTCGGCGCCGGCCTCCATGAAGCCCACCATCGCCTCGACATGCCGGGCCATCGACTCACGGGCCCGTGTGGTGAAGCCCGCCGGGTCCTTCGCGGCGTACGACGCCATCTCGTCGAAGTCGACGCCGAGCGGCAGGTACGCCAGCGGGTCGTGCGCCGACGTCTGGTCGGTGACGATGTCGATGGGGGCGCCCATGGCCAGCAGCTGCGGCACCAGCTCAGCCGCGTTGCCCAGCACGCCGATGGACAGCGGGCGGCGCGCGTCCCGCGCCTCGACGGCCAGCTGGAGGGCGTGGTCGAGGGAGTCGGCCCGCACGTCCAGGTAGCGGTGCTCGATACGGCGGTCGATGGCGCGCGGGTCGCAGTCGATGCAGATCGCCACGCCATCGTTCATGGTCACGGCGAGCGGCTGGGCGCCGCCCATCCCGCCGAGCCCGGCCGTCAGGGTGATCGTCCCGGCCAGCGAACCGCCGAACTTCATCGCGGCGACGGCGGCGAAGGTCTCGTAGGTGCCCTGGAGGATGCCCTGGGTGCCGATGTAGATCCAGGAACCGGCGGTCATCTGCCCGTACATGGTCAGGCCGAGGGCCTCCAGGCGGCGGAACTCCTCCCAGTTGGCCCAGTCGCCGACGAGGTTGGAGTTGGCGATGAGCACCCGCGGCGCCCACTCGTGGGTCTGCATCACGCCGACCGGGCGGCCGGACTGGACGAGCATCGTCTCGTCCTGCTTCAGCCCCTTCAGCGTCCGCACCATCGCGTCGAAGGACCGCCAGTCCCGCGCCGCCTTGCCCGTGCCGCCGTAGACGACGAGCTTGTCGGGGTGCTCGGCGACCTCGGGGTCGAGGTTGTTCTGCAGCATCCGCAGGGCAGCCTCCTGCTGCCAGCCCAGGGCGCTCGGCTGCGTACCGCGCGGCGCTCGTACGGGGCGGGGTCCTGACATGGTCTGCCTCCTGGTGACTGCTCGCTCGGAGCTCCCTGCGGAATGTTGCTGCGGTTATTCACATCCTGGCGAGATGAATAGAGCTAGTCAATAGGGGGGTGCCCCGACATGACCCCGGCGGGAGTGTTTGGCTGGATGTATGGAGTCAGGCATCGATGTCAGGCATCGACAGGACGGGGGACGACGTGCACGACGTTCATGAAGGCCGGGCGGGCGGCGACGAGCGGTCGGTGCGGCGCGACGAGGCGGTGCGGGCCGCCGTGGAGCAGGGGCTGCTGGGGCCGGACGTTCCCATCGTCGGCCTGCTCGACGTCACCGGCATCCGGGGGTCGGCGGCGGAGCTGCGGGCGGCGTTCGACGCGGTGGTGGCACCCGGCACGCCCGTGCTGCACGCCTTCGCGGTGAAGGCGACCCCGCTGGTCCCGGTGCTGCGGCTGCTGCGCGACGAGGGCATCGGCGCCGAAGTGGCGAGCCCGGGTGAGCTGGCGCTGGCCCAGGCAGCCGGGGTGGCGCCGGAGCGGACAGTGCTGGACTCGCCCGCGAAGACACCGGCCGAGCTGCGGGAGGCGCTGGCACTGGGGATCGCCGTCAACGCGGACAACCCGCAGGAGCTGGCCCGCATCGACGGCCTCATGCGGTCGGCGCCGAGCCGCTCCCCCATCGGGATCCGGGTGAATCCGCAGGTCGGCGGCGGCTCCATCGAGGCGCTGTCCACGGCCACGGAGACCTCGAAGTTCGGGGTGGCGCTGCGGGACGAGGGGGCGCGCGAGTGGGTGGTACGGGCGTACGCCGAGCGCCCCTGGCTGACCCGGCTGCACGCGCACACCGGGTCGCAGGGCATCCCGCTGTCCCGGATGACCGAGGGCGTGGCGGCGACGTACGCGCTGGCGGAGGAGATCAACCGGCGGATCGGGCGGCCGCAGGTCGACACGATCGACATCGGCGGCGGGCTGCCGGTGAACTTCGCGTCGGAGACGACGACACCGACGTACGCGCAGTACGCGCGGATGCTGAAGGAGGCGGTGCCGGGGCTGTTCGACGGGCGCTACGGGCTGGTGACCGAGTTCGGGCGGTCGCTGCTGGCCAAGCACGGGACGGTGGTGGCGCGGGTGGAGTACGCCAAGAGCGCGGGCGGGCGGCCGGTGGCCGTGACGCACGCGGGCGTGCAGGTGGCGACGCGGACGGTGTACGCGCCGGGGTCGTGGCCGCTGCGGATCACCGCGTACGACGGCAAGGGGCGGCCCAAGGAGGGGCCGGCGGTGGTGCAGGACGTGGCGGGACCGGCGTGCTTCGCGGGCGATCTGCTGGCCGAGGGGCGCGAACTGCCGCTGCTGGAGCAGGGCGACTACGCGGCGGCGCTGGACACGGGCGCGTACTACTTCGCCCACCACTACGCCTACAACTCCCTCGCCCGGCCCGGAATCTACGGCTTCGCCCCGGACGGCGCGGGTGGCGTGACCTTCGCGACCGTACGGACCGCGCAGACGATCGACGAGATCGTGGCCGAGTCGGGCGGGGCGCACGCGGGCACGCTCACCGCACTCCCCGAGGGGTGATCAACTCCCTTGTAATGAGCGTCAGTTGACCCACCCTAGTCACTCGACGCATGTTCCACTGGAAAATGCCAGAAGGCTCACCTCTCGCACACACGTTGCGTAGTCTCTGGGTCACTCAGCCGAACCCAGGCAGGAGGGGAGTCCGGGGTGCCCGGAATCGACGAGTGCTTACTGGAGGCCATGCGGCTGCCCGGAGCGCGGGGAGCCGCACTGGTCGACTGGACGAGCGGACTGGCCCTGGGCACCGTCGGCGAACCACCGGGCGGCGACCACGAGGCGGCGGCCGCCGAGGCCGCGGAACTGGCCCGGCTGGCCGCCGAGCAGCGGGCGTTCGCACCGGGGGACGCCGAGGCGGAGGACGCCGATCCGCCGGTCGAGGATCTGATCCTCAGCAACCGGGACAGCTATCACGTCCTGCGGTTCGTGCGGACCTCGTTCGACAGCAGCGTCTTCCTGCACCTGTGGCTGGCCCGGGCAGACGGCAACCTCGCACTGGCCCGGATCCGGCTGGGCGAGATGGCCGGACGGCTGGTGCTGGGATGACCGTGGTCGGCACCACCCCGCCGCCCCGACTGCCGGTACGGGACAAGGCGGCCCGGCACCGGACCGGCGGCGTCTCCCCGATGCTGACCCGCCTCGCCGCCGAGCGCGCCACCGGCGTCCTGGTCCGCGCGAGCGGCACCCTGTACCTCGCCGAGGGTCGGGTGGTGCACGCCGAGAGCCCCCTCGCCCCCGGCCTCGGCGTGCTCCTCACGGCGCACGGCACCCTCGACGCCCGGGCCTGGCAGGACGCCGTCGACCGGGCCGACGAGCCGGGCACCGCCGACCGCCTGCTCGTCGACGGGGGCCGACTCGCGCCGGGCGCCCTGGAGTTGTGTCACCTCAGCGCGCTGTACGACGCCGCGTACTTCGCGCTCGCGCCCAGCAGCACCCCGGGCCGCTTCCGGTACGGCGCCACGCACTGGCTCGGTTCCGTGCATCCGGTCCCGGTCGGCGCCGTCGAGCACGAGACGCTCCGCCGACGGGCCCTGCTGCACCGCATCTGGCCGGACCCGGCGACCGACAGCGCACCCCTGGAACGCCTCGACACCGCCGCCGCCCCGGCGGTCGCGCCCCGGCAGAGCGCGGTGCTGGCCCGCGTGGACGGCCTGCGCACGGCGACCGACATCGCCCGCGACCTGGGCAGACCGGCCTTCCACACCCTGGTGGCCATACGCCGCCTGGCGGCCGCGGGCCTGGTGGCTCCCCGCACGGCACATCCGGGCACGGACGGCTCCGGGCCCGAGCACCCGGACCCGGGCCACGGCGCCCCCGCGACTCCGGCCCGCCTCACGCCCGTCGGCCCCCGCACCGCCCAACACCCCGACATCGCGCTGCTGAAGAGGGTCAGGGATGCGCTGGAGGCCCTTTGACCGGCAGCAACCGCGGCAGCCCGCACCGCGACAGCCGACGCCACCGAAACCGACGCCGCCACCACCCGCACGACAACAGCCCCCGTCACCGAAACCCGCGCCGCCACCACCCGCACCACGACAGCCCACGTCACCGAAACCCACGCCACCACCCGCACCACGACAAGCGACGCCACCCAACCCCACGCCGCCCCCACCGGCACCACGACAACCAACGCCACCCCACCCCCCGCCGCCCCCACCCAAGCCCCGACACCCGCCTCGACCGCCCGCCGAGAGGAGAGCCCTGATGGCGGTGGAATCCCCGATCCTCGACGAACTCCACCGGCTGAGAGCCCGCGTCCCCCAGCTGACCGGCGCCCTCGCCGCCGGTGTGGACGGTCTGGTGATCGCCCACGACACCCCCGGCGTCGAGCCGGAGGGCCTCGCCGCGCTCACCGCCGCCGCGCTCGGCGTCGCGGTACGGGTCACGGACGCGACCGGCCGGGGCGACCTGCGCGAACTGCTGGTCCGCGGCGCCCGCGGCTATGTGGCGACGTACGCCGCGGGCCGCACCGCCGTACTCACACTGCTCGCCGAGGACCGCGTCAACGTCGGCCGACTGCACCTGGAGGGCCGCCGCACCGGCGCCCGCATCGGCGAGCTGGTCGACAACCTGCCCCCGGTCCCGCCCGGCATCCCCGCGAAGCCCGCGACGGCCCCCACCACCCGCCAGAAACCCGTCCGCCGAACCCCCCGCACCGCCACGAACACACCCACCACCACGGAACGTTGAGAGGAACCCGACCACCATGGCCAACACCGAGACCGCCCTCAAAGAAGCCCTCGCCTCCATCGAAGGCGCCACCGGAGTCGCCCTCGTCGACTACACCAGCGGTATGGCCCTGGGCACGATGGGCGGCAGCAAGAGCTTCGACCTCAACGTCGCCGCCGCCGGCAACACCGACGTGGTCCGCGCCAAGATGCGCACGATGGAGCACCTCGGGCTCAAGGGCCGGATCGAGGACATCCTGATCACACTGTCGGACCAGTACCACCTGATCCGCCTGCTCAGCGGCCGCAGCGGCAACGGGCTGTTCCTCTATCTCGTCCTGGACGCCAAGCGCGCCAACCTCGCGATGGCCCGGCATCAGCTGCGCCGAATCGAGGAGGAGCTCGAAGTCTGACAGCCCGGGCTCAGACCAGCGCGTCGGTGCGGCGACGGGAACCGCCCGGCGCCGCGTCGCCCGCCGCGATGCCGGTACTGCGGAAGGCCTTCACGGCCTTGCCGACGGGACGGCCCCCGCCCCCGCTCAGGCCACCGCTCAGCCAGTCGACGCGCACCCACAGCAGCGCCTCGTCGGTCCGCTCTCGCCGCCCGAGCCACGCCGCCTTCAGCCACAGCCCCGCACCGCACCCGGCGAGCAGCATGCCGCCCGCGGCGGGGGCGGCGAAGGAGCTGCCCAGCGCGGCGAGGAAGGCGAGCAGCAGCCACCAGCGATGCCCGCGCCGCCAGTTGCGTACGGTCACGGCGCGGTCCTGGAGCACGTCCTGCTTGGCGGCGCGGGCGGCGCCGCGGGCGAGGGCGGCGTACCGCTTGCGGCGCGCGTACGCCACGAGGGCCGCCGCCAGGATGAACAGCACGGCCCCGGCCATGACGCCGATCCGGCGTCCCGTCAGTCCCGGCACCAGCACGCCGATGCCGGCCGCGACCACGCCCAGCCACCACAGTGGTGCGGCCCCGGCCCGTACGACGCAGGCCACCCGAGCCAGCCCCTGTCCTCCGCGCGCCCCCACGTTCAGCCTCCCGTCTCACGTTTCCTGCATGCACCTGAGGGTTTCTTAGGTCTTAGAACACCCACGCTAGCGAGGCAAGGTGAGACGAGTCTGAGAAGGCACCGGCCGTCCGCTCACTCCACGAACAGCCCCCGCGCCGCCGCCCGCGCGTCGAACTCCTCGAGCCGCGCCTGGGCGTCCGGCAGGTCGTCGCACATCGCCTCCAGCAGCACCCGCCCCAGCAGCATCGGCGCGCACGCCGTGTCGAAGGCGAGCCCGGTGCCGACGGCGGCGGGCAGCAGCAGGTCGGACACCTTGGCGACCGGCGCGAAGGCCGAGTCGGCGACGGTCACCACCGTCAGCCCGGCCTCCTTCGCGTAGGCCAGGGTGTCGACGACCTCGCGGGGATGCCGGGGCAGCGCGAAGCACAGCAGCGCCGAGGCGCCCGCCCGTACGGCGCCGTCGATCCGGTCGTGGATCATCGTGCCGCCCTCGTTGAGCAGCCGTACGTCCGGATGGACCTTGGCGGCGAAGTAGGCGAAGCCGTACGCCTGGGAGGCGGCGGCCCGCAGGCCCAGTACCGGCAGCGGGCGGGAGGCGGCCAGCTGCCGCCCGGCCTCCTGCACGGGCCGTGGGTCGGCGAGCAGTTCGGCGAGGTGCTTCAGGTTCTCGATCTCGGCCTCGACGGCCTGCTGGTACTCGTTGTACGAGGCCGCGTCCGCCGGCTGCTCGACGGGCGCGACCTCGCGCAGGTGCCTGCGCAGGGCGGGGTAGCCGTCGAAGCCGAGGGCGACCGCGAAGCGGGTGACGGACGGCTGGCTGACCCCGGCCAGTTCGGCCAGCTCGACGCTGGACAGGAACGGCACGTCGGCGGCCCGCCGCACCATGCTGTGCGCGATGCGCCGCTGGGTCGGTGTGAGCCGGTGCCCCTCGAAGAGCGCCTGCAGCCGCGCCGCAGGGCTGTCCGGCACACCCGTGTTGGTGTCCGCGCTCATGACGTGCTCCCCCTCCAGATGTCCGTGAACCGGTCGAGCAGCTCGGCCGCCACCGTGACGTCGTGCGTGAGCGGCCGGTCGGCCGGGTCCGCGTCCAGCACCGACTCGGCCAGCTCCAGCGCCCGGCCCGCCGGCAGGTCCGGTTCGGGGCGGAGGTCGCGCTGGCGCAACGCCCGTACGGCGGCGACGAGTTCGCAGCCGACGACGAGACGGTACGCGCCGCACGCGCGCAGTGTCTGACGTGCGGCGAGCGAGGCGAAGCTGGCCTGTTCCTCGACGCCTCGGGAGAGTACAGCGTGGCCGAGCGACGCGGGGGCGGAGAAGGCCCGCAGATCGCCGAGGGCGGCGCCGGCGGCGTACTCCAGGATCATCACCCCGGAGGAGGCGGGCTCGTGGTCGGCGAGGAAGGGGCGCAGGCGGGTGAAGGCGGGCTCGTTCAGCGTCGACAGCCGGGACGTCGACAGCCTGGCCACCTGCGTTATGGCGAGCCTGAAGTGGTCCAGGGCGAGGGCGAGCTGGGCCTGGTAGAAGCCGCCGTGGTGGTAGGCGGCCATGTCCTCGGGGGAGATCAGCGGGTTCTCGGCGGCCGCGTTGATCTCGACGGTGAGGACGTCGTCCAGGGCGTCGGCGGCGTCGTGCGCGGGGCCGTGGATCTGGGGCAGGCAGCGGAAGCCGTACGGGTCCTGGATCCGGCCGAGCGGCGGGTGCGGCCGGTCGGCGGCGCCGATCAGCTGCCGCATCCGGCGGGCGACGTCGGCCGTGCCCCGGTGCGGGCGGGCGGCGTGCACGGGGGCGGCGTACGCCTCGTGCGAGCCGTCGACGGCCAGCAGGGACAGCGCGGCGACGACCTGGGTGGCGGCGAGCAGCCCGCGCAGTTCGTGCAGGGCTAGCGCGGACTGGCCGAGGGTGAGGGCGTTGCTGCTGATCAGGGCCAGCGCGTCGTTGTTGTCCAGCGGCTGCGCCTCGGGGGCGCCCGCTCCCCGCCACGGATGCTCCCCGGCCAGCGCCAGCCCGACCTGCGCCAGCGCGGCTATGTCGCCGGTGCCGACCGACCCGAACTCGTTCACCACCGGGTACGCCCCGGCCTCCAGCGCCTCGCACAGCGCGGTGACGACGGACGGCCTGAGTCCGGCGCCGCCCGCGAGCAGCTGGTTGGCGCGGACGGCGAGCATCGCCCGCACCTGCCGGGCGGGCAGTTCCTCGCCGATGGCACCGGCGTGACTGCGCAGCAGCCGCAGCCCGTGCGCGGCGGCGTCCTCGGTGGGCACGGGCTCGTTCCGGTTGGCGCCGACGCCGGTGGAGCGGCCGTACACGCGTCCGGTCGCGGCGATCATGCGGGCGGCGTCCCAGGACTCCTCGGCGCGCTTCATCGCCTCGGTCCCCGGCACCGGCCGTGCGTGGCCGTCGGCCAGCCGGACGACGTCCGCGACGCCCATTCCGCGCCCGTCCAGGACCACCAGGGCCGTCGCGGCACCCTCCGGGGTGTCCACGATCCGAGACGACATCACGCGCGAACCCTCCTCAATCCGGACACTGGATCTTGCCCACCGGTCATCCGTAACCGCGGATTAACGCCAGAGCATTGACAACCTATTCAGACACCAAGAACTCTGCATGACGTTATACAGGCCGGGCAAGGGACATCTCATGATCCAGTTCGACGCGGTCCACAAGCGCTTCCCCAACGGCACCACAGCAGTCCACGACCTCACCCTCCGCATGCCGGAAGGCGGCGTGACCGTCCTCGTCGGATCCTCCGGTTGCGGCAAGACGACCACCCTGAGAATGATCAACCGGATGGTCGAACCGACCTCCGGCACCATCCGCGTCGGCGGCAAGGATGTCCAGCAACAGGACGCCGCCGAACTGCGCCGCTCCATCGGCTACGTCATCCAGCAGTCGGGCCTCTTCCCGCACCGCACGGTGCTGGACAACATCGCCACCGTGCCCCTGCTGCTCGGCTGGGGCCGCCGCAAGGCCCGTACGAAGGCGGCCGAACTCCTCGAAACCGTCGGCCTGCCCGCCGAGACCGGCCGCCGCTATCCGCACCAGCTCTCCGGCGGCCAGCAGCAGCGCGTCGGCGTGGCCCGCGCGCTGGCCGCCGATCCGCCCGTGCTGTTGATGGACGAGCCGTTCGGCGCGGTCGACCCGGTGGTCCGCACCCAGCTCCAGGACGAACTGCTCAGGCTCCAGAAGGAGTTGAGCAAGACCATCGTCTTCGTCACGCACGACATCGACGAGGCCGTCCGGCTCGGCGACCGTATCGCCGTCTTCCGCACGGGCGGTCACCTCGTCCAGTGCGCCCCGCCCGACGAACTCCTCGCCCGCCCCGCCGACGACTTCGTGGCGGACTTCCTCGGCGCCGAGCGCGGTCTGAAGCTGCTCTCCCTGCGGACCCTCGCGGACGTCCCGCAGGGCCCGGCACCGGCGGGCGGCACCTGGACCCTCGTACTCGACGAGGCACGCAGGCCACTGCACTGGGCTGCCGACGACACCCGGATCCCCGTACGACCGCTTAAGGACACCGACTCCCTGCTGTCCGCGCTCAACGAGTCGGTCGCCTCCCCCACCGGCCTCGTCGCCCGCGTCGACGCGGACGGCGTCCTCACCGGCGTCTCGTCCCGCGACGACATCCACGAGCACGCCGGACAGGCCCACACCGAGGCGCGGGTCGCCGCATGACCATCGACTGGTCGTGGATGGGCGACCACACCGACGACCTCACCACCCTGACGATCTCCCACCTCCAGGCCGCGCTCACCGCCGTCCTCCTCGGCGTACTGATCTCGCTGCCCCTCGCGGTGATCGCCCACCGGATCCGCCCCCTGCGCGGCTTCCTGCTCGGCCTCTCGAACGTCCTGTTCACGATCCCCTCGATCGCGATCTTCGTCCTCCTGCTCCCCGTCTCCGGCCTCACCCGCACCACCACCGTCATCGGCCTGACGATCTACACCCTGGTCGTCCTGCTCCGGAACACGGTCGAGGGCCTGGACTCGGTCCCGACGAAGACCAAGGAGGCGGCCCAGGCGATGGGCACACGCCCGCTGCGCACCCTGCTCACGGTCGAGTTCCCGCTGGCCCTGCCCGTGATCATGGCGGGTGTCCGGATCGCCACCGTCATGTCCATCTCCCTGGTCTCGGTCGCGACCTACATCGGCGACGGCGGCCTCGGCCAGCTCTTCACCGACGGCTTCCAGCGCAACTTCCCGACCCCGGTGATCGCCGGAGTGGTCCTCACCCTTCTGTTGGCGGTGGTCGCGGACGCGCTACTGGTCGCCGTTCAGTACGTCCTGACCCCGTGGCGGAGGCGGCGAGCCTGACATGTTCGAACTCTTCAAGAACCTCGGCGAATGGCTGGTCAGCGGCGAGCAGTGGACCGGCCCGGACGGCATCGCGCACCGCCTGGCCGAACACCTCCAGTACTCCCTCCTCGCCACGCTCATCGCGGCGGCGATCGGCCTCCCCCTCGGCCTGCTGATCGGCCACACCGGCAAGGGCGCCTTCCTCGCGATCAACCTGGCGTCCTTCGGCCGCGCCCTGCCCACCGTCGGCCTGGTCGTACTGGTCTTCCTGGCCAGCGGCCTGTCCATGACCCCGGTCTACGTCGCCCTGGTCGCCCTCGCGGTCCCGGCGATCGTCACCAACACGTACGCGGGGATGACGGCCGTCGACCCGGACGTGAAGGACGCGGCGCGCGGGCAGGGGATGCGCGGACACCAGGTCCTGTTCCGCGTGGAACTCCCCCTCGCCCTCCCCCTGATCATGACCGGCCTGCGTCTCGCGCTCATCCAGGTCGTGGCCACGGCCACCATCGCCGCGTACGTCTCGTTCGGCGGCCTGGGCCGCTACGTCTTCGACGGCCTCGCCCAGCGCGACCTCGTACAGGTGCTCGGCGGCGCGGTGCTGGTCGCCCTGGTCGCCGTAGCCCTGGACCTGGCCCTGTCCGGCCTCCAGCGCCTCCTTTTCCTCCCCCACTCTCGGCTTCGCTCGAGCGGGGGGACCCCCACCCGCACTGCCTAGGGACCCATTCGATGAACCGACGCACCCTCCTCGGCGGCCTCTTCGCAGCGGCCTCCGTCCCCGCCCTCGCCGCCTGCTCCAGCGGCATCACCTCCCTGGAGAACCAGGGCACGACCACCGGTGGCGGCGGCTCCAGCAAGGGCGGCCTCACCATCGGCACCGCCAACTTCACCGAGAACCAGGTGCTCGGGTACCTGTACGCCGCCGTGCTCCAGGAGGCCGGTGTGAAGGTGACCGTCCGCCCCAACCTCGGCACCCGCGAGATCCTCATCCCCGCCCTCAAGGGCGGCGACATCGACCTGCTCCCCGAGTACCAGGGCGCCCTCCTGCACTACATCGACCCCAAGGCGACGGCCACGGAGGAGGGCGAGATGCAGAACGCCCTCACCATGGCCCTGCCCGCCGGCCTCCAGGTGCTGCCGTACGGCAAGGCGGAGGACTCGGACGCCTTCGCGGTGACGCGGGAGACGGCCGAGAAGTACGGCCTGATGTCGTTGGCCGACCTGAGGAAGCAGAACGGCAAGCTGGTCATCGGCGCAGCGCCGGAGGTGAAGAAGCGCCAGGTCGGGGTCGTCGGACTCAAGGACGTCTACGGCGTGGAGTTCAAGGAGTTCAAGTCGCTCGACTCCTCCGGCCCGCTGGTCAAGGGCGCCCTGAAGAAGGGCGACGTCGACGTGGCCAACCTCTTCACCACCGACACCGACATCCAGGAGAACGGCTGGGTGGTCCTGACCGACCCCAAGAACCTCATCCCCGGCCAGCACGTCGTCCCCCTCATCGCCGACCGCAAGGCCGACTCGACGGTCCGCAAGGCGCTCGCCGAGCTCGGCAACGTCCTCACCACGGCCGACCTGACCGAGCTGAACCGCCAGGTCGACAAGGACAAGAAGGACCCGGAGGACGTGGCGAACGCCTACGCCGAGCGCAAGGGCCTGACGGCCACCGGCTGACCCCGCCGCCGACACGGGGGCTAACCCCAGTGCGGCAGGCGCCCCCGCTCCCTACCGTGAATCCCATGAGCGGAATGGACGCGCGGGACTCCGAGCTGAAGAAGGAACTCAACGCCACCCTGCAGGCGCGCAGGGAACTGGGCGAGGAGTACGAGTCCGCGTTGGTCGACTCGTTCCTGGAGAAGGTCGACCAGCGCATCGACGGGGCCGTGGAGCGGCGGCTGCGGCGGCAGTTGGCCGAGCAGCAGATGGTGGTGGCGCGGGACTCGCGGTCGTCGAAGCCGACGGACTCCTGGGGCGAGCGTTTCGGCTTCGGCATCGTCTCGCTGGTCCTGGCGGTGCCGCTCTCCGCGATCGGCGGCGGCCTGGCGGACCTGCCCGGCCTGTTGGTCGCCTGGGCCGGCATCGTAGGCGTCAACGCCTTCCAGGCGGCCCGGGTCAACCCCGCACTGTTCGGCAGGCGCCGCAAGTCGAATCAGGACAGCGACTGGGAGGACTGACCGTCCGAACTCGTCCAGGATCACGCTGCCGCAGTCAGTCCTACTATGCTCTCCGGACTGAATACTGGGGGGCTGGTGGCAGAACGGGCTGCAACAGTGGGCATGTTGCGGTTCATAGTGCTGCGGGCCCGGGGGTATCGCGCGCTCCTCGCCGCCGCGCTGCTGACTGTTCTGCTGACCACGGCCGTACTGGCCGCGCTCACCGCGTACGCGGGCGCGACGGGCGATGCGGCGCTGCGGCGGTCGCTTGCCGAGCAGCGCACCGCTGCCGAGGCCGCGCTGGTGGTCAAGGCGGACGTGCCGGCCGGCGAACGGCAGGCGGCCGACGACGCCGTGCGGGCGGGGGCCCGCGCCACATTCGCCGGGCTGCCCGTGCGGGTAAGCAGCCTGCTGCGGTCCGGCCCTTACGCCCTGCCGCTCGCCCTGCGGCCGGCCTCCGAGCGGAACGGGAACCCGGACCTCACGCACTTCGCCGCCCTCGATCGCACGCAGGTGCGGACCGTTGCGGGGCGGCTGCCGCGTACGGCGGGGGCCGCCGGGTACACCGAGGCCGCGCTGCCGCAGAGCGCGGCCCAGCGGCTCGGGCTGGCGCCCGGCGCCCGGCTGACCGTCACCGACCGTCTGGGCGGCCCGGCGGTGCGTGTGCTCATCACCGGCGTGTACCGGCCGGTCGATGTCGGCGCACCCTACTGGCAGTTGGACGACCTGGGTGGCCGCGGGGTGAAGGCGTCCGGCTTCACGACGTACGGTCCACTGCTCACCACTCCGGACGTGCTGGCGTCGGGCCGGGTGAGCGTCGGCGCGTCGGGCTGGCTGGCGTCGGCCGACTACTCCTCGCTGACCACGGAGCGGATCCGCGCGCTGCGCGAGGCTGCCCGCACGGAGAGTGCGCAGCTGCGCGAGCGGCCCGCGCTCAGCGGTACGACCGTCGCGGCCACTTCGTTGCCCGAGGTCCTGGACCGTATCGAACGCTCTCTGCTCGTCACCCGCTCCACCGTGCTGATCGTCGCTGTTCAGCTCGCTCTGCTCGCGGCCTGCGCCCTGTTGCTCGTTTCGCGGCTGCTCAGTTCGGAACGCGCGGCCGAGACGCGGTTGCTGCGGGCGCGCGGCGCCACCCGGGCGCGGCTGGCGGGTCTGGCCGCGCTGGAGGCCCTGCTGATTTCCGCGCCTGCGGTAGTGGGCGCGCCGCTGTTGTCGGGGCCGCTGACGCGGCTGCTGACCGGGCAGGGTGCCCTGGGCCGGACAGGGGTGCGCGTCGACGTGCCGGCCGGCGGTCGGATCGAGGTGTGGCTGGTCGCCGCGGGCGTGGCTGTGCTGTGTGCGCTGGCGGTGGCCGTCCCGGCGCTGCGGGCGTCCTTCGCGGACACCGTCAAGGTGCGGGCGGGCGCGCTGCCCGCACCGCTGCGCGCCGGGGCGGATCTCGGGCTGCTCGCCGTGGCGGGCGTCGCTTTCTGGCAGCTCGGCAGCCAGCGCTCCGGCGCCGTCACCGCCGACCGCGAGGGCGTTCTCGGTGTCGACCCGCTGCTGGTGGTGGCGCCCGCTCTCGTACTGCTCGCCGGAACGGTCCTTGTACTGCGGCTGCTGCCCTTGGTGGCACGTGTCGCCGAGCGTCATCTGGTGGCGGGGCGCGGGCTGACCGCGGCCATGGTCGGTTGGCAGTTCAGTCGCCGCCCGATGCGCGGCGCGGGCCCGGTGCTGCTCCTGGTCATCTCCGTGGCGTTGGGTGTGCTGGCGATCGGGCAGAGCGCGTCCTGGCACCGTTCCCAGGACGACCAGGCCGATTTCCGGGCGGGAGCCGCGGTGCGCGTCCTCGGCGCCGGGAGCGGCGACCTGGGCCGCACAGACGTCTACGCGGACCTTCCGCACATCGACGCGGTCGCCCCCGCTGTCCGTACCACCGTGTCGCTCTCCGGCGGCCGCACCGCGACCGTTGTGGCCCTGAACACGGCGGACGCGGTCGGGACGGTGCTGATGCGGCGTGACCTGACGGATCGTCCGCTGCTCGCCGGGCTCGCGCCACGCGGAGAACCCGCGGGCATCGAGGTGCCCGCGGGCACGGTCCGGCTCACGCTGACCGCTGCCCTGCACAGCACGACACCCGCAGAAGGCGCGGACGTCACGCTCACTGTGCGGGACGGTCACGGAACCACTTACGAGATACCGTCCGGCCGCCTTGCCGCCGACGGCCGCCCGCACCCGCTGACCCCGGATCTCGGCGACGCCCGGGGCCCGTTGGCTCTCACCGGGCTGGAACTGCGTACGACGCAACCGACCGGCCGCGCCCAGCAGCAGCGCCTGGTCCTCGGCACGCTCACGGCCGGGGCGGCCGACGGCAGCGTCCGGCAGCTGACGTTGCCGACGACGTGGGCGACGGCGGCCGAGGCCGACTCGGCCGCCCTCTCCCCCGACGGCAGCACCGAGCCGACCCGCCCCCGGATCACGTCGACGACGCCCGTCACCATGACGTACAGCACCGGCTACCAGCCACGAGACAGCACGTTGCCGGCCTCCCCGCTGGTGGTCCGGCTGGATGTCGCACAGCCTGCGGCACCCGAGATCGTCGCAGTCGCCACCGACCGGTTCCTGACCGCATCGGGCGCCCGCGCAGGGCAGCGTGTGGACGTGGCGTTCGACGGCCGGACCGTGCCCGTACGCATCGTCCGCACCGCGCGCGGCCTGCCCACCACGGAAGCCACCGCGCAGGACGGTGGGGCCCTCCTGGTCGATCTGCGGTCCGTCAACCGGGTGCTCCAGGCCCGCTACGGCACCAGCCTGCACCCCACCGAGTGGTGGCTGCGCACGTCCGCGCCCGGCGCCGCCGCGGCAGCCGTGCGGGCCCTGCCCGATGTCGATCCCGCGCAGGTGATGGTGCGCGACGAGCTGGCGGCGCAGCTCAGGGACGACCCGTTCGGAGCGGCCCCCGAGGCCGCGCTGATCGCGGCGGCCGGGGTGACGGTGCTCTTTGCCTCGCTCGGCTTCGCGGTGAGCGCGGCAGGGGCGATACGGGCACGGGACAGCGAGTTCGCCGCGCTGCGCGCCCTGGGCGCACCGCGCCGCCGGCTGGCCCGGCTGATCGCCGTCGAGCACGGCGTGCTGCTGGCCCTGGCGCTGCAGGTCGGCACTGCCCTGGGCGCTGTGCTGACCCACGCGCTGGTCCCCCTCGTCGTCCTGACCGGGCAGGCCACCCGCCCGCTCCCGCCGGTGCTGGTCGAACTCCCGCTTCCCCGTCTGGCCGCCCTGCTGGCGGCCCTCGCCGCGGGCCCCTTCCTGGTGACCGCGGCCCTGGCACTGCGGCGGGCGAAGCCGGTCGTGACGCTCAGGGACGAGGTGGACGAGTGACTGCGCAGCCGGTGTCCGCGGTGCCGCCGCACGGACGGGCCGAGTCGTTCCCGGCCGGGTTGCGGACCCGGCTGCGGGCCTTTCCCGGTACGGCCGTCGCCCTCGCGCTGTTGGTGGCCGTGACGGCCCCTCTGGCCGCCGCATTCCCGCGTGCCGTCGACCGGTACGGGGACGCGGGACTGCGCCGGGCGGTCGAGCAGGCCGCTCCCGACCGGACGACCGTGCAGTTGCAGGCCCCGCCGCCCTGGACCGACACGGTGAGGGAGGCGGAGGCTGCCCTGCGCACCGGTCCGCTGGCCGCGGCGCAGGCCAAGGTTCTCGCCACTGCGAAGGCGCCGCTGGTTCCCGACCCCGCGCAGTCGTCGTACGGCGTGCGGACGGCCGTCGGCCTGGAGGCGGCCGACACCTGGCTTCCCCGGCCCAGCGGGATGCCCGCCCAACTGGTGCTCGCCGCCCAGCAGGACCTGGCCTCCCACGCCCGGCTCACCGCGGGCCGGCTGCCGCGCACCACGGGCGAGCCGGTTACCGCGGCGACCGCGGAGGTCGAGGCCGCCGTCACCACGGACACCGCCCGCACGCTGCGCATCCGAGTGGGCTCGGTGATCCACGTGCCCGGCTCGGCCCGCGCCCCGCTCAGCATCCGGGTCACCGGGATCGTCACCCCGCGCTCCCCCTCGGGCGCCTACTGGTCGACGCTGCCGGTGCTGCGCACCCCCGCGCTGAGCCGCCTGCCCGGCAGCGCGCCGACGGACGTCTACTGGCTCGGGGGCCTGCTCCTCGCCCCCGATGCCGGCCCCGTCCTCCTGGGCACCCCCGGCCGCCCCTACCGGTACTGGCAGGTGGCTCCCGACGTCGCCGCCCTGCGCGGGCACGGTCTCGACCGTCTGGCGTCCGCCGTCGCCGCCCTGGAGTCGGGCCCGGGACTGCAGCACCTGCGCACGGTCGTCGATCCGCGCCTGGAGTCCCAGACGGATCTCGACGACGTGCTCAGAGGACATGCCGGGCTACGGTCGGGGATCGAGCCGCTGCTGCTCATCGCCGCCGTCGGGACCGGCACCCTCGCCGTGATCGTCCTGGCCATGGCCGGCGGCCTGGCAGCCGACCGCCGACGCGCGGAGCTGACCCTGCTGCGTGCCCGGGGCGCCTCACTGCCCGGCCTCGCCGCCAGGCTGCTGGCGGAAACGGCGGTGGTGGCCGTGCCGGCCGGCGCCCTCGGGCTGACCGCCGCGCTGCTCGCCCTGCCCGGTGCCCGCGCCGCGCCCGCCGTCGTCGCCGCCCTCGCCGTCACCCTGCTCGCCTGCGTCGCGCTCCCGCTGCGCGCCCTGGTGGCGCACCGCACGGTACGGATGCACGACGGCCGGGAGGATCTCACCTCCGCCCGGCCTTCACGGCGCCGTACGGTGGCGGAACTCACCGTGCTGGTGATCGCGCTGGTGGCGGTCGCCGCACTGCGCCGGCAGGGCTCCCACAGCACCGGGCTGGTGGCCGCCGCTCCGGTTCTGACGGGCGTGGTCGCGGCTCTGCTGCTGGTGCGCCTCCACCCCCTGCCGCTGCGTGCGCTGGGCCATACGGTCGCCCGGATGCGCGGCGTGGTGATTCCGCTGTCGCTGGCCCGTGCGGCCCGCGCCTCCGGCTTCGCCGTGCTGCCGCTGCTCGCCCTGCTGAGCGCCCTGACCACGGCCGCGTTCGGCGGCTCGGTCCTGGCGGGCGTCACGGCGGCCCGCGACCAGGCCGCGCTCCTCGCCGTCGGCGCCGACGGCCGCATCGAGACCGCCACCGGCGCGCTCCCCCAGGACCTGCCCGACCGCATCCGCCGACTGCCCGGCGTACGCGACACGACGGAGGCGAGCGTCACACGCGAGGCGAAGCCGCAACAGGGCAGTCAGTCGGTACCGCTGGCCGGTGTGGACCCCGGCGCCTATGCGCATCTGTCGCACCGCACGGGATTGGGTCCGTTCGACGCGGCGCTCCTTCGGCACGGGGACGCGGGCGGCCCCGCTGAGCCGCTGCCCGCGCTGGCCTCACCGCGCGTCGCCGAGGAGTACGGCACCGGCCCCTATTCCGTCCTGCTCGCGGACGGCACCGCCGTCACCGTCCGGATCGTCCTGGTCAGGGAGCGCACCCCGGCCGTGATCGGCGACGACTTCCTGGTCGTGGACCGTTCCGCACTCCCCCGCAGCGCGGCTCGTACGACGACCCTGCTGCTGACCGGTGACGCCCTGAACGGCCGGGCGCTGCGCACGGCGTCGGAAGGGACAGCGGCAACCGTCCGACTGCGCACCGAGGAACGCGCGCGGTACGTCGACTCACCGCTGCAGTCCGGTGCGGAACGCCTGTACGGTGCCGCGGTCGCCGCGGGCGCCGGATACGCCGTACTCGCCCTCCTGCTGACCGTGCTGCGCGCCGCGCCCGAACGCAGCGCCCTGCTCGCCCGGCTGCGCACGATGGGCATGAGCCGGGCGCAGGGTCGCCGGCTGCTGATCCTCGAAGCCCTTCCGCAAGCGTTCCTGGCCGCGGCGGGCGGCATGCTGACCGGCTGGGCCGCCATCCATCTGCTGTCGCCCGGCATCGACCTCACGACCATTGCCCTGGCCTCCCCGTCCGCCCTCGAAGGGGCCGAGCTGCGCAGCGACCCGCTCTCCCTGGCGATCCCGGCGCTCACCGTGCTGATGCTGGCCATCGGTGTGCCCGCCGGTCAGGCGTGGTGGACCAGTAGGCGTGGCTCGGTCCGCGAACTGAGGCTGGGTGACCACTAGCCGATGAGCAGCACCGCGAGACGCGTCCCCCTCCGGCACCGGCCCGTGTCCCTCCTTCCGCCCAGGAGCAGCCGATGACCAGCAATCCGACCTTCCACGAACTCGCCGACCGTGCCCTCGCCGCGCGCAACGCCGCCGCATACGGTCACGATGCCCTGATCACCTGCGACCGGCTGGTGCGGATCTTCTCCGCCGACGGCGTGGAGGTCCAGGCACTCCAAGGCCTCGATCTCCTGGTCCACGAGGGAGAACTCATGGCCCTGGTCGGCGCCTCCGGCAGCGGCAAATCCACCCTCATGAACATCCTGGCCGGACTCGACAAACCCACCGCCGGCGCGGCCCGCGTCGCCGGCCACGACCTGCTCACCATGTCCGCCAGGGAACGCCTCGCCTACCGTCGCGAAACCGTCGGCTTCGTCTGGCAGCAGACCTCCCGCAACCTCCTGCCCTACCTCACCGCCGCGCAGAACGTCGCCCTCCCCATGCAGCTCGCTCGCGGCCGAGGCCGGCGCCGCGCCCAGGCCGACCGCACCCTGGAACTCCTCGACCTGCTGAGCGTCGCAGAATGCCGCGACCGCCGTCCGCACCAGATGTCCGGCGGCCAGCAGCAGCGCGTCGCCCTCGCGGTCGCCCTCGCCAACAATCCCGCGGTCCTGCTCGCCGACGAGCCCACCGGCGAACTCGACTCCCACACCGCCGAACAGGTCTTCGCGGCCTTCCGCACCGCCAACGAAGCTCTGGGAACCACCATCGTGATCGTCACCCACGATCAGTCCGTCGCCGGTGAGGTCCGCCGCACGGTCGCCATCCGGGACGGCCGCACGTCCACGGAAGTCCTGCGCCACAGCGAAGTCGACTCCGCCACCGGCCGGGAAACCCTGGTCGCCCGCGAATACGCCATGCTCGACCGGGCCGGCCGCCTCCAACTCCCCGCCGAGTACACCCGAGCCCTGGACATGCGCGACCGCGTCGCCCTGGAACTGGAACCCGACCACATCGCCGTCCGCCCGGACAACACACAGACCGACCGTCACCGTCAGGACCTTGAAACGGACCAGTAGCTCTAGGGCTGGGTGATCTCGCCGTCCTTCAACTCCAGTACCCGATCAGCGAGGTCCAGAAGTGTCGGGTCGTGGGTGGCCACGAGAGCCGTGATCTGTTCGCTGCGGACGACCGCGCGCAGCAGTTCCATCACGGAGTGCCCGGTCTCCGCGTCCAACTGGCCGGTCGGCTCGTCGGCGATGAGTATCGAGGGGCTGTTGGCCAACGCGCGGGCAATGGCGACGCGCTGGCGCTGGCCGCCCGACAACTCGCCCGGGCGCTGCGCGGCATGGTCGGCGAGCCCCACCAGAGACAGCAGCAGTTCGACGCGCTCCCGCCGCTCGCGCGGGTCGGCCCTGCGCAACCGCAGCGGCACGCCCACGTTTTCGGCGGCCGTGAGGATGGGGATGAGCCCGAAGGACTGGAAGACGAAGCCGATACGCTCCCGGCGCAGCGCGAGGAGGGCGTCCTCGCCCTGATCCCGCAGGTCCAGTCCGTCGACGGTGACGCGTCCGCTGTCCGGCTCGTCCAGGCCGCCGACAATGTTGAGCAGGGTGGTCTTGCCCGAGCCCGAGCGTCCCTTCAGGGCGACGAGTTCGCCCCGAGGGACTTCAAAAGAAACGCCCCGCAGAGCGTGAACGGCGCCGGCGCCCCGGCCGTACGACTTGTGCACGTCCGCCACTTGCAGCATGGCTGCGGTCACCGCCTGGCCCATGGCACCCCTCGTATGCTCCCGTGATTCCCCGGCGGGCCAGTATCTCCCCCGGCTGCGCAGAAGGGATACCGCCGCCGCAAAGGAGGGGTGTGCGCGGGGACCGCCGCACCCCCGTTGCCGGGGGGCGGGACGACGGCGGTCCCCGCGAGGGACGCGGGCCGGGTCAGGCCGGGCTTGCGCGTCCGTGGCGTCCATGGAGGTCCGGGAGCCGCTCCGGAGGTCCTTGGCGCCGTACGGGCCGGCCCGGGCGGGGAGCCGCTCCCGCCCTGCCGACACCCACTAATGTGCCGGACCCGTGTTAAGCGGGTGCTGCGCGGACGTGACGCGCTCGTACCACTTCCGAGAAGACCAACAAACGCGCACGTCACCGCAAGTTCCCCGCCGGCATGGGCCGTTCACCGCCGGTTCGCTGCCCGCGTGGGCAGTTCACCGCCGGTTCGTCTACTTCGCGTTCTTGGCCAGGAAGGCCAGCAGGTCCTGCCGGCTGACCACACCGGTCGGCTTGCCCTCCACGAGAACGATCGCCGCGTCCGCCGTACCGAGCACGGACATCAGGTCGCCGACCGGCTCGCCGGAGCCGACCTGCGGCAGCGGCGCCGACATGTGCTTCTCCAACGGGTCGTCGAGCGAGGCGCTCTTGGTGAACAGCGCGTCCAGCAGCTCCCGTTCGACGACCGAGCCCACGACCTCGGCGGCCATCACGTCCGGGTGCCCGGCGCCCGGTTTGACGATCGGCATCTGCGAGACGCCGTACTCGCGCAGCACCTCGATGGCCTGGCCGACCGTCTCGTCCGGGTGCATGTGGACCAGGGACGGCATGGCGCCGCCCTCCTTGTCGTTGAGCACATCACTGACGCGCGCGCTCGGACCGGCGTCCTCCAGGAAGCCGTAGTCGGCCATCCACTCGTCGTTGAAGATCTTGCTCAGGTATCCGCGCCCGCTGTCCGGCAGCAGTACGACCACGACGTCGTCCTCGCCGAGCCGCTCGGCGACCCGCAGCGCGGCGACCACGGCCATGCCGCAGGAGCCGCCCACCAGCAGGCCCTCCTCCTTGGCGAGGCGCCGGGTCATCTGGAAGGAGTCCTTGTCGGACACGGCGACGATCTCGTCGGCGACGGTACGGTCGTACGCCGTCGGCCAGAAGTCCTCACCGACGCCCTCGACGAGGTACGGCCGCCCGGACCCGCCCGAGTACACGGAACCCTCGGGGTCGGCGCCGATGACCTTGACCCGGCCGTCGCTGACCTCCTTCAGGTACCGCCCGGTCCCGGAGATGGTGCCGCCGGTGCCGACGCCGGCGACGAAGTGGGTGATCTGCCCCTCCGTCTGCTCCCACAGCTCGGGGCCGGTCGAGTGGTAGTGGGAGAGCGGGTTGTTGGGGTTGGAGTACTGGTCCGGCTTCCAGGCGCCCGGCGTCTCGCGGACCAGCCGGTCGGAGACGTTGTAGTACGAGTCCGGGTGCTCCGGCGCGACGGCGGTCGGGCACACGACCACCTCGGCCCCGTAGGCCCGCAGCACATTGATCTTGTCCGTGGACACCTTGTCCGGGCACACGAAGATGCACTTGTACCCCTTCTGCTGCGCCACGATCGCCAGCCCCACCCCGGTGTTGCCGCTGGTCGGCTCCACGATCGTGCCGCCGGGCTTGAGCGCGCCGCTCTCCTCCGCCGCCTCGATCATCCGCAGCGCGATGCGGTCCTTCACGGAACCGCCGGGGTTGAAGTACTCGACCTTGGCCAGGACGGTCGCCCGGATGCCCTTGGTCACGTTGTTGAGCCTCACCAGCGGGGTGTTGCCGACGAGACTGATCATCGAGTCGTGGAACTGCACCGTTGTCTCCGGATGCTGCAGAAGAGGTGGTCGTTGGTAGTAGCGCCAGCCTATGGCCTGTCACCGGCGTTCACTCGCCGTTGAGATTGGCGGGGGCTCGGTTCGGGGCAAGGAGTGGATGTACGGGTGCGAGGAGGTGTCGGCGACGCATGACCAGGATGTCGAGGGCGAGGGTGGCCCGGCGCATCGCAGCCGGTGCGGCGTACGGCGGTGGTGGCATCGGCCTGGCCGGTGCGGCGGTCGTCGGCCTGGTGCTGGCCGAGGTGCAGCTGGCCCGCCGCCAGGTGGGCAACGGCGCGACACCGTACGTGCCGAACGCGAGCGGGCGGTACGGACGGACGTACGACACCCCGGGCGTCCCGCCGCTCCTGTTCACCATGCTCGGCGACTCCACCGCCGCCGGCCAGGGCGTCCACCGGGCCGGCCAGACCCCGGGCGCGCTGCTCGCCTCGGGCCTCGCGGCGGTCGCGGAACGCCCCGTCGACCTGCGCAACGTCGCCCTCCCCGGCGCCATGTCCGACGACCTGGACCGCCAGGTGTCACTGGTCCTCGGCGACCCGGACCGCACCCCCGACATCTGCGTGATCATGATCGGCGCGAACGACGTCACCAACCGCATCCCACCGACCCGCTCGGTACGCCACCTGTCGGCGGCGGTACGACGACTGCGCACCGCAGGCGCCGAGGTGGTCGTCGGCACCTGTCCCGACCTGGGCACGATCGAGCCGGTGCAGCAGCCGTTGCGCTGGCTGGCCAGACGCGCCTCCCGCCAGCTGGCGGCCGCCCAGACGATCGGAGTCGTCGAGCAGGGCGGCCGCACGGTGTCGCTGGGCGACATGCTGGGCCCCGAGTTCGCCGCGAACCCGCGCGAGCTGTTCGGCCCGGACAACTACCACCCCTCCGCCGAGGGCTACGCCACCGCCGCGATGGCCGTCCTGCCCACGGTCTGCGCCGCCCTGGGCCTGTGGCCGGCGGAGGAGGAACGCCCCGACGTCACCCGCCGCGAGGGCTTCCTGCCGGTCGCCCGGGCCGCGGCCGAGGCGGCCTCGGAGGCCGGTACGGAGGTCACGGCCGCCATGCCGACGGGGCCGCGCGGGCCGTGGGCCCTGCTGAAGCGCAGGCGCAGGCGGCGGGTGACGGAGGCGGAGCCGTCGCCGCAGCCGTCGTAGCGCAAGCGGCACGGCAGAAAAAGCAAGCGCTTAGAAAATTGCGGCCTGAGTCACACCACGACACCCGTGACCTCGCCCATACGTACGGGTAACTTCCCAACAAGCCCTGCCTCATCCCCGTACGCCAATGGAGCCGTGATGCCCGAAGCCGTGATCGTCTCTGCCGCCCGCTCCCCCATCGGCCGCGCCTTCAAGGGCTCCCTCAAGGACCTGCGCCCCGACGACCTCACCGCCACGATCATCCAGGCCGCCCTCGCCAAGGTCCCCGAGCTGGACCCGAAGGACATCGACGACCTGATGCTCGGCTGCGGTCTGCCCGGCGGCGAGCAGGGCCACAACCTCGGCCGGATCGTCGCCGTACAGATGGGCATGGACCACCTGCCGGGCTGCACGATCACCCGCTACTGCTCCTCGTCCCTGCAGACCTCCCGGATGGCCCTGCACGCCATCAAGGCCGGTGAGGGCGACGTCTTCATCTCCGCGGGCGTGGAGATGGTCTCCCGCTCGCAGTACGGCACCTCCGACCAGCCCGACACCCACAACCCGCTCTTCGCCGACGCCGAGGCCCGTACGGCCGCCGTCGCCGCGTCCGAGGGCGCCTCCTGGCACGACCCGCGCGAGGACGGCCTGCTGCCCGACCCGTACATCGCCATGGGCCAGACCGCCGAGAACCTCGCCCGGCAATGGGGCGTGACCCGCCAGGAGATGGACGAGTTCGGCGTCCGCTCGCAAAACCTCGCCGAGGAGGCCATCAAGAAGGGCTTCTGGGAGCGCGAGATCACCCCGGTGACCCTCCCCGACGGCACGGTCATCAGCAAGGACGACGGCCCCCGCGCCGGCGTCACCATGGAGGGCGTCGCGGGCCTGAAGCCGGTCTTCCGCCCCGACGGCCTGGTCACCGCCGGCAACTGCTGCCCCCTCAACGACGGCGCCGCGGCCCTGATCATCATGTCGGACACCAAGGCCCGCGAGCTGGGCCTCACCCCGCTGGCCCGGATCGTCTCCACCGGCGTCTCCGGCCTGTCCCCCGAGATCATGGGCTACGGCCCCGTCGAGGCCTCGAAGCAGGCCCTGGCCCGCGCCGGCCTGGCCATCGACGACATCGACCTGGTCGAGATCAACGAGGCGTTCGCCGCCCAGGTGATCCCCTCCTACCGCGACCTGAACATCCCGCTGGAGAAGCTGAACGTCAACGGCGGCGCCATCGCCGTCGGCCACCCCTTCGGCATGACCGGCGCCCGGATCACCGGCACGCTCATCAACTCCCTGCAGTGGCACGACAAGCAGTTCGGCCTGGAGACGATGTGCGTCGGCGGCGGCCAGGGCATGGCGATGGTCATCGAGCGCCTCAGCTGAACCTCTGGGTGTCCGGACCGGCACCCACCGTCACCCATCGGCCCAGAAACCCGTAACCACCGGGGTTCTGGGCCGGTTTGTGACCCAATCTCCCCCAGGATGTGACCTATCTCCCTCGGAACAGGGATCACCGCAGGTCAGCGCAACCCCACCTGAAACATCAGACGCAATTTCCTGTCCGTTTCGTGACGTTACGCACTGACAGCTGGTTAGTTCACCCATCAAGCTGATGTAGGAAGTCGGGGGTCGACTTTGAACCGGGAGTACGTCAGTGAGCGCCATGCCGATCGCCTTGCTGGTCACCACGGCCGCCACGGGCGCCGTGGGCGTAGCCGTCCTGCGCACCCTCCTGCAGCTGCGCCGCCAGGTCGCGGCCCTGCACAGTGAGCTGGCCGAGGGCCGCGCCACCGCCCGCGCCCTGCTGCCCGCCGCGCGCACCGCGGCCGACGCGGAGGAAATACGCGCGGCCGTGGCGGAGGCGCTGGCCGAGGAGCGGGAGCGTGAGCTGGCCGAGGCGCGGGCCTTCTGGGCCGCCCAGGAGGCGCGTGACGTCTCCGACGCCCCCTCGCTGCTGGGGGGCCTGGCCGACAACGACCTCTTTCTCCCCCGGCAGGCCGATTTCGCGGGGCTGGAGCCGCTGGAGCCGGTGACCGAGCCCGGCGCCGAGCCGGAGGAGTTCGCCGGAGACTCGCCCGAACTGGCCGCGGCCCGCCGCCGCCACCCCTCCCACCCCGACTTCACGCCGACCTCGTCACCGGTCGCCAACGACCACGAACGCACGGTGTCCATCCTGGAGGAGCTGGCCGCGTCCGGCGTCGAGCTCACCGACGTCCGCCCCGGCCCCCTGGGCACTCTCGACGTCTATGTCTTCGCCGACGGTACGACCCTCTGCATGACCCCGGGCCACCGCGAAACCGCCGAACGCCTCGCCGCGGCCCTCCGCTCCGGCGAGACCCCGGTCCTCCTGGGCGGCTCGGGCATCTCGGGCGCGTACACGCTGACGTTCACGTGCGGCGAGGAGACGGTGTACATCCTGGCGGACAGGGTCATAGCGTCGCTCTGAGCCGACGTCGGCCTATAAGCGCCGGGCAGGGGCACGTCCCCAGGGGCGCGGGGCTGTATCGATGTGCGGCTCCGCCGCGTGGGCGCGAGCAACCCCCACAACCCGCACCCGCAACGAAACCGTCACACCCCCGCCCGCTTCTGCGCCTCCCCCACCACCCGCACGGCCTCCTCCACCTCAGCCTCACTCGTCAACACAACGGCCAGATCCCGCCCCGCAACACTGATCTGATCCGCCGCCGCGAACATCCCCGCATCCGGCATCTCCCGAGGCTCACTCCCCGGCTCCTCCACCGCCTGCGCCCACCGAGCCAGCTCCCTGGCCAGCGCCAATGCCTCAGCGGCAGCGCCCCGCTGCAACCGGCTCTGCGGCGCCGCCCTCAACCGATCCGCAAATTGATCAACCGCACTGATCAGACGCGTCGTATCAACCACGCCGGCAGGCTACCCGCACTGTTGCCAACAGACGAACGCTCAGGCACCGTGACCTGAAGGACCGGCTTACACCCGATTGCACCCGGAGGCGCCGATGTCCCAAGTCTTCTCCGAGGAGACCCATCGCAATCTGCTCGCCCGAATCCCCCACTGCACCGGTCGTGAAGTCTCCGACTGGCTGCGCACCGTCGAAGAAGGCCCCGCTCTCCGCTTCGAGGAGAAGGTCAGCTGGCTGCGTCACGAGTACGACCTCGCGTACGGCCACGCCAAGGCGATCATCCACGAGTACGACCTGAGGAGGGCCGCGCGCAAACTGCTCTGAGCGCCCACCACCGCAAAGGGGCCCCGGGCGAACCCGGGGCCCCTTGAGGCATCCTCACGCGTCGGCGTTCAGCCGCGCAGCGCCTTAATCGTCACCGCTAGCGCCTTAGTCGTCACCGCTGAAGATGGCGACCAGCCGCAGCATCTCGATGTAGATCCACACCAGCGTCATGGTCAGACCGAACGCGGCCAGCCAGGACTCCGAGCGCGGCGCACCGTAGGCGATGCCGTCCTCGATCTGCTTGAAGTCGAGGGTCAGGAAGAACGCGCCGAGCACGATCGCGATGATGCCGACGATCGCACCGAGCGGGCCCATGCTGCGCAGTCCGCCGTCCTCGGCGACGCCGAAGGCGACCAGCAGCAGGTTGACGGCCATGACCAGGAGGAAGGCGATGGCGATCGCCATACCGATCCGGGCGTAGCGCGCGGTGACGCGGATCCAGCCGGCCTTGTAGATCAGCAGCGTGGCGCCCGAGACCGCCATGGTGCCGAGCACCGCCTGGAATGGCGCGCCGGACCAGCGGCTGTTGAACATCTCGCTGAACACGCCGAGGAAGACACCCTCGAACGCGGCGTAGGACAGGATCAGCGCGGGCGAGGCCTTGCGCTTGAACGACTGGACCATCGCCAGGACGAAGGCGATGAGCGCGGCGCCGATCGCCAGGCCGAAGCTGCTGGACGACACCGGCAGCACGGCCCAGGCGAGGACGGCACCGACGACGACCGTGCCGAGCGTCATCGCCGAGCGCATGACGACGTCGTCCATCGTCATCCGGCCAGTGCCGGCCGGGGCCTGCGGCGGGGCGCCGTACTGCAGGTCCTGCTGTGCGTACGGGTTCTGGGCGTAGGGGTTGCCGGCGCCGGGCTGGGCGTAGGGGTTGCCCTGGGTGCCTACAGCGGCGCCCCCGGCCTGCGGCGCGGTGTTGAAGCCCGCGTAGCCGTTGTCGCGGCTGAACCCCCGTCGCGAGAAGACCGGGTTGCTGCTCCTCATTTCACTCCTCCATGGCCACCCTGCGTGGCTCTGGCCCAAGAGTAATGGACAGGCAAAGGAATCACCCTAGTGCTTGGGGAGGATCTTTCCCCCCTGCTGCTCCGCAACACGCTAGCCGGGTGCGTGATTCCCGCCAGCGGAGGGCGTCATTCC
Source organism: Streptomyces spinoverrucosus (assembly GCF_006539505.1). Lineage (GTDB taxonomy): Bacteria > Actinomycetota > Actinomycetes > Streptomycetales > Streptomycetaceae > Streptomyces > Streptomyces spinoverrucosus. Next base: position 68,890 of record NZ_BJND01000032.1, read on the forward strand.
TGACGAACTCGGTACATGGCCGGAACCGGCCGGTGATCAAGCCGCACGGCCGGGGCGGCGGTCGGTGCAGCGATCAGTGCGGCGCTCAGTGCAGTGGGAAGCCGGTGTACGCCTCGGCGAGGTCGGTCTCCACGGCGCGCGAGGTCGCGATCCGTTCCAGCCGGGCGAGCTGGAGCCGGTCCTCGAAGGGAGTGGCGTCCGGGGCCCGGTGCAGCAGTGTCGTCATGTCGTACGAGAACCGCTCGGCCTGCCAGACGCGGCGCAGGCAGGTCTCCGAATAGATGTCGAGCAGTTCGGCCGATCCGGTCTGCTTGTGGTGTGTCAGTGCCCGCGCGAAGGTGACGACGTCGCCGACGGCCAGGTTGAGGCCCTTGGCGCCGGTCGGCGGCACGATGTGCGCGGCGTCGCCGGCGAGGAAGAGCCGCCCGTGCCGCATCGGCTCGTGCACGAAGGACCGCATGGGTGTGACCGACTTCTGGGTGATCGGCCCACGCCGCAGCCGCCATCCGTCGGCGGTCTCGAACCGCCGCTCCAGCTCCGCCCAGATCCTGTCGTCGGCCCACTCCTCGGCGTCCGTGCCGTCCGGCACCTGGAGGTAGAGACGGGACACGGACGTCGACCGCATGGACAGCAGGGCGAAGCCGCGGTCGTGGCGGGCGTAGACCAGCTCGTCGTGGGAGGGCGGTACGTCGGCGAGGATGCCGAGCCACCCGAACGGGTACGTCCGTTCGTACACCCGGGACAGCGCGGCGGGCACCGCCTTGCGGGCGACGCCCCAGAAACCGTCGCATCCGACGACGTAATCGCACTCCAGTACGTCCTCGCTCCCCGCGTGCCGGAAACGCACGCGCGGCCGCTCGCTCTGCGCGTCCTCGACGGCGAGCGCCTCCGCCTCGAACAACAGCGGGCCGCCGTCCTTCAGTTGCAGGGCGATGAGGTCCTTGCACACCTCCGTCTGGGCGTACACCATCACGGAGCGGCCGCCGGTCAGGGCGGGGAAGTCGACGCGGTGGCGGCGTCGGTCGAAGCGCAGTTCGATGCCGTCGTGCCGCAGTCCGTCCCGGTCCATCCGCTCCCCGGCCCCGGCCGCGCGCAACACGTCCACCGTCCCCTGCTCCAGGATCCCCGCCCGCTGCCGCCGTTCGACGTAGGCCCGGTCGTGGCTCTCCAGTACGACCGAGTCGATCCCGGCGTTGTGCAACAGCCGAGCGAGCAGCAGCCCGGCCGGACCGGCTCCGATGATGCCGACGGTGGTACGCATCGGGCGTTCCCTTCGCCTGTTCACGAGGTGGGTTCGCATAGTGAAATTAACTTCACCTGCTTCCGGGATGCGAGTCTCCGCTCCCATCCACCGAGTGTCAACGGGTCTGCGGGGGTGAAGTCCGCGATGGCCGATGCAGACAAACGGCGGAGACCGTGGCCGCTGCCGCCAGTGGGAGTCCGCCTCTCCTCCGGCCTGGGAGCACGGGCGGGTGGTCGAGTTGCCGTGGACCCGACCAACCCGCGGCCTGAGCATCCCCGTACTCAGGGAGCCCCGGTCGGTGCGCTCATGTCTCTGGACCGGCGTCGTCTGCGACTTCAGCGGAGATGTCGGTGATGGCGCCGTTGCCCGCGACACTGACCACGATCTCGACGGGCCGGACCGGGTTGGGAGGGAGGACCGGGCCGGGCGGCCAGAACTTGAGGAAGACCGGGGTGATCTCCAGCGGTGTGATCGGGTCCGGCGGATAGGCGCGGGTCGCGACATCGGCACCGGCGAAGCGGTAGGTGTCGCCGGTCTCCTCCCCGACGCCGGTGGTGCGGCGCAGGTTGCTGACGATGCGTGCGGTGCCACCGCCGCCGGGGTTGGTCTGGGTGATGACCGTGACGCGGATGCTGCCGGTAATGTTGATCGGCTCCGCGTCCGGCTCGTCGAAGGTGCCGCTCAGCGGCAGCACGACGGTGCGGGTCTGGATGGTCTGTGCGGGCTGGGCTGCGGCGGTGACGGTGGGAGTGACCAGACCCAGCAGAGCCAGAGCGAGACTGATCTTGGTGGCGGCGCGTATGCGGTTACCGCGCATGGGATCTCCAATCGGTAAGCGGGACATGCCGACCCCCCATCCGGCACGGGAAGTCCAGCCTTTCCGGGTGACGGACGGCTGTCGCGTCAGGCTGTCCGGACGGGTGACGAAGACTCGGGCGCTCCAGCAGCCATGTCGACTCCGCCGCTTGGAGGAGGACCACGGCGCCGACGGCGAGGGAGGCGACGGCATGATGGGCGGTGAGGTTCTCCGCGGCACCGACACCCGAGGGGGCCCAGGTCGGTGTCGGCAGTCACTGTGTCCTCCGTCTCGCGCAGCGGACAGAGTGCCACAAACGGGACAGGTCGCCTCGCACATGACCGGAGCAGTTCGATGACTCGGACTGCGGTGCAGCGGTTGGTGCCCGGAACCGGACTCGAACCGGTACGCCCGCGAGGGGCAGCGAGGTTTAAGCTCGCCGTGTCTGCATTCCACCATCCGGGCAGGCCATGGGCTCCGCGTCGAGGTTCCGAGCCTATCGGGATACATCCCCCGAACAGCGGAAGGGCGGACCGATGTTGTCTTATTTTATTGACGTCTGAGGGTGCATCAGCACTCGGTACGAGCCATCCGCACTTGCCAATAGCCTTACCGGCGAGAGTCCGCCGCGCATGCGGAATGACGGAATTTCACCGTCCGAACACCGCCCGAATGAGGGGGCTCCACCTGTTCTCGACAGGTGCCCCCGTCCAGGGATCCCGTAGGGCCCGCTCGTCATCCGCAGGTATGACACGGGCGCGCGCAGTCCGACCGCAGTCTGCCCCCAGAACCGGAACAGCGACTGACTACACGGCGCCGTACGGCCGAGACGATGGAGCACGTCCCAAGCAGCACCGTCGTCCCGACAGGAGAGCCTCCCCGTGACCACCACACCCGTCGCCGGCCGGACCACCACCGTGGCCGCGCGCGCCACGGATCTGTCGAAGATCTACGGACAGGGCGAGACCCAGGTGGTCGCCCTGGACCGGGTCTCCGTCGAGTTCCGGCAGGCCGAGTTCACCGCGATCATGGGTCCATCCGGTTCCGGCAAGTCCACCCTGATGCACTGCGTCGCAGGCCTCGACACCTTCTCCTCCGGCTCGGTGCGCATCGGCGACACCGAGCTTGGCTCCCTGAAGGACAAGCAGCTCACCAAGTTGCGCCGCGACAAGATCGGCTTCATCTTCCAGGCGTTCAACCTGCTGCCGACGCTGACCGCCCTGGAGAACATCACCCTTCCGATGGACATCGCCGGCCGCAAGCCGGACAAGCAGTGGCTGGACACCGTGATCCAGATGGTGGGTCTGAGGGACCGGCTCAGCCACCGCCCGTCCCAGCTCTCCGGCGGCCAGCAGCAGCGCGTCGCCGTCGCCCGTGCCCTGGCCTCCCGCCCCGACATCATCTTCGGCGACGAGCCGACCGGAAACCTCGACTCCCGCTCCGGTGCCGAGGTGCTGGGCTTCCTGCGCAACTCCGTGCGCGAGCTGGGCCAGACGGTGGTCATGGTCACCCACGACCCGGTGGCGGCGGCCTACGCCGACCGGGTGGTGTTCCTCGCCGACGGCCGGATCGTGGACGAGGTGTACGGGCCGACCGCGGACTCGGTCCTCGACCGCATGAAGCGCTTCGACGCCAAGGGCCGCACGAGCTGACGCTGGGCCGCACGAGCTGACGCTCCCTCACCCACAGATCCAGGACTGAGACTTCCATGTTCCGCACCGCCCTGCGCAACGTACTCGCGCACAAGGCCCGGCTCCTGATGACCGTGCTCGCCGTGATGCTCGGCGTGGCGTTCGTGTCGGGGACGCTGGTCTTCGCCGACACCCTCTCCAACGCCTTCCGCAACCAGTCGGCGAAGAGCTACGACAACGTCGCCGTCGCCATCACCTCGTACGCCAACCCGGACGACCCCAAGGAGGAGCCCGGCCTCTCCCGGAAGACCCTCGATGAGATCTCCGCGGTGGACGGCGTCGCCGCCGCGCACGGCCGCGTGGACGGCTTCGCCGGGGTCGCCGACCCCGACGGGAAGCTGATCGGCGTCGGCTGGTCCAACAAGGGCTCCAACTTCGCCCCCGGCAAGGACGGCAAGGACCCCGCCTACACGTTCACCGACGGCTCCGGCCCGGTGAAGGACGATCAGATCGCCCTGGACAAGGAGTCCGCGGCCAAGGGCGAGTACCAGGTCGGCGACCGGGTCCGGGTCGCGACCAACGGGCCGGTGAAGGAGTACACCCTCAGCGGCGTGTTCACCACCGAGGACGGCGCCGTGAACGCCGGCGGCAGCCTCGTCCTCTTCGACACCGCGGTCGCTCAGAAGCAGTACCTCAAGCCCGGCTACTTCGCGAGCGTCACCGTCACCGCCGCCCCCGGCGCGGACGACGCGAAGATCCTTGACGCGGTCGAGCCGCTGCTGCCCACATCCGCCGAGGCCCAGACCGGCCAGGCGCTCGCGGACGAGCAGGCCCGGCAGATCGAGCAGGGTCTTGGCTCGCTGAAGCAGGTCCTGCTCGGCTTCGCGGGTATCGCGCTCTTCGTCGGGATCTTCCTGATCTCCAACACCTTCACGATGCTGGTCGCCCAGCGCACCAAGGAGATCGCGCTGATGCGCGCCGTCGGTGCGTCGCGCAAGCAGATCACCCGGTCGGTGCTCGCCGAGGCCGCGGTGGTGGGCCTGGTCGCCTCGGTGATCGGGTTCGTCCTCGGCATCGGGCTGGCGGTCGGACTGCGGTCCGGCATGGCCGCGTTCGAGATGAAGATTCCGGACGGCCCGCTGGTCCTGTCCGCCACGCCGGTGATCGCCGCGATCGGCGTCGGTGTGCTGATCACGATGTTCGCCGCCTGGCTGCCCGGCCGCCGGGCGGCGAAGATCCCGCCGGTGGCGGCCATGAGCAGCGTCCACGCGGTGGCCACCACCAAGTCGCTGGTGGTGCGCAACTCCATCGGCGCGGCCATCACCGCCCTCGGCGCGGTCGGGATCGTGGCGGGTGCCTCGGGCGGCGGCGACAACGGACGAATCCTCATCGCGGCGGGCGCGTTCTTCGCGCTGGTCGGCGTGATCATCTTGATCCCGCTGCTGTCCCGGCCCGTGATCGCGCTCGTCCGTCCGCTGCTCGTCGGCCCCTTCGGGGTCTCCGGAAAGCTGGCCGGCCAGAACGCGGTCCGCAATCCCCGCCGTACCGGCGCCACCGCCTCGGCGCTGGCGATCGGACTGACGCTGGTGACCGGCCTGTCGGTGCTCGGTGCCACGGTCGGCACGGCCATCGACAAGATGACCACGGACAACATCAAGGCCGACTACATGGTCTCGATGGCGAACGGCGGGGACCTCGACCAGTCCGCACTGACGGCGCTTCAGAAGGCCGGGGGCGTCTCGGCGGTCTCGCCGCAGCAGAGCGTCTACTTCGAGCTCGGGAACGACGACTTCGTGTCCGGGTCGGCGGTCACACCGGGCGACATCGAACAGGTCCTGAATGTCGACGTCATCAGCGGCAACCTCGGCTCGCTCGCCGAGGGGCAGATCGCGGTCGCCGAGAAGACGGCCAAGAGCAAGGGCTGGAAGACCGGCGACAGCGTCCCCGTCACCTTCAACGACAAGAAGAAGGGCACGCTGACGGTCGGCGCGGTCTTCAAGGACAGCGAATTCCTGTCCCCCGTCCTCGTGGACACGAAGGTCGTGAACCCGCACGAGGTCAAGCCGTTCATCCCGCAGATCTTCGTGAAGATGGACGGCGGCCAGACCTCGGCGAACGAGAAGGTCCTCATCGACGCGCTGGGCGACAACCCCGCGATCACGATCATGGACCAGCAGGACATCCGCAACGAGTTCGGCGGCGCCATCAACACCCTGCTGAACATCATGTACGGCCTGCTGGCGATGGCCCTGATCATCGCGGTGCTGGGCGTCGTCAACACCCTCGCGATGTCGGTCTTCGAACGGCAGCAGGAGATCGGCATGCTGCGGGCGATCGGTCTCGACCGGCGCCGGGTGAAGCGGATGGTCCGGCTGGAGGCCGTGGTCATCTCGGTGTTCGGCGCGGTGATCGGCATCGGTCTCGGCTCGTTCCTCGGCTGGGCGATCGGCGAGACCATCGCGGACCAGATCCCGGGCTACGCGCTGGTCCTGCCCTGGGACCGGATCGGGATCTTCCTGGTGCTGGCCGGGCTGGTGGGCGTCCTGGCCGCGCTGTGGCCGGCCCGCAACGCGGCGCGGCTGAACATGCTGAACGCGATCAAGGCCGAGTGACCTCGCCTGGACACACCGAAGGGCCGGGCTTCCCCGCGACGGGGGAGCCCGGCCCTTCCGCTTACGTCCTCTTGCGACCTCTTGCGTCCGGCTCAACGGCGCTCGGGCTCACCCCACTCACGGGCCCGCAACGGCATCCCGGAGTCACCGGATTCGGGTGTCCTCACCGCCAGGACCTGATTGACGCCGATGCGGTTGTGCTCGAAGGACAGCGCCGAGGCGGCCATGTACAGCCGCCAGACGCGGGCGCGGCCGGGGCTGGTCAGCCTGACCGCGCGGGCCCAGTCGGCCTCCAGGTTGGCGACCCAGCGGCGCAGGGTGAGGGCGTAGTGCTCGCGGATCGACTCCACGTCGCGCACCTCGAACCCGGCGCGTTCCAGCTGGGTGACGGTCATGCCGATGGGCTGCAGCTCGCCGTCGGGAAAGACGTAGGAGTCGATGAACTCGTCGACGTTGTAGGCCGACTCATCCCTCTGCGGCCGCCGCGCGATCTGGTGATTGAGCAGCCGCCCGCCCGGCGCGAGCAGGGCGTACAGATCCTGCGCGTACCGCAGATACCGCTCGGCGCCGACGTGTTCGGCCATACCGATGGAGGAGATGGCGTCGTAGGGCCCGTCGCGGACGTCTCGGTAGTCCTGCACCCGGATCTCGACCCGGTCGGTCAGGCCCTCGTCGGCGACGCGCTTGCGGGCGTACGCCGCCTGCTCGTGGGACAGCGTGATGCCGACGACGCTCACGCCGTGCTCGCGGGCGGCGTGGATGGCCATGGAACCCCAGCCGCAGCCGACGTCGAGGAGCCGCTGACCGGGGGTCAGGGCGAGCTTGTTGCAGACGAGTTCGAGCTTGTCGCGCTGGGCGGTCTCCAGAGTGCTGTCCGGGGTGGGCCAGTAGGCACAGGAGTACACCATGGACGGCCCGAGGACGATCTCGTAGAAGTCGTTGCCCACGTCGTAGTGGTGGCTGATGGCGCGTTTGTCGCTGCGCTTGGTGTGCAGGTGACGGCGGGGCCTGCGCACCTCCTCGCGAGGCGGGGCGGGCGGCAGCGCGGGTCCGGCGAGGCGTACCAGGCCCCGGACGGCGGCGCGTACCTCGGGGTCGCGCAGGGCCTCGCGAAGGCCGCGGGCGTCCTCATCGCGCTCCCAGATCAGGCCGGCCAGCAGATCGAGGGCGGTGTACAGATCGCCCTCGACATCGAGCTCCCCGGCGACCCAGGCGCGGGCCAGGCCCAGTTCACCGGGCTTCCACAGCAGTCGGCGCAGCGCGCGCCGGTTGTGTACGACGAGGACAGGCGCGTCCGGCGGACCCGCCTGCGAACCGTCCCAGGCGCGGATACGCACCGGGAGCGGAGTTCCCAGCACCTGCTCGAGTAGCCCCTTCAGCCGCGACGCGGCGTCAGCCATGGCGCACACCTCCGTGACAGCGATCCCGGAATGTCGGTCACCACGTAAACACCAGAATGCCCGCGACGCCGTCCCGCCACGGCATCACGTTCGGGCAAATTGTCAGAGCACCCGTGCGCTGTCCAGGACGGTCGTGGCATCGCGGTCCGTGTCAGGTCGAGGGCATGGTGCGGGACGCGCCGACATGGGTCAAGTCCCGAGTTTCCCTGTCACGGAAGGCCGTGGCATGACGGGCTTCGGGCGGCGGGCCGTAATGGACATATCCGCTTTCCCTACTTCATTCGGATGTGAACGGCCATGACTCGTCTTTCCCGCTTCCAGCGCCTCGCCCTGCTCACCGCTTCGACCACGGTGATCACCGGAGGGGCCCTCCTGCCGAGCACCGCGTTCGCGGCCCCGGCACCGGACATCACGAGCGTCGCCGTGGCTGAGGCGCGATGGGTGGAGACGAAGGACGCTCCGAGCGGCATCACCGCCCAGCTTCCCGAGAAGACCAAGGCCCAGAAGGTGCCTGGTGGTCGTACGTATGTAGCAACGGCCGACTCAGAGGTCGTCCAGTTCTCGGTCGTCGACGCGCCCGGTTTCGGTCAGACAGATCTCAAGGTCGCCCTCAAGGGCTACCTGATGGGCTACAACGAGACCGCGAAGTCCTCCGATGAGAAAGTCACCAGTGCCAACGTCCGCGAGGGCACCACGGCCGACGGCCATCACTCCCTCCATGCGGACGTCAGGTCCCCTGACGGCACCGTCGGCCACATCGGCTTGATCGACGTGGGCGATCACGTGATCCAGATCGCGACGATCGGCACCGACGTACAGCCGGACATCGTGAAATCGGACCACAAGAAGCTCGTCGACAGCATCCAGGTGCCCGCCGACAAGCGCGCCCAGGCCACCTGATCGCCGAAGGCCTCGGAGCGCACACACGCCGAAGGGGCCGCCCGCACCACGGATGGCAGGCGGCCCCTTCTGGGGTGCTCAGGAGTGACCGGCGGTCAGGAGGCCTTCGCCTTCTCCCCGGTCTTGCTCGCGGCGGCGACCGGGGCCGGCTTCGCCGCCTCGTAGAACTCCTCGCGCGGAGACTCCAGGGCGCCGAGCGCGACGACCTCGCGCTTGAGGAACATGCCGAGCGTCCAGTCGGCGAAGACGCGGATCTTGCGGTTCCAGGTCGGCATCGCCATGCCGTGGTAGCCACGGTGCATGTACCAGGCCAGGCGCCCGCGCAGCTTGATCTTCATCTTGCCCATGACGATCATCGCCACGCCCTTGTGCAGGCCGAGACCCGCCACCGCGCCCTTGTTGGCGTGGCTGTACTCCTTCTGCGGGAAGCCCCGCATCCCGGAGACCACGTTGTCGCCGAGCACCTTGGCCTGGCGCAGCGCGTGCTGGGCGTTCGGCGGGCACCAGGCGTTCTCCACGCCGGCCTTGCGGGCGGCGAGGTCGGGCACCTGGGCGTTGTCGCCCGCGGCCCAGATGTAGTCCGTGCCCTTGACCTGGAGCGTCGGCTCGCAGTCGATGTGACCGCGCGGGCCGAGCGGGAGGCCGTAGCGGGCCAGCGCCGGGTTCGGCTTGACGCCCGCCGTCCAGACGACGGTGTTGGCGTCGACCTCGAGGCCGTTCTTCAGCACCACGTGACCGTCGACGCAGGAGTCCATGGAGGTGGAGAGGTAGACCTCCACGCCCCGGCTCTCCAGGTGCTCCTTGCCGTACGTGCCCAGCTTGGGCCCGACCTCGGGAAGGATCTTGTCGGCGGCGTCGACGAGGATGAAGCGCATGTCCTCACGGGACACGTTGTTGTAGTACTTGGCCGCGTCCCGGGCCATGTCCTCGACCTCACCGATGGTCTCCGCACCGGCGAAGCCACCGCCGACGAAGACGAAGGTGAGCGCCTTGCGGCGGATCTCCTCGTCGTTCGTGGAGTCGGCCTTGTCGAGCTGTTCGAGGACGTGGTTGCGCAGGCCGATGGCCTCCTCGATGCCCTTCATACCGATGCCCTGCTCGGCGAGGCCGGGGATCGGGAAGGTGCGGGAGACCGCGCCGAGCGCGACGACGAGGTAGTCGAAGGGAAGCTCGTACGCCTCGCCGACCAGCGGGGCGATGGTGGCGACCTTGCGGTCCTGGTCGATGGTGGTGACCCGACCGGTGAGCACCTCCGCCTTCGGCAGCACGCGTCGCAGCGGGACGACGACGTGGCGCGGGGAGATGTTGCCGGCGGCGGTTTCGGGGAGGAAGGGCTGGTAGGTCATGTACGACCGGGGGTCGACGACCGTGACGGTCGCCTCGCCGTAGCGCATCTTCTTCAGGATGCGCCGAGCCGCGTACAGGCCTACGTACCCACCGCCTACTACGAGGATCCTGGGACGCTCCGTGGTGCTCATGCCATCGAGTATCCACCCGCCCCGGAGGGGTAGCTCGTGCGCCCCTTCACAAGCTTCCCCACGCCCTCTGCTACACTGCGCGGCCCGCGTGACCGAGATCATGGCGGCCGAGGGGAACCATCGTGTAGGGCCGACCGTCGTCAAGGCCGCGTGAGCTGCCTCTCTGGGGTTCTGAGCCCTCTGTGAGCGGGCCGAAACCCGCTCCGGCGAGGAGACCCCGGGGCACCCTTACACCAGCCATCTGAACATGTTCAAGTGCGTGTTCACCCCTCGGAAGGGTCAACCGGCACCCCTCCGTGATCCGACGGGGCCGAAATCCTTGTGAAGAACTTCACGAACTTTCTTCGGCGGGCGTCTCCGAGGGGCCGCCGAGAGGGCCGGAAGGGCCCCCTCGGACGCGCTCATACGCCGGCCGACCTGCTCAGCCGATGGCTACTGACCAGTAGAAACGGCGTCCTCCGCCGCTTTGAAGGCGATGCCGTCGAGGATGTCGTGCTCGCTCACCACGACCTCCCCGGCGCCGATCCGTTCCATGATCGAGAGCAGCACCAGCGCTCCCGCCGCGATGACGTCAACTCGCCCCGGATGCATGGAGGGTACGGCCGCACGCTCGGCGTGCGTGGAGTGCAGCAGCCAGTCGGTGATCTCGCGGACCCGGCCCAGGGTGACCCGGGAGTGATGGATGCGGGTCGAGTCGTACTCGGGTAGGTCCTGGGCGATCGCCGACACCGTGGTGACCGAACCGGCGAGCCCCACCAGCGTCTTCGCCTCCCGCAGCGGCACCGTCCGCTCGGCGAGGTCGAGGGCCGCCTCGATGTCGGCCCGCATCGCCGCGATCTGCTCCTCTGAGGGCGGGTCGGAGACCACGCCGTCGCGGACCAGGTGACGCTCGGTCATCCGCACGCAGCCGACGTCAACGGAGCGCGCCGCGCGGACGTGCTCCTCACCGACGACGAACTCGGTCGACCCGCCGCCGATGTCCACCACCAGGTAGGGCTTGGGCAGGTGATCGTGCTCCGCCAGTTCCTTCGTCGCGCCCGTGAAGGAGAACTCGGCCTCCTGGTCCCCGGTGATGACCTCGGGCTCGACCCCCAGGATGTCCATGACCCCGCGCACGAACTCGTCCCGGTTCTCGGCGTCCCGGGAGGCGGACGTGGCGACGAAGCGGAGCCGCTCGGCGCCGTGCTCCTTGATGATCGCCGCATAGTCGCGGCAGGCGGCGAAGGTGCGCTCCAGCGCCTCGGGGGCGAGCCGGCCCGTGCGGTCGACGCCCTGGCCGAGGCGCACGATGGTCATGCGGCGGTCCAGATCGACGAGTTCCCCGGTGGCCGGGTCGACATCGGCGACGAGGAGCCGGATGGAGTTCGTACCGCAGTCGATGGCGGCCACATGGGTCACTGGTCGTCCTCCTCGTTCGCCCCGGAGTTCGCCACGGAGTCCCCCGCGGAGTTCACCCCGGACACACACGGCCCCTTGCGCCACCACTCCGGCAGCATGGCCAGGGCCTCGTCGCCGAGCGGGTTCACGCCCGGCCCGGCCGCCAGGGAGTGGGCGACCAGCACGTGCAGGCACTTCACCCGGTCCGGCATGCCGCCCGCGCTCGGAAAGCCCTTCAGCTCCTCGATCTCGTCCCGGCGCCGGATGTAGTCCTCGTGCGCGGCGCGGTACGCCGCGGCGAGCTCCGGGTCGCTCTCCAGCCGGGCCGTCATCTCCTTCATCACGCCCTCGGCCTCCAGTGTGCCGATGGCGGACGAGGCCCGCGGGCACGTCAGGTAGTACAGCGTCGGGAAGGGCGTACCGTCGGGCAGCCGCGGGGCCGTCTCCACGACGTCCGGCTGCCCGCACGGGCACCGGTGCGCGATCGCGCGCAGTCCGCGCGGCGGCCGCCCGAGCTGCTGCTTGAAGGCCTCGACGTCCGCGTCGGTGGGCTCGGTGCGCGGGGTGGGCGGCGGGGGCGTTTGCATGACGTTCTTTCTCTTGTGGTCACTGGTCGGAGGCGTCCGACTTGTCGACGCCGTCCCAGACGTTCGTGTACCAGGGGCGGTCGGCCACACCCAGGTCGGTGCGCGACTGCTTGACCGCGTCCGGGTCGATCACGATGTAGCCGGTCTCGTCGGGCATGACGTAGTGCAGCCGCTCGCGGATCTGCTGCTCCGCGTACGCGTCGTCCTGCCAGCGTGCCTTGAGGTCGCGCAGTTCCTCGACCCGCTGCTGGGCCTGTTCCTTCTCCCGCCGCAGGTCGGCGATCTCGGCGCGCTGGGCGACGTACTGCCTTATCGGGTAGGCGAGGGCGACGACCAGGGAGCAGACGACGAGGGCGAGCAGGGCGGCGCGGCCGGTGAGCCGGGAGCGGCGGGCCTGGCGGCGGGTCTGCGAGCGGTAGACGCGGGCCGCCGTCTGCTCGCCGAGCAGCCGGATCCTGGTCGCGGTGGAGAAACGGTCCCGGTCCTTCACGGCCATCTGGCTTCCGCCTCCCGTCCACGCGCGTACGTCCCCGCACACGGTACGGGACCGGGTGCGGGGACGTACGTACGACGCTTCCTACTGTCTGTTGTCAGCCCTTGAAGCGGGGGAAGGCCGAGCGGCCCGCGTACACCGCGGCGTCGTCGAGGATCTCCTCGATGCGCAGCAGCTGGTTGTACTTGGCGACGCGCTCGGAGCGGGCCGGGGCGCCGGTCTTGATCTGGCCGCAGTTGGTGGCGACGGCCAGGTCGGCGATGGTGACGTCCTCGGTCTCGCCGGAGCGGTGGGACATCATGCACTTGAAGCCGTTGCGCTGGGCCAGCTCGACGGCGTCCAGGGTCTCGGTCAGCGAGCCGATCTGGTTGACCTTGACGAGCAGCGCGTTGGCCGCGCCCTCCTCGATGCCGCGGGCCAGGCGCTCCGGGTTGGTGACGAACAGGTCGTCGCCGACGAGCTGGACCTTGTCACCGAGCTTGGCGGTGATGGTCTTCCAGCCCTCCCAGTCGTCCTCGAACAGCGGGTCCTCGATGGAGACCAGCGGGTACGCCTCGACCAGCTCGGCGTAGTACTCGGTCATCTCGGTGGCCGAGCGCTCCTTGCCCTCGAAGACGTACACGCCGTCCTTGTAGAACTCGGACGCGGCCACGTCGAGCGCGAGGGCGATCTGCTCGCCGGGGGTGTAGCCGGCCTCCTTGATGGCCTCGAGGATGAGGTCGAGGGCGGCGCGGTTGGAGTCCAGGTTCGGGGCGAAGCCGCCCTCGTCGCCGAGGCCGGTGGCCAGGCCCTTGCTCTTCAGGACCTTCTTCAGCGTGTGGTAGACCTCGGCGCCCCAGCGCAGGGCCTCGGAGAAGGACTCCGCGCCGATCGGGGCGATCATGAACTCCTGGATGTCCACGTTGGAGTCGGCGTGCGAGCCGCCGTTCAGGATGTTCATCATCGGCACCGGCAGCAGGTGCGCGTTGGGGCCGCCCAGGTAGCGGAAGAGGGGGAGGTCGCTGGCCTCGGAGGCGGCGTGCGCGACGGCGAGCGAGACGCCGAGGATGGCGTTGGCGCCGAGGGAGCCCTTGTTGTCGGTGGCGTCCAGGTCGAACATCGCCTGGTCGATCAGGCGCTGCTCGGTGGCGTCGTAGCCGACCAGCTCAGGGCCGATCTGCTCGATGACGGCCAGGACGGCCTTCTCGACGCCCTTGCCGAGGTAACGGTTGGGGTCGCCGTCGCGGAGCTCGATGGCCTCGAAGGCGCCCGTGGAGGCGCCGGACGGGACGGCGGCACGACCCGTGCTGCCGTCGTCGAGGCCGACCTCGACCTCGACCGTGGGGTTGCCTCGGGAGTCCAGGATTTCCCGGGCTACGACGACGTCGATGGACGGCACGAGCATCTCCTTCGTGGATGTGACGCGGTTTAGCAGGACCGCAGCGGCTCTGCGAGACGAGCCTAACCGGCTCCGTGCGATCGGCCAGCCGGTCGCCCACCCCGTGGACGGAACCGAGAGTAAATTGTTTCCGAACGGAACAAAGACGCCGGTGGGCAACGGTGACACAAAAAGCCCCGCCCCGGTGCGTACGGGGGAACACGCACCGGGGCGGGGAGCCCGTGGGGAACGGGGGGAACCCTCACGGGAGTCCGTCCCTCGGACCGTAGCTGGACCCGTATTACTTCAGGTGCAGCTGCTGGCCCGGGTAGATGAGGTCGGCGTCCTCGACGATGTCCTTGTTCAGCTCGAACAGCTTCTCCCAGCCGCCCTTGACATCGTGCTCGGCGGCGATGGTGCTGAGGGTGTCGCCCTCGACAACCTTGTACTCGCCGTCACCCTTCTTGACCTTGCCGCCGGTCGGGGTGGTGACCGTCTCCTTCGCGGCCGGACGCTCCTGCGAACGGGAGGCCGACTGCTGCTCGGTCGCACGCGTGCTGGTCTCGGTGCTCTGCTCGGTGCTCTGCGACGAGCCGCTGTCGGTGGAGCCGCCGCCGGTGTAGGTGGCGTTCGACAGGCCCTTGCCGCAGTGCGGCCAGGCGCCCTTGCCCTGACCCGCGAGCACCTTCTCGGCGATCTGTATCTGCTGCGCCTTGCTGGCCTGGTCGGCCGTGGCGGCGTACTGCGTACCGCCGTACGCAGCCCAGGTCGAGGCGGAGAACTGCAGACCGCCGTAGTAGCCGTTGCCGGTGTTGATGGACCAGTTGCCGCCGGACTCGCACTGGGCGACCGCGTCCCACTCGGAGGCGGTGGCGGCGGAGGCGTTGCCGGCCGCCATCAGCGGGGCGGCGACGGCGGCGGCACCGGTGACACCGACGGCGGCGATGGCGCGAGCGGTCTTGGACGGACGACGGTGCTTGCCCTTGCCGGAAAACAGCATGGTTGGATCCCCTCACCGACGCCTGCGAGGTGAGCTGTCGGGTTCGGGCCGGTTGAGTTGCCCGGCCACACCTCCGTGGGAGGCGTGGCTTCACCCCAAGCCGGTTCCGGCGCTGAGTCGCCTCAACTGCCGGGCCCGGCACTTACCTTGGGTCCCCCGCTCCTGCCTACGGCGCTTGACGCGACGACTGTTCCCGGGCGGCCGCTGGCAGGATTCGGCGTTGCGGCAACCGGGGCTCGTGTTGGCGAGCGGTCATGACCGTAGACACGCGATCGGCGGAATTTCAAAGACGATCAGGGCTTCTGAGACTCATCCCACACTTTCGCCAAACCGGACATTCGGCTCGAAGTGTGACGTGAACTCCCGCTGTTCGTGGGCTGTTTCCGGCGCCTGCTAGCTACCCGACTCGACCCCGACATCCAGCGTCTGACCGGGGAGGATGAGGTTCGGGTCGGTGCCGAGGGAGTCCTTGTTCTCGGCGTAGAGGGTGGACCATCCGCCTTGCACACCAAGGGAGTCGGCGATCCCCGCGAGGCTGTCGCCCTCCCGGACGGTGTACGAACCGTCGGCAGCGGCGCGGGTGGTGGCACCACTGCGCGAGGCGTGCCGCCCGGAGGATTCGACGGTACGACCGTCCGCCGCTTCCTCGTTCGCGCTGTCCCCGCGGTGCTTGCCGAGGCCGAGGAGGGCGCCCGTGTCGGTGAGGTTCGAGGTGCTCGGCGTACTCGATGACACGTCAGGAGACGGGGAGTTCAGTACGGATTCGCCCGATTCGGGGGATTGACTGGACTCGGACCCCGAGGAGGGGGTGGAGGTGCCGGAAGGGGTGGAGGGCGTCGAGGAGGTGGAGCCGGAGGACGGGGTGGATTCGGAGGATTCAGTGGATTCGGTGGGATTGGCCGAATTCGTAGGCGTGTCGGATCCGCTGGGCTCATTGGAGCTGTCGACCCCATTGGAACTGTTGGAACCATTCGACCCGTTGGCCGCACTTGAGCCGTCGGAGCTGGCGGTACCGCCGGAGTAGGAGCCGCTGGACGAGTTGGACAATCCAAGCGAGTTGGACAGACTGCCCGAATCACCGGATCTCGTATCCAACGGCGTACTAGACGCGTCACCGGCCACACCCGTGTCGACCCGCGCCGACGCGGAGTCCGTGTCGAGCCCCACGAGCGGACCGCAGGTCGCCCACGCGCCGACACCCTGGTCCGCGAGGACCTTCTCGGCGACGGCGATCTGCTGCGAACGGCTGGCCCGGTCCGCGCTCGCGGCGTAGGTGAGACCGCCGTACTTCTCCCAGTCGTCCTGGGAGAGTTGCAGCCCGCCGTAGTACCCGTTGCCCGTGTCGGCACTCCAGGAGCCACCGGTCTCGCACTCCGCGACGCGGTCCCAGGTCGTCCCGCTGGCCGCGCTCGCGCCGGTGGCGCCGAGGAGGGGAATGGCGATGGCTGAGCCGGTCACACCGGCGGCGACGACGAGAGCGGGTGCCTGGCGGGGGCGACGGTGACGACCGTTCCCGGAGAGCATGCGGGGGCCTTTCGCGAGACAGCAAGGACCTGCGTGGCGCTGATGGTGGGGTGCCACGCTGATGGGTGAACGTATCGGCAGTCGATCACTTGTCACAAGTTAATGCCGCGCAGATCACGTGAAGATCACAGAGCTGAACGCATGTCACGTTTGCGCTGGTATCGCGGGCTTGGGCCACGCCTTCGCGTCGCGCGTTCGTGCCGGTCGCTACGGAACGGCCGTGAACTCCACCGGCAACGTCCGCAGTCCCCGCATGATGAGCCCGCCGCGCCACCGCAGTTCGCCCGGATCCATCGCGAGTCGCAGGTCCGGTAGGCGGGTGAGGAGGGTGGCGAGCGCGGTCTGGCCCTCCAGGCGGGCGAGGGGCGCGCCGAGGCAGTAGTGGATGCCGTGGCCGTAGCCGAGGTGCTGGTTGTCACGGCGGGCGAGGTCGAGGGTGTCCGGGTCCGCGAACCGCTCCGGATCCCGGTCGGCGGCGGCGAGTACGACGAGTACGGGGTCGCCGGGTGCGATGTCCTGGCCGCCGATGGTGAGCGGCTGCGTGGCGAAACGCCAGGTGGCGAGCTCGACGGGGCCGTCGTAGCGGAGGAGTTCCTCGACGCCGGTTTCGAGCAGGGCGCGTTCGCCCCGGGCGAGGGACTGCTCAAGGCGGGTGCGTTGCTCGGGGTGGGTGAGGAGGGCGTAGGTGCCGTTGCCGATGAGATTCACGGTGGTCTCGAAACCGGCGAACAGCAGGATGAAGGCCATGGCCGCGGCCTCGTTCTCGGTGAGGTGCTCGCCGTGGTCGGAGGCGCGGATGAGGCCGGAGATGAGGTCCTCGCCGGGGGTGGGTTCGGCGGGGAGCGCCTCGCGCTTGCGATGGATCAGCTCGGAGAGATAGCCGCGCATCATCTTCACCGACCGCGCGACTCCGCCCCGAGGGCCCCCGCCGTGCCGGATCATCATGCCCGCCCAGTCCCGGAAGTCGTCCTGGTCCTCGCGGGGAACGCCGAGCATGTCGCAGATGGCGTAGATCGGGAGCGGGAAGGCGAACTCGTGGATGAGGTCGGCGGAGCCGTTGCGCGCGAACCGGCCGATGAGGTCGTCGGTGAGCTCCTGCACGCGCGGCGCGAACTCGGCGACACGGCGCGGTGTGAACGCCTTCGACACGAGCCGCCGCAGCCGGGTGTGGTCCGGCGGATCGATGTTGAGCAGATGCGTCATCAACTCGGCCTTGCGCTCACCTGGGATACCCGTCTTCCCCTTGGCGTGCGCGGGCTCGTCGTGATGCGCGGGATTCTTCGACAGCCGCTGGTCGGCGAGGGCCTGCTTGGCATCGGCGTAACGGGTGACCAGCCAGGCCTCCACCCCGCTGGGCAGCTTCGTCCTGTGCACGGGGGCGTGCTCGCGCAGCCAGGCGTAGGCGGGGTAGGGGTCGGTCGCGAACTCCCAGGTGAAGAGTTCGGGTGCGGGAGCGCCGTGGGCGCCGGGGTGGGGGTGGTCGGTCACTCCTCGACGGTATCCACAGTCGGGTGCGCCTCGGCGTCCTGGTGGTCCGCACGGACCTCCCGTATCGCCTCCGGGCCCACGCCTTCGGCCTCCCTGATCCCGTCCCGATACGCCCGGGCCGCCGCCCGCAGTGCCGCCTCCGGGTCCACGCCCTCCGCCTCGGCGCGTATCGCCAGCGTCAGCAGCTCGTACCCGATGCCCTCGCCCTTCGGCAGCGGCACGTCCAGTCCCGCCGAGCGCACGCGGGACGCCAGCTTCGCCGCGAGGGCCAGGCCGGGCTGGTGCAGCGGGATGCCCTCGGTCACCGAGGTCCGCTGCTTCTCCTGGGCCTTCGTGCGCAGCCAATGTTCCTTGACCTCCTCGGGGGTGGAGGCGGTCTCCTCGCCGAAGACATGCGGGTGACGGTGGATGAGCTTGGCGACGATGGTGGCCGCGACGTCGTCGATGGAGAAGGGGGTGTCCGGGTCCTCCTCGGCTATCCGGGCGTGGAAGACGACTTGGAGGAGGACGTCGCCCAGTTCCTCACGGAGTTCGTCGCGGTCGCCGTCCTCGATCGCCTCGACGAGTTCGTAGGCCTCCTCGATGCCGTACTTCGCCAGGCCCTGGTGGGTCTGCCGGGACGACCAGGGGCACTCGGCGCGGATGCGGTCCATGACCTGGACGAGGTCGAGCAGGCGGGCGCCGGGCAGGTCGTAGGAGGCGGGGAGCAGCTCCAGCTCCGGCATATGGAACCGCCCGCTGCCGGCGAGCCGCGCCAGGCCGTCCGTCAGGACCGGCTCGCCCTCGCCGGTGGCGACGACGACCACGGTCTGCCCGCCCGGGCACACGTCGACCAGTTCCTCGGCGGTCGGCGAGGCCTCCTCGACCGATATCCCCGCCTCCCGCAGATACGGCAGCTGCGGATGCGCCCCGTCCCCGCACAGCACCCGGTCCGCGGCGTGCAGGGCCTGCCACGCGGGCCAGGAGAGCAGGCCGGGGGCGACGCGGTGGCTGGTGGTGAGCAGGACGATACGGCCGGGGGCGTCCTGACCGGCGTCAGGAGTGCTGTCGAAGCTGGTTGCGTTCACGATCCGAACGTAACCCACGCCGCCGACAAGGCCGTGAGTTATCCACAGGCGGGGGTGCGATCATCGGATGAACGGCATGAGATCAGCACCTGCGCGTACCGCTACACGACCTCCGGCCGCACCGCTAGGCCGTCTGCTCGCCCTGCCCCGCCGTGACTTCCCGCACCCACGGCGTCTTCGCGTCCACGCGGCTGCTCCTCTGGACGTCCCAGCTGCCGTACCGCGGGTTGAGGTCGACGTTCAGCTTCTGGGAGGCGTCGGAGAGGGCCTTCCAGAAGGCCGGCTGGCTGGTGTCGGTGCCGAGCTTCGCGGCGAGCTTCTGGGCCTCCAGCTGGAGGCGGAGGTTCTCCTCCAGGCGCTGCGGAGCCACGCCGTACTGCTGCAACCACGTCGTCTCCAGCGCCTTCGCGCCGCCGACCTGCTCCTGAAGTCCGTCCCGCATCTCCTGGACCTCCTTGCGGGTGACGGAGATGCCGGCGTCCTGGGCGGCGCGGTGCAGCACCCGGTCGAGGACCATGCCGTGCAGGGTGTCGCGGGTCAGGCTGCCGGTCTTGGCGATCACCTGCGCGTACTGCGCCTCGTCGCCCACCGCCGCCCGCTGCGCCGCGCGCACCTCGTTGACCCGGGTCTCCAGCTGCGCCACGGTGATCCGCTGACCGCCGACGACGGCCGCCGCGCCCGGATGCGCGTCGTTTCCGCAGGCGGTCAGGACGGGGGCCGCCGCGATCGCGGCGGACAGGAGGAGCGCGGTGCGGCGACGGCGGTGCAAGGGAGCCTCCCGAGGAGATTGCAATAACAGGTGCGGCGCGTAGCGCCTCCACCAGGGGTGGTGGTCGGGTGACGGGCGGGCGCACAAGGTCTTGCGGTGATCGATGGTAGGCAGCAGCCCAGCTTTGGCCAACCCATTCGACCAACGATTCACCAGGACTTCGGGCACCGCCGCGCCACCCGACCCCAGGGGGACTACCCGCGCACCTGTCCCAACCACTGCAACGTCCGCCGCACCTCCACCGCCAGCGGATGCCCCGGCCCGTTCAGCCGTTCGACGTCGTGCAGCAGTCGCACCAGCGTGTCGTGCGCGGCGGAGCGGTCGCCGAGGGCGAGCAGGAGGTGCCCCATGCGGCGGCGGACGTCGTGGGCGAGCTCGGGGTCGCCGGAGACGTACAGGTTCTCGTAGTACGGCAGCAGCGCCCGGTACGCCGCCAGCGCCGACGCCGGTTCGCCGAGCTGTTCGAGGCACTGGGCGGCCTCGTAGCGGAACCGCAGGGCCTGCGGGTCTGCCTGGCCGGCCTCGGCGGCGCGTTCGTCGGCGAGGCGGCGCAGTTCGGGCAGCGCGCGCCGGTACTGGCCGTCGTCCATGAGCGTGGCGGCGTACTGCTTGCGCAGTGTGCGCACCACCGGGGAGTGCTCGCCGTGCTGCTCGGCCGCGGTCGGCAGGATCGCGCCGAGGATGTCGACGGCCTGGGTGATACGGCCCTCCCTGAGGAGGCGTTTGACCTCGTCGACGGCGCTCGCGACGTCCGGCTTCCCGACGACCGGCGCCACGGGGGCGGGCTGGGGCGCGGGCGTGCGCGCGCGGTCCGGCCAGGGGGCGTGCGGGCGCAGGAAGGGGCGCGTGGGGTTGAGGGGTGCACCGCTGGGGGTCCCACGCTCGGGCAGCAGCAGCGCCAGGTCCTCGTACACCTCCTGCGCGGATCCCGGCCGGTGCTGCGGGTCCTTGGCGAGCAACCGCAGGACCAGGGCTTCGAGCGCCTCGGGAACCTCGGGGCGGATCCGGCGCACGGGCAGCGGGGGCTCGTACAGGTGCCGGTGCAGCACCCCGAGCGCCGTGGAGCCCGCGAAGGGGACCTCGCCACTGAGGAGTTCGTGCAGCAGTACGCCGAGCGCGTACAGGTCCGTGTACGGGCCGACGGCGCCGCCCATGGCCTGCTCGGGCGCCATGTACGCGGGCGAGCCGATCGGCGAGCCGGTGTGCGTCAGGCGGGTGGTGTCGGTGTCCATGACCGAGGCCACGCCGAGGTCGAGAACCGTGACCGTGCCGTCCTGCTTCACCATCACGTTGCGCGGCTTGAGGTCGCGGTGCACGATCGGCACGGCGTGCACGGCGCTCAGTACGGCGCACAGTTGCGCCGCTACCGCGACCGCCCACTGCCACGGGTACGGGTCGTGCTCGGCGAGATGGTCGGAGAGGTCGGCGCCGTCGACGTACTGCATGACGAGGAACAGCTCCTCGCCCTCGCTGCCCGCGTCGTGCACGGTCACCAGCCCCGGGTGGTCGACCTGCGCGGTCACCCGGCATTCGCGCTCGAAGCGCCGCCGCAGTTCGTCGGCCTCCTGTCCGGCCACCTTGTCGGGGCGCAGCAACTTCACCGCCACGCGCCGGTCCAGCCGCTGGTCGTACGCCGTCCAGACCTGGCCCATGCCGCCCTGCCCGATGAGCGTGGCCAGTTCGTAGCGGCCGGCGACGACACGTCCTGTCGTCACGGTCACCTTCCGCCCTCGTGTTCGCCGTCGCGCTGACCGCCCTGTTTACGCAGGTAGTCGCTGAGCTCGTCCAGTTCGGCCCGCACCTGGTCGATACGCGCGGGCGCGGGGCGCTGCGGGGGCGGGGTGGGTATCGGGGGGCGCGCGGTGGTGGGCTGGGGTGTGTGCGAGGTGGGCGGGTTGTGGGGCGTCCGCGGCGCGGTGGTCCCGGTGGTGTACGGCGTCGGCGGCTGCGGGTAGCCGTACGCCGGGGTCGGCCCCGGCGCGTACCCGCTGCCGTAGCGGAGCTGGTGGAAGTGGCGTATCTCCGCGGCGAGGTAGTACGCGATCACCGCCACCAGCGTGCCCAGCAGCAGCGTGACGCCGGTCCAGCCGCCGGCGGTGTGGATCTCCTCGCCAGGTTCCGTGCCGAGCAGCACGATGGCGAGGATGTCGATGGCCAGCACGGCCACGAACAGGCCCCAGTCCAGCGACTTGCGCGTGACGATGGCCAGGCGCAGCAGCATCGTCCAGGTCAGGAACCCAAGGCTGAGGATGGAGATCACCACGAACAGCACACGCATGAGCACCAGCCACGCCGTCGCGGGCGGCTGCTTCACCGGCTGCGGGTAGCCGTGGCCATGCATGACTGCTCCTGGTGCCTGAAGTGCGCGTACCGAGTCGACCGGCGTCGGGCAACGCCAGTCGTGTGATGGTCGCTTCGAGCGTATAGGCCGACACCGACAACCGGTCCCGGGTTGTACCGAACCGTTGTCACTCTGATCACTCTGATCACTTCGTACGACTCGTGCGGCGTGGCGGGGCGAGCGGGGCGATCATTCGGGCGCGACGGCGCCGTCCGTCAGGCCGTCGTACATCCCGCGTACGAGTTGCTCCCCGAGCCGGCTCGCATGCCTGAGCGCCCGCTCGAACTCGTCCAGGGCGCGGAACCGGGCGCCGTAGCGCCGCTGTTCGTCGAGCGCGAGCCGAGGCAGTTGCAGACGGCGCACGTCGAGGCGGGTGGCCGTGGAGGCGTAACTGCTGGCCTGGCGGTTGTTGGCGGTGCCGCGCAGGAACCCGGCGAGGAACCACGGATCGAGCGCCGTGGGATCGGGGCGCAGCAGGACGAGGTTGCGCCCCAGGGCGGCGCCCCCCGTCGCCTCGTCGATGACGCGCGCCACCGCGCCCCCACCGAGCACCGGCACGACGACGTCCCCGGCCTCCGTCAGCACGGCCTCCTCGTCGCTCTCGGGCAGCGTCCCGGAGGGTGCGGTTCCGGCGAGGACGTCGTGGTCGGTGAGCACGGACACACGCGCGTGGCCGCCGTTTCCACCGGTACGCATCACCAGCGCGCCCCCGCGCGCGAGTTCGCCGACGGTGGTGAGCGGCCAGCGCGCGGGCGGTGCGGTGTGCGGGGGCGGCGGGGTGAGGTCCGATGTCAGCCGGAGGGTTTCGCCGAGGCGCTCGCGCACCGCTGTGAGCTGCTCGGCACCGTCGGCCGCGGTGGGCGGCGGCAGGTGCCGGGCCGGGGCGAAGTCGACGTCGTCGTCCAGCAGTTCGATGACCGGCACGGAACGCGCCAGCCCCGGCCGCTCCGCGAACGTGCCCGCCCGGTCGAAGTCCCGCCAGGCGCCGAGCACGGCGTCGCGCACGGCCCGCCAGTCGGGACCGCCGCGCCCCTCGGTCGCGAACTGCCCCGCGTCGGCCAGCAACACCTCCGGCTGCGCGGGCGCCTTCTCGGGCCTGCGCAGCACCCACAGGTGGAGGGGGATGTTGTACGGCGGTGCCGCCCCGACCGGCAACGCGATGACAGCGCGCAGGGCGCCGCGCCGCAGCAGATCGGCGCGGATACGGCGGCCGGAGCGGCGGGATGCGGCGGCGGGCGGCATCAGCAGCACGGCGGTGCCGCCGTCCCTCAGCCGGGCGAGCGCATGCTGCACCCAGGCCAGCTCGGACTCGGTACGCGCGGGGAAGCCGTACTCCCACCGGGGGTCGTACGCCAGTTCGTCATGCCCCCAGTTGCGCTCGTTGAACGGCGGATGGCACAGGACGACGTCGGCGCGCAGCTCGGGGTAGGCGTCGGCCCGCAGGGTGTCGCCCACGGCACCGCGGACTGTGGCCCGACCGTGCAACGCGAGCCGGAGCGCGGTGAGCGCGGCGAGCTCGGGGGCGTTGTCCTGGGCGTACAGCTCCTGGTCGGGGGCGGTGGCGACGGCGCGGAGCAGGGCGCCGGTGCCGCAGGCGGGGTCGAGGACGGTGCGGGCGGGGCCGGCGAGGTCGGCCATGAGGCGGGCGAGGTCGGTGGGGGTGAGCGTGTACTGGCGGGGGTTGGCGTCGAGGTGCCGGCCGAGCAGGAACTCGAAGGTCTGACGGGCGCCCAGCTCGGCGGCGAGTTCGGCGGTGCCGCGGAGGAGGGGGGCGGAGGGGAGGAGGGCGGGGCCGTTGGGGGTGTGAACGGCGGGGCTGGTGTTCACGGGGAGCGGGGCGTTCACACCGGCCGACCTTGCCGCGCCACCGTGAACCTGTCGCCCACCGAACCGAGGCACGATCACCTGCTCCAACGCCCCCGGCAACATCGCCGCCAGCCGCTCATCGGAACCGGCGCTCACCTCCAGCCACACCGTGGGCCGGTCATGGATGAGCAGCAGTACACAGCCGGCGTGCGTGAGCGCGACGACCGGACCCTCGGGGTGACCTGCGATGTGCTGCCAGACCCGTTCCCGTAGCGGGACTTCGGCGAGTTTGCCCTGGTGGCGCAGCCAGGCCTCGACTTCGGCGAGGGCGAAGGAGGGGCTGGTCTCGGTACCGCCGACCGGTTTGGGGAAGTCGGCGTGGCGGCGCCGCCAGTTGCTCACGGCGGCCCGGCCGACGCCGGCGAGCCGGGCGATTCCGGCGGCGGTCACCTCTGTCGCGTTGTCCTGCACCCGCCCGACTCCCCTCGTCCGGTGCCCATCCGGTGCTCATCCGGTGTGTGACGCCGAGCATAGCGGCGCTGCGGAAGATCCATGCGTTCACGGCGTGTACTTCACTTGCTCTGTGAATCGTGTTGACTCGGTTCACAACCTCTGCTCTTATTGACCTCGCGAACGGACCGACCGCCAAACCGGCGGGAGTCGGCAGCGGCGTCGCGCGCGCCCCGCATCCCCATGCACCGCCACCTCTCCGCAACACCCGCCACCAGCGCGTCTCACCACGCGTCCGCTCATCACCACCAAGGAACTCTCATGCGCCGAACTACTCTTGCCGCCCTCTGCCTCGCCGCCACCACCGCTGTCGGCCTCACCGGCTGTCTGCCCGGCCAGGACAAGGCGGACAGCAAGCCGGAACCGTTCGCCGGGCTGACCGGCGGTGAGATCGCCGACCGGGCCGTCGAGGCCACGACCGCAGCCTCGTCGCTGCGCGTGACCGGTGACGTCCCCGACGACGAGACCGGCGGCACGATCCACCTGGACATGGCCCTGAACAAGCGGAACGAGTGCGCCAGCACCATGCGCATGGGTGAGGGCAAGGCCGATCTGATCAAGACGGGCGACACCATCTACATGCGGTACGACGAGGCGTTCCTGCGCGCCCAGAGCGAGGGCGAGGCAGAGGCGGACGTCGACGCGGTGGTGGACATGCTGGCCGGGAAGTGGACGAAGACGTCCGCCACGGGTGAGGACGCCAAGGACATCGCGAGCTTCTGCGACCTGGACACGATGCTCGGCGGCGCCGAGGACGTGAACTCGGACGCGGCCCGCGGAAAGACCACCACCGTCGACGGCACACCGGCGATCATCCTGCGGGAGAAGGATGGCAAGGACCGTTACACGGTGTACGTCGCCACCAAGGGCAAGCCGTATCTGCTGCGCGTCGACAGCACGTCGGCCGGCGACCGGGGCACCCTCACGTTCAGCGACTACGACGAGCCGGTCCCGGCACAGAAGCCCTCCGGCGAGATCCTGGACATCGACAAGCTGGGCTAAGCCTCAAAGGGCGTGCCGCATCCACACGTTGGGCTCGACATACACCGCGTACCGGTGCTCCGGTTCGCACCGCACCGGTACCAGTGCCCCGGGTACCTCGATGTCGCCCGCCGTGTCGAAGGGCAGCCCGGTCCAGCGGCGCCAGTCCTCCAGCGGGGCGGCCACCGTCATCGACGCCGGTGCCACGGAGTGGAGCGTGGCACCGGCTCGGGCGTGCACGCGCAGCCAGGGGTCGTGCGGGAGCCCGTCGGGGCGCAATCGGCGGGCGTACTCCTCCATCGGCGTACGGGGTTCGAGGTGCTTGGCGCTGGGGCGGACTGGAGCGACGACCTCGCGGAAGCCGAGGGCGCTGGCGTTGTCGCGCATCGCCGCGAGCATCCGGCCCGACAGGCCGAGGCCCTGGGCGTGCGGGGCGACGACGATCGAGATGGCGCTGACCGTGTCGGGGCGGACTCCGTGGCGCAGGTCGGAGAACGCCCACACCAGCACCTCGTCCCAGCCCCGGCCGGGCAGTTCGCCGCGACCGTCGACGGCGAGCGCGAAGGGAACGCTGTGCGCGTGCGCGACGACCTCACCGTGCTCGTCCTGGGCGAACTGCACGTACTGCGGCAGTTCGGCGGCGATCCGCGGGTAATGGGCGTTGCCCACGGGGTTGTTGACGACGAACTCCGGCCAACTGTCGGCCATATCGAGCACTTGGTCGACCATGTCAGGCCGCTCGGCGAGGCTCGATATCTTCAGCTCCATACGTCAACGCTAAGCGGCGGTCCTGCTCCGGCGGAACGGATTTTCTCCCGGGCGCGCCCCCCTGCCCCGCCCCGCCTCAGTCCGCGTGGAAGCGGGGCGGCGCCTGCGTGGGGTTGCCGCCAGTGGGCAGCCGTTGGCCGGGGCAGTCGGAGAGGACCCTCGTCATCGCGGACTTCTCGGCGGACGTCACCCACAGCCCGTACTTCTTCTTCACGGCGACCTGCGCGGCGACGTACACGCAGCGGTACGACCGGTTGGGCGGCAGCCAGGTCGCGGTGTCACCGTCGCCCTTGGCGCGGTTGGTGCTCGCGTCGACGGCGATGAGGTTGAGGGGGTCGTTGGCGAAGGCTATGCGCTTGCTGGGGTCCCACTGCTGGGCGCCCTTCTGCCAGGCGTCGGAGAGGGCGACCACGTGGTCGATGTCCACTTGGCTGCGGCCACGCACGAAGGTGACGTCCTTGCCGGTGTAGGGGTCGGGGTCCAATGTGCCGGAGGCCACCTTGCAGCTGCCGTCGCTGAACTCCGCGTCGTCGAGGTCCCGTTTGAGTATGTCGTCGCGGGTGTCACAGCTGTTTGAGTCGGTGTCCGCCCAGGGTGAGCCGAATCGGTCCCGGTCGTACCCCGTCTTGGGCGCACGTCCCTTCACGGGCAGTGACTCCGCGGCAGCGAGGGCCGCGCTCCCGCCGGTCGTCCCCTCCGGTCCACCGGTGCCGGTGGTCTGCTCCGTGCAGCCGGCCACGGCGAACAGCGCTGCAGCCGCAGCGGCGGCCGCGGCCCCCGTCCTCAGACGCATCACCGTGCGCCCCTCCCCTTGCCTTGCTTGTTCCGCCGTGCGTTCCGCCCGGGCACGGGCGGGTTGTGCCTGACGCTCACGGTAGCGGCCGAGAGGTCCAGACCATAGAGGTCCAAACACGGCATACTTCGCTTCTGCGGCGTATCGTCGGTTCTGAGTCACCTCCGGAAGGAGCTCTGGATGGGCATCTTCGACAGGTTCAAGAACAAGGCGGCGCAGGACAAAGCCCGGAAAATGTCCGATGCCGCGGAGAAGAAGGCCAACGAGAGGACGGGCAACAAGTACGAGGGCCAGGTCGACGCCGCCCAGCAGAACATCGAGGGCAGGCTCGGCATGGACCGCGACAAGCCCGAGCAGCAGTAGGCCGGAGACTCACGGAGGACACTTGGCCGACCGCGTGGGGCATGACGGATGCCCCTGCGGCGGCTCGCTGAGCCATCTGGGAACAGAGGCCGTCCGCGGCGCCCACCATCCGCGGGCGGCCTTCCTTCTTTTGCCTGAGACCCTTGTTTTACCTCAGACCTTCCCAATACCCAGCGTCGTCTCCGACGGCAGCAGGCCCGAACCGATGACCGTGACCCAGTAGTCGCCGAGCAGTTCGGCAAGGCGGGCGGTGGAGTCGGGGCCGAGGGAGTTCCAAGGGCCGGCTGCCAGTTGGTCGGTGTGGTGCTCGACCTGGTGGCGCAGGGCTCGGCCCGCCTCCGTGGCCGTACCGTCCTCGCAAATCAGCCCTCGCGCGGCCAGGCGTTCGCGTGCGGCCGCCCACTCGTCGGCGCTCCAGCCGCGGCTCGCGAAGCGTTCGACGGAGGCGGCGCCTATCGCGGCGAAGGACACGAGGGCCTCTGCCGGATCGAGGCCGGCGATGAGCAGAGCGGCCAGGTGGCCGTCGCCGCGGTGTTCGCGCAGGATCGTCGCCGCGTGCCACAACTGAAGGTGCGGGGCGTCCGGCCAGGCCAGCGCGGCGTTGGCCGCGGCGAGCGGGCGGCCCGCCGTGTTCGCCGCCTCGGCCGCACGCCGGGCGAGGGCGGCGGCCTCCGCCAGGCCGGGGCTGTCCACACGGTCGCCGAACAGCGTCCGGTACGCCCGGTCGACCGCCCGCTGCCGCGCCGCCAGCACGGACTCGGGGCTCGCGACCGTCCACGCACGGTCGATGTGCTCGGCGACCATGCCGGGGGCGAAGCTGTAGAAGGCGGAGGCCACGGCGCGGCTGCCGACCGGGCCCAACGGCGCGGCGCGGAAGGGGAAGTAGCTCGGCCAGCGTTCCTCGGTGGCGTATCCGAGCGCGGCGGCCTCCTCGAACGCCTCCGGCGCGTAGTACAGCACCGCGTGCAGCGGCTCCAGCAGATGCCAGAGCTGGCGTACCCGCGCGGGCTCGACACCCCCGCTCGACTCCGTCGCGGCCACCTCATCGGCGTACTTCGACATGACACGACCCCCGTCCCACTCACACCCACAACTTGACACTGACAAGATTGCCCGACCGCCCATCAACTTGTCAATGCCTAGATCGTGCGTACGCTGCTGACCATGACCGAAAAGACCGACGGGGCCACGAAGACCCCTCGCCCCTACCACCACGGCGACCTACGCCGCGCCATCCTCACCGCCGCGCTCGACGTCATCGCCGCCGACGGGCCCTTCGCGCTGAGCCTGCGTGACCTCGCCCGTCGCGCCGGGGTCTCGCACGCAGCCCCGGCCCACCAC
Source organism: Streptomyces spinoverrucosus (assembly GCF_006539505.1). Classification (GTDB taxonomy): domain Bacteria; phylum Actinomycetota; class Actinomycetes; order Streptomycetales; family Streptomycetaceae; genus Streptomyces; species Streptomyces spinoverrucosus. Next base: position 97,515 of record NZ_BJND01000032.1, read on the forward strand.
TTCAAGGACCGCACCGGCCTGCTCACGGCCATCGCCGCGGAGGGTTTCGGGCTGCTCGCGCAGACAATCAGGGACGCGGCCGACCTCAAGGACGCAGGCGTGCGCTACGTCCGCTTCGCCCGCGAGCATCCCGCGCATTTCCAGGTGATGTTCGCCCCCGACCTGCTGCGCGCCGACGACCTCGAACTCACCACCGCCCGCGCCCTCGCCGGTGACGCCCTGCGCGAGGCCGTCACCGCCGTGAACCCCGAGAACCGCGGCACCGACGCCCGCCTCGCCGGTATCGCCGCCTGGTCCCTGGCCCACGGCTTCGCCACGCTGCTCCTCGGTCGCAATCTCGACGACCCGGTGGGCGACCGGGACCCCGAGGAGGTGTTCCGGACGCTGGCGACGATGCTCTTCCGCTCCGCCTGACCGCAGGGGCCTCGCCACTGAGGCACCCGGCCCGGCCGCCGCTCGGCGAGCCCCACGCCCACCGAGCCCCGCGACCGCCGAGCCCTGCGACCACCAACCCCTACGACCCCCTACGACCCCAGAATCGACGCCAGGAACTCCCCGACCCAGCCCAGCAACTCCCGCCCGACCAGCGGCTTCCCGCCCACCTTCGCCGTCTTCGGACGCGGCACCAGCACCTGGTGCACCGCCGGCTTGATGACCGTCCCCGGGTACAGCCGCTTGACCCGCAGTTCCTGCGACTCCCGCAACTCCACCGGCGCGAAGCGGATGTTGTTCCCCTGGAGCACGATCTCGCCCACGCCGCACGCGCGCGCGAGCATGCGCAGGCCCGCCACCAGGAGCAGGTTCTCCACCGGCTCGGGCAGCTTGCCGTACCGGTCGACGAGTTCCTCCCGTACGGCCTTGATGTCCTCCTCGGAATTGGCGGAGGCGATCGAACGGTAGGCCTGGAGGCGCAGCCGCTCGCCCGGCGCGTAGTCGTGCGGGACGTGTGCGTCGACCGGCAGTTCGATCTTGACCTCGAGCGGCGGCTCCTCCTCGATCTCGCCGGTCTCCAGCTGCCGCCGGTAGTCCGCGACCGCCTCGCCGACCATCCGGACATACAGGTCGAAGCCGACGCCCGCGATGTGGCCGGACTGTTCGCCGCCGAGGAGGTTTCCGGCGCCGCGGATCTCCAGGTCCTTCATGGCCACGTACATGCCCGCGCCCATCTCCGTGTGCTGGGCGATGGTGGCGAGCCGCTCGTGGGCGGTCTCGGTCAGCGGCTTCTCCGGCGGGTACAGGAAGTACGCGTACCCGCGCTCGCGCCCACGCCCGACGCGCCCGCGCAGCTGATGCAGCTGCGACAGACCGAAGGTGTCCCCTCGTTCAACGATCAGTGTGTTCGCGTTGGAGATGTCGATGCCGGACTCGACGATCGTCGTCGACACCAGTACGTCGAACTTCTTCTCCCAGAAGTCGACGACGACCTGCTCCAGCGCCGACTCCGACATCTGCCCGTGCGCCGTGGCGATGCGCGCCTCGGGGACGATCTCACGCAGCCGGGCGGCGGCGCGGTCGATGGACTCCACCCGGTTGTGGATGTAGAAGACCTGGCCCTCGCGCAGCAGCTCGCGGCGGATGGCCGCGCCGATCTGCTTCTCCTCGTAAGGGCCGACGAAGGTCAGCACCGGGTGCCGTTCCTCCGGCGGGGTGGTGATCGTGGACATTTCGCGGATGCCGGTGACCGCCATCTCCAGCGTGCGCGGGATCGGGGTGGCGGACATCGTCAGTACGTCGACGTTGGCGCGCAGCTTCTTCAGCTGCTCCTTGTGCTCGACGCCGAACCGCTGCTCCTCGTCGACGATGACCAGCCCCAGGTCCTTGAACTTCGTCTCCGAGGAGAACAGGCGGTGCGTGCCGATGACGATGTCCACCGAGCCCTCGCGCAGGCCCTCCAGGGTCGCCTTGGCCTCGGTGTCGGTCTGGAACCGGGACAGCGCCTTCACACTCACCGGGAACTGCGCGTACCGGTCGCTGAACGTCCCGAAGTGCTGCTGCACCAGAAGCGTCGTCGGTACCAGGACCGCCACCTGCTTGCCGTCCTGTACGGCCTTGAAGGCGGCCCGGACCGCGATCTCCGTCTTGCCGTAGCCGACGTCGCCGCAGATCAGACGGTCCATCGGGACCGACTTCTCCATGTCCTCCTTGACCTCGGCGATGGTCGTCAGCTGGTCGGGCGTCTCCGCGTACGGGAAGGCGTCCTCCAGCTCGCGCTGCCACGGAGTGTCCGGCGCGAAGGTGTGCCCGGGTGCCGCCATGCGCGCGCTGTACAGCTTGATGAGGTCCGCCGCGATCTCTTTGACGGCCTTCTTCGCGCGTGCCTTGGTCTTGGTCCAGTCGGCGCCGCCGAGCCGGTGCAGCGTCGGGGCCTCGCCGCCGACGTACTTGGTGATCTGCTCCAGTTGGTCGGTGGGGATGTACAGGCGGTCGCCGGGCTGGCCGCGCTTGGCGGGGGCGTACTCCACCACCAGGTACTCGCGGGTCGCGCCCTGCACGGTGCGCTGCACCATCTCGATGTAGCGGCCCACGCCGTGCTGCTCGTGGACGATGTAGTCGCCCGCCTCCAGGGTGAGCGGGTCGATGGTCTTGCGGCGGCGGGCGGGCATGCGGGCGCCGTCGCGGCCGGCTGCCTTCTGGCCGGACAGGTCGGTCTCGGTGAGCACGGCGAGCCTGAGGGTCGGGTCGACGAAGCCGTGGTCGATCGAGCCGCACGCCACGTGCACCACGGACGGGGAGATCTCCCCCAGGTCGGCCTCCAGCCGGGCCGCGATGCCCTCACCGCCGAGCACCTCGACCGTACGGGCGGCCGGGCCGTGGCCCTCGGTGACGAAGACCGTGCGCCAGCCGTCGGCGAGCCACCCCTTGGTGTCGGCGAGCGCCTTGGCGGTGTCGCCGCGGTAGGTCTCGGGGGCGTGCATGCCGAGCTTGAGGGTGGCCGCGTCGAGCTCCTCGTCGGCGGCGAACGGCGACACCGACCACCACATCATGTCCAGCTCACGCGCCCGGTCGCGGACGTCCGCGATGGACCACAGGGAGGCCGCGTCGACGTCGATCGGCGCCTCGCCACCACCGGCGGTGGCCGCCCAGGAGGCCTGCAGGAACTCCTGCGAGGTCGCCACGAGATCCGCGGCACGCGTGCGGACCCGCTCCGGATCGCATACGACGGCCATGGCGCCCTTGGGCAGTACGTCGAGCAGCAGCTCCATGTCGTCGACGAGGACCGGCGCGAGCGACTCCATGCCCTCCACGGCGATGCCCTCGGCGATCTTGCCGAGCAGCTCGCCGAGCTCGGGGTGCTCTTCGGCGAGGGCACGCGCGCGTGCCCGTACGTCGTCGGTGAGCAGCAGCTCACGGCAGGGCGGGGCCCACAGGCCGTGCTCGGCGACTTCGAGGGAGCGCTGGTCGGCGACCTTGAAGTAGCGGATCTCCTCGACGTCGTCGCCCCAGAACTCGATGCGCAGGGGGTGTTCCTCGGTGGGCGGGAACACATCGAGGATCCCGCCGCGTACGGCGAACTCGCCCCGCTTCTCGACCAGCTCCACGCGCGCGTACGCGGCGGCGGCGAGGGCGTCGACGACCTGGTTCAGGTCGGCGGTCTGCCCCGTCCTCAGCGCCACCGGCTCCAGGTCGCCCAGGCCCTTGACCTGCGGCTGCAGCACGGACCGGATGGGTGCCACGACGACCGAGACCGGGCCGGTCTCGGGGTCGTCGGGGCTGGGGTGGGCCAGCCTGCGCAGCACGGCGAGGCGGCGGCCCACGGTGTCGCTGCGCGGGCTCAGCCGCTCGTGCGGGAGCGTCTCCCATGCCGGGTACTCCACGACGCCGTCCGGCGGCAGCAGCGACCGCAGGGCCGCCGCCAAGTCCTCCGCCTCGCGTCCGGTCGCCGTCACCGCCAGCACCGGGCGGCCGCTCTCACGGGCCAGCGCGGCGACCGCGAAGGGGCGGGCCGCCTGGGGGCCGACCAGGTCGACGTGCATCCGGTTGCCGTCCGTGACCGCCTTGATCGCTTCCGCGAGTGCGGCGTCCTTGACGACGGCGTCGAGCAGACCGTGCAGGCTCATGGGGGGCTTTCCGTCCGGGATGGCAGGGGTCTGATGTCAGGGGCTGGCTCGGGGCAGGGGTGGGCAACGCGAACCACCCGACACGCGGGGCGGGCCGGGGGTCTCCAGAGTACGTCGCCGTCGCGGATGTCACTCTCCTGGCCGACCCACACCTCGGATCAGGAGGGCGACGCCCCGCTGCCGCGCGCATGCAGCGGGCCCGGCGCCGTGAGTCCCCCAAGACTCCTCGACGCCGGGCCCTCCCCCGCAACCCCCGTATGCGGTGGCTACTCGGTGGCGATGGCGTTGAGGACGTTCATGCGGCCCGCCCGGAAGGCCGGTATAAGGGCAGCGAACAGGCCCACGAAAGCAGAGCCGACGAACACCGCGCCGATGGTCGGCCACGGGATCTCCAGCACGTTCAGCCCCTCCAGGGCGAGCAGCTGCTGCGCCGTTGCGCCCCAGCCCATGCCCAGCCCCAGGCCCAGCAGGGCACCGAAGAGGGCGATCACGACCGACTCGAGGCGGATCATCCGGCGCAGCTGCCGGCGTGAGAGCCCGATCGCCCGCATCAGGCCGATCTCCCGGGTCCGCTCGACCACCGACAGGGCGAGCGTGTTCACGACGCCGAGGATCGCGACGATGATCGCGAGGGCCAGCAGGCCGTAGATCATGTTGAGCAGCTGCCCGATCTGGTCCTTCAGGGCCTCCTTGTAGTCGGTCTGGTCCCGGACGCTGTACTGCGGGTAGTCGTCCAGCGCCGCCTTCAGCGCCGTGTACGCCGCCGTCTCCTGGCCGTCCTTCGCCGAGGCGAAGAGCAGCGTGTCGAGTGGCATCTTGTCCGCCGGGACGTAGTTGGCGAGGGTGTCGATCGACGTGTACATCGCGCCCTGGTCGATCACCGCGTCGCTGCTGGTGATCGCGCGGACCGTCAGCTGGGCGGTGGAGCCGCCCTCGAAGGCAACGGCGATCTTGGAGCCGAGGCTGATGCCGTGGTCCTTGGCGTACTCCTCGTGCACGGACATCGAGTCGGGCCGGTAGGCGTCGGCGAGGTTGCCCGCGACGGTCTCGACCCGCAGGTCCTGCGCGTACGTCGGGTCGGCGGCCGTGATGGCGGTGTCCTTGGACGTCTTGCCGTCAGGGGTGGTGAAGTCGGCCTTCGTCCACTTGTACTCGGTGACGCGGTCCACGCCGTCGGCCGCCTTCACGGCCTCGACCGCCTGCGGCGTGATCAGCTGGCCGCTGTCGGACTGCACGATGAAGTCCGTACCGACGCTCTTGTCGAGCTCCTCCGTCGCCGAGGCGACCATCGACGAGCCGACCACCGACAGGCACGCCACCAGCGCCAGCCCGATCATCAGCGCGGCGCCCGTGGCGCCCGTACGGCGCGGGTTGCGCAGCGCGTTGCGCTCGGCCATCCGGCCGACGGGGCCGAACATCCGCAGCACGATCGCGCCGAGCACCCGGACCACCGCGCCCGCCAGCAGCGGACCGATGACGACAAAGCCGATCAGCGACAGCACCACGCCCGCGCCCAGCCACAGGGCACCCTCGCTCGCCTTGTCGGCGGCGGCCGCCAGGTACAGCCCGAATCCGCCCGCGCCCGTCAGCAGCACGCCGAGCACGGCGCGGACGACGCCCGCCTTGGCGTCGGCCGGGGCGCCCGCGTCGCGCAGCGCGGCCATCGGGGAGACCTTGCCGGCGCGGCGGGCCGGGAGGTACGCGGCCAGGACGGTGACCACGACACCCAGGACGAGGCCGATCACCGGGGTGGTCCACACGACCGTCAGGTCGTCCGTCGAGAGATTCATGCCCATAGCGCCCATGAGCTTCATCAGCCCCACCGCGAGCCCCACGCCCGCGCCGACGCCCAGCACGGAGCCGACGAGGCCGAGCAGCAGCGCCTCGATCAGCACCGAGCGGTTGACCTGCTTGCGGCTCGATCCGATCGCCCGCATCAGGCCGATCTCCCGGGTGCGCTGGGCGACCAGCATGGAGAAGGTGTTGATGATCAGGAAGACGCCGACGAGGAAGGCGATCCCGGCGAAGCCGAGCATCGCGTACTTGATGACGCCCATGAACTCCTGGACGTCCGCGGCGTTGGCGTCCGCGACCTCCTTGGCCGTCTGCACCTTGTAGCCGCCGTCGAGCGCGGTGGCGACGTTCTTCTTCAGCTGGGCGTCGCTGACGCCGGCCGCGGCGGTGACGTTGACGTTGGTGTACACCCCGGTCTCACCGACCAGGGTCTGCTGGGCGGTCTTCGTGTCGAGGTAGAAGAGCGCGGCGCCGGGGTTGGTGACGTTGAAGTCGGCGATGCCGGAGACCTTCGCCCGGTGCGTGCCGACCGCGGTGATGATGCCGATCTCGTCGCCCAGCTTCAGGCCGTGCTTGTCGGCGGTGTCCGCGTCGACCATCACCTGGTCGGCGCCCTTGGGCGCGGAACCGGAGGTGATCTCCATGGTCCGGGCGTCGTTGCCGTTCCAGTTGCCGACGATGGTCGGCCCGCCGTTGGTCGGGGAGAGGCTGTCCTTGTCGGCGTCGACGACGGTCACCGACGTCGAGAAGACCGTCCCCTCCGCCGACTTCACGCCGTCCGCCTTGACGACCTCGTCGACGACGGAGGCCGGCATGACCGGCGGCTTGCCGTTGTCCGCGGTGGTCTCGCCGGTGTCCGACGAGTCCTTGGCGCTGACCGTGACGTCCGAGGCGGTGGCCGCGAACAGCTTGTCGAAGGTCGTGTTCATCGTGTCGGTGAACACCAGCGTGCCGCACACGAACGCCACGGACAGCAGCACGGCGACGGCCGACAGGGCCATGCGGCCCTTGTGCGCGAGGAAGTTGCGCATGGAGGTCTTCAGCACGGTCATGACGTGCGCCCCCGGGCGTCGAAGTCCTTCATGCGGTCCAGGACGGCGTCGGCCGTCGGACGGTACATCTCGTCGACGATCCGGCCGTCGGCGAGATACAGCACGCGGTCCGCGTACGACGCGGCCACCGGGTCGTGCGTGACCATCACGATGGTCTGCCCCAGCTCGTCCACGGACCGGCGCAGGAAGCCCAGCACTTCGGCGCCCGCGCGCGAGTCGAGGTTTCCGGTCGGCTCGTCACCGAAGATGATCTCCGGCCGTGCGGCCAGCGCCCGCGCCACGGCGACGCGCTGCTGCTGACCGCCGGAGAGCTGTGTCGGCCGGTGCTTGAGCCGCCCGGCGAGCCCGACGGTGTCCACGACCCGGTCCAGCCACGCCTTGTCGGGCTTACGGCCGGCGATGTCCATGGGCAGCGTGATGTTCTCTATCGCGTTCAGCGTCGGCAGCAGGTTGAACGCCTGGAAAATGAACCCGATCCGGTCCCGGCGAAGCTGCGTCAGCTTCTTGTCCTTCAGGCCGGTGATCTCGGTCTCGTCGAGGTAGATCTGCCCGCTCGTGACGGTGTCGAGCCCGGCCAGGCAGTGCATCAGCGTGGACTTGCCGGATCCGGACGGGCCCATGATGGCGGTGAACTGCCCGCGGGCGATGTCCACGTCGACATGGTCGAGGGCGACGACGCGGGTCTCCCCGGCCCCGTATGCCTTGACGACCTGCCGCGCCCGCGCGGCAACGGCCGTACGCTCTCCAGTGCCCCCGTGCCTGGGAATGGTTACAGCCGATGTCACCGTATGTCTCCTATGTCGGTCATGAGTTGGCTCGTAAGGACCCGTACTGGCCGTACTGGCTCATGGCTCGTACTGAGTCGTGCGAACTGGTACGTCGATGAGTCTCGCGGCAGGAGGCGGTACCCCACGATGGTGTACAGCCCCCTGTTTCACTGAGGAAAACCCCACCCCCGAAGGTGCGGAACACCGCCTCGCGGCGCCCACGGCATTGCCCCCCGGCGGCGCCCTCAGCGGTGTAAAGCCAGGTTAAGGACGGCCTGGGCGCCGCTCGTCCTCCGCCCGGACGAACCCTCCCCGACCCCTAGTACGGAGAACCCCCTAGGGGCAGTCCCCCCTCGGGCGGAGACCGTCTCAGGGTCGGTCCTTCCTACGGCCCACTCAGGCTGCACCCTCCCGCCGCGTGAAGGTCAAGTGGGAAGCTGTCGGACGGCAGATAGGTGCAAGGGGAAGGAATCTGCGTGGGCAGCACCAGACCCGCCGTGCGCGACACCGCACGGCGCGCCGCAACCGACAAGCGGGGAGCGGTCGTAGCGGCGCTCATGCTCTCCATGGCGCTGGCGGCACTCGACTCCACCGTCGTCTCCACGGCCGTACCGCAGATCGTCGGCGACCTGGGCGGCTTCTCCGTCTTCTCCTGGCTCTTCTCCGGCTATCTGCTCGCCGTCACCGTCACCCTCCCCCTCTACGGCAAGCTCTCCGACACCTTCGGCCGCAAACCGGTCCTCATAGCGGGCGCGTCCGTCTTTCTCCTCGGCTCCCTGCTGTGCGCGCTCGCCTGGAACATGTGGGCGCTGATCGTCTTCCGCATCGTCCAGGGCCTGGGCGGCGGCGCCCTCCAGGGCACGGTCCAGACCCTCGCCGCCGATCTGTACCCGCTGGAGGAACGCCCGAAGATCCAGGCCAAGCTCTCCACGGTGTGGGCGGTGTCGGCGGTCGCCGGGCCGGCCGTCGGCGGGGTCCTCGCCGCGTACGCCGACTGGCGCTGGATCTTCCTGGTCAACCTGCCGATCGGCGGCCTCGCCCTGTGGCTGATCGTCCGTCACCTGCACGAGCCGCAGCGCGAGACAGCCGCACGCGCGCGTGTGGACTGGTCGGGCGCGCTCACCGTGTTCCTCTGCGGTGGCGTCCTGCTGACCGCGCTGGTGCAGGGCGGAGTGGCGTGGCGGTGGCTGTCGGCGCCGTCGCTCGCTCTGCTGGGCACGGGACTCGCGCTCGTCGCGCTCCTTGTGGTGATCGAACGCCAGGCGGCCGAGCCGATCATTCCCGGCTGGGTCTGGCGCCGCCGTACGATCGCCGCTGTCAACCTCGCGCTGGGTGCGCTGGGGCTGCTCATGGTCGCCCCGGCCGTGTTCCTGCCGACGTACGCCCAGTCCGTGCTCGGTCTCGGCCCGGTCGCCGCCGGATTCGTGCTCTCCGTGTGGACGTTGAGCTGGCCGGTCTCGGCGGCGCTCAGCCAGCACGTCTACCGCCGGATCGGCTTCCGCGACACCGCCGTGCTCGGCATCGGTACGGCCACTCTGATCCTGCTGGCCTTCCCCCTGCTGCCGTACCCGGGCGAGGCCTGGCAGCCCGCGCTCCTGATGCTCCTCCTGGGGGCCGCGCTCGGCCTGTTCCAGCTCCCCCTCATCGTCGGCGTCCAGTCCACCGTCGGCTGGTCGCAACGCGGCACGGCCACGGCCTCGATCCTCTTCTGCCGCCAGACCGGACAGACCGTCGGGGCGTCCGTCTTCGGCGCCGTCGCCAACGGCGTGCTCGCGGGCCGTCTCGGCAGCGCGGATCTCGACGCCGTCGCCCACGGCCTCGGCACCGGCACCGCGTCCGAGGCGACCCGACGGGCCGTCGCGGACGCCGTCCACGCCGTGTACCTGGGCGCGGCGTGCGCGGCCGCCCTCGCCTTCCTGGTGCTGCTGGTGCTGGCGCCGCGCCGCTTCCCGGTCATCGAGGAGCACTGACGCACCCAGCCTGAGACTTGTTCACCTCCCGCAGGCCCAACTGCTGGGCCAAAAGTCGGAGTTAACGCGGGTAACAGCGCAGGTCACGCATGGGTCGCGGAAGTAAGCGCATACCGACCACTCAGTTTGCCCAAAACGCCACGCACCCAGGGACCGCCGAGTAGCGTGCGTGGCCCGCCCCCCACCTCCCTGCGGTCCGCCGCCACGGACCCGAGCCGCGCAAGGAGCACGGGATGTCCCACGACCCGTTGTCGCCACACCCGCGATATCCGTCAAATCCGCCGCCCGACCACTCCTTCTCGCCGCTGCCCCACAACGTCCCGACCGCCTCACCGACGTACCCCACCTACCCCTGGCAACCGGAGCCACAGCCCGAGCCCGCCACGCGGCGTGCGCCGGTGCACGCACCGCTCGGGCACCACAGCGATCTGCGCATCCTGCGCAGCGCCTACCGCTGGCAGCGGCGGGTGGCGACACTCACCGCGCTCGGCTACTTCACGCTGTTCCTGGTGCTGTCGGCGTTCGCGCCGGGGTTCATGACGGCCGAGGTCGCCGGTGGGCTGCCGGCCGGACTGCTGCTCGCGCTGGCCCAACTGCCGGTCACCTGGCTGGCGATCGCACTGTACGAGCACACCGCGCGCGTGCGGGTCGATCCGCTCGCGGACCGGATCCGCCGGCAGGCCGCGCTGGACGCCAGGCGGGGGGCGGCACGGTGACCGGCTTCAGTGAGTCGGCGGAGACGATGTCACTGGTGGCGTTCACCGTCGTCGCCACGATCACGCTGCTGCTGTGTGTGATGACCGGCCCCGACCGGGACGACCTCGACGAGTTCTACACCGGCTACAGCTCCCTGTCCCCGATGCGCAACGGCCTGGCGATCGCCGGCGACTACATCTCCGCGGCGACCGTGCTCGGCACGGGCGGGGTGATCGCGCTGTACGGCCACGACGGGATCGTGCTGGCGCTCAGCACGGCCCTGTCGCTGATGCTGCTGATGTTCCTGCTGGCGGAACCTCTGCGGAACGCGGGCCGTTTCACGATGGGAGACGCCTTCGCACGCCGTATGCCGGGGCGGTGTGTGCGGGTGACCGCATGTGTGGTGACGCTGGCCGCGCTGTTGCCGATGATGCTGGTCCAGCTCGCGGGCACGGGACAGTTGGTGGCCTTTCTGCTGGGAATTTCCGGCACAGGGGTGGAGACGGGCTGCATCGTCGGGTTGGGCGCCCTGATGATCAGCTATGCCGCGATCGGGGGGATGAAAGGGACCGCACTCATCCAGATCCTGAAGATGGTGATGCTGCTCGGGTCGGGGGCGGTGGTCGCCTTACTCGTGCTGAACAAGTTCGACTGGGATCCCGTCGCGCTGTTCGACACGGCGGCGGAGCGCAGCGGCGTGGACGACGCGTTCCTCGCCTCCGGACTGCAGTTCGAAGGCGGGCCGTTCCCTCGCCTCGACATGATCACCGCCGAGTTGTGCGTGGTGCTGGGCGGCGCCTGCCTTCCGCACGTCACCATGCGCATGTACACCGCGTCCAGCGCCCGCCAGGTACGCCGCTCGATGTCCTGGGCGGTGTCCAGTGTCGCGGTCTTCGTGCTGATCATCACGGTCGTCGGTATTGGCGCGACCGCGCTGATCGGCCGCGAGACCATCGCCCGCGCCGACCCGCAGGGCAACTCCGCCTATCTGCTGGGCTCCCAGGCGGCACTCGGACCGGAGGTGACCACTACCGAGACGTTCCTGTTCACGGCGGTCACCACCGCCGTCTTCCTGACGGTGCTCGCCTCGGTCGCGGGCATGATCCTCGCCTGCGCCAACTCCCTCGCCCACGACGTCTTCGCCGACCGCGTCCAGGACCTGACCGCCCGACGCGAGATGACGCTGGCCCGCGTCTCTGCCGCCGCGATCGGCATCCCGACGATCCTGCTGGCCACGCTGGTCCAGCACCGCAGCCTGCAACCCCTGGTGACGCTGTCCTTCTCCCTGGGCGCCTCCGCCATCGCGCCCGCCCTGGTCTACGCCCTCTTCTGGCGCCGCTACACCCGAACCGGCCTGCTGAGCACCCTCATCGGCGGCTCCCTCGCGGTCGTGATCCTGATGCCCGGCACCAACCTGGTCTCCGGATCGCCCGTCTCCGCCTTCCCCGAGGCCGACTTCACATACTTCCCCTTCACCACGACGGGCCTTGTCTCCGTCCCCCTGGGCTTCGCCTTCGGCTGGCTGGGGACGATGGTGTCCGGCCGGCGGAAGGCGGAGGAGCAGCGGCGGCAGTACGAGGCGGTGGAGGGGTGGATTCTGGCGGGGGCGGTACGCAGGAAGGACTGAAGGACCTGAAGGACTGACCGTGCACCGGGACGCCCGGCGCTGCTCACTCCGTCGGCGCGCGCCCGCCCGTCAGCGCCGCGAGGCTGTTGCGTACGCAGTCGATGTGCGCCTGCACGTCGTCCCAGCGCTCCCCGTGCTCCCGCAACACCCGTTCCGTCTCGCGGGCGATCTCGTCCTCCCGCGCCCGCGCCTGCGCGAGCACCTCGGCGGCCAGCGCCCGCGCCTCCTCCTGCCGACGGTCGACGGCCTGCTCGGCGTCGGCGAACTCCTGCTGCGCCTCCGCCAACGCGGCCTCCGCGCGCGCGAACCGCTCGGCGTACTGCGCGTCCACGGCGGCGGCGCCCTCCTCGGCCTCGCGTTCCACCGCGGCCCAGCGCTCGGCGCGCTCCTTCTCCTGCTCGGCCAGCATCGCGTCGGTACGCTGCCGGACCTCGCGCAACGCGGAAAGCGCCTCCGCGCGCCCCTCCTTCACCTCACGCCGGGCGGAAATACGGATCTCGTCCGCCTCGGCCTGCGCCGCGAGCAGCCGGTGCCGGGCACGTTCCTCGACCTCCGCCAGCAGCGCGTCCGCCTCCTTCTGCGCCGCCCGGCGCATACCGTCGACGTACGCCTCGGCCTGCGCAAGCTGCTCGCGCGCCGCGCGCCGGGCGCGCTCCGGTACCGCCGCGGCCTCCTCCTGCGCCATCTGGAAAAGGCGCCGCGCGCCCTCCCCGAGCGCCTCGTACGTCTGCTGCGGAAGCTCGGCCACCGTCTCGCGCAGCTCCTCGGCCTCCTCCTCCATCTCCCTGGCCAGAACAGTGAGGCGGGCGGCTCGTTCCCAGGCGGCGTCACGATCCTCGGACAACGCGTCGGCGTACGCATCGACCTGCTCGGGGCGGTAGCCGCGCCCCCGGACTGTCACAAAGCCATGCGGCGACACGGATGCGCTGCTCATGCGGAACCCCTCGAGGGACGTCGATTTAGCGCATATTTTGATGTATCGGACAGAAGTGGTCATAATCCGACACTCCGTCGCCGACAGTCCGTAGCCGTTGCGCGGCAGCTGGCACGGCGCGCATACATCCCGAACAACAGAACGGCCGGGCCCGGTCACACGACCAGGCCCGGCCCTCCCCGCAGGGGATGTCAGCTCTGTATCCGCCTCACAGCAACCCGTCCCACATCTGCTCCAGCAGCACCGACCACCAGCTCTCCGGCGAACCCAGCGCCGCCGGATCGAGGGCTGCCAACTGGGCCTGGAAGTCGACGGTCCAGCGGCCCGCCTGCTCCTGGTTCAGGCCGAACCGCAGGCGCCACATCCGGCCGAGCAGCGCCAGACAGCGCACGAACTCCGGCAGCCCGGTGTTCACGAACTGCGGCGGCACCGGCGCACCACCGGGCCCGGCCTCCACCGGTACGGCCACGATGTTCGCCGTGCCGTACTGCACACAGATCGCCTTGCCGAAGTCGCTGCCCATGACGAGGTACGAGCCCGCGTCCGACGCCGGCTGCACCCCACGCTCCTGTGCCAGCTCGGCGAGCGTCGGCACCGGCCGCCCCGGCTGGGCCTGCGCCCAGAAGAACGGCCCCATGTCCAGCGGCAGTCCGGCCACGACCAGCGTGTGCGCCACGACCGGCGGGACGCCCTGCCGGGACACCGCCGCCTGCTCGAACCGGAACACGCCCGGCCCGAACGCCCCCGCCAGCTCCTGCGCCACACCCTCCGGCGGAATCGGCGGCGCCGGTGGCACCGGCGGCAACGGCGCACGCACCGGCGCGGGGCGCGCGGGACCGTCGGCCACCTGATGCAACTCACCCTGGTGGGCGATCAGTTGCTGCATACCCTGCTGGCGGCTCGCGTGGTCCGTGCCGTACGGCGCGATGCTCGTGATCCGCGCCTGCGGCCACTGCTCGCGGATCATCCGCGCGCAGTACGCGCCCGGCAGCTCGCACGACTCCAACTCGGTGTGCAGCTCCAGCACCTGGTCCGGCGGCACGTTCATCGCCCGCAGCTCATGGAAGATCTGCCACTCCGGGTGCGGCGTACCCGGCGCCGAACGCCGGATCAGCTGCTGCTCCGAGCCGTCCTGCGCGCGGTAGCGCAGTACGGCCTGATAGCCCGGGCCGACGGTCGGCTGACCCTGCTGCGGATAGCCGTACGCCGGTGGCTGCCCGGGAACCGACTGCCCCGGCATCGGCTGCTGGCCGGGCGCCGGGGGAGCGGGGGGCGGCGGCATCGCGCCCGCCGCCGGGGGCATCGGCTGCGGGGCGCCCGGAGGCATGCCGGGAGCGCCAGGGGCGCCTGGCGCCCCTGGCGGCGGGGGCGGGGGCGTACCGGGGGCCTGCGGGGGCGGAGGCGCGCCGGGGGCGCCAACGGGGGGCGCGGCCAGCACGGTCTCCGCGTGGTGTACGGCACCATGCGCGCCCCCTGCGGAGCCCTGTGCGCCGACTGCGCCCGGCGCACCCGGCGCACCCGGGGCGCTCGGCGGCTGAGGCGCGCCCGGCATACCAGGGGCACGCGGAGGCTGAGGCACGCCCGGAGGCTGCGGCGCGCCCCCACCCGGGCCCGACTGACCCGGGTCGGCCAGCATCGTGGCGGCGTGGTGGACACCACCGGGAGGCGTACCGCCCGGCGTGCCCGGCGCCCCCGGAGTTCCCGGAGTTCCCGGCGGGTTCGCAGGCCCGGGCGGAGTCGGAGCACCCGGCGCCTGCGGCGCGCCCGGACCGGCGGCAGGGCCCTCAGGACCGTCGGGCCCGAGGGCCGACACAAGCTGCGTGGGTACGTATCCACCCGCCGGTGCACCTGGCGCACCGGGCGGCGGAGGCGTACTCCCCGGGCGCGCACCCGGCGTACCCGGAGCACCCGGCGGCGGAGGCGGCGTCGCACCTCCACCCCGCGCCCGACGCGGCGGAGGCGCCGCCTTGCTCGTGGCGGCGTCGGCGATGTCCCCGGCATTCGGAGCGAGCGGCCGCCCCGCACCGGCCGACGGCTGGGGCGCACCCGGCGCCTGCGGATAGCCGTACCCCGGAGCACCCGGAGCACCCGGAGCACCCGGAGCACCCGGAGCACCCGGAGGTGGCGTACCCGGCACCGGCGGAGGCGGCGGCGTACCCAGCACAGCCCCACCACCGGAGCCACCCGAGCCACCGGGGACAGCGGGGCCACCAGCGCCACCCACCCCCTGCGGATACCCATACGTCTGCGCAGCCGGCGCCTGCGGAGGCGTACCGCCCGCCGACGCGCCCCCCGGCACGGCGCCCGCGCCCGGCGCACCGGCCTCATCGACCGCCGGCGCAACCGCCGTAGGCGGAAGCTGACTACCCCCCGCCATCAACGCCGTCTGCGCCTCCGGAGGCGCCACCCGTGGCTCCCCCTCATCGGCCCCACTCAACGGCGGCGCGAACACGGTCTCCGGCAACGGCACGGAACGGTCCTCACCGGCATCGGCGTTGGTGTCCGTCCCGGCCCACGGAGTCGCCCCCACAGGCGCGTTGGGCGCGCTAGAGGCGCCCGATGCACCAAGCGGCGCCCCTACACGCGCCCCCGAGCCCGCCTCAGTATCCGACGCCCCCTCAGCACCACCCCCGGCAGCAGGCCAAGCCGCCCCACTACCAGCAGCCCCCGCCCCGCTATCGCCACCCCCAGCAGGGGCAGCAGCCGAACCTCCAACCCCCGAACCCGAACCGGCCCCCGAACCCGAACCAGCCCCCCGCCGATCCGGAATCCCCAATTTGTCCGCCGCCTCCTGCAACCACTCCGGCGGACTCAACAAGAACGACGTCTGATTCAGATCCACCCGCTCCGCAGGCGCAGCCACCGGCTGGGCAGCCCCCTCAGGACGCCCGTACTCCTCCTCGTACCGCCGAATGACCTCCCCCACCGGCAGCGAAGGCCACAACGTGGCCTCCCCGCTGTCCCGCGCGATCACCAGCCGCTGCCCGCCCCCGTCCGAACGCGGACCGTCCGAACGATCCTCGGCCCACACCACGAACCCGAGCTCGAACTCCCGCACCCGCACCTCACGATGCTGGTACGACGGCACATCCCCGTTGATCCACTCTTCCGCGCGCTCCTGCGCCTGCGCGAACGTCACCATCGTCAGCTCACTCCCCCACCGACACCGAGGACGAGACGTCGACCGCCCGCGCGAAACCGCCGTCCACCATCAGATTGGCCACCGTCTCCAACTCCGGCGGCGACCCCGCCAACCGCGACAGAAAGACGTCGAAGTCCTCCCCGCACGGCAGCAGCAACCGCTCCACCCGCTCCGCGGGCGACCACGAAGGGTCGACGTCCCGAGCGTCGTCGTACGCGCAGAACCACACCGAACCGATCCGCTCGCCCTTCACCTTCACAGCGAGCAGACCACCCTGCACAAACCCAACACCCAAGTAATCCTTGGTCAGATGGTCCCGCAGGCACTTGTTCACATACACCAGGTCATTGACCGCCGCCTCGTCCCGCACCGTGAAGAACGGCTGGTCGATCAGCAGCCCCAACTCCGCGTCCAGCGCCGTCCCGACGGGCGCACATCCACCCGCCGCCTTCAGAAACGAACGGTACGCACCCGGCAACCGGTACCCGAGGTCCTCCTCGACCCCCAGCACCTGCGCCTCCGTCACCGCAAGACCCGACTTCGGCAACCCGAAATGCGCCGGCCGCGTCTCCTGAAGCGGGCGCGTCCCCCGCTTCGCCTGGTCCACCGCGGCCGTGGCGATCCCACCGTGATGCCGCAGCAACGCCTTCACCTCGACCGGCACCAACTCCAGCCGCCGCGAACCCGCCACGTGATGCCACGTCCAGCCGTGCGGCGTCGCCACCGGCGCCACCGTGTCCCACAAGTCGTGCCCGGACGCCGACAACGCCGCATTCGCCGACACATAGTCCGTCAGCCGCAACTCGTCCACACCGAAACCCGCCGGCGGCTCCGCGATCTCCGCGACCGCGCGCGCATAGGGCGAGAAGTCGGGGTAGCCGCGCTCGTCCACCCGTACCCCTCTCGGGTGACGGGACGCCCGGACCGGATCCGGGAAATGCACGACCTGCCCGGCATAGGCCGCGTTCGGCGGCGCGGCTTGCTCCCCGAGCCGACCTGTCGTCATGGCGGTTGCCCCCTGCGGCACTCTGGTACGACCCGTAGCGAACCCTCTGAACCCTTCGGCCCGCTACGCCCCGTATCGACTGTCTCCAACGCGTTGACCGCGTATCGCGGTGCCGACAGCCTATGCGGTACGACGAAACCGGTCACCGGCGCACGTCACAGCACCGGAAACCCTCACTCCGCCCACGGTGACCAGCCGTCACCCCACCGTGACAACCCGCCCCGACCGGGCGTGTCGCAACGCCCCAGCTTCCGCACCGGCCACGGCATTTGGCACTCTGTGTCCGCCGGGGGCATGCACGGGGGATGCACGGGGGACGCACGGAGGGGAACAAACGATCATGAACGCGACGCAAACGGGACCACACGCCAGCACATCCGGTGACCCACGCATCGGCTGGAGCGCCACCGATTCCCGCCCCGCACCCACCCTCCGTCACCGCCGCGACGGCATACTCCCGACCATCGCCGCCGCCCTGTCCGTCCGCGGCGCCACCCTCACCGGCACCGCCGCCCGCGGCGACCAGCCCCCAGCACTCCACCCCCTCGTCCAGGACTTCCTCGACACCCTCACCAGCGCCCAACGCGACCGCTTCACCGGCCGCTGCGCCGAAGCCATCCTCATCTCCCGGCACATCGCCACCGCCGACGCCGCCCGCAGCAAACGCGCCGCCCGCAAACCCATGACCAACGGCGAAGCCCGCAAAGCCCTCAAACAAGCCAAACTCACCGCCCGCCGCATCCGCGAGGACGGCGACCCCCTGCACGGCAGCTTCGCCGCGCCCTGCCGCGCCTGCACCGCCCTCAGCGCCCACTTCGGCGTCCGCATCGTCGACCCCACGGCAACACACGACTGACCATCCCCCAGCACAGACAGCACCACGCACGCACGACGAACGAGGGGCCGATGCACACCGACCGCACCTCCACCACCCGCTTCGCCGTACCCGTCGACGCCGCCCTGCGCGCCGCCGGCTGGCAACCCGGACGCTGGGACATCAAACAGGCCGAGATCTGGGCCGACACCCTCCGCGACCACACCTCACCCGCCGGCCACCGGCACGCCGTCTTCCCCGCCGCCGTCGAAGCCTGGGCCGAATTCGGCGGCCTGCACATCACCCCCACCGGCCCCGGCCGCCAGCTCGCCCCCGCCAACCTCCACCTGGACCCCCTGCACGGCCTCCACCTGGCCCGCACCCTCGGAGACCTCGGCCGCGCCCTCGACACCGAAGTCAGCCCCCTCGGCGCCGAACCCGACACCCAGGCACTCCTCGCCATCGACACCGAAGGCCGCGTCTACGCCCTCGACCACACCGGCGACTGGTACCTCGGCCCCGACATCGACCAGGCCCTCACCACCCTCGTCGCCGGCATGGAACCAGCCCGCCTCACCACAGGCTGACACCCACCCCCTACGACCTCCCTACGACGCCGGAATCACCGCCGACACCCGAAAACCCCCCGCGTCCGTCGGCCCGCACACAAACACCCCACCCAACCCGACGACCCGCTCCCTCATCCCCACCAGCCCATTGCCCCCCGACGGCAACCGGGCCGAGGACGCGGACGAGGCCTCCGGCGACGGCTCGTTCTCCACCTGCATCGCGATCTCCGACACCCGATGCGCCAACCGCACATGCGTCTTCGCCCCCGCCGCATGCTTGTGGACGTTGGTCAGCGCCTCCTGCACCACGCGGTACGCCGTCTGCTCCACCTCCGGCGCATACAACCGCGCCTCACCCTCCACCGACAGATCGACCACCATCCCCGCGGCGGCCGACTGCCCGATCAACTCATCCAGCTCGGACAGACACGGCCCGTCCCCCACGGCGCCGTCCTCGTCCACGACCGCCCGCGAAGCCGCCGCAGCCGCGGCCGCCCCCACCGCGGCCAACGGCACCGACGCCCCCTCGCGCCGACCCGCGCCACCGTCCCCGCTGCGCAGCACCCCCAGCATCTCCCGCAACTCGGTCAACGCCTGCCGCCCCATGTCCCCCACCAGCGCGGCATTCTTCACCGCCTTCTCCGGGTCCTTCCGAGCGACCGCCTGAAGGGCCGCGGCATGCACGACCATCAGGCTCACCCGATGCGCGACAACGTCATGCATCTCCCGCGCGATCCGGGTCCGCTCCTCATTACGCGCCCACTCGGCCCGCTCCTCCGCCCGCTCCGCGAGCAACTGAAGCTCCTGCTCCAAACTGTCGGCACGCTCCCGAAGGCTCTCCATCAACCGACGCCGAGCACCCACATACAGGCCCAGCAGCAACGGCGGCGCGGTGACCCCGAGCGAAGCGGTGATCGAAATGAATGGGACGAACCAGTCCCCAAGATTCGACACCTCGCCCCGCGTCATGTCCTGCTGCGCCCGTACGAACGTCACCACCAGCGTGCCCACCAGCGACATCCCCGCCAGCGCCGCGATGATCCGGCGCGGCAGCTCGGACGCGGCGAGCGTGTACAGGCCGACGACGGTCAGCAGGACACCCATCTGCGCCGGCGAGATCGCGACCGACACCAGGACGACGGCAATCGGCCACATCCGGCGCAGCAGCAGCGTCGAACCGGCCAGCACCCCGAAGACCACCCCCGCGGCCACCGGAATCCCCGCGTCCCGGGCGAACGGCACGCCCTCGACACCGCACTCCACCGCGGACAGCAGCGCAAGCGTCCCGTCCAGCACCGCACTACGCCATCGCACCCACCACCACGGCCCGCTCAGGCCCTCGGCGCGCGCTTCCCCCGTCGTGGTCATGCCTCAAGCCTACGGGCGGTGGCCTTCGCTTTTCCGGCGAGTTTCGACGACTTGGCCACACCACACTCCGTATCCGAACGACAACGAAACCGACCGGAATCCGGCTGGACGGTATGCGCAAGATGTACGCCAGAGTGCTGAGCTGTACCGTCGCGTCGAAGGCTGGTGGTGCGGCATAGTAGGGGCTGCCACCGCATCCGATCTACAGAATCGGACATTGCGGTAATCCCGGGTCGTCTAAGGGCAAGACGTCAGATTTTGGTTCTGATCATGGGGGTTCGAGTCCTCCCCCGGGAGCACATGCCC
Source organism: Streptomyces spinoverrucosus (assembly GCF_006539505.1). GTDB lineage: Bacteria > Actinomycetota > Actinomycetes > Streptomycetales > Streptomycetaceae > Streptomyces > Streptomyces spinoverrucosus. Next base: position 117,618 of record NZ_BJND01000032.1, read on the forward strand.
AGTTCGGGCCCTGACCCACCCCGGTATCCTGCGGTTGTCCACACCCCCTCCACAGCCGAAGGGCATCCCGTGAGCGCCATTCGCCCGGCAGCCGTCGTCGTACTCGCAGCGGGTGAGGGCACCCGTATGAAGTCGGCCACACCCAAGGTCCTGCATGAGATCTGTGGCCGTTCCCTGGTGGGCCATGTGCTCGCCGCCGCCGGTGAGTTGAAGCCCGAGAACCTGGTCGTCGTCGTCGGGCACGCCCGCGAGCAGGTCACCGCTCATCTCGCCGAGGTCGCCCCCGACGTACGCACCGCCGTCCAGGCGCAGCAGAACGGCACGGGTCACGCCGTCCGGATGGGGCTGGAGGAGTTGGGGGGTGCCGTGGACGGGACTGTTGTCGTCGTCTGTGGTGATACGCCCCTTCTGACCGGTGAGACGCTCAAGAACCTCTCCCGTACGCACTCCGAGGACGGCAACGCCGTCACCGTGCTGACCGCCGAGGTGCCGGACGCCACCGGGTACGGGCGGATCGTGCGGGACCCGGCCTCGGGGGCCGTGACCGCGATCGTCGAGCACAAGGACGCCAGTGACGAGCAGCGGGCGATCCGGGAGATCAACTCGGGTGTCTTCGCCTTCGACGGGCAGTTGCTCGCGGACGCGCTGAAGAAGGTCCGTACGGACAACAGTCAGGGCGAGGAGTATCTGACCGATGTCCTCGGGATCCTGCGCGAGGCCGGGCACCGTGTCGGTGCCTCGGTGGCCGGTGATTACCGTGAGATCGCGGGGATCAACAACCGTGTGCAGCTCGCCGAGGCGCGGCGCATCCTCAACGACCGGCTGCTGACCGCCGCCATGCTGGCCGGTGTCACGGTCGTCGATCCCGCGTCCACCTGGGTCGATGTGACGGTGAGCTTCGAGCGGGATGTCCTCGTGCACCCGAACACCCTGCTGCAGGGTGCGACGCATCTCGGTGAGGGTTCGGAGGTCGGCCCCAACAGCCGGCTGACGGACACCCGCGTCGGGGCCGGTGCGCGCGTGGACAACACGGTGTCCGACGGGGCGGAGGTCGGGCCGGAGGCGACTGTGGGGCCGTATGCCTATCTGCGGCCCGGTACGCGGCTCGGGCTGAAGGCCAAGATCGGTACGTATGTGGAGACGAAGAACGCCTCCATCGGTGAGGGCACCAAGGTGCCGCACCTGTCCTACGTCGGTGACGCGACCATCGGTGAGCACTCGAACATCGGCGCCGCGAGCGTGTTCGTGAACTACGACGGGGAGAAGAAGTACCACAGCACTGTCGGGTCCCACTGCAAGACGGGAGCGGACAACATGTTTGTGGCTCCTGTCACGATCGGGGACGGTGCTTACACCGCCGCCGGGTCCGTGATCACGAAGGATGTGCCGCCCGGTTCGCTGGCCGTGGCCCGTGGTCAGCAGCGGAATATCGAGGGTTGGGTGGCTCGTAAGCGTCCGGGGAGCGCGGCTGCGAAGGCGGCCGAGGCGGCGTCCCGGGAGCCGGACGGCGAGGGCTGACCGGAAACAGGTGCGTCTGGGACGGCGTACCGTGATAAGTGCACATCCGCACCCCACCAGCTGAGACGACGTATCTCGTCCAGTTGAGACGTCGTGTCGACATCCAGCTGAGACACCTCTGAGGAGACAGTGCTGTGACCGGGATCAAGACGACCGGCGAGAAGAAGATGATGTTCTTCTCCGGCCGCGCCCACCCCGAGCTTGCCGAGGAGGTCGCCCACCAGCTGGGTGTCGGGGTCGTCCCGACGAAGGCCTTCGATTTCGCGAACGGTGAGATCTACGTCCGTTATCAGGAGTCGGCGCGTGGCGCGGACTGTTTTGTGATCCAGAGCCACACGGCTCCGATCAATCAGTGGATCATGGAGCAGCTGATCATGATCGACGCGCTGAAGCGTGCGTCGGCCCGCTCCATCACGGTCATCGTGCCCTTCTACGGTTACGCGCGGCAGGACAAGAAGCACCGTGGACGTGAACCGATCTCGGCGCGTCTGATCGCGGACATGATGAAGACGGCGGGTGCGCACCGGATCCTGACCGTGGATCTGCACACGGACCAGATTCAGGGCTTCTTCGACGGGCCGGTGGATCACCTGTTCGCGCTGCCGCTGCTGGCCGACTATGTGGGCGCGAAGGTGGACCGGGAGAAGCTGACGGTGGTCTCGCCGGACGCGGGCCGGGTGCGGGTCGCGGACCGCTGGTGCGACCGGCTGGGGGCGCCGCTGGCGATCGTGCACAAGCGGCGCGACAAGGATGTGGCGAACCAGGTGACCGTCCACGAGGTCGTGGGTGAGGTCAAGGGCCGGGTGTGTGTCCTGGTGGACGACATGGTCGACACGGGTGGGACGATCTGCGCCGCCGCGGACGCGCTGTTCGCGCACGGTGCGGAGGATGTCATCGTGACGGCGACGCACGGTGTGCTGTCGGGTCCGGCGGCGGACCGGTTGAAGAACTCCCGGGTGAGCGAGTTCGTGTTCACGAACACGCTGCCGACGCCGGGTGAGCTGGCGCGTGACCTGGACAAGATCAAGGTGCTGTCGATCGCGCCGACGATCGCGAGTGCGGTGCGTGAGGTGTTCGAGGACGGATCGGTGACGAGCCTGTTCGACGAGCAGTGAGTTTCAACTCAGGCTGATCGCCCGCGCCCGGAGGGCGCTGATGATCGACTTCTCTGTGGCCTCCCTCGCCGAGTATTCTGTTGCAGTTGCTCGGCGAGGGAGGCCGTGGTCCGTTCTTGGACGGGGTACGGCGGTCCGTTATCGACGCGCTCTTCGTAGCAGGCCGTTCGTGGCCGGGTGACCACGTCCGTTCCTAGTACCTACGAGGAGTGATCCGCATGTCCGAGGTAAAGCTTTCCGTCGAGACTCGCAAGGAGTTCGGCAAGGGTGCCGCCCGTCGTATCCGCCGTGACAACAAGGTTCCCGGTGTGCTGTACGGGCACGGTTCCCAGCCGCTGCACCTGACCTTCCCGGGCCACGACCTGCTGCTGGCGCTGCGTACGCCGAACGTCCTGATCTCCCTGGACATCGACGGCAAGTCCAACGAGCTGGCGATCCCGAAGTCCGTGCAGCGTGACCCGCTGAAGGGTTTCCTGGAGCACGTCGACCTGCTGCTGGTCAAGCGGGGCGAGAAGGTCACCGTCGAGGTTCCGGTGGTCGCCGAGGGCGAGCTGGCGCCGGGCGGCAACCTGCTGGAGCACGTGCTGAACGCGCTGCCGGTCGAGGCCGAGGCGACCCACATCCCGGAGAACTTCACGGTGTCCGTGGAGGGTCTGCAGGCCGGTGCCTCTGTCCACGCCAAGGACGTCAAGCTGCCGAACGGCGTGACGCTGGCGGTCGAGGAGGACGCGGTGGTTCTCCAGGTCCTGGCCGCGCAGGCCGAGGAGGCCCCGGAGGGCGAGGAGGCCGCGGCGGGCGAGGGCGCGGAGGCCTCGACCGAGGCCTGATCCTCACCTTTTTCGTTTCGTCAGCCGCTGTTCCCTGTGGGGGCAGCGGCTGGCGCGTATCAAGGAGACATGGACGTGACGACCGACGCGGGTGCCCCCTGGCTGATCGTGGGGCTGGGGAATCCCGGGCCCGAGTACGCGATGAACCGGCACAACGTGGGGTTCATGGTGGCTGATCTGCTGGCGGAGCGGATGGGTGGCCGGTTCAAGCGGGCGGGCAAGGCGCAGGCGCAGGTCGTCGAGGGGCGGATCGGTCCGCCGGGGCCGGCGAGCCGCCGGGTGGTGCTGGCGAAGCCGATGTCGTACATGAATCTGTCCGGCGGGCCGGTGAACGCGTTGCGCGATTTCTACAAGGTGCCTGTCGACCACATCGTCGCCGTTCATGACGAGTTGGACATCGACTACGGCACGCTGCGGCTGAAGCTGGGCGGTGGCGACAACGGGCACAACGGGTTGAAGTCGATGACGAAGGCGATGGGGCGGGACTATCACCGGGTGCGGTTCGGTATTGGGCGGCCTCCGGGGCGGATGCAGGTCGCCGATTTCGTGCTGAAGGATTTCTCCGCCGCCGAGCGCAAGGAGCTGGACTGCTTCGTGGACCGGGCGGCGGACGCGGTGGAGTGTCTGGTGACCGAGGGGCTGGAGCGGGCGCAGAGTTCGTACAACTCCTGACTTGTCCCCTTCCCGCCCTGACGTGTCTCCCCCACCCCCAGTTGACTGACCGTGTAGGCATGGCCAAGGATCGCCGCCATGCCTTCTGCCGTCGTCTCCAGTCAGGGCGCGTTCGTCGCGCTGCGGTTCGGGCGGCTCGCGGCGATGGGTGTCGTCGCGGCGCTGATACTGATCGCGGGGGTGTGGGCGTCCTGGAGTTCCGCCCAGTACGTGATGCTCACCAAGGGGCGGGAGAGCGGGACGATCAAGGTGGCCGGCTGCGGGGACGACACCTGCGCCGGACCGTACACGCCGATCTCCGCGGGGTCGCAGGCCCGTGAGCGGGTGGTCATCGAGCACTCGGCAGCCGTGCGGGACGGGGAGACGTACACCGTTGTGGTGAAGCCGGGCGGCAGCGAGGTCGTCCGTTCGGGTCCTGCGGGGGTGCTCTACTCCTGGGTGCCGCTGGGCGGGGCGCTACTGCTCGCGTCCGTGGTGGTCGCGGGTGGGCTGGGGCGGACGCGGGTCGCGTGGGCCATGGCGGGGGCCGGAGGCGCGCTCATCACGGCCGCGTTCGCGGTGGTCTGACGGCGTATCGTCGCCCTCCACATCTGTGGAGAGTCTGTGCGTTGCCTGTTCGTGCTTGATCCGTTGCCCGGCTCGGCAGGATCCTTAGCCGCCCCCTCCACATCTTCCCCGTTGGTCACTTCGAAGATGGACTGCCCCATGCATACCCTCACTCGCGCCGGCGCCCTGTCCGCCGTCGCCGCGGCCGCGCTGCTCGTCTCCCCGGCCGCCGCACACGCCACCGACTCCGGTGACGACACGTACAGCGTGCAGCTGCGTCAGCAGCTTCCGCGCACCGCCACCGCCGACGACGACGGTGCCCCGCAGCAGAGCCGGAAGCAGTGCCCCGGCGTGCCCGACGGGCAGGACGGCTGGCACTTCGTGCTGCCGGGGAACTCGTCGGACTTCGTGAAGCTGACCGTCACCTTCGAGCCGGGCGGGCAGCAGGTGGTGACGGACTTCGGTCCGCCGTCCGACAAGCACGCGTACGTGTGGTCGCTGCCGGGCGCCGAGCTGACCTCGGCGGTCGCCGAGGTGCGCGGCGGTGAACTGGAGCTGTTCAACCTGTCGCACACCTGCCCGGTGACCGAGGGCACGACGCCGGGCGGCGGCTCCGACGACGACACCGACGAGGGCGGCTCCGACGAGAGCGGCTCCGAGGAGGACACCGACGGTACGACGCCGTCCACCGCGCCGTCGGAGACCGGCGAGGGCGCCGAGGCTCCGGCCGCCTCCCCGAGCGCGTCCCAGGAGGGTGCCGCTCCCGCCGCCTCCCCGTCCGCGCAGGGCGGCAGCAGCGCGGGCGATCTTGCCGAGACCGGTAACGGCGCCCCCGTCGGCCTGCTCGCCGGTGGGGCGGCCGCGCTGCTCGCCGTCGGCGGTTTCCTGGTCTTCCGGCGCCGTAAGGCCAACCAGGGCTCATAGCCGTAGAAAGGGCGGTGCCCCCGTGCTCGTACGCAGCACGGGGGCACCGTCATGTCCGCATGCGTCAGCCCGTGTTGCGCAGGCCCGCCGCCACGCCGTTCACGGTCAGCAGCAGGGCCCGTGCGAGCAGCGGGTCGGGCTCGGAGCCCGCGGCCGCGGCGTCGCGCTGGCGCTTGAGGAGGGCGACCTGGAGGTAGGAGATCGGGTCCAGGTAGGCGTCGCGGATGGTGAAGGTCTGCTTCAGCACCGGCTGGGCGTCGAGGAGTTCGTCCTCGCCGGTGACCCGGAGGATCTCGCGCACGGTCAGGTCGTGCTCGGCGCGGATGGTGTCGAAGACGTGCTTCAGCTCGTCCGGGACGAGGGTGTCGACGTAGTGGCCGGCGATCCGCAGGTCCGTCTTGGCCAGCGTCATCTCGACGTTGGAGACGAAGTTGCGGAAGAAGTGCCACTGCCCGTACATCTCGTCGAGCACGGTGTCCAGGCCCGCCTCGCGCAGCGCCTTGAGGCCGGAGCCGACGCCGAACCAGCCGGGGACGATCTGCCGGGACTGGGTCCAGCCGAACACCCACGGGATGGCCCGCAGGCCGTCCAGACCCGCGCCGGAGTCGGGCCTGCGCGACGGCCGCGAACCCAGGTGCAGGTCGGCGAGCTGGTCCACGGGCGTGGCGGCGAAGAAGTACGCCGGCAGGTCCGGGTCCTCCACCAGCCTGCGGTACGCAGCGTGCGCCGCGTCGCTGACGACGTCCATCGCGGCGTCCCAGCGGGCGAGGGCCTCCACGGACTGGCGGGGCGCGGTGTGCAGGGCGGAGGCCTGCAAGGTGGCCGCGACCGTCAGCTCCAGGTTCTCCCTCGCCAGGGACGGGATGAGGTACTTGTCGGAGATGACCTCGCCCTGCTCGGTCACCTTGATCTCGCCCTCCAGGGTGCCCCAGGGCTGGGCGAGGATCGCGTCGTGGGTGGGGCCGCCACCGCGGCCGACGGTGCCGCCACGGCCGTGGAAGAGGCGCAGGCGGACGCCGTAGCGGTGGGCGACGTCACGCAGGCGCCGCTGGGCGCGGTGGATCTCCCACTGGGACGTCGTGATGCCGCCGAACTTGGAGGAGTCGGAGTAGCCGAGCATGACCTCCTGGACGTCGCCGCGGAGCGCGACGAGGCGCCGGTAGGACGGGTCGGCGAGCATGTCCTCCAGGATCGTGTCGGCGGCCTTGAGCTCGTCCGTGGTCTCCAGCAGCGGCACGATGCCGATCTTGGCCCAGCCCGCGTGCAGGTCGATCAGGCCCGCCTCGCGGGCGAGGACGGCGGCGGCGAAGACGTCGTCGGCGCCCTGGCACATCGAGATGATGTACGACTCGATGACCTCGGGGCCGAAGACCTCCAGGGCCTTCTTGACCGTCTGGAAGACGCCGAGGGTCTTGGCGCCGGCCGCGTCGACGGGCGCGGGGCTGGGGGCGAGCGGACGGCGCGAGCGGAGTTCCTTGGCGAGGAGCTTCGTACGGTAGTCACGCGGCATGTCGGCGTACCGCCAGGACTCCTCGCCGAGCCGGTCGAAGAGCTGGCCGAGGGCGTGGTGGTGGGCGTCCGCGTGTTCGCGTACGTCCATGGTGGCGAGCTGGAGGCCGAACGCGGACAGGGTGCGGATGGTGCGGTCCAGGCGGCCGTCGGCGAACAGGCCGCCGCGGTGCTCGCGCAGCGAGGTCTGGATCAGCTTCAGGTCGTGCAGCAGCTCGCCGGTGCCGAGGTAGTCGCGGCCCGGCTCGTGCGGGGTGCCCTTGGCGAGGCGCTGCTTGGTGTTCTCCAGCTTCTGCCGGATGCAGGTGGCCTTGAGCCGGTAGGGCTCCTCGGCGTTGAGGCGCTTGTAGCGGGGGCTGATCTCGGGCAGGCGCTCCAGGTCGGCCTGGAGGGACTCCAGGAGTTCCTCGGTGGCGCCGGTGTAGCGGATGGAGTTCGACAGGAAGCCGCGGAGTTCGTCGATCATCTCCAGGGCGTCGTTGATGCCGTGCTCGTGCTGGAGGATCAGCACCTCCCAGGTGACCTCGGGGGTCACGTTGGGGTTGCCGTCTCGGTCGCCGCCGATCCAGGTGCCGAAGGTGAGGGGGCGGGTGTCGTCGGGAAGCTTGACGCCGACGCGCTCCAGTTCCGCCGTCAGGTCCTCCAGGACGTCGCCGACGGCGCCGGCGTGCAGCTCGTCCAGGTAGTAGATCGCGTTGCGGGCCTCGTCGGCCGGTTCGGGGCGTACGACGCGCAGCTCGTCGGTCTGCCAGACGAGGTCGATGTTCTCGGCCAGCCGGGTGTCGTGGCGGCGCCGGTCGGAGTCGAGGACCGGGGTGTCGAGGAGCTTGGCGATGCGCCGGAGCTTGTTGAGGACCGAACGGCGGGCGGCCTCGGTGGGGTGGGCCGTGAACACCGGACGAACATTGAGGTGGCGGACGGTCTCCCGCAGGTGCTCGGGGTCGGCGTCCTTCAGCCGGTCGGCGGTACGGGAGAGAAGTCCGCCCTCGGCGGCACGCTTGGCGCGCAGCTCGCGGCCGCGGTGCACCTGCTCGGTGACGTTGGCCAGGTGGAAGTAGGTGGAGAAGGCGCGGACCAGCTTGGCCGCCGTCTCCAGTTCGGTGCCGCGCAGCAGCTCGGCGGCGGCCTCGCCGTCCTCACGGGTGAGGCGGCGCACCTTCTCGACGAGTTCCAGCAGCTCAGGGCCTTCCTGGCGGACGAGGGTCTCGCCGAGGAGGTCGCCCAGCCGCCTGATGTCGGCGCGCAGCTCACTGCTGGTCGTGGTCTGGTCGTCGGCACTGCTCACAGGTGCGGCTCCTTGCAGTGTTGAAGCTCGTCTGAAGCTCGTGTGGTGGGGAACCCGGTGACCGTCGCACGGCTGGCGCCGCATTACGGGCCGGACTTCCGGGGAAGGAATCAGAGCGGACCGCGCTGTCCGACCGATTCCAAGGATAGGTGTCGGCCGGGACGCGCAGGCCCACGGGCTCTTGCCGCCGGGCGACGCACTGCCATACTTACGACGCCGTAGGTTACGGAACCGTAGGGAGGTCTCGTCCGAGCCGTACCCGCCTTTCCGCTACCCCTCGGCACCTGTCTCAACCCACGACCCCACAGGGGACGCACCCATGACCACGAGCTCCGATGTGATCGACGACGCCCCGAAGTCGACCTCTCAGGCCACCACCGGACCCCTGCCGTCCGCCACGCTCGGCGGCGACCGGAAGGGTTCTGTCGAGCAGGGTGCGCTCCTGCTCTTCATCATCGTCCCGTTCCTCGCGCTGATGGCGGCGGTGCCGCTGGCGTGGGGCTGGGGGGTGAGCTGGCTGGACCTGGGTCTGCTGGTCTTCTTCTATTTCCTCGGCTGCCACGGCATCACGATCGGTTTCCACCGGCACTTCACCCACAGTTCGTTCAAGGCCAAGCGGCCCCTGAAGATCGCGCTGGCGATCGCCGGGTCCATGGCGGTCGAGGGCCCCCTGGTGCGCTGGGTGGCCGACCACCGCAAGCATCACAAGTTCTCCGACGCGGAGGGCGACCCGCACTCCCCGTGGCGGTACGGCGAGACCGTCCCGGCCCTGATGAAGGGCCTGTGGTGGGCGCACATCGGCTGGATGTTCGACGAGGAGCGCACTCCGCAGGACAAGTACGCGCCGGACCTGATCAAGGACCCGACGCTGCGGGCGATCTCCCGGCAGTTCATCGTCTGGACGGTGGTGTCCCTGGCGCTGCCGGCGCTGATCGGCGGTCTGGTGACGATGTCCTGGTGGGGCGCGTTCACCGGGTTCTTCTGGGGGTCGCTCGTCCGGGTGGCGCTGCTGCACCACGTGACCTGGTCGATCAACTCGATCTGCCACGCCGTGGGCAAGCGGCCGTTCAAGTCGCGGGACAAGTCGGGCAACGTGTGGTGGCTGGCGATCCTGTCCTGCGGTGAGTCCTGGCACAACCTGCACCACGCCGACCCGACGTCGGCGCGGCACGGTGTGGAGCGCGGCCAGATCGACTCCTCCGCCCGGCTGATCCGCTGGTTCGAACTCGCCGGGTGGGCGTACGACGTGCGCTGGCCGTCACGCTCGCGTATCGATTCCCGCCGTAACTCCGGTGGAGACGGCGCCCGGCGGGGGAGGCAGACCGCCGAGGCGGCATGATTGACGCCGTGGCGACCGACTCCAGCAGCACCCCCAGCAACGACAAGCCGCGGCGTGCGCGCCGTACCCGTATGACCGGTGCGGAGCGGCGCCAGCAGCTGCTGGAGATCGGTCGCACCCTCTTCGCCGCGAAGGGCTTCGAGGGCACGTCGGTGGAGGAGATCGCGGCGAAGGCGGGCGTCTCGAAACCGGTGGTGTACGAGCACTTCGGCGGCAAGGAAGGGCTGTACGCGGTCGTGGTGGACCGCGAGATGCGGCGCCTGCTGGACATGGTGACCAGCTCGCTCACGGCGGGCCACCCCCGGGAACTGTGCGAACAGGCGGCGTTCGCGCTGCTGGACTACATCGAGGAGTACACGGACGGTTTCCGCATCCTGGTCCGTGACTCGCCCATCCCGCAGTCGACGGGTTCGTTCGCGTCGCTGATCTCGGACATCGCCACCCAGGTGGAGGACATCCTGGGCCGCGAGTTCAAAAGCCGCGGTTTCGATCCCAAGCTCGCGCCCTTGTACGCCCAGGCGCTGGTCGGCATGGTCGCGCTGACCGGGCAGTGGTGGCTGGAGGTGCGCCGGCCGAAGAAGGCGGAGGTGGCGGCGCATCTGGTGAATCTGGCGTGGCACGGGCTGGACGGGCTGGAGCAGAAGCCTCGGCTGATCGGGCATCGGAAGAGCTGAGCGCTGCGCTGGGGGTGTGGTGCGTGCGGTGATCGTCTGCGGCGCCGTTGTGGCTGGTCGCGCAGTCCGTCGTGGTTCGTCGTGCGGTCCGTCGTGGTTCGTCGTGCGGTCCGTCGTGGCTGGTCGCGCAGTTCCCCGCGCCCCTTTTACCGGCGCTGCCGAACCGGCGATCCGGCGGCGCGCGGGCGGGTGCCGTTCAGTTCGGCTCCAGGAACTCCAGGCGGTTGCCGACCGGGTCCGTGGAGTAGAAGCGGCGGTGGCCCGGGAGGTGGTCGTCCCAGGTGACGGTGGCGCCGTGGGCGGTGAGCCGGGCGGCGTACGACGCGATGTCCGTGACCCGCAGGCCCGGGTGGGCCTTGCGGGCGGGGCGGAAGTCGGGCTCGATGCCGAGGTGCAGCTGCGCCGCCCCCGCCTGGAACCATCAGCCGCCGCGTGCCGCGAGTGCCGGTGGCTTGGGGATCTCGATCGTGCCGAGGACGTCCGCGTAGTAGGCGCGCAGCCGGTCCTCGCAGCCGGGTGGGGCGGCGAGCTGGACGTGGTCCACGGCGGTGATCATCACGCCTCCTTGCGGGCGATCGCGAAGATGCGGCGGAAGGGGAACGGTGTGCCGTGCCGGGTCGGTGGATAGGCCTCGCGGAGGGTGGTGCGGTACTCGTCCTCGAAGGCTCGCGCGGCGTCGGGGTCGTCGGCGAGGGCGGTGAGGATCGGGCGCAGTCCGGTGCCCTTCACCCAGTCGAGGACCGGGTCCTCGCCGGTGAGGAGGTGGATGTACGTGGTCTCCCACACGTCGGCCGCGCAGCCGAGGTCGGTGAGGCGTTCGAGGTAGGCCTCGGGGGTGAGGACGGCGTCGGCGTGCCGGAGGGTGCCGGACAGGCGGTCCCGCCAGCGCGGGGATGCGGCCAGTTCGCGCATCAGGCGGTGGCTGGGGGCGTCGAAGTTGCCGGGGACCTGGAAGGCGAAGGTGCCGCCGGGGACGAGCCCGGCGATCCAGTCGGCGAAACGGTCCGCGTGATCGGGGATCCACTGGAGCGTGGCGTTGCTGAAGATCAGGTCGTACGGCTCACTGGGCGCCCACGTGCGCAGGTCGGCGTGGGCGAAGTCGAGGCGGCCGGCGTCCGCGTGCTCGGCGCGGGCCCGGTGCAGCATCTCGGGTGAGTTGTCGTAGCCGGTGATGTTGGCGGTGGGCCAGCGGGCGGCGAGCAGTGCGGTGAGGTTGCCGGGGCCGCAGCCGAGGTCGGCGATACGGGGCGGGTCGGTGGGCAGGTCGGGGACCTGGGCCAGGAGGTCGGTGAAGGGGCGGGCACGGTGTCCGGCGTGCCGCAGGTACTGGGCGGGGTCCCAGGTGGGGTCGGCCATGCCTTCAGCTTGGCAAGCAAGTATCTCGACGTCAAGAGACTTCATGTCGACACAACCACTACACTGATCGCCATGGAGGACGAGGTCGATCGGCTGGTCGCAGCGTGGCGCCGGGAGCGCCCGGACCTCGACGTGGAGCCGCTGGAGGTTCTGAGCCGGGTGAGTCGGCTGGCCCGGCACCTGGACCGCGCGCGTCGGCTGGCCTTCTCCGAGCACAATCTGGAGCCGTGGGAGTTCGACGTCCTGACGGCGCTGCGGCGTGCGGGGACGCCGTATCAGCTCTCGCCCGGACAGTTGCTGACCCAGACCCTGGTCACGTCGGGCACGATGACGAACCGTATCGACCGGCTGGCGAAGAAGGGTCTGGTGGAGCGGCTGCCCGATCCCAGCGACCGGCGCGGGGTACTGGTGCGGCTCACGGATGAGGGTCGGGACCGTGCGGACCAGGCGCTGGCGGGGCTGCTGGACCAGGAACGGGCGATTCTCGCGGAGCTCTCGCGCGCTCAGCGCGTTGAACTGGCGGCGTTGTTGCGTCAGTTGACGGCGCCGTTCGACAACATCCCCGGGTAGGTGCGCTGCGGGCTCGGCCGTTGTCGTCTGCGGGCGGGTGGGGGCTGGTCGCGCAGTTCCCCGCGCCCCTATGGCGCGCTGCACCGCCGAACCCGATCAGGCGACCCGCCGACAGCACCACCGGCTCGGCCGTCCGTCGGCCGCGGGCCGGTGGGGGCTGGTCGCGCAGTTCCCCGCGCCCCTTTAGGGCGTTGCTCGACCGAAGCCCATCAGGCGACCCGCCGACAGCACCACGGGCTCGGGCGTCCGTCGGCCGCGGGCCGGTGGGGGCTGGTCGCGCAGTTCCCCGCGCCCCTTTGGGGCGTTGCCCGGCCGAAGGCGATCAGGTGACCCGCGTTGCTTCAGGGCGCTGCGCCGCCGCAGCCGGTCAGGCGCTGTTGCTTTGTTCTGGGGTGAGGCGGGCCGTGGGGCCCAGGTCGGCTGGGCCCACGCCGGCCCGGCGGGCCAGTGCGACGGCGGCGAGGGTGGAGTGGACGCCCAGTTTGCCGAGGACGTTCTGCATGTGGGTGCGTACCGTGTGCGGGGAGAGGTACAGGCGTTCGGCGACGGCCTTGCGGCCCAGGCCCGCGACCATGCACCGCAGGACCTCCCGCTCGCGCGGGGTGAGGGACTCCACCAGCCGTTCGCTCTCGGTGCGATGCCGGCGCGCGGCCGTCAGTTCGCGCAGCACGCCGGTGAGCAGGGCGGGCGGCAGATGCGTCTCGTCGCGCAGCACGCCCCGGATGACGGTGAGCAGCCTCGACAGCGAACAGTCCTTGGCGACCCAGCCGCTCGCCCCGGCCTGCAGGGCCAGCGCGGCACGCCGGGGATCGTCCTTCTCGGCGAGCACGACGACCCGCACCCCGGGCTGCGCGGAACGGACCCCGGCGACCAGGGAGATGCCGTCCACGACTCCGTCCACGCCGCCTTCCTGCACGGGCGCCGCGGGTCGTATCCCGGGGACGTTGCCCCCCAGGTCGGCGTCGACGAGCAGTACGTCGAACCGGCGGCCCTCACCGGCCGCGCGCTCCAGGCTGCGCAGCGCGGCGGGACCGCTGCCGGCCGCGGAGACATCGACGTCGGGCTCGGCGGCGAGCGCCGCGGCGAGGGACTCGGCGAAGATACGGTGGTCGTCGACGACCAGGACTCGGATGCGAACCACGAAACCCCCTTCCCCGCGCTCTCCAAGAGCAGGGGACACCCATCGACGGGAGCCGGTGACCAGTGCGGGTACGACACCCGAAGCAGTCCTGGGTTGTTGTTTCTGCCGTTCCCCAGGACGGGGTCGCCGCAGCCGCACGGCCGCCGCCGTGCAGAGACTGCTACCCCCACTTCGGGCGTCGTACCCGACTTGTCTCGCCCCCTGAACAGCACCGGCCCCCACCGGTGCTGTTCATCAGAGTACGGGCGGGCGGCAGGAGCGGAAGGTAATTTGCAGAACTGGTTGTCCGGCGCGTTTATGGTGAGCCGCATGTTTCGTATTGAGACAGAAGTCGACAGGACCCGGCGCGATCTTCTTCGTTCCCGGCTCCGTGACACCAATACGGCAGCCTCCCCCGTGCTGCGCGCCCTGCGCGGCACCCACGCCGAACGCCAAGCCCCCCTGCACATCTGGGCGTTGGACGCCACGGACGACCTGGCGGGCGGCCTGGTCGGGCACACCTGGACGACCTGGCTGCATGTGACGTACCTCTGGGTCGGCGAACGCCACCGCGGCACGGGCCTGGGCTCCCACCTGCTGGCCGAGGCGGAACGCATCGCCCGCGCGGAGCGCGGCTGCACCGCCGCCCGCCTGGAGACCTGGGACTTCCAGGCCCCCGGCTTCTACCAGCGGCGGGGGTACGAGGTGGTCTGCACGATCCCCGACTACCCGCCCGGCATCACGGAGTTCACGCTGACCAAGCGCCTCCGTACCAACTGACCGCGGCCGGCCCTACCGCACCCGCCGCGCCCCCGCCGAAGGCACCGCCTCGAACACCCGGGGCGCCGTGAAGCCCGCGGCCGCGAACGCCTCCTGAACCGCCTTGGTGATGGTGTCGACGTCCGTCACCTCCGCCAGCACGATCGCCGATCCGCCGAAGCCGCCGCCCGTCATCCGGGCGCCCAGGGCCCCGGCCGACAGGGCGGTGTCGACGACCAGGTCCAGCTCCGTGCAGGAGATTCGGAAGTCGTCGCGCAGGGAGGCGTGGCCCTCGGTGAGGACCGGGCCGATCGCCCGCGTCCCGCCCGACTCCAGCAGCGAGACGACGCGTTCGACGCGCTCGTCCTCCGTGACCACGTGCCTGACCAGCCTGCGGACCTCCTCGTCGTCGCCGAGGCGCTCCAGAGCCGCGTCCAGCTCGGCGTACGGGATGTCGCGCAGGGCGTCGACGCCCAGCAGGGCCGCGCCCTTCTCGCAGCCGGCCCGCCGCTTGCCGTACTCGCCGGTGCTGTGCTCGTGCTTGACCTGGGTGTCGACGACCAGCAGCCGCAGCCCCTCGGCCGCGAGGTCGAAGGGGATCTGGCGCTGGGAGAGGTCGCGGGTGTCGAGGAACAGGGCGTGTCCGGCGGTGCAGCAGGCGGACGCGGTCTGGTCCATGATGCCGACCGGGGCGCCGACGTAGACGTTCTCCGCGCGCTGGCACAGGCGGGCCAGCTGCCAGCCCTTCAGGCCGAGGTCGTGGAGATCGTTCAGGGCGAGAGCGATCACCACCTCCAGCGCCGCCGAGGACGACAGGCCGGCGCCCGCCGGGACGGTGGAGGCGAGGTGGATGTCCGCGCCGCTCACCTCGTGGCCCGCCGCGCGCAGCGCCCAGACCACGCCCGCCGGGTACGCCGTCCAGTTCTTGTCCGACTCCGGCTCCAGGGCGTCCACGCGCAGCTCGACCACGCCGCCCGCGTCGCCTTCGATGTCCGCCGAGTGCAGCCGCAGCACGCCGTCGTCCCGGCGGGAGACCGCCGCGACCGCGGTGTGCGGCAGCGCGAACGGCATCACGAAGCCGTCGTTGTAGTCGGTGTGCTCACCGATGAGGTTGACCCGTCCCGGCGCGGCCCACACGCCCTGCGGATCGGCCCCGTACAGCTCCTTGAACCGCTCGGCGACAGCCTCTGCGACAGCCTCGCTCATGCCCTGCCCCTGACCCTTTCCTAGCTTCTACTTGCCGCGCCGCTGCGCGAAGTCCCAGGCGTCGGCGACGATCCCGGCGAGGTCCGCGCGGGACGGGTTCCAGCCGAGCCGCTCGCGCGCCGTCCGCGCCGACGCCACCAGCACCGCCGGGTCGCCGCCCCGGCGCGGGGCGACCACCTCGGGGATCGGGTGGCCGGTGACCTGCCGGACCGTCTCGATGACCTCGCGGACGGAGAAACCGTTGCCGTTGCCGAGGTTGCAGATCAGGTGCTCGCCCGGGACGGCGGCCTCGACGGCCAGCAGGTGCGCCTCCGCGAGGTCCGCGACGTGGATGTAGTCGCGGATGCAGGTGCCGTCGGGCGTCGGGTAGTCGTCGCCGTAGACGGAGATCGCGTCGCGCCTGCCCTGGGCAACCTGCAGGACCAGCGGGATCAGGTGCGACTCGGGGTCGTGCCGCTCGCCGAACTCACCGTAGGCGCCGGCGACGTTGAAGTAGCGCAGCGAGACTGCGCCCAGCCCGTGCGCCTTCGCCTCGCCCGTGATCATGTGGTCGACGGCGAGCTTGGAGGCACCGTAGGGGTTGGTCGGCGCGGTGGGCGCGGACTCGACGATCGGCACCTGCTCCGGCTCACCGTAGGTGGCGGCCGTAGAAGAAAAGACCAGCTTGCGCACGCCGGCCGCCCGCATGGCGGCGAGCAGGGCCATCGTGCCGCCGACGTTGTTGTCCCAGTACTTCTCCGGCCGTACGACGGACTCGCCGACCTGGGAGGAGGCGGCGAAGTGGAGCACCGCGTCGAACGAGGAGTCCAGCCACTTGGCGGCGTCGCGGATGTCGCCCTCGATGAAGGAAGCAC
This sequence comes from Streptomyces spinoverrucosus, assembly GCF_006539505.1. GTDB lineage: Bacteria > Actinomycetota > Actinomycetes > Streptomycetales > Streptomycetaceae > Streptomyces > Streptomyces spinoverrucosus. The sequence goes on from NZ_BJND01000032.1 coordinate 133,892, forward strand.
CGGAGGGCACGCCCTGACGGAATCCGGTGGACAGGTTGTCGAGTACGACGACCTCGTGACCGGCCTCCAGCAGATGCTGGGCGACCACGCTGCCCACGTATCCCGCACCACCCGTGACCAGGTACTTCCCGCTCATGAACTAGCTACCTCTCGCAATCGCTCGGCCGCGCGCTCCGGCGGCACGTCGTTGATGAACACGCTCATGCCGGATTCGGAACCCGCGAGGAACTTCAGCTTGCCGGAAGTACGGCGGATGGTGAAAAGCTCCAGGTGGAGCGCGAAGTCGTCACGGCTGACGCCCTCGAACTCCTCCAGCTGGCCGAACGGCGCCTGGTGCCAGGCGGCGATGTACGGCGTCGGAGGCTCACCCTCGCCGAAGATACGGTCGAAGCGCCTCAAGAGTTCCAGATAGACCTGGGCGAACTCCGACCGGGCCCCCTCGTCGAGCGCGAGCAGGTCGGGCACCCGGCGACGCGGGTACAGGTGGACCTCGTACGGCCAGTGCGCGGCGTACGGCACGAAGGCCACCCAGTGTTCACCCTCAAGGACGACCCGCTCGTCGGCGAGCTCGCGCTCCAGGACGGCGTCGAAGAGGTTCTCCCCGCCCGTGGCGTCCTTGTGGGCCGCGAGGGACCGCAGCATCAGGGCGGTGCGCGGGGTGGTGAAGGGGTAGGCGTAGATCTGCCCGTGCGGGTGGCCCAGGGTCACACCGATCTCCCGGCCCCGATTCTCGAAACAGAAGACCTGCTCGACGGAGGGCAGATGGGACAGCTCCGAGGTACGGTCGGTCCACGCGTCCAGGACCAGCCGCGCCTGCTCCTCGCTCAGATCCGCGAAGGACGCGGTGTGGTCGGAGGTGAAGCAGACGACCTCACAGCGCCCGGAGTCACCGGCCAGCGAGGGAAAGCGGTTCTCGAAGACGACCACGTCGTACGACGAGTCGGGGATCTCACTGAGCCGCTCGCCCTGCGACGGGCACAGGGGGCACTCGTCGGCCGGCGGGTGGTAGGTCCGGCCCTGGCGATGCGAGGCGATCGCGACCGCGTCGCCCAGCAGCTCGTCGTGGCGGATCTCGGAGGTCGTCACGGTCCGCTCCAGCGGACGGCGGTCGACCGCGTCGCGCACGGCGTCGTCACGCAGGTCGTAGTAGATCAGCTCACGACCGTCCGCCAGACGGGTCGAGGTCTTCTTCACCGCGGACTCCTCATTCGAGCCACCCAATCATTCAACAGAACTCAACACACCAAAACACAACTCACCACGACAGTCAACATCACAATCAATCAAAGCTCGACAACGGAAGTGTTCAATTAGCGAACGCCCAGGCGTAGGTTCCGATCCGCACAAGTTCACGCAACGAAGCGAGTGCGTATGCAAACCCCCACATATCTGGCCGCCGAGCTACGGCTCCCCACCAACTGGCTCGACTACACGATCCTCGGCATCTACTTCGTCGTCGTCCTCGGTGTCGGCTTCGCCGCCCGCGCCTCGGTGAAGACCAGCCTCGACTTCTTCCTCTCCGGGCGCTCCCTGCCCGCCTGGATCACCGGCCTGGCGTTCATCGCGGCCAACCTCGGCGCAACCGAGATCCTCGGCATGGCCGCCAACAGCGCCCAGTACGGCGTCTACACCACCCACTGGTACTGGGTCGGCGCCATCCCGGCCATGGTCTTCCTCGGCCTGGTGATGATGCCGTTCTACTACGGCAGCAAGGTCCGCTCGGTCCCCGAGTTCCTGCTCCTGCGCTTCGACAAGTCGGCGCACCTGCTCAGCTCGATCCTGTTCGCCTTCGCCGCCGTCCTCATCGCGGGCGTCAACCTCTACGCCCTCGCCATCGTCGTCGAGGCACTGCTGGGCTGGCCGCAGTGGGTGGCGATCGTCGTGGCGGGCTTCTTCGTCCTCGCCTACATCACCCTCGGCGGCCTGTCCTCGGCGATCTACAACGAGGTACTCCAGTTCTTCGTCATCCTCGCCGCACTCATCCCGCTCTCGATCCTGGCCCTGAAGAAGGTCGGCGGCTGGGACGGCCTGTCCGACACCCTCACCGCCAGCCGGGGCGATGACTTCATGACGGCCTGGGGCGGCACTGGCATCGGCGACGCCAACCCGCTCGGCGCGAACTGGCTCACGATCGTCCTCGGCCTGGGCTTCGTCCTCTCCTTCGGCTACTGGACCACGAACTTCGCCGAGGTCCAGCGCGCCCTGTCCGCCAGGAACCTCTCCGCCGCCCAGCGCACCCCGCTGATCGCCGCGTTCCCGAAGATCTTCATCGTCTTCCTGGTGATGATCCCCGGCCTGGTCGCCGCCGCGCTGATCCCCCGGTTCGGCACGCCGGAGTCGGGCTACCAGTACAACGACGCGATCCCGTACCTGATGCAGGACCTGCTCCCCAACGGTGTCCTCGGCATCGCGGTGACCGGTCTGCTGGCGGCCTTCATGGCGGGCATGGCGGCCAACGTGTCTTCTTTCAACACGGTGTTCACCAACGACATCTGGGCGAGGTACGTGGTCCGGGGCCGGGACGACGGCTACTACGTCCGCTTCGGCCGCATCATCACGGCGGTCGGCGTCCTGGCCTCCATCGGCACGGCGTTCCTGGCGTCGGCCTTCTCGAACATCATGGCGTACCTCCAGACGCTGTTCTCCTTCTTCAACGTCCCGATGTTCGTCGTCTTCATCATCGGCATGTTCTGGAAGCGCGCATCGATGAAGTCCGGCTTCTGGGGCCTCCTCGCCGGCACCACGGCCGCGATGGTCAACTACTTCGTCATCTACCGGGAGGGCATCGTCGACATCCCCTCCGACCAGGGCGCCAACTTCGTCTCCGCGATCGCGGGCTTCGTGGCCGGCGCGGTCGTCATGGTCGCCGTTTCCCTCTTCACCGCCCCCAAGCCCACGGCCGACCTCCAGGGCCTCGTCTACGGCACCCGCTCCCCCGGCATGGCGGAGCCGCCCGCGGTGGGCGACGAGGCGTGGTACCGCAAGCCGGCGCTGCTCGGCTGGGGCGCGGTGATCCTGGCTGCCGCCTGCTACATCCCGTTCTCGTTCTGACCGCGGGAGGATTGAGAGACCATGTCAGAGCACCACGAGTACTCCGAGCGTGACGTCGTGCGGGAGGTCACGGAACTGGAGACCAAGTCCGCGACGGCCGCCCGTCTCTTCGACATCCGGCGCATCATCGGTGGCCTGTTCGTCGTCTACGGCATCATCGTCACGATCGTGGGCCTCACGGACGACCAGGCGGCGATCGACAAGGCCGAGGGCGTCAACATCAACCTCTGGACCGGCCTGGGCATGCTCCTCCTGGGCCTCTTCTTCCTGACCTGGCTAAAACTCCGCCCCACGGCTCCGCCGCCCCCGCCGATCGCCCCGGAGGACACGCACCAGGAGTAAATCCACACCCGGCGTCGCGGCTGGGGCAGGGCGTCACGCAACCCGGCGCAACGGGGTGCCGCTGCGCCCACCCGTGCCGCCCCAGCGGCACGACTGCCCGCAGCCACGCGCGCTGCGGCGGAGCCAGGGGACGTT
>NZ_BJND01000033.1 GCF_006539505.1 Streptomyces spinoverrucosus
GGCGGGTCGCCAGCCGGGCGACCCGCCGTTGCTGTTCCTCGGAGCCCAGGGCCTCCAGGAAGAGCGAGGCCGTGACCAGCATCTGGTCGACGTACAGCCCCGCGAGCATCAGCAGATCGTCGTCGCTCCAGCCCTCGGCCGCGCGATCCTTGGCCAGTTCGGCCTTCACTTCCTCGGTGAACAGGGCCAGTTGACCGCGAATGGCCTCCCGCACCGGCTGGACCCCGCCGTGCTGCTCGCGGGCGATGAAGCGGACGTGGGCGGGGTGGGCCCGCACATGACCGCCGATCAACTCCACGGCGCGGGTGATGCGTTCGTCGCTGTCACCGGCCGTGGACACGATGGTGCGGATCGTCGGGTGCAGACTGCTCAGCGCCTCCTCGACCAGGGCCACGCCGAGGTCCGCGGTGGAGCGGAAGTGCCGGTAGAAGGCGGTCGGGGCGACACCGACCGCACGGGTGACCTCGCGCAGACCCAGGCTGCTCAGGCTCTGCTCCTCCAGCAGCTCCAACGCGGCGTCCAGGAGCGCCTGTCGGGTCTTCTGCTTCTGCGCCTGCCGGATGCCGAGGGTGTGACTCATACCATGCAGTTAACAACTGTTCTCTGTAATTGGGAAGTCGTGCGGCGCGCTAGACTGGGAAGTCAGTGAACAAGTGTAACTACAAGCGTTCACCGAAGCGGAGGGGACTCATCCCATGCTCTTCCTGGTCGCCGCGCTCCTGCTGCTCGGCGTGGTCATGGGCACCGTGGCCCACGCGCCGATCGGCTTCACCCTCGTCACCGCCGCCGTGATCGCCGCCTGGCTCGGCGTCTTCGCACTCCGTGAGCGTCACGGCCGTCGGCGCCGGACGCCGACCCACTGACCGTCAGGAGCCCATCATGCAACTGACCGCACCGGCCAAGCGCCGCACCGGCATCCACGACACCGACGGCATGGCCGTCGCGTCCTTCGTCCTGGGCCTCCTGGGCCTTCTGGTCCTCAACATCTTCCTCGGCCCCATCGCCATCGCCCTGGCCACCATCGCCCTCTGGCGCGGCACCAACCGCCGCTTCCGCGCCTACCTCGGCCTCGGCCTGGGCGTCGCGGACCTGCTGGTCCTGGCGGCATTCATGCAGGCGGACAACACGATTTCCTGGAGCTTCTGAGGGCGACCTACGACTAGAGGGGGTGGACACCAACCCCGGCCAACCTCGAAACCAGCCAAGGACCGCCGCGCGTAGAATCGGCGTCACCATGGCATACCTCGACCACGCCGCGACCACCCCGATGCTCCCGGAGGCGGCAGAGGCACTCACCGCCCACCTGCGCAGTACGGGCAACGCCTCCTCCCTCCACGCATCCGGCCGCCAGGCCCGCCGCACCGTCGAGGAAGCCCGCGAGACCCTCGCGGAAGCCCTCGGCGCCCGCCCCAGCGAGGTCGTCTTCACCTCCGGCGGCACCGAGGCCGACAACCTCGCCGTCAAGGGCCTGTACTGGTCCCGGCGTGACGCCGACCCGGCCCGCACCCGGGTCCTGGCCAGCCCCGTCGAGCACCACGCCGTCCTGGACGCCGTCCACTGGCTCGGCGAACACGAGGGCGCCACCGTCGAGTACCTCCCCGTCGACTCCTACGGCCGGGTCCACCCCGAGGCCCTGCGCGAGGCCATCGCCCGCAACCCCGACGACGTCGCCCTCGCCACCGTCATGTGGGCGAACAACGAGATCGGCACGGTCCTGCCGATCCGCGAACTCGCCGAGACGGCCGCCGAGTTCGGCGTACCGCTGCACTCCGACGCCGTCCAGGCCTTCGGCCAGCTCCCGGTCGACTTCGCCGCCTCCGGCCTCGCCGCGATGACCGTCTCCGGCCACAAGATCGGCGGCCCGTACGGCATCGGCGCGCTGATCCTGGGCCGTGAGTACAGCCCCGTACCCGTCCTGCACGGCGGCGGCCAGGAGCGTCACGTCCGCTCCGGCACCCTCGACGTCCCCGCCATCGCCTCCTTCGCCGTGGCCGGCCGGCACGCCGCCGAGCACCGCGAGCAGTTCGCCCGCGAGATCGGCGCCCTGCGCGACGACCTGATCGACGTGGTCCGTACGGCGGTGCCGGACGCGATCCTCGGCGGTGACCCGGTGAACCGCCTCCCGGCCAACGCCCACTTCACGTTCCCCGGCTGCGAGGGCGACTCCCTGCTGCTGCTCCTGGACGCCCAGGGCATCGAGTGCTCCACCGGCTCCGCCTGCACCGCCGGAGTCGCCCAGCCCAGCCACGTCCTGCTCGCCACCGGCACCGACCCGGACCTGGCCCGCGGCACCCTCCGCTTCTCCCTCGGCCACACCTCCACGACGGCCGACGCCGAGGCGGTGGCCAAGGCCATCGGACCGGCGGTGGAACGGGCCCGCGCGGCAGGGCTGACGTAATCCCGCGTCAGGCCGGCGTCGCAGCCGAGCTCGCCTGCCGTACGAGCTTCATGTACCGGTCCCAGTCCCAGTGCTCCCCGGGATCGGTGTGGTCGGTGCCCGGCACCTCCACGTGCCCGATGATGTGCTCGCGGTCGACGGGTATGCCGTACCGCGCGCATATCCCAGCCGTGAGGCGGGCGGACGCGGCGTACATCGCGTCCGTGAAGTCCTGCGGGCGGTCGACGAAGCCCGCGTGCTCGATGCCGACGCTGCGTTCGTTGTAGTCGCGGTTGCCCGCGTGGTACGCCACATCCAGCTCGCGGATCATCTGCGCGATGTGGCCGTCCTTGCGGACGATGTAGTGCGACGCCGCTCCGTGCCCCGGGTCCTGGAAGACCCTCACCGCGCTGTCGAAGCTGCCCTGGGTGACATGGATGATCACCATGTCGATCGTGTAGTCGTCCGGCCGGTCCGCCCGCCGCCAGTTCGCCGACGAGGCCGCCACCCAGCGCGCGCCCGTGTAGTCGACGGCCCCCGCCACCCGCGGCTTCTCCACCCCGGGCACCTGCCACCACAGCTGCGACAGCTCGTCCCGCGCCAGCACGGCACCCGTGCCCACCGCGGCCGCGGCCCCGCCGATGATCAGCGCGCGCCGCCCGATCCGCCGGTCCTGGCCGCCGCCCTTCGTCTGCTCCATGTGATCGAGAACGGATACTCGCGGGCTCTGGTTCCCGCGCCCCCGTACCCTGGAAGGGCTATGACTGACACCCCGCAGCGCTCCCGCCCCCTCCGCGTCCTCGCCGCCATGTCCGGCGGGGTCGACTCCGCCGTCGCCGCCGCCCGCGCGGCCGAGGCGGGCCACGACGTGACCGGAGTCCATCTCGCGCTCTCCGCGAACCCGCAGTCGTTCCGCACGGGCGCGCGGGGCTGCTGCACCATCGAGGACTCCCGCGACGCCCGCCGCGCCGCCGACGTCATCGGCATCCCGTTCTACGTCTGGGACCTCGCCGACCGCTTCCGCGAGGACGTCGTGGAGGACTTCGTCGCCGAGTACGAGGCGGGCCGCACGCCCAACCCGTGCCTGCGCTGCAACGAGAAGATCAAGTTCGCCGCGCTGCTGGACAAGGCGCTGGCGCTGGGCTTCGACGCGGTCTGCACCGGGCACTACGCGAAGATCGTGACCCTGCCCGACGGCAGCCGCGAGCTGCACCGCGCCTCCGACATGGCCAAGGACCAGTCGTACGTCCTCGGTGTACTGGACGAGAAGCAGCTCGCGCACGCGATGTTCCCGCTCGGTGACACGGTCACCACAAAGGACGAGATCCGCGCGGAGGCCGAGCGCCGGGGCCTGGCGGTGGCCAAGAAGCCGGACTCGCACGACATCTGCTTCATCGCCGACGGCGACACCCAGGGCTTCCTGGCGAACCGGCTCGGCCGGGCGGAGGGCGACATCGTCGACGAGTCCGGCACCAAGCTGGGCACCCACGACGGGGCGTACGGCTTCACCATCGGCCAGCGCAAGGGGCTCAGGATCGGCACCCCCGCGCCCGACGGCAAGCCGCGCTACGTCCTCGACATCTCGCCGGTGAACAACACGGTCACCGTGGGCCCCGCCGAGGCCCTCGACGTCTCGGCGCTCACCGCGATCAAGCCCCGCTGGTGCGGCGCCGCCCCGGTCGGCCCCGGCACCTACACCGCCCAGCTGCGCGCCCACGGCGGCGAGACCGAGGTGACCGCGGAGCTCATCGACGGCGAACTCCAGGTGACCTTCACCGAGCCGGTCCGGGGCGTGGCCCCGGGCCAGGCGATCGTTCTGTACGACGGCACGCGCGTGGTCGGCTCGGCGACCATCGCGTCGACCACGCGCGCGACGGCGGGCGTGGCCTGAACCGACCGGCTCAGGCCACCTTGTAGGAAGGTCAGGCCACCTCCACCTCGTAGAAGCAGAGGTGGTCCTTGATCGCGGCCACGTCCGGCTTGGGTTCCGGGTAGGACCAGACGAGGTCCGCGGCGTCCGGCAGCGACCAGTAGGACGCCGTGCCCTTGAACGGGCAGACGGTGTGGGTCTCCGACGGGGTGAGCAGGTCGAGCCGGACGTCCTGCGGCGGGATGTAGTAGCGCACGGGGCAGCCCGTCTCCCGCAGGACAAGGGGCCGGTCGCTCTCCGCCAGCACCTGCCCGTCGTGGACGACGCGCACGCGCTGCGTGCCCTGCTCGATGGTGATCGTGTGGCCTCGGGTCGTGTTCTGCGTCATGTCGGGAAAAGCGCTCGCGGGCGCCCGGTTCTTCCCCCGTACGGTTGCTCCATGAATATCTGCGTCTTCCTCTCCGCCGCCGACCTCGACGACCGCTACACGCGCCCCGCGCGCGAGTTCGCGAAACTGCTGGGCAAGGGCGGGCACACGCTGGTGTGGGGCGGTTCGGACGTCGGCCTGATGAAGGTGGTGGCCGACGGCGTGCAGGAGGCGGGCGGACGCCTCGTGGGCGTCTCCGTGGAATTCCTGGCGGCCAAGGCGCGCCAGGGCGTCGACGAGATGGTGATCGCCAGGGATCTGGCCGAGCGCAAGAAGCTGCTCCTGGAGAAGTCCGACGCCGTGGTGATCATGGTGGGCGGCACCGGCACGCTCGACGAGGCCACGGAGATCCTGGAGCTGAAGAAGCACGGCCACACCGACAAGCCCGTGGTGCTGCTGAACACCGCGGGCTTCTACGACGGCCTGAAGGAGCAGTTCCGCCGCATGGAGGACGAGGGGTTCCTGCCCCGGCCGCTGGCCGACCTGGTGTTCTTCGCGGCGGAGCCGGTGGGTGCGCTGGCGTACCTGGAGGAGAGCCGGGGCGTGGCGTGATGACACGCGGGTGATGCGAGCATGGCGGGCATGGCTACACATGTGATCACCGGGGCGGGTTCCGGCATCGGCGCGGCCGTGGCCCGCCGTCTGCACGCGCGCGGGGACGACCTCGTGCTGCACGCGCGCGACGCGGGCCGCGCGAAGGAACTGGCCGCCGAGTTCCCCGGGGCGAGGACCCTCGTCGGCGACCTCGCGGACCCCGACCGGCTGAGCTGGGCGCTGTCCCACCAGACGCTGCCGGACCGGGTGGACTCCCTGCTGCACATCGCCGGCGTGGTCGACCTGGGCCCGGTCGGCGACCTCACCCCCAAGACCTGGCGTCACCAGCTCAACGTCAACCTCATCGCCCCCGCCGAGCTCACCCGTCTTCTCCTGCCCCAACTGCGCGCCGCCCGCGGCCACGTGGTCTTCGTGAACTCGGGCGCGGGGCTGAACGCCCACGCCGACTGGTCCGCGTACGCGGCCTCCAAGCACGGCCTGAAGGCCCTCGCCGACTCCCTGCGCCACGAGGAGCACGCGGGCGGCGTCCGCGTCACCTCCGTCTATCCCGGCCGCACGGCGAGCCCCATGCAGGCCAAGGTCCACCAGCAGGAGGGCAAGGAGTACGACCCGTCGAAGTGGATCGACCCGGAGTCCGTCGCCACGACGATCCTGATGGCCCTGGACCTGCCGAGGGACGCGGAGGTGAACGACCTGACAGTGCGGCCGGGGCGGTGAAATCGGCGGCAGGCGTTCCGTAGGCTGCCGGAGTGAGCGAAAACAGCCAGTTCCACTTCGGTGCCGCCACCGGCGTCGGTTCCCTGCCGGGCGGGGACGCCCGTGAGGCCGCCAAGACCGTCACCGGGTCCTTCGAGGACTTCCCGTTCCTGCCCGAGCTGCCCGCGCGGGGGCCCGGCGCCGACATGATCGGGCGGACCGCCGGGATGCTCGTCGAGCTGTACGCGCGCGTGGAGCCCAGTGGCTGGCGGCTCGGGGACCGGCCGGGACGGGACACCAAGCGGGCGTGGTCGTGGCTCGGCGAGGACCTCGACGCCCTGGAGGAGTTCACGCAGGGGTACGAGGGCCCGCTGAAGGTGCAGGCCGTGGGGCCGTGGACGCTCGCCGCGGCCATCGAGCTGAAGAACGGCGAGGCGGTCCTGTCCGACCCCGGCGCATGCCGCGACCTCGCCGCCTCCCTCACCGAGGGCCTGCGCCTGCACCTGGACGAGGTGCGGCGGCGTATCCCCGGCGCCCGGCTCGTGCTCCAGCTCGACGAGCCCTCCCTCACCGCCGTACTGCGCGGCCAGGTGCGGAGCGCCAGCGGCTACCGCACCCACCGAGCCGTCGACCGGCAGATCGTCGAGGCCACGCTCCGGGACGTCGTCGGCGTGCACGACGGCGGCCCGGTCGTGGTCCACTCCTGCGCCCCCGACGTCCCGTTCGCGCTGCTGCGCCGGGCCGGTGCCGCCGCCGTCTCCTTCGACTTCTCGCTTCTCACCGAGCGTGACGACGACGCGATCGGCGAGGCCGTGGAGGGCGGCACCCGGCTGTTCGCCGGTGTCGTGCCGAGCACGGACGGCCCATTGTCAGACCCTGCCGGTAGCGTCATGGGTGTCAGGACGCTGTGGCGCAGGCTGGGGCTGTCACCGGGGCTTCTTCCGGAGGCGGTCACGGTCACGCCCACGTGCGGACTCGCGGGCGCTTCCCCCGAGTACGCGCGCAGGGCCCTCGCCCACTGCGTCCGGGCGGCGAGATCCCTCGCGGACAACCCTGAGTAACGGGAGGACAACACGGTGGCCGGCGACAAGCAAGCGGAGTCCACAGCGGTACCCGCCGAGGCACGGGAGCGGCATGCGCGGCTCGCCGAGCAGGTCGAGGAGCACCGCTTCCGGTACTACGTGAAGGACGCTCCCGTCATCAGCGACGCGGAGTTCGACCAGCTCCTGCGCACCCTGGAGGAGCTGGAGGAGGAGTACCCGGAGCTGCGCACCCCGGACTCGCCGACCCAGAAGGTCGCCGGGTCCTACGAGACGGATTTCACGGCGGTCGAGCACCGCCAGCGCATGCTGTCCCTCGACAACACCTTCAACGACGACGAGCTCGCCGCGTGGGCCGACCGCATCGCCCGCGAACTGGGTGCGCAGGACTACCACTTCCTGTGCGAGCTCAAGGTCGACGGCCTCGCCGTCAACCTCACCTACGAGCACGGCCGCCTCACGCGCGCGGCGACCCGCGGCGACGGCCGCACCGGCGAGGACATCACCCCCAACGTCCGGACCATCGCCGAGATCCCGGACCGGCTGAAGGGCGACCGCGTCCCGGACCTGGTGGAGATCCGCGGCGAGGTCTACTTCCCGATGGAGAAGTTCGAGGAGCTCAACCGCCGCCTGGTGGAGGCCGGCGACAAGCCCTTCGCCAACCCGCGCAACGCGGCGGCCGGTTCCCTGCGCCAGAAGGACCCGCGCGTCACGGCCACCCGCCCGCTGCACATGGTGGTGCACGGCATCGGCGCCCTGGAGGGCTTCCAGGGCCTCACCCGCCTCTCCCAGGTCTACGACCTGCTGGGGGAGTGGGGCCTGCCCACCTCGCAGCACAACAAGGTGGTCGACGACCTCGAAGGCGTACGGGAGTTCATCGCGTACTACGGCGAGAACCGCCACTCCGTGGAGCACGAGATCGACGGTGTGGTGGTCAAGCTCGACGAGATCCGCCTCCAGGGCCGCCTCGGTTCGACGGCCCGCGCCCCGCGCTGGGCGATCGCGTACAAGTACGCGCCGGAGGAGGTCAACACCAAGCTCGTCAACATCCGCGTCGGCGTGGGCCGTACCGGCCGCGTCACGCCGTACGCGCAGGTGGAGCCGGTGACGGTGGCCGGCTCGGAGGTCGAGTTCGCCACCCTGCACAACCAGGACATCGTCAAGGCCAAGGGCGTCCTCATCGGCGACACGGTGGTGCTGCGCAAGGCCGGTGACGTCATCCCGGAGATCCTCGGCCCGGTCGTCGACCTGCGCGACGGCACCGAGCGCGAGTTCGTGATGCCGTCCGAGTGCCCCGAGTGCGGTACGGCGCTGAGGCCGATGAAGGAGGGCGACGTCGACCTGCGCTGCCCGAACTCCCGTGCCTGCCCCGCACAACTGCGCGAGCGGCTGTTCTATCTGGCGGGCCGCAAGGCGCTGGACATCGAGCACTTCGGCTATGTCGCCGCGGCCGCGCTCACCGGTCCGCTGGAGCCGGAGGAGCCGCCGCTGAAGGACGAGAGTGATCTGTTCGACCTCACCGTCGAGCAGCTGCTGCCCATCAAGGCGTACGTCCTCGACCAGGACAGCGGCCTGCCCAAGCGGGACCCCAAGACCGGCGAGGAGAAGATCGCCACGGTCTTCGCCAACCAGCAGGGCGAGCCCAAGAAGAACGCCCTCGCGATGCTGGAGAACATCGCGGCCGCCAAGCAGCGCCCGCTCGCCCGCGTCCTGACCGGCCTGTCGATCCGTCATGTCGGCCCGGTCGCCGCGGAGGCGCTGGCCCGCGAGTTCCGCTCCATCGACCGCATCGAGCAGGCGACCGAGGAGGAACTGGCCACCACCGACGGGGTCGGCCCCATCATCGCCGCCTCGCTCAAGGAGTGGTTCGCCGAGGACTGGCACCGCGAGATCATCCGCAAGTGGAAGGCCGCCGGCGTCCGCCTGGAGGAGCAGAGCACCGGCGAGGACGAGGGCCCCCGCCCGCTCGAAGGCCTCACCGTCGTCGTCACCGGCACGCTCGAACACTTCACGCGGGACGGCGCGAAGGAGGCGCTGCAGACCCGGGGCGCCAAGGTGACGGGTTCGGTTTCGAAGAAGACGTCATTCGTCGTTGTGGGTGACAACCCCGGATCGAAATACGACAAGGCGATGCAGCTCAAGGTGCCGGTCCTGAACGAGGAGGGGTTCAACGTCCTTCTGGAGCAAGGGCCTGAGGCCGCGTCGGAGGTCGCGCTTCCGACCGGCGAGTAGCGGTTGAGGAACACCCGATCGGCGCATATCAGATGCATACGGGCGGCCGGGGCGCATTCGGGCAACCGTCGACGACCGCTGCCCGTGGAAGCCTTCTGCGGCCTACTGTTGAGGTGTGCACCTGCCGTGCCCAGCTGCGGTTGGGGCATTCCCTTGCTCCTGGCGAGCACGGGGAACGGTTTTCCAACGCGGTGCCGTTGATGGATGTCGGGCAACGGGCCGCGTGGCGTGGGCACCGCCGGCTGTGAGAGGGACGGGAATGGAACCGACCGAGAGCGCCGCCCCGTACTCACGGCTGCGCCGGATGGCCGGCGCCTGGCGAGGGGGCCTCCGTTCTGCCTGGCGTGCGAGTGCCGCGGCGACGAGGGACACCGACGCCGGGCAGCGCATCGTGCCGGCCGGATGCGACGCCGCCGCCCTCACCGCCGGGCACGCCCCAGGACTGCCAGGAGTCGACGCCGAACGGCACCTGTCCTGGCCCGCGCTGCCCGCGGCGGTCGTCGCGGCCGCCGGGTTCGCCCTCGGCGCCGGATTCCTGCGGGCGTTCACCGGCCACCACCCGCTCTTCCCGTCCGGCACGGCCGGCTGGTCGCTGGCCGTGCTGACCGGCATCATCGTCGGCCACCTGGTCGCGCTCGGCCGCGCCCGCTGGTGGGGCGGCACCGGCTCCGGCGCCGCGCTCACCCTCGCCGTCCTGCTGCTGTACGGCTGGGTGCCCGCCGGGCTGGTCAGCCTCACCGTCGTCGTCCTGGTCGGCATAGCCCGGCGGCACCGCTGGCGGCAGGGCGTGCTGCACGGCGCGGTGGACATCCTCGGCATCGGCGCCGGCGCCCTCCTGCTGGCCGCCTTCGGCCGCGTACCGTCCGTCGAGACCCCCTGGCACCCCGCCACCTGGTCCCTCTACACCGCCACCGAGGTCATCCTGGTCGCGACCGCCTACCTCGCGGTCTCGCGCACCCTGCTGTGGTACCTGCACGCGCCCCGCCCCGGCGGACTGCCCACCATCGCCCGCACCGCCCTGGTCCGGCACGGCCTGGTCGCGGTCGCACTGCTCGGCATCGCACCCCTGATCTGTGTGGTCGCCGTCGCCAAGCCGATCCTGCTGCCGCTGTTCGCCATCCCCCTGATCGCCCTCGACTCCACCCTGTGGATAGCCCGCGCCCGCGCGGAGGAGCAACTGCGCGATCCGCTCACCGGGCTCCCCAACCGCCAGTGGCTCCTGGAGCGCATCTGGACCGCACTCGACGACGCCGAGCGCATCGACGCCCGCGCCGCCCTGATGCTGATCGACCTGGACCGGTTCCGATCGGTCAACGACACCCTCGGTCATCTCGCCGGTGACCGGCTGCTGCTGCAGACCGCCGACCGGCTGCGGCTGGCCCTGCCGCGCGGGGCGGAGGCCGCCCGGCTCGGCGGAGACGAGTTCGCCGTGTTACTCCCGGTCGCCGACTCCACGACGTCCGCCACGAGGATCGCCCGCGGCCTGGTCACCGCGCTCAGCTCCCCGATCGACCTCGACGGCCTCACCCTCGTGCTGGAGGCCAGCGCCGGCGTCGCCGTCTTCCCCGACCACGCCCTCGACGCCGAGGGCCTGCTGCGCCGCGCGGACGTGGCGATGTACCAGGCGAAACGCGACCGTACGGGGGTGGAGGTGTACGAGTCCAAGCGGGACTCCAACACCCCGGACCGGCTCGGTCTTCTCGCCGACCTGCGCCGCGCGCTGGACGCGCACGAGGTCGAGCTGCACTACCAGCCCAAGGTGCGCTTCGACGGGCAGGTGGCCGGTCTTGAGGCGCTGGTGCGGTGGGTGCACCCGGAGCGCGGGAAGGTGCCGCCGGACGAGTTCATCGCGATCGCCGAGTCGTCCGGGCTGATGCCGCAGCTGACGGAGTACGTGCTGGAGACGGCGCTCGGGCAGGTGGCGCAGTGGCGGTCGCAGGGGCTGTTCGTGCCGGTCGCGGTGAATGTGTCCCCGCGTGACGTGCACACTCCCGGCTTCGCGGGCTCGGTCGCTGCGCGCCTCGCCCGGCACGGAGTGCCCGCGGGAGCGCTCCAACTGGAGATAACGGAACACGTACTCCTTGAGGACCCGCAGCGGGCGGCCGACACGCTCGCCGGGCTGACCGGGCACGGCGTGAAGATGTCGCTGGACGACTTCGGCACGGGGTACTCCTCGCTCGTCCACCTCAAGCGGCTGCCGGTGAGTGAGCTGAAGATCGACCGTTCGTTCGTGGCACGGCTGGCGGTCGACGCGGAGGACGCGGAGATCGTGCGGTGCACCGTCGACCTGGCGCATTCGCTGGGGCTGCTCGTGGTCGCCGAGGGGGTCGAGGACGACGAGACGTGGGAGCGGCTGCGGGATCTGCGGTGCGATGCCGTGCAGGGGTGGCTGGTCGCCGCGGCGATGCCTCCTGAGGAGACGACGGCTTGGTTGCGGGCTCGGGGGGCCAGGGGGTGGCAGCGGCCGAAGGCCGCCTTGCCTGCGGCCGACTGAACTTCCATGGGTAGTGCCGGGTACTGAAGTCGTTTGGTAGTGCCGGGTACTGAAGTCGTTCGGCTGCGGCGGCGTCGTGGTTGATCGCGCAGTTCCCCGCGCCCCTTAAGGGCGTGGCTGCACCGTCTCTCAGAGAGCTGCTGTTAACCGTTTCACTGTCACCCCTCCCCGCCCCATAGGATTGAGGCCAAACCACACACACTCACCCCAGAGGATCGCTGCATGCCTGGCATCACGCGCGAGGAGGTCGCCCACCTCGCCCGGCTGGCGCGTCTGGAGCTGAAGCCCGAAGAGCTTGACCACTTCGCCGGCCAGCTGGACGACATCATCGGCGCGGTCGCCCGCGTCAGCGAGGTCGCCGACCAAGACGTACCGCCGACCTCGCACCCGCTCCCGTTGACGAACGTCATGCGCCCGGACGAGGTCCGCCCGTCGCTCACCCCCGAGCAGGCGCTCTCCGGCGCCCCGGCCCAGGAGCAGCAGCGTTTCAAGGTGCCGCAGATCCTGGGGGAGGAGTAATCCGCATGACGGACGCAATCATCAAGCTCACCGCCGCCGAGATCGCCGCGAGGATCGCCTCCGGCGAGCTCACGGCCGTCGAGGTCACCGAGGCCCACCTGGCCCGCATCGAGGCCGTCGACGAGAAGGTGCACGCCTTCCTGCACATCGACCGCGAGGGCGCCCTCGCCCAGGCCCGTGCCGTCGACGAGAAGCGGGCCAAGGGGGAGAAGCTCGGGCCGCTGGCCGGCGTTCCCCTCGCGCTCAAGGACATCTTCACCACCGAGGGCGTTCCCACCACCGTCGGCTCCAAGATCCTGGAAGGGTGGATTCCGCCGTACGACGCCACCCTCACCAAGAAGCTGAAGGACGCCGACGTCGTCATCCTCGGCAAGACCAACATGGACGAGTTCGCCATGGGGTCCTCGACCGAGAACAGCGCGTACGGGCCCACCGGCAACCCCTGGGACCTCACCCGTATCCCGGGCGGCTCCGGCGGCGGTTCCTCCGCCGCGCTGGCCTCGTTCCAGGCCCCGCTCGCCATCGGCACCGACACCGGCGGCTCCATCCGTCAGCCGGCCGCCGTCACCGGCACGGTCGGCGTGAAGCCGACGTACGGGGCCGTCTCCCGGTACGGCATGGTGGCGTTCTCCTCCTCCCTCGACCAGGGCGGGCCCTGCGCCCGTACGGTCCTGGACGCGGCCCTGCTGCACGAGGTGATCGCCGGGCACGACCCGCTCGACTCCACCTCCATCGACGCCCCGGTCCCGCCGGTCGTCGAGGCCGCCCGCAACGGCAGCGTCGCCGGGATGCGCGTCGGCGTCGTCAAGCAGTTCCGCGGCGAGGGCTACCAGGCCGGCGTGATCCAGCGCTTCGACGAGTCCGTGACCCTCCTCAAGGAGCTGGGCGCGGAGATCGTCGAGCTGGACTGCCCGTCCTTCGACCTCGCGCTGTCGGCGTACTACCTGATCGCCCCGAGCGAGTGCTCCAGCAACCTCGCCCGCTTCGACGGCCTGCGCTACGGCCTGCGTACCGGCGACGACGGCTCGCACTCCGCCGAGGAGGTCACCTCGCTGACCCGCGAGGCCGGCTTCGGCGCCGAGGTCAAGCGGCGCATCATGCTCGGCACATACGCCCTGTCGAGCGGCTACTACGACGCGTACTACGGCAGCGCCCAGAAGGTCCGTACGCTGATCAAGCAGGACTTCGACAAGGCGTTCGAGCAGGTCGATGTGATCGTCTCACCGACCACGCCCACCACCGCCTTCCCGATCGGTGAGCGTGCCGACGACCCGATGGCGATGTACCTCGCGGACCTGTGCACCATCCCGACCAACCTGGCGGGCAACGCGGCCATGTCCCTGCCCTGCGGCCTCGCCCCGGAGGACAACCTCCCGGTCGGCCTGCAGATCATCGCCCCGGCGATGCAGGACGACCGCCTTTACAAGGTGGGCGCCGCCGTCGAGGCCGCCTTCGTGGAAAAGTGGGGGCACCCGCTCCTGGAGGAGGCTCCGTCGCTGTGAGTGCACTGTCCAAGGCCAAGGGCTTCAAGAAGTCGAAGTCCGGTACGTACCTGTCCATGGCCGCCACCGCGTTCGGCGCGATCGGCGTCGCCAAGCAGATCAAGAAGGCCCGTGCCGAGAACGACACGCTGCGGCTCGTCGACGCCGTCGTCACCGCCGCCGGCGTCGTCACCGGCCTCGCCATGCTCTACCGCGAGCTGAAGCGGCTGGGCGACGACGACGTCCTGCTGGGCTGAGAGGGAAGTTTCACCGTGACCACCACGACCGACCTGGTGTCGTACGAGGACGCGCTGGCGTCGTACGACCCCGTCATGGGCCTTGAGGTCCATGTCGAACTCGGCACCAAGACCAAGATGTTCTGCGGCTGTTCGACCGCGCTCGGCGCCGACCCGAACACCCAGACCTGCCCCGTCTGCCTCGGCCTGCCCGGCGCGCTCCCGGTCATGAACAAGACCGGCGTCGAGTCGGCCATCAAGATCGGCCTCGCGCTGAACTGCGAGATCGCCGAGTGGTGCCGCTTCGCCCGGAAGAACTACTTCTATCCGGACATGCCGAAGAACTTCCAGACCTCCCAGTACGACGAGCCGATCGCCTTCAACGGCTACCTCGACGTACAGCTGGAGGACGGCACCACCTTCCGCGTGGAGATCGAGCGCGCCCACATGGAGGAGGACACCGGCAAGTCCACGCACGTGGGCGGCGCGACGGGCCGGATCCACGGCGCCTTGCACTCGCTGCTGGACTACAACCGCGCCGGCATCCCGCTCATCGAGATCGTCACCAAGCCGATCGTCGGAGCGGGCGAGCGTGCTCCCGAGGTGGCGAAGGCGTACGTCCGTGAGCTGCGCGAGCTGATCCGCGCGCTCGGCGTGTCCGAGGCCCGCATGGAGATGGGCCAGATGCGCTGCGACGTGAACCTGTCGCTGATGCCCAAGGACGCCGACAAGTTCGGCACGCGCTCCGAGACCAAGAACGTCAACTCGCTGCGCTCCGTGGAGCGTGCGGTGCGCTTCGAGATCCAGCGGCACGCGGCCGTGCTCGGCGACGGCGGCACGGTGATCCAGGAGACCCGGCACTTCCACGAGGACACGGGGACGACGACCTCGGGCCGTACGAAGGAGGAGGCCGAGGACTACCGGTACTTCCCCGAGCCGGACCTGGTGCCCGTGGCCCCGTCCCGGGAGTGGGTCGAGGAGATCCGCGCCTCGCTGCCGGAGCTGCCGCTGGTGCGCCGCAACCGGCTGCGCGAGGAGTGGGGCATCTCCGCCACGGACATGCAGGCGATCCTCAACGCCGGTGCGCTGGACCCGATCGTCGCCACGATCGACGCCGGTGCCGACGCGGCCGCCGCCCGCAAGTGGTGGATGGGTGAACTGGCCCGCAGCGCCAACGAGTCGGGCAAGGCGCTCGACGAGCTGGCGATCACTCCGGCCCAGGTCGCGCGGGTCGCCGAGCTGGTCTCGAAGGGCGACCTGAACGACAAGCTGGCCCGCCAGGTCATCGAGGGCGTCCTCGCGGGCGAAGGCACCCCGGACGAGGTCGTCGACAAGCGCGGCCTGAAGGTCGTCTCCGACGAGGGCGCGCTCACCGCCGCCGTCGACGAGGCCATCGCCGGCAACCCGGGCGTCGCGGACAAGATCCGCGGCGGCAAGGTGGCCGCGGCCGGCGCCCTGGTCGGCGCGGTCATGAAGGCGACCCGGGGCCAGGCCGACGCGGCCCGCGTCAAGGAGCTGATCCTGCAGAAGCTGGGCGTCAGCGAGGGCTGAGCAACGACCAAGGGGGGTGCATCGGTCTCGGTGCACCTCCCTTGGTGTGTCCGCCCTTTGGTGTGTCCCCCTTTGGTGTGCCCCCCTTGGTGTGTCACAACGGCCGCTGCCCCACCAGTCGTACGAAGCCCAGCGCGCGGCCCTCGTCCGCCCGCAGCATCTCGCCGACCCGGCGGGACATCGTGCGATGGAACTCCTCCGGGCTCTCCTCGGCGACCACGTCGCACCACAGCAGCCAGTCCCGCCAGCCGTCGTCCAGCCAGTCGGCGGCCTCGACCTCGACAGCGCCGCCGCGGGTCCAGTGGCGTCGCCACCAGTCGGCGGAGTGGAAGCACCAGAAGTCGGGCTCCCACCATGGTCTGAGATGCTCGGGCGGCTCCGTGCCGTCCGGTTCGTCCCGCAGTGCGGGCACGACGACACCGATCCGCCCGCCGGGCTTCACCAGCCGCGTCAAGGTGGGCAGGTAGAGGTCGTCGGTGCCGAAGTACTGATACGCGTCGATGCTCACGATCGCGTCGAACGTGTCCTCGCCGAACGGCAGGTCGTGCGCCTCGGCGTGCACCGGCAGCACCCGGTCGGCGACGCCCGCCGCGGCGAGCCGCTCGGCGTTCTCGTCGGGCTTGATCCACAGGTCGGCGGCGGTGACCTGGACGTCGTACTCCCGGGCGAGGAAGACCGAGGTGAGCGCGCGGCCGCAGCCCAGGTCGAGCACACGCGCGCGTGGGGGCAGGGAATCGAGGCCGAGCGCGGGGGCCAGCCACTCCAGCAGCCACAGCGGGTTCGGGCCCATCTGATGGTCGACGACCCAGCGCGCGTCGTACTGGTTGCTGCGCGGGTAGCGGTCGTGGATGAGTCGCTCAGTGAGATCAGGCATAGACAGAGTTCACCCGATTGTCCTGTGAGCTGCCTCCCACTCTTGTGAATAAACACACGAAACGACCAAACGATCATTTCTCCCTGTAAGAGTGGCTGCATTGCTCATGCGTTCTTTGCGGGCCGTTCAGACTACGGACGACTGTTCCCGGTCAAAGATCCACAAGTCATATCCTGGGAGCACGTACGTGGCAGCCCTCGCCCGCTGGTGTGTTCGGAACCGCTTGGTCGCTGTTCTCCTGTGGCTCCTCGCTTTCGGCGGCGTTGCCGCTGCCGCCACCGCGACCGGCACGGCGTACTCGAACGACTACCAGGTCCCCGGCACCGAATCGGGGCGGGCCGGGCAACTGCTGAAAGAGGGCTTCCCGGAGCTGGGCGGCGCTGCGGGCACGGTCGTCTGGCACACCGAGACCGGGTCCGTCCGCGCGGCCGACGTCGAACAGACGATGACCCGCACCCTGCACGCCATCGCACAACTGCCCGGCGTGGCCACCGTGGTGAGCCCGTACGACGGTCAGGGCGCGGGCCAGATCAGCGAGGACGGCCGTACCGCGTACGCCACGGTCGCCTTCCGCGACCAGTCCCAGGACATCGGCGAGTCCGAGGCGCGGGCCGTCGTGGACACCGCCAAGGACGCCCAGGCCGACGGGCTCCAGGTGGAGCTGGGCGGCACCGCCATCGGCCTCACCGACCCGTCCGGCGGCCATCTCGCCGAGGTCGTCGGCGTGGTGGTCGCCGCGGTCGTGCTGTTCCTCGCCTTCGGCTCGCTCGCCGCCTCCCTGCTGCCCATCGCCACCGCCCTGGTCGGCGTCGGCACCGCCTACGCCGGGATCGTGCTGCTCGGGCACGCCATGACCGTCGCCGACTTCGCGCCCATGCTGGGCATGCTGATCGGGCTAGGCGTCGGCATCGACTACGCGCTGTTCATCGTCACCCGGCACCGGCGGGGCCTGAAACGCGGCCTGGACGTCACCGAGGCGGCCACAACGGCCGTCGCCACCACGGGACGTGCGGTGGTGTTCGCGGGTGCCACCGTTTGCATCGCGCTGCTGGGGATGCTGATACTCCAGCTCGGCTTCCTCAACGGTGTGGCCATCGCCGCCTCGCTGACCGTCGTGCTCACCGTCGCGGCCTCCGTGACCCTGCTGCCCGCCCTGCTGTCCTTCATCGGCATGCGCGCGCTCAGCCGCCGCGAACGCCGCCACCTGGAGGAACACGGTCCCGAACCCGAGCTGCCCACCGGGTTCGCCGCCCGCTGGTCCGCCTTCGTCGAACGGCACCCCAAGAAGCTCGGCGCCGTCGCGCTCGCCGTCATCACGCTGCTCGCCCTGCCCACCCTCTCGCTCCGCCTCGGCACCTCCGACCAGGGCAACAACCCCGAGTCGACCACCACCAGGAAGGCCTACGACCTCCTCGCCGACGGCTTCGGACCCGGCGTCAACGGCCCCCTCACCCTCGTCACCGACATCCACGGCGCCGAGGACCGGCTCGCCGTCGACAGCCTCGGCAGCAGCCTGCGCGCCACCGAGGGGGTCGCCGCCGTGACACCGGTGACGTTCGACTCCGGCGGGCACACCGCGTACCTCACCGTCGTACCCGAGTCGTCCCCGCAGTCGGCGAGCACCAGTGACCTCGTCGACCGGCTGCGCACCGAGGTGCTGCCGCGCGCCGAGGCCGGCACCTCGCTCGACGTGCACGTCGGCGGGGTCACGGCCGCCTACGACGACTTCGCGGAGGTGATCATCGACAAGCTGCCGCTGTTCGTCGGCGTGGTCATCGGGCTCGGCTGTGTGCTGCTGCTGCTCGCCTTCCGGTCCGTCGGCATCCCGCTGAAGGCCGCCGCGATGAACGTCGCCGCCGTCGCCGCCTCCTTCGGGGTGGTCGTCGCGATCTTCCAGTGGGGCTGGGGCAGCGAACTGCTCGGGCTCGGCCGCGCGGGCCCGATCGAGCCCTTCCTCCCCGTGATCATGGTGTCGGTGCTCTTCGGGCTCTCCATGGACTACCAGGTCTTCCTGGTCAGCCGGATGTACGAGGAGTGGCTGGAGACCGGCGACAACCGGCGGTCCGTCCGGGTCGGCCTCGCCGAGACCAGCCGGGTGATCAACTCCGCCGCGGTCATCATGATCTCGGTCTTCCTGGCCTTCGTGCTCAGCGGCGACCGCGTGATAGCCATGTTCGGCATCGCGCTCGCCGCCGCCGTCGCCCTCGACGCGTTCGTGCTCCGTACGCTGCTGGTGCCCGCCCTGATGCACCTGCTCGGCGGCGCCAACTGGTGGCTGCCCGGCTGGCTCGACCGGCACCTGCCCCGGATCAGCATCGAGCCGCCCGAGTCCCGCGCCGAGCAGGAAAATCTCAAGGACGTCGACGCCGAACGTGAGAAGCTCACGGACGTCGTGGACGTACTGGAGAAGGAGCGGCGTTCGGATGTACGCGATATCCCTGGGTGACGACGGGGCCCGGCTGCGGCCCCTGGAGCCCTGGCACGCCGAGGAGTTCCTCGCCCACCTCGACCGCGGGCGGGACTTCATCACCCGGCACATCCCGTTCGGCGCCAAGGCCACCGACCTCGACTCCGCCCGGGCCCTGCTCCAGTCGTACGCCGACAAGCGCGCCGCCGACAGCGGCTCCATGCACGGCATCTGGCTGGACGGCAAGCTCGTCGGCGGTGTCCTCTTCCGCGTCTTCGACGCCGCCACCGGGGTCTGCGAGATCGGCGTCTGGCTGGAACCGGCGGCCACCGGACGAGGCCTCATCACGCGCGCGTCCCGCATCCTGATCGACTGGGCGTTCGACGAGCGCGGTATGCACCGGGTGGAGTGGCACGCGGCGTCCGACAACACGGCCAGCATCAACGTGGCACGCCGGCTCGGCATGACCCGGGAGGGCGTGCTGCGCGAGAGCTATCCCTGGCGGGGCGTGCGGCAGGATTACGAGATCTGGGCGGTGCTGGCGCCGGAGTGGGCCGAGGCAAGCATGCGCGGCGCTCACAACGATCATTAAGGAACCTCTCAGACTCCGTCCGTACGGTGCGGGGCATGGGAACCAAGACTGTGGACGAGACCCCCGCCGAGACCGGCGCCGAGGCCGAGGCGAAGACCGACGAGGAGCGGGTCGAGGAGGCGGCGGACGCCACCGCCACGGAAGCCGACACCGACCCCGGCGCCGAGGACGGTGACGCGCAGCCCGAAGCGTCCAACGACGCCGGCCCCTCCGGTGTCGGCCAGGGCGCCGGCGCCGTCGTCGCCGTCGCGCTCGGCATCGTCTCGCTCACCGGCAGCTGGGTCGGCACCGTGGCCTCCGCGCGCGAGTCGCTGATCGGCCAGCTGCAGACCTCGCAGACCTCCAGCGTCGCCACCATGGTCAAGGAGGGCTACGGCGACGCCTGGGCCGCCAACGCCCTGTGGGCCGGCGTGTTCGCGCTGGCCGCGCTGATCGTCGGCGTCGTGGTCCTGGCCCGCCCCGCGTTCGGCGCCCCCGGAAAGCCGCAGGCGCCGTGGATCAAGTCGGTCGCCTGGGCCGGTGTCTCCCTCGGCGTGATCGGCCTGTTCCTGGCCGTCCTGAAGTACACCGGCGTACTCCTGGGCCTGCCCGCCACCGGCTGAGCCGACACGGACCCACGAGGGGTCCCCGGACGTCCAGAGGTACTGACGGACGTACGGGGACCCCTCGTTTTTTGCGCGTCGGCGTGCGGCTCAGGAAGCGAGCACTGCGCGGCCCTCGGCGATGATGGCCGCCAGTTCCTCGACCTCCTGCGGGGCGAGGGACGTCAGCGGCGGCCGTACCGGTCCCGCTTCGATGCCCTCCAGGGTGACCCCGGCCTTCACCAGCGCCACCGCGTAGCCCGGAACCCGCTGGCGCAGCCGGACCAGGGGGTGGAAGAAGGCGCGCTGCAGCGCGTCGATCCGCTTCTGGTCGCCCTCCTCCACCGCGCGGTGGAAGGCGATGGAGACATCCGGCGCGAAGGCGAAGGCGGCCGAGGAGTACAGCTCCACCCCCAGCGCCCGGTACGCCTGCTGGCTGGCCTCTGCCGTGGGCATGCCGTTGAAGAACTGGAACTGCTTGCCGGTCCCGTCGAGTGAGTCCCGTACGGCGGGGACGATCCGCGCGACGAGATCGAGGTCGCCCGTTCCGTCCTTCAGACCCATGACGGTGTGCAGCTGGGCGACCTCCGCCGCCGAGCGCTCGTCGAACCGCGCGTTGGCCCGGTTGTAGACGATCAGCGGCAGGTCGGTCTCCCCGGCGACTTCCCGGGTGTAGGCGACGAGCCCGGCAGCGGGTGCCTCGACCAGGTAGGGCGGCATGAGCAGCAGGCCGTCCGCACCGGCCTCGGCCGCCGCCCGCGCGAACCGCCTGGCCAGGCCGAGGGCGCCGCCGGCCCCGGCGTACACCGGGACGCGTCCCCCCACCGCGTCGACGGCGGTCCGTACGACCGCGGTGAACTCATCCAGGTCCAGGGCATGGAACTCGCCGGTGCCGCAGGCGACGAACACTCCGCCCGGGCTGGCGTCGACCCCGGCCGCGATGTGCCGGCGCAGCGCGTCGAGGTCGACCTCGCCGGTCGCGGTGAACGGGGTGACGGGGAAGAAGAGAACGCCTTCGAGCATGGTGTTTTCCTACTCATCGTGAGGGACAGCGCGGGCGGGGGACGGGGGTGCTGCGGCGACGCTTCCGGTTGACGCCGGGGCGCGGACCACGTTGCTGAGCGCGTCGCCGCGCTTCAGCCGGTCGATGTTGTCGGCGATCTCTGTCGCGCGGGCGGCGAAGGTGTCGGCCGTGTGGCCCGAATGGTGCGGGGTCATCAGCACGTTCGGCAGGTCGTGGAAGGGCAGTCGGCTGGGCGCCTCGGGAGGGCCCGACCACCACACGTCCAGTGCGGCGCCCGCGATGGTGCCCGAGCTCAGCGCTTCGTAGAGCGCTTCCTCCTGCACCACCGGCCCGCGGGCCACGTTGACCAGCAGGGCCTCGGGGCCCATGGCCGCCAGTTCGGCGGGGCCGATCAACCCCCTGGTGGCGGCGGTGAGGGGGACGGTGACCACCACGATGTCGGAATCGGCGAGGAGTTCGGCCAGCCGGTCGTTGCCGCCGACCCAGTCGGGCCGCAGATCCGCGGGGACCGGCGCGCGGGGGTCGCGCCGTACGGCACGGATGCGCAGGCCGACCGCCTGGCAGAGCCGGGCGACCTCGGTGCCGGTCTCGCCGAAACCGATGATGCCCACGCGGCGGCCCGGCAGCGTGGTCCCGAAGGCAAGCCCGGGATCGACCGCCACATTGCGCCAGCGTCCGGCGCGCAGCGCGCGGTCGGCTCCCAGGACGTCCCGGGAGAGCATCAGGATCGACATCAGCACGTGCTCGGCGATGGAACGGCCGTGGTGGTGGGTGGTGGCGACCGTGACCCCCGGGTGGAGCGCGTCCAGCGGGATGCCGTCGTAGCCGGCGCCGACAACATGGACGAGCCGCAGCCGTTGGGCACGCCGTGCGTCCTCGGGGCGCAGCGTGGAGCCGACGTAGACCTCGACGTCGGCGATGGCCTCGGAGCGCCGCGCCGCGTCCCAGTCGTAGGACTCCAGCCAGTCGTGCTGTCCCCGCGTGGACGTTGTGAGCCGGTCGTGGAAGCGGCTCAGGATGCGGTGGTCCAGCATGATGCGCATGAGCCGCTCACCACCTCCGAGTTCCGTATCATGAACGCCATCCCCATATGTAGTCGGCGTTCTCATTTGTAGACAGCTGTGGGCCGCGGTGTCAATGGGCGGCCTCCGGCACCGGGGTGAGCAGGACCCCCTCGGTCATGAACCGCTCCACATTGCGCAGCACCAGCTCGCCCATGGCCTCGCGGGTCTCCCTGGTGGCGCTGGCGATGTGGGGGAGCAGGACCACCCGGTCCGAGTCCAGCAGCGCCTGGGGCACGTTCGGCTCGTCGGCGAAGACATCGAGCGCCGCACCCGCGATCCGCCCCGCCTCCAGCGCCGCGACCAGGGCCGATTCGTCGACGACGCTGCCCCGCGCCACGTTCACCAGGTGACCCTCGGGCCCGAGCGCCTCCAGCACCGCCGCCGAGACCAGCCCCTCGGTGCCCGCCCCGCCCGCGACCGTGACCACGAGCGCGTCGCAGGCGGCGGCCAGCGCCTCGGCGGTGGGCAGATGGCGGTAGGGCACATCGGCCACCGGGACGCGCGAGCAGTACGACACCTCGGTACCGAAGCCTTCGAGCCGCCGCGCGACGGCCCGGCCGATGCGGCCGAGCCCGAGGATGCCGACCCGCTTCCCGCTCACCCGCGAGGCCAGCGGAAACGGCGCGGCGGTCCACCCTCCGCCGCGTACGTACCGGTCGGCGGCCGACAACCGGCGCATGGAGTCGATCAGCGCGCCCACGGCGAGGTCGGCCACACAGTCGGTGAGCACGTCGGGGGTGTTGCTGACGTCGATGCCGCGCGCCCGGGCGCGGACCACGTCCGTGGTCTCGTAGCCGACGCCGAAGTGGACGATGGCGCGCAGCCGCGGCAGTGCGTCCATCAGGGCGTTGTCGACCCCGGTCCGCGCGCTGGTCACGGCGGCGACCACCTCGCCGCCGTGGTCGCGCAGGTACGCGGCCGGATCGGGCAGTTCGTGCAGGCGCACCGTGCGGTAACGCCCGGCCAGGGTCCGCTCCAGGCCGGTGAGCAGGGGCGACACCTGGAGCAAGGTGGCCGGGGTGCTGGAGGTGATGTCGGCCGTGGGTCCGGGGATGGCCATGTGATCTCCTGTCTGCGTCGAGGAAGTCGAGGAAGTCGAGGGGTCGGGGGCGCGCGGCACGTGCGGCCGGGGTGGGTCGGGCCGGGGGGTGCGGAAGCGGCGCGGGACGGGTCCGATCCTGCGCATCCCTTGACGCTGCCACGGCGCCGGTTTAGCTTCGGCGTTCACAGATGCGGACCGCGTACGCAAGTGTAGACACCGCCTCGCGGCCGCCCGTACGTGGAACGCGACACATCAGCACTCACCGGAGACGAGCCGACAATGAAGTTCTCCGTTTCCCCCATCCCGCCCGCCGGACGAAGGCGGTCCCGCGCGACGACTGCGATGCTCCTGGCGGGCACGGTGCTGTTGTCCAGCGGCTGCGCTGTCGCGGGCAGCGCCGCCGGTGACGCCGGCCGCGCCGACGGCCGCACGCTGCGGGTGGTGCTCACTCAGGAGCCACCGACCCTGGAACCGTGCGAGGCCTCCCTGACCGGCACCGGCGTCGTCGTCCGGTCCAACATCACCGAGCCGCTCGTCGAACGCGACCCGGACTCCGGCGAACTGCACCCCCTGCTCGCCACGGGCTGGAAGCAGACGGACGAGCGCACCTGGACTTTCGACACGCGCACCGGGGTGACCTTCCAGAACGGCGAGCCGTTCACCGCCGAGGACGCCGCCTTCTCCATCGACCGGGCGGTCAACTCCGACCTCGCCTGCAACGTCGAGGGCTATGTCTTCGGCGACGCCGACCTCGAAGTGAAGGCGGTGAGCGACACCCGGCTGACCGTCACCACCGAGCAGCCCGACCCGATCCTGCCGCTGCGCCTGAGCTTCGTGGAGATCGTGCCGCGCACGACCGACGCCGAGGCAAAGGTCCGTATCCCCATAGGCACCGGCCCCTACGCCGTCAGCTCCTGGCAGCCCGGAGCGGCGATCTCCCTCAACCGCTACGACGGCTACTGGGGCGAGGCCCCGGCCTTCCCCCGGGCCCGTTACGTCTGGCGCAGCGACGCGAGCGTCAGGGCCGCCATGATCGACAAGGGCGAGGCGGAGATCGCGGTGGCCCTCGACCCCATCGAGGCCCACAAGGACACGACTGCCTCCTACCCCAACAACGAGACGACCGCGCTGCGGCTGGACGGCCGCGAGCCGCCGCTCGACGACCTCCGGGTACGCCGGGCCGTCGACCTGGCCGTGGACCGCGAGGGCATCATCGACGCCCTGCTCGGCGGACTCGCGGAGCCGGCCGGGCAGCTGGTCCCGCCCGGCGTGGTGGGACACAACGACGAGATCCGGCCGACCCGGCAGAACGTTGCCCGGGCCAAGGCCCTGATCGAGGAGGCCAAGGCCGACGGTGTGCCCGTCGACCGGCAGATCACCCTGGTAGCCCGCAACGGCATGTTCTCCGGGGTGTCGGAGACCGCTGAGGCC
Organism: Streptomyces spinoverrucosus; assembly: GCF_006539505.1. Taxonomy (GTDB): domain Bacteria; phylum Actinomycetota; class Actinomycetes; order Streptomycetales; family Streptomycetaceae; genus Streptomyces; species Streptomyces spinoverrucosus. The sequence goes on from NZ_BJND01000033.1 coordinate 24,494, forward strand.
CTCCAGTACCAGATGCAGCAGATCGGGCTGAACGTACGAGTACGGATGGCCGACACCGCCACCCAGCTCCAGTACCAGCTCCGGCCGCTGCCCAAAGGCGTCGGCCCCATCGCCCTGCTGATCATGCACGGCAACCAGGCCGGCGACGCGGCCTTCACCACGAGCCAGTACCTGATGAGCGACGGCCCGCAGTCCACCTTCGGCACCGAGGAACTCGACCGGCGCATCGCCGAGGCGGATGCCCTCTCCGGCGACGAGCGCCAGAAGGCCTTCGCGGAGTTGCTCGCCGACCAGAACAAGACGGTCGTTCAGTACACCCATCTGGCCCACATGAGCGGACTGCTCGGCCTGTCACCGTCCATCCGGTACGAGCCGGACTCCGCCACCGGCGACGAGATGCGGCTGGCAGAGGTCAGCCCGGCGAAGGCGGCACAGCACTGACATGGTTACCTTTCTGCGCAAACGCATGCTCTCCAGCGCCATCCCCCTGGTGTGCGTGGTGCTGGGCGTGTTTTTCCTGGCCCGGATGACGGGCAACCCGGTCGACCTCTACCTCCCGCTGAGCGCCACCGCCGAGCAGCGCGCGGAGTTCGCCGCGGCGCAGGGCTTCGACCTCTCCATCCCGGCACAGCTGTGGAACTACCTCGTCGACGCCGCGCACCTGGACTTCGGCACCTCGCTCAGGACCGGGCAGTCCGCGACCGAGATGGTGCTCGACGCCTTCCCCGTCACCCTGCAGCTCGCCGGCGTGACCATGCTGCTGGCGATCACCGGAGCGGTACTGATCGGCAGCCTGGCCGCCTACCGGCCCAACTCCCTGGTCGACCGGATCGCCAGCCTGCTGTCCATGACGGCCGCCAGCATCCCCGACTTCTGGTTCGCCGTCATGGGCGTCCTGGTCTTCGGCGTGAGCCTCGGCTGGTTGCCCACCTCGGGCACCCTGGGCGGACCCGAGGTCTGGGTCCTGCCCATCGCGACCCTGCTGATCCGCCCGTTCGGTGTGCTGGTCCAGGTGGTGCGCGGCAGCATGGTCTCCGCGCTCTCCGCGCCCTACGTCAAGATCGCCCGGAGCAAGGGCGCCACGCCCCGCCGGGTGATCTTCGGTCACGCCCTGCGCAACGCGGTGACGCCCGTGCTGACCGTGGCCGGTGACCTGACGGTGGGCCTGGTCAACGGTGCCGTGATCGTGGAGACGATCTTCGGCTGGCCCGGCATCGGCAAACTCATGATCGACTCCATTCTGCAGCGCGACTTCGCGGTCCTCCAGGCGGCCGTTCTGCTCACCGCGGTGACCATCTTCGCGCTGAACATTCTGGTCGACGTCTGTCACGCGCTGACCGATCCCCGAGTGCGTCAGGCGGTGCCGGCATGAGCGAAGGAAGCAGCATGACCACAGCAGAGACCTCCGCCGTCCCCGTGAACGAAACCGTTCCCGCCCGGCACCGTCCGCCGCGCTGGTGGCGGCTGCTCGGCCGGGACCGCGCCGCGGCCGCCGGAGCCGTCGTCCTCACCCTGGTCGCCCTCGTCGCCCTCTTCGGCCGGCTGTTCATCGGCGACCGCGCACAGCGCCAGGACCTGGACGCCTCCCTGCGGCCGCCGTCCCTGAGTGACGGGGTGTACGGGCTGCTCGGCACCGACGTCCTCGGGCGCAGCGTGCTCGCGCGCCTGATCGACGCGGCGGGGACGACCCTGTCCGTGGCCGTCCCCGCGGTGCTGTGCTCACTCGTGATCGGATCGGCCCTCGGCCTGTGGGCCGGCTACCACGGGGGACGCCGGGAGAGTCTGGCGATGCGCGTCGCCGATGTCATCCTCAGCTTCCCCTCCCTGCTCATCGCGGTGGTCGTGCTCTACGTCTTCTCGCCCTCCGCGCTGAACATCGTGCTGATCCTCGCCGTGGCCCGCATCCCGGTGTATCTGCGCACCTCCCGGGCGGAGGCGGCCGAGCTGAGGAGCCGGCTGTTCGTCGACGCGGCCCGCACCTTCGGCACCCCCAGCCGGCACATCATCTACCGGCACATCCTGCCGATCGCCCTGCCGACGCTGCTGACCGTCGCCACCCTCGACTTCTGCTTCGTGATGCTCACCGAGTCCTCGCTGAGCTTCCTCGGCATCGGAATCCAGCCCCCGGACGTCAGCTGGGGCCTGATGGTCGCCCAGGGCCGGCAGTACCTCCAGACCGCCTGGTGGATCACGGTGCTGCCCGGGCTCGCCATCGTGCTCACCACGGTGTCCGCCACGCTGCTCGCCGCGTGGGCCCGGATCGCCACCGACCCCGCCCAGCGCTGGCGTCTGACGCTGCCCCGCAAGCGCCGCGGTGCCTCCGCCGCCGTTCCTCCGGAGATGATCCCGTGACGACCACTTCCGCCCCCGCCCCGTCCGACACCGCCCCCGCCCTCGACGTCGAAGGGCTGTGCGTGGACCTGAGCACGCCCTCCGGGACCGTACGCGCCGTGAACGGCGTCAGCTTCAGCGTCCGCCGCGGCCGCACCCTCGCCCTGCTCGGCGAGTCCGGCTGCGGCAAGTCGATGACCGCGCTGTCGGTGGTGGGACTGCTCGACCCCGCGGCCTCCGTGACCGGCGGCGCCGTACGGGTCAGGGGCAAGGACACCCTGCGGCTGAGCCCGGCCGAACGCCGCAAGCTGGCCGGCCCCGTCCTGTCCATCGTCTTCCAGGACGCCCTGACCGCCCTCAACCCGGTGCAGCCGGTGGGCCGGCAGATCGGCGAGCCGTTCCGCATCCACCGCGGACTCTCCCGGCGGCAGGCCGAGGAGAAGGCGATCGAGCTGATGACCCGCGTGGGCATCCCCGAGCCGCGGCAGCGGGCCAAGTCCTATCCGCACCAGTTCTCCGGGGGCATGCGCCAGCGGCTGCTGATCGCGATGGCCGTCGCCCTCGACCCCGACGTGCTCATCGCCGACGAGCCGACCACCGCGCTCGACGTCACCGTGCAGGCACAGATCATGCGGCTGCTGCGGGACCTCCAGGACGAGCGGCACATGGCCGTCGTACTGATCACCCATGACCTGGCCGTGGTCGCCCAGCGCGCCGACGACGTGGTCGTGATGTACGCCGGGACGGTCGTGGAGCAGGGAGCGGTGCACGACGTCTTCACCTCACCCCGCCACCCCTACACCCGCGGACTGCTCGACTCGGTCCCGGAGGACGCCGAGCGCGGACGCCCGCTGCCCGCCGTCCCCGGCAGCCCGCCCGAGCTGAGCGCGGTGCCGCCCGGCTGTGTCTTCCAGGCCCGCTGCCCGCTGGTGCGGGAGCGGTGCGTCCGGGAACGGCCGTCCCTGCGCAGCACGGGCGACGGACGTTCGGCCGCCTGCCACTTCTCCGAGGAGCTCGACCGTGCCTGAGTCCCGCGCCACCACCGCCGCCCCCGAACCCCGGGCGGAGGGAACCGACGGACACCCGCCGCTGCTGGAGGTCCGCGGTGTCACGAAGAGCTTCGGCAGCGGCCGACGCCGGCTGACCGCCCTGGACGGAGTGGACGTACAGCTCGGCCGGGGACAGACACTCGGGCTCGTCGGGGAGTCCGGCTGCGGCAAGTCCACCCTGGCCCGGGTGCTGCTCGGGCTGGAACGGCCCGACGCGGGCACGGTGCGGTACGACGGCGTCGACCCCTTCGCGCTGCGCGGCAAGGAGCTGCTGAACTGGCGACGCCGCGTCCAGATGGTCTTCCAGGACCCCTTCGCCTCCCTCAACGCCCGTATGTCGGCCGCCGATCTGATCGGTGAGCCCTGGCGCACCCACCGGGACGTCGTCCCGGACGCGAAGGCCCGCGAGAAGCGGATCCGGGAACTGCTGTCCCTGGTCGGGCTACGGGAGAGCGACGCCCACCGCTACCCCAACGAGTTCTCCGGCGGGCAGCGCCAGCGCATCGGCATCGCCCGCGCGCTGGCCCTGGACCCCGACCTCATCGTGTGCGACGAGCCGGTCTCCGCCCTGGACCTGTCGGTGCAGGCACAGGTCCTCAACGTGCTCTCGGAACTCCAGTCGCGCCTCGGCGTCGCGTATGTGTTCATCTCCCACGACCTGTCCGTGGTGCGGTACATCTCCGACCGGGTGACGGTGATGTACTTGGGCAAGGTCATCGAACACGGCGAGACCGAGGACGTGTTCGAACGCCCGCAGCACCCCTACACGGCCGCGCTGATGTCGGCCGCACCCGTCCTGGACACCTCCCGCGCCTCCGACGACCAGGAGATCCAGCTCAAGGGCGAGATCCCGTCGCCCTTCGACATCCCGTCCGGCTGCCGCTTCCGCACCCGGTGCTGGCGCGCCGAGGACCGCTGCGCCACCGAGGCGCCTCCGGCCGTCGTCCGGGAGCCACAGGGCATGGGCGACGCCCACACCGCCCTGTGCCACTTCCCGCTGTAAGTCGGGGCTTAGGAGATGCCCTGCCGAACCGGTGCCGTACTAAGTGCCTTCCAAGGCCCCGACCCCGCCCAAGATACGGAACTCTCCCGATGTGGCGAACCCCCCTGGGAAACGAAGGTGGAGGCATCGCACCCAGCGATACCGCACACCGAACTCTCCGGGGGAGAAGAGATGTACGAGTACGAGCTTCAGCAGATCCGTTCCGCCGAGCTGATCCGCCGCGCCGAGCACCAGCGGCTGGTCCGCGAAGCCATACGCAGTGGCCGCGCCGCCCGCCGGGAAGCCGCCGAACGCGCCGCCGGGAACGAGGCGGATACCCGCCGTCCACGGCGGAACCGGTCCCCACGCACCGCGTGAGCGAGGCCGGGCCGGGGGACGGCTCGCGGGACGGACTCCACCGCACGAAAACCGGTGCCGCGTTGTCAGACCCCCGTGCGATGCTCGGGGGCGTGGAGACCAGGTCCGTCAGTCCCGTCTTCGTCGGCCGCGCCGAGGAGTTGGACACCCTGAACGACGCGCTCGCCCGCGCTGATGCGGGCGAGCCGCAGGCGTTGCTGGTCGGCGGTGAGGCCGGTGTCGGAAAGACCCGGCTCGTCGAGGAGTTCGCCACCGCTGCGGCCCGCAAGGGCGCCGTCGTCGCGCTCGGCGGCTGTGTCGAGATCGGCGCCGACGGGCTGCCCTTCGCCCCGTTCTCCACCGCACTGCGCGCCCTGCGCCGTGAACTGCCGGACGAACTGGCCGCCGCGGCCGCCGGGCAGGAGGAGGAACTGGCCCGGCTCCTCCCCGAGTTGGGTGACACAGGCACCGGCCGGCCCGACGAGGAGGGCATGGCCCGCCTCTTCGAACTCACCGCCCGCCTGCTGGAACGCATCGCCGCCGACCGCACGGTCGTCGTCGCCCTGGAGGACCTGCACTGGGCCGACGCCTCCACCCGCCACCTCCTCGCCTACCTCTTCCGCACCCTGCGCACCGGCCGCCTCGTCGTCCTCGCCACCTACCGCTCCGACGACATCCACCGCCGCCACCCGCTGCGCCCGCTGCTGGCCGAACTCGACCGGCTGCGCACGGTCCGGCGCATCGAACTCGCCCGCTTCAACCGCGCGGAAGTCGCCTGCCAGATCGCCGGCATCCACGCCGCCGAACCGGACCCGGCCCAGGTCGACGAGATCTTCCAACGCTCCGACGGCAACGCCTTCTTCGTCGAGGAACTCGCCGTCGCCGCCCACGAGGGCTCCCGCACCGGCCTCACCGACTCCCTGCGCGATCTGCTCCTCGTCCGCGTCGAGGCGCTGCCCGAGAGCGCCCAACGGGTCGTCCGGATCGTCGCCGAGGGCGGCTCCACCGTCGAGTACCGGCTGCTCGCCGCGGTCGCCGGTCTCGCCGAGGACGACCTCATCGAGGCCCTGCGCGCGGCCGTCAACGCCAACATCCTGCTCGCCGCCCCCACCGGCGACGGCTACCGCTTCCGCCACTCCCTGGTCCGCGAGGCCGTCGGCGACGACCTGCTGCCCGGCGAGCGCTCCCGCCTCAACCGCCGTTACGCCGAGGCCCTGGAGGCCGACCCGAGCCTCGTCCCCGCCGACCAGCGCGTGACCCGCCTGGCCAGCTACTGGTACCACGCCCACGACGCCGCCAAGGCCCTGCCCGCCGTCCTCGACGCCTCCGTCGCCGCCCGCCGACGGCACGCCTACTCAGAGCAACTCCGGCTCCTGGAGCGCGCGATGGAGCTGTGGGACCCCGCCCCCGAGGACGTCCGGGCCGCACTGCGCCCCGCCGGCTACACGGACGTGTACCGCGCTGCGGACGGCGGAGATCAGACGGACACTGCGCTGCGCTACCTCGACCTGATGGCCGCGGCCGCCGTCGCAAGCCGCTTCTGCGGAGAACGCGAGCGCGCCCTGAAGATCACCAAGCGGGCGCTGCGCCTGCTGGAGGACGAGGACGACCCGCTGCTCGCGGCCTGGTTCTGGGTCCAGCGCTCCCGACTGGTCCAGGCGAAGGGCCGCGACGACGGCTGGAAGGAACTGGCCACCGCCCAGGAACTGGTCCGCGGACTGCCGCCCTCCGAAGTGCACGCCGAGGTCCTGACCAACGTCGCGAGCTGGTCCATGCTGCACCAGCCCGGCGCCGAGGCCCTCGCCGCCGCCGAGCGCGCCGTGGAGTACGCGCGCATGGTCGGGGCCCGCGAGGTCGAGCTGAACGCCCGCGTCACCCGTGGCGTCCTCCTCGTCGACGCCGGCGACATAGAAGCCGGGCTCGCGGAGATGTACGAGATCAAGGAGCAGGCCCTCGCCGGGTCCTTCACCCATGTCGCGGGCCGTACGTACGTCAACCTCCCGTCCGAACTCGAAGCCGTCGGCCGCTCCGGCGAAGCCGCCGGGATCCTGGAGGAGGGCATCGGGTTCGCCCAGAAGTACGGTCTGCTGGACACCGCGGCGTGGATCTGGGGAAACCTCTCCGACTCGCTGTTCTCACTGGGCCGCTGGGACGAGTCCGCCGAGGCCGCGTCGAACGCGCTGCGCCGCGGCCACAGCGCCAAGCCCCAGGGCACGGCCGCCCTGTGCCTGGCCAATGTCGCCCTGGCCCGCGGCGACACCGCCGAAGCCGGCCGCCAACTGGCCGCGGCACACGGCCACTTCGGCACCCACGACCCCATGCCCCAGCAGTGGCTCCCGCTGGGCTTCATCGCCATCGGCGTCGCCGCCTCGGAGGGCCGCATCCTGGACGCCCGCGGCGAACTCGACCGCGCCCTCGACGCCGGCATCCCGCCCGGCACCCAGCGCTACGGCTGGAAGCTGCTGCTCGCCGCCGCCACCGCCGAGGCCGACAGCCGCAACCTGCCCGCCGCCCGGCAGGGCCGCGAGGAGGCCCTGGAGCGCATCTTCAGCACCGTCAAGCGTCTCGCCACCGGCGCTCCCATCTGGGTCGCCCACGAAAAGTGGGTACGCGCCGAACTCCAGCGCGCCGAGGGCATCGCCGGTCCGGACACCTGGTCCGAGGTGGTCACGGCCTTCGAGCGCCTGGAACGCCCCTACGACCTCGCCCGCGTCCGCCATCGCCTCGCCGAGGCCCTCCTCACCGCCGGGGGAGAGGACGACCGCGACCGTGCCACCGAGCTGCTCCGCCTCGCCCACGCCGTCGCCGACCACCTCGGCGCGCGCCCCCTCGCCGACGCCGTCGGCCTGCTCGCCCAACGCGCCCGCCTCAGCCTGCGCCAGGTCCCGCAGCAGTCGCCCGCCGCCGATCCGGTCCAGGCCCTCGGCCTCACCAGCCGGGAACGCGACGTCCTCCGCCTGGTCTCCAGCGGCCGCACCAACCGCCAGATAGCGGAGGAACTCTTCATCTCCCCGAAGACGGCCAGCGTCCACGTCTCCAACATCCTCGGCAAGCTCGGCGTCTCGGGCCGCGGCGAGGCGGCGGCGCTGGCGCACCGGCTGGGCCTGTTCCCGTCCGAAACGCTCAGCGCTCCAACGGCAGGGTGAGGCTTACGCTGTAGAACAACCGGCCGAGGGAGGCCCCGTGTTCAACGTCTTCGAGGAACTGTTCGCACCCGGCCGCAAACACACCCGCGACGAACAGAACCGCCTGGAACTGACCCGAGAGGACGTCGGCGACGGCGACCCGGGCCGCGGCCCGATAGACCTCGCGTCCGGCAAGGTGGTGGTGCGACCACCGGAGCCGACCGAGGACGAGCAGCCGGCGTCCGAGGGGCCGCGCTAGCTCACCTCCAGCTCCAGAATCCGGTCGTCCCCCTCACCCGGGGAACCCCGGCCGTCCGTCTCGCTCGTCGTCAGCCACAGCTTGTTGCCGTCGGCCGCGAGGACCGTGCGCAGGCGGCCGTAGTCGCCCTCCAGGAAGGACTGGGGGTCGGCCGAGGCCTCCGTGCCGTCCAGGGGGATGCGCCACAGGCGTTCGCCGCCCAGGCCCGCCATCCAGATGGAGCCCTCGGCGTAGGCGATGCCGCTGGGGGAGGCCTCGTCGGTGCTCCACTGGGCGATCGGGTTGCGGTACGCGGAGTCGTCGGACCTGCCCTCCACCTCCGGCCAGCCGTAATTGGCGCCCGGCTCGATCGCGTTCAGCTCGTCCCAGGTGTCCTGACCGAACTCCGCGGCGAACAGGCGCTGCTTGCCGTCCCAGGCGAGGCCCTGCACATTGCGGTGGCCGTAGGAGTACACCGTCGAGTCCGGGAACGGATTGCCCGGGGCCGGCTCGCCCTCCGGGGTCATACGCAGGATCTTGCCGCCGAGCGACTCCCTGTCCTGCGACAGACCTTCCTCGCCGCTCTCGCCCGTGCCCGCGTACAGCATCTTGTCCGGGCCGAAGGCGATTCGGCCGCCGTTGTGGATGAAGCCCTTGGGGATGCCGCGGAAGATCGTGTCGGGGGCGCCCAGCTGTTCGCCGGAGGGCTTCTGCTCGTCGTACAGCATGCGGACGATGCGGTTGTCCGAGGCCGAGGTGAAGTACGCGTAGACCATGTGGTCCGAGGCGTAGTCCGGGGACAGCGCGAGCCCCATCAGGCCGCCCTCGCCCGCCGGGGACACCCCGGGCACCTCGCCCAGCTCGGACTTCCGGCCCGTCTCCGTGTCGACGCGCGTGATCGTGCCCTCGTCGCGGGAGGAGACCAGCAGGTCGCCGTCGGGCAGCGCGGCCAGGCCCCAGGGGCTGTTGAGGCCCTCGGTGACCGTGCGCACGACCTTCACCGAGCCCTCGGCGGGCGGGGTCTCCTCGGCGGCCGCTCCGGAGGGCGACGACTGCGCCGACGTACCACTCGGCGTCGTGCCGCCCTGTGGTGGGCCGCCTCCGCCGTCGTCGGAGGAGCAGCCGGCCGTGAGCAGGAGGGCGGCCGCGGCCAGAACGGCCGTCACAGCTCGACGTTGCACGATCATGGTCCCTTCGACGCGGCGAGTTCTACTTGTCATACACCGCTCGCGCCCCACAGGTTCCCGATCAGCGGATCCCGAACCGAGGAATGCGCCGACGAACCACGAAGCCCGTCCTCAGTCCCACGACCCCTGCGCCCCCGGCAGCCCCGACACCTCCGCCAGATCCTCCGCCGTCAGGCGCACCCCCACCGCTCCGGCGTTCTCCGTCACCCACCGCTCCTGCTTCGCCCCCGGCACCGGCACCACGTGCCGCCCCTGGGCCAGCACCCACGACAGGGCCACCTGGGCAGGGGTGACGTCCTCGCCGTGGCGGGCGGCGACGCGGCGCAGACCGGCCACTATCGGCTGGTTCGCGGCCATCATCTCCGCCGTGAAGCGCGGGTGGCGGGCCCGCATGTCGTCCGGCTCGAAGCCCTCGCCCGGCGTGAGGGTGCCGGTCAGGAAGCCGTTGCCGAGCGGCATCGCGGCCAGGAAGCCGATGCCGCGGGCCTCGCACCACGGCAGCAGCGCGTCCAGCGCCTCCGGTGACCACACCGACAGCTCCGCCTCGACCGCGCTCACCGGAAAGACCTGCTGCACCCGCTGCAACTGCCGGATCGTCGCATCGTGCAGCCGCGTCCCGGACCGTCGTCCGCCCCGCGCACCCACGGCGCACAGCCCCAGCGCCCGCACCTTTCCGGCCTGCACGAGCTCCGCCATCGCGCCCCAGGTCTCCTCGACCGGCACCTCGGGATCCGCGCGGTGAAGCTGGTAGAGGTCGATCACGTCGGTCTGCAGCCGCCGCAGCGAGGCGTCGCAGGCCCGCTTCACGTATCCGGGGCGGCCGTTGGCCACGATGTGCTGCTCGCCCACCAGCAGCCCCACCTTGGTCGACACGAAGGCGTCGGAGCGCCGCTCCTTCAGTACCCGTCCCACCAGCAGCTCATTGGTGAACGGGCCGTACATGTCGGCCGTGTCCAGCAACGTCGAGCCCAGATCGAGCGCCCGGTGCACGGCCCTCAGCGACTCGTCGCCCCGCTGCCGTGACGTGCTGTACGCCCAGCTCATCGGCATGCACCCGAGTCCGACGGCCCCCACCGCGAGCGCCGCCGCGCCGATCGTCCTGCCCTCCACCTGCCCGTAACCCTCCCTCTCCCGGCCCCCCAACCTAACCTCCGCACAACCCCGCACCTCACATAGCCTCGTGACCATGACTGCTGACGTGTGGCTGCCCATCCCGCCGGAAGACATCGAGGGGCTTCCGGACGGGCCGAAGTACCGCTTTTGGGACGGTGAGGAAACGTTCCCCGCGGACCCCGCCGACTGCTCCTTCTACGTCGTCCCCTACATGAAGCCCTCAGGTGTCGGCGTACGGCCGCTGCCCGAGATGACCTCCGTGCAGGTCGTGCAGACGCTCTCCGCCGGAATCGACCATGTCGAGCCGGGGCTGGGACACCTGCCCCCGGGGGTGCGCCTGTGCAACGCGCGCGGAGTGCACGAGGCGAGCACGGCGGAGCTCACCCTCACCTTGATCCTCGCCTCGCTGCGCGGGATTCCGGACTTCGTCCGGGCGCAGGACAGGGGCGAGTGGCTCGGCGGTTTCCGGCCGGCGCTCGCCGACCGGAACGTCCTCATCGTCGGGTACGGCTCGATCGGCGCGGCCATCGAGGACCGGCTCACGCCCTTTGAGCTCGCGCGGGTGGCGCGCGTCGCGCGCTCCGAGCGCACCACGGCGCGCGGTCCCGTGCATCCGCTCACCGACCTGCCGACCCTGCTCCCCGAAGCGGATGTCGTGATCCTTTCCACGCCGCTGACCGAAACCACTCGGGGGCTGGTGAACGACGAGTTCCTGGCCCGGATGAAGGACGGCGCGCTGCTCGTCAACGTCGCCCGAGGTCCCGTCGTGGACACCAAAGCGCTGCTCACGGAGCTGGAGAGCGGCCGGATCACCGCGGCCCTCGACGTCACCGATCCGGAGCCGCTGCCGCCGTCACATCCCTTGTGGCAGGCGCCCGGTGTGCTGATCAGCCCCCATGTCGGCGGCCCCACGTCCGCGTTCCTGCCGCGCGCCAAGCGGCTGCTCGTGGACCAGTTGCACCGTTTCGTGAACCGCGAGCCGCTGCGCAACGTGATCCTTACGACGGGCGCGAGGGGTGCGTAGAACCGTCGGCGTGGCCGACGTCTGACCCGGTTCGGGCACCCTCCGCAACCGTCCGGACGCGGTCCGTGCCGCGTTCTCCCTGGTGGTCACTGTGCGTAGAGAAGCTATGTCCCTGAGTGACGATACTGGTGTATCGTCCCGACAGGGGCTGCGCCGCTCACCGTTCGGCGCCGGGGATGGAATTTCAGACTGCGAGGGGGGCGACGGGCGATGCACGGCCTATGGACGAACGATCCGACGAGGCGGGGCCGCCGACGGCGGCCCTGGCGCACGGCCACGCGACGACGGGGCCACCACGCCAGTCACGGCGGGCACCACAACCATCACCACCGCAGACACAGCAGCCGCAGGAAGCAGGCACACTGCGCGCCCCGCGGCCCTCGGGACGCGGGAGTGGTACGGACCGGGAGGGCCCGGTGAACGCGCCCTCGCCGCCCACGACCACCCTCGACCAGCCGCTGCGGCCGCAGCGCGCGCCGGGCACCCTGCTGCCCCGGCCGCAGGCCGCCCGCATCGGGTCGGGTGTGTACCCCCAACTGGTCCTGGCCCTGCTGTGCGCGGGCTACGCCGTCGGCTCCGCGGTCGGCTGGGGCTCGGACCAACTCGCCCTGATCATGGGCGACTTCGGGCTCAGCGCCGCGGCCGCCGCGGCCGCCGTGTCGTGCTTCCTGTACGCACACAGCCGCCGCGTCCGGTTCCGCTCCGCCTGGCTGCTGTTCGCCCTCTCCTCGGCCATGGCCGCCCTGGGCAACGGCGTCTGGGGGTGGTATGAGGTCGTCCTGGGACAGCCCGTGCCCAGCCCCAGCTACGCCGACCTGTTCTTCCTCTGCTTCGCGCCCCCCGCCATCGTGGGCCTGCTGGTCCTCGCCAAGCGGCCGGTGACGAAGGCGGGCTGGGTCTGCCTCGCCCTGGACGCCTGGCTGATCGGCGGCTCCCTGGTCACCCTCTCGTGGAGCCTCGCGCTCGCCCAGGCGGCCAAGGGCGGCGGCCCCGGCGTCGCGCACACCGCGCTGTCGCTGGCGTACCCGCTGCTCGACATCGCCCTGGTCAGCATGGTGCTCGCGCTGCACTTCCGGCGCTCGGGCGCGAACCGCTCCGCGGTGAACACCGCGATCGGCGCCCTCGCCCTGACCGTGATGTGCGACGCCCTGTTCACCTCACCGCTGATGCACAACAACTACCACTCGGGTCAGCTGCTGGACGCCGGCTGGTTCGCCGGCTCGCTGCTCCTGGCGTACGCCCCCTGGACCACCCCACGCCCCGGACAGCCCGGCGACGAGCCGCACACGCGCGTGGTGCACGAGCACGTGCCCGGGCAGCGCGGCACCACCCACCCGCACCCGCCCGCACCGCAGGGCGAGCCCAGCCGGTATCCGGCCACCCGCCCGCTCACCGGCTCGCTGGCCGCCCTCACGCCGTACCTCGCCGCCGCCGTCTGCACGCTGGGGATCCTCTACAACGTGCTCAACGGCCGCAGCGTCGACCGCGTGGTGCTGCTCACCGGCGGCACGGTCGTGCTCGCGCTGGTGGTGCGCCAGGGGATCATGCTGCTCGACAACATCACCCTCACCCAGGAACTGGCGCAGAAGGAGAACCACTTCCGCTCCCTGGTGCAGGGCTCCAGCGACGTCATCATGATCGCCGCGCCCAACGGCATCCTGCGGTACGTCTCCCCGGCCGCCGCCGGGGTCTACGGACGCCCCGCGGAGGAGCTGGTGGGGACCGAACTGGCCGAACTCATCCACCCGGAGGACCTGGGCCGTGTGGTGCACGAGGTGCGCCGCTTCCTCGCCGCCAGCCCGCTGGAGGAACCCACTACGCGCATCGAGTGCCGTTTCCGGTCCGGTGAGGGCGGCTGGCTGAACGTCGAGTCGACCGTCAACCGGCACCACGGCGGCCTGATCTTCAACAGCCGGGACGTGACCGAACGAGTGCGCCTGCAGGCGCAGTTGCAGCACAACGCCGAGCACGACCCGCTCACCGACCTGCCCAACCGCGCGCTGTTCACCCGGCGCGTCCAGCAGGCCCTGTCCGGCCGCCGCAGCACCGACCGCGGAGCCGCCCTGCGGGGCACGGCCGTGCTCTTCATCGACCTGGACGGCTTCAAGGCCGTCAACGACACGATCGGGCACCAGGCCGGGGACGAGCTGCTCGTCCAGGCCGCGCGCAGACTCCAGGAGGCGGTCCGCCAGGGCGACACCGCGTCCCGGCTGGGCGGCGACGAGTTCGCGGCCCTGATCGTCGGCGACGGCGCCCGGGACCGGGCCGCCCGCGAACGCAACATCCTGGAGCTCGCCGACCGCCTCAGGGTGACGCTGTCGCAGCCGTACCTCATCGACGGCACCGATGTCCGGGTCGCCGCGTCCATCGGCGTCGCCTTCGCCGAACCTGGCCTCGGCGCGGGCGAGCTGCTGCGCAACGCCGACCTCGCGATGTACCGCGCGAAGTCGGCCGGCAAGGGCCGGGTCGAGCTGTACAAGCCACAGATGCAGCAGGACGTCGTACGCAAGGCGGAACTGGCCACCCGGCTACGGGCCGCGCTGCACGACGGCGAGTTCACACTGCTGCACCAGCCCGTGGTGTGTCTGGAGGACGGCCGGATCACGTCGGTCACCGCGCAGGCGCGCTGGCGGTCGTCCCAAGGGGTGCTGTTCACGCCCGCGGAGTTCCTGCGCGTGGCCGAGGACAGCGACAAGACGGCCGAGCTGGGCCGCTGGACGCTGGCGGAGGCCGTGGAGCGGGCCGCCGAACGCGCCGCGACCGGCCACGCCGTACCGGTCGCCGTCCGGATGGCCGCCCGCCGACTGCTGGACCGGTCGATGCCCCTCGGCTCCGTCGAGGCGCTGCTGACCCGGCACGGGCTGCCGTCCGGGGCGCTGGTCATCGAGCTGTCCGACATCGATGCCAAGATCCCCCTGGACGACCTGGAGCGCCGCCTGGGCACCCTCCGCCGGCTCGGCGTCCGTATCGCGCTGGACGGCTTCGGCACCGGCAGCCCGGCCGCCATCACGGCGCTGCGCCGACTCCCGCTGGACGTGCTGAAACTCGACCGAGGCCTGGTCGAGGGCGTCGTCGAGTCCGCGCGGCTGCACAAGATCACCAGCGGGCTGCTGCGCATCGCCGGCGATCTCGGCCTGCAGTCCGTGGCGGACGGCGTGGATCTGCCCGAGCAGGTCGTCGCCCTGCGCGCGATGGGCTGTACGCACGGGCAGGGCATGGCCTTCTCCGGGCCACTGGACGAGTACCGGCTGCGCCGGGCGCTCAGTTCCGGCCAATATCCGGTGCCGCACGGACCGGCCGAGCCCGCCTTCGCGGGCGGCGGCGCGGGCACGTACTCCGGAGGGGTGACCACCGTCTTCTCAGGCGGCACACCGGTCGGCACGCCCGTCGCCACACCGGTCGGCCCATCCCTCGCCACCCCCCTGCGCTCACATAATGAGACTCCCGTCCCACCCACTTGACAGTGGGTGCGCGCCGGGGGGAGGGTCAGTGCCATGCGCACCCGAATTCTCGTACTTGGACAGCGCGTCGGCTGAGCTGGGACCCACCGGAGGACGATCCGGAAACCCCAGCGACCACACCGGCGCGCTCCCCTCGCTTGCCTGACGGCACGAGGGGTTTTTTGTTGCACAGGCACCTGCCGTACAGCAGTCGTACACCGCACAAACCTCGCAAAAACCCTCAGCATCGAGAAGAGAATGCCGATGACCGAGCAGGCCACCGGGGCCCATCATCCGCAGCCGCGGCCCCGTTCCGGAGGACAGCAGTCCGCCCCCGAGCACGTCACGGGTGCGCAGTCCCTCATCCGCTCTCTCGAGGAGGTCGGCGCCGACACGGTATTCGGCATTCCCGGTGGCGCGATCCTTCCGGCGTACGACCCGCTGATGGACTCCGGCAAGGTCCGCCACGTCCTGGTGCGGCACGAGCAGGGCGCCGGTCACGCGGCCACCGGCTACGCGCAGGCCACCGGCAAGGTCGGCGTCTGCATGGCGACCTCGGGCCCCGGCGCCACCAACCTGGTCACGCCGATCGCCGACGCGCACATGGACTCCGTGCCGCTGGTCGCGATCACCGGCCAGGTCGCCTCCAAGGCGATCGGCACGGACGCCTTCCAGGAGGCGGACATCGTCGGCATCACCATGCCGATCACCAAGCACAACTTCCTGGTCACCAAGGCCGAGGACATTCCCCGGGTGATCGCGCAGGCGTTCCACATCGCCTCGACCGGCCGCCCCGGCCCGGTCCTGGTCGACATCGCCAAGGACGCCCTCCAGGCGAGGACCACCTTCTCCTGGCCGCCCACCATGGACCTGCCCGGCTACCGCCCGGTGACCAAGCCGCACGCCAAGCAGATCCGCGAGGCCGCCAAGCTGATCACCTCCGCCAAGCGGCCGGTGCTGTACGTCGGCGGCGGTGTGATCAAGGCCAAGGCCACCGCCGAGCTGAAGGTCCTCGCCGAGCTCACCGGAGCGCCCGTCACCACCACCCTGATGGCGCTCGGCTCCTTCCCCGACAGCCACCCGCTGCACGTGGGCATGCCCGGCATGCACGGCGCGGTCGCCGCCGTCACCGCACTGCAGAAGGCCGACCTGATCGTCGCCCTCGGCGCCCGCTTCGACGACCGCGTCACCGGCAAGCTGGACAGCTTCGCCCCGTACGCCAAGATCGTGCACGCCGACATCGACCCGGCCGAGATCGGCAAGAACCGCGCCGCCGACGTGCCGATCGTCGGGGACGCCCGCGAGGTCATCGCCGATCTGATCCAGGCCGTGCAGAAGGAGCACAGCGAGGGTCACCGGGGCGACTACGAGGCCTGGTGGAAGGACCTCAACCGCTGGCGCGACACCTACCCGCTCGGCTACGACCAGCCCGACGACGGCTCGCTCTCCCCGCAGCAGGTCATCGAGCGCATCGGCCAACTCGCCCCCGAGGGCACGATCTTCGCGGCCGGCGTCGGCCAGCACCAGATGTGGGCCGCGCACTTCATCCAGTACGACAAGCCCGCCACCTGGCTGAACTCCGGCGGTGCCGGGACGATGGGGTACGCCGTCCCGGCCGCGATGGGCGCCAAGGCCGGCGAGCCCGAGCGCACCGTCTGGGCGATCGACGGCGACGGCTGCTTCCAGATGACCAACCAGGAGCTCACCACCTGCGCCCTGAACAACATCCCGATCAAGGTCGCCGTCATCAACAACGGCGCCCTCGGGATGGTCCGCCAGTGGCAGACCCTCTTCTACAACCAGCGGTACTCCAACACCGTGCTGCACTCGGGCCCCGACGACGTCAACCCGCAGGCCCGGGGCACCCGCGTCCCCGACTTCGTGAAGCTGTCGGAGGCCATGGGCTGCTACGCCATCCGCTGCGAGGACCCCGCCGACCTCGACAAGGTCATCGAGGAGGCGAACTCGATCAACGACCGCCCGGTCGTCATCGACTTCATCGTCCACGAGGACGCGATGGTGTGGCCGATGGTCGCCGCCGGCACCTCCAACGACGAGATCATGGCCGCCCGGGACGTTCGCCCCGACTTCGGCGACAACGAAGACGACTGAGAGCCGCAGGTAAAGGAATCAGACCCATGTCCAAGCACACGCTCTCCGTCCTGGTGGAGAACACACCGGGCATCCTGGCCCGGATCGCCGCCCTGTTCTCCCGCCGCGGCTTCAACATCGACTCGCTCGCGGTCGGCGTCACCGAGCACCCCGACATCTCCCGCATCACCATCGTGGTGAACGTCGAGGACCTGCCGCTGGAGCAGGTGACCAAGCAGCTCAACAAGCTGGTCAACGTGCTGAAGATCGTCGAGCTGGAGCCGTCGCAGGCCGTGCAGCGCGAACTCGTTCTGGTGAAGGTGCGCGCCGACAACGAGACGCGCTCCCAGATCGTCGAGATCGTCCAGCTGTTCCGCGCCAAGACCGTCGACGTCTCCCCGGAGGCCGTCACCATCGAGGCCACCGGCTCCAGCGACAAGCTGGAGGCCATGCTGAAGATGCTGGAGCAGTTCGGCATCAAGGAACTGGTCCAGTCCGGCACCATCGCGATCGGACGTGGTGCGCGTTCGATCACGGACCGCTCGCTGCGCGCGCTGGACCGATCGGCGTAACGATGTGAAACGGGCGGTCCGTGCGACACGGGCCGCCCGGATGGCGAGACCCCGAACCTTCCCTTCCGCCCGTCGTCATACGGTGGGACGCAACAACTGCACTCCAAGGAGAGACCCAAAGTGGCCGAGCTGTTCTACGACGCCGACGCCGACCTGTCCATCATCCAGGGCCGCAAGGTCGCGGTCATCGGTTACGGCAGCCAGGGCCACGCCCACGCCCTGTCGCTGCGTGACTCGGGTGTCGACGTCCGCGTCGGTCTGCACGAGGGCTCCAAGTCCAAGGCCAAGGCCGAGGAGCAGGGCCTGCGCGTGGTCACCCCGGCGGAGGCCGCCGCCGAGGCCGACGTCATCATGATCCTCGTCCCGGACCCGATCCAGGCCCAGGTCTACGAGGAGCACATCGCCCCCAACCTGAAGGACGGCGACGCGCTGTTCTTCGGCCATGGCTTCAACATCCGCTTCGGCTTCATCAAGCCCCCGGCGGGTGTCGACGTCTGCATGGTCGCCCCCAAGGGCCCGGGCCACCTGGTGCGCCGTCAGTACGAGGAAGGCCGCGGCGTTCCGTGCATCGCGGCCGTCGAGCAGGACGCCACGGGCAACGCCTTCGCGCTGGCCCTGTCGTACGCCAAGGGCATCGGTGGCACCCGCGCCGGTGTCATCAAGACGACGTTCACCGAGGAGACCGAGACCGACCTGTTCGGTGAGCAGGCCGTCCTCTGCGGTGGTACGGCCGCCCTGGTCAAGGCCGGTTTCGAGACGCTGACCGAGGCCGGCTACCAGCCGGAGATCGCGTACTTCGAGTGCCTGCACGAGCTGAAGCTGATCGTGGACCTCATGTACGAGGGCGGCCTGGAGAAGATGCGCTGGTCGATCTCCGAGACCGCCGAGTGGGGCGACTACGTCACCGGCCCGCGGATCATCACCGACGCCACCAAGGCCGAGATGAAGAAGGTCCTCGCCGAGATCCAGGACGGCTCCTTCGCGCAGGCCTGGATGGACGAGTACCACGGCGGTCTGAAGAAGTACAACGAGTACAAGCAGCAGGACTCCGAGCACCTGCTGGAGACCACCGGCAAGGAGCTGCGCAAGCTCATGTCGTGGGTGAACGAGGAGGCGTAAGCCTCGGGCAACGGGGCCGGAGCAGTCGCTCCGGCCCCGTTGTCCACCTCGTCCAACCACGGACGAGTGATCCTTCCGCAGAGGCGCGGGACTGCCTCCGCCACAGCACTAGACTGCCGTACTACATACGCGTCAGGCCCACAGCGTCGTGCGTCTTCCACGCGGCAAGCCCCCTCCACCGCCTGCGGCCGTCGGGACGGCCGTCCGCAATGGACATGTGAGGACTCACGTGAGCTCGAAACCCGTCGTACTCATCGCCGAAGAGCTGTCGCCCGCCACCGTGGACGCGCTGGGCCCGGACTTCGAGATCCGGCGCTGCAACGGAGCGGACCGAGCCGAACTGCTCCCGGCCATCGCCGACGTCGACGCGATCCTGATCCGCTCCGCCACCAAGGTCGACGCCGAGGCGATCGCCGCCGCGGACAAGCTCAAGGTCGTCGCACGAGCCGGCGTCGGCCTGGACAACGTCGACGTCTCCGCCGCCACCAAGGCCGGCGTGATGGTCGTCAACGCCCCCACCTCGAACATCGTGACCGCCGCCGAGCTGGCCTGCGGCCTCATCCTCGCCACCGCCCGCAACATCCCGCAGGCCAACGCCGCGCTGAAGAACGGCGAGTGGAAGCGCAGCAAGTACACGGGCGTCGAGCTGGCCGAGAAGACCCTCGGCGTCGTCGGCCTCGGCCGCATCGGTGCCCTGGTCGCCCAGCGGATGTCCGCCTTCGGCATGAAGGTCGTCGCCTACGACCCCTACGTGCAGCCCGCGCGCGCCGCGCAGATGGGCGTCAAGGTGCTGTCGCTGGACGAGCTGCTGGAGGTCTCCGACTTCATCACCGTCCACCTGCCCAAGACCCCCGAGACGCTGGGCCTGATCGGCGCGGAGGCGCTGCGCAAGGTCAAGCCGAGCGTGCGGATCGTCAACGCCGCGCGCGGCGGGATCGTCGACGAGGAGGCGCTGTACTCGGCGCTGAAGGAGGGCCGCGTCGCCGGCGCGGGCCTCGACGTGTACGCCAAGGAGCCCTGCACCGACTCGCCGCTGTTCGAGTTCGACCAGGTCGTGGCCACCCCGCACCTCGGTGCCTCCACCGACGAGGCGCAGGAGAAGGCCGGTATCGCCGTCGCCAAGTCGGTCCGGCTCGCCCTCGCCGGTGAGCTGGTCCCGGACGCGGTGAACGTCCAGGGCGGTGTCATCGCCGAGGACGTCAAGCCGGGCCTGCCGCTCGCCGAGCGCCTCGGCCGGATCTTCACCGCGCTCGCCGGTGAGGTGGCCGTACGGCTGGACGTCGAGGTGTACGGCGAGATCACCCAGCACGATGTGAAGGTGCTGGAGCTCTCCGCCCTCAAGGGCGTCTTCGAGGACGTCGTCGACGAGACCGTGTCCTACGTCAACGCCCCGCTGTTCGCCCAGGAGCGTGGCGTTGAGGTACGGCTGACCACCAGCTCGGAGTCGCCGGACCACCGCAACGTCGTGACCGTGCGCGGCACGCTCGGCGACGGCGAGGAGGTGTCGGTGTCCGGCACGCTCGCCGGTCCCAAGCACCTGCAGAAGATCGTCGCGGTCGGCGACTACGACGTGGACCTCGCGCTGGCCGACCACATGGTGGTCCTGCGCTACGAGGACCGGCCGGGCGTCGTCGGCACGGTGGGCCGGATCATCGGCGAGGCCGGGATCAACATCGCCGGTATGCAGGTCGCTCGCGCGGCGGCGGGCGGCGAGGCGCTGGCTGTGCTGACCGTCGATGACGCGGTGCCCACGGGAGTGCTCGCCGAGGTCGCCTCGGAGATCGGGGCGACGTCTGCTCGTGCGGTGAACCTCGTCTGAGGTTGCCGTCCCTGGGGGTTGCTGTGCCTGGGGGCTGCCGCCCCCAGACCCCGCTTCGGCCCTGAACGGGCCTCCTCAAACGCCGGACGGGCTGAGTTGATCGGCCCGTTCGGCGTTTTCGTGTGTCCGTATCCGCCGTAGCGTGACCGCCGCCAGCGCCGCCGCCCCCGTCAGCAGCACCGCTCCCGCGATCGCCGCCCCCTGCATGCCGCTGGTGAACGCCTCCCGTGCGGCCGTGGCCAGCCCCGGTACCTGATCGGCGACCGCCAGCGCGCCGCCCAGGGTCTCGCGCGCCGCGTCCGGGGCCGACGCCGGGATCTCATGGCTGTAGATCGCCGTACCGATCGAGCCGAGCACCGCCATGCCCAGCGCCCCGCCGAACTCTCCGCCGGTCTCCATCAACGAGGACGCGGAGCCCGCCCGCTCCACCGGAGCCGTGCCCATGGCGAGGTCCATGATCTGGGACATGACGGTGACGCCTCCGACGGCGATGACCGCGCACGCGGTCAGCACCAGCCACATCGAGTCCGTACCGGCCAGGGCCAGCAGTCCGAAGCCGGAAGCGGCGATCGCGAAGCCCACGGTGACGACGTGGGCGCGGTTGACGCCCTTCTGCACCAGCTGGGTCGCGATCGGCCCCGCCGCCCCGATCGGCAGCGAGGGCAGCAGCGCCCACAGGGCCGCTTCCAGTGCGCCCTTGCCGAGCACCGACTGCAGGTACTGCGTGGTGAAGTAGGACGAGCCCATCACCCCGAACATGCAGACGAGGTTGAGGCCCACCGAGGGGGCGAAGCCCCGTCCGCGGAACAGGGCCGGGGAGATCATCGGTGCGGCGGCCGTGCGCTGGCGGTGGACGAACAGGGCCGCGAACAGCAGGCCGACGGTGATCGAGACGACGTAGCGGACGTTCCAGCCCTCGGAGGGGATCTCCTTCAGGCCGTAGATCACGGGGAGCACCGCCGCCATCGACAGCGGGACGCTCAGCCAGTCGAAGCGGGCGGACGCAGGGTTCCTGTACTCGGGGAGCAGCGCCGGGCCGAGGGCGAGCAGCAGCGCCATCGCGGGCAGGTTGACCAGGAAGACCGAGCCCCACCAGAAGTACTCCACCAGCACCCCGCTCATCACCGAGCCGAGCGCGATCCCGGCCGTCATCACGCCGGACCACATCCCGATCGCTTTCGCGCGCTGGGCCGGGTCGGTGAACATCGTGCGGAGCAGGGCCATCGTCGACGGCATCAGGGTCGCGCCGCCGATGCCGAGGACCGCGCGCGCCGCGATCAGCATCTCGGCGCTGTTGGCGTACGCCGCCGCCAGAGAGGCCGCACCGAAGGCCGCTGCGCCGATGAGGAGCAGCTTGCGGTGGCCGATGCGGTCGCCCAGCGAGCCCATCGTCATCAGCAGACCGGCCAGTACGAAGGCGTAGATGTCGAAGATCCACAGCTGCTGGGTGCCGCTCGGCTCCAGGTCCGCGCTGATCGCCGGGATGGCGAAGTAGAGGACCGAGACGTCCATCGAGACCAGCAGCAGCGGAAGCATCAGCACGCCGAGCGCGGTCCATTCGCGGCGTCCGGCGCGGGTGTTGGTCGGGTTCGTCGTCATGGCGGTGACTGTACGGGCGTCCTAAACGCTTGTCTAGAACGCTTGTTTAAGACGGGTGTATATGAGCCGCGCTACGATGACGTCATGGGACACCGTGAGGATCTGCTCGAAGGCGCCAAGCGCTGCCTGCTCGCCAGGGGCTTCGCCCGCACGACCGCGCGCGACATCGTCAAGGAGTCGGGGACCAACCTGGCGTCCATCGGCTATCACTACGGCTCCAAGGACGCCCTCCTCGCCCAGGCGTACGTCTCTCTGGTCGAGGAGATGGGCGACGCCTTCGAGGGCGAGGGGTCCTCCGGGATCAGCGCCGAGCCCGGCTCGATCGAGCGGTTCCAGGAGGTGTGGTCGAACATCATCGGGACGATGCGGGGGCCCGGTTCGATGTGGCGCCTCAGTGTGGAGGTCATCTCCATGGGTGATCAGCTGCCCGAGGTGCGCGACCATCTGTCGCGTGCCCAGCTGGAGGCCGGGCGCGGGATCATCCCGCTGCTCATGGGCGGGCGGGAGGAGGACGTCCGGGACGAGACCGTGGACACCCTCGGCAAGTTCTATCTGACGTTGATGACCGGACTCATCGCCCAGTGGACTTTCGACCCCAAGACCGCACCCAGCGCGGAGGAGCTCACCGAAGGCCTTCGCCAGGTGATCGAGGCCGCTACCCGGAAGTGACCCGCCCCTCGCGCATCTCGATCGCCCGGTCCGCGAAATGCCGTACGACCGCCCGGTCGTGGCAGATGAACAGATAGCCGAGGCCGAGGTCGTCCTGGAGGTCGGCGAGCAGGTTCAGCACGCCGGCCCGGACGGAGGGGTCGAGGGCGGAGACCGGCTCGTCCAGCACCAGCAGGCGCGGCTCGGACGCCAACGCCCGGGCGATTCCGGCGCGTTGGCACTGGCCGCCGGAGAGTTCGTGCGGGTGGCGGTCGCCGTACGACGGGTCCAGGCCCACCCGGTCGAGGAGTTCGGCCACGCGGGTGGGGCCGTCGGTGTCGTTCCAGCGGCCCTGCACCTTCAGCGGTTCCGCCACCGCGTCGCGGATGCGGTGGCGAGGGCTCAACGACCCGTACGGGTCCTGGAAGACGGGCTGCATGCGCGGGCGGATCGGGCGCAGCTCGCGTTCGGTGAGGGTGGTCAACTCCCGCCCCTCGAAGAGGACTTCACCGGCGTCCGGACGCCGCAGCTGGAGTACGGCCAGGGCCGTGGAGGACTTGCCGCAGCCGGACGGGCCGTTCAGGGCGAGGGTCTCGCCCGCGCCGACCGGGAAGGAGACCCGGTCCACGGCGGTGAAGTCGCCGTAGCGGACCACTAGTTCACGTACATCGAGGAGCGGGGTCATGCGGGTTGCACCTCCTGGAACAGCTCGATCGTGACGTCCTCCGCGCGATGGCAGGAGACGGTACGGCCGTCCAGCGGGCGCGGCTGGGGCTCCTCGGTGCGGCAGCGGTCGGTGGCGAGCGGGCAGCGCGGGGCGAAGGCGCAGCCCGGGGGGAGGGCGCCGGGGGCCGGAGGGGTGCCGGGGAGGGTGGGCAGGCGGCGGCCGCGGGCGTACTGGGGGAGCGAGGCCAGCAGGCCCGCCGTGTAGGGGGCGCGGGGGCGGGTCAGTACGTCCGCCGCCGGGCCGAGTTCGCTCTGGCGGCCGGCGTACATCACCAGGACCCGGTCCGCGTGCGCCCGTACCGCCTCCATGTCGTGCGTGACCAGCACGAGCGCGGCGCCGACCGCCTCACGCTGCTCGCCGAGCAGCCGCAGGACCTGCTCCTGGCGCTCGGCGTCGAGTGCGGTGGTGGGTTCGTCGGCCACGACGACGTCGGGTTCGTTGATCGTCGCCATGGCGATGACGGCGCGCTGCCGCATGCCGCCGGAGTACTCGTGCGGGTACGACCGGGCCTTGCGGGCGGCGTCCGGGATGCCGACCCGGTCGAGCGCGGCGACGGCGAGGGCGCGGGCCTCCTTGCGGGTCACGCGGCGCACGGATCGTACGGCGGCGGCGAGTTGGTCGCCGACGGGGTGCACGGGGGAGAGGGCGGAGAGGGCGTCCTGCGGGACGAGGGTGATCCGGCGGCCGCGGTCCGCCGAGAGGTCCGGCCGGATCGTGCCGCTCGTCGTGGCGTCCCGCGGCAGCATGCCGAGCAGTGCCCGGGCGGTGAGGGACTTGCCCGCGCCCGACTCGCCGACGAGGGCGAGGACTTCGCGCGGGCGGACGTCGAAGGAGAGGCCGCGGACGGCCTCGACATCGTGGAAGGCGATGCGCAGATCGCGTACCGAGAGCAGTGCTTCAGACGGCAACGGGGGTCTCCTTCCCCACGGGCTTCGCTGCGGGCGTGAGCCTGCGTGCTCGTCGGGTGTACGTGGCACCCGTCACCGCCAGCGCCGCCAGCAGGGCCAGGGCCACGGCCGGGGCGAGGGCGGCCCAGGGGGCGCGTTCCACGTAGGCGCGGGACTCGTCGAGGAGCAGGCCCCATTCCGGGGCGGGCGGCTGGGCGCCGAGGCCCAGGAAGCCGAGGGAGGCCAGCGCGAGGGCGATGCCGGGCAGGCGCAGCAGGGCGTGCCGGGCGACGGGTGCGGCGACGGACGGCAGGACGTGCCGGGTGAGGATCCACCACGGTGTCGCCCCGATGGCCCGCTGGGCGGTGAGGAACGCCGACGCCCGCACCTCCTGCACCAGCGCCGCCGCGTGGGCGGCCAGCGGTGGCCAGGAGATCAGCGCGACGGCGACGGCCGCGCCGCCGGTGCCGGGTCCGGCGGCCGCGGCGACCAGGATGCCGACGATGACCGGGGGCAGGGCGTTGGCGATGTCGGCGGCGCCGGCCGCGATGCCGGGGAGGAAGCCGAGGGCCAGCCCCACCAGCAGGGACAGCAGGCATACCGCGGCCGCCGTGCCGACGGTCGAGGCGGCGCCGTGCCCGAGGCGGGCGAGGACGTCGCGGCCCAGGGCGTCGGTGCCCAGCGGGTGGGTCAGGGAGGGGGCGGCGAGGCGGGCCGCGGTGTTCACGGCGTACGGGTCGCGCAGCAGGCCCCAGCCGATGGTCATGGCGAGGACTGTGAACAGGGTCAACGGCACCGCCCAGTGTGTACGGACCGGTCGGGCCGGAGGCAGGGCGAGCCCGGCGTCACGCAGGGCCGGGCCCAGCAGTCGGCGCCGCACGAGAGCGGCGACCGCCCCCGTGGCCAGGCCGAGCAGCAGCAGCGCCAGCACCGAGCCCTGGAGCAGCGGCAGATCCTGCGACTTGGCCGCGCCCAGCGCCGTACGGCCGATGCCCGGCACCGCGAAGACGGTCTCCACCGCGACCGCGCCCCCGGTCAGCCCGACCGCCGCCATCCCGAACTGCGGTACCAACGGCGGAAGTACGCGCTTCAGGGCAGCCGCCGAGATCAGCATGCGGCTGACTCCCGCACCCCGCCACAGCTCCACCCACCGCTCGTCGAGCACGGCGGGCAGCGCGTCCGCGACCAGCCGGCCGAGCAGACCGCCCGCCGGGACGCCGAGCGCGAGCGCGGGCAGGACCATGTTCTGCGGCCCCTGCCAGCCGGACGTCGGCAGCCACCCCAGCCACACCCCGCACACCAGCAACGCGACGGTGGCCAGCAGGAACTCGGGTACGGCGGCCAGCATCGCGGCGAATCCGCCGCCCGACCCCCGCCCCCGTACCAGCACCGGCGCCACCAGCGCGGCGGCCAGCAGCACCGCCACCGCCAGCGCCACGCCCATCAGCCCGAGCGACACCTGGAGCCCGGCGACGACGGACGGCAGGACCTCCGTGCCCGACACCCACGAGGTGCCGAGGTCACCGCGCAGCAGGCCACCGGCCCACTGCCCCAGCAGGGCGAGCGGACCGGCGTCCAGACCGAGGTCCCGGCGTACGGCGTCCAGGGCCTCCCTGGTCGGCTCCTGCTCGGCGGAGCGGGCGCGCAGGACGGTCAGCGCGGGGTCGCGGCCGGAGAGCCAGGGCAGCAGGCCGACGGCGGCGACGACCACGACGAGACACAGGGCGCGGGTGAACCCCGCGGCGGTGGGCTTCACTTGACGTACGTGTCGACCGTGACCAGCTCCCGCTCGCGCGGGTCGTGGGCGGCGTCGACGACCCCGGCGGCGTCGCCCTGGATCACGCGCTCGTGCAGCATCGGGATCGCGGCGTCGGTGCCGAGCACGGCGGCCTCGGCCTCGACGATCGCCTTGCGGCGCGCGTCACCGACGTTGGTCTCGCCGGCCTTCTTCAGGGCCTTGTCGACCGTCGGGTCGGCGAGCTGGGAGATGTTGAAGGAGCCGTCGGAGGCGAAGTCGCTGTAGAGGTACGCTGCCGGGTCGCCGGAGTCGAGGACGGTCGCGCGGGAGAGGATGAACGCGTCGAACTCGCCCGCCAGCGCGTCGGATTCGATGTTGGCGTACTCGCGCACGTCCAGCTTCACCTTGAACCCGGCCTTCTGGAGCTGCTGTTGCAGCGCCGCCGCGACCTCGGGCAGCTCGGCGCGGTCGGTGAAGGTGCCGATGGTGACGGTCTGGCCGTCCGCCTTCCCGGCCTTGGCCCGCTGCACGTCCGAACGCAGGTCGGCCGCCCACGGCAGCGCCGGGCCGAGCAGCCCCTCGGCGACGTCGGCGCGGGACTCGTACACGCCCTTGACGATCGACTCGGCGTCGATCGCCTCGCGGACGGCGGCGCGCAGCGAGGCGTCCTTGAAGACGCCGTTGTCGGTGTTGAGGTACAGGGTGTTGGTGCGCGGCATCGGGACCTCGGTGATCAGCTCCTCGTCCAGCAGCGCGGCCTGCGACACCGGTATCGCCTCGACGATGTCGGCCTCGCCGCTGCGCAGGGCGGCGGCGCGGGCGGTGCCGTCCGGCACGAACTTCACGTCGATTCCGGGGGCCTTGGCCTTGCCGCCCCAGTAGGCGTCGTAGCGGTCGAGGGTGGCGGAGGTGGTGCCGTTGACCTTGGTCAGCTCGAAGGGGCCGGTGCCGGCGCCGACGGGGTTCACCGTCTTCCCCTGGTAGGCCTTGGCGGCGAGGATCGACAGCTGGGGGGAGCTGAGCCGCTGCGGTACGAGGGGGTCCTCGGCGGCGGTGGTGACGGTGACCCGGTTGTCCCCGTCGGCCTTCGCGGTCAGCTCGACGCCGTCGAGGATGCGGGGCTTGGGGGAGGCCGCGGCGGCCTTGGTGAGGGAGTTGACGACGGCCTGGGCGGTGAGCTCGGTGCCGTCGTGGAAGGTGACGTCGTCGCGGAGGGTGAACGTCCAACTCCGCCCGGACTGCTCCCACTCGGTGGCCAGCGCGGGCACGGCGTTCCCGTCCGCGTCCAGCTTCACCAGCGTCTCGGCGGTCGACCAGCGGGACAGTTTGAACGCGTCGTCGGAGAGCGGGGACAGGCCCGAGCGGGGCGGCTGCATATGGGCGACGCGGATGCGCTTGCCCTCGCCGGCGTCACCGTCGGTACCGGTGCTTGCGAAGCAGCCGGTGAGCAGGGCGGAGGCCGCGGTGACCGCGGTGAGGGACACAAGGCGGGCGGGGAGGCGCACGGGACACTCCGGGTAAGGGCAAGGTCAAAGGTTGATCGTTCGACGACCTTAGCATGATGACAATCGTTTTCATCGTCCCCTCGTTGTGGTGCGGTCGACCACCAGGGCGAGCAGGGCGGCCACCAGGCAGATGGCGCTCAGCTCCATGATCGGAGGCACGTCGGTGGACCAGGTGGCCGCACGAGTGGGTCTGGGCACGGCCGCCAATCTGCGCCAGCACTTCCACGCCGCGGTGGGCACCTCGCCGAGCGCCTACCGGGCGACGTTCCGGGGGACCGGGGCCGCGGCATAAGGGGCCGCGGCATGGGGAAGCGCGGCATGAAGGAGCGCGGTATGAGGGAGTGCGGCGCTCACAGCCGCGCCCCCTTCAACGCCATGTGCAGCAGCAGACGGTCCTCCCCGTCGTCCAGGTCCAGGCCCGTCAGTTGTTCCACCCGGGACAGGCGGTAGTACAGCGTCTGTCGGTGGATGCCCAGTTCGGCGGCGGTGCGGGCGGCCTGGCCCGCGCAGTCCAGGTAGACCTCCGCCGTGCGGGCGAGCTCGTGGTGGGTGGGGGAGAGGAGCGGGGCGACGGCGGGGTCGTGGGCCGTCTCCGGGGGGAGGGCGGTCAGGAGGCGGTACGGGCCGATGCGGGACCACTCGGCCACCGGGCCGAGGCCTGGCTCGGCCAGCGCCGCGCGGGCCGCGGCCGTCGCCTCCTGCCAGGCCGTGCCGAGGTCGGCGAGGCCGGTCAGCGGGTCGCCCACGCCGGCCCGGGCGCCCTCCTTCAGCAGCCGGGCCGCCGCCGTCAGCGCCGGAGTGCGTACGTCCGTGGAGCGCAGCCGGACCAGCACCGCCAGGCTCTGGCTGGTCGTACCCCACGGGATCGTGCACAGGGCCGTCGTGTGCGGCACCGCCCGGGCCGACGGGGCGTCCTCCGGGTCCGCGGACGGCCACGGCGCCACGCACACCACCACGTGCGGGCCCTCACCGCGCGGCCCGAGCGCCGTGCGCAGGGCGGCCACCGCCATGTCGCGCTGCCAGCCGCGCTCCGCCGTCAGCACCGCCCGGAACTCCCGGGTCAGGTCGGCGCCCGCCTGCGCCTCGTCGGCGAGCAGCGCGCCGATCCGGCCGGTCACCTCCATGGCGGCGGCCAGCTGGGCGTCCGTGGGCCCGGGCTCGCCGTCGAGCAGCCACACGTAACCGAGGACGACCCCCCGATGCCGTACCGGAAGACAGATACGGCCCCGGTGCACCCCCGCCTCCGGGGTGCGCGGGATCCGCACCGGGCCCGTCGCCCGGGTGATGCCGAAGCTCTCGAACCAGGCGCGGACCGCGGCCGTGGAGCGGCGGGTCAGGATCGAGCGGGTGCGGACCGGGTCCAGGGCCGACGGATCGAGGTCGCCCTCGCTGTCGTAGGCGCCGAAGGCGATCAGCTCGAAGTCGCGGTTCTCCAGGGTCGCGGGGGCGCCCAGGAGCTCGGAGATCTCGTCGACCAGCTCCTGGTAGTCGCCCCGGTAATCCGCCGTCACCCGGGCATTCTCTCCCATTTTCCGAGGGCCTTCATACATCTGTCTGAGATCTGCGGCACGGATGCGTGACAGCTGTCGATGGCCGACGATCGGAGCGATCCCTAGGTTTCACGGTGGTTCTCCGTGCCGTTCCCGAATCGTCGGGTATCGGCCTTATGTTGGTTGTGTTCTGGAGGTGCCCCGTGCTGGGTCCCGTGATTCTCGCCGCGTCGCGCAGCGACCGGATGCGACGCCTGATGACGGCGGCACCGGGGACGAAACAGGTCGTCGACCGCTTCATTCCGGGCGAGCGGGTGGACGACGTCGTCCCGATCATCGAGGACCTCACCGGCCGGGGCCTGGAGCTGACGATGGACGTCGTCGGCGAGGACATCACCACCCGTGAGCAGGCCTACGCCGCCCGGGACGCCTACCTGGAGCTCATCGACCGGCTCAAGCCGCTGGAGCTGGGCGAGCGCGTCGAGATGTCGGTGAAGCTGTCGATGTTCGGCCAGGCGCTGGAGGGCGGCCACGAGCTGGCGCTCGCCAATGTCCGTCCGGTCGTCGAGGCCGCCGCCGAGATCGGTACGACGGTCACGCTGGACGCGGAGGACCACACCACCCTCGACTCGATGTTCGCCATCCACGACGAGCTGCGGAAGGACTTCCCGCAGACCGGCTGCGTCATCCAGGCCTACCTCTTCCGCACCGAGGCCGACGCCCGCCGCCTCGCCGCGAACGGCAGCCGCGTCCGCCTCGTCAAAGGCGCCTACAAGGAGCCCGCCGAGGTCGCCTACCAGCAGAAGCACGAGATCGACAAGGCGTACGTCCGGGTCCTGCGCACCCTGATGGAGGGTGAGGGGTACCCGATGATCGGGTCCCACGACCCGCGCCTGATCTCCATCGCCCAGGAGCTCGCCCGGCGCGCCGGGCGCAAGCTGAACGAGTACGAGTTCCAGATGCTGTACGGCATCCGGAGCGAGGAGCACCTGCGGCTCGCCGCCGAAGGTCACCGCATGCGCGTCTACACCGCGTACGGCACCGACTGGTACGGCTACTTCATGCGCAGGCTCGCGGAGAAGCCCGCCAACCTGCGCTTCTTCCTCCGTTCCATGGTCACCAAGGGCTGAACCCGAAACACCCGCTCACTAAGGAGTTACGGAAAACATGGACGCTGTGACCCAGGTCCCCACCCCCGTCAACGAGCCGGTGCACGGCTACGCCCCCGGCTCGCCCGAGCGCGCCCGGCTGGAGGTCAAGCTCAAGGAGCTGGCCGAGAACCCCATCGACCTGCCCTGCACCATCGGCGGTGAGAAGCGGATGGGCGGCGGCGAGGAGTTCAAGGTCGTCCAGCCGCACAACCACAAGGCCGTGCTCGGCACGTACCGCAACGCCACCCAGCAGGACGCGCAGGACGCCATCGACGCCGCCCTCGCCGCCGCCCCGGCCTGGCGCGCGATGTCCTTCGACGACCGCGCGGCGATCATCCTGCGCGCCGCCGAGCTGCTGGCCGGCCCGTGGCGCGAGACCCTGGCCGCCTCCACCATGCTCGGCCAGTCCAAGACCGCCCAGCAGGCCGAGATCGACACCCCCTGCGAGCTGATCGACTTCTGGCGCTTCAACGTCGCTTACGCCCGCCAGATCCTGGCCGAGCAGCCCCCGGCCAACTCCCCGGGCGTCTGGAACCGCCTCGACCACCGCCCGCTGGAGGGCTTCGTCTACGCGATCACGCCGTTCAACTTCACGGCCATCGCGGGCAACCTGCCCACCGCGCCCGCGCTCATGGGCAACGTGGTCGTCTGGAAGCCGAGCCCGACGCAGACCCACGCCGCCGTGCTGCTGATGCAGCTGCTGGAGGAGGCCGGTCTGCCCAAGGGCGTCATCAACCTCGTCACCGGCGACGGCATCGAGGTCTCCAAGGTCGCCCTGGAGCACCGCGACCTCGCCGGCATCCACTTCACCGGCTCGACCAAGACCTTCAAGTACCTGTGGAAGACGGTCGGCGCCAACATCGACAAGTACCGCGCCTACCCGCGCATCGTCGGCGAGACCGGCGGCAAGGACTTCCTGGTCGCCCACCCGTCGGCCGACCGCGCGGTGCTGAAGACCGCGCTGACCCGCGGTGCCTTCGAGTACCAGGGCCAGAAGTGCAGCGCCACCTCCCGGGCGTACATCCCGGCGTCCATCTGGAACTCCGGCTTCAAGGAGGAGTTCGCCGCCGAGGTCGACTACCTCACCATGGGTGACGTCACCGACCTGTCGAACTTCATCGGCGCCGTGATCGACGACCGCGCCTTCGCCAAGAACAAGGCCGCGATCGACCGCGCGAAGTCCGACCCGAGCTGCACGATCGTCGCGGGCGGCTCGTACGAGGACTCGGTCGGCTACTTCGTCCGCCCGACGGTCATCGAGTGCACCGACGCGGAGAACGAGGTCTTCACCACCGAGTACTTCGGCCCGATCCTCGCCGTGCACGTCTACGAGGACGACCAGTACGAGGAGATGCTGACGCAGATGGAGTCGGTGTCGGACTACGCGCTGACCGGCTCGGTCATCGCGGGCGACCGTGCGGCGGCGGCGTACACCGCCGACAAGCTGCGTTACGCGGCCGGCAACTTCTACATCAACGACAAGTCGACCGGCGCCGTCGTCGGCCAGCAGCCCTTCGGCGGCGGCCGCGCGTCCGGCACCAACGACAAGGCGGGCGCCCCGCAGAACCTGATGCGCTGGACCCTGACCCGCGCGATCAAGGAGACGCTGGTCGCGCCGACCGACTACACCTACCCGCACATGGGCTGACGCTCCGTCACACCCCCATCGGGCCAGGGCACCTCCCCTCCGGAAGGTGCCCTGGCCCGTGCGCGTCCGGCCCGGGCAGACTGCCCTCATGATCTGGACGGGAAGTGAGAGTGAGACCGAGTCCGTGACCGTCACGGCCGACGACGGGGTACGGCTGTGGGCGTCCCGGTCGGGCCGGGGCGTGGAGCCGCTGCTGCTGTGCCACGGCGGACCGGGCCTGTGGGACATGTTCGAGGACGTCGCCGCCATGCTGGCCGACCTGGCCACGGTGATCCGCTGGGACCAGCGGGGCTGCGGCCGCTCCGAGCGGTGCGCGGGGCCCTGGACCACCGACCGCTTCGTGGCGGACCTGGACGCCGTACGCCGCCACTTCGGCCTACGGCGCATCACCCTGCTGGGCCACTCCTGGGGCGCACGGCTGGCGCTCGCCTACGCCCTCGCCCACCCCGGCCGCGTGAACGCGCTGGTCTACGTCGCCGGTACGGGCATCGGACCGTACACCGACTGGCACCCCGCTTACGAGCAGAACCTCCTCGCCCGCCTCGGCCGGAACCCCGAACACCTCGCCCGCTGGCATGAGTTGAAGGGCCGCGCGCAGCTGACCGAGGAGGAGGAACGCGAACGGGCGCTCCTTCAATGGTCCGCCGAGTTCGCGGATCCCGAACGCGGCATGGCGTACGCCCGCCGCATGGCCGACCCGTGGTTCGGCGTCAACGCCGAGTGCAACACGTCCCTGAACGCCGAGGTCAAGCGCGCCGCCGACGTCCACCGGGCCTGCCAGGCCCTCGCCATCCCGACCCTCATCCTCGACGGCGCCCACGACATCCGCCCCCGCTCCGCCGTCGACTCCCTGGAGCGGGCGCTACCCCACGTCCGTCGCGTGACCCTCCCGGACGCCGGTCATCTGCCCTGGTTCGAGGACCCACAGGGCTTTCGGCAGGCGGTACATGACGCTTGGGCGTAGCGGACTGCCCTCGGGGAGGGTGGGGTCCTCGAAGTCGTCGGCCGGGTCGTAGGTCATGCCCAGGCGGCGCATCACGGCCCGCGAACGGTCGTTGCCGGTCGCCGTGACGGCGAGGATCTCCGGCAGATCCAGTTCCGCGAAGCCGAAGTCCAGCACGGCCCGGGCCGCCTCCGTGGCGTAGCCGTGGCCCCAAGCGGCACGGGCCAGCCGCCAGCCGGCCTCCACGCCGGTGAACGGCTGCCCCTCCTCGACCGGGTCCAGGCCGGTGAACCCGATGAACTCGCCCGTGCCGCGCACCTTCACGGCCCAGAAGCCCCAGCCCCGCTGCTCCAGAGCGGCCTGGAATCGGGCCACGGCCGCGTCGCACTGCTCGCGGGTGGGCGTGCCGGGCAGGTACCGGCGGACCTCCGGGTCCGCGTTGAGCGCGGCCCAGGGTACGAGGTCGGACTCCCGCCACTCGCGGAGCAGCAGGCGGTTGGTGCGCAGTCGGGGCATCGGGCCAACGTAACGGGCGTACGGAGGGGGAGCCACTGGATTGTGGCCCCGCGATACTTGTCCCCATGACCACCCGGACCGCACGCCCTGCCCGGACCGCCCACACCGCCGACCTCGCCCCCGACGAACTGCTCACCGTCCGGCGCTTTCTCCACGACGCCTTCGACGGCGACTTCGGCGACACCGACTGGGACCACACGCTGGGCGGCATGCACGCCCTGGTGCACGACGAGCGCGGCCTCGCCGCACACGGGGCGGTCGTGATGCGCCGCGTGCGCTACGGGCGGCGGTGGCTGCGGATCGGGTACGTCGAAGGGGTCGCCGTACGGCACGATGCGCGGCGCACCGGGCACGGCGGGCGGGTCATGGACGCCCTGGAGGGGATCATCAGCCGGGCGTACGCCTTCGGCGCCCTGTCCGCCAGCGACGACGGCGCCCGCCTGTACGAGGCCCGGGGCTGGCAGGCGTGGGGCGGACGCGTCTGCGCGCTCGGCCCGGACGGGGTGATCCGGCTGCCCGAGGAGGAGGGATCCACGTACGTGTGGCCCGCCCCCGACGGGGTGGCCGATCCCGCCGACGAGCTGGTCTTCGACTGGCGCGACGGTGATGTGCTCTAGCGGAAACCCGCAGGTCACGGTCGTGTGACGCACTCCGCCGTCTCAGATAGTAGGAAGTCCGAGTAATTGTGGGGACAGACGCTCCGTCCTCGCTTAGCTTTGTAGGAGCCGAACGTCTCGCTCGATCCAGCGAATGGCGGTCGTGAGCCGGGCCCCGTGCAGGCAACCCCTGCGGCACCGCTCCCCGCCCCACCCGGCGTCTCGAAACCCCCTGCCGTACTCCACGCTGTCGAAGGAGTCGATTTCCCATGGCCGAGACGACCGTCCGCCGCCGAGTCCGTCACGTCTCCCGTACGAGCGAGTCCGACCGCAAGAACGCCGCCGCAGCCCTCCAGCGCGCCCTCGACCGCCGCGACAACGGCGGCGAGACCGGCCACTGAGCCGTCCGTATCGCGGACAGCGTGTGTCATCCCATGGGACGAGGAGTAGGGTGCCCGCATGTCTCGCAGCATCAATCTCGCAGTGATCCCCGGTGACGGCATCGGCCAGGAGGTCGTGACCGAAGGCCTGAAGGTCCTCTCCGCCGCCCTCCCGCAGGATGTGAAGCTGGAGACAAAGGAGTACGACTTCGGAGCCCGGCGCTACCACGCCACCGGTGAGACCCTCACCGACGCCGACCTCGACGCCCTCAAGAAGCACGACGCCATCCTGCTTGGCGCGATCGGCGACCCGAGCGTCCCCTCCGGCGTCCTGGAGCGCGGCTTCCTGCTCAAGCTCCGCTTCGCCTTCGACCACCACGTCAACCTGCGTCCGTCGAAGCTGCTCCCGGGTGTGGACACGCCTTTGAAGGGCGAGCCGTCCATCGACTTCGTCGTGGTCCGCGAGGGCACCGAGGGCCCGTACACCGGCAACGGCGGCACCATCCGCAAGGGCACCGAGCACGAGGTCGCCACCGAGGTGTCCGTCAACACGGCCTTCGGTGTCGAGCGCGTCGTCCGTGACGCCTTCGCCCGCGCCCAGGCCCGCCCGCGCAAGAAGCTCGCGCTGATCCACAAGAACAACGTGCTGACCTTCGCGGGTCACCTGTGGACCAACATCTTCAACAAGGTGGCCGCGGAGTACCCCGAGGTCACCACCGAGTACATGCACGTCGACGCGGCGACCATCTACCTGGTCACCCAGCCCGAGCGGTTCGACGTCATCGTCACCGACAACCTCTTCGGCGACATCATCACCGACCTCGCCGCGGCCGTCTCCGGCGGCATCGGCGTCGCCGCGAGCGGGAACATCAACCCGTCCGGCGAGTTCCCCTCGATGTTCGAGCCCGTGCACGGCTCGGCGCCCGACATCGCCGGCCAGGCCAAGGCCGACCCCACCGCCACGGTCCTGTCCGTCGCCCTGCTGCTGCGCCACCTCGGCCACGAGGCCGAGGCGACCCGGATCGAGGAGGCCGTCGCCGCCGACCTCGCCGAGCGAGTCGGCAACCCGGCCCGCAGCACCTCCGAGATCGGCGACGCACTCGCCGTACGAGTAGCCGGCTGACCCGCCGCGCCGCACTTCACAAGGCCGCCGGGTCGCAATCCGCGCCCGGCGGCTTTTCTCTGTCTCCGCCGGGTGCGACCATCATCCCCTGGGTCGCATTTCACGCCGTTTTTCGTCCACGGCAACCCGCGCGCGATAATCGAACGCGGAGCCGCGGACTGAGGGAATGCTCGGACGTCCTAGCACTGGCCAGTGGCAGTACGGGCGTGAGCGGCGGCCCGTCACTACAACCGGTGAAGGACAACCACTCATGACGACGCCCACGATCGAGCTCAAGCCCTCCGCCAATCCGCTCTCCGACGCGGAGCGGGAGGCGATCCTCGCCAGCCCCGGCTTCGGCCGCCACTTCACCGACCACATGGTCACCATCAAGTGGACCGAGGGCCGCGGCTGGCACGACGGACAGCTCGTCCCGTACGCGCCGATCTCCCTCGACCCGGCCACCATGGTCCTGCACTACGCGCAGGAGATCTTCGAAGGCCTCAAGGCCTACCGGCAGCCCGACGGTTCGGTCGCCACCTTCCGCCCGGACCAGAACGCCCTGCGCTTCCAGCGCTCCGCCCGTCGGCTGGCGATGCCCGAGCTGCCGGTCGAGACGTTCATCGAGGCCTGTGACGCGCTGGTCAAGCAGGACCAGGCATGGGTCCCGGCGCACGGCGGCGAGGAGTCCCTCTACCTGCGCCCCTTCATGATCGCCACCGAGGTCGGGCTGGGTGTGAAGCCCGCGGGCGAGTACCTCTTCCTCGTCATCGCCTCCCCGGCCGGCGCCTACTTCCCGGGCGGCGTCAAGCCGGTCTCCATCTGGGTCTCCGAGGACCGCGTCCGCGCCGTCCCCGGCGGCATGGGCGACGCCAAGACCGGCGGCAACTACGCCGCCTCCTTGCTCGCCCAGGCGGAAGCGGCCAAGCAGGGCTGCGACCAGGTCTGCTACCTCGACGCCGTCGAGCACAAGTGGGTCGAGGAACTCGGCGGCATGAACCTGTACTTCGTGTACGGCGACAAGATTGTCACGCCGACCCTCACCGGCTCCATCCTGGAGGGCGTCACCCGCGACAGCCTCCTCGCCGTCGCCCGCGACCTCGGCTACGAGGCCGAGGAGGGCCGCGTCTCCGTCGACCAGTGGCAGCGCGACTCGGAGAACGGCCGCCTCACCGAGGTCTTCGCCTGCGGTACGGCCGCCGTGATCACGCCGGTCGGCACGGTCAAGCGCGCCGACGCGGAGTGGAAGCAGGGCGACGGCGAGCCCGGCGAGGTCACCCTCCGCCTGCGCCAGGCCCTTCTCGACATCCAGCGGGGCACGGCCGAGGACAAGCACGGCTGGATGCACCAGCTGGGCTGAGCCCCCCGCCGGTGGTGCCGAACCGCGCCTCACCAGGCACGGTTCGGCGCCGTTATCTTGTTGTGATCCGAATCACAACGGGCATAGGGTGAATGGGCCCGAAGGTCACGCCGGGGTGCGTGCCGAACGGCGGTGCGCGCCCGGAGCGACCTGCGGGTGAGGAAGTGATCCCGTTGTCCGTCGCTTGGGACGACATCGGCGGGCTCGTCGATGCCCACGAACGGTTTCTGGCCGGTACGCTCGTCGACTCCGCGGTCCGCGACACGGTGCTGAACTCCTGGAAGCGCAGCAGGTCCGCGGGGCTCGAGCCGCACCAGCTGGTGATTCCCTACGCCCCGGACCTGGCGCTGGAGGACCGTTTCCTGCGCGCCGCCGAACCGGTCCTGAAGGATCTGGCCGCCGCGCTCGCCGACGTGGGCATGGCGATCGCGCTCTGTGACGCGCAGGGCCGTATGGTCCAGCGCCTCGGCGGTGACCGGCAGCTGCGCGACCGCCTCGACGAGGTGCGGTTCGCCCCGGGCTTCGACGCCTCCGAACGGGTCGTGGGCACCAACGGCGTCGGCACGGCGCTGGCCGAGCGCGGTCCCGTCTTCGTGATCGGCCGGGAACACTTCGCCGACTGCCTGCAGCCCTTCGCCTGCGCGGGCGCGCCGGTGCGCGACCCACTCAGCGGGCGCATCGAGGCGGTCCTCGACCTCACCTGCCTGCGCGACGACAACGACCCGACCATGCTGCGGCTGGTGCGCGAGGCCGCCCGCGGCATCGAGGCGCGGTTGCTGGAGCAGTCCACGCAGCGGGAACGGGCCCTGCTCGCCGCGTACCGGCGAGCGGGCCGCGACACCGACCGATGGCCGCAGCAGCCCGCGGTCCGGGCGGCGCCCCCCTGGGGTGCTCCCGACGTCGGTGGCCTCGGCCGGCTGGACCTCGCGGTCATGCGGGAGAAGGCGGAGGAACTCATCGCCTCGCCGCAGCGCACCCTCGACGAAGTGCCGCTGTCCGACGGCCGGACAGCCACTCTGCTGCGCCGCCCGGTCATGGGGGCGGCGGGCGTGACGGGCGTGGTCGTCGAGGCCCGCATTCTCGGCGGCCCGCGACTGCGCATGACCGGACCGGCCACGGCGACCGAGGCGGCGACGGGTGTGTCGACGCGCCCGCCGACCCGGCCGAGGTCGGTGGCCGAGGCGGCGCCTACGGGCCCGTCGGCCCGGCCGAGGTCGGTGGCCGAGGTGGTGCCCACGGGCCCGCCGACCGAGCCGCGGTCGGTGCCCGAGGCGGCGCCCACGGGTGCTCCGACCCGCCCGAGGTCCGTGGCCGAGGCACTCCTCGCGGCCCTGCCGACGCCGACCGCCACGCCGACCGTGGCCCGCCCGCCCGTCACCGAGGCCGCCCCGGAACCGGGCCGGGCCGCCGTGACCGACCGGGACGACGGCGACGTCGGCCGGCTCGTGCTGGTCGGCGAGCTCGGCGTCGGCCGGCTGGCCGTCCTGGCCCGCAAGCGCCTGGAGCTGCTGCACGACGCGAGCGTCCGGATCGGCACCACGCTCGACGTCACCCGCACGGCCGACGAGCTGGCGGAGGTGACCGTCCCCCGCTTCGCCGACTTCACCGCCGTCGACCTTCCCGACTCCGTCCTGCACGGTGACGAGCCCGGCCCCCTCGGAGCGGACACCCCGCTGCGCAGGGTCTCCCTGGGTGCCGTACACGAGGAGTCCCACCTCTACCGCGTCGGCGACCCGGTCCGGTACGTGCCGTCCACACCGCAGGTCCGCAGTCTGGAGAGCAGGCAGTCCGTGCTCGAACCCGTCCTCGGCGAGGCCTACGGCTGGCGCGCCCAGGACCCGCCGCGGCTCGAACGGGTGCTCGCGGCCGGCATTCACTCCCTGATCACCGTGCCGCTCCGGGCGCGGGGCGCGACCCTCGGCGTCGTGAGCTTCTACCGCTCCGAGAAGCCCGCCCCCTTCGAGGAGGACGACCTGTCCCTGGCGCAGGAGCTGGCCGGCCGCGCGGCCATCTGCATCGACAACGCCCGCCGGTACACGCGCGAGCACAACACCGCCCTCGCCCTGCAGCGCAGCCTGCTGCCGCGCGGCCGGCCCGAGCAGAGCGCCGTCGACGTCGCCTACCGCTATCTGCCCGCCCAGGCAGGCGTGGGCGGCGACTGGTTCGACGTGATCCCGCTGTCCGGCGCCCGGGTCGCGCTGGTCGTCGGTGACGTGGTCGGCCACGGCCTGCACGCCGCCGCCACCATGGG
This sequence comes from Streptomyces spinoverrucosus, assembly GCF_006539505.1. Lineage (GTDB taxonomy): Bacteria > Actinomycetota > Actinomycetes > Streptomycetales > Streptomycetaceae > Streptomyces > Streptomyces spinoverrucosus. The sequence goes on from NZ_BJND01000033.1 coordinate 63,482, forward strand.
TCGGCTGCGCACCGCCGTCCACAACTTCTGTTCGCTGGACCTGCCGCCCGACGACCTCCTGACCCACCTCGACGACCTGGTCGGCCGACTCGACCGGGGCGAGGGCTGGGCGGTGGAGAGCACCCAGCCGGACTCCGGCATCGTCGGAGCCACCTGCCTGTACGCGGTCTACGACCCGGTGTCCCGGCACTGCACCCTGACCCGCGCCGGGCACCCGCTGCCCGCGGTGGTCGGCCCCGACGGCACGGTCGAGTTCGTCGACCTGCCCTCGGCACCGCCGCTCGGGCTCGGCGGGCTGCCCTTCGAGACCGTCGAACTGGAACTGGCCGAGGGCAGCCAGCTCGTGCTGTACACCGATGGCCTGATCGAGGACCGGTACCGGGACGTGGACTCGGGCCTGCAGAAGCTCGGCGCCGTACTGGCCCGGGCCGACCGGACGCCCGAGGACACCTGCGAGGCGGTCCTGGACGCGCTGCTGCCGGTCCGGCCCAGCGACGACGTGGCCCTGCTCGTCGCCCGCACCCACGCCCTGGGGCCCGAGCAGGTCGCACAGTGGGAGGTGCCCAGCGACCCGGCGGCCGTCTCCCGGTCCCGCGCCGCGGTCACCGACCAGCTGTCCGCCTGGGGCCTGGACGACCTGGCCTTCACCACGGAACTCGTCGCCAGCGAACTGGTCACCAACGCCATCCGCCACGCCACCGGCCCGGTCCAGCTGCGGCTGCTCCGCGACCGCGCGCTGATCTGCGAGGTCTCCGACGGCAGCAGCACCTCGCCCCGGCTGCGCCGCGCCCGCACGGAGGACGAGGGCGGACGCGGGCTCTTCCTCGTCGCCCAGCTGACCGAGCGCTGGGGCACCCGCTACACCACGAACGGCAAGATCATCTGGACGGAGCAGTCCCTGACGTCACCCGCCATTTGACTACACCTCGGCAGTCGCCCGGGCCGCCCCGGAGTCCCCTTCCACGGCGGCCCTCGCGCGGACCGGGATCAGCAGATACGCCAGAGCGCCCACCGCTCCCGACAGCAGGAAACTCACGTCCACCCCGCCGGTCAGGGCCAGCAGCGGCCCCTCGTACGACGGCAGGGACACCGCCAGCACGCCGACGAAAGCGCCCAGCGCCCAGGACACGCTGGCCGCAACGTTCCAGCCCCCCCGGTACCAGTACGCCCCGCCCCGCGCACGCCGGTTGTAGACCTGGAGCGCCTCCGCGTCGTACACACCGCCGCAGCGGACGAAGCCGATCAGCGTGATCACCGCCCACGGCGTGCCGATCGCCGTCAGCAGCAGCACGAAGGACGTCATCGCGGCCTGCGCCTCCCAGGCGAAGTGCCCGACGAAGACACAGGCGGTGGCGACGACGGCGACCGCGCAGGTGGCCCGGGCGCGGGAGGCGCGCGGCAGGATGGCGTCCAGGTCGAGGCCCATGGAGTAGAGCATGAGCCCGGCGTTGCCGACCGAACCGGCGGAGGCGGCCAGCAGGAGCGGGATCAGGTACCAGGTCGGGGAGGCCGTGACCAGCGGCCCGGCGTAGTCAAGGGCCGCGCGGGCGGCGTACGCCGTGAAGGTGCCGAAGAGTTGCGGGACCAGCAGCCCGAGCATCAGGCCCAGCCAGGTCGCGCGCAGCACCCGGCGGGAGGAGTGGCGGGCCGGTGAGATGTAGCGGGTGTAGTCGCCGAGGAGCGTGATGAAGGCGATCGGGCCGGACAGCCCGGCGGCCACCGTGGCCAGCACCCACGTCGGCCAGAAGCCGCCGAGCAGATAGCCGCCCGCCTCCGGGAGCGCGCCGGTCGTGAAGTCGGGGGCGTAGGCGACGAGACCGAGAACCAGCAGCCCGGTCATGGCGAAGGCGAGGACGCGGGACATGGCGAGCAGCACGCGGTAGCCGTAGACCGCGCCCGCGACGGTGGCGGCCGCGAGCAGCGCGTAGACCAGGCCGTACGACAGCCCGCTCGCCGGCAGTCCGAAGAGGCGCTCCAGCACGCGCACCGTGACGTCGCCGCCGATCCACACGGTCAGCGCGGTGTAGCCGAGGGCGAGCAGCAGCCCGACGATCGAGCCGACCAGCCGCCCGCGCACCCCGAACTGGGCGCCGGAGGACGTCGACAGGTTGGTGGCGGTGCGCAGGGAGACCAGAGCGAGCGGGGCGGTGAAGAGGGTCCCGACGACCGTACCGACGACGATCGCGCTCACCGACCCCCACCAGTCCAGCCCGAAGGACGGCGGCAGCCACCCGAAGACGATCACTCCGAGGCAGAGGTTGGAGCCGAGCAGGATCGAGACGAGGTCGCGCGGTGTGCTGGTGCGTTCCTCGTCGGGGATGGTGTCGACTCCGCGCTGTTCCATCGGCATGGTTGGGCTCCCTCAGTTAGAGTGACGTTCAATCTGAGGTGTTCGGACTCCTGTCGTCAACCCTTTGGTTGCGGCAATTCAACGTTTAGAGTTGCGCTCTAAAGCTAGGAAAGGCAAGGAGGTGCCGCGCAGTGAGACTGACCCCCACGGAACGTGACCGGCTGCTGCTCTTCGGGGCCGCCGAACTGGCCCGCGCACGCAGGTCCCGCGGGCTGCGGCTGAACGTGCCGGAGGCGACCGCACTCATCGCGGACACCGTGTGCGAGGCCGCCCGCGACGGCGCCCGGCTCGCCGAGGCCATCGAGCGCGCCCGCTCGGTGCTCGGCCCGGACGACGTCCTGCCGGGTGTCGCCGACGTCGTGACCGAGGTGCATGTCGAGGCCGTATTCGACGACGGCTCACGGCTCGCGGTCGTGTCGGACCCCATCGGGGGCGGGCTGGGGGAGCGGGCGCCGGGCGCGCTGCTGCCGGGGCCGGAGCACGCCGAGCCCGAGGCGGTCGTACGCCTGACGGTCACCAATACCGCCACCGTGCCGGTCTCCGTCACCTCCCACTTCCACTTCTTCGAGGCCAACCCGCGCCTGGACTTCGTACGGGCCGACGCCTACGGGATGCGGCTCGCCGTGCCCGCCGGGTCGTCCGTGCGCTTCGGGCCGGGGGAGACCGCCGAGGTCGGCCTGGTGCCGATCGGCGGCGAGCGGATCGCGATCGGCTTCGCCGGGCTGGTCGACGGGCCGCTGGACGCGCCGGGGGCCAAGGAGGAGGCCCTGCGACGGGCGGCCGCCTGCGGCTACCTCGGCGTATCAGGAACCACTGACCAGGAGGTCGAGCGATGAGCCGCCCCGGAGGCCACCCGGCCGAAGCCCGCCGTCTCACCCCGTACGAGTACGCGGCCACCCACGGCCCCCGCGCCGGGGACCGCGTCCGGCTGGGCGACTCGGGACTCACCATCAGGGTCGAGTCCGACGCGCAGCAGTACGGCGACGAGTTCCTCGCCGGTTTCGGCAAGACCGCCCGCGACGGGCTGCACCTCAAGGCGGCCGCCGTCCGGGACACCTGTGACGTCGTGATCAGCAACGTCGTCGTGATCGACGCGGTGCAGGGGATCCGCAAGGTCTCCATCGGCATCCGCGAGGGCCGGATCTGCTCGATCGGGCGGGCCGGTAACCCCGACACCCTCGACGGGGTCGACGTCGTCGTCGGCACGGGCACGTCGATCGTGTCCGGCGAGGGTCTGATCGCCACTGCCGGGGCCGTCGACACCCACGTCCATCTGCTGTCGCCGCGGATCATGGAGGCCTCGCTGGCGTCCGGCGTGACCACGATCATCGGGCAGGAGTTCGGGCCGGTGTGGGGCGTCGGCGTCAACTCGCCGTGGGCGCTGAAGCACGCGTTCAACGCCTTCGACGCCTGGCCGGTCAACATCGGGTTCCTGGGGCGGGGTTCGTCGTCCCACGAGGCGCCCTTGATCGAGGCCCTCGCCGAAGGCGGCGCGTCCGGCTTCAAGGTGCACGAGGACATGGGCGCCCACACCCGCGCCCTCGACACCGCGCTGCGGGTCGCCGAGGAGCACGACGTCCAGGTCGCCCTGCACAGCGACGGCTTGAACGAGTGCCTGTCGGTGGAGGACACCCTGCGGGTCCTGGAGGGCCGCACCATCCACGCCTTCCACATCGAGGGCTGCGGCGGCGGACACGTCCCGAACGTGCTGAAGATGGCCGGGGTGCCCAACGTCATCGGCTCCTCCACCAACCCCACCCTGCCCTTCGGCCGGGACGCGGTCGCCGAGCACTACGGCATGATCGTCTCCGTCCACGACCTGAAGACCGACCTGCCGGGCGATGCCGCCATGGCCCGCGACCGCATCCGCGCCGGGACGATGGGCGCAGAGGACGTGCTGCACGACCTGGGCGCGATCGGCATCACCTCGTCGGACGCGCAGGGCATGGGTCGCGCGGGCGAGACGGTCCGCCGTACGTTCGCCATGGCCGGGAAGATGAAGGCCGAACTCGGCGCCCCGGACGCCGATCACGACAACGAGCGCGTCCTGCGCTACATGGCCAAGCTGACCATCAACCCCGCCATCGCGCACGGCCTCGCGCACGAGGTCGGGTCGATCGAGGTCGGCAAGCTCGCCGACCTCGTGCTGTGGCGGCCGGAGTACTTCGGCGCCAAGCCGCAGCTGGTGCTCAAGGCCGGTTTCCCGGCGTACGGCGTGGTCGGCGACCCCAACGCGGCCACCGACACCTGCGAACCCCTCGTGCTGGGCCCGCAGTTCGGCGCGTACGGTGCCACGCCCGCCGACATCTCCGTGGCGTTCGTTGCCCAAGCCGCCCTCGACCAGGGCCACGACACCATGCCGACCCGCCGCCGCAGGGTCGCCGTGCGCGGCACGCGCGGGATCGGCCCGGCCGATCTGCGCCTCAACTCCCGTACCGGGCAGGTCGACGTCGACCAGCGCACCGGCCTTGTCACCCTCGACGGCGACCCGCTGCGCTCCCGACCGGCCGAGTCCGTCTCCCTCAACCGTCTGTACTTCCTGTGAGGAACCCTGTGAGCACCCCCGCATCCGACGGCTTCCGCATGCCCGCCGAGTGGACCCCGCACGAGCGCACCTGGATGGCGTGGCCCGGCCCGAACCCCACCTTCGACAACCCGGAGGACCTCGCCGCCGCCCGGCTCGCCTGGGCCTCGGTCGCCCGCGCGGTCCGCCGCTTCGAGCCGGTGACGGTGGTGTGCGGCCCCGGACAGTCGGCGGACGCGAAAAGCCTCCTGGGCGAGGACATCGAGACCGTCGAGCGCGACCTCGACGACGCGTGGATGCGGGACATCGGCCCGACGTTCCTGACGAACGGCAAGGGTGAACTGGCCGCCGTCGACTGGACGTTCAACGGCTGGGGCGCCCAGGAGTGGGCCCGCTGGGAGCACGACGCGAAGATCGCCGCGTATGTCTCGGACCTCGCGGGCGCGAAGACGTACGCCTCGAAGCTCGTCAACGAGGGCGGCGCGATCCATGTCGACGGCGAGGGCACGGTCCTGTTGACGGAGACGGTCCAGCTCGGCCCCGAGCGCAACCCCGGCCGGCCGCGCGAGGAGGTCGAGGCGGAGATCCACGCTCACCTCGGCACCCGCAAGGCCATCTGGCTGCCCCGCGGCCTCACCGGCGACTACCCTCCGAACGGCTTCGGCACCCTCGGCCACGTCGACATCGTCGCCGCCTTCGCCCGACCCGGCGTGGTCGTGGCCCATGCGCAACCGGACCCGGCGCACCCCGACCACGAGGTGACGAAGGAGGCCATCGGCATCCTGAAGGCGCAGACGGACGCGCGGGGCCGCCGCCTGGAGGTCGTCGAGATTCCCGCCCCGACCGTCCTGGAGGCCGACGGCCACTGGGCCGACTACTCCTACATCAACCACTACCTCTGCAACGGCGGCGTCGTGCTGTGCGGCTTCGACGACCCGCGCGACGAGATCGCGGCCGGCATCTTCCGCCGCCTGTTCCCGGAGCGCACCGTGACCCTGGTGGACGCCCGTACGATCTTCGCAGGCGGCGGAGGCATCCACTGCGTCACGCAACAGCAGCCGAAGATCTAGAGGAGTCACGGATGGCCGGTGCGGCTCGCGCGCGGAAGAACGCACCGCCTCGCGAAGACGTTCTCGCCGCCGCCATGGAGATGATCGCCGAGCGCGGTCTGGAGAAGCTCACCATGGCGGCGCTGGGCCGTGCGGTGGGGATGAGCAGCGGCCATCTCCTGTACTACTTCCACAGCAAGGACGAGCTGCTGCTGCAGACCCTGGAGTGGAGCGAGGGACGGCTGGGCGTCGAGCGCGGACGGCTGCTCAGCCGTGGCGGCGGCGCTCGGGAACGCCTCGACGCCTACGTGGACCTGTACGTCCCCGACGGTCATCGCGATCCGCACTGGACGCTCTGGCTGGAGGTCTGGAACCGCTCGCAGAACGCCGACGACGACGCCCGCGCCCGGCAGGCCGCCATCGAGGGCGCCTGGCACCGCGATCTCGTCGCGCTGATCGCGGAGGGGGTGTCGAGGGGGGAGTTCCGCCGCGTCGACCCCGACCGTTTCGCCTCCCGGCTGCGCGCGCTGCTCGACGGTTTCTCCATCCATGTGGCGATCGGGCTGCGGGGGACGGACCGGGCGCAGATCCTGGAGCACGTACGGGAGTTCCTGGACGACGGGCTGGTCCGGGGCGACGCCTGAGGGCACGTCTGAGGGCACGTTGCCCTGGCGTGACGACGGGACTACCGCCCGCATCCTGAGACACCCGTGAGACGCGGGGCGGTTTGTGCCAGACTGCCCCCGTGCTCTCGTTCGCCACGATGATTATTGGCAGCAGGCGCGCCGGTCCGCAGTGACCGCCACGTACGACCACGTACGGGTGGACACCGTCGTCCTCGACCCGCGCGCAGACCTCTCGCACCCGCGAGAGGTTTTTCGCTTTTCTGGCCCACCTTCAGCCGGGAGCGCAGCGCGAGGGATCATAGGGGACGGTGGAGCCGGTCATTCCGGTACAGACCGAGATCCATACATCAGGAGCCTTCAGACCATGACGGAAACCAGCGAGCTCGACGACTCGTTCCACGTCTTCGACACCACCCTGCGAGACGGCGCCCAGCGGGAGGGCATCAACCTCACTGTCGCGGACAAGCTGGCCATCGCACGGCACCTGGACGAGTTCGGCGTGGGCTTCATCGAGGGCGGCTGGCCGGGCGCCAACCCGAGGGACACCGAGTTCTTCGCCCGCGCCCAGCAGGAGATCCAGTTCCGCCACGCCCAGCTGGTCGCCTTCGGCGCCACCCGCCGCGCCGGGGGAAAGGCGAGCGAGGACCCGCAGGTCAAGGCGCTCCTGGAGGCCGGCGCCCCGGTGATCACGCTGGTCGCCAAGTCGCACGACCGGCACGTCGAACTCGCCCTGCGCACCACCCTGGACGAGAACCTGGAGATGGTCCGCGACACGGTGTCCTATCTGCGGGACCAGGGCCGCCGCGTCTTCGTCGACTGCGAGCACTTCTTCGACGGCTACCGCGCCAACCCCGAGTACGCCAAGGCGGTCGTCCGTACGGCGTCGGAGGCCGGCGCGGACGTGGTCGTCCTCTGCGACACCAACGGCGGCATGCTCCCCGCCCAGGTGCAGGCGGTCGTCTCCACGGTGCTGGCCGACACGGGTGCCCGCCTCGGCATCCACGCCCAGGACGACACCGGCTGCGCGGTGGCCAACACCCTCGCCGCGGTCGACGCGGGCGCCACCCACGTCCAGTGCACGGCGAACGGCTACGGCGAGCGCGTCGGCAACGCCAACCTCTTCCCCGTGGTCGCCGCCCTGGAACTGAAGTACGGCAAGAAGGTCCTGCCCGAGGGACACCTCCGCGAGATGACGCGCATCTCGCACGCCATCGCCGAGGTCGTCAACCTCACCCCCTCCACCCACCAGCCCTACGTCGGCGTCTCCGCCTTCGCCCACAAGGCCGGCCTGCACGCCTCCGCCATCAAGGTCGACCCGGACCTGTACCAGCACATCGACCCCGAGCAGGTCGGCAACACCATGCGGATGCTGGTCTCCGACATGGCGGGCCGCGCCTCGGTCGAGCTGAAGGGCAAGGAACTCGGCATCGACCTGGGCGGCGACCGCGAGCTGGTCGGCCGGGTCGTGGAGCGGGTGAAGGAGCGCGAGCTCAAGGGCTACACGTACGAGGCGGCGGACGCCTCCTTCGAGCTGCTGCTGCGCACGGAGGTCGAGGGCAGGCCGCTGAAGTACTTCGACGTCGAGTCCTGGCGCGCGATCGTCGAGGACCGCCCCGACGGCAGCCACGCCAACGAGGCCACGGTGAAGCTGTGGGCCAAGAGCGAGCGCATCGTCGCGACCGCTGAGGGCAACGGCCCGGTCAACGCCCTCGACCGGGCCCTTCGAGTGGCCCTGGAGAAGATCTACCCCCAGCTCGCCAAGCTGGAGCTGGTCGATTACAAGGTCCGCATCCTGGAGGGCAAGCACGGCACCCAGTCCACGACCCGGGTCCTCATCGCCACCTCCGACGGTGCGGGCGAGTGGTCGACGGTGGGCGTCGCGGACAACGTCATCGCCGCCTCCTGGCAGGCACTGGAGGACGCGTACACCTACGGCCTCCTCCGCGCAGGGGTGGAACCGGCTTCGTAGGGTCAGGGTGCCCGCCACACGTTGTCGAAAGCCTCGTTCTCGATGCGGCGGCGCTGGCGGACGGCCTCCAGTTCCGTCAGGGCGTCGTTGACGGCGCCCAGGATGGTCACCGTCGCTTGGTTGGTGGCCTCGTCGGAGCCGGTCGTCGAGGGGGTCTCGATACCCAGGGCGTCCGCGAGGCCCACGAGGACGGGCTCGTGGGCGGCCCACCGGTCGTTCGCGCGGCGTCGGGAGGGCGAGTCTGCCGTCGCGGCCGGGTCGCTGCGCCGCCGGAGCCAGTGGCGGCGCGTCCCGCCGGTCGGCGTCTCCTCCTCCAGGACGCCGACGTAGGCCTGGGCCAGCCCCCGCCCGCGGCGCCACAGCCAGTCCTCGATCGTCTCGTACGGCGGCTGCCGGACGAGCGACGCCCCCGCCTCGTCCAGCAGGCGGTCGCCCGTGGTGCGCTCGGCGCCGGGCACGAGGAGATCGTCGTCCAGGGTGAGCACCCCGGCGTCGAGAAGGTCGAGCAGTTCCGCTCCGGCGAGGGCGAGCGACAGGTCGCCCTGTCCCACGTCACGGCTGGAGGGGACGTTCAGGGCGACGATCAGCAGATCCTGCGGTGTGGTCATCTCGGCTCCAGGTCACGGGCGCGGGTACGGGCCCGTATCTCCACGATGGGGCCGTTGCAGCCTATCCGCAGCCCGACCGCCGCCCCCGGCCCTACTGCAGCCGCCACTTCTGATTGGCCGCCCCGGTGCAACTCCAGATCTGTGCCCGCGCCCCGTTCGCCGACGAGTTGTCCGTGACGTCGAGGCACTTGTCCGCGGCGAGGTTGACCACATCACCCGTCGACGAGTTGTACGACCACTGCTGCGCACCCGTGCCGTTGCAGTCGTACAGCTGCACCTTTGCCCCGTCCGCCGTCGACCCCGACGTCACGTCCAGGCACTTGCCCAGCGCCCGCACCGACCCGTCGGCCCGCACGGTCCACTGCTGGGCGGCGCTGCCGTTGCAGTCGTAGAGCTGCACGGCCGTACCGTTCGCCGACGAACCCCCGGCCACGTCCAGGCACTTGCCCGCCAGACCGACGAAGGCCCCCGTCCGGTCACCGCCACCGCTCTGCGTCCCCGACCAGGTGAAGGTCGCCGACGTCTTGCCCGGCAGGGTGTACGTCGCGTGCTGCGAGCCCCAGTTGATGGTCACGGTCTTCGCCGCCGAGGCGTCGTTGTAGGCGATCAGCGCCTTCGAGCCGTCCGGGTTGCGCCAGGCCACGTTCGGAACGGACGTCGACGCGGTGGAGGCGATCCGGTGGGCGCCCGGCCGGACGAACTTCGTCAGGTGGCCTATCGTGTAGTACTCGACGGTGTAGTCGACCTGCCCGTGCCGCGCGTCCCCGTTGTGCACGGTGATCAGCCCGTCGCAGACACCGCAACCGCCGTTGTGCGGACCCCGGTTCTGGTCGACCGCGAGGGACCACTTCGTCACCGACTTCGCCCAGTTCCGGGTGTAGTCGATGATGTTCATCATGTCCTCGCGCTGCTGGTTGGCGATCCAGGTGCCGCCCGAGTGCTCGGTGCCGAAGGCGTCCAGCTGCGGGTACTGGTTGTGCACCGCGGTCTGCTTGGCCACGTCACCGCCGTAGCCGTGCCAGGCGATTCCGCCGAAGTTGGGGTGCGAGCGGACCGCCGCGTCGTCCACCGTCTGGGCGGCGTACGCGTCGTAGGTGTCCCAGTTCCAGTCGTGCGCCAGCACCTTGGTGGACAGGCCCGCCGCCTGGAGCTTGGGCAGCAGCTCGTTCTTGGTGAAGTAGTGCAGCCCGGAGGCGTTCCAGCTCATCGACGGATAGCCGGAGCAGCACGTCGGCTCGTTCTGCGCGGTGACGTACGAGATCGGGATGCCCTGCGCCTGGTACGCCTGCACGTACTTCACGAAGTACGACGCGTACGCCCCGTAGTGCTCCGCCTTCAGCCAGCCCCCGTTGAGCTGTCCGCTGTCCTTCATCCAGGCGGGCGCGGTCCACGGCGAGGCCATCACCGTGAGCGCGGGATTCAGCTGGAGCGCCTGCCTGGTCAGCGGCACCACGTCCTGCAAGTCGTGTGCGATCGTGAACTCGGAGAGGTCGGGGTCCGTCTGCCCGGCCGGCATGTCGTCGTAGGTGTAGCCGAAGCGGGCCAGGTCCGAGCCGCCCATCGGATTGCGCAGGAACGACAGCCCGATGCCCTCCGTCGGCGAGAACAGCTTGCGCATGGTCTCGTCCCGCGTGGCCTGCGACAGCGCGCCGCTGCCGTCCATCAGCCAGGCCGCGGTGTCCGTGAAGGAGGCGCCGCCGCCGGTGAAGGTCTGGTAGCGGGTGTTCTCGTCGACGGTGATGTTCTCCCCGCCGCCGCCCGCGCCGGGCTGGAACGCGAAGGGCGCCTGGGGTTGCAGACCGCGGACGACATGGCGTCCGCCGGCGTCGTCGGTGGTGGTCAGGTACGCGGTGATCTGTTCGCCGGCGGCCTGTGCGGGTGTGATGCCCGCGGCGCTCAGCAAACCGGCCAGCAGCAAGCCGACGGCCGGGAGGCGTGTTCTCATCGTGCGCCGCCCTTCTGGGGGGAGTGGGGGAAGTGGGGCGTGCGAGCGGTGAGTAAATGACGCCCCGGGGCGGGCGTCAAGGGGTTGCGCATTCAGAAGCCGAACGGACAACGGCCCGGATCCGGCCCGGAGTTGCCTCTGTACCGGTTCTGACGTGAAGTCTTGACGACTGCGGGGGCCGCCAGTTAACTCACGCCGTGATCTAAGTCGTAAAAGACTTACGAGAGTCGAGGGACGTTCCATGCGAAGAACCGCCCTGCTCGCCTGTGCCGCCCTGCTCACCGGACTGCTCCCGCTCACCACCGCCGCCACGGCGTCCGGCGCCGACGACCCCGCCCCCGTGCCCGTCGACCGCTTCGAGGGCGAGGTGCCCTTCGCCAACCCGCCCGCCGGCGGCATCTTCACCTGGGGCAGCGACACCGACGACCCGCCCACCCTCGCGCTGACCGCCCGCGACGATGCGCCCGAGGGCGCGAAGGTCCTCTCCGGTACCTACGACATCAGCGGATACGGCGGCTTCACCCACGACTTCGCCTTTGCCGAGCCCGCCCACGACTGGTCCGCCCACCAGGGCATCCGCTTCTGGTGGGACGGCCAGAACAACGGCAAGAAGATCGCCTTCGAACTGAAGGACGGCGGCGCCAACGGCGAGGCCTCCGAGCTCTGGACGACGTCCTTCACCGACGACTTCACTGGCTGGAAACAGATCGAGATCCCCTTCGCCGACTTCACCTACCGAACGGACTACCAGCCCGTCGGCGGCATCGACCACATCCTCGGCCTCACCGAGATGTGGGGCTACGCCGTCACGCTCCCCGTCGGCGTCAAGGGCGAGTTCGCGATGGACGCCGTCGAGCTGTACGGCAGGGCGGACCAGTCGCTGCGGGCCTCAGTCCGCACGGACTCCGCGGTGTACCCGGTGAAGGAGGGCGGCACGGCGAAGGTGAGGCTCACGGTCGCCACCACGGGCGAGGCCCCCATCGACGAGCCGGTCACCGTGGCGTACGAGACGAGCGGCGGCACCGCCTCCGACGCCGACTACACCCCCGTCAGGGGCGAGTACACCTTTCCCGCGGGCACCGCCTCCGGCACCACCCACACCCTCCGCGTCCCCACCCGCAAGGACAGGACCGCGGAATCCGCCGAGACGATCCCCCTGAAACTGACGGTCACCGGCGCCAAGGCCCCCACCGAGACCCCGCAGGTCGTGATCGACGCGCACGGGCTGCCGTACCTCGACAGCAGACTCCCGGTGAGCAAGCGCGTCACCGATCTCCTCTCCCGCATGTCCCTGGAGGAGAAGGCCGGTCAGATGACCCAGGCGGAGCGCGGCGCGCTCACCAACGCCGGGGACATCGCCGCGTACGACCTCGGCTCGCTGCTCTCGGGCGGCGGCTCGACGCCGACGCCCAACACCCCCGAGGCCTGGGCGAAGATGATCGACGGCTTCCAGCTGAGGGCCCGGGCGACCCGCTTCCAGATCCCGCTGATCTACGGCGTCGACGCGGTGCACGGCCACAACAACGTCGTCGGCGCGACGATCATGCCGCACAACATCGGCATCGGAGCGACCAGAGATCCGCGGATCGCTCACGAGACGGGCGCGGTGACCGCCGCCGAGGTACGGGCCACCGGCATCCCCTGGGACTTCGCCCCCTGTCTCTGCGTCACCCGCGACGAACGCTGGGGCCGCTCCTACGAGTCCTTCGGCGAGGACCCGGCGCTGGTCGAGGCGATGGAGACGGTCATCCAGGGCCTCCAGGGCCGCGCCGACGGCCGTGACCTGGACCGCGACGACAAGGTCCTGGCCACCGCCAAGCACTTCGTCGGCGACGGCGGCACCGAGTACGGCTCGTCCACCACCGGCACGTACACCATCGACCAAGGCGTCACCAAGGTCACCCGCGAGGAGCTGGAGGCCGTCCACCTGGCCCCGTACGAGAGCGCTGTCGACCGGGGCGTCGGCACGGTCATGCCGTCGTACTCCTCCCTCGACCTGATCGGCGACGACCGGGGCCCGGTGAAGATGCACGCCAGTGCGGACATGATCAACGGCGTGTTGAAGGGCCGTATGGACTTCGACGGCTTCGTCATCAGTGACTGGGCGGCCATCGACCAGATCCCGGGCGACTACGCCTCCGACGTCCGTACGTCGATCAACGCCGGCCTCGACATGATCATGGTCCCGTACGCCTACCAGGACTTCCGCACCGCCCTGATCGACGAGGTGCGGGCTGGGCGGATCAGCGAGCGGCGGATCGACGACGCCGTCTCCCGCATCCTCACGCAGAAGTTCCGGCTGGGCCTCTTCGAGCAGCCGTACGCCGACACCAGCGGCGCGTCGAGGATCGGCTCCGCCGGGCACCGGGCGGTCGCGCGCGAGGCGGCGGCCGAGTCGCAGGTGCTGCTGAAGAACAGCGGGGGCCTGCTGCCGCTGAAGCGCTCGCAGAAGGTGTACGTCGCCGGATCCAACGCCGACGACATCGGCAACCAGACCGGCGGCTGGACCATCACCTGGCAGGGCAGCTCCGGTGACATCACCCCCGGCACGACCGTCCTGGAGGGCATCCGCAAGGCAGGCGGGGACGTCACCTACTCCAAGGACGCGTCGGCGCCGACGGCCGGTCATGACGTGGGGGTCGTGGTGGTCGGCGAGACCCCGTACGCCGAGGGCGTCGGCGATGTGGGCAACGGCCACGACCTGGAGCTGAGCGCCGCCGACCAGGCAGCCGTGGACAAGGTGTGCGCGGCGATGAAGTGCGCGGTGCTGGTCGTCTCCGGGCGCCCGCAGCTCCTCGGCGACCGGCTCGGGAAGATCGACGCGCTGGTGGCGTCCTGGCTGCCGGGCACGGAGGGCGACGGCGTGGCCGACGTGCTGTTCGGCAGGCGGCCCTTCACCGGGCAGCTGCCGGTGACCTGGCCGAAGACGCAGGACCAGCTGCCGATCAACGTCGGGGACGCCTCGTACGACCCGCAGTACCCGTACGGCTGGGGTCTGACCACCCTGACCAAGGTCCCGCAGGGCGGCACCCTGACCCTGAAGGGGCTCGGCATCGCGGCCCGGGCGGCGGAGAGGGCGGGCGCGAAGGAGGCGGGCCGGGCGATCGTCACCAAGGCGCGGCTGCTGGTCCAGCAGCGGATCGGGCAGGACATCACGGCGTCGGCGGCGAAGCCGTTCGCCGAGGCGGACCACCTGCTGCTGACCGGCCGGTACGGGGCGGCGGTGGACAAACTGACCGCCGCGTACAAGGCGGCGTGACCGATACCGCTGCGGGCATCGGTCCGGGGGGAATTTCCTCCCCGGACCGATGCCCCTTTCTGCACCCATTCAGGTAGCTTCGAACATATGAAGGCCGCGCTCGTACAAAGGCTCGTACGCCTGCTGATCGTGCCTGTCGCCGCCGTGCTGGCGGTGCTGGTGGCCGGTGCGCCCGGCGCACACGCGGCCACCGACCTGTCCAAGGTCGCCGAGGCCCTGCGCGAGAGCCCGGTCTACGTGGACCCGGCCGCGTCCGACATACTGTCCGGCTCGGACGCCGAAGCGCTCGCGGACAAGATCAAGGACGCGGACAAACCCGTCTTCGTGGCGGTCCTGCCGTCCGATTACCCCAAGGCGAACCTCTTCCAGAACCTGCGCACCGAAACCGGTGTCACCGGCCTGTACGGCATCCGGCTCGGCGACGAGTTCGACGCCCGCGCCGACAGCGCCGTGCTGAGCCGCGGGGCCGTGTCCAACCTGGTCACGTCCGTGCAGAGCGCGGGCGACGCCAAGGCCCAGCTGAACGACTTCGTCGACAGCGCGCTGCGCAACGTGGGCGGCACGGCGCCGAGCAGCTGGAGCGAGGGCACCGGCGACGGCGTCTCGGCCACCGGCCTGATCACCCTCGGCGCGGTACTGGCCGCCGGTGGCGCGAGCGCGTACGCGATCGTGCGCCGCAACCGCCGCCGCCACGAGGAGGAGCAGCGGGCGGCGCTGGAGAAGCTGCGAGTGGTGGTCGACGAGGACATCACCGCCTTCGGCGAGGAACTGGACCGTCTGGACTTCCACCCCGCCGAACCCGGCGCCGACGACGCCATGCGCGCGGACTACGAACACGCGCTGGACGCGTATGAGAAGGCCAAGGGGCACATGGCGGCGGCCCAGAAGCCCGAGGACGTACGGGCGGTCACACAGTGCATCGAGGACGGCCGCTTCTCGCTCGCGGCGCTGGCCGCCCGCCGCGAGGGGCGCCCGCTTCCCGACCGCCGTCCGCCGTGCTTCTTCGACCCGCGCCACGGCCCCTCGGTCGCCGACGTCACCTGGACGCCGATGGGCGGCGCGACCCGTGACGTGCCGGTCTGCGCGGCCGACCAGGCCCGCCTGTCCGACGGCCAGGACCCGATGATCCGCGAAGTGGAGACGGCCTCCGGCCGCCGCCCGTACTGGGACGCGGGCCCGGCCTACGGCCCCTGGGCCGGCGGTTACTTCGGCGGCGGCATCCTCCCCGGCCTGCTCATCGGCACGATGCTCGGCAGCATGATGGCCACCCCGTCCTACGCCGCCGACTACGGCTCCGGCTACGGCGACTTCGGCGCCGGCGGCTACGAGGGCGGCGACGTCTCCGGCGCGGACTTCAACACGGACGACTTCAGCGGCGGCTGGGGCGGCTTCGGCGGCGGCGACTTCGGCGGGGGCGGGGACTTCGGAGGCGGTTTCTGACACTCGTCCCTTGGTCCGTCACCGGAGGGGGAGATCAGGCGGGAGCGGTTTCCTCGGCCACTGAAGGGGGCTCCGCCCTGGCGATGAGCAGGGCCACATCGTCGAAATGTCCCGGGTGGCGCAGGGAGCCCAGCAGCATGTCGCAGGTTTCGTCCAGCGAGCGGTGGGGGTCGTCGAGGAAGTCGAGGAGGGTGTTCAGGCGTGCGTCGATGGGCTGGTCGCGGATTTCGACCAGGCCGTCGGTGTAGAGAACGAGTTGGTCACCCGGCACGAGGTCGAGGCAGGTGGTGTCGAAGGTGACGCCGCAGCCGCCCAGCGGTGCGCCGGTCGGCACGTCAAGGAGTGCGCGCGTGCCGTCCGGGTGGAGGAGGACGGGCGGCAGGTGGCCGGCGAGGGAGACGTGGCAGTGTGCGGTGTGGGGGTCGTACACGGCGTAGACGCAGGTCGCGATCGTGTCCATGCCGTCGGTGATGCTGTCGAGGTGGTGCAGGACCTGGGCGGGGTCGAGGTCGAGATCGGCCAGCGTACGGGTGGCGGTGCGGAGCTGGCCCATGGAGGCGGCGGCGCCGATGCCGCTGCCCATGACATCACCGACCACGAGGGCCGTCTTGTCCGCGCTGAGCGGGATGACGTCGAACCAGTCGCCGCCGATCTCACTGGTGGCCTCGGCGGGCTGGTACCGAGAGGCGAGGGTCAGGCCGGGGCGCTGCGGTGGGGGGTGGGGGAGCAGGCTGCGCTGGAGGGTCACGGCGGTGCGGCGTT
The DNA here is from genome assembly GCF_006539505.1 of Streptomyces spinoverrucosus. GTDB lineage: Bacteria > Actinomycetota > Actinomycetes > Streptomycetales > Streptomycetaceae > Streptomyces > Streptomyces spinoverrucosus. The sequence goes on from NZ_BJND01000033.1 coordinate 80,014, forward strand.
GTTCCTGGACGGCACGGTGCCGCTCGGTGACGTCCACGCTGGACGTTGCCACGCCCAGCACCTTCCCGTTGGGGGCTTCGAGTCGGAAGAACGAGATCGACCAGGCGTGGTCGTTCTCCGGATCGGCCGGGGTACGGCCGACGGTGTACTGGTCCAGGATCGGTGTGCCGGTGGTCAGGACCTTCTTCATCGCTGCTTCGAAGGACTCGTCGAGGTAGGGCAGCACCTCATGGACGTGCCGGCCGACGTGCTCGGCGGCGGGGACACCGTTCATGCGCTCTTCCGCCGGGTTGACCGTGATGTAGCGAAGATCGGTGTCCAGCACGCCCAGCCCGATCGGCGACTGGGATATGAGCTGGGTGGACAGCGCCAGGTCCCGTTCGACCTCCCGCACCGTCGACTGCTCCGAGGCCAGGCCCAAGGCGTAGAAGTCCTGCTGCTCGTCCTGCAGCCGCATGTTGCGGAACTCGACCAGTCGGGTGCTGCCGTCCTTGTGCCGAACGGGAAACACTCCCGCCCAGCTACCCGCGCCCGCCATGACCTGGGCAAACAGCCCCAGCACGACCTCCAGGTGCTGCTCGTGGACCAGCAGGCGGCCCGCATACTGCCCGAGGGCCTCCTCGGCGCTGTAGCCGAACAGATCCTCGGCCTGCGGACTCCACAGCTTGATTCTGCCGTCGGCGTCCAGAACGACGGCGGCGACGGCCAGCACATCGAGCAGGCCACCTGACGCCACGCGTGCACTCCCAGCCTGCCCCACGTCGTCACCGAAGGCTTCGGTTGCGCTCATCCCGGCACCCCTTCCGCCCGCCCGCCGCCACGACTGGCTGTCTGCCTCGGCCAGGGCCCGCCTTGCTGCACGAGTTCCACAATCGTCCCCCCGGCACCCGCCGCTCAGCCATCCGCACAAGCGCCGCCCGGACCACTGTCCGGGCGGCGCGTCACAACAGGGCGAACGTTGCCTGGTGCGGCAACTAGAGAGTGGCCGCCGCCGAGGCGATCGCGGAGGCGAAGGTGGAGACCTCGGTGTAGACACCAGGGGCGTTGGGGCGGGCGCAGCCGATGCCCCAGCTGGTTATGCCGACCTGGATCCAGGCGCCGGCCGCGTCCCGGCGGAACATGGGACCGCCGGAGTCGCCCTGGCAGGTGTCGACGCCGCCCGCCGTGTACCCGGCGCATATCTCCTCGCCCGCGATCAGCCCGCCGTAGCCGCTGTAGGAACGGCAGGTGGCGTCACTGACGAACGGCACGTTCGCCTTGAGCAGGTAGCGCTGCTGGCCGCCGCCCTCGCGGGCCGCGCCCCAGCCGGCGACGGTGAAGGTGCCGGTGTTGTACTGCGCGGTGGTGGCGATCTTCAGGGTCGGCAGGTTGATCGGCTGGGCGAGCTTGATCAGGGCCCAGTCCTTGCCGTTGCCGTTGTAGCCGGGGGCTCGGTAGACCTTGGTCGAGCGGACCTGGACACGGCCGTTGGTGGACTGCAGGTCCACCACACCGGCGGTGGCGGTGATGCTGGTGTTGTTGCCGGTGGCGCCGACGCAGTGGGCGGCGGTCAGCACGATCTGCTGGGTGTACAGCGCACCGCCACAGCCCATCGACAGCCGGACCATGAACGGGAACTCGCCCTGCGCGGCACGCGTGCCGCCGACCACGGGCGCGGGGGCCGCCTGCGCGGCGGACACGGGCTGAAGGCTGACCACCGCGAGCGCGGCCGCACCGGCGACCGCGCATCTCTTGAGGGCCTTGAGGAAAGTCTTCACCTTGACGCCTTCCAGTGGGGGGTCTGGGGATGCGGGAATGTCAGGCGCATGTCAATTCCCGCTTGGATTATGAGCCCCTCCCACCCTCCGCACCAGCATCACAATCCGGCCATCCCGCACCGGCCGTCAGGCCGGTCCCCTCACCGGTCGGGCAGCGCCAGCCACTCGTCCCAGGTCAACTCCCGCCCCACGAACCGCGGCCGCTCGAACGGCCACTCCGTACCGATCCACCGCGGCACGAACACATCCAACGCGCGCTCCAGTTGCCCACCGACCTCGCTGTCCACCACCCACCAGGAGATCTCGGCATCGGCCCCGGCCTTCTGGGGCGGATCGATGTAGACGCAGCCGCGCAGCGCGGTCCTGTCCTCGTTCTCCACGGTGTAGTTGAACGACTCGTGCGCGTCGATCTCGGCGGCGTGCCGCTCCAGATCCTTCTGGTTGGCCTCGTACGACATCGTGGCCGACGGCCAGCCCCAGGCCTTCCCGTAGATCGACCACAGCCGCTCCCGCGACCCCATCACGGCCGGGTAGTCCAGCGGCGCGTCGGCCCCGCTGATCGGCCGCAGATGATGCCGGTTCCCGTCGGGGATCTCGACGCGCAGCGGGTGCACGAAGTCGCGCGGCAACCAGGTCATGCGAGCCGACCGAGGAAGGTGGTCCAGGTGTCGGGGGAGACGGTGAGGACGGGGCCGTCGGGGGTCTTGGAGTCGCGGATGTGGATGGCGGTGGGGTGGGTGGCGACTTCGAGGCAGGCGCCGCCTTCGTTGCTGCTGTGGCTGGACTTCCGCCAGACGTAGGCGACTTCCAGGCAGTCGCCGCCTTCGTTGCTGCTGTAGCTGGACTTGAACCACGCGGTCTTCATGACTCTCCTAGCAGTCCCTTCAAGAGGCGGACGCTCTCGCTGGTGGAGTAGGCCTGTGACCGCAGCATTCCATACTTCAGGTGGTAATCACTGACCTCATCTGGGTCATCTACGAGGAAGCTCGCGCGCTGCACCTCCAGGTAGACCAGGCGCTCGTGTTCGGGTGTTTCCAGTAGCGTCATGGGGCCCGCGAGCCCGGCGTGCGGCATCCGATCCATGGGCATGATCTGCACGCTCATGTGGATGGGGTCGGTGTACTCCAGGATCTGGCGGATCTGCTGCCGCATCACCTCCGGTCCGCCGACCTGCCGCCGCAGGATGCTCTCCTCCAGGACGAAGTGGCCCACGGGTGGACGCTCCCGCTGCCAGATCAACTGCCGCTCCATACGGGCGTTCACCCACTGCTCGGCTGTCTCGCTCCCGAGTGCGGGATAGCGGGAGTCGAAGGCGGCGAGGCAGTACTCCCTGGTCTGGAGCAGTCCCGGCACCATCTGGGTCTGGTACGAGAGAATGCAGACCGCCTCCTGCTCATGCTCGACCAACCCCTGCGCGAACTGCACGATCCTCTCCCGCACCGGCAGTTTCGCCACCAGCACGCTCAACACCCCACCGGTCCCCAGCAGTTCATCGAACTGTGCCGCCCGGTCCGGCTGAAGCGCGAGCCGTCCCTGCTCGATGGACCCCACCGTGTCCACATGAATGTTCGCCAGCTCGGCGAACTGCTCCTGTGTGAGGCCCGCTTGCTTCCGGAAGTGGGCGAGCACCGCGCCAACTGCCTGCCAGGAACCGACCTTCTTGGGCCTCTTCGCCGTGTGCATGCGTGGACCTTTCCCCCGTACGCAGCAGAACTCCTCGTAGTGGAGTCGTAGCAATCAGAACTACGACTTCACTCCCTGATCCACGATAGTGACTCCCTGTGACAGTGGCCGCATGAACGCACAATCCCAACACCCCCGCACCCGCGAGGCGTTCTACCGCCGAGACCGCAGATCGGTGCGTCTGGCACGGGAGTTCACCGGCGAGACGCTGACCGAGTGGGGCGTGACCGAGCGCGGCGACGATGTGCTGCTCTGCGTGAGTGAGCTGGCCACCAACGCGTTACTGCACGGCGTACCGCCAGGCCGCGGCTTCCTCGTCCGCCTCACCCTGTATCCCGAGGGTGTGCTCCGCGTCGCCGTCCATGACAGCGGCTCCGGCGAAGTCCGCGCCCCCGACCCGTCCCCGGACGCGGAACACGGGCGAGGCCTGCTCCTCGTCACCGCACTCGCGGACAAGTGGGGGGTGGGTGAGCGGAACCCCGGCAAGATCGTGTGGTGCGAGTTCGCGGAGCCGGCGGGCGCGGGCTGATACGCCGAGCGCCCGCCCTCCCGCACGGGGAGCGGAGGGCGGGCGCGCTCGAAAAGGCGTTACGCGTTCTTGATCGCCGAGATGTCGAAGTTCAGCTTGATCTTGTCGGAGATCAGCACACCGCCCGTCTCCAGCGCCGCGTTCCAGGTCAGGCCCCACTCCGAGCGCAGGATCTCGGCCTTGCCCTCGAAGCCGACCCGGTCGTTGCCGAACGGGTCCTTCGCGGAGCCGTTGAACTCCAGGTCGATCGTGATCTGCTTGGTGACGCCGAGGATCGACAGGTCACCGGTGATGCGGTAGTCCTCGCCGCCGAGCGCCTCCGCCTTGGTGGAGCGGAACGTCATCGTCGGGAACTCCTCCGTCTTGAAGAAGTCCGAGCTCTTCAGGTGGCCGTCCCGGTCGGCGTTGCCCGTGCTGATGCTGTCCATCGTGACGTCGATGGTCGCGGTCGACTTCGACGGGTCGGTGCCGTCCAGGTGCAGCGAGCCGGTGAAGTCGAGGAACTTGCCCTTCACGTTCGTCACCATGGCGTGCCGGGCGACGAAGCCGATGGTGGTGTGCGCGGGGTCGAGCGTGTACTCGCCGGTCAGGGCGGCCAGCTCCGGGTTCACCGCTGCGGTCGTGGTCGAGGTGTCGGTGTTCTTGCTGCCGAAGATGCCCATGGTGTGCTCCTCTGGGGACGGGTGGCTGTTGAACGTTCAACCATGCTCAACGGAGTCGACCGTAGACCTATTCCGTTCAACTTTCAACCTCATCGACGGGGTGTCGCGCTACCCTCACGTGTCACCCAAGGGATGGCATGGGCCAGACATGAATCTTCCGTGGCTGTCAGCTGACCATTTTGTGTGACCCCTACAACACCGAAGCCCTCTGAGCGTCGAAACGCCTGCATGCCGCCCCGGTTCTGTTCAGTGGCACCAGGAAAACGCCCCGGAGACTGTACGGAGTCGACGGCCCGCTTTCCTTGGTGTCCTTCGTAAGGTCGCTACATGACCGTTTTGGATGAGGCGCCGGGTGAGTCCACGAGCGAGCCGACGGACGCGCGCGGGCGAGTGGCCGAACTGCACGAGATCCGCGCCCAGGCGGTGGCCGGTCCCAGCGAGAGGGCGACCGAGGCGCAGCACGCCAAGGGCAAGCTGACCGCCCGCGAGCGGATCGAGCTGCTCCTCGACCCGGGCTCCTTCCGTGAGGTCGAGCAGCTGCGCCGGCACCGGGCGACCGGCTTCGGCCTGGAGACCAAGAAGCCGTACACCGACGGTGTCATCACCGGCTGGGGCACGGTGGAGGGCCGTACGGTCTTCGTCTACGCCCACGACTTCCGCATCTTCGGCGGCGCCCTCGGCGAGGCCCACGCCACGAAGATTCACAAGATCATGGACATGGCCATCGCGGCCGGTGCCCCGCTGGTCTCGCTCAACGACGGCGCGGGCGCCCGGATCCAGGAGGGCGTCAGCGCCCTGGCCGGTTACGGCGGCATCTTCCAGCGCAACACCAAGGCGTCCGGCGTCATCCCGCAGATCAGCGTGATGCTCGGCCCGTGCGCCGGCGGCGCGGCCTACAGCCCCGCCCTGACCGACTTCGTCTTCATGGTCCGCGAGACCTCGCAGATGTTCATCACCGGCCCGGACGTGGTCAAGGCGGTGACCGGCGAGGAGATCACCCAGAACGGCCTCGGCGGTGCCGACGTGCACGCCGAGACCTCCGGCGTCTGCCACTTCGCGTACGACGACGAGGAGACCTGCATCGCCGAGGTGCGCTACCTCCTCTCCCTGCTCCCGCAGAACAACCGGGAGAACCCGCCGCGGGTGGAGTGCTCCGACGCCCCCGACCGCCGCTCCGACGTCCTGCTGGACCTGGTCCCGGCGGACGGCAACCGGCCGTACGACATGGCGAAGGTCATCGAGGAGATCGTCGACGACGGCGAGTACCTGGAGGTCCACGAGCGCTGGGCGCGCAACATCATCTGCGCGCTGGCCCGGCTGGACGGCCAGGTGGTCGGCATCATCGCCAACCAGCCGCAGGTGCTGGCGGGCGTCCTTGACATCGAGGCGAGTGAAAAGGCCGCGCGCTTCGTCCAGATGTGCGACGCCTTCAACATCCCGATCATGACGTTCCTGGACGTCCCCGGCTTCCTCCCCGGCGTCGACCAGGAGCACGGCGGAATCATCCGCCACGGGGCCAAGCTGCTGTACGCGTACTGCAACGCCACCGTGCCGCGGATCTCCCTGATCCTGCGCAAGGCCTACGGCGGCGCCTACATCGTCATGGACAGCCAGTCCATCGGCGCGGACCTCACGTACGCCTGGCCGACGAACGAGATCGCCGTGATGGGCGCCGAGGGTGCCGCCAACGTCATCTTCCGCCGCCAGATCGCCGACGCCGAGGACCCCGAGGCCATGCGGCAGAAGATGGTCAAGGAGTACAAGTCCGAGCTGATGCACCCGTACTACGCGGCTGAGCGCGGCCTGGTGGACGACGTCATCGACCCGGCCGAGACCCGCGAGGTGCTCATCCGCTCCCTGGCGATGCTGCACACCAAGCACGCCGACCTGCCCTCGCGCAAGCACGGCAACCCCCCGCAGTAACCCAGCGGACTTTCCGCGGCACCCCCGCGGAAACCTCATCCACGGAGACTGACAGCCATGGACCACCCTGACATCCGCGTCGAGAAGGGCCACGCCGAGCCCGAGGAAGTCGCCGCCATCACGGCCATCCTCCTGGCCCGCGCCGCCGCCCACACCGCCACGTCCACCCGCGCCCACCGCGCCCACGCCAAGGCCGGCTGGCGCCGCCTGGAGCGCGAGCCGGGCTTCCGCGCCCCGCACAGCTGGCGCTGACAAAAAGACAAAACACAAAGACAAAAAGAAGGGCCCCTCTCCAAGAGAGGGGCCCTTCAACGTCCCTGGACCTACCGCAGACGCGCCATCAGCGCGTGCTCCACCAACGTGATCAGCGTCGACTTGGCGTCCGCGCGATGACGGGCGTCCGTCGTGATGATCGGAGTGTCCGGGCCGATCTGCAGCGCCTCGCGGACCTCCTCCGGCGCGTACGGCTGCTGTCCGTCGAAGCCGTTGAGGGCGATGACGAACGGCAGTCCGCTGTTCTCGAAGTAGTCGACCGCGGGGAAGCAGTCGGCCAGGCGCCGGGTGTCCACGAGCACCACCGCGCCGATGGCGCCGCGCACCAGGTCGTCCCACATGAACCAGAAGCGGTCCTGGCCGGGCGTACCGAAGAGGTACAGGATCAGGTCCTGGTCCAAGGTGATACGGCCGAAGTCCATGGCCACGGTCGTCGTGGTCTTGTCTCCGGTGTGGGTGAGGTCGTCGATGCCTGCCGAAGCAGACGTCATGACGGCCTCCGTGCGCAGCGGGTTGATCTCCGAGACGGCGCCGACGAACGTGGTCTTGCCCACGCCGAAGCCGCCCGCCACCACGATCTTCGCGGAGGTGGTGGAGCGGGAAGGACCGCCGCTAGAGCTTGCGAAGTCCACTGAGCACCCTTTCGAGCAGTGTCACGTCTGGCTGGCCGCCGGCGTTCTCGTCGCCGCCGGGCTGATGGATGGCGACCAGGCCCGCCTCCGCCAAGTCGGCGACGAGGATCCTGGCCACGCCGAGGGGAATCGTCAGCAGGGCCGAGATCTCGGCCACCGACTTGATCTCCCGGCAGAGGTTGCAGATCCGCTGATGCTCGGGCAGCTGACCCTGCATCTGGTGCGGAGCCGCGGTGGTGTGCACCAGCGCCTCGATGGCGAGCTGGTACCGCGGCCTGGTGCGGCCGCCCGTCATCGCGTACGGGCGCACCAGGGGGTTGTTCGACGCCCCGGCGGGCGCCGGCTCAGGGGTGCGGCGCTGCGGCTGCACGGGCTGGATGCGCGGCGCGTTCGGCTGGTCGTACGGCGAGGGCCCGGGACCCTGCGGTGCGTACGGCTGCCGGTGGCTCGGTGCGGAGGGGAAGTTGTACCGGTTCGGGGAACCGTCGTTCTGCCCCTGGCCAGGGCCGTACGACCAGTTGCCTGATGAACCGCTTGGGGGTGTTGCCACTTTCTCCTCCTCCGACTGTGCCGGGCACCCATCGCTGTGGAGCCGCGTCCCGAAACCTTACGGCCACGGGACGCGAAATCGCACCGTCTGTCTCTTAGTTGAGAAGGCTTCCTTGGAGCTCCGCACGAAGATCCGGAGTCAGAACCGTGCCCGCACGGTCGACCAGAAGCGCCATCTCGTACCCAATGAGGCCGATGTCCGCTTCGGGGTGCGCAAGAACCGCGAGTGACGACCCATCGGAAATGGACATGATGAAGAGGAATCCTCGCTCCATCTCCACAACCGTCTGGTTCACGCTGCCGCCCTCGAAGATGCGCGAGGCGCCGGCGGTCAGTGAGGTCAGACCGGAGGCGACGGCCGCGAGCTGGTCGGCGCGGTCGCGGGGGAAGCCTTCGGACATCGCCAGAAGGAGTCCGTCGGCGGAGACCACCACCGTGTGGGACACCCCGGGGGTGTTGTCCACGAAGTTGGTGATCAACCAGTTCAGGTTCTGTGCCGCCTGGCTCATCGGGCTCACACTAACGCTCCTGGTTGTAGGTGCTGTCAGGACCGAAGCCCTGGCCGTTCGTTTCACTTCCTGCGCTGCGTCCCCGCTGGACACCCCGGCGCAGGTTGCTCAGCCTGCCCCGGACGTCCTCGGGAGCGCGGGAGACCTGTGGGCCGCCCTGCGGGGTCGACTCCGCGGCACCCTCGACCAGATTGGCCTTGGGTACCCGCCGCGGCAGGCCGGAGGAGGTGACCCCGCCCGCCTTGGGCTTGCGGAGCTGGGAGGCCTGCTGCCAGCGCTCGTCGTTCGCCGAGCGCCAGCCGTCGTCGGCGTTGCGCTCCGCCGAAGGGGCCGCCGCGTCCCGGTTCCCGGGCAGGCCCGCCGCCTGGCCACCACCGGTGGATCCCCGGCGGGGAAGCCCGGCGTCGGTCAGCGCGTGCCCTGCGGTGTGGCCCGGTTCCGGACGGTCGAAGCCTACGCGGTCGCGCTCACTCGCGTCAGCGGCCTGCGCAGATTCCGTTTCGGGAGCGTACTGGTCGGCGTACCCGTTCTGGTAGCCGTCACGCTGCTGCCAGTCGCCCTGGTAGGAGTGCTCGTCGAAGGCCGAGAAGCTCTCCGCCGCCCCGGACGGGACAGCCGCGGGCTCCTCCTGGGCAGGCTCCGCATAACCGGGCTCCGGGTAGCCGCCGTTGGTCGCGAAACCATCGTTCTGCGGCAGCCCGTTCGGCGTGTAGTACTGCTCGTCGTACGACCCCTGCTGCTGGTCCTCGTACGACGTCTGCTCCTGGTACGCCGACTGCTGACCGTAGGCCGCGGCCTGGTCCGGGTAGGCGTTCTGGCCGTTGTCGTACGGCTGTTGGCCGTTGTCGTAGCCCTGCTGGCCGTGGGCCTGGGCCTCCAGGGCCGCGCGGCGCTCCTCGCGCATCAGGGAGCGGCCCACCGGGTCCAGCTCGCGGATGTCGTCGGGGACCTCGGTGTAGCGGCTGTCGTCGAAGCCGAGCTCGGCGGCCGTACGCATCGGCTGGTTGAAGCTCTCACCCTGGAACTGCTGCTCCGGGATGATCTGCGAGACGGTGAACTCCTCGCGGTCCGGCGCCTGCTCGCCGCCACCGCCGTGCGTGATGGCGTCGGGCAGCATGACCAGCGACGTGGTGCCGGCCTGCTCGCCGGAGGGGCGCAGCTGGACGCGGATGCCGTGCCGGTCGGACAGCCGGCCGACCACGAACAGGCCCATGCGCTGGGAGATCGCGGCGTCCACGGTCGGCGGGTTGGCCAGCTTGTGGTTGATGTCCGCGAAGTCCTCGGCGGTGAGGCCGATGCCCTTGTCGTGGATCTCGACCATTACGCGGCCGTCGGGCAGCCGGGTCGCGGTGACGCGGACCTTGGTCTGCGGGGAGGAGAACGTGGTCGCGTTCTCCAGCAGCTCGGCCAGCAGGTGCACGAGGTCGGTCACGGCACGGCCGTGGATGTCGGCCTCCGGCACCCCGGATATCTCGATGCGCTCGTACTGCTCCACCTCGGAGGAGGCGGCGCGCAGCACGTCGACCAGCGGGACCGGCTGGTCCCAGCGGCGGCCGGGCTCCTCGCCGGCGAGGACCAGGAGGTTCTCGCCGTTGCGGCGCATACGGGTCGCCAGGTGGTCCAGGCGGAAGAGGTTCTCCAGCTGGTCCGGGTCGGCCTCGTTGTTCTCCAGGTCGGTGATCAGGGTCAGCTGGCCCTCGATCAGCGACTGGTTGCGGCGCGAGAGGTTGGTGAAGATCGCGTTGATGTTGCCCCGCAGCAGGGCCTGCTCGGCGGCGAGCCGGACGGCCTCGCGGTGCACCTGGTCGAAGGCCCGGGCGACCTCGCCGATCTCGTCGGTGGAGGTGATCGGGATGGGCGAGACACGGGTGTCGACGCGACCGGGGTCGGTGCGCGAGAGCTGGTCGACCAGCATCGGCAGCCGCTGCTCGGCGATGCCGAAGGCGGCGTTGCGCAGCTGGCGCATCGAGCGGCTCATCTGGCGGGCCACCATGCCGGCCAGGATGAACGCGGCGAGCAGGGCGACCACGACGGCGGCACCGACGATGATGGCGTCGCGCTTGGCTTCGTCGGCGATGCTCGACGCCTCGTTCACCGCGGTGTCGGCCAGGTCCGACTCGATCTGGTGGTACGCGTTGTACTTGAGGGTGGTGACCGCCCACCAGTTCTCGGCGGTGACGCCCTGCTGGGCGAGCGCCTCACGGGCGCTCGCGTCGGTGGTCGTCAGACCCGCCACGGCCGCGACCATCACGGTCGGGTCGGACGGCGGCGCCTTGTACTCCGGGTCCTTGGCCAGGGCTTCCTTGGCCTGCCGCTGGGCGTCCGCCTTGATCTGCGTCTCGGCGTCCTTCAGCTTCTGCGCGTCGGCCTCGGTACCACCGCCGATGTACTCCTCGACGGCGATGCGCTCAAGGTAGGCGTACGAGGTGAGCGCCACGCGCTGCTTGGCCAGGTCGGTGTCCTTGGGGCCCGGCTTGACCAGCAGGTGCATACCGATGGAGCGCTCCAGCGACAGCGCACCCTTGGTCAGCGTGATCGCGTAGACGGTCCGGCCGTAGCTGGTGATGTTTCCGGTGCCCAGGCCCAGCTCGTTGGCGAACTCCGTGAGCGGGTGGGCGACCTCGACGTAGCCCTCCTCCGTCTGCACGCCGGTGAGCCGGGAGGTGTAGGCGACCTGGCGCAGCTCCTGGAGCTTGGGCTCCACCTCGCGGAACAGGCTCAGCCGGCGCTCCAGACCCGCCTTCTGCGGCATGTTCTGGGCGGCCTCGTCGAAGGCGTCGGCGGCCTCGTCGGTCTTCTTGCGGGCCTGCGTGACGGTGGCCTGGTCGCGGCCCAGCAGCAGCGGGGACGCGGTGACGTCACGCTCGTTGTAGAGGGCGTCCGCGTAGGTCAGGGAGGCCCGGACCAGACGCGCGGTGTTCTCCGCGTCCTCGGCCTCCTGCCAGGTGTCGATCGAGCTCTTCACCTGGAAGCCGCCCATGACCAGGCCGACCAGCACGGGGATGAGCAGGATCGCGTTCAGCCGGGTCGCCACACGCCAGTTGCGCGGGGAGAAACGGCCGCCGCTCGGAGCGGGCGCGGCCACCTGCTCCGAACCGGGCACAGCAGGGGCGGGCGCCGCTCCGCGCGGCGGCGGGGTGAAGTTGCCCCGGGCGGGCGGCTCGGGACCTTTGTTGCTTCGCCTCACTCGACCAACAACCTCTCGGCGGCGGGCACCTACGTCGTGCCGCAGTGTCTCAGAGCCCAGTTCGCCATCGACCACTGAGTACGTCTTTGACCTTTGGGCAGTTCAGGCATTCCAGCACGTCGACCTGCGCTCTTCCAAACATGGGAAAGGGCGGATTCCTCGTGAGGTAAGCCCCAGATAAAACGGTCATAAAGAGCGAGCCCCGTCAAAAGACGGGGCTTTTGTGAGCGCAGCGAGACCGCATGACCGCGACGCGTGGCCGTACCACTCGATTCCTCTGCCGAAACGTTATGAACACCGAAGCCGACCGTGTCAAAGGCCACAGCCGGCTCCGCTGCCACGCTGACGACGCCTACGGCAACTGCCGTACGAAGCCGTCCACTTGAGTCCTACTTCAGCCGCGCCATCAGAGCGTGCTCCACCAGCGTGATCAGCGCGGACTTGGCGTCGGACCGGTGCCGGGCGTCGGTGGTGATGATCGGGGTGTCCGGGCCGATCTGCAGCGCCTCGCGGACCTCCTCCGGCGCGTACGGCTGGTGTCCGTCGAAGCCGTTGAGGGCGACCACGAACGGCAGGCCGCTGTTCTCGAAGTAGTCCACCGCCGGGAAGCAGTCCGCCAGCCGGCGGGTGTCCACCAGCACGACCGCGCCGATGGCGCCGCGCACCAGGTCGTCCCACATGAACCAGAAGCGGTCCTGACCCGGCGTACCGAACAGGTACAGGATCAGGTCCTGGTCGAGCGTGATGCGGCCGAAGTCCATCGCCACCGTCGTGGTGGTCTTGTCCCCGGTGTGCGTGAGGTCGTCGATGCCCGCGCTCGCGGACGTCATGACCGCCTCGGTGCGCAGCGGGTTGATCTCCGAGACGGCGCCGACGAACGTGGTCTTGCCCACGCCGAAGCCGCCGGCCACCACGATCTTGGCGGAGGTGGTGGCACCTCTCGGTTCAGAGCTTGCGAAGGCCACTGAGCACCCTTTCGAGCAGTGTCACGTCGGGCGCACCGCCGTTGTTCTCGTCGCCGCCGGGCTGGTGGACGGCCACCAGTCCGGCCTCGGCGAGGTCCGCGACGAGGATGCGGGCGACGCCGAGCGGCATGGCGAGCAGCGCCGAGACCTCGGCGACCGACTTCACCTCGCGGCACAGGTGGCAGATGCGCTGGTGCTCCGGGAGCAGTCCCATGAGCGCTGCCGGGTCGGCCGTGGTGCTGATCAGCGCCTCCAGGGCGAGCTGATAGCGCGGCCGGGTCCGGCCGCCGGTCATCGCGTACGGACGGACCAGCGGCTGGTCGCCCTCGTCCCCGTACGGATCTGTGTACGGATCATGAGAGGCGGTGGGCGGGGTCATGAATCCTCCGGGCGGGACAGCAAGTCGGTCAGTCGTGCCGTCTGACGGGGGCCGGTGGGGGGATTGTGGCGGCCGGACGGTGATTTGGTGAGGCGGGTGGAACTGGGGACGTTAGTGGAGCAGACTTCCTTGCAGTTCGGCGCGCAGGTCCGGCGTGAGCACTGCTCCCGCCCGGTCGACCAGCAGCGCCATCTCGTAGCCGACGAGGCCGATGTCGCACTCGGGGTGCGCGAGAACGGCGAGCGACGAGCCGTCCGAGACGGACATGAGGAAGAGAAATCCCCGCTCCATCTCCACGACGGTCTGCGCCACGTTACCGCCCTCGAAGATCCGGGACGCCCCGGCGGTCAGTGAGGTGAGCCCCGAAGCGACCGCCGCGAGCTGGTCGGCGCGGTCGCGCGGAAAGCCCTCCGACATCGCCAGGAGGAGACCGTCGGCGGACACGACGACGGTGTGGGACACCCCGGGGGTGTTGTCCACGAAGTTGGTGATCAACCAGTTCAGGTTCTGTGCCGCCTGGCTCATCGGACTCAACTAACGCTCCTGCTGGTGAGTGGGGCTCGGGAAACTGCCCGTCTGGCCGGACCCGGCCTGACGGCCCTGTGCGATACCCCGACGGAGGTTGGTCAGCCGGCCGCGCACGTCCTGTGGGGCGCGCGAGACCTGCGGACCGCTCTGGTGCTGCTGTTGCTGTGCCGTGCCCGGGACGAGGTTCGCCCGGGGCACCCGGCGCGGCAGGCCGGAGGTGGTGACGCCGCCCGCGGCCGGCTGCCGTACGCGCTCGGCCTGCCGGACGAGGTCGTCGTTCGGCGAGCTGCGCCAGGCGGGGGCGGCGGGACGCTGCTGAGCCGAGGGGCCCTGCGGCTGCTGCGGGGCCGGCGCGGCGCCGTTGCCCTGCGGGCGCTGGGGCCGACCCGGCTGGGACTGCTGACCGGGGTGGCCCTGCTGGCCCTGGCCCTGCTGGCCCGGCTGGCCTGCCTGGCCGCGGAACCAGTTCGTCTCCAGCGTGTCGTACAGCGGCGTACGCCCGTCACCGGGACCCGAGGCCGGCGGCAACGCCTCCGGCTGCGGGCGGCCGGGCCGCTGCTGCGGGGCCGGCGGCCGCTGGCCACCGAAGTCGCCCTGCGGGCGCTCGAACTGGCCCGGGCCCGAGGGGTTCTGGCGGCCGCCGGGCAGCGAGTGCTGACCCGTGGAGGAGCCGTCGTACCCGGAGTACTGGCTGGTAGCCCCGTTGTCGTAGCCCGACTGAGCCGGGAAGTGACCCGTGGACCCGTTGTCGTAGCCCTGCGGCGGGTACTGGCCGCTCGCGCCGTTGTCCTGCCGCTGCGGAGCGGGGAACTGGCCGGTGGAGCCGTCGTCGTACGCCTGCGGTACGGCGAACTGGCCCGTGTTGGACGGGTTGTTCGGGTTGTTCGGGTTCCCCGGGGCGGAGGGGCTGCCGAAGACGTCCGAGCGGACGAACTGGCCGTTGTTCTGCTGCCCGTTCGCGCCCGGGCGCGGGAACTCGTCGGGGGCACCGGGGCCCTGGCGGTCGTCCGTGCGGGGAACCGCAGGGAACTCCGCGGTCGAGCCTGGGCCGTGCCGGTCGTCGATCCTGGGCATCGGGGCCGTCTGGGACGGGTCCCGCTGCTCGTCATGGCCGCGCGGGGTGTCCAGCGTGGCGCGCGGCACGGGGGGCTGCGCGTTCTCGTCGCTCCAGCTCGGGCGCTGCTGCTCGTTGCCGCCCGGCAGCTCGGCCCGCGCTCCGCCACGCGGCGGCAGCTGCGGCTGACGGCCGCGCCGGCCGCGCTTGCCACCGGTCTCCGCGTCGCCGCGCTGCGGGGTCGCGGGGCCGCGGGTGTCCTGGCCCTGCGGGGGAACCGGCATCTGGGCGTTGCCCGCCGACCGGCCCTGCGGAGTCTGCGGTCCATGCGCACCGCCCGGCGCACCCGGGGCACCGCCCGAGTCGCGGCCCGGCAGCGCGGCCCGCGGGCCCTGACCGGCGCCGAGCCGGCCACCGCCGGAGGACGCACCGGCACCAAGGGCATCACCACCGGCCGGACCTGCACCGAGTGCCCCGCCGCCCGGCGCACCGGCGCCCAGCGAGGAGCCGTTGCCACGTCGAGCCGCGGCCGCACCGGCGGCGGCCTGCGCGGCGGCCGGACCGCCACCGCCACCGGGGCCGCCCTGACCGGGCTTGCCCTGCGGCTTCTTGCCGCCCTGGGCCACGTCGACCGGCAGCATGACCAGCGCGGTCGTACCACCGGAGTCGGACGGGCGCAGCTGGATGCGGATGCCGTGGCGCTGCGAGAGGCGGCCGACCACGAAGAGGCCCATGCGGCGGGAGACGGAGACGTCCACGGTGGGCGGCGAGGCGAGCCGCTCGTTGATCTGGGCGAGGTCCTCGGGGGAGAGGCCGATACCGGTGTCGTGGATCTCGATCAGCACCCGGCCGTCGGGCAGCGCGTGACCGGTGACCTTGACCTTGGTCTGCGGCGAGGAGAACGACGTGGCGTTCTCCAGCAGCTCGGCGAGCAGGTGCACGAGGTCGTTGACCACGCGGCCGGCCACCTGGGTGGTCGGCACCGACGCCAGCTCGATGCGCTCGTACTGCTCCACCTCGGACGCGGCGGCACGCAGCACGTCGACCAGCGGAACCGGCCGGGTCCAGCGCCGGCCGGGCTCCTCACCGGCGAGGACCAGGAGGTTCTCACCGTTCCGGCGCATACGGGTGGCGAGGTGGTCCAGCTTGAACAGCGAGGCCAGCTGGTCCGGGTCCGCCTCGCGGGACTCCAGTTCGGAGATCAGCGACAGCTGGCGCTGGATCAGACCCTGGGAGCGGCGCGAGAGGTTGGTGAACATCGCGTTGACGTTGCCCCGCAGCAGGGCCTGCTCGGCGGCGAGGCGGACCGCCTCGCGGTGCACGTCGTCGAAGGCCGCGGCCACTCGGCCGATCTCGTCCCGGGAGTGCACACCGACCGACTCCACGGACGTGTCGACGTCCTGCGGGTCGGACTCGGACAGCTGCTTGACCAGCTCGGGCAGACGCTCCTGGGCGACCTTGGTCGCGGTGTCCTCCAGCCGGCGCAGCGAGCGGATCATGGAGCGGGCCACCACGAAGGCGCCGACCAGCGAGACGCCGAGCACCAGCAGCACCAGCGCACCGGAGATGATCGCTTCCTGCTCCGACTCGCTGCGCAGCTCGCGCGCCTTCTGCTCCATGTCGTCGAGCAGCTGGCGCTCGATGTTCTTCATCTGCTGGATCTTGGTGGAGCTGTCGTCCAGCCAGTCCCGGTACGAGCGCTTCTCCAGGCCCTGCAGACCGTCCTCCCGCCCGAGCGCGCGGGCGGCGAACTTGTCGGTGGCCTCGATGGTCGCGTTGTTCTGGTTGATCGGCTTCAGCAGCTCCTCGGCGCCGTCGCCGTAGATGCTGGAGAAGCTGCGCAGCTCCGAGACCTGGCTCTCCAGCGCCGACTGGGCGTAGAGCCGGTCGTTCTCGGAGAGGTCGCCGAAGGTCTTGTTGTTGGCCGGCAGCGCCGCCGCCAGCACGGCGCGCTGGACCGACGCGTACTCCTTGGCGGAGGAGAACGCGGACAGGGCGCGGGTGCGCTGGATCATCTCGGGGTTGCTGGTCGCCTCGGCCATGTCCTGCGAGAGGTCCAGCAGGTGCTCGATGAGGCGGTGGTAGGCCTCCACGGTCTGCGTGGAGTTGTCCTCGGCCTCGTAGGCGTTGTTGCGGATCTCGTTGAGGCTGTTCAGGTCGCGGGCGAGACCGACCACGCTGTCGCGCACGCCCTGGAGGTTGCCGTCCTTGCTGGCGGTGTCGACCTCCTCGGACGAGTTGAGGAAGTTCTCCAGCGCCCGGTCCGTCTTGTCCTGGAAGCCCTTGACCGTGACCGCGCTGGTCGTCGAGCCGTGCGCCAGCGGGCCGGCGGACTGGTCGCGCTCCTCCTGGAGCGCGGCGGCCAGCTCGGTGGCCTGCTTGGTCATCTCGGTGAGCAGCTTCATGTTGTCGAGCTGCTCGATGTCGTCCATGGACTGGCTGATGCGCAGCGCGCCGAGCGAGGTGGCCGCGACCACCGGCAGCGTGAGCAGCGCCACCAGACGGGTCGAGATCCGCCAGTTGCGCAGGGCTATTCGCGGCCCGGGGCCGCTCGCGCCCTGCGGTGGCTTCACCGTCGGAGCGGGAGTGGAAGAGCCCGGGGTCGCCGAGGCGCCGGGACGACCCGAGGCCGTGGACGCGCCGGGGCGCCCGGAGCGCGGACCGCCGTCGCCGGACGGGGTCGGGCCCGGGCCCTGGGCGTGCTGGGGCGAGGAGCTGCCGGCCGTGGGGCCAGTCCCGCCGTGCGGCTCCGGCTCCGCCGAAGCGCTGCCATCCCTCTTGAAACGTCCCTGCACTAGCGTCGCAACCTCTGGACCAGGCGCCCCTCCGCGTGAACGGAAGGACGGTGTCGGCGTCGTCGGGCACGCCCTGAATACGCACCCGGGTGGTCGTGAGTGACCGGCGCTGGACTCCCCTTCTCGCCGCTCACTCGTCAGGAGCGACGGTGTTTCGCGCCCCCTGCGCGCCGGCTCGATCCTGCGGCGGTCCGTGGAATTCCAGCACAGTGCAGGATCTCCAACAAGGCCAGTTGGTCAGGCTGTGACCTCCGTGACAGCACGTGAGGGTGACGTCACGACACGTAGAGCGGGCTCCGCCTTATAGCGGACATACCCGAACGAGTTACCGGGGTGTGCGCGGTGTCCCAGTCGCCATGATCAGGAGCGGAATGAGGCCTTCAGTGGGCCATTGTCCGTTTCGTTGGCATGAGTTGCGAGCCTGAATTGACCGGTTTGAGCGCGAGTTCGTGAGCAAACTCACACGACACCCGCGTGCGCCTCGTACCGTCGGCGGGGAATTGGATGTTTAGCCTGACGCTTTACAAGAGGCAACGTTCTGCCAACCAGGCGCTTCCGGCGCCCCGCACACGACAGGGTCCAGTACAACCGTGAAGACGACGATGATGTTCCGCACGATAGCCAACCCGCGGCGCACCACGCTGGCGCACCTCGAGGACGCCGACGAGCTGCGGACCCCGGACCACCCGGAGCACTCCGTCGAACTCCCCACCCAGACCGCCAACCCCCGGCGCACGGTCCTGATGGACGTCCCGGCCGGGGCTGTCGTGGCCGGGTAAGGCCGAGCACGTATTAGGGCGCCCCGCGCGTTATTGCACGGGGCGCCCGCGTCATGCCCGCGACCTGACCCGCCGGGCAGGCCCTGCCGCGTTAGCCTGGAGCGTCAGACTCCAGCCAGCTCAGGTAAGGGGCGCAAGGATCCCGTGCGCATCGCCAGGTTCTCCATCGACGGGAACGTCGCCTTCGGCGCGGTCGAGGGTGACAAGCCGGACGAACTCGTCCTCGACATCATCAAGGGCATCCCGTTCGCGGACTTCGAGCTCTCCGGCACCAAGGTGCCGCTGAGCAAGGTACGGCTGCTGCCGCCGGTCCTCCCCAACAAGGTCGTGGCCTTCGGCCGCAACTACGCCGAGCACGCGCGCGAGCTGGGCAACGAGGTGCCCGACGCCCCGTTCGCCTTCTTCAAGCCGTCCACCTCGGTGATCGGCCACGGCGACGAGATCCAGTACCCCTCCTTCTCCGAGGAACTCCACCACGAGGCCGAGCTGGCCGTCGTCATCGGCCGCATGTGCCGCGAGGTCCCCCGCGAGCGCGTCCGGGACGTCATCCTCGGCTACACCTGCGCCAACGACATCACCGCCCGTGACGTCCAGCGGCGCGAGAAGCAGTGGGCCCGGGCCAAGGGCTTCGACACCTCCTGCCCGCTCGGCCCCTGGGTGGAGACCGACCTGGAACCGAGCGACCTGACGATCCAGCTGACCGTCAACGGACAGCAACGCCAGCTCGGCCGCACCAGCGAGATGATCCACCCGATCGAGGATCTGATCGTCAACATCTCCGAGGCCATGACGCTGCTCCCCGGCGACGTGATCCTCACGGGCACCCCGGCAGGGGTCGGCCCCCTCGCTGTCGGCGACGAGGTCTCCGTCAGCATCGAAGGCATCGGCACTCTCACCAACAAGGTTGTCAAGCGTGGCTAGCGCACCCGGCTCCCCCGTACGCGTCCGTTTCTGCCCCTCGCCCACCGGTAACCCGCACGTGGGCCTGGTCCGCACCGCCCTGTTCAACTGGGCATTTGCCCGCCACACCGGCGGTACGTTCGTGTTCCGTATTGAGGACACCGACGCGGCCCGCGACTCCGAGGAGTCCTACGAGCAGCTGCTCGACTCGATGCGCTGGCTCGGCTTCGACTGGGACGAGGGCCCCGCAGCATTCGATAGCGCCTCCGGCGCGGGCGGCGGCCCGCACGCGCCGTACCGCCAGTCGCAGCGCATGGACCTCTACAAGGAGGTCGCCCAGAAGCTGCTGGACGCCGGCCACGCCTACCGCTGCTACTGCTCCCAGGAGGAGCTGGACACCCGCCGCGAGGCCGCCCGCGCCGCCGGCAAGCCCTCCGGCTACGACGGCCACTGCCGCGAGCTGACCGCCGAGCAGGTCGAGCAGTACAAGGCCCAGGGCCGCGAGCCGATCGTCCGGTTCCGGATGCCCGACGAGACGATCACCTTCACGGACCTGGTCCGCGGCGAGCTGACCTTCACCCCCGAGAACGTCCCGGACTACGGGATCGTACGAGCCAACGGAGCCCCGCTCTACACGCTCGTGAACCCGGTCGACGACGCCCTGATGGAGATCACCCACGTCCTGCGCGGCGAGGACCTGCTGTCCTCCACACCGCGGCAGATCGCCCTGTACAAGGCGCTGATCGAGCTGGGCATCGCGAAGTCCGTGCCCGCCTTCGGCCACCTGCCGTACGTGATGGGCGAGGGCAACAAGAAGCTCTCAAAGCGTGACCCGCAGTCGTCGCTCAACCTCTACCGCGAGCGCGGCTTCCTGCCGGAGGGCCTGCTCAACTACCTCTCCCTCCTGGGCTGGTCGCTCTCGGCCGACCAGGACATCTTCACGATGGACGAGATGGTCGCGGCCTTCGACATCGCGGACGTGAACCCCAACCCGGCCCGCTTCGACCTCAAGAAGTGCGAGGCGATCAACGGCGACCACATCCGGCTGCTGGATGTGAAGGACTTCACGGAGCGCTGCCGCCCGTGGCTGCAGGCCCCGTTCGCCCCGTGGGCCCCGGAGGCCTTCGACGAGGTGAAGTGGCAGGCCATCGCGCCGCACGCGCAGACCCGCGTGAAGGTGCTGTCCGAGATCACCGACAACGTCGACTTCCTGTTCCTGCCGGAGCCGGTCTTCGACGAGGCCAGCTGGACCAAGGCCATGAAGGAGGGCTCGGACGCCCTGCTGCGCACGGCCTGCGAGAAGCTTGAGGCGGCCGACTGGGCCAGCCCCGAGTCGCTGAAGACGGCCGTCCTGGAGGCCGGCGAGGCCCACGGCCTCAAGCTCGGCAAGGCCCAGGCCCCGGTCCGCGTCGCCGTCACCGGCCGCACGGTCGGCCTGCCGCTCTTCGAGTCCCTGGAGGTCCTGGGCAAGGACAGGACCCTGTCCCGCATCGACGCGGCGCTGGCCAAGCTGACGGCGTAGCGCACCCCGTGAAGGGCGGCATCCGGCAGCGGGTGCCGCCCTTTCGCCGTACGCGCCCGGAACCCGCGGTCGCCGGGTTACCTTCGGACCATGAGTATTCGGGCCGTGGTCTGGGACGTCGACGACACGTTGTTCGACTACACGACCGCGGACCGCGTGGGCATGCGCGCGCACCTGGCGGCCGAGGGCCTGCTCGACGGGTACGACAGCGCCGAGCAGGCCCTCGCGCACTGGCGGGCGATCACCGACAGCCAGTGGGCGCGCTTCGCGGCCGGTGAGGTGTCCTTCGAGGAGCAGCGGCGGGACCGGGTGCGAGTGTTCCTGGGCCAGGAACTCACCGACGCCGAGGCGGAGGCCTGGTTCGAGCGGTACATCGCGCACTACGAGGCCGCCTGGGCGCTCTTCCCCGACGTACTGCCCGTCCTGGACGCCCTTGCCGCCAGCCATCGGCACGCGGTGCTGTCCAACTCCAGCCTCCACGTCCAGGACCGCAAGCTGCGCGTGCTCGGCGTGCACGACCGCTTCGAGGCCATCCTGTGCGCCGCCGAGC
The DNA here is from genome assembly GCF_006539505.1 of Streptomyces spinoverrucosus. Taxonomy (GTDB): domain Bacteria; phylum Actinomycetota; class Actinomycetes; order Streptomycetales; family Streptomycetaceae; genus Streptomyces; species Streptomyces spinoverrucosus. The sequence continues at coordinate 101,190 of NZ_BJND01000033.1, forward strand.
TCGGCGTCTCCAAGCCGGAGGCCGGCGCCTTCCTCGCGGCGTGCGAGGCGCTGGACCTGCCGCCGGACCTCGTGGCGTACGTCGGCGACCACCCGGAGATCGACGGGCGGGGCGCCGCCGACGCCGGACTCGTGTCCGTGTGGATCGACCGCAACGGCGCGCACACCTGGGCCGACGGCCCCACCGGCCCGCACCGGATCGCCTCGCTCGCCGAACTCCCCGCGATCCTCGGCTCCGATACTCGTTTTGGAGCCCCGTCCACCTTCAGGTAATGTTCTTCCTGCGCCGCCGGGGAGCGGGCCGAGAGGCCGGAAACCGGAGGCGCGAACTAGAACGAGATCCCCGCAGGGGCTTGCGTTCCAGTGGCCTATGGTGTAATTGGCAGCACGACTGATTCTGGTTCAGTTAGTCTTGGTTCGAGTCCAGGTAGGCCAGCTCGCAGAGCTCATCTGCAAAGCCCCCGTTGTGTAGCGGCCTAGCACGCTGCCCTCTCAAGGCAGTAGCGCCGGTTCGAATCCGGTCGGGGGTACGGATCCTTGCAGGGAATCCCTGAGAGGATCAAGGCCCCCGTTGTGTAGCGGCCTAGCACGCCGCCCTCTCAAGGCGGTAGCGCCGGTTCGAATCCGGTCGGGGGTACTGACTGGTCTAAACCACATTGGTCTATGGTGTAATTGGCAGCACGACTGATTCTGGTTCAGTTAGTCTTGGTTCGAGTCCAGGTAGACCAGCTCGGACCTGCGGAAACGCAGAGTCCACGCCCCCGTTGTGTAGCGGCCTAGCACGCCGCCCTCTCAAGGCGGTAGCGCCGGTTCGAATCCGGTCGGGGGTACGCAATCGATGGGCCTCCACTTCGGTGGGGGCCCATCGGCGTCTTCCGCGTCACTGCCTGCCGAACCGGCGGCGCGACTCCTCCGCCTCCGCCAGCCTGCGCAGCGCCAGCAGCACCGGCTCGTACAGCACGGTCAGCGCCACGGCCGCCTCCACCTGCTCGTCCGCCGTCCCGCCGTACCGCTCAACCAGATCCAGGTCATGGACGGCGAGCTGCCCCAGGGCGCGGGCGTACGGCGTCAAGTCCTCGACAGTGCAGGGATATCCGAGCCGCTCCAGCGTGGCGATCGCGGTCACCAGCATCGCGTGTGCGGGGGGTGTCACGTCGGTCAGGGGGCCGTAGCCCCAGCCGAGCAGCTCCAGCAGGCGGTCCGCGCGCTGCCGGGCCGTCTCGGTCGCCGGGTCGTCCGGGTCGGCGGGCCTGCCGTGCGGGAGGGCCCAGACGGCGGTGCCCAGGCGTTCGTTGTGGTCCAGGGAGTCGTCGTCCAGCGCGGCGAGCACCTCGCGGGCGGAGGCCACGGACACCCCGCCGACCTGGATCAGCGCCCGCACCAGACGCAGCCGGCGCAGATGCTCCTCGTCGTACTCGGCCTGAGTGGCGGTGATCCGGCGGCCCGGCGGCAGCAGTCCCTCGCGCAGGTAGTACTTGATCGTGGCCGTGGAGACGCCGCTGCGCTCACTCAGCTCCGCCAGTCGCATGTCCGTCCCATGTTCGCGTTTCCCCTTGCGCCCCCTCTTGGGGAGTGTCACTATCCAAGCATGGATAGCGGTGCTATCCAATGACGGTGGATGGACGATGGATGGGGGACATCATGAGCAAACCGGTCGAAGGGCGCATGACCGCCGTGGGTGAGGGCGAGATCGTCGTCTTCCTCATCGGGATGCGCGTCAACAGCTTCGCGGCGCTGCGGAGTTGGTGGCCGGTCGCCAGGGCCATGCCGCCCATGCTCGCGGAGCTCTCGCGCGAGAAGGGCAGCGGACTGCTGGGGCACCAGTTCCTGCTGGGCTTCCCGCGGGTGCTGTACGTCGTGCAGTACTGGGACTCGAAGGAGAAGCTCCTCGCGTACGCCTCGGCGCCGGACCGGGAGCACCGCCCGGCCTGGGCCGCCTTCAACCGGCGGCTGCGCGAGGGGAAGGGGAAGGTCGGCTTCTGGCACGAGACGTACGTCGTGCCCGCCGGGTCCTACGAGTCGGTTTACGTGAACATGCCCGAGTTCGGCCTGGGTCGGGCCACCGGGGTGGTCCCGGTCGCCCGGCGCGGGGACCGTGCGGCTGATCGGCTCAGGGTGAAGTGAGCGGGGCGGACGTCGGGGGACGGGCCTGCCGCGGCGTTGAGGCGGGCCCTTCTCCCGATCGACCGGCGCTGGTCAGCCGGAGCGGCGCAGGGCCTCGGAGAGGCGGGCCGCGGCGTCGATGACCGCCTGGGCGTGCATCCGGCCGGGGTGGCGGGTCAGGCGCTCGATGGGGCCGGAGACCGAGACGGCGGCCACCACGCGGTTCGACGGGCCGCGCACGGGCGCGGAGACGGACGCCACGCCCGGCTCGCGCTCGCCGATGGACTGGGCCCAGCCCCGGCGTCGTACGCCGGACAGGGCCGTCGCCGTGAAGCGGGCGCCCTGCAGGCCACGGTGCAGGCGCTCCGGCTCCTCCCAGGCCATGAGGATCTGGGCGGAGGAGCCCGCCTTCATCGTGAGCGTCGAGCCGACCGGGACCGTGTCCCGAAGGCCGGACAGGCGCTCCGCCGCGGCGACGCAGATGCGCATGTCGCCCTGGCGGCGGTAGAGCTGCGCGCTCTCGCCCGTGACGTCCCGGAGGTGGGTGAGCACCGGTCCGGCGGTGGCGAGGAGGCGGTCCTCGCCGGCTGCCGCGGCCAGCTCGGCCAGACGCGGGCCGAGAATGAAACGGCCCTGCATGTCGCGCGCCACCATACGGTGGTGTTCCAAAGCCACGGCCAGGCGGTGAGCCGTGGGTCGTGCCAGTCCGGTGGCCGCGACCAGACCCGCGAGGGTGGCCGGACCGGACTCCAGAGCGCTCAGGACGAGGGCCGCCTTGTCCAGAACGCCGACGCCGCTACTGTTGTCCATGCAACGATACTTGCGTCTCACTCTGTGAAACGCAAGTTCAATTTTCGGTGGAACGCGCCACCCTGGATGGCACGAAGTCACAGCGGCCCGGTGGATGAAAGGGCCTGGCGGCGGACGCCCGGAACCAGGGCACGCACCTGCCGCACCTCAAGATCTCTAGTTGGGTCGGCGCAACCTTTTGCCGGCCGGAGGGAAAGCGATGGGTAGGACACTCGCGGAGAAGGTCTGGGACGACCATGTCGTCCGGCGCGCCGAGGGCGAGCCCGACCTCCTCTACATCGATCTGCACCTGCTGCACGAGGTGACCAGCCCGCAGGCCTTCGACGGCCTCCGCAAGAGCGGCCGGAAGGTGCGCCGCCTCGACCTGACCATCGCTACCGAGGACCACAACACCCCCACCCTCGACATCGACAAGCCCATCGCGGACCCGGTCTCCCGCGCCCAGCTGGAGACCCTGCGCAAGAACTGCGCCGAGTTCGGCGTGCGCCTGCACCCGCTGGGCGACGTCGAGCAGGGCGTCGTCCACGTCGTGGGCCCGCAGCTGGGTCTGACCCAGCCCGGCACCACCGTGGTCTGCGGTGACTCGCACACCTCCACGCACGGCGCCTTCGGCGCGCTGGCGTTCGGCATCGGCACCTCGCAGGTCGAGCACGTGCTCGCCACCCAGACGCTGCCGATGGCCCGCCCGAAGACCATGGCGATCACGGTCAACGGCGAACTGCCCGAGGGCGTCACCGCCAAGGACCTGATCCTGGCGATCATCGCGAAGATCGGCACGGGCGGCGGCCAGGGCTACATCCTGGAGTACCGCGGCGAGGCCATCGAGAAGCTTTCGATGGAGGCCCGGATGACCATCTGCAACATGTCGATCGAGGCCGGCGCCCGCGCGGGCATGATCGCCCCCGACGAGACCACGTTCGACTACCTCAAGGGCCGCCCGCACGCCCCCGAGGGCGCCGACTGGGACGCGGCGGTGGAGTACTGGAAGACGCTGCGCACCGACGACGACGCCGAGTTCGACGCCGAGGTCGTGATCAACGCCGAGGAGCTCTCGCCGTTCGTCACCTGGGGCACCAACCCCGGCCAGGGCGCGCCGCTTTCGGCGTCCGTCCCCGACCCCGCTTCGTACGAAGACGCTTCGGAGCGCTTCGCCGCCGAAAAGGCCCTGGAGTACATGGGGTTGGAGGCCGGGCAGCCACTGCGGTCCATCAAGGTGGACACCGTCTTCGTAGGCTCCTGCACCAACGGCCGCATCGAGGACCTGCGCGCCGCCGCGGACCTGCTGCGGGGCCGCAAAGTCGCCGACGGCGTACGGATGCTGGTCGTTCCGGGCTCCGCGCGCGTGGGTCTGCAGGCCGTCTCCGAGGGCCTGGACGTGGTCTTCAAGGAGGCCGGCGCCGAGTGGCGGCACGCGGGCTGCTCGATGTGTCTGGGCATGAACCCCGACCAGCTGGCCCCCGGTGAGCGCTCGGCGTCCACCTCCAACCGCAACTTCGAGGGCAGGCAGGGCAAGGGCGGCCGTACGCACCTGGTGTCTCCGCAGGTCGCCGCCGCGACCGCGGTCCTGGGGCACCTGGCCTCGCCGGCCGACCTGTCCGACGTCGAGACCCGTACGCCCGCTGGAGTCTGAGGATCATGGAAGCATTCACCACCCACACCGGCCGGGCCGTCCCGCTGCGCCGCAGCAACGTCGACACCGACCAGATCATCCCCGCCCACTGGCTCAAGAAGGTGACCCGGGACGGGTTCGAGGACGGGCTGTTCGAGGCCTGGCGCAAAGATCCGGAGTTCGTGCTCAACCGGCCCGAGCGGCAGGGCGCGACCGTGCTGGTCGCCGGCCCCGACTTCGGCACCGGCTCCTCGCGTGAGCACGCCGTCTGGGCGCTGCAGAACTACGGCTTCAAGGCCGTGATCTCCTCCCGCTTCGCCGACATCTTCCGCGGCAACTCGCTGAAGAACGGCCTGCTCACGGTCGTACTGGAGCAGAAGGTCGTGGACGCGCTGTGGGAGCTCACGGAGCAGGACCCCACCGCTGAGGTCACTGTGGACCTTGAGGCACGTGAGGTTCGCGCCGAGGGCATCACCGCCTCCTTCGAGCTGGACGAGAACTCCCGCTGGCGGCTGCTGAACGGGCTGGACGACATCTCCATCACGCTGCAGAACGAGGACGACATCGCCACGTACGAGGCGGGGCGTCCCGCCTACAAGCCGCGCACGCTGAAGGTCTGAACCTTTCTACCCCGCGCGGCGGTCGACTTTCGGCCACCCCAACACCCCGGCTGCACCCCCGATCGGCCCGATCGGGGGTGCAGCCTTTTTTCACACCCGGATGGCCGCACCCGGCACCGGGCGTTCCTTCAACTTCCCACGTTACGACCGTTGTTGTTGGGGTACGCGAGTCTTGACAACGCGGCTTCGGCAGCGCGTCGGAGGGCCGTCCGAGGCGTCAGTTGCCCCCCGGGCAGGCGACAACTCGCCCCAGATGGCACAATCTGTGCATGGAACACGACGGCCAACTCGAGCTCTATGCGGCAGTCGCGGACCAACTCAAGGAAGCGCACGCAAGGGTGCGCGCACTGCAAGTCCCGGAGGGCGTACGGATGGCGCTGACCCGGAAGCTGCTGGTCATCACGGCCGCGGCCAAGCACGACCTCGCCGACGCGACAAAGCGTCTGGAGCGGTTCACCGCCGACCTCGACGCGGGGCGATTCCCCGAAGAGGAAGGCTGAATCACGTCAGGGGCAGCCGAGTCGGTTGCGGCACAAGGGTGATTAGCCCGTTTCGTGTTTGATTTGCGGTATATATCTGCCTAACGTGCGAAAAAGCTTGAACACTTTCGTTCTGGCGATGTCTCCGAAGGGGAAGACGTGAACAAGGCGCAGCTCGTAGAAGCGATTGCCGACAAGATGGGCGGCCGTCAGCAGGCCGCCGATGCTGTCGACCATGTACTGGACGCCATCGTCCGCGCTGTCGTCGCAGGTGAGCGGGTCTCGGTCACCGGCTTCGGCTCTTTCGAGAAGGTCGACCGCCCGGCTCGCTACGCCCGCAACCCCCAGACCGGCGAGCGGGTTCGGGTCAAGAAGACCTCGGTGCCGCGGTTCCGCGCGGGCCAGGGTTTCAAGGACCTGGTGAGCGGCTCGAAGAAGCTCCCGCGCGGCGGCGAGGTGGCCGTCAAGAAGGCGCCCAAGGGCAGCCTGACCGGCGGTGCCGCGGCCACGGTCAAGAAGGCCGCGGCCAAGAAGACCACCAAGGCGGCCGCGAAGAAGGCCGCGGCGAAGAAGGCGGCGCCGACCAAGAAGGCCGCCGCCGCCAAGAAGACCACGGCGAAGAAGGCGCCCGCCAAGAAGACGACGGCGGCCGCCAAGACCACCGCGGCGAAGAAGACCACCGCCAAGAAGGCGACGGCCAAGAAGGCGCCGGCGAAGAAGGCCACGGCGAAGAAGGCCCCGGCCAAGAAGACGACGGCACGCAAGACCACCGCCAAGAAGACCACCGCCCGCTCGTAGCCGAGGGCGCTGGGTACTCACGCGCCGGGCCGGACTCCGTTTCAGGAGCCCGGCCCGCGGCGTGTTCAGGGGCTGGTCAGTTCACGGGCTGGTCAGAGGGGTCTTGTCCACGCGCAGGTCCACGCGCAGGTCACAGCGTCTGCAGCGTCACCAGCGTGATCCGCGGGCTCTCCTTCGGCCCCTCCACCTCGATCCGGACCCGCTGCCCGGGCCGCAGCAGCCGCAACCCGCCCGCGTCGAACGCGGCGGCGTCGAAAGGCACGGGAGTGCCGTCGTCGAGCAGGACCTGCCCGCTGCGCGTCTCGGCGTCGTACGTGTATGCGGTGGCGTGCATGTCGGCAGCCTACTGCCCGGGGATCAGCAGCCGCGCGGTCGCCGCCGCCGTGCGCGGCCCCACCCCGAGCGCCAGTGCCGCGCGCAGATCCTCGGCGGTGTCCACGTCCTGACGTACGGAATCCACGTCCGCGAGACGGAGTTCCTCCGCTCCGCCCGCGCGATGGCGGGCACGTGAATCCGTACCGAATGCCGGGAGCAATTCCCGGCCCGGACCGGCCGCCAGCAGGGTCGTACCGATTGCCGCGGCGTCCGGGAGAAAAGCGCGCGGGAATTCCGCGGCCGCATCCAGGACCCGGGCCAATTCCGCGGGCCGCAGCGCCGGAAGATCGGCGTTCAGAGCCGCGACCGGGCTTTCGGGGCGCTGTGCCCGTACGGCCGTCGCTCCGTGCGCCAGAGCCGCGTTCAGCCCGCCGCCCGGTTCGTCGGTGACGATCCGGGCGCCCAGCGCGGCCAGCTCCCGGCCCGCCAGGGCGTCGTCCGTGACGACTGCCACATCCCGCACCGCCGGGCTGGCCAGCGCCGCGGCCAGGGTGTCCTGGGCGAAGGCGAGGGCGAGACCCGGGCGCAGCCCGTCGGCGGCGGCGTCCGAGAGCCTGCTCTTGGCCCGCGCCAGAGGCTTCACGGGTATCACCAAGGTCCACTGCACGAGCGTTCGTCCCTCTCTTGTCGCGGCCATTGTCACCCGGGCCTCCCGGCACGCGCGGACTCGGGGCGTACGGTGTCCTCGACAGACCGGCGGCCTGGGGCGACACTTGTGCGGCCCCCAGGCCCTAGAAGGAAGGTGTCCGTGTGCCCCGCCGCAGAATCGGCTTCTGGTACCGCTTCGCCGCGGTGATCTGTAAACCGCCGCTGGTGGTTCTGCTCAAGCGGGACTGGCGCGGAATGGAGCACATTCCGGCCGAGGGCGGCTTTATCACCGTGGTGAACCACAATTCGCACGTCGACCCCTTCGCGTACGCGCACTTTCAGTACAACACCGGACGGGTTCCGCGATTCCTGGCGAAGAGCGGGCTTTTCAAGAAGGGATTCATCGGCGCCGCGATGCGCGGCACCGGGCAGATCCCCGTCTACCGGGAAAGCACGGACGCGCTGAGCGCCTTCCGGGCCGCGATCGACGCCGTGGAGCGCGGCGAGTGCGTCGCCTTCTACCCCGAGGGCACCATCACCCGGGACCCGAACGGCTGGCCCATGACCGGCAAGACCGGTGCCGCGCGCGTCGCGCTGAAGACCAAGTGCCCGGTCGTTCCGGTCGCCCAGTGGGGCGCCAACGAACTGCTGCCGCCGTACGCCAAGAAGCCCAACCTCCTGCCGCGCAAGACCCACCACGTGCTCGCCGGCCCGCCGGTGGACCTCTCGCGCTTCTACGGCAAGGACATGACCGCGGAGGTCCTCAAGGAGGCCACCGAGGTCATCATGGCCGCGATCACCCGCCAGCTGGAGGAGATCCGCGGCGAGCGGGCCCCCGAGACGCCGTACGACCCCAAGCGCGAACGCATCGAGCAGCGGCGCCGGACGGAGGCACAGAAGGAGGGCCGGACCGCGGCCGCGGGGATGGGCCGCGAAGCGGCGGGGCAGCCAGGCCGGGGAACCGGTCCGGACGCGGCCGATCCGTCGGGCCGGGAGGCCGGTTCGGACGCGGGCGATCCATCGGGTCGGGAGGCCGGTTCGGACGCGGGCGATCCGTCGGGTCGGGAGGCCGGTTCAGACGTGGCCGATCGGTCGCGTCGGGAGGCCGGTTCGGGCGCGGGCGATCCGTCGGGTCGGGAGGCCGGTTCGGGCGCGGGCGATCCTTCGGGCCGAGAAGCCGGTTCCGGGGTGGCTGGAGAGTCCGGCCGGGAATCCGGTGGGGAGCCCGGTCGGAGAGTGGTCGGGCAGTCGGGTCGGGGAACCGGTCGGGACGTGGCTGGCGACTCTGGCCGGGAGTTCGCCGGGGAGCCCGGTCGGAGAGTGGTCGGGCAGTCGGGTCGGGGAACCGGTCGGGGCGCGGCTGGAGAGTCTGGCCGGGAGTTCGTTGGGGAACCCGGTCGGGGAGTGGCCGGGCAGGCCGGTGGGGAAGAGGGGCTGGGCAAGTGAGCAAGGCGGTCAAGGCGGCGGTCTTCGGCGCCGGTTCGTGGGGCACGGCCTTCAGCATGGTGCTCGCCGACGCGGGGTGCGAGGTCACCCTGTGGGCGCGTCGTACGGAGGTCGCCGAGGCCATCAACTCCGGCCGCACCAACCCCGACTACCTCCCGGGCTTCGAGCTCCCCGAGAACCTGCGCGCCACCACCGACCCCGCCGAGGCGGCCGCCGGCGCCGACTTCACGGTCCTGTCCATCCCCTCGCAGACCCTGCGCGGCAACCTCGCCGACTGGGCGCCGCTGCTGGCCCCCGACACCGTCCTGGTCTCGCTGATGAAGGGCGTCGAACTCGGCTCCGCCATGCGGATGAGCGAGGTCATCACCGACGTCGCCAAGGTCCCCGCGGAGCGGGTCGCCGTGGTCACCGGGCCCAACCTCGCGCGTGAGATCGCCGCCCGGATGCCGGCCGCCGCCGTGGTGGCCTGCACTGACGAGGCGGTCGCCCAGCGGCTCCAGGCCGCCTGCCACACGCCGTACTTCCGCCCGTACACCAACACCGACGTCGTCGGCTGCGAACTCGGCGGCGCGGTCAAGAACGTCATCGGGCTCGCCGTCGGCATCGCGGACGGCATGGGCCTCGGCGACAACGCCAAGGGCTCGCTCATCACGCGCGGCCTCGCGGAAACGACCCGGCTGGGGCTGGCGATGGGCGCGGACCCGCTGACCTTCTCCGGACTCGCGGGCCTCGGCGACCTGGTGGCCACCTGCTCCTCACCGCTCTCCCGCAACCACACCTTCGGCACCAACCTCGGCAAGGGCATGACCCTGCAGGAGACCATCGCGGTCACCAAGCAGACCGCCGAGGGCGTCAAGTCCTGTGAGTCGGTGCTCGATCTGGCCCGGCGGCACGGCGTCGACATGCCCATCACCGAGACGGTGGTCGGCATCGTGCACGAGGGCAAGCCTCCGGTGGTCGCTCTCAAGGAGCTGATGTCGCGCAGCGCGAAGCCGGAACGACGCTGAGCGACGCGGCCGTACGGACGCTGTCTTGGGCCCCTACCACCGGGTACTCTCAACGCGTTATGAGCACCGAGAACCTCCCCCAGAGCCCCGAGCAGCCGTCCCGCAAGCCGCGTGTGGCCGTCGTGTTCGGTGGGCGCAGCTCCGAACACGGGATCTCCGTGGTCACCGCCGGCGCCGTACTGCGGGCCATCGACCGGACCAAGTACGAGGTCCTGCCGATCGGCATCACCCAGGACGGCCGGTGGGCGCTCACCGCCGACGAGCCGGAGCGGATGGCGATCACCGACCGCCGTACGCCCAGCGTCGAGGACCTCACCGACTCGGGGGAGGGCGGCGTCGTGCTCCCCGTGGACCCCGCCAACCGTGAAGTCGTCTACAGCGAGCCGGGTTCCGTGCCCAAGGCCCTGGGCGAGGTCGACGTGGTCTTCCCTGTGCTGCACGGCCCGTACGGCGAGGATGGCACCCTCCAGGGCCTCCTGGAACTCTCCGGCGTCCCGTACGTGGGTTCCGGCGTGCTCTCCTCGGCCGTCGGCCAGGACAAGGAGTACATGAAGCGGGTGTTCACCTCGTTCGGGCTGCGGGTGGGCCCGTACATGGTGATCCGGCCGCGCGAGTGGCAGCAGGACGAGTCGGCCGCCCGCAAGAGGATCATCGACTTCGCCGGCGAGCACGGCTGGCCGCTCTTCGTGAAGCCCGCGCGCGCGGGTTCGTCGATCGGCATCACCAAGGTCGACGACCTGTCCGGCCTCGACGAGGCGATCGCCGAGGCCCAGCGCCACGACCCGAAGATCATCGTCGAGGCGGCGGTGCGCGGCCGCGAGATCGAGTGCGGCGTGCTGGAGTTCGAGGACGGACCGCGGGCCTCCGTCCCCGCGGAGATCCCGCCGCCGGACACGCACGCGTACTACGACTTCGAGGCGAAGTACATCGATTCCACGCCCGGCATCGTCCCGGCCCCGCTGACGCCGGAGCAGACCGCCGAGGTGCAGCGACTCGCCGTGGAGGCCTTCGAGGCGGCGTCCTGCGAGGGGCTGGTCCGCGCGGACTTCTTCCTCACCGAGGACGGGGACTTCGTGATCAACGAGATCAACACGATGCCCGGCTTCACGCCGATCTCGATGTATCCGCAGATGTGGCAGGCGAGCGGAGTGACGTACGCGGAACTGGTGGACCGCCTGATCCAGGCGGCACTTCACCGCCCGACGGGGCTGCGCTGACCCAGGGACCCACGGCGATCAGTCGGCGATCCCCTTCGGGATCGCCTTCTTGATCGCCGGAGCCAGGTCGATGAGCGTGGCGGATGTGTCATGGCCCTCGGGCACGGCGACCTCCACGTAGGCGCGGCGATTGGCGGTGGTGAAGCGGTACGCCCCGTCGCCCGCCTTCTCCATCAGCCAGTCGACCCCGTTCACCCCGCCGGCCACCGCATCGGCATCCGCACCCTGCGCCACCTTCGGGTCGATCATCTTCGGCGGTCGTTCGACACCGCAGCGCAGTATGATCTCCGGGTTTCCCCAGCCCGCCGTCAACGCGGACCGGGGCTCGGGGTCCCGGCGCTCCAGCCCGGCGACCTCGCGCGGCAGCGCGTCGTCCAGGTTCCGGCACAGCTTCGTGACGGCCGGAGACGCACTGGGAACCGCGACGCTCGCGCTGTCGTCTGCTGAGGAGCAGCCCGCGACAGTGATCAGCAGGGCGAATGCGGGCAGACCGATGAGCCGGTGACGGAGAAACTTCACCGGCCAAGGGTAGACGGGGACTACAGATGGACGACCGGGCAGGTCAGGGTGCGGGTGATGCCGTCCACTTGCTGGACCTTGGCGACCACCATGCGGCCCAGGTCGTCGACGGTGTCGGCCTGGGCGCGCACGATGACGTCGTACGGTCCTGTCACGTCCTCGGCCTGGATCACCCCAGGGATCTTGCTGATCGTCTCGGCGACGGTCGACGCCTTGCCGACCTCAGTCTGGATCAGGATGTACGCCTGTACCACGGAACCTCCAGGGCGGCCACGAGGATCATGTGGGGAAAAGGAACGCCACGGTATCGCGTCGCCGCTCGCCGCGGGGAGACCTGCGGAAACCGGGGCACGCGTGCCGGGGTGCAGGCACGACGGATGTTGACGGACACGGCGACCGCCTCGGCGGTCATGGGGGACCGGTCGGCGGTCATCAGGGACCGGTCGGCGGTCCCTTCGACCGTATCGAGGACACTGATGTCCCGCGACCGGGAACGCACAGGGACAGAAGGGGCGTAGGGCAATGAAGGGCACTGTTGGTGAGCTCGGGGAGTTCGGGCTCATCAGGGAGCTCACCTCCCGTCTCACCACCACCCCGGCGGTGCGCGTCGGCCCCGGCGACGACGCCGCGGTGGTCGCCGCGCCCGACCGCCGGGTCGTGGCCAGTACCGACATCCTGCTGGAGGGGCGGCACTTCCGCCGGGACTGGTCCACGGCGTACGACGTCGGGCGCAAGGCGGCCGCGCAGAACCTCGCGGACATCGCCGCGATGGGCGCCGTACCGACCGCGCTGCTGCTCGGCCTGGTCGTGCCGGCCGAACTCCCGGTCACCTGGCCGACCGAGCTGATGGACGGGCTGCGCGACGAGTGCCAGGTGGCGGGCGCGTCCGTGGTCGGCGGCGATGTCGTACGCGGGGACACCATCACCGTGTCGATCACCGCGCTCGGCGATCTGCGCAACCAGGAGCCCGTGACGCGGGCCGGCGCGCAGCCCGGTGACCTTGTCGCGGTGACCGGCTGGCTGGGCTGGTCGGCGGCCGGGTACGCGGTGCTCTCGCGCGGGTTCCGTTCGCCGCGCGCCTTCGTCGAGGCCCACCGGCGCCCGGAGCCGCCGTATCACGCGGGTCCGGCGGCGGCCGCGCTGGGCGCGACGGCGATGTGCGACGTGAGCGACGGGCTGATCGCCGACCTGGGGCACATCGCGGAGGCCAGCAAGGTCCGTATCGACGTCCGTTCCGGCGCCATCGACATCCCCTCGCAGATGCACGACATCGGGCAGGCGGTGGGCGTCGACCCCCTCCAGTGGGTGCTGACCGGGGGAGAGGACCACGCGATCGTGGCGACCTTCCCGCCGGACGTGAAGCTGCCCGCCCGCTGGAAGGTGATCGGCGAGGTGCTCAACCCGTCGGCGCTGCCCCAGGTGACCGTGGACGGGGCGCCCTGGACCACCAAGGGCGGCTGGGACCACTTCGGCGGGGAGATCGAGTCATGAGCGCGCCGCCCCGGGTGCTGACGGTCGCGGGCTCCGACTCCGGTGGGGGCGCGGGCATTCAGGCCGACCTGAAGACGATGCTCGCGCTCGGTGTGCACGGCATGAGCGTCCTTACGGCGGTCACCGCGCAGAACTCCCTCGGTGTGCAGGGCGCCTGGGAGCTTCCGGTGGAGGCGGTGCGGGCCCAGTACCGCAGTGTCGTCGACGACATCGGCGTACAGGCGATCAAGACGGGGATGCTCGCGTCGGCCGAACTCGTCGAGGTCGTGGCCGAGTTGATCGGAGGCACGGACGCGCCCGCCGTGGTCGACCCGGTGGGGGTCTCGAAGCACGGGGATGCGCTGCTGGCGGCCTCCGCGCTCGACTCGGTGCGGACGAAGCTGCTGCCGGTCGCGACCGTGGCGACGCCGAATCTGGACGAGGTGGCGCAACTGACGGGCGTGCGTGTCGAGTCCGAGGAGCAGATGCGCAGGGCCGCGGCGGCGGTTCTGGCGTATGGGCCGCGGTGGGTGCTGATCAAGGGCGGGCATCTGCCCGGGGACGCCGTGGACCTGCTCACCGACGGCTCGCAGGAGCACTGGCTGCGGGCGCCTCGGTATGACAACCGGCACACCCATGGCACGGGCTGCACGCTCGCCTCCGCGATCGCTTCAGGGCTCGCGAAGGGACTGGCCGTGCCGGAGGCGGTGGCGGCGGCCAAGGAGTATGTCACCGGGGCGATCAAGGCGGGGTTCGCGCTCGGTGGGGGGATCGGGCCGGTGGATCACGGGTGGCGGTTCCGCAGCTGACTGTGCCGGGTGCAGCAAAAAGCCGGTCCACCTGAGGTGGACCGGCTCATGCAGCGAACCAGCAGTGGCCGCGCGCTTAGCTGTGCGTCAGCGCGAGACCTTGCCGGCCTTGATGCACGAGGTGCAAGCGTTCACGCGCTTCGGCGTCCCGCCGACCACGGTACGCACACGCTGGATGTTCGGGTTCCAGCGGCGGGACGTACGGCGGTGCGAGTGCGAGATGTTGTTGCCGAAGCCCGGCCCCTTGCCGCAGACGTCGCAGTTGGCAGCCACGGGTCACTCCAAAGACTTCAGATGCACTTACGGTTGATCCCGGCATGCCGGGATCGAGATCTTATGCTCTTGCGAGCGATCCGAGATCTGAGTGGCGTTGCCAGGGGAATGGCCCGATCAGATCGGGCAACCGGAGCAGCATACAACGGCTGCGTCCGTACAACGAAATTACCATGGCTGCTCAGGGGCCCGCCCCGCCCTCTTCCGGTGGGCACCGGCCCCGGGGCTACGCTGCGTCCGACGTCCAGCAGTCCAAGGAGGCGCAGGTGGCGCAGGTGCCGCAGACATTCTTCGATGCTCTCGCGGTGCGCACCTGGTGCGGTCTCGCGCTGGAGGCGCTCGGACGCGCGCGTGAGGAGATCGACGCGATCAACGTGTACCCGGTCGCGGACGGGGACACCGGCACGAACCTGTATCTGACCGTCGAGTCGGCCGTGGCCGCGGTCGAGGCGGTCTTCGCCGCCCACGAGGTCGAGGCGTCCAGCCCCGGGCGTCCCTCGCTGGCCGAGGCCGCGCGGGCGATGGCCCACGGGGCGCTGATCGGGGCGCGGGGCAACTCCGGGACGATCCTCGCGCAGCTGCTGCGCGGTATGGCGCAGGTGCTCGCGGCCGACGGTGAGAACGCTCACACCGACGGACAGGGCCTGCGGCTCGCGCTGCGCCGCGCGGCCGACGCCGCCCGCCAGGCCGTGGCGCACCCCGTGGAGGGCACGGTCCTGTCGGTCGCCTCCGCCGCCGCCGACGCGGCCGGGGGAGCGGACGGCGACTGCGGGACGGTCGCGCGGGCCGCCTACAACGGGGCGCGTGCGGCTCTCGCCGCGACCCCGGGGCAGCTGGCCGTGCTGGAGCGTGCCGGGGTGGTGGACGCCGGGGGGCGGGGGCTGGTGGCGGTGCTGGCGGCCCTGGTGGAGACGTTCACCGGGGAGGTGCCGGGGAGGGTGGCAGTGGCGGCCGACGCACGGCACGCGCGCGTGGAGGCGTCTCAGGGGACCCAGGGCGTCGCGGGCGCGACGGAGTGCGCGGACGGCGCCGAGGAGGTGTCTCACGGCAGCCAGGGCGTCGCGGGAGCGACGGACTGCGTGGACGGCGCCGAGGACGGCGGTCCGGCGTACGAGGTGATCTACCTGCTGGAGGCCGACGACCTCGCCGTGGCACGGCTGCGGGAGCGGCTCGACGCCCTCGGGGACTCGCTCGTCGTGGTCGGCGGTGACGGGCTGTGGAACGTCCATGTGCACGTGGACGACGCCGGCGCCGCCGTGGAGGCGGGCGTGGAGGCCGGGCGGCCGTACCGGATCAGGATCACGCACTTCGGTGCCGGCGATGTGCACACGGTACGAGGGGAGGGGCGCCCTCGGGAACGCGTCCAGCGGGCCGTGGTGGCCGTCGTGCCCGGCGAGGGGCTGGCCCGGCTGTACACCGAGGCAGGCGCCACGACCGTGCTCGCGCGTCCCGGGGAGCCGCCCGCCAGCGGGGAGCTCGTCGAGGCCGTGCGGCGGGCCCACGCGCGCGAGGTCGTGCTGCTGCCCAACGATCCCGAGCTGCGCCACACCGCCGCCGCGGCGGTCGACCAGGTCCGCGCGGAGGGCATCCGCGTGTCCCTGATCCCCACCCGCTCCGCGGTCCAGGGCATCGCGGCGCTCGCGGTGCACGAGCCGGAGCGCCGCTTCGACGAGGACGTCGTGTCCATGACCGCAGCGGCGGGCGCGACCCGGTACGGCGAGGTCGCCGTCGCGGAACGCCAGGCCTGGACCATGGCCGGGATCTGCCAGGCCGGTGACGTCCTGGGGCTCATCGACGGGGACGTGGCCGTGATCGGGGCCGACGTCACGACCATCGCCGCGACCGTGCTGGACCGGATGCTCGCGGCCGGTGGGGAGCTGGTGACCCTGGTCCTCGGCGACGAGGCCCCGGAGTCCGTCGCCGAGCACTTGGAGGCGCGGGTGCGGGAGGGTTATCTCGCCGTCGACACGGTGGTGTACCGGGGTGGGCGGCAGGGGGCGTTGTTGCTGATCGGGGTGGAGTAGGCGCCGGGGCCGTTGTTCAACAATCCTCCGGTTCCCGCACCACCCGCAGCATCTGCTCCGCCTCCGCCCGCCGTTCCTGCGCCGCCTCGTCGTCCTCGGTGGCGTCGGCGTACGCCTCCAGTACCGCACGCGCGCGTGCCGCCGCCTCGGCGCTGCGGCCCAGGTCGGCCGCCAGCCAGCCCGCGGCGAGTTCGGCGCCGGTGCGGGCGTGCCGGGCGTCGGCACCGAGGGAGGCGAACACCGAGACGGCCTCCTCCACTTCGGTCAGGGCCTCCTCGAACGTGGCCCGGATCGAGCCGTCCTCGGCGTCCTCGGCGGACGACCGGGCGAGCAGGTCGCCGAACTGCCGGTGGGTATGCCCGAGTTCGGCGGTGAGCCGCTGCCGCGACTCCTCGTCGGCCGCCGTGCTCAGGGCGCTGACGCACTCGTGGACGGCGGCCGCCATCAACTCCCGTGCCGGCTCCGCGCCGTCGTCCGAGCGCAGGGCGAGCCACGCGCGGGCGCGCTGGGAGCGGACGAGGCCGTGGACGTTGCCCAGGGAGCGCCACAGCTCGCCCGCGCGCGCGTAGGCCTGGTCCGCCTCGGTGGGCAGCCCGGCCTGATCCAGGGACTCGGCGGCGAGGTGGGCGAGGGTGGCGTGGTCGTGCTGCTCGGGCCAGTGCCGGGCGATCTCGGCGGCCTGCAACCGGCGTTCGGCGGACGCCCGGTGCTCCCCGAGCCGGCTGAGGCAGTCGCCGAGCCACCACTGGGTCTGGACGATCGCGCCGTCGCCGTGCGTCTCGGCGCTCAGGTCGAGCAGCGCCGACTCCAGCACCTCCGCCGCCTCGGCCCACCGCCCCTGCCGCAGCAGGAACCCGCCGAGCAGGTGCCGCGCCCAGGCGCCGAAGGTCGGCCCCTCGCCCGCCTCGTCGGCCCAGTGCGCCGCGTCCAGGGCGTGCTCGGCGGCCTCCGCGGACTGTCCCCGGCCCCCGAGCACCTCGGCCAGCTGAAGGTGCAGCTGGGCCCGTCCGGTGGCCTCCAGGTGCGGTCCGCCGTGCTCCAGAGCCGCCTTCAGCGCCCGCTCGGCCTCCGCCGTGTCCCCGAGGTGCTGGGCGAGGCCGGCCAGCCGGGCCTCGTACTCCACCGCGAACCACGGCAGCCCCGCGTCGACATACGCCGCCGAGGCCCCTGCGAACAGGTCGGCGGCCTTCTCTACGTCCCCGTGGTGCACGGCCAGCTCGGCGAGCATCGCCCGCGCCTCGGCCGCCCGTGAGGCGAGCCGCACATCGTCCCCGGTGTGCCCGTCGACGAGCGCCAGCACCTCCCGCGCGGCGCCCTCGGCCTGCGCCAGGACGGTCTCCTGCGAGGCGCCGCCCCCGGTGGCGTCGTCGGCCTCGTGCACCAGCCGCATCAGGATCCGCGCCCGCCCCATCAGCACGGACGCGGTCTGCCGTACGCCGGTGCCGTCCTCGGCGTAGAGGGCGAGGACCTCGTCGTAGGGCCCGGCGACCGCCTCGACGGCCTCGTCGACCTGACCGGCGAGGGCGCGGACGTACGCCGCACGCGCGCGTGCCGCCAGGGCCTCGCCCGGGTCGCCCGCCTCGGCGTACAACTCGGCCGCCCGTTCGAACAGCTCGGCGCCCTCGGGGCCCAGGTCCATCGCCTCGTGGTCGGCGATCTCCGCCCGGTCACGGGCGTCCAGATCGGTGCCCTCCGCGGCCCGCGCTACGGCCGCCCAGGCCTCGACGGCGTTCGGCTGCAGGGTGTCCGACAGCCGCCGCGCCTCGGCCAGCAGCGCGGCCAGGTCCGGCTCGTCCCCGGTCGCGGCGGACGCCGGCATCACCGGGGCCGGGGCGACCGGACGCACGGGGTGCGCGAGCCGCTCCGAGCGCACCCCCAGGGCGAGCCGCTCCACCAGCGGACGCTGGCCCATACGCCTGCGTACCCGCTCGCTGATGTGCGGTGTGCCATTGCGCCGGTCGAACCGCGCCGCCAGGGCGAGGGCCTCCCCACGCGCGTGGGCGGCGAGTTCGCGCGCGGTCCATGACCGGCCCGCCGGGCCCGGCACCTGCTGGTCGCCGAGGCCCAGCTCGGTCAGCCGGTCCATGAGCAGGGTCACCACGCTCATGAAGTTCATCCGGCTGCGCGGGTGTCCGGTGTCCGTGAAGTACGCCGGCCGCTCCGCCAGCAGCTCCAGGCCGCGCGCCTCGTTGCCGGTCAGCGCGCAGAACTCGACGTGGTCCGCGTAGGCGCCGCGCATGCTCTCCATGGCCCGCACCAGCCGGAAGCCCCGCAGATGGTGGGCGCGCGCCTCGTCGAGACGGCCCAGCCGCAGCAGGGGCACCAGGGAGGACGCCAGGACGGCATGCGGCTCGTGGGCGCATGTGAACTCGCCGCTCAGCACCGGCGCCCACAGCTCAAGGGCCTCCGCGTCCCGGCCGCGCTCCGCCTGCCACCAGCCCTGCCCGTCCAGTTCGCACGCGTGACAGTCGGCCATGCTGTCCCGGTCCGCCGCCAGCCACGCCGCGTACGCCCGCTCCGCGCGGTCCACGTCCCCGATGTGCGCGGCCACGCTGAACTCCGCGCTGCGCACCGCCCGTTCGGAGTGCCCGGCGAGGCGGTAGCGGTGCTCCATCTCGCCGAGCCACTTCTCGATCGAGGCCAGCGGGATGTGCGGCTGGTCGAGCATCCCGGACGACATCCATTTGAAGACCCAGTGCAGCGAGTGCGTCTCGTACTCGTCGAAGTCCTCGGGGTGCTCGTCCCACATGCGCAGCAGGCGCGCGAACGGGACGAACATCTTGTCCTTCTCGGAGCTGTAGTTGTAGACCTTCAGCTGGTGTCCGAGCGCCTCGATCACGGCGAGCGGGATGTTCAGCCGTTCGGCCTGAACGAGCAACTGCTCCGCGCGCGCGTTGCGTGCGGGCCCCTCCGGCTGCTCGGAGTTCTCCGCCATCGCCCGGCGCAGCGCGTCGAAGTCCGTGATCTCACTCATCGGTGACCGTCCCCCGGGGAGTCGGAGTCGCTGTGTGTGGCCCATTCGAGCAGGCCGATGAACGCCCGGTTGAGCAGGGCGGAGTCGGCGGGCCGCAGCGGACGCTGCGCCATCAGCAGGGCCTGGCCGTACAGCGACTCCGTTGCGGTGCCGATGAGTTCCGGATCGTTCAGCGAACTGATCCTGCGAATCAGCGGGTTGAGGTGGTTGAGCACCAGACGCGCGCGGGGGGCGCTGCCGCGCAGCGAGCCCAGGATGCCCGCCCACAGGTCGTCGGCCTCCTCCTCGGCGGCCGCCCGGGCCTGCTCGTGCCGGGCCGCCCGGTCGTCCAGGTGCAGCGCGGGCACGGACAGCGGGTGGAAGGCCCGCAGGGCCACATCGCAGCCCAGCGGGTCCAGCGTGGCCCGCGCGGCCGCCAGGAAGCCCGTCAGGGCCAGTTCCTCGGCCGGGTCCACGGCGTCCAGATGGGCGGTCACGGTGTCCGCGTCGAGCTCGGCGACGACCGTGCCCGCCCGCACCGACGGCAGGGCCTCGACCAGCTCGCTGTCGTACGTGTAGCCGCCGTTGACGACGCCGATGCCCTGCGCGGACGCGATCGGGGCGACCTGCCGGTACTCCTCGACCGTGCGCGTGAAGTGCACCACCTGGTGGCGCAGTGCGAACTCCTCCAGGGACAGCTGCCCGTCCGTCGTCTCGAACGGCAGCCACGGCAGCATCGTGCGCAGCATCTCCTTGTCGTGCCGCGCCAGGGACTTCACACCCAGGTGGTGCACCGACAGGAACGCCGCCAGCCGCTCCGGGTCACCGGCCGCGAGACCGGTGAGCCAGGACCGAATCCTTTCGCCCAGCGCCTCCCGTACGGCGGCCAGGGTCTCGTCCTCGTACAGCGACTCGCGCGACGCCGTGGGCCGCAGACTGTCGGTGTCGAGAACACAGCGCACGAAGAACGCCCAGTCGGGCAGCAGCTGTTCGGCACGCTCGGTCAGCAGCATGCCCTTGAGGTGGACGCGGTGCCGCGCGCGCTGCGCCGGGCTGACCGCGGAGGGCAGGACGTACGCCACCCCGCGGATCCCCGCGAGCGGCACGTTCAGCTCGATCGAGTCCAGCGGGGTGAAGCCGAACAGCTCATGGCAGTGCCGGGCCAGAGCCACCCGCCGGGTGGCGGGGGACGGGTAGGGCCGGTCCCAGGGCGCCGGCAGGTCGGTGACCTCCTCGTCGCCCACCCGCACGTCGTACGGCAGCAGCGAGCCGAAGTCCCGCGCCAGCGCGAGCACCCGCTCCTCGGTGAGCCACTCACCGGCATCCGCCCGCGCCTGAAGATACACGGTGGTCCCCGGTTCGGGCCGGGCCGCGTCCGGCAGGGTCCGTACGGTGTACGAGCCGTCGTCCGTCGCCGTCCACTCCACGGGCCGGGCACCCGGCGTACGGGCGCTGCGGCTGACGACCCGGATCCGCTCGGCCACCACGAAACAGGCCAGCAGCCCGATGCCGAACTGCCCGAGGAACTCCGAGCGCGCCTCCTGGAGGCCGTCGGCCCGCTTGGAGCTGCGCCCGATGGTGGCCAGCAGGTTGTGCACATCGGACTCGGTGAGCCCGACGCCGGAGTCCTCCACCCGCAGGCCGCCCTGCTCGGCGTACAGCCGCACCCGCGCGGGGGCCTCGGGCTGCTCGGCCCGGCGGGCGGTGATGGCGTCGACCGCGTTCTGCAGCAGCTCGCGCAGGTAGACCTTGGGGCTGGAGTAGAGGTGATGGGAGAGCAGGTCCACCAAGCCACGCAGGTCGACCTGGAACGTATGAGGTGCGGAGGATGCCTGTGATGCCGCTGAGATCTGGGAGTCCATCGTCACAGCGCCGGTGGGGGGAAGCGCGTCGGCGCGGGGTCGGGCGGTCCCGGTGAGGCGGTGACCGCGAAAGGATGGCCGGAGCGCGCCATCCTAGAGCTCGAACCAGCCGTCTGACCAGGGGCTTCGGAGACGTATACGGATCTGCCGCCGGGACGTCTGCGCCATTGTCAGTGCCGTGGTGTGCAATGGATCTCGTGCCCGCACTGGACGAACCACTCAAGAAGGTGCTCGGCCCCGCCACCGCGAAGGTGATGGCCGAGCATCTCGGCCTGCACACCGTCGGCGACCTGCTGCACCACTACCCGCGCAGATACGAGGAGCGGGGCCAGCTCACCCACCTCGCCGACCTCCCCCTGGACGAGCACGTCACGGTGGTCGCCCAGGTCGCCGACGCCCGCCTGCACACCTTCGCCTCCGCCAAGGCGCCCCGCGGCAAGGGCCAGCGCCTGGAGGTGACGATCACCGACGGCAGCGGCCGGCTCCAACTGGTCTTCTTCGGCCACGGCGTGCACAAACCCCACAAGGAACTGCTGCCGGGCACGCGTGCGATGTTCGCGGGCAAGGTCTCCGTCTTCAACCGCCGGCTGCAACTGGCACATCCGGCGTACGAGTTGCTGAAGGGCGACGCCGAGGAGGCGATCGACACCTGGGCGGGCGCCCTCATCCCGATCTACCCGGCCACCGCCAAGCTGGAGTCCTGGAAGATCGGCAAGGCCGTTCAAACCGTCCTGCCCAGCGCCCAGGAGGCCGTGGACCCCCTCCCGGACTCCCTGCGCGAGGGCCGCGGCCTGGTCTCCCTCCCCGAGGCCCTGCTGAAGATCCACCGCCCGCACACCAAGGCGGACATCGCCGGTGCCCGCGACCGCCTCAAGTGGGACGAGGCCTTCGTCCTCCAGGTCGCCCTCGCCCGCCGCCGGCACGCCGACGCCCAGCTCCCCGCGGTGCCGCGCAGGCCCAGGCCGGACGGCCTCCTCGCCGCCTTCGACGACCGGCTGCCGTTCACCCTCACCGAGGGCCAGCAGAAGGTCTCCGAGGAGATCTTCGCCGACCTGGCCACCGAGCACCCCATGCACCGGCTGCTCCAGGGCGAGGTCGGCTCCGGCAAGACCCTGGTCGCCCTGCGCGCCATGCTCGCCGTCGTCGACGCGGGCGGGCAGGCCGCGATGCTAGCGCCCACCGAAGTCCTCGCCCAGCAGCACCACCGCTCGGTCGTGGAGATGATGGGCGAGCTGGCCGAAGGGGGAATGCTCGGCGGCGCCGAGCACGCCACCAAAGTCGTGCTGCTCACCGGCTCGATGGGCGCCGCCGCCCGCCGCCAGGCGCTGCTCGACCTGGCCACCGGCGAGGCCGGGATCGTGATCGGCACCCACGCGCTGATCGAGGACCGGGTGCAGTTCCACGACCTCGGCCTGGTCGTCGTCGACGAGCAGCACCGCTTCGGCGTCGAACAGCGCGACGCCCTGCGCGGCAAGGGCAAGCAGCCACCCCATCTGCTGGTCATGACCGCCACACCGATCCCGCGCACGGTCGCCATGACCGTCTTCGGCGACCTGGAGACCTCGGTCCTCGACCAGCTCCCCGCCGGCCGCTCCCCGATCGCCAGCCATGTCGTCCCCGCCGCCGACAAACCGCACTTCCTGGCCCGGACCTGGGAGCGGGTGCGCGAGGAGGTCTCCCAGGGTCATCAGGCATACGTGGTCTGCCCCCGCATCGGCGACGAGGAGGACGACCCCAAGGCATCGAAGAAGCAGAAGTCCCCGGAGGACGAGGCCGAGAAGCGCCCCCCGCTCGCCGTCCTCGACATGGCCGACCAACTCGCGGGCGGCCCACTCCAGGGACTCAAGGTCGAGGTCCTGCACGGCCGTATGCAGCCCGACGACAAGGACGCCGTCATGCGCCGGTTCGCCGCCGGAGAGACGGACGTTCTGGTGGCCACCACGGTCATCGAGGTCGGCGTGAACGTGCCGAACGCCACCGTGATGGTGATCATGGACGCCGACCGCTTCGGAGTCTCCCAGCTCCACCAGCTGCGCGGCCGCGTCGGCCGTGGCTCGGCGCCCGGACTGTGCCTGCTGGTCACCGAGATGCCCGAGGCCAGTGCAGCCCGCCAGCGCCTGAACGCGGTGGCGGCCACCCTCGACGGCTTCGAACTCTCCCGCATCGACCTCGAACAGCGCCGCGAGGGCGACGTCCTGGGCCAGGCCCAGTCCGGCGCCCGCACCAGCCTGCGCGTCCTCGCCGTCATCGAGGACGAGGAAATCATCACGGAGGCCCGCGAGGAGGCAACGACGGTGGTGGCAGCCGACCCCGAGCTAACGGCCCTGCCGGGCCTGCGCACGGCGCTGGACGCCTTGCTGGACGAGGAGAGGGAGCAGTACCTGGAGAAGGGCTGAGCTTTGTTGTCGCCGGGCAGGGCAGCGTCCCCAGGGGCGCGGGGAACTGCGCGAACAACCACGACGAACCCGCAGCCACCCACAACAATTCGCACCCACGACGATCGGCACCCCCACCCTCCGCCTGCCAAACTGAACCCGTAACCGGCCCGCACCCACGACCAAGGACCCCAAAATGACCCGCGTGATCGCCGGCGCAGCCGGCGGACGCCGCCTGGCCGTCCCGCAGGGATCCCGCACGCGCCCCACCTCAGACCGCGCCCGCGAGGGCCTCTTCTCCACCTGGCAATCCCTCCTCGGCGGCCCCCTGGACGGCGAACGCGTGCTCGACCTCTACGCAGGTTCCGGCGCCGTCGGCCTGGAGGCCCTCTCGCGCGGCGCCGCCCACACCCTCCTGGTCGAGGCCGACGCCCGAGCCGCCCGCACGATCCGCGAGAACGTCAGAAACCTCGGCCTGCCCGGCGCCGAGGTCAAGTCGGGCAAAGCGGAACAGATCATCCGCACGCCACCGCCGGGCGAGCCGTACGACCTCGTGTTCCTCGACCCGCCGTACGCCGTCACGGACGACGATCTTCGGGAGATTCTGCTCACACTCCGCACGGAGGGGTGGCTCGCCGCAGAAGCCCTCGTCACCGTGGAGCGCAGCACCAGAGGCGGTGAATTCAGGTGGCCGGAGGGCTTTGAGGCACTCCGTACCCGCCGGTACGGCGAGGGAACGTTTTGGTACGGTCGCGCCGCCTCCACGTGCGAAGACGCACCATGACCGGACCTGAGAGCGAGGGATCTCAAGTGCGCCGAGCCGTCTGTCCCGGGTCGTTCGACCCCATCACCAACGGACACCTGGACATCATCGCCCGCGCCTCCCGCCTCTACGACGAGGTCTACGTCGCGGTGATGATCAACAAGTCCAAGAAGGGCCTCTTCGAGATCGACGAGCGGATCGACCTGATCCGCGAGGTCACCGCCGAGTACGGCAACGTCCGGGTCGAGTCCTTCCACGGCCTGCTCGTCGACTTCTGCAAGCAGCGCGACATCCCCGCCATCGTCAAGGGCCTGCGCGCGGTCAGCGACTTCGACTACGAGCTGCAGATGGCCCAGATGAACAACGGCCTCACCGGCGTCGAGACCCTCTTCGTCCCCACCAACCCCACCTACAGCTTCCTGTCGTCCTCCCTGGTCAAGGAGGTCGCACAGTGGGGCGGCGACGTCTCCCACCTGGTGCCGCCTGCTGTCCTGGACGCTCTCAACAAGCGTCTGCGCCAAGCCTGAACGGCTCCACCTCAACGGGCTACAGTCGTCCCGTCCGTCTCCAACACAGCTGTAGAGAGTGGCGAGCAACCGGTGGACGTACAGAAGAAGCTCGACGAGATCGTCGCGGCGGTCTCCAGTGCCCGGGGCATGCCCATGTCGGCCTCGTGCGTGGTCAACCGCGCCGACCTGCTTGCCCTGCTGGAAGAGGTCCGCGCGGCGCTGCCCGACTCCCTCGCCCAGGCCCAGGAGCTCATCGGCGGCCGAGAACAGATGGTCGAGCAGGCCCGCCAGGAGGCCGAGCGGATCATCCAGGGCGCGCACGCCGAGCGCGGCTCGCTGATCTCCGACACCGAGGTCGCCCGCCGCTCCCAGGCCGAGGCCGACCGGATCCTCGCCGAGGCCCGCCAGGAGGCCGAGGAGATCCGCGCAGAGGCCGATGACTACGTCGACTCCAAGCTCGCCAACTTCGAGGTCGTCCTCACCAAGACCCTCGGCTCCGTCGGCCGCGGCCGCGAGAAGCTGCTCGGCACCGGCCCCGGCCTCGACGAGCAGGGGTACGAGGACGAGGACGCCCCCGAGCGCAGCCACGACCCGGAGACGCTGCGCCGCACGGCCGACGAGTACGTCGACGTCAAGCTCGGCGCGTTCGAGGCGGTCCTGGCCAAGACCCTGGAGGCGGTCGGCCGCGGGCGGCAGAAGCTGCACGGCCGGATCGCCTCCGACGACCTCGGCTCCCTCGACACCACCACCGTCCAGCACAGCAGCGACGCCGACTACCTCGCCGACCTCGCCGCCATGGCCGACACCCCGGCCGAGCCCGCCCAGCCTCCGGCGGCCCCGGCCCAGCAGTCGTACGCCACCCAGGACGCCAATGCCTACGCCTACCAGCAGCAGCCTGCGCAGCATCCGCAACAGCCGCAGCAGGACCCCTACGGCTACCAGCAGCAGTACGCCCAGCAGGACCCGTACGGCTACCAGCAGGCCGACCCCTACGCGGCGTACCCGCAGCAGCCCGCCTACGATCCCCACCAGCAGAACTACGCGCAGCAGCAGCCGCAGGCCCTCGACGAGACCAGCCTCTTCGACACCAGCATGATCAGCGCGGAGCAGCTGCGGGCGTACGAACAGGGCCGCGGCAACGGCTGACGCCGCCGATTGGGCCGTCAGCGAAAGGTCCAGTATCCTGGCTCTTCGGTCGCGCGTACGTCCGTGATCAGCGCTGCCCGGGAACACCGAGGGCGGCGTCCGCCGAGCTCACAAGATCGAAAGCAGGAATGGCTCTGAACGCCCGCCTCGACCACCGCAACCCTCTCGTGTTCGACACACACGAGCTGGGGCGGCGGCCCGGTGCGCTGCAGCGCCTGACCCGCACGGTCGACGCCCCGAAGGACCTCGGTCTGAAGGACGTCATCGGAGTGCCGGAAGGCGCCCCGGTGGAGCTCGAACTCCGCCTGGAGTCGGTCATGGAAGGTGTCCTTGTCACAGGCACCGCCCGTGCACAGGCCGAGGGGGAGTGCGTAAGGTGTCTGGAGCCGGTCGAGCTGGAGCTCGAAGCGGACTTCCAGGAGATGTTCTCGTACCCTGACGCCGATGATCGGGGCCGCGTGCACCACGCGGAACCCGGCGACGACGCCGAGGACGACGAGGACAGGCTCTTCCTCGAGGACGGCATGTTCGACCTCGAACCTCTGCTGCGCGATGCGGTGGTGCTCGCACTGCCGATGCAGCCGGTGTGCCAGGAAGACTGCCCAGGACTGTGTGCCGAGTGCGGCGCACGCCTCGCGGACGACCCGGACCACCACCATGACGCCGTCGACATCCGTTGGGCGGCACTGCAGGGACTCGCCGATTCACTCGAACCCGGCGATAAGGACGACAAGAGCGGCGCCGAAGCGGGCGTCGACGAGAAGCAGGAGAAGTAGCCGTGGCTGTTCCGAAGCGGAAGATGTCGCGCAGCAACACGCGCCACCGCCGGTCGCAGTGGAAGGCTGCGGTCCCCACCCTGGTTGCGTGCGAGCGCTGCCACGAGCCCAAGCAGCAGCACATCGCGTGCCCGTCGTGCGGCACCTACAACAAGCGCCAGGTCCTCGAGGTCTGAGCGGCTGGTGAGAGGCACTGTGTCCACGCCGAAGAAGCAGTCTTCCCGCGCGAGCGGGGGTGGACCGGACAACCAGGCCTCGTCCCACACGCTTCTGGAAGGGCGGCTCGGCTACAAGGTCGAGTCCGCCCTTCTGGTGCGAGCGCTGACCCACCGTTCCTACGCGTACGAGAACGGCGGTCTGCCGACGAACGAGCGGCTGGAGTTCCTCGGGGACTCCGTGCTCGGTCTCGTCGTCACCGACACGCTGTACCGAACCCACCCCGACCTGCCCGAGGGCCAGCTGGCCAAGCTGCGGGCCGCGGTGGTGAACTCGCGTGCGCTGGCGGACGTGGGACGGACGCTCGACCTCGGCTCCTTCATCCGGCTCGGCCGCGGTGAAGAGGGCACGGGCGGCCGGGACAAGGCATCGATCCTCGCCGACACCCTGGAAGCGGTGATCGGCGCGGTCTATCTCGACCAGGGGCTGGACTCGGCGGCGGAGCTGGTGCACCGCCTGTTCGACCCGCTGATCGAGAAGTCCTCCAACCTCGGAGCCGGCCTGGACTGGAAGACGTCCCTCCAGGAGCTCACCGCGACCGAAGGGCTCGGCGTACCCGAGTACCTGGTCACGGAGACCGGCCCCGACCATGAGAAGACCTTCACTGCTGCCGCCCGCGTCGGAGGCGTCTCGTACGGCACCGGCACCGGCCGCAGCAAGAAGGAGGCGGAGCAGCAGGCCGCGGAATCCGCCTGGCGGTCCATCCGCGCGGCAGCGGACGAACGCGCCAAGGCCTCCGCGGCCGTGAACGCGGTCCCGCTGGCGGACGGTGCGCCGTCCACCGAGGCGGCCCCGGCCGCCGGGACCGCCGCGGACGGCGACAGCACGGACGCCCCCTCGGCGTCGGGCTGACCGCCGTAGCGACCTCCGCTGCGAACAGAACAGCACACCCGAGCGCCCGCCCCAGCCCCGGGGCGGGCGCTCGGCTCGTACGACGGTTTGGGGGAGGGGAAGGCGCGATGCCCGAGTTGCCCGAGGTGGAGGTCGTCCGGCGCGGACTGGAGCAGTGGGTCGCAAACCGGACCGTCGCCGACGTCGAGGTGCTGCACCCGCGTGCCGTACGCCGTCACCTCGCCGGCGCCGACGACTTCGCGCACCGTCTGAAGGGCCACCGCCTCGGCACCCCGAGCCGGCGCGGCAAGTACCTGTGGCTGCCGCTGGCGGACACCGGCCAGGCGATCCTGGCCCACCTCGGCATGAGCGGCCAGCTCCTGGTCCAGCCGCACACGGCGCCCGACGAGAAGCACCTGCGCATCCGCGTCCGGTTCGCCGACGCCCTCGGCACCGAGCTGCGCTTCGTCGACCAACGCACGTTCGGCGGCCTGTCGTTGCACGACACCACCCCCGACGGCCTGCCCGACGTCATCGCGCACATCGCCCGCGACCCCCTCGACGCGCAGTTCGACGACGAGGCGTTCCACCAGGCGCTGCGCCGCAAGCGCAGCACCATCAAACGCGCTCTGCTGGACCAGTCGTTGATCAGCGGCGTCGGCAACATCTACGCGGACGAAGCCCTTTGGCGAGCCCGCCTGCACTACGACCGCCCGACCTCCACCTTCACCCGCCCCCGCACGCTCGAACTCCTCGGCCACATCAGGGACGTACTGAACGCGGCCCTGTCGGTGGGCGGCACGAGCTTGGACAGCCTGTACGTCAACGTCAACGGCGGATCGGGCTACTTCGACCGCTCGCTCGACGCCTACGGACGGGAAGGGCTGCCGTGCCGGAGATGCGGCACGGCGATACGCCGGCGCCCGTGGATGAACCGGTCCAGCTACTACTGCCCGAAGTGTCAGCGTCCGCCGCGCATCTCGTCGTAGCGCTCCCGGGCGGCGAGGACCTCGTCCATCCGCCCCTCCAGGTGATGGATGAGCGCCAGCAGGCGCTCGGCGACCTCGTGACCGAGGGGCGTCAGCTCGTAGTCCACGCGGGGCGGGTTGGTGGGCTGGGCCTCGCGGTGCACCAGGCCGTCGCGCTCCAGCGCGTGCAGGGTCTGGGAGAGCATCTTCTCGCTCACCCCGTCGACCCGGCGGCGCAGCTCGTTGAAGCGCAGGGAGCCCTCGTGCAGGGCGCCCAGTGCGAGCGCGCCCCAGCGGCCCGTGACGTGCTCCAGCGTGCCCCTGGAGGGACAGGCCTTGGAGAACACGTCGTACGGGAGGTCCTGCTCCGGTGTGCGCTCGACGGTCATGCCTCAAGCCTACGCGCGGAAAGCGCTGACCGATAGGTTGCGCTTACGAATGGAAAGCGTGCTCTCCAGTACCCGAAGTGCTCTCTAGTACCCGAAGTTCTGCGTCCACCACGGTCCACCCGACCCGTAGTGCACACCGACGCCGAGCGTCTTGAAGTCGCAGTTCAGTATGTTGGCCCGGTGGCCGGGGCTGTTCATCCAGGCCTCCATGACGGCCGCCGCGTCGGCCTGGCCCCGGGCTATGTTCTCGCCGCCGAGGTTGGTTATGCCGGCCGCCTTCGCGCGGTCCCAGGGGGTGCGCCCGCTGGGGTCGGTGTGGTCGAAGAAGCCCTGCTCTGCCATGGCATCGCTGAAGTTCCCGGCCAGCTCCGCGAGCGCGCTGTTCGCGGCCAGCGGGCTGCACCCGGCTTTGGCGCGCTCGTCGTTGACGAGCTTGAGCACCTCCGCCTCGGCGGCGATCTCCGGGGAGATCGTCACTGGCGGGGCGGTCCGCTGCGTCGGCACCTTCGAGGGGGTGCGGGACGGAGTCGGCGTCGGCTTCTTCGACGACGGGGTGGTCGTCGGCTTCTTGGAGGGGGCCTTGGTGGCCGGCGCCTCGGTGGTGGGCTTGGCCGAGGGGGTCGAGGGGGACGGCGAGGCAGAAGTGGAGCGCTGGGCGTCGCGGCCGGTCGACGGGCTGCTGCTGCCCGCCTCGGCGGTGCCGGACGTGCCGCCCTGCTGGGACTCGGTGTTGGTCGGCGTGTCGCCGGCCTGCACCTTGTCGGAGCCGCCCCCACCGAGCGTGTAGGTGTCGCCGCCGGGCAGGACGCCGGTGGCGACCGCGACCGTGCCTATCGCCACCGCGGCCGAGACCCCGAGCAGACCGGTACGGACGGGCGTCATGCCCTTCTTCTTGCGGCGGCGCGAGCGGCCGCGCCGGGAGGCGTCGTCGGGGCCCGAGCCGTCGGGCCCGAAGCCGTCGGCCGCGGCGAACGTCACGGTGTCGCCGTACGGGTCCGTGCCACTCGCCCCGGCGCGGGCGTCGTCCGGGGCGAAGAGGTAGGCGTCGCTCTTCGAGACCGCCTCGGCGTACGCCGCCGGGTTCAGGTACGGTGCGGTGCCCGGCGCGGCGGGGTCGCCCGGGTGCGAGTGCTGCGGGGTGCGGCCCTCCACGGCGGGGCCGTGCGTCTCGTTGCCCCCCGTGGCGCGGCCCGTGGCGGCGCGGCCGGCGGCGGAGCGTCGGTGGCGTCCCATGTGATGGCCTTCCTCGTCCTGGCGGTCCACTCGTCCGTTTTGATCAACAAAACTCACACGATCGAGTGAGTTTCATATGAGATTCATTGGGGCTGGACGGTACCGCATGGCGCTGGGGGAGGAAGTGTCCCGAGTGACATTGGCCGGTTAGGTTGCACCCATGAGTGAGGATGTGCGACTGGTCGCCTGGGTGCGAGGACGCGTCCAAGGTGTGGGTTTTCGCTGGTACACGCGGGCCAAGGCCCTGGAGATCGGCGGCCTGAGTGGTTTTGCTCTCAATCTGGACGACGGCCGGGTGCAGGTGGTCGCGGAGGGTTCACGCGAGGGCTGTCAGGGGCTGCTGGACTGGCTCCAGGGCGACGACACGCCCGGGCAGGTCGCCGGCGTCACCGAGATCTGGGACACACCTCGCGGCGGCTACGACGGTTTTGCCATCCGCTGACATCACGCGGCCAGGTGGCCCTCGCGGCGGGCCAGGACATGCCGCAGGCGGCTGCCCGGAACGAAAACAAGCAGGTGATTGCCAAGAACTGCTTGCCGTGGCAGGCTCCAGACGCAAGGATGATCGCCACGCCCTGAGGGTCCCGCGTCAGTCGCCGCGCCGCCGTTTCCGGCCGCGCGCCGCCGGGTTACCCGCCGATACAGGGCGTGATCGTGTTGACCGTCAAACTTTTTGGTGAGACGCTGAAAGCCCCGCGCACCTTAGCTGTTTGGCATGGATGAACGCCAGCACAACTCCACAGTGCCAAGCGGCCGCGGGTGCGAATCCCTCACGACCCACACCGCATCGGTCGGTCACTCAGTGTGGAGGACCATCCATCATGGCAAAGGCGCTTCTCGGTTACGTCGGCGGCTCCGACCCTCGACTCCTCGCCGAGATGCGACGGCTCCAGCAGCGCGTACAGGACCTGGAATCCGAGCTCGTACGGATCCAGGCGGAGAACGACGCGCTGACGGCTGCCGCTTCTCACCACGACAGGATCATGGAGAGCGTCGACGCACACCAGGCGGAGCCTGCGCTCACCTGATCACTGCATCGCACAACGACACGCAGTGGTTGGGCTGCCCGTATCAACCGCTAAGTTGTCAGAAGTTGCAAGGGACGCTTCGGCGTCCCTTCTTTCTTTCCCCCGGGTCTTTCTTTCCCCGCGCATCCTTTCAGCGTCTTTAACGTTTGGTGTGCCCTGCGCGTTCAAGGGCGAAACCGCGGGTTCATGGAGTGAGACACGCCCGGAAGGTAGAGTCCAGCGGCGTGCACCTCAAGGCCCTGACCCTCCGCGGGTTCAAGTCGTTCGCCTCGGCGACCACGCTCCGGTTCGAGCCGGGCATCACGTGTGTCGTCGGACCGAACGGCTCGGGCAAGTCCAACGTCGTGGACGCGCTCAGCTGGGTCATGGGCGAACAGGGCGCCAAGTCGCTGCGCGGCGGCAAGATGGAGGACGTCATCTTCGCCGGCACCACCGGACGGCCACCGCTCGGCCGCGCCGAGGTGTCGCTGACCATCGACAACTCCGACGGGGCGCTGCCCATCGAGTACGCCGAGGTCACCATCACGCGGATCATGTTCCGCAACGGCGGCAGCGAGTACCAGATCAACGGTGACACCTGCCGTCTGCTCGACATCCAGGAGCTGCTGTCCGACTCCGGCATCGGCCGCGAGATGCACGTCATCGTCGGCCAGGGCCAGCTCGACTCCGTCCTGCACGCCGACCCGATGGGCCGTCGCGCCTTCATCGAGGAGGCCGCCGGCGTCCTGAAGCACCGCAAGCGCAAGGAGAAGGCGCTCAGGAAGCTGGACGCGATGCAGGCCAACCTCGCGCGCGTCCAGGACCTCACCGACGAGCTGCGCAGACAGCTCAAGCCGCTGGGCCGCCAGGCCGCCGTGGCGCGCAGGGCCGCCGTCATCCAGGCCGACCTGCGCGACGCCCGCCTCCGTCTGCTGGCCGACGATCTCGTACGGCTGCGGGAGGCGCTCCAGGCCGAGGTCGCCGACGAGGCCGCGCTGAAGGAGCGCAAGGAGGCCGCCGAGCAGGAGCTGCGCAGGGCGCTCCAGCGGGAGGCGCTCCTTGAGGACGAGGTCCGCCGCCTCACCCCGCGCCTGCAGCGGGCGCAGCAGACCTGGTACGAGCTGTCCCAGCTCGCCGAACGGGTGCGCGGCACGATCTCGCTGGCCGAGGCCCGGGTGAAGAGCGCGACCTCCGCCCCGCCCGAGGAGCGGCGTGGCCGTGACCCCGAGGACATGGAGCGCGAGGCCCACCGCATCCGCGAGCAGGAGGCCGAGCTGGAGGCCGCCCTGGAGGCGGCCCAGCGTGCCCTGGACGACACCGTCGCCCACCGCGCCGAACTGGAGCGCGAGCTGGCGACCGAGGAACGCCGTCTGAAGGACGCGGCCCGCGCCATCGCCGACCGCCGCGAGGGGCTGGCACGGCTGAACGGCCAGGTCGGCGCGGCCCGTTCGCGCGCGGCCTCCGCCCAGGCCGAGATCGACCGCCTCGCCGCCGCCCGCGACGAGGCACAGGAGCGCGCCGTCGCCGCGCAGGAGGAGTACGAGGCACTCAAGGCCGAGGTCGACGGCCTCGACGCCGGCGACGCGGAACTCGCCGAGCAGCACGAGGCGGCCAAGCAGCAACTGGCCGAGGCGGAGTCCACCCTCGCCGCGGCCCGCGAGGCGGCCACGGCAGCCGAACGCAAACGCGCCGCGACCCAGGCCCGCCACGACGCCCTCGCCATGGGCCTGCGCCGCAAGGACGGCACCGGAATACTGCTTGGGGCGCGGGACCGACTCACCGGAATCCTGGGCCCGGCGGCGGAGCTGCTGTCGGTGACCCCCGGATACGAGGTCCCACTGGCTGCGGCCTTCGGCGCGGCAGCGGACGCGATTGCGGTGACGACACCCGCCTCGGCGGCAGAGGCCATCCGACTGCTGCGCAAGCAGGACGGCGGCAGGGCTGCGTTGATCCTTTCAGGCGCGCCAGCTGCAACGCCCCCCAGGGGCGCGGGGAACTGCGCGACCAGCCACAACGAACCCGCAGACGCCCGACTCACCGAACCGGCACCTCCCGCCGCGCACTTCGTCCACGGCCCCCCAGACCTCATCCCCGCGGTACACCGCCTCCTGCACGACATCGTCGTGGTCGACACCCTGGAGGCAGCCGAAGCCCTCGTATACACGCACCCGCACCTCACCGCCGTAACCGCCGAAGGCGACCTCCTCGGCGCCCACTTCGCCCACGGCGGCTCCGCCGGAGCCCCGAGCCTGCTGGAGGTGCAGGCATCGGTGGACGAGGCCGCAGCGGAGCTGGAAGAACTGGCCGTGCGCTGCGAAGAGCTCGCCGAGGTGCAGCGGGCCGCCGGTGAGCGGCGCAAGGAGGCCGCCGCGCTCGTCGAGGAGCTGGGGGAGCGGCGCCGCGCCGCCGACCGCGAGAAGTCATCCGTCGCACAGCAGCTCGGCCGCCTCGCCGGCCAGGCCCGCGCCGCCGCCGGCGAGGCGGACCGCAGCGTCGCCGCAGCCGCACGCGCGCAGGAGGCACTCGACAAGGCCCTGATGGACGTCGAGGAACTCGCCGAACGGCTCGCCGTCGCCGAGGAGATGCCGTTCGAGGAGGAGCCCGACACCTCCGTACGCGACCGGCTCGCCGCCGACGGCGCCAATGCGCGTCAGACGGAGATGGAGGCCCGCCTCCAGGTTCGTACGCACGAGGAACGCGTCAAGGGACTCGCCGGCCGCGCCGACTCCCTCGACCGCGCCGCCCGAGCGGAGCGCGAGGCACGCGCGCGTGCCGAGCAGCGGCGGGCGCGCCTCAGACACGAGGCGGCCGTCGCCGAAGCCGTCGCCTCCGGCGCCCGCCAGCTGCTCACGCACGTCGAGGTCTCCCTCGCCCGCGCCGAGCAGGAGCGCACCGCCGCCGAGGCCGCCAAGGCGCGCCGCGAGCAGGAACTCGCCGCCGCCCGCACCGAGGGCCGTGACCTCAAGGCCGAACTCGACAAGCTCACCGACTCCGTGCACCGCGGCGAGGTGCTCGGCGCCGAGAAGCGGCTGCGGATCGAGCAGCTGGAGACCAAGGCGCTGGAGGAGCTGGGCGTCGAACCGGCGGGGCTGATCACGGAGTACGGCCCCCATCAGCTCGTACCGCCCTCCCTGCCCGCCGAGGGCGAGGAGCTGCCGGAGGACCCCGAGCACCCCCGCAACCAGCCGAAGCCGTATCGGCGGGCCGAGCAGGAGAAGCGGCTGAAGTCGGCCGAGCGGGCCTACCAGCAGCTCGGCAAGGTGAACCCGCTGGCCCTGGAGGAGTTCGCGGCACTGGAGGAACGGCACAAGTTCCTCAGCGAGCAGCTGGAGGACCTGAAGAAGACCCGCGCCGATCTGCTCCAGGTCGTCAAGGAGGTCGACCAGCGGGTCGAGCAGGTGTTCACCGAGGCCTACTGGGACACGGCCCGGGAGTTCGAGGGCGTCTTCAGCCGGCTCTTCCCGGGCGGCGAGGGTCGGCTGGTGCTGACCGACCCCGACAACATGCTCACCACGGGTGTGGACGTCGAGGCCCGGCCCCCGGGTAAGAAGGTGAAGCGGCTCAGCCTGCTCTCCGGCGGGGAACGCTCGCTGACCGCGGTCGCCTTGCTCGTGTCCATCTTCAAGGCCCGGCCCAGCCCGTTCTACGTGATGGACGAGGTCGAGGCCGCGCTCGACGACACCAACCTGCAGCGGCTGATCCGGATCATGCAGGAGCTGCAGGAGGCCTCGCAGCTCATCGTCATCACGCACCAGAAGCGGACCATGGAGGTCGCCGACGCGCTGTACGGCGTCTCCATGCAGGGCGACGGTGTGTCGAAGGTCATCAGCCAGCGGCTGCGCTGAGGGCACGCTCGCGAGCCACACCTGTTCCGACCTGCTCAACTGGTCTGATCATTCAAGTAGTGAACACAACACCGACGCACCAACGGTCAAAATTCTTAACATCAACCTATTGACTTCGAAACTTGAAGGCATAGTCTCTGCAACGTTGCTTTTACCTTCAGGTTCGCCACCTGC
>NZ_BJND01000034.1 GCF_006539505.1 Streptomyces spinoverrucosus
TACCTTTTGAGCTCCGGCTCTTGGGCACATGGCCCAGGGGCCGGAGCTTTTTTGCGTTGAGGTAAGGTCAGGGGGCACCATTGGCTCGTTTTCGACAGGAGGCCCCCGGTTGGAGGTCCAGGAGACCCGCGTTCAGACGGACCGGGTCCTCACCATCCCGAACATCCTCAGCATGGCTCGGCTCGTCGGCGTACCCCTCTTCCTGTGGTTGATCCTCAGGCCCGAGTTCGGGGGACCGAAGAGTGACGGCTGGGCGCTGCTCGTGCTGGCTCTGAGCGGGATCAGTGACTACCTGGACGGCAAACTCGCGCGGCGCTGGAACCAGATCAGCAGCCTCGGCCGGCTCCTTGATCCCGCCGCGGACCGGCTCTACATCCTCTCGACCCTGGTCGGGCTCACCTGGCGTGAGATTCTGCCCCTATGGTTGACCGCTGTACTGCTGGCGCGAGAACTGGTTCTGCTGGTGATGGTGGGCATCCTCAGGCGCCACGGCTATCCGCCGCCGCAGGTGAACTTCCTCGGCAAGGCCGCCACCTTCAACCTGATGTACGCGTTCCCGCTGCTGTTGCTCAGTGACGGAAGCGGATGGATCTCGTCACTCGCTGCTATTTTCGGATGGGCGTTCGCCGGATGGGGTACAACCCTCTATTGGTGGGCAGGAGTCCTCTACGTGGTACAAGTCCGCCGTCTGGTTCGGGCGGACACCATGGCCGATTGAGCTCGCCGATTGTGCTTCCGTAGCGGTGCGATGGCCCGCGAGGGAAAAGTGCGGGACAATTCGGACGGGTGAAGTCGGCTAGACCGTCGTCTCTTCGAGGAGGACGCTTCCGACATGAAGGCCGTCGTGATGGCCGGTGGCGAAGGCACACGCCTTCGCCCCATGACCTCAAGCATGCCCAAGCCGCTCCTGCCGGTGGCCAACCGGCCGATCATGGAGCACGTTCTGCGGCTGCTCAAAAGGCATGGGCTCAACGAGACCGTCGTAACTGTCCAGTTCCTTGCCTCGCTGGTCAAGAACTACTTCGGTGACGGCGAAGAGCTCGGAATGGAGCTCACCTATGCCAACGAGGAGAAGCCACTCGGTACCGCCGGCAGTGTCAAGAACGCTGAGGAGGCGTTGAAGGACGACACGTTCCTGGTCATCTCCGGTGATGCCCTGACCGACTTCGACCTCACCGAACTGATCAACTTCCACAAGGAAAAGGGCGCGCTGGTCACGGTCTGTCTGACCCGTGTCCCGAACCCCTTGGAATTCGGCATCACGATCGTCGACGAAGAGGGCAAGGTCGAGCGGTTCCTGGAGAAGCCGACCTGGGGCCAGGTCTTCTCGGACACCGTGAACACCGGTATCTACGTCATGGAGCCCGAGGTCTTCGACTATGTCGAGGCCGATGTGCCCGTCGACTGGTCCGGCGATGTCTTCCCGCAGCTTATGAAGGAGGGCAAGCTGGTCTACGGCTATGTCGCCGAGGGCTACTGGGAGGACGTCGGCACGCACGAGAGCTATGTGAAGGCGCAGGCCGATGTCCTGGAGGGCAAGGTCGACGTCGAGATCGACGGCTTCGAGATCTCCCCGGGCGTGTGGGTGGCCGAGGGAGCGGAAGTGCATCCCGATGCGGTGCTTCGAGGGCCGCTCTATATCGGCGACTACGCGAAGGTCGAGGCCGGAGCGGAAATCCGTGAGCACACCGTCGTCGGCTCCAACGTCGTCGTCAAGAGCGGGGCCTTCCTGCACAAGGCCGTTGTGCACGACAACGTGTATGTCGGGCAGCACAGCAATCTGCGGGGCTGTGTCGTCGGGAAGAACACCGACATCATGCGTGCGGCCCGGATCGAGGACGGCGCGGTCATCGGGGATGAGTGCCTGATCGGTGAAGAATCGATCGTTCAGGGCAATGTGCGGGTCTACCCGTTCAAGACCATCGAGGCCGGTGCCTTCGTCAACACCTCGGTCATATGGGAATCGCGGGGGCAGGCCCACCTCTTCGGCGCCCGTGGGGTTTCCGGAATCCTGAACGTCGAGATCACGCCGGAGCTGGCCGTGCGGCTGGCCGGCGCCTACGCGACGACCTTGAAGAAGGGCTCCACCGTCACGACGGCCCGTGACCACTCCCGTGGTGCCCGTGCGCTGAAGCGGGCGGTGATCTCCGCGCTGCAGGCCAGCGCCATCGACGTACGCGATCTGGAAAACGTACCGCTGCCGGTAGCGCGGCAGCAGACCGCTAGGGGCAGTGCCGGCGGGATCATGATCCGGACCACGCCCGGGGTGCCGGATTCCGTGGACATCATGTTCTTCGACGGGCAGGGTGCCGATCTTTCGCAGGCGAGTCAGCGGAAGTTGGACCGGGTGTTCGCGCGTCAGGAGTACCGGCGGGCGTTCCCGGGTGAGATCGGGGATCTGCATTTCCCGGCCAGCGTTTTCGACTCGTACACCGGGTCCCTGTTGCGGAATGTCGACACCACGGGGATCGCCGAGTCGGGGCTGAAGGTCGTCGTCGACGCGTCGAACGGAAGCGCGGGGCTGGTGTTGCCCAGTCTGCTCGGGAAGCTGGGTGTGGATTCGCTGACGATCAATCCCGGTCTGGACGAGTCCAGGCCGACGGAGTCGGCGGATGCCCGGCGGTCGGGGCTGGTGCGGCTGGGAGAGATCGTGGCGTCCGCGCGGGCCGCGTTCGGTGTGCGGTTCGATCCCGTTGGCGAGCGGCTTTCGCTGGTCGACGAGAAGGGGCGGATCGTCGAGGACGACCGGGCGCTGCTCGTGATGCTCGACCTGGTCGCCGCGGAGCGTCGCAGCGGGCGGGTCGCGCTGCCGGTGACCACGACGAGGATCGCCGAGCAGGTCGCGGCGTACCACGGCACCCAGGTCGAGTGGACCACCACCTCGCCCGACGATCTGACCCGGGTCGGCCACGACGAGTCGACGATCTTCGGTGGTGACGGCAAGGGCGGCTTCATCGTCCCGGAGTTCAGCAGTGTCTTCGACGGTACGGCGGCTTTCGTGCGGTTGATCGGGCTGGTGGCGCGGACGCAGCTCACGCTGAGCCAGATCGACGCGCGTATTCCGCGGGCGCACGTCCTCAAGCGGGATCTGGCGACTCCTTGGGCCGTCAAGGGACTGGTGATGCGGCGGGTCGTCGAGGCGGCCGGAGATCGCGACGTGGACACCACGGACGGGGTGCGCGTGGTCGAGGCCGACGGGCGCTGGGTGATGGTGCTGCCCGACCCGGCCGAGGCGGTCACCCACCTGTGGGCGGAGGGGCCGGACGACGCATCCGCGCAGGCCCTGCTCGACGAGTGGTCGGCGGTCGTGGACAGCGCCGGCCGGTAAAGCAGCTGCACGCGCGCGTGCCGGACAAGTGTCCCCAAGGGGGCCTGTCCGGCACGCCGGTGGGGCCATTCGGAGGTAGCGGGCGCGACGTGCGACGATGTGCGGCATGCCGCAGCAGCCCCCCGTTCGGAGCACTCCTCCGCGCCCCTCGCGCCCGGACGCGTCCATGTCGCTGCTCACCAACGTCATGGATCACAGCCTCGACGACGGCTATGCCGAGGCGGCGGCCCGTAAGAAGGCCGCGGGCGCCGGGGGCCTGCCCAAGACCCTCAGGGCGAAGCTCGGTCTCGCCGCAGGCCTGGTGCTCGCGGCTCTGGTCGTGACCGTCGGCGCGGCACAGGCGCGCGTGGCGGCGCCGGTCGTCGCCAAGGAGCGCGAGGAGCTCATCGACCGGATCGACCGGGAGACCGCGGCGGCGGACGAGCTGGAGAGCACCATCGACAAGCTGCGGGACGATGTGAGTGCCCGGCAGCGGGAGGCGCTCAAGCAGAGTGGCGGCGGTGACCAGGCCGAACTGGTCGGCATCCTGTCCGGTGCCTCGGAAGTGCACGGGCCCGGTGTGAAGTTGGTCGTGAACGACGCCGAGGAGGCCGCCGCCGGCGGGGACAGCGACCCGCGTGGGACGAGTGGCTTCTCCGACACGGGGCGGGTACGCGACCGGGACATGCAGCGCGTGGTGAACGGGCTGTGGGAGTCGGGCGCCGAGGCCGTCTCCATCAACGGGCAGCGGCTGACGGCGTTGTCCGCGATCAGGGCCGCGGGCGACGCGATACTGGTCGACAACAGGCCGCTGGTGCCGCCGTACACCGTGCTCGCGGTGGGGGACGGCGATGCGTTGAGCTCGAAGTTCCAGAACAGCGCGGACGGGCTGTATCTGCATGCCCTGCAGGAGAACTTCGGCATCCGGACGAGCATCTCCGTGGAGGGGGACCTCCGGTTGCCGGCCGCGCCCAGTGTGATCGTTCGCACAGCACAGCCGATAACCGAGTCAGCACAGCAGAGAACTGAGAAAGGCACATCGTGATCGCCGTACTGGGCCTCGTCGTGGGAGTCGTGGCCGGCCTGTTGGTCCGGCCCGAGGTTCCGGCGGTTGTCGAGCCTTATCTGCCGATCGCCGTGGTGGCGGCCCTCGATGCCGTCTTCGGAGGATTGCGGGCCATGCTCGACGGCATCTTCGACGACAAGGTCTTCGTGGTGTCGTTCCTGTCGAACGTGGTCGTCGCCGCGCTGATCGTGTTCCTGGGCGACGAATTGGGCGTCGGTGCCCAGCTGTCCACCGGTGTCGTGGTCGTCCTCGGCATCCGGATCTTCTCCAATGCCGCGGCCATCCGCCGGCACGTGTTCCGGGCGTGAGGCCGATGAGCGACCAGGACCAGAAGACGGACGCGAACCCGCTGCGCAAGGAACTGCCCGAAGAGGTGCAGGCCGAAGCCACGCCGACCGAGGGAACCGCGGAGCGCGTGCACAGCGCCGAGGAGGAGGCCCAGCCGGAGGTCACCGGGCGGCAGCGGCTCGTGAACGGGCTGTGGCCGCCGCGGGTCACCCGGGCCCAACTCATCGTCGCTCTACTGCTGTTCGGGCTCGGCTTTGGCCTCGCCGTGCAGGTCGCGTCGAACAGTGATGGCGACAGTGCCCTGCGGGGCGCCCGGCAGGAGGATCTTGTGCGGATCCTCGATGAACTGGACGACCGTACTCAGCGTCTTGAGGACGAGAAGCAGGGTCTCGAAAAGCAGCGGGACGAACTGGAGAACAGCTCGAACCAGGCCGAGGAGGCCCGGCGGCAGACGATCGAGAAGGAACGGCAACTCGGCGTGCTGGCGGGCACGGTGGCGGCACAGGGGCCCGGCATCACGATGACCATCGACGACACGAAGGGGACGGTCGAGGCGGACATGT
Organism: Streptomyces spinoverrucosus; assembly: GCF_006539505.1. Taxonomy (GTDB): domain Bacteria; phylum Actinomycetota; class Actinomycetes; order Streptomycetales; family Streptomycetaceae; genus Streptomyces; species Streptomyces spinoverrucosus. Next base: position 5,225 of record NZ_BJND01000034.1, read on the forward strand.
TGCTCGACGCGATCCAGGAGCTGCGCGCGGCCGGCGCGGAGGCGATCCAGGTGAACGGCGTGCGGGTTGTCGCGAGTACCTACCTGACGGACTCCGGGCAAAGTGTGAGCGTCGACGGGAACAAGATCAACGCTCCCTATCGTTTCAAGGTCATCGGCAAGCCGCAGGACCTCGAACCGGCGCTCAACATCCCAGGAGGCGTGGTGCAGACGCTTGAGAAGGAGCAGGCCGGCGTGACCCTTGAGCGATCGGACAAGATCGTCGTGGACGCCTTGCGAGCGGCGAAGCGACCTGACTACGCTCGGTCGTCCTCCCAGTGAACCGGGGGTGCATGGGGGACGTCCGGGGAGGGCATGAGGTTGCGGGGGGTCGACGCACCGAATGGGTGGTGCGTGGTGGAAACTGTCTGGTGGTTACGGACGTTGTGAGGATGTCCGGGTCGGCCAGAGTGTGCAGTCAGGGTTCGTCCTGCCCCACGGGCGGGTCTGTTTCGGTCAAGGGGAATCGCCCGTGAAGTTGTTTGCGAAGTTGTTCGGCAAGAGCGCGCGAGAAGGCAGCGGCAACGCGACCGCTCGCCATCGCGCACAGCCTGACGCGGAGGGCCAGCGCCCGCTGTTCCGGGACCAGGTCGCTGGTCCGGGCGGTGACATTTCCGGTGGTCAGGGCGCGCCGTCGGTTGACCCTGCCCAGGCCGGCGGCATAGGTTTCGGGCAACCGTCAACCTCAAGTACGGGTGGAGGGTTCCCCGCCGACCCGTACGCGTCCCACGCCCCTGCGGGGCAGCCGCGGCAGGAGGATCCATCCATGTCGGCCCTGGTCTGTACGAGGTGCGGTAACCGCAACGCGGAAAGCAGCCGTTTCTGTTCCAACTGCGGTGCGCCGCTGCGGGCGGGGGTGGCGGCCGAGCGTCCGTCGGAGACGACCTCCACGATCTCCATCAGTGGCCTTGAGGCGTACGACGCCGAGGCCACCGGGCAGACGCCGCTGCCGATGCTGACTCCCGAGGCCCAGGCCGCGGTGGACGCGCTGCCGCTGGGATCCGCGCTGCTGGTGGTGCGCCGGGGGCCGAACTCGGGCAGCCGTTTCCTGCTGGACAGCGACCTGACCACGGCCGGGCGTCATCCGCAGAGCGACATCTTCCTGGACGACGTGACGGTCTCGCGCCGCCATGTGGAGTTCCGGCGCAGCCCGGACGGGTCGTTCACAGTGGCCGACGTGGGCAGCCTGAACGGCACGTACGTCAACCGCGAGCGGATCGACCAGGTCGCTCTGTCCAACGGTGACGAGGTGCAGATCGGCAAGTACCGGCTGGTCTTCTACGCGAGCCGGCAGGGCATCTGACCCTCCTCCGGAATCAGTCCGGAGGGACTCCGAGGGAAGGTCCATGCGTCACACACCGAGCGGCGGTGCCGGGTACGGTGCCGCCGCCGCGGGCAGCGGGCTGATGAGTATCGGCACGGTGTTGAACGTGCTGCGTGAGGAGTTTCCCGAGGTCACGATCTCCAAGATCCGTTTCTTGGAGTCGGAGGGGCTGATCGAGCCGCAGCGGACGCCTTCCGGGTATCGCAAGTTCAGCGCGGATGACGTCGAGCGGCTCGGGCATGTGCTGCGGATGCAGCGTGACCACTATCTGCCGCTCAAGGTGATCCGTGAGCACCTTGAGGCGATGGAGCGCGGGGAGCAGGTGCGGCTGCCGACGCTGGGCCGACAGCGTGACGGTGAGGCCGTGCCTGCCGTCGAGGCCTCCGACGGGCCGACGGCGGCGCGGATCGGGCGTGCCGAGTTGCTGGCGGCGGCCGGAATCGGTGAGCAGGAACTCGTCGAGTGGGAGTCGTATGGGCTGGTCACACCCGTGGCGGACGGGGTGTACGACGCGGAGGCGGTCACCGTGGCGGCGCTCGTCGTCGAGCTGGGGCGGTTCGGGATCGAGCCACGGCACCTGAGGGCGATGAAGGCTGCGGCTGATCGTGAGGCGGGGCTCGTGGACCAGGTGGTGGCACCTCTGAAACGGCACCGGAATCCGCAGACGAGGGCGCATGCGGAGGCGCGGACGAAGGAGCTGGCCGGGCTCACGGTGAAGCTGCATGCGGCGTTGGTGCAGAGTGCCCTTGGCGTGCGGTTGCCCTGAGCGGGGGTGCATGTACCTGGGGCTGAGGGGAGCGGGCGTGAGGCTGACCCGATCTGCGGCTGGGGAGGGCTTCAGGTGGACCTGAGAGACGGTGCGCGCCTCTGGGGGCCTGCGGAGCTCCGAACCGGCTGGTGGCGGCTGGGTGCGTGTCTGAGCAGGGCTGTCGGGGTTCATGAGCGGCTGCGGTCCGTTGCGGCGGGGGCAAGGGGCACCGCGGGTTGGGGGCCTGCGGCGGCCGGATCCCGTGGTCGATCGTGGCCCGACTACCCAAACGTCCCGGGCACGGCCTAGGGTTGCTGTGTGAACGAGCTCGATGTCGTAGGTGTCCGGGTCGAAATGCCCTCCAACCAACCGATCGTGCTCCTGCGTGAAGTGGGAGGCGACCGTTACCTCCCCATCTGGATCGGGCCGGGGGAGGCGACGGCGATCGCCTTCGCCCAGCAGGGCATGGCCCCCGCGCGACCGCTGACCCACGACCTGTTCAAGGACGTGCTGGAAGCCGTTGGCCAGGAGCTCACCGAAGTACGCATCACGGACCTGCGTGAAGGCGTCTTCTACGCCGAGCTGGTCTTCGCCAGCGGCGTCGAGGTGAGCGCCCGTCCGTCCGATGCCATAGCGCTTGCCCTGCGCACCGGCACGCCGATCTACGGCAGTGACGGGGTGCTCGACGACGCCGGTATCGCGATCCCCGACGAGCAGGAGGACGAGGTGGAGAAGTTCCGGGAGTTCCTCGACCAGATCTCCCCCGAGGACTTCGGCACCAGCAGCCAGTGAGACGTGGCCGGCCCGGGCGGACGTACGGTCCGCGGCGGGTCGGTGCGTGCCGGGTGGCGGTCCGTGCCCCGGCACGTGCCAGTGGCGAGTGAGAGCGTCCGGCGGCTTCCCGTCAGAGCATTCGGCTAGCCTTTCCCCGCGGTTGGGTGCGGGAAACCACTCTTAGGGTGATTATCACTCGGCGTGCCGAGTGTGGCGATCGTTGACGCACCCTTGGTGACTGCCTACCGTCGAGAAGGCAGGTCAAGGACGGAGGTCGGCGTGAGAAGCAGCGGCGACGGTACGGCTGGGGGTGCCCCCGGACGCAGTTTCGGGGAAAGCGGTCCGTACCCTCCCCCGAGCTCTCGGCTCCGCCCGAGTGGGGGGTACGCCCCGCACGGCAGGGCGAGCGATCACGCTGCGCAGCGACCGACGGCCGTTCCCGGCGGCGGAGGGGCGGCGCCCATGGCGTCCGAGGAGATCGGATACCGCGGACCGACGGCCTGTGCGGCCGCCGGCATTACTTATCGGCAACTGGACTACTGGGCCCGCACCGGGCTCGTCGAGCCGAGCGTGCGGCCTGCCTACGGGTCCGGGACGCAGCGTCTGTACAGCTTCCGGGACGTCGTCGTCCTGAAGATCGTCAAGCGGTTCCTGGACACCGGGGTGTCGCTGCAGAACATCCGCACCACCGTCCAGCACCTGCGGGAGCGTGGCTTCCGCGATCTGGAGCGGATGACGCTGATGAGCGACGGCGCCACTGTCTACGAGTGCACCTCGCCCGACGAGGTCCACGCGTTGCTCCAGGGCGGCCAGGGCATCTTCGGGATCGCCGTCGGCGTGGTGTGGCGGGACGTGGAGAGCGCCCTGTCACAGCTGCACGGCGAGCGTATCGACACCGGTGAGACGCTCGTCGGGCACAACCCGGCGGACGAGCTGGCGCGGCGGCGCAACCGGGCCGTCTGAGGCCCTTTGCGGGCCCTTCGCACAGCTGTCCGGTGGTTGCGGGGGGCATTGTCAGTGGCGTGAGGCAGCATCGGACATGTGAGAACCGCGCCCACGATCCTGCATCTCGACATGGATGCCTTCTTCGCATCGGTGGAGCAGGCATCCAAGCCGAGCCTGCGCGGAAAAGCCGTGATCGTGGGTGGGCTCGGGCCGCGCGGGGTGGTGGCGACCTGCTCGTATGAGGCCCGGGTGTTCGGCGTGCATTCGGCGATGCCCATGGCCCAGGCGCGCCGGCTCGCGCCGAACGCCGCGTATCTGGTGCCGCGCTTCGGGTTCTACCGGACGATCAGTGAGCAGGTGATGGGCCTGCTGCGGGCGCTGTCGCCGCTGGTGGAGCCGCTGAGCCTGGACGAGGCGTTCGTGGACCTGGAGGCCGGTGGGGCGGCCTGGGACCGGGAGTCGGCGCGGCTGGTGGGGGTCAAGCTGCGGGCCGACATCCGGGCCGTCACCGGCCTCACCGGATCCGTCGGGCTCGCCGCCTCCAAGATGCTTGCGAAGATCGCCTCCGAGCAGGCCAAGCCGGACGGGCTGGTGCTGATCGAGCCGGGCACCGAGCGGGCACTGCTCGGGCCGATGCCGGTGCGGACGCTGCCGGGAGTGGGGCCCGCGACGGGCGACCACCTGCGGCGGGCCGGGATCACCACGGTCGAGGAGATCGCCGAGGCGGGCGAGGACGAGCTCGTACGGCTGCTGGGGAAGGCGCACGGGCACGCGCTGTACGCGATGGCGCTGGCCCACGACGACCGGCCGGTGGTGGCCGAGCGGGAGACGAAGTCCGTGTCGGTCGAGGACACCTACGACGTGGACATCCACGACCGCCTCCGGGTCGGTCTCGAGGTGCAGCGGCTCGCGGACCGGTGTGTGCGGCGGCTGCGCGGGGCCGGGCTGTCGGGGCGGACGATCGTACTGAAGGTGCGGCGGTACGACTTCTCGACGCTGACCCGGTCCGAGACGTTGCGTGGGCCCACGGACGATCCGGCGGTGGTGCGGGAGGCCGCGGCGCGGCTGCTGGAGTCCGTGGACACGACAGGGGGTGTGCGGCTGCTGGGAGTGGGGGTCAGCGGGCTGGCCGACTACACGCAGGAGGATCTGTTCGCGCAGGCGGCGGGGGAGCGGGTCGAGGGGTTGGCGGAGGACGTGGCGGACGAGCCCGTGCGGGAGGAGGCCGGGCCCGCAGAGCGGCGGTGGGCTGCCGGGATCGATGTGCGGCACGCCGAGTACGGGCACGGGTGGGTGCAGGGCAGTGGGCTGGGGAGGGTGACCGTGCGGTTCGAGACGCCCGACTCCGAGCCCGGGCGGGTACGGACCTTCCGGATCGACGATCCCGCGCTGGAGCCGGCGGATCCGCTGCCGCTGGTGGCGCGAAGACCCGAGCTGCAGGGCTGAGCCCTCCGGGTCACGTCTCGTCCGAGCCGGCGAGCCTGCCGAAGTCGCGGTCCGGGAGCGCGGGCGGAGCGGCCACGTCGAGGCCGTAGTGGTGGTAGAGCTGGAGTTCCTGCTCCGGGGACAGGTGGCGGCCGACGCCGAAGTCGGGGGCGTCCTTGATCAGGGCGCGCTCGAAGGGGACGTGCAGGCTGCCGTCGACCAGGTCACTGGGCTCCAGGGGGACGAAGGCGTCCCTGCTGAACAGGCCGGTACGTATGGCGGCCCACTCCGGAACGCCGGTCGCGTCGTCGAGGTAGACCTCGTCGATGGTGCCGATCTTGGTGCCGTTGCGGTCGAAGGCCTTGCGGCCGATCAGGTTGCGCGGATCGATGTCGGTCTGCACGGGCCCTCCACTTGCTCGCACCTCATCCGTAAGCACTACGAAAGAGCACATTGCGGAACGCGGCCACTCGAAGGCCCGGGCGTTGACCTCGCTGGTAGTCTGACAAGCGGCTGCTGACCCCGTGCGGGAGAGCTCTCCGGACACCACCGGAGGCGCCGAAGGAGCAAATCCTCCCCGGAATCTCTCAGGCCCACGTACCGCACGGACGAGGTCACTCTGGAAAGCAGGGCGGGTGTCACGGCTTCCGCTCTCACCGACGGTGCAAGCCGGGCGTCCTCGGGCGGCCGGTGAAGCTCTCAGGTTGAGATGACAGAGGGGGAGGCCGTCGGGGCACCCGTGCCGTGGTGCCCCTCGAAGGTCGCGTCAGACCAGGAGGCCTCCGCAAATGACCGCCCAGCGCATTCCGCTCTCCGAGCTCGAACAGGGCACGCCCTTCGAGCAGCGCCACATCGGGCCCGACCAGGAGGCGCGGGCGAAGATGCTCGCGCAGGTCGGCTACGGCTCGCTCGACGAGCTCACCGCCGCCGCGGTACCGGATGTGATCAAGAACGCAGACGCCCTGGACCTGCCGGGCGCGCGCACCGAGGCCGAGGTGCTGCGCGAGCTGCGCTCCCTCGCCGACGGCAACCAGGTCCTGAGCTCCATGATCGGGATCGGGTACTACGGGACGTTCACTCCGCCCGTCATCCTGCGCAACGTCATGGAGAACCCGGCCTGGTACACGGCCTACACCCCGTACCAGCCGGAGATCTCGCAGGGCCGGCTGGAGGCGCTGCTGAACTTCCAGACCGTGGTCGCCGACCTCACCGGGCTGCCGACCTCCGGTGCCTCGCTGCTCGACGAGGGCACGGCGGCCGCCGAGGCGATGGCGCTGTCCCGGCGCATGGGCAAGAACAAGAAGGGCCTGTTCCTGGTCGACGCGGACGTGCTGCCGCAGACCATCGCCGTGATCCAGACCCGCGCCGAGCCGACGGAGGTCGAGGTCGTCGTCGCCGACCTCAGCGAGGGCATCCCGGCCGAGCTCGCCGAGCGTGAGATCAACGGCGTGCTGATCCAGTACCCGGGCGCCTCCGGGGCCGTACGCGACATCAAGCCGGTCATCGACCAGGCACACGAACTGGGCGCACTCGTCACCGTCGCTGCCGACCTGCTGGCGCTGACGCTGCTGAAGTCGCCGGGTGAGCTGGGCGCGGACATCGCGGTCGGTACGACGCAGCGCTTCGGTGTGCCGATGGGCTTCGGTGGGCCGCACGCCGGCTACATGGCGGTGCAGGAGAAGTTCGCGCGCAGCCTGCCCGGGCGGCTCGTTGGCGTGTCGGTCGACGCCGACGGCAACAAGGCCTACCGGCTCGCGCTGCAGACGCGTGAGCAGCACATCCGGCGGGAGAAGGCGACCAGCAACATCTGCACCGCACAGGTGCTGCTCGCGGTGATGGCCGGGATGTACGCCGTGTACCACGGGCCCGAGGGGCTCAAGGGCATCGCGCGGCGCACGCACCGGTACGCCGCGATCCTCGCCGCGGGCCTGCGCGACGGCGGCGTCGAGATCGTCCACGGCGCCTACTTCGACACCGTCACCGCGCGAGTGCCGGGGCGGGCGGCCGAGGTCGTCGCCGCTGCCCGGGAGAACGGTGTCAACCTGCGGCTCGTGGACGCCGACCACGTCTCCATGGCCTGTGACGAGACCACCGCGCGGGCCGAAATCGCCGCCGTGTGGGGGGCGTTCGGGGTCGAGGGTGACATCGAGGCGCTGGACGGTGTCACCGAGGACGCGCTGCCGGGCGGGTTGCTGCGCACCGACGACTACCTGGCCCACCCGGTCTTCCACCAGCACCGCTCCGAGACCGCGATGCTGCGCTACCTGCGCCGGCTGGCCGACCGCGACTACGCGCTCGACCGGGGCATGATCCCGCTGGGCTCCTGCACGATGAAGCTCAACGCCACCACGGAGATGGAGCCGGTCACCTGGCCCGAGTTCGGGCAGCTGCATCCCTTCGCGCCCGCCGAGCAGGCCCAGGGGTATCTGACGCTCATTCGTGAGCTGGAGGAACGTCTCGCCGAGGTCACCGGGTACGACAAGGTGTCGTTGCAGCCCAACGCCGGGTCACAGGGTGAGCTGGCCGGGCTGCTCGCTGTGCGCGGGTACCACCGGGCGAACGGCGACGAGCAGCGCACCGTGTGTCTGATCCCGTCGTCCGCGCACGGTACGAACGCCGCGAGTGCCGTCATGGCGGGCATGAAGGTGGTCGTCGTGAAGACCGCCGAGGACGGGGAGATCGACGTCGCGGACCTGCGGGCGAAGATCGAGCAGTACCGCGACGAGCTGGCGGTGCTGATGATCACGTACCCCTCCACGCACGGTGTGTTCGAGGAGCATGTCGCCGAGATCTGCGCTCAGGTGCACGACGCCGGCGGGCAGGTCTACGTCGACGGGGCCAACCTCAACGCCCTGGTCGGGCTTGCCAAGCCGGGGCACTTCGGGGGTGACGTCTCCCACCTCAACCTGCACAAGACGTTCTGCATCCCGCACGGCGGAGGTGGGCCGGGCGTCGGTCCCGTGGCCGTACGGTCGCATCTGGCGCCGTATCTGCCGAACCACCCGATGCAGCCTGCGGCCGGGCCGGAGACCGGGGTCGGGCCGATCTCGGCCGCGCCGTGGGGATCGGCGGGGATTCTGCCGATCTCGTGGGCCTATGTGCGGCTCATGGGGGGCGAGGGGCTGAAGCGGGCCACGCAGGTGGCCGTGCTGAGCGCCAACTACATCGCCAAGCGGCTGGAGCCGCACTACCCGGTGCTGTACACCGGTCCGGGTGGGCTGGTCGCGCACGAGTGCATCATCGATCTGCGGCCGTTGACCAAGGCGACGGGTGTGAGTGTCGATGACGTGGCCAAGCGGCTGATCGACTACGGGTTCCACGCGCCGACGATGTCGTTCCCGGTGGCGGGGACGCTGATGATCGAGCCGACCGAGTCCGAGGATCTGACCGAACTCGACCGGTTCTGCGAGGCGATGATCGCGATTCGGGCGGAGATCGAGAAGGTCGGGGCGGGGGAGTGGCCGGCCGATGACAATCCGCTGCGGAACGCTCCGCACACCGCGGCCGTGTTGGGTGGTGAGTGGAAGCACGCGTACTCGCGTGACGAGGCCGTCTTCCCGGACGGGGTGTCGGTCGCCGACAAGTACTGGCCGCCGGTGCGGCGGATCGACCAGGCGTTCGGGGATCGGAACCTGGTGTGTTCCTGCCCGCCGTTGGACGCCTACGAGGACTGAGGCGCCGTAGGCGGGTGGACGAGGGCTCCCTTTGTGGGGGCCCTCGTTGTGTTTGACGCGGGGTGTCTCAGGCGGGGTAGGCGTGTGTCTGGGTGGCCTTGACCGTGGCCCAGACGGGGGCGCCGGGGTGCAGGTCGAGTTCGGCGGCGGCGACTGTGGTGAGGTCGGCGGTGAGGGGGAGTTCGCCGGAGAGGGCGGCGCGGATCTGGTCGCCGTGGGTTTCCAGGCCAGCGACCTCGCAGCGCCAGAGGTTGCGGGCGCTGGAGGTGGTGGGGCGGTCGCGGTAGAGGGTGACCGCGCTTGGGGGGAAGGCGACGAAGACGGGGCCCTTGAGGTCTTCGGTGGTGGTGAGAGTGGGGCCGGCTTCGAGGTGCACGGTGTGGCCCTCGGCGGTGCCCTTGTAGAGGTTGAGGCCGACGAGTTGGGCCACGTAGTCGGTGCGGGGGCGGCGGGCGATCTCGGAGGGGGTGCCTTCCTGGACGACGCTGCCGTGCTCGATGACGATCAGGCGGTCCGCCAGGACCATGGCGTCCAGGGGATCGTGGGTGACGAGTACGGCCACTGCCTCGAAGTCGGCCAGATGGCGGCGGAGTTGGGCGCGGACCTCCAGGCGGGTGCGGGCGTCGAGGGCGGCGAGTGGTTCGTCGAGGAGGAGGAGCCGGGGGTGGGTGGCCAGGGCGCGGGCCAGAGCTACGCGTTGGGCCTGGCCGCCGGAGAGGTGGCGGGGCTTGGTGGAGGCGTGGTCGGTCAGGCCCATGCGGGCCAGCCACTCGGCTGCCTGGGCGCGGGCCTGGGGCTTGGTGGCGCCGTGGCAGCGGGGCCCGAAGGCGACGTTGTCCAGGGCGGTGAGGTGAGGGAAGAGGAGGTAGTCCTGGAATACGACGCCTACTGGGCGGGATTCGGGGGGTGTGCGGTGGAGGTCGGTGCCGTCCAGGTGGAGGTGGCCGGCGGCTAGGGGGGTGAGGCCGGCGAGGGCGCGGAGGGCGGTGGTTTTGCCTGCGCCGTTGGGGCCGAGGAGGGCTAGTACTTCGCCGGGGGTGGCGGTGACCGTGATGTCCAGGCGGAAGGGGGTGTGGTCGACGACCAGGTGGGCTTGGAGGCCCTCGGGGGCGAGGTGTGTTGGGGATGTGGTGGGTGGTTTGGCGTCGACGTTGGTCATGGGGTGAGTCCTGGGGTGGGGATTCTGAGGCCGGATTGGGGTGGGCCGGGCGTGGTGCCGACGGCGGGTTGGGACGCTCGCCCGCGCTGGCGGGGTGCCGCTGCGCCCACCCGTGCCGCCCCAGCGACACGACTGCCCGCAGCTACGGCGGCTGCTGTGCGTGCTCGTGTCGGCCCGGCGGTGTGACTGCCCGCGGGAGCGGTGGTTGCTGTGTGCGCTCGTGTCGGCTCAGCGGTGCGCCTGCCCGCGGCTACGGCGGTTGCTGCGCCCGCCCGTGCTGCCCCGGCGGTGCGACTGCCCGCGGGAGCGGTGGTTGCTGTGTGCGCTCGTGTCGGCTCAGCGGTGCCACTGCCCGTGGCTGCGGCCGTTGCTGTGTGCGCTTGTGTCGGCCTGGCGGTGTGACTGTCCGTGGCTGCGTGGGTGTACGGCATGGGCGTTGGGGTGGCTGGGGCGGGTGCGGGTGGCTGTGGTTGCGGGGCTGGCGGTGGGTGGTGGGGCGCTCGCCTGCGCTGGCGGGGTGCCGCTGCGCCCGCCCGTGCCGCGCCAGCGGTACGACTGCCCGCAGCTGCGGCGGTTCCTGTGTGCGCTCGCGTCGGCTCAGCGGTGCGACTGCCCGCGGCTGAGGTGGTTGCTGTGTGCGCTCGTGTCGGCCCGGCGGCACGACTGTCCGCAGCAGCTGCGGTGGTTGTGAGGGTCATGAGGGGGTCATCCAGCGGTCTCGTAGGGCTGCCAGTACCGTGATTGAGACCGTGAGGAGGACCAGGCTCAGGGCGATTGCGGCTGCTGGGTCGTTCTGGAGGGCCAGGTAGACCGCCAGGGGCATGGTTTGGGTGCGGTCGGGGAAGTTGCCGGCGAAGGTGATCGTGGCGCCGAATTCGCCGAGGGCGCGGGCCCAGGCCAGGACCGCGCCCGCTGCGATGCCGGGGGCGATCAGGGGCAGGGTGACGCGGCGGAACGCCGTGAAGCGGGACGCGCCCAAAGTCATGGCCGCCTCCTCGTAGCGGGGGTCGGCGGCGCGCAAGGTGCCCTCGACGCTGATGACCAGGAACGGCATCGCCACGAACGTCTCCGCGATCACGACACCCGTCGTGGTGAACGGCAGGGTGATGCCGAACCACGCGTCCAACCACTGCCCGACCACCCCGTTGCGGCCCAGCGCGAGGAGGAGGGCCACGCCGCCGACCACCGGCGGCAGGACCAGCGGCAGGGTCACCAGGGCGCGGACCAGGCCGCGGCCGGGAAACTCCGTGCGGGCCAGCAGCCAGGCCAGCGGGACGCCGAGGATCAGGCTCAGCGCGGTCGCCGCCGTGGCGCAGACCAGGGAGAGCCGGAGGGCCTGCCAGACCCCGGGGCTGGTGAGCTGGTCGGGCAGGGTGCTCCACGGCGTGCGGATGAGGAGGGCTATGAGCGGGAGGAGCAGGAACGCCAGGCCCAGCAGGGCGGGGACGAGGAGGGGGAGCGGTACCATGCGCGGGCGCCCGTTCGTGCGGGTGCGCCCGGCCTTGAGGGTGTCGGCGGGGCTGGTCACGGGGTGAGGAACCCGGCCTCGGTGAGCACCTTCTGGCCGTCGGCCGACTTCACCAGGTCGATGAAGGCCTGCGCCGCCTCAGCGTTGGGTGCGTCCTTGAGCAGGGCGATCGGGTAGTCGTTGATGGCGTCGGCCGACTCGGGGAAGTCGACGCCCGTCACCTTGTCGCCGGCGGCCCGCACATCGGTCTTGTAGACGACAGCGGCGTCGGCCTCCTTCAGCTCGACCTTCGTCAGGGCGCCCTTGACGTCCTGCTCGTAGGAGACCGGCGTGAGTTCGAGCTTGCTCGCGTCCAGGGCCTTCTTCGCGGCGGCGCCGCACGGCACGGACTCGTCGCACAGGACGGCCTTCAGGCCGGACCCGGTGAGGTCCTTGAGGGAGGAGATCTTGTCGGGGTTGCCCGGCAGGGTGGCGATCTCCAGCTGGTTGCGGACGAAGGTGGTGGGTGTGCCGGACGTGCCGCCGGCGTCCGTGACGATCTTCATCGTCTTGGGGCTGGCCGCCGCGAAGACGTCCGCCGGGGCGCCGCCCGTGATGCTCGCGGCGAGGGAGTCGCTGCCGCCGAAGCTGAAGGTGACCTTCGTCCCTGGGTACTGCCGCTCGAACTGCGTGCCCAGCTTCGTGAAGCTCTCCTCCAGGGATGCGGCGGCGAAGACGGTGACCGTGCCCGACACCTGCGGCGATGCGGAGGAGCCCGTGTCGGACGCGGAGGAGCAGGCGGTCAGGGCGAGCAGCAGGGCGGCTCCCGCGCCGGCCGCCCGAAGGGTCCGGTGGGTCCGGCGTGTGGAACGGGTCATCACGGAACGACTCCTCGGCTCGGGCTCTTCCGATGCGCCGATCATACTGGCGCAGATGCCAGGTGGAAGTCTGCTGTGGCATTGCATGAGCGGGAGGAGAGGGGGATGGATGATCGTATGTGCGAGGTTCGGGGGTTCAGACGCGGTCGATGTGTACGTTCGTCGACTTCACGCGGGCCGTGGCCTCCATGCCGACCTCCAGGCCCAGTTCCTCGACGGCCTCGCGGGTCAGCAGGGAGACCAGGCGGTGCGGGCCGGCCTGGATCTCGACCTGGGCGGCGACATCGCCGAGCTTGATCGCGGTCACGATGCCGGGGAAGGCGTTGCGGGCCGAGGTGTACGGATGCTCCTCCTCGCCGCTGCCCGTCCTGGCGAGTTCGACGGAGAACGCGGCCAGGTCCCGGCCGTCGATGAGGCGCCGTCCGCTCTCGTCGCGGTGCGTGGCCACCCGGCCCGCGTCCGCCCAGCGGCGTGCGGTGTCGGGACTGACGCCGAGCAGCCGCGCGGCCTGGCCGATCGTGTAGGAGTGCATGCCGGTCACGATAGGGCGGCAACGCGGGGTGGCGGACGTGGGGTTGGCCGTTGGGTATAACGCGATATAACGTCAGTTCGTGACGGGTGGCCGCTGATGAGTGATCGGGGTGAGGGTGTGTCGGCTCAGCTTCTGCGTGGGGACGCGTCGTCCGGGGTGAGGGCCTCGCATGCGGACCGGGACCGGGTGGTGGAGGTGCTGACCGCTGCCGCGGCGGACGGGCGGCTGACCGCCGAGGAGCTGGACGAGCGGGTGGGGGCCGCGTTGTCCGCGCGGACGATGGGGGATCTGGCCGTGCTGACCGGCGATCTGCCCGTCGCGACCGAGGCGAAGGACGTCGTCCGTATCGAACAGCAGGGCGGATCGGTGGTGCGGGAGGGCGAGTGGGCGGTGCCCCGGCTCCTGCAGGTCAAGTCGTCGTGGGGCGACGTGACGCTCGACTTCACGCGGGCGGTGATCTCGTACGACACTCTGCGCGTCGATGTCGACATGCTGGGCGGCGCGCTGCGGCTGGTGACCCGGCCGGGGGTCGTGGTGGAGACGGACTCGCTCATAACCAACTACGCCAAGATCAAGACGCGCGGGTCGGGTGAGTCCGACGCGCCGGTGCTGCTGCGCGTGGAGGTGTGCGGCCGGCTCAGCTACGGGCGGGTGGTGACGCGGGCTGCGCGGCGGGGGTTTCGGCGCTGACGTACACCGTTGGGCGCCGGCGCACCTCCGGCGGCGACCCTCACCCCGTATGCACCCGCGGCCGTCGGGCCACGTCCGGTTCCGCCTCGCGCAGGACCTCCCGGGTGACCGGGGCGATCTCGCCCTGGCCGAAGAGGAAGAACCGCAGGAAGTTGGCGAAGGGGTCGCCCTCGGTCCACTCGAAGTAGATGTGCGGGACGCGACCGGTGGTGTCGCGGACGTGCAGGAGCAGCGCGGCCAGCGCGTTGGAGATGGAGGAGGACTCCAGGGTCAGGACCCGGTAACGGTTGTGCATGACCTCGCCGCACACCGTCAGGCCGGACTCGAACTCGGACGGGTCGGTCACCGTCACCTCGACGAAGACGAAATCCTCCGGTCCGGGGACGTCGTTGTCCTGGCGGATCTGCTCGATCTTGGCGCGGTACTCGGCGAGGTCACGGTTGTCGGGCTCGTTCGCGATGAACCGGATCTTGCGGCTGGCGATGTCCCGGACGAACCGTTCCGCCATGGGGTCCAGCGTCACGCTGGTCACCCGGAGTTCGAAGGCGCGGGCCAGCCGGGAGGCCAGGGAGAGGATCATGATGCCCGCGATGAAGCAGGCGCCGATCTTCACACCGTCCGGGCGCTCGATGACGTTCGCGACCGTCGTGTAGACGAACACCGCCGAGATCACCCCGAAGGCGATGGTCCAGTTCCGCTGGCGGGCCTTGCGCGCGGCGATGGTCACCGCGATCGCGGCCGAGCTGATCAGCACCAGCACACCGGTGGCGTACGCGCCGCCCTGCGCGTTGACGTCGGCGTCGAAGATCCAGGTGACCAGGAAGGCCACCAGGGTGAAGACGATGACCATCGGGCGTACCGCCCGCGCCCAGTGCGGGGCCATGCCGTAGCGCGGCAGATAGCGGGGCATCAGGTTGAGCAGGCCCGCCATCGCGGAGGCGCCGGCGAACCACAGGATGGCGATGGTCGACACGTCGTACACCGTGCCGAAGGCGTTGCCGAGGTAGTCGTGCGCCAGATACGCCAGCGCGCGGCCGTTGGCCTGGCCGCCCTCCTCGAACTCGGCCGCCGGGATGAGCAGGGTGGTGATGAAGCTGGTGGCGATCAGGAAGCAGCTCATGATCAGAGCGGCGGCGGTGAGCAGCTTCTTGGTGCCGCGGATCCGGCCCTTGGGGTGCTCCTCGGTGTCGCCCATGTCGCCCTTGACATGGGGCATCACGGCGACGCCCGTCTCGAAGCCGGAGAGGCCGAGGGCGAGTTTTGGGAAGACGATCAGGGCCACGCCGATCATCACGAAGATGTTGCCGTGGTCGGTGGTCAGGGCGTGGGACCAGTCGGTGACGACGTGGCCCTCGGTGGCGATGTGCCAGAGGCCGACCACGACGACCACGGCGTTCAGCGCGAGGTAGCTCGCCACGAGGGCCACCGCGACGCCGATCGCCTCCAGGAAGCCCTTGAGGAACACCGCGCCGAGCAGGGCGATCAGCACCAGGGTGATCAGCATCTGCTGGTCGTGCAGGACCTCGTTCAGCTGCGGGTTCTCGACCAGGTGGGTGGAGGCGTCCGCGGCCGAGAGCGTGATGGTGATGAGGAAGTCGGTGGCGGCGAAGCCGAGCAGGGTGAGGACGAACAGCTTGCCCTTCCAGAAGGTGAGCAGGCGTTCCAGCATCGAGATCGAGCCCTGGCCGTACGGGCTCTCCTCGGCCACTCTCCGGTAGACGGGCAGGGCGCCCGCCAGGGTGACGATCACGAGCACGATGGTCGCGATGGGCGAGAGCAGACCGGCGGCGAGGGCGGCGATGCCGGGCTGGTAGCCGAGGGTGGAGAAGTAGTCGACGCCGGTCAGGCACATCACGCGGTACCAGGGCTGGCCCTCGTGCGCGGGGGCCGGTGCGGCGTGCGGGCCCTGATGGCCGCCCGCCTTGCCCATGTCGGACAGCCCCTCCAGCATCCAGGCGCGCAGGCGACTGGGCGCGGGGTGTTCGGTCGGGGCCATCGACGTGCTCCTGATGTGCGGCTCAGCGTACGTTTTCGGCCATCACGCGGACGGCGTCCCCAGCGTAAGCGGAGAGTGACGCCTGGGCCCGTGGTCGAGGGGGCTCGCGGCGTCAAGCTTGCGTTAAGAGTGACCGGTGGGGGGTGGGCGGCGTATCAAGAGAGCAGCCGTCGGATCGATTTCGACGGCGCTGGGCTGTATGGGGGATGAGGGCTACGGGACTCGGCGATGGACACCGAGTGTCATGTCGTACGTCGTCTCGCGGGCCAGGTGGAGACCCGCCGCCGGGCTGCGTGCCGGGCTCGTGCACGGAATGCGGGTGGGGCCGTCGGTGCGTGGTTCGGCGCTGACCGGGCTTGCTGCCGCGGTTCGCCTTCTGCTTACGCGCTCGGTTGGACATGTACGTCAACTTCCTTTCCACGGATAGCACTTCAAGCGCTGCGGCCGACGAGCAGGTCGGCGAGCTTGTTCAGGCGCTTGACCGTGCGGTCCTCGGTCGCCGCCGGGGCCGGGTCGACGCGCTCGGCGCGGTCGTAGTAGGCGCCGTTGACGATCTCTACGGCGGGGTCGCACAGCCGTACGACGTGAGCGGCACCCTCGGCCGGGGAGACGCCCTCGTGGGCGTATAGCGGGAGCAGGGCCGTGTCGCACACGCCCGGGTGCACGGACACCGCGGTGACGCGCGCGTCGGCGGCGAACACCGTCAGGGCCAGCTGCGACTGGGCGTAGGCGGCGAGCCGGGAGTAGCGGCGGGCGCGGTTCGGGTCGGCCCAGGAGATCGACGCGGTGCGGTGCAGCGAGGAGGAGACGTTGACGACGCGGCCGCCCGGGTCGCTGGTGAGCGCCGGTTCCAGCAGGCAGGTCAGCAGGTAGTGGGCGAGGAAGTTGACCTGGAAGGCGATCTCGTTGCCGTCGGCGGTGATGGTGTGCCGCTCCGGTGCGGCCATGCCCGCGTTGTTGACCAGGACGTCGAGGTGCGGGTGCTCGGCGACGATCCGGTGGGCGAGGGTCTCGACCTCGTCGAGGCGCGCGAAGTCGGCCGCGTACGTGCACAGTTGACCGGCGTCGATGCCCTCGGTGGCGATCAGGCGGTCGGCGGCGGCGCGGGATTCCTCGGCGGTGCGGCCGTGCAGCAGCACGGTGGCGCCGCGCCGGGCGAGTTGCCGTGCGGTCTCCAGACCGATGCCGGAGGTGGCGCCGGTCACCAGGACGGTACGGGAGGAAAGGGAGGTGTCGGACATGTTTCCGTCCAGGGGTGCGGGCACGCGGAAGGGCCCCTTCGTAAGGGGTGGCCAACGTGCGGGGTGTGGGCGAAAGTAGAGGGGCGCCGGACAGGATCACGGCGCCCCTCGGGTCACGGAACGTGCGTCAGGCGGACGCGGGCGTCTCCGGGCAGCGCGGCGCACGACGGAGTGACCGAGGGGGACTCGGCGGTCGGTCGAGCAGGAGCCAGGCGCTGTTCACAGGGTCCATGGAAGCCGTGGCGCACGTTCCGGGCAAGTCGGAAAAGCCTCCTCTGACGGGGTTTTGACGAGCGCATACGTGTCTTTGACGGGCGGGGGACGAGGTTTGACAAGCATGGGGCGAGATTTGACGGGCCTGGGACGCGAGCAGCGTGTGCTGGGCGGGCACGTCCGGAGTTCTGTCAAGGCGGTGTCAACGTCCGCCTGACGGGCGCCAGGGACGTGTCAAGACGCTGACCAACGGGCGTACGCAGCGCTTCGCTGACGAGATGAACGACTTACCGCGCGGACGACTGAAGGTCTACCTCGGGGCCGCTCCAGGGGTCGGCAAGACCTACCGCATGCTCGACGAGGCGCGACGCCGTGCCGCGCGCGGCACGGACGTGGTCGTCGGCTTCGCGGAGTGTCACGGGCGGCCGCGCACCGCGGCGATGCTCGACGGCCTGGAGATCGTGCCGCGCGTCCGGTGTGCCCGGCGTGGTGCGGAGGTCGAGGAGATGGACCTCGCGGCGGTGCTGAAGCGCCGCCCGCAGGTCGTGGTCGTCGACGCGCTCGCCCACACCAATGTGCCCGGCGGGGGCCGCCACGCCAAGCGTCGGCACGACGTCGAGGAACTGCTCGCCGTCGGCATCGACGTCATCACGGCGGTCGACATCCGGCATCTGGAGTCCCTCAAGGACGTGGTGGAGAAGATCACAGGGGTGCCGCAGCACGAGACCGTGCCCGACGACGTCGTCCGCCGGGCCCAGCAGATCGAGCTGGTCGACATCCCGCCCGAGGGGCTGCGCCGCCGCATGGCGCACGGCAACATCTACGCCCCCGAGAAGATCGACGCGGCCCTCGCCCACTACTTCCGGCCCGGAAACCTCAGCGCCCTGCGGCAGCTGGCGCTGCTGTGGGTGGCCGACCGGGTCGACGAGGCCCTGCAGAGCTATCGGGCCGAGCACGGGATAGGGGGCGTGTGGGAGACCCGGGAGCGGGTGGTGGTCGCCCTGACGGGCGGGCCCGAGGGCGACACCCTCATCCGGCGGGCCGCGCGCATCGCCGACCGGTCCGCGGGCGGGGACCTGCTCGCCGTACACGTGGCCCGCAGTGACGGCCTGGCCGCCGGTGTCTCGCACGCCTCCCTCGCCCGGCAGCGCCGACTGGTGGAGGACCTCGGCGGCAGCTACCACTCGCTCGTGGGCGACGACGTCGCCACCGCGTTGGTCGAGTTCGCCCGTGCCGAGAACGCCACTCAGCTGGTCCTCGGCTCCAGTCGGCGCGGACGCCTGGAGCGGTTCCTGACCGGGCTCGGGACGGGGGAGCGGGTGGTCGCCCTGTCCGGGGACATCGACGTCCACCAGGTCACGCACGAGCGGGCCGGGCGCGGTGCCCTGCTGCCGTCCTGGCGCCGCACGCTGTCCCGGGCCCGGCTGATCGCGGGGCCGGTCGCGGGTCTTGTGCTGCCGGTGCTGCTCACCGTGGTCCTCGCCCAGTTGCGCGGCACCTTCAACCTCACCAGTGAGGCACTGCTGTTCCTGCTCGCGGTGGTGGGCGTCGCCTGCATAGGCGGTGTGGTGTCCGCGGTGATCGCGTCCGTCACGGCGTCGCTGCTGCTCAACTACTGGTTCATTCCGCCCGTGGGCCAGTTCACGCTATGCGATCCCAACGCCCTGCTGGCGCTCGGGGTGTTCGCGCTGGTCGCCGCGACCGTGGCCGGGGTCGTCGACCGGTCGCTGCGGCTGTCGCGCCGGGCCGCACGCGCCACCGCCGAGGCGGAGACCATGTCCTCGCTGGCCGGCAGCATCGTGCGCGGCGGGCAGACCATCCCGGCCCTGCTGGAGAGGACGCGAGAGACCTTCGGCGTGGCGTCCGCGGAGCTGGTCGACCGGCCGCCGGACGCGGCGGACGCGGCCACCGTCGTCCCTGCCGGGACCGGTCGCTTCCTGGTGCTGCGCGGCGGCGCCCTGTCGTCGTCCGAGCGGCGGGTGCTCGCCGCGTTCGCCGCGCATGTGGGATCGGCGGTCGAACGGGCCCGGCTGGCCGAGGCCGCCGCCGAGGTCGAACCGGTCCGCGCCGCCGACCGGATGCGTACGGCGCTGCTGCGGGCCGTCGGCCACGACCTGCGCACCCCGCTCGCCGCGGGCTGGGCCGCGGTCACCTCGCTGCGCAGCCGCGACGTGGAGTTCTCGGCCGAGGACCGGGACGAACTCCTCTCCACCGCCGACGAGTCCATGGCCAAGCTCAACCGCCTGGTCGAGAACCTGCTCGACCTCAGCCGCCTGGAAGCGGGCGTGCTCCGGCTGAACTTGCGGCCCACCCCCCTGGAGGAGGTCCTCCCGGCGGCGCTGGCCGACACCCCTGAGGTCGAGGTGGGTGACGTGGAGGAGGTTCCCGCCGTGCTCGCCGATCCGCCGCTGCTTGAGCGGGTGCTCGCCAACCTGGCCGGGAACGCCGCCCGGCACACGCCGCGCGGCGCGAGGGTGCTGGTCACCGCCAGTGTGCTCGCGGGCCGGGTGGAACTGCGGGTCGTGGACCGTGGCCCCGGCCTGCCGGAGGACGGGCGGGAGCGGCTCTTCGAGCCGTTCCAGCGGCTCGGCGACACCGACAACACCACGGGGCTGGGTCTGGGCCTCGCCCTCGCACGGGGACTCACCGAGGCGATGGGCGGCACGCTCACGCCGGAGGACACGCCGGGTGGCGGGCTGACGATGGTGGTCTCCCTGCGGCTCTCCGAGCCGACCGGGCGGGGCGGGGTGGCGAAGCGTACGGGGGCCGGGCTTTTGTGACCGGGTGGGGTGGTGCGGGTGCTCGCATGGCGCGGCTTTTGTGACCGGCGGGGTGCGGTGCCCGCACGGCGCGGCTTTCGTGACCGGCGGTGTGCCGGTGCCCGCACGGCGCGGCTTTCGTGACCGGGCGGGGTGCCGGTGCCTGCACGGCGCGGCCACGGCGCGGCCTACATGACCGGCCGGGTGCCGGTCCCAGCGCCGCTCTCGAAGGCCTACTCCAGCCCCGACACCCTGAACACCGTCCGTGCCGTCTCGCGGTCGATCCGTTCCGACACCCGCCGCAGCGCCGTGGCCCCGCACAGCAGCGACCCGCACGCCTCCGACCGGTGGGCGTCCTCGTCGAGGCGGTGCCACAGTTCGGGGTTGTCCAGGAGGACCCGCGGATCGATCTCGACGCGCTCGCCGAACGCGTCGCGCAGCACCAGCCGTTGGGAGACGCCGTCCAGGCAGCGCACCGACACCAGCAGGTCGGTGCGCACGGTCCGGGTGCGCAGCAGCGAGCGCGATTCCAGCCAGCCCGTGCCCGCCGAGACACGGGGCGGGCACAGCACCACGAAGAGCAGCGCCGCGAGGCCGCACCAGAGGGTGGCCCGCAGCGGGGCGAGCGTGCCGGCGGCCCCGTCGATGAGGAGGAGCAGGGCCAGGAGTACGGCCGCGCAGCGGGCCGCGCTGTACAGGTCCCGCGTCCAGCGGCGGTCGTACGCCTCGGTGCCGGAGTGCCGTTCCGGTGCGCGGGAGAGTCCGTGCCGCACGTCGTCGGGGGGTTCCATGCTGTCGACGCTAGGGACGGACCGAGGCTCGACGACCCCGCTTGACGGGACCCATACGGGCGCTCGGTTGTTTCTTGACGCCCTCGCAGCGCGGCGGTCCGGAGGCGTCCTTCGTACCCCCGTCAAAGCTTCGTCAAGGTCGGCCGGTTCCGTGCGAAGAAGGCGCAAGGAGCCGTCGAAGACGGCCGGATCCGGACAGAACCTGGGTGCACCGCGCGGGCCGCCCCACGCGGCTTTTCGCATCGTACGAAGGAGCACCCACCCATGTCCGTACTGACCGCCGAACCGGGCGCCGCACCCTCCGGCGAGGAGCCGCCCGATACCGGTGAGCGGCATCGCCTCACCGCCGTCACCGGCCTGGCCGCGCTGTCGCTGGACGCGATGGCGTCGGTGGCGTACGGGCCCGAGGCGATCGTGCTCGTCCTGGCCGCCGCCGGTGCGCACGGCCTCGGCTTCACGCTCCCGGTCACGCTGGCCATCGCGGGCCTGCTGGCGGTGCTGGTCGCCTCGTACCGGCAGGTGATCGCGGCCTTCCCGGACGGCGGCGGTTCGTACGCCGTCGCAAAGCGGCACCTGGGCGCGCGCACCAGCCTGGTGGCCGCCGCCTCCCTCGTGCTGGACTACGTCCTCAACGTCGCCGTCGCCGTCACCGCCGGTGTCGCCGCCCTGACCTCCGCCTTCCCCGCGCTCTACGACGACCGGCTGTGGCTGTGCCTGGCCGTGCTGGCGCTGATCACGGCGGTGAACCTGCGCGGGATCGTCGAGTCGGCGAAGGCGTTCATCGTGCCGACCGTCGTGTTCGTCGGGTCGATCTTCGTGCTGATCGGCGTGGGGCTGTTCCGGTCGGAGCCGGTGAGCACGGTGACCGCGCAGGGCCACGCCTCGGTGCTGGCCGACAACGCCACCACGGTGGGCGCCCTGCTGCTGCTCAAGGCCTTCGCCTCCGGAGGCAGCGCGCTGACCGGCGTCGAGGCCATCGCCAACGCCGTCCCCTCCTTCCGCGTCCCGCGCGTCAAGCGCGCCCAGCGCGCGGAGGTCGCCCTGGGTGCCGTGCTCGGCGTGATGCTGATCGGCCTGTCGGTGCTGATCTCCCGCTTCCACCTCCAGCCGGTCGAGGGCGTCACCGTCCTCGCCCAGCTCGCGGACGCGTCCCTCGGCCACAACTGGGCCTTCTACGTCATCCAGTTCGCGACGATGATCCTGCTGGCCCTCTCCGCGAACACCTCCTTCGGCGGTCTCCCCGTCCTGCTGAAGCTGCTCGCCCGCGACAACTACCTGCCGCACGTCTTCGCCCTCAAGGCCGACCGCCAGGTCCACCGGCACGGCGTCCTCGCCCTCGCCCTGGTCTCGGCGGCGCTGCTGGTCTTCTCCGGCGGTGACACCAACACCCTGGTGCCGCTGTTCGCCATCGGGGTCTTCGTCGGCTTCACCATCGCCCAGGCCGGCATGGTCCGGCACTGGCGGCTGACAAGGAGCCCCGGCCGGCGGGGCAAGGCGCTGCTCAACGGTTTCGGCGGAGTGCTGACCGGCGTCGCGGCGATCGTGGTCACCGCGACCAAGTTCGACGAGGGCGCCTGGCTGATCGTGGTCGCCCTGCCGCTGCTGGTCCTTGCCTTCCGGACCGTGCACCGCGCCTACGCGCGCATCGGCGAGCGGCTCGGCCTCGGCCACATACCCGAGGCCCCACACCGCGACCGCTCGGTCGTGATCGTGCCGGTCTCCTCCCTGTCCCGGCTCACCTCCCAGGCCCTGACGGCCGCCGCCTCCCTCGGTGACGAGGTCCGCGCGGTCACCGTCTGCTACCCCGACCCCGAGGACCGGGCCCAGCTGCACGCCCTGGAGCGGGCCTGGGCCGCATGGGACCCCGGCGCGCCGCTGGTCACGCTGACCTCCGAGCGCCGCACGCTGGGCCGCCCGATCGCCGAGTACGTCCGTGCGGTCACGGCCGCGGAGCCGGACACGCAGATCACCGTGCTCATCCCGGAGACCGAGCCGGAGCGGCTCTGGCAGCGGTTGCTGCAGAACCAGCGGGGCGCCGTCGTCGCGTACGCCGTACGCCGGGAGACGGACGCGGTGATCTGCCGGCTGCGGTTCCGGCTGTCCTGAGACCTGCGCCGCACGACCCGTAAGAGACCCGTCAAAGCCGCGCAGCGCCCCGTAAGGGACCCGTCAACGACGGTCGAATCCGGCCACAGACGCGGTTTCCTCTAACCGTCCTAGTCCAACCGAACCTCGACTCCAGGAGCTCACGATGGCCGATCTGGCCTTCGTCGTCACCACGGTCGCGCTCTTCGCACTGGTGGCCCTCGTCGCCAAGGGGGTGACGAAGCTGTGACCGCCGAAAACATCGTCGGCCTGGTCGTGGCCGTCGCCCTGCTGGGCTATCTCGTCCTCGCCCTGATCTTCCCGGAGAGGTTCTGAGCACAGCATGGGTCCCGTACTGGCCGGCGTCCTCCAGCTGATCGCCCTCATGGGCGCCCTGGCGATCGCCTACGTCCCCCTTGGCAACTACATGGCCAAGGTCTACTCCTCCGACAAGCACTGGCGTGTCGAGCGGTGGATCTACAAGGGCATCGGCGCCAACCCCGACACCGAGATGCGCTGGACCGCGTACCTGCGCGGCGTGCTCGCCTTCTCGGCCGCGGGCGTCCTCTTCCTGTACCTGCTGCAGCGGCTCCAGGGCGTGCTGCCCGGCTCGCTCGGCTTCGCCTCGATCGACCCGGACCAGGCGTTCAACACCGCCGTGTCCTTCGTCACCAACACCAACTGGCAGTCGTACTACGGCGAACAGGCCATGGGCCACGTCGTGCAGACCGCCGGTCTGGCGGTGCAGAACTTTGTCTCCGCGGCCGTCGGCATCGCCGTCGCGGTCGCGCTGGTACGGGGATTCGCCCGCTCCCGCAGCGGTGAGCTGGGCAACTTCTGGGCCGACATGGTGCGCGGTGTCACCCGCATCCTGCTGCCGCTGGCGTTCGTCGCCGCGATCGTCCTGGTCGCGTGCGGGGCCATTCAGAATTTCTCCGGCATCCATGAGGTCGGCCAGTTCATGGGGGGCTCGCAGCAGTGGAACGGCGGTGCGGTCGCCTCGCAGGAGGCCATCAAGGAGCTGGGCACCAATGGTGGCGGCTACTTCAACGCCAACTCCGCCCATCCCTTCGAGAACCCGACGCCGTTCACCAACCTGTTCGAGATCTTCCTGCTCCTGGTGATCCCGTTCTCGCTGACCCGCACCTTCGGCGTGCTGGTCGGCTCGGTGAAGCAGGGCTACGCGATCCTCGCGACCATGGCCACCATCTGGCTCGCCTTCATCGGCCTGATGTGGTGGACCGAGTTCGCGCACCGCGCCCCGGCGTTCGAGATCGCCGGTGCCTCGATGGAGGGCAAGGAGGTCCGCTTCGGCGTCGGCGCCTCGTCGATCTTCGCCGTGTCGACCACGCTCACCTCGACCGGCGCCGTGGACTCCTTCCACTCCTCCTACACCGGCCTCGGCGGCGGCATCACCATGCTCGGCATGATGCTGGGCGAGATCGCGCCCGGCGGTGTCGGCTCGGGCCTGTACGGCATCCTGATCATGGCGCTCATCGCGGTGTTCATCGCCGGTCTGATGGTCGGCCGGACGCCCGAGTACCTGGGCAAGAAGATCGGCACCCGCGAGATCAAGCTGGCGGCCTGCTACATCCTCGTCACCCCGGCCCTGGTCCTCGTCCTCAGCGCCTGCGCGATGGCGCTGCCGACCCCGGCCAACTCCATGACCAACAGCGGGGCGCACGGATTCTCCGAGATCCTCTACGCCTACACCTCCGCCTCCAACAACAACGGCTCGGCCTTCGCCGGTCTGAACGCGGACACCCAGTGGTTCAACACCACCCTCGGCATCGCGATGCTGCTCGGCCGCTTCGTGCCGATGGTGTTCGTGCTGGCCCTGGCCGGCTCGCTCGGCGAGCAGAAGCCGGTGCCGGTCACCGCGGGCACCCTGCGCACCGAGAAGCCGCTGTTCACCGGTCTGCTGGTGGGCGCGATCCTGATCATCACCGGTCTGACGTACTTCCCGGCCCTCGCGCTCGGGCCGCTGGCCGAGGGGCTGGCGTGATGACCACTGACCTTCACAAGCAAGAGGACTCCATGTCCACAGCCACACCGACCCGGGCGCCGCACAGCGACGTACCCACCGCGCACAAGACCCCCGAGGGCCGTGTCGGCGCGGGCCTCTTCGACCCCAAGCAGCTGGGCAAGTCGCTGCCGGACGCGTTCCGCAAGCTCGACCCGCGGGTGATGATCAAGTCGCCCGTGATGTTCGTGGTGCTGGTCGGGTCCGTGCTGACCACCGTGTTCTCCTTCACGGACCCGACCGACTGGTTCGGCTGGACGATCAGCGCCTGGCTCTGGCTGACCGTGATCTTCGCCAACCTGGCGGAGGCGGTCGCCGAGGGCCGTGGCAAGGCGCAGGCCGACACCCTGCGCAAGGCCAAGACGGATTCCGTGGCGCGCAAGGTCGACGGGACCGTCGTCCCCGGCACCGAGCTGAAGATCGGCGACCTGGTCGTCTGCGAGGCCGGGGACGTCATCCCCGGTGACGGTGACGTCGTCGAGGGTGTCGCCTCGGTCGATGAGTCGGCCATCACCGGTGAGTCGGCGCCGGTCATCCGTGAGTCCGGCGGCGACCGCAGCGCGGTCACCGGCGGGACGAAGGTGCTCTCCGACCGCATCGTCATCAAGATCACGACGAAGCCGGGCGAGACCTTCATCGACCGGATGATCGGCCTGGTCGAGGGCGCGGCACGGCAGAAGACGCCGAACGAGATCGCGCTGAACATCCTGCTCGCCTCACTGACGATCGTCTTCCTGCTCGCGGTGGCGACCCTGCCGCCGTTCGCGGACTACGCGGGCACCCACCTGACGATGGTCGTGCTGGTCGCGCTGCTGGTCTGCCTCATCCCGACGACCATCGGCGCCCTGCTGTCGGCGATCGGCATCGCCGGCATGGACCGGCTGGTGCAGCGCAACGTGCTCGCCATGTCGGGCCGCGCGGTCGAGGCCGCCGGTGACGTCTCCACGCTGCTGCTCGACAAGACCGGCACCATCACCCTCGGCAACCGCCAGGCGTCGGAGTTCGTGCCGGTGCGCGGCACCACCGAGGCCGAGCTCGCGGACGCCGCCCAGCTGTCGTCGCTGGCCGACGAGACACCCGAGGGCCGCTCCATCGTCGTACTGGCGAAGGAGAAGTACGGCCTGCGCGAGCGGCACCAGGGCGAGCTGGCCGGCGCCGAGTGGATCGAGTTCACGGCCCAGACCCGGATGTCGGGTGTGGACGTCGACGGCCGGAAGATCCGCAAGGGCGCGGCCGGTTCGGTGATCACCTGGGTCGAGGAGCGCGGCGGCGCGGTCGCCGAGGACGCGGACACCCTCGCCAACCGGATCTCCGAGGCGGGCGGTACGCCGCTCCTGGTCGCGGTCGAGGACGGCACCGGGGCCCGGATCCTCGGCGTCATCCACCTCAAGGACGTCGTCAAGGACGGCATGCGGGAGCGGTTCGACGAGCTGCGCCGCATGGGCATCAAGACCGTCATGATCACCGGCGACAACCCCCTCACCGCCAAGGCGATCGCCGAGGAGGCCGGCGTCGACGACTTCCTCGCGGAGGCCACTCCCGAGGACAAGATGGCGCTGATCAAACGAGAGCAGGCCGGCGGCAAGCTGGTCGCGATGACCGGTGACGGTACGAACGACGCCCCGGCGCTGGCGCAGGCGGATGTCGGCGTGGCGATGAACACGGGTACGTCGGCCGCCAAGGAGGCCGGCAACATGGTCGACCTCGACTCCAACCCGACCAAGCTCATCGAGATCGTCGAGATCGGCAAGCAGTTGCTGATCACGCGCGGTGCGCTGACGACGTTCTCCATCGCCAACGACGTCGCGAAGTACTTCGCGATCATCCCGGCGCTGTTCGCGGCCGTCTACCCGGGCCTGGACAAGCTGAACATCATGCAGCTGTCCTCGCCGGACTCCGCGATCCTGTCGGCCGTCATCTTCAACGCGCTGATCATCATCGCGCTGGTGCCGCTGGCCCTGCGGGGCGTGCAGTACCGGCCGGTCAGCGCCGACCGGATGCTCCGCCGCAACCTCGGGATCTACGGCCTGGGCGGGCTGATAGCCCCGTTCATCGGCATCAAGCTCATCGACATGCTCATCTCGCTGATCCCCGGGATCGGGTGAAGGACCATGAACAACTCCCTCGTGAACACGGGCCGGTTGCTCGGGGCGGGCCTGCGGGCGCTGCTCGTGCTGACCATGCTCACCGGCATCCTCTATCCGCTGGCCGTCACCGGTGTGGCCCAGGCGCTGTTCAACAACAAGGCGAACGGCTCGGAGATCAAGGCGGACGGCAAGGTCGTCGGCTCCTCCCTGATCGGCCAACAGAACTACAGCCTGGACTACTTCCAGCCGCGCCCCGCCAACGGGCTCGACGAGAACAGCGTCAACACCCAGTACAAGCTGATCCTGTCGGGCGCGACGAACCGCTCCGGTGACAACGCCGAACTCATCCAGTGGGTCAAGGAAGCCAAGGCCAAGGTCATCAAGGACAACTCCACGGCCGACTACAAGGTGAAGCCGTCCGAGGTCCCCGCCGACGCGGTACTGTCCTCCGGATCCGGACTGGACCCCGACATCTCCCCGCAGTACGCCGACCTCCAGGTCCACCGGATCGCGGAGCGCAACGGCCTGCCCGTCACCGAGGTCCAGGAGCTGGTGGACGAGCACACCCAGGGCCGCACCCTCGGCTTCATCGGCGAGCCCCGGGTGAACGTCCTCGAACTCAACATCGCGCTCAAGGAACTCATGGCGAAGAGCGGTTGATGGCGTTGTCCGATCATGGCGGCTCGTACGACTGGAAAGGCGCACATCCATGACCCGGGTGCTGGTGGTGGAGGACGACCCGCAGCTCGTCCGGGCCCTCGTGATCAACATGCAGGCCCGCCGGTACGGAGTGGACGCCGCCCCCGACGGCGCCACCGCCCTGCGGCTGGCGGCCGCCCGCCAG
>NZ_BJND01000035.1 GCF_006539505.1 Streptomyces spinoverrucosus
CGGCCGCCCGCCAGCCCGACGTCGTCATGCTCGACCTCGGGCTGCCCGACATGGACGGCGTCGACGTCATCAAGGCGCTACGTGCCTGGACCCGCGTGCCCATCCTGGTGCTGTCGGCCCGTCAGGCGTCCGACGAGAAAGTCGCCGCGCTGGACGCGGGAGCCGACGACTACGTCACCAAACCGTTCAGCATGGACGAGCTGATGGCCCGTCTGCGGGCCGCCGTACGCCGCACCGAGGAGACCCCGCTCGCCCCCGAGACCACGCAGGTGGAGACGGACGAGTTCACCATCGACCTGCTCGCCAAGAAGGTCGTGCGGGACGGCCACGACGTACGGCTCACCCCGACCGAATGGCATCTGCTGGAGATCCTGGTCACCAACCCCGGCCGGCTCATCACACAGAAGCACCTGCTCCAGGAGGTCTGGGGGGTCTCCCAGAGCAACAAGACCAACTACCTCCGGGTCTACATGGCCCAATTGCGCCGCAAGCTGGAAGCGGACCCCTCGCACCCTCGCTATCTCATCACCGAACCCGGCATGGGTTACCGCTTCGAAGGATGAACATGGCACGCGGCAAGCTGCGGATCTACCTCGGTGCGGCACCCGGCGTGGGCAAGACGTACGCCATGCTGTCCGAGGCGCACCGGCGTATCGAGCGCGGCACGGACTGCGTGGTGGCCTTCGTGGAACACCACAACCGGCCGCGCACCGAGGTGATGCTGCACGGCCTGGAACAGGTCCCGCGCCGGGAACTGCACTACCGCGACACGGTGTTCACCGAGATGGACGTCGACGCGGTCCTGGCCCGCCGGCCGAAGGTGGTGCTCGTCGACGAACTCGCCCACAGCAACATCCCCGGCTCGCGCAACGCCAAGCGCTGGCAGGACGTGGAGGAACTGCTCGCGGCCGGCATCGACGTGATCTCCACCGTCAACATCCAGCACCTGGAGTCGCTGGGTGACGTCGTGGAGTCGATCACGGGGGTCCGGCAGCGGGAGACCGTGCCGGACGAGGTGGTGCGGCGGGCGGACCAGATCGAGCTGGTCGACATGTCGCCGCAGGCGCTGCGCCGCCGTATGGCGCACGGGAACATCTACAAGCCCGACAAGGTGGACGCGGCCCTGTCGAACTACTTCCGCCCGGGGAACTTGACCGCCTTGCGCGAGTTGGCGCTGCTGTGGGTGGCGGACCGGGTCGACGAGTATCTGAAGCAGTACCGCAGTGAGCACCGGGTGTCGAAGATCTGGGGTTCGCGGGAGCGGATCGTGGTGGGTCTGACCGGTGGTCCGGAGGGGCGGACCCTGATCCGGCGTGCCGCCCGCTTGGCGGAGAAGGGCGCCGGTGGCGAGGTGCTGGCCGTCTACATAGCGCGCAGCGACGGCCTCACGGCCGCCTCACCGAAGGAACTCGCGGTCCAGCGCACCCTCTTGGAGGATCTCGGCGGCACCTTCCACCATGTCATCGGCGACGACATACCGGCCGCGCTGCTGGACTTCGCGCGCGGCGTGAACGCTACCCAGATCGTCCTCGGCGTCTCCCGCCGCAAGACCTGGCAGTACGTCTTCGGACCGGGCGTCGGCGCGACGGTCGCCCGAGAGTCCGGTCCCGACCTCGACGTTCACCTCATCACGCACGACGAGGCGGGCAAGGGACGTGGCCTGCCCGTCGCGCGCGGCGCGCGCCTCGGCGGGCTGCGCCTGCTGTGGGGCTGGCTCGTCGGGGCGCTCGGCCCGGTCCTGCTCACCTTCCTGCTGACGAGCGTCGCTCCAAGCGTCGGCCTCGCCAACGACATGCTGCTTTTCCTCTCGCTGACGGTGGCGGCGGCGCTGCTCGGCGGGCTGCTCCCGGCGCTGGCCTCTGCCGTCGTCGGCTCGCTGCTGCTGAACTGGTACTTCACGCCGCCCGTGCACACCCTGACCATCGCCGACCCCAAGAACATTGTCGCCATCGCGATCTTCATCGGCGTCGCGGTGTCCGTGGCGTCGGTGGTCGACCTCGCCGCCCGGCGCACGCACCAGGCCGCCCGACTGCGGGCGGAGTCGGAGATCCTCTCCTTCCTCGCCGGCAACGTGCTGCGCGGCGAGACCAGCCTGGAGGCCCTGCTTGAGCGGGTGCGGGAGACCTTCGGCATGGAGTCGGTGGCGCTGCTGGAGCGCGAGAGCGAGGTGGCGCCCTGGACCTGCGCGGGCAGCGTGGGACCGCGTCCGGCCGGGTGCCCCGAGGACGCGGAGGTCGACATGCCGGTCAGCGACCGTATGTCGCTCGCCCTGACGGGCCGGGTGCTGCCCGCCGAGGACCGGCGCGTCCTGGCCGCGTTCGCCGCCCAGGCCGTGGTCGTACTGGACCGCCGCCGCCTCCAGGAGGAGGCCGACCAGGCCCGCACGCTGGCCGAGGGCAACCGCATCCGTACGGCGCTGCTCGCCGCCGTCAGCCATGACCTTCGTACGCCTCTCGCCGGTATCAAGGCGTCGGTCACCTCGCTTCGTTCGGACGACGTCGAGTGGTCCGAGCAGGACCAGGCGGACCTCCTGGAGGCGATCGAGGAGGGCGCCGACCGCCTCGACCATCTGGTGGGCAACCTGCTCGACATGTCGCGCCTGCAGACCGGCACGGTCACGCCGATCATCCGCGAGGTCGACCTCGACGAGGTCGTGCCGATGGCACTCGGCGGGGTCCCCGAGGACAGCGTCGAACTGGACGTCCCCGAGACCCTGCCGATGGTCCACGTCGACAAGGGCCTGCTGGAGCGGGCGGTCGCCAACGTGGTGGAGAACGCGGTCAAGTACAGCCCGGACGGTACGCCCGTGCTGGTCGCCGCCAGCGCCATCGCCGACCGCGTCGAGGTGCGGGTCGTGGACCGGGGACCGGGCGTGCCCGACGAGGCGAAGGACCGCATCTTCGAGCCGTTCCAGCGGTACGGCGACGCCCCGCGCGGGGCCGGAGTCGGCCTCGGCCTCGCAGTCGCCCGCGGGTTCGCCGAGGCCATGGGCGGCACCCTCAACGCCGAGGACACACCCGGCGGCGGGCTCACGATGGTGCTGAGCCTGCGGATGGCGCCCGGCCGGGGCGCGGCTGTGGTGGCCCAGGGGCGTACGGACGGTGTCAACACACCATCAGCGTCGGCCTGAACGGCGTCAGCATCGCGTCAGGGGGTGGCCCGGGCCCCCGGGTGCCGGGCATAGCGTCGAAGGCGAGCCCCGGTCCGCCTCCCCGCGTCCGGGGCCCTCACACTGACTCCTCCGGAGGCATCCATGACCGAACTCCTCTGCGGCGACGACCCCGAGCCCTCTGATCCGTTCCCGGCCGGACCACTGTTCGTCCCGGTCCGGCCGGGCCCGGCCGGGTGTGCGGTACGCGTCTTCCGCACACCGCTCGGCGACCGTACGGCCGTCGCCTTCACGTCCGCGCGCAGCCTGGCTGCCGTACTCGGCACCGGGCAGCGCTGGATCAGGCTCGCCGAACCCGCCCTGCGCGAACTGACCGCCCCGCTCGGTGTCACCGCCGTCACGGTGGACCCGGCGTTCTCCGCACCTGCCCCCCGGCCGCTCCCGAGCTGGGACTCCGAGGCGGCCCTCACCCCGGCCGAAGGGACCGCGCGATGACGACACTTCACGAACCCGTGCGCACCGACCTGTCGGTGTGGCCCGCGTCCACCACCGAACCCCGCCCTGGCGACCTCACGGTGGCCGGCGTACCGCTCGCCGAGGTCGCCGACCGCTTCGGCACCCCCGTCTACGTCCTCGACGAGGGCGAGGTGCGCGAGCGCTGCCGCACGTATCTGCACGCCTTCCCCGACGCCGACGTCCTGTACGCGGCCAAGGCGTTCCTGTGCCGGGCCGTGGTCCACTGGATGGCCGAGGAGGGGCTCGGTCTCGACGTCTGTTCCGCCGGTGAGCTGGAACTCGCGGTCACCACCGGCTTCCCGCCCGAGCGGATCGTGCTGCACGGCAACGCCAAGTCGCCGCACGACCTGCGGACCGCGCTGCGCCTCGGTGTCGGCCGGATCGTCATCGACAGCCCCTCGGAGATCTCCCGGCTGGCCGCGGCGGTGGGGCCCGAGGGCCACCAGAAGGTCATGGTCCGCGTGGTGCCCGGCATCGGCGCCGGCGGCCACGACAAGATCCGCACCGGCACCGACGACCAGAAGTTCGGCCTCTCCCTCTCCGACGGCTGGGCCCAGCACGCCATCGCCCGCATCCTGGGCCGGCCGCAGCTCGAACTGACCGGCCTGCACTGCCACCTGGGCTCGCAGATCACCAGCGTCAAGCCGTACCTGGCTGCCGTACGCCGCATGGTGGGCCTGATGGCCCGGCTGTACGACCAGCACGGCCTGATCCTGTCCGAGCTCGACCTCGGCGGCGGCCACGGCATCGCCTACGGGCCCGGCGAACCGGCCCTGGACGTCACCGCCCTGGCCCGCCGTATCCGCGCGGAGCTGACCGAGGCCTGCACGGCGGCCGGGCTGGACGTGCCCCGCCTGCTCGTCGAACCGGGCCGGGCGATCGTGGGCCCGGCGGGCATCGCCCTGTACCGCGTCCTGGCCGTCAAGCGCACCGGCCCGCACCTGTTCGTCGCCGTCGACGGCGGCATGAGCGACAACCCCCGGCCCGCCCTGTACGGCGTGCGCTACGCCCCCCGCCTCACCGGCCGCCTCAGCACGGCACCCATGGCCCGGATGACCGTCGTCGGCCGGCACTGCGAGGCGGGTGACGTCCTGGCCGCCGACGTCGAACTACCCGCCGACGTACGCCCCGGCGACCTGCTCGCCGTCCCCGTGGCCGGCGCCTACCACCTGTCCATGGCCTCCGGCTACAACCTGGTCGGCCGCCCACCGGTGGCCGCCGTGGCCGACGGCCACGCCCGGCTGCTCGTCCGCCGGGAGTCGCTGGCGGACATCCGCAGCAGGGACGTAGGCCTGTAGTCGCCACCCCCTATGTGCCCGATCCGGGTGCGGGCGACCACGGGGAGTGACGGCATCCGGACACGCGTCGGGGCCGGTGCGCGGTGGGAATCGCGTCCGGCCCCAGGTGTGTCCGGGCGGTGCGCGGTGGCGCCGCCCTGGTGCTGCTCAGGCGGCGGTCATCACCTGGCTGCCGGCCGGCAGCCGGTGCGGGGCGATGATCTGGCCGTCCGGCAGGAGCTCACCGGTGTCCTCGAAGAGCACGACACCGTTGCACAGCAGGCTCCAGCCCTGCTCCGGGTGGTGCGCCACGAGACGGGCGGATTCCCGGTCGGCGGAGTCGGCGGTCGGGCACGGTGGTTGGTGCTGGCACATGGAAGGGATCTTTCGCTCTGTTGTGTCGTTCATGGCCGCCCCCGTTTGCGATAAGTCGGTCGAACCCAGTGTTGCCCTACGGGCGACTTTCCGCAGGGATTTCGCTGCACCGCTTCTTCACAGGTTGATGACGCCTCACCCGCGCGGATGGTTCATCCCAACTGCACTGTCCCATCGGGTGGTTCGGGGTGGCCGGATGGGGCTAGTCCGGGCGGGGCGGGCAGTTTTTCGTCTCGTACGAGCGATTGGGCACTCGTGCGAGCGAGTGTTTTTGCTCGGGTGAGTTGTAGAGGGCTCCGACGAGCGAATTGCCCCGCCTGAAACGCCGGAAACAGTGGCGTACCCCGCCACCCGGAGTCCGGCGGCGGGGTACGGGAGACGGAGTTCGCTGCGTGACGTCCGGTCGGCTGTCAGGCCGGTGAGCCGAGCAGTGGGGTGGGCGGGGCCGGCGGCACCCGGGGGGTCAGCACCGGGAGCAGCTCGGCGAACCGGTGCGGGCGGTTGGCCGCGATGCCGGGCGGGGCCGGGGCCAGCGGGACGAGCAGATCGGTCGCCGCGGGGTGGCCGGCGGTGCCGTCGGAGGTGCAGTCGCCGTGCAGCCAGAGCGTGAGCATGTAAAGGCCCGGCACGGACAGCAGGCGGGGTTGGTACGACTGGGTGAGCGTCTCGGCCTGGCGCAGCGCGCGCTCGGTGGAGACGATGTACGGCCCTTCGAAGAAGTGCGAGAACGCCCAGCCGTCCGGCGTCAGCATCGTCTCCGCCGCGGCCACCACGTGGTCGCCGGAGCGGATCAGGAAACGCCAGCCTGCCAGTCGGGTGACCGGCTCGCCCTTGGCCGTGATCCGCTCCAGTACATGGACCGGCAGCGGCAGCTCGGGCGTGACGGGGCCCTGGGCGCTGCGCAGGGCGGGGGTTCGGGCCTCGCGGACCGCGGTGGGGGAACCGAGGGCCGTGAGGACGGAGCGAAGTGCGGGCGCGGGAGCCGGAGGGACATGCAGCGGCATGGTGGGTCGCCTCTCATTCGACAGGCAGGGCGGCGCGAGGGGGCGGGGGCGGACGGCGCTGTCAGCTCACGGGGACAGAGAGGCGGGGGCCGGGTCTGCGAAGCGATGGTGGGTGTGAGGCCTGCCGGGCGTGATCACGACGACAGTTTCCTCCGACCATGGCGCCAGCCTTCTGCCCTGTCGACCGAGTTTATACGACATTTGTTCAGCCGGTGTTTCGTCTAACCGCTTCCGGGCACTCGCACAAGAGTTCATTCGGTCGGTGATACGTGGAAATCATCCCGATTCCACAGGGGGTGCACGGCGATGACCTCGGGGAATGCCCGCACCGCGGTCGGCCAATTCTCGTCGGCGTTTTTCACGAGGTCCTCGGCGGCGAAAAGTGCTCGCTGCCCCATGCCCGGTGAATGTGCCACCGATCTTCTTTGGCCCAAGTGACCAGAGTAGCGACTGCGGCCGTTCACCGGGGGCGTTATGGATCGCTCGGGCTGGGCATCATCCACCCTGACCCGGACACCGGCGGCCGGATCTTCGGCCCGCCCACCGAGGAGGGACGCTTCGATGGGGGAGAAGGTCGTGGCGGGCGCGTTCGACCTGTCCGATCGCCAGCGCTACCGCACGAAGCTCCGGCAGTGTCTGCGGGGGCTGGAGCGACTGCTGGAGGAGAAGCGGTTCGACCGGCCGAAGAACCTCATGGGGCTGGAGATCGAACTCAATCTCGCCGGCGCCGACGGTCTGCCCAGAATGCTCAATGGGGAGGTCCTTGAAAGAATCGCGAGCCGAGATTTCCAAACAGAACTCGCCATGTTCAACCTGGAAGTCAACATAGCCCCACATCGACTTGGTGGGCGGGTATTCGATCGGCTCGCGGAAGAGCTCCGTACGTCCCTGGCATATGCCCACCGGAAAGCGGGCGAGGTGGACGCCGGAATCGTGATGATCGGTATTCTGCCGACCCTCGAACGGGACGATCTGGTCTCCTCGAACCTGTCCGACGTGGACCGCTACGTCCTGCTCAACGACCAGATCGTGGCCGCCCGGGGCGAGGACTTCACGCTGGACATCGACGGTGTGGAGCATCTGACCTGCACGTCGAAGTCGATCGCGCCGGAGGCCGCCTGCACGTCCGTGCAGCTGCACCTTCAGGTCACGCCGGGGCGGTTCGCCGACGTGTGGAACGCCGCGCAGGCGGCGGCCGCCGCGCAGATAGCGATGGGCGCGAACTCGCCCTTCCTGTTCGGCCGGGAGCTGTGGCGCGAGTCCCGGCCGCCGCTGTTCCAGCAGTCCACCGACACCCGCCCGCCCGAGCTCCAGGCGCAGGGGGTCCGGCCGCGCACCTGGTTCGGGGAGCGGTGGATCAGTTCGGCGTACGACCTCTTCGAGGAGAACCTGCGCTACTACCCCGCACTGTTGCCGATCTGCGACGACGAGGACCCGCTGGCCGTGCTCGACGCGGGCGGCGTACCGAAGCTCGCCGAGCTGGTGCTGCACAACGGCACGGTGTACCGCTGGAACCGGCCCGTCTACGGCATCGCCGACGGCGTCCCCCACCTGCGCGTCGAGAACCGCGTCCTGCCCGCCGGGCCGACCATCACCGACGTCATCGCCAACGCCGCCTTCTATTACGGCGTCATCCGCGCGCTCGCCGAGGACTCCCGGCCGGTGTGGACCCGGCTGCCCTTCGAGGCGGCCGCGGCCAACTTCGACGCCGCGTGCCGGTACGGCATCGAGGCGCGCTTCACCTGGCCGCGGCGGGGGCGGTACGGCGGCACGACCGAGGTCGACGCGGTGAGTCTCGTCCGCGACGAACTGCTGCCGCTCGCCGAGGTCGGGCTGGACGCGTGGGGTGTCGAACCGGCCGACCGGGACCTCTACCTCGGCGTGATCGACGAGCGTTGCCGACGTCGGGTGAACGGGGCGTCCTGGCAGGTCGCGACCTTCCACCGGGCCCTGGAGAGCGGTCTGTCCCGCGAAGCCGCGCTGGCCGCGACGACGCGCCGCTATGCGGAGCTGATGCATCAGGGGGAGCCGGTGCATACGTGGCCGGTGGGGTTGCCGGAGGCTGCGCAGTTGGGGTGACCACGACGGCACAGACCGGCGATGCCGCTGCGGCGGAGAAGAGATGTGCACGGCAACTCATGGGGCCGTCGGCCCCTGCTGCCTGGTCGCGGTCGTCGACAGTCCATGATGGGGGCGTTACGCGACCACTCGACTGGAGGCAGGCGTGCAGGGTGAGGCGGGGACCGTGGATGGGGCCGCGTCGGGCGAGGTGCCGTCGCGGCGGGTGCTGCGGGACGAGACCCTGCTCGTGCTCGGTGTCTCGCTGGGCGCCAGCGCCGTGTCCGCCGTCATCAGTTTCGTCGGGTCCGTCACCAAACCCGGTGGGCTGAAGGACCAGGCCGCCACCCTCAACGCCTCCGCCGCCCCCGGCCGCCCCTGGCTCGATCTGGCCTGGCAGCTGTTCGGCATCACCACCGCGCTGATCCCCGTCGCCCTCGTCGCGCACTTCCTGCTGCGCGAGGGGCAGAGCCTGAAGACCCTCGGTTTCGACCGCACCTGCCCCTGGCCCGACCTCGGGCGCGGAGCCGCCATCGCCGCGGTGATCGGCAGCACCGGCATCGCCTTCTACCTCGCCGCACGCGGCCTCGGTTTCAACCTCACGGTCGTCCCCGAGGCCCTGCCCGACGTGTGGTGGAAGTACCCGGTGCTCATCCTTTCGGCCCTGCAGAACTCGATCCTCGAAGAGGTCATCGTCGTCGGCTACCTGCTGCGCCGGCTCGACCAGTTGGGCTGGTCGCGCGGCGCCGCGCTGGCGGCCAGCTCCGTGCTGCGCGGGTCGTACCACCTCTACCAGGGCATCGGCGGCTTCATCGGCAACATGGTGATGGGCGTCGTCTTCGTCTACCTCTACCGGCGCTGGGGCCGCGTCGGCCCCCTGGTGGTCGCGCACTCGCTGCTCGACATCGGGGCGTTCGTGGGGTACGCCCTGCTCGCCGGGAAGGTGGACTGGCTGCCCACGGCCTGAGGCGCCGTCAGGCGAGCAGCTCGCCCTCGATCACCGTCACCGCCCGGCCGCTCAGCAGCGTGCGCTCGCCGCGCAGTTCGGTGCGCACGCGGCCGGAGCGGGGCGATGCCTGCAGGCCGGTCAGCTCGGCGCGGCCGAGGCGCTCGGACCAGAACGGGGCCAGCGCGGTGTGGGCGCTGCCGGTGACCGGGTCCTCGTCGATGCCGACGTTCGGGAAGAAGCACCGGGAGACGTAGTCGTACCCGAGGGCCGGGTCCTCGGCGCGGGCGGTGGCGATGATGCCGCGCGTCGAGTGGGCGGCGATGGCCTTGTGGTCGGGGCGCAGGGCGTGGACGGTCTTCTCGTCGGCGAGCTCCACCAGCAGGTCACCGACGTTCGGGCCGGTGTCCAAGACCGCCCGCGGCTGCGCGCCCAGGGCCTCGGCGAGCCCCTCGGGCGCGTCGACGGGCGTGAGCGGGGCGGTGGGGAAGTCCAGGGTGATCGAGCCGTCGTCGTGGGGCGTCGCCATGAGGACGCCGCTGCGGGTGGCGAACCGTACCGGGCCCTCGTGGGCGCCGGTGGTGTGCAGGACGTGGGCCGTGGCGAGCGTGGCGTGGCCGCACATCGCGACCTCGGTCGCCGGAGTGAACCAGCGCAGCGCCCAGTCGGCCTCGCCCCCCTCGGGCAGCGGGTGGGCGTAGGCCGTCTCGGCGTGGTTGACCTCCAGGGCCACCTTCTGCAGGCAGTCGTCCTCGGGGAAGGCGTCGAGGAGAAGGACCCCGGCCGGGTTGCCGGCGAAGGGGCGGTCGGTGAAGGCATCGACGATTCGAATCCGCATGGCCATGACGGTAGGAGCGGCCGAAGCCGCAGACCAAGGCCAATTCGCGATCTCTGGACCGTTTCTGGATGCGGCTGTCTGTCGGTGAGGGTTGCCAGCCGACTGCTTCCGATATATCGTTGAGGCATCGCGACAGGTCAACGGTAGATCTGCGCTAGATCAACGAACGTTTGGAGTGATGGCAATGCACAGCCACGGATACGAGCATGGACACGGTCACGGCGGTCCCCGGCGCGGTCGGGGCGACTTCGACGGACGGCGTGCGGCCTTCGGCCCCTTCGGGCCGGGCGGACACGGCTTCGGCCACCACGGCGGCCCGGGCGGTTTCGGCGGCTTCGGTCCCGGCCCCTGGGGCGGACGAGGGCGCGGCGGGCCCAGGGGGAGGGCGCGGCGCGGTGACGTACGCGCGTCGATCCTCGCCCTGCTGAAGGACCGGCCGATGCACGGCTACGAGATGATCCAGGAGATCGCCGAGCGCAGCGGCGGGGCGTGGAAGCCCAGCCCCGGCTCGGTGTACCCCACCCTCCAGCTACTGGAGGACGAGGGGCTGATCGCCAGCGAGACCGAGGGCGGCAAGAAGCTGTTCTCGCTCACCGAGGCGGGCCGCACGGCCGCCGAGGAAGGCCCGGACGCCCCCTGGGAAGAGGCCTCGCGCGGCGTCGACTGGGAGGCCCTCAGCGAGATCCGCCAGGCCGGCTTCGGTCTGATGGAGGCCTTCAGCCAGGTCTGGAAGACCGGCGACAAGGAGCAGCGCGAGAAGGCGCTCACGGTCATCAACGAGGCCCGCAAGAAGCTGTATCTGATCCTCGCCGACGAGGACTGACAGCAGCCGTACGGCACCACAGGCGCCCCGTGGAGCGATCCGCGGGGCGCTTTGCCTGCCGTTCGTTCAGGCCACCAGCCCCGCCAGCTTGCGCAGCGACTCGTTCAGTGCGGCCGTCGCCGAGTCCTTGAGCTTGCCCGCCATCAGCGAGACCGCCGCGCCTGTGAACTCCCCGTCGATGCGCACCGTCGTGGCGTCGCCGTCGGGGGTCAGTGTGTAGCGCGTGGCGACCGTGACGGACATCGGCCCCTTGCCGCGGATGGCCAGCACCCGGGCCGGTGTCAGTTCCTCCACGGTCCACTCGACCTCGGCCGGGAAGCCCATGAGCTTCATGTTCTCCTGGAAAGTCGCGCCGACCTCCAGTACGGCGGGTCCGCCCTTGGGGAAGCTGGTGTGGGTCGCGTTCCACTCCCCGTACGCGGACCAGTCCGTGAGCTGGGCCCACACCTTCTCGGCCGGCGCCCCGATGCGTGCCTCCGCGCTGACTTCGGCCATGCGACCACCCCTTCGTGTCGGGCTTCGGTGTCGCGGAACGTAGCCGCAGGGCCTGCAACATTCAATACTGATGAACCGTCAGGAAATGTGGACGCGCTCAGACGCTCTCACACGCGCTCCGCGGTGTGAGCGGTGCGGGACGGTCGACGGGGCATGATGGCCGCGTTGGGGGTGCATGGCAAGGCGGCGCACGCCCCCATGGCCGATACGGCCTGATGTCATCCGTAAGGAGGAGATTCCCGCCGGTGATGTCCGCTGGGTGTGGGACGCGAAAATGGTTCTGGCTGGGGATGACGGGATCCAAGGGGGCTGATGGGGTAGGGGTGTGCAATTCCCGATCCCCCGGCAGCAGGCCGACGAACAGTCCGGTGTGGACAACGATGCCAGGCTCAGCGCCGAGCTGGCAGCGGTGGTCGCGGCTGCTCGCAGGCGGGCCGTGCGGGACGGGGACCGGCAGATCGACACCGCCCATCTGCTCCATTCGCTCCTGGAGTACGACCCCCAGGTGCGCGCCGCCTTCGACGGCGAGCCCCAGATCGCCCGGCTGCTCGGCTATCTCGTGCAGCGCAGCATCGGCTACGGCCTGCGCTGGCAGAGCACCGTCGAGGACTCCGGCGCGATCCCGGTCGTGACCGGGGACGCGGGCTACTCGCCGCTGGCCGCCACGGCGATGTCGTACGCCGGTGAGCGGGCCGCCCGTCGGGGCGACGGCCCGGCCCACGGCGTCGATCTGCTCGCGGGGATCGTGGTGGACCCCCGGTCGCGGGCCGTGGAGGTGCTGGAGCGCGCCGGGGTGGACGTGCCCGAGCTGTTCATGCGGATCGAGCACGGCTCACAGGAGTACGTCGGGGGCGCCGAAGCCGGTTGCTGACCGATGCCGGACGTCCAGCCGGTGAGACAGGAGTCATCAGGGGTGACGGTCATGTCGTCGCCTGTCATCATGTCCGGGTGCATACGTCAGTCAGCAGTCGGGGCGGCCGCGGCAAGGGTGCCGGGCTCGCGCTCGCGCTCGGGTCGGCCCTCGCCTTCGGCGGATCGGGAGTCGCGGCCAAGCCGCTGATCGAGGCGGGCCTCGACCCGCTGCACGTGGTGTGGCTGCGGGTGGCCGGGGCGGCCCTGGTGATGCTGCCGCTCGCCGTGCGCCACCGCGCGCTGCTGCGCCGCCGCCCCGCGCTGCTCGCCGGGTTCGGACTGCTGGCCGTCGCCGGTGTGCAGGCCTGCTACTTCGCCGCGATCTCCCGCATCCCGGTCGGTGTCGCGCTGCTCGTCGAGTACCTCGCGCCGGCCCTGGTGCTCGGCTGGGTGCGGTTCGTGCAGCGGCGGCCGGTGACGCGTGCGGCGGCGCTCGGCGTGGTCCTCGCGGTCGGCGGCCTCGCCTGCGTGGTCGAGGTGTGGTCCGGACTCGGCTTCGACGCCCTCGGGCTGCTGCTCGCGCTCGGCGCAGCCTGCTGCCAGGTCGGCTACTTCGTGCTGTCCGACCAGGGCAGCGACTCCGGCGC
This sequence comes from Streptomyces spinoverrucosus, assembly GCF_006539505.1. GTDB lineage: Bacteria > Actinomycetota > Actinomycetes > Streptomycetales > Streptomycetaceae > Streptomyces > Streptomyces spinoverrucosus. The sequence continues at coordinate 12,941 of NZ_BJND01000035.1, forward strand.
CGACGCCCCGGACCCGCTGGGCGTGATCGCCTACGGCCTCCTGATCGGCGCCGCCGTGCTGACCGTCGTGGCCCGCCCCTGGGGCATGGACTGGTCGGTGCTCGCGGACTCCGCGCACATGGACGGCACCGCCGTCCCGGCCGTCGCACTGCTGGCCTGGATCGTGCTGGTCGCGACCGTCGTCGCGTACGTCACCGGCGTGCTCTCCGTGCGCCGGCTCTCCCCGCAGGTCGCGGGCGTGGTGGCGTGCCTGGAGGCGGTCATCGCGACCGTCCTGGCCTGGGTGCTGCTCGGGGAGCACCTCTCGGCGCCGCAGATCGTGGGCGGCGTGGTGGTTCTCGTCGGGGCGTTCATCGCGCAGTCGTCGACGCCCGCGAAGGGGTCTGCGGAGCCGGTGGCGGCCGGTGGCGGGCCCGAACGCGAGTTGTCGGCCCGGGGTACGGCTACGTAAGGTGCTGACCATGCATTCGGACGCACGCGTTCTTCCGCCTCCGGCCGCCTGAGGCGGGCCCTCCGGACATCCCTGCTCGGCGTGATCTTGCCGGGCCGAACGGTGCTGCCCGCGGAAGACGTCCGCGGACCCCGCTGAGCGGTGGTCCTTCCCGATCTTCTGCGCTCCTGCGCAACTGCGGAGAACACGCGTGTCCACTGTTGCTTCCGGCCTGCCCGTCGGGCGAGGCCTCCTGTATCTGATCGTCGCCGGTGCCGCCTGGGGCACCGCGGGCGCGGCCGCCTCGCTGGTCTACCGCGCCAGCGACATGGGTTCCGTCGCCCTGTCCTTCTGGCGCTGCGCGGCCGGCCTGCTCCTGCTGCTCGCGGCGCGTCAGCTGCGCCCGCGTCCCGGCGGGGGCCCCGCCCTGCGTCCGCGTCCGGGCGCGGCTCCCACCCCGCGCCCGCGAGCCACCGCGGCCGCCTCCGGAACCCTGTGCTCGCGAGCGACCTCGGCTGGCTCCGAAACCTCGCGCCCGCGAGCCACCTCGGCCACCTCCGAAGCCCCGCACCCGCGATCCACCACGGCCGCCCCCGAACCGCTCGCCCGCAAGGCTCTCCGGGCCGGTGCCACCGGACTCGGGCTTGCGGCGTTCCAGACGGCCTACTTCGCCGCCGTGGACGCCACCGGCCTCGCCGTCGCGACCGTCGTCACCCTCGGTGCCGGTCCCGTCCTCATCGCGCTCGGCGCGCGGCTGACCATGGGCGAGCGGCTCGGTCGCCCCGGCGTCCTGGCTGTCGCCGGGGCGCTCACCGGACTCGGGGTGCTCGTACTCGGCGGCGAGGACACCGCCGTACGCCCGTGGGGCGTCGTGCTCGCGCTGCTGTCCGCCGCCGGGTACTGCGCGATGACCCTGCTCACCCGCTACTGGGGCCGCCGTGGCGGCGCGGACGCCTCCGACACCACCGTCTGGGCGTTCGCGGTCACGACCCTGTGCCTGCTGCCGTTCGCGCTGGCGGAGGGGCTGGTGCCGCACACCGCCGAACCCGCCCTGCTGCTATGGCTCCTGGTGTACATCGCGGCGATCCCCACGGCGCTCGCCTACGCCCTCTACTTCGCGGGCGCGGCCGTCGTCCGGTCGGCCACCGTGTCCGTGATCATGCTGCTGGAGCCGGTCAGCGCGGCGGTCCTGGCCGTCACCCTGCTCGGCGAACAGCTCACCACCGCCACCCTGATCGGCACCCTGCTGATGCTGGGCTCGGTCGCGGGCTCGTGGTTTCCGAGGCACGCGCGGCGCGGTCCGAGCCAACTATCGGCTGACAGCCCGTCGCAGGGCGCACTGGGGTCGGCACCTCCCCGGGGCGGGCCGACCCCCGTGGGTCACGGCACCGCGAGGTAGTCGGGCACCTCGGTCCCGGGCGCCAGATCGGCGTCCGGGACCGGCGTCTCGTAGCCCTTGCGCAGCGGGACCACTCCCGCCCAGTGGGGGAGGGCCAGGTCCTCAGGCTCGTCGTTGACGCCGCCGGTGCGCAGCTTGGCGGAGACCTCGTCGAGGTCGAGGCGGATGACGGCGGTGGCGGCGAGTTCCTTCTTGTTGGCGGGCCGGGAGTCGCGCGAGCGGCCCGGCACGACATGGTCGACCAGCGCGTCCAGCGCCAGCCGCTTCTCCTCGGGATCCGTGACGTCGTGGGCGATGCCGTGCACCACGACGGAGCGGTAGTTGATCGAGTGGTGGAAGGCCGAGCGGGCCAGGATCAGGGCGTCGACATGCGTCACCGTCAGACACACCGGGAGGCCCGGATCGGCCTGGCCGGTCATCCGCAGTGGGCGCGAGCCGGTCGAGCCGTGCACGTAGAGCCGCTCGCCGACCCGGCCGTACAGCGTCGGCAGGACCACCGGCGCGCCGTCGCGGACGAAGCCGAGGTGGCAGACGTAGCCCTCGTCGAGTATCGCGTGCACCAGCTCCTTGTCGTACGACGCGCGGTCCGCGGAGCGGGTGGGGACGGTGCGGTCGGTCGGGGTGTAGGCGGCGGGAGGCGGCGTCGCTTCCCGGGCGCCCCGCGTCGTCTCCTGGGTCTCCTGCATTTGGCATCCCCATTGCACTAGTGCATACTTGGCTTTGTGCTAGGAGAGTATCCGATCAAAGGCCGGGGCGCAGCGGAGATTTCCGCGAGTGTGGAGCGCGCGGTGGCCGCGGGCGAGCTGGAGCCCGGGCAACTGCTGCCGCCCCTGCGGGAGTTGGCCGCCCGGCTCGGTGTGAACCCGAACACCGTGGCCGCCGCCTACCGGATCCTGCGGGAGCGCGGGGTCATCGAGACCGACGGTCGGCGCGGCAGCCGTGTGCGGCACAAACCGGCCACCACCGGGCGCGAGGAGCTCGGGGTGGACGTACCGGCGGGCGTGCGGGACATGGCCGCCGGGAACCCGGACCCGGCGTTGCTGCCGTCGCTGGCGGCGGCTTTCGCGGACGCGGCGGACCGGGCGCCGGTGCTGTACGGGGACGACCCGGTGGAGCCCGAACTGGCCCGCCTCACCCGGGCCGAGCTGGACGCCGGGGGAGTGCCGGCGGGCCCGATCGCGGTGACCTCCGGCTCGCTGGACGCCATCGAGCGGGTCCTGGCGGCCCACCTGAAGCCCGGGGACGCCGTCGCCGTGGAGGATCCCGGGTGGGGCGGCCTGCTCGACCTGGTCCCCGCGCTCGGCCTGCGCACCCTCCCCGTCGCCCTCGACGACGACGGACCGCTCCCCGAGCAGGTGGAGCGCGCCCTCAAGACGGGCGCCCGGGCCCTCGTCGTCACGGACCGCGCGCAGAACCCCACCGGCGCCGCGCTGACCGCCGCACGCGCGCGTGCCCTGCGCTCGGTGCTCCGACGGCATCCGGCGACCCTGCTGATCGAGGACGACCACGGCCACGGCATCGTCGACCTGCCCCTGCACCCCCTGGCCGGCGTCACCCAGCACTGGGCCTTCGTCCGCTCGGCGGCCAAGGCCTACGGCCCCGACCTGCGGCTCGCCGTGCTCACCGGTGACGAGGTCACGCTGGATCGGGTGCGTGGACGGCAGCGGCTCGGGCCCGGCTGGGTCAGCCGGATCACCCAGCGGGCGGTGGCGCGGCTGTGGGCCGACGGCGCGGTGGACCCGGCGGCGGTGGCGGCGGCGTACGGGCGGCGCCGGGACGCGCTGATCGACGCGCTCGCGCGGCGCGGGGTGACGGCGTACGGGCGCAGTGGCCTGAACGTCTGGATCCCGGTGCCGGACGAGACGGCGGCCGTCGCCCGGCTGCTGCACGCCGGGTGGGCCGTCGCCCCCGGCGCCCGCTTCCGGATGAGCGCCCCGCCCGGCATCCGGGTCACCGTCTCGACACTCACCGACGCCGAGACGGAACCGCTGGCCGACGCGATCGCGGCCGCCGTCCGCCCGGCGCCGGTGCGCAGCTACGTCTAGGAGCGCCGTCTGGAACGATGGCGGCATGGACGAGGACGTCATCCCGATCCTGCGGGTGGCCGACGCCGCCGCAGCGGTCCGCTGGTACGAGCGCCTGGGCTTCGCCCAGCAGTGGGAGCACCGTTTCGAGCCGGGGCTCCCCGCGTTCGTGGAGGTGGCCCGGGGGCCGGTGAGCCTGTTCCTGTCGGAGCACACCGGCGACGCCCGGCCCGACACGCTGGTCTATCTCCGGCTCGCCGACGTCGACGAGGTCGCCGCCGAGTTCGGCGTGCCGGTGCATGAGGCCCCGTGGGCCCGCGAGGTCGAACTGCGCGATCCCGACGGCAACCGGCTGCGGATCGGCACGCCGAAGGACTGAGCGAGCTCGCCGAAGGACTGAGCCGGGTCAGGCCCCCGGGCCCGCCGTATCAGCCCCGCGACCGCACCTGCGTCAACGCCGCCCCCGCCAGGACGATCACCGCGCCGACCGGCGTCGACCACGTCAGGGATTCGCCGAGGATGGCGACGCCCGCGGCCGTGGCGATGACCGGGATGAAGTAGGTGACCATCTGGGCGGTGGTCGGGCCGACCTCGGCGACCAGGCCGTACTGGATCAGCACCGCGAGGCCCGTGCCCAGGGTGCCCAGGGCCGCGACGGCGAGCAGCGGCACCACCGGGAAACGGGTCGGCATGCTCGTGAACAGCGGTGTGACGACCGCCAGTTGGAGCGTCGCCAGCAGCAACTGGGCCCCGGTCAGGGACAGATGCGAGTCGCTGGACCCGGCCAACGTGCGGCGGACGTAGATCCATCCGATCGGGTAGCTGAGCGAGGCCAGCAGCGCCAGGGCCGTGCCCGTGGGGTCGACGCCGGTGAAGCCCTGCCAGGCGCCGAGCACCGTGAGCACTCCGAGGAAGCCCAGGCCCAGACCGGCGACCCGGACCCGGGTGGGCCGGTCCTCGGAGAGGGCGACCAGGGACAGGGCCATGCCCCACAGCGGTGAGGTGGCGTTGCAGATGCCGGCGAGCGTGGACGGAATGGTCAGCTCGGCGTAGGCGAACAGGGAGAACGGCAGCGCGTTGAGCAGCAACGCGGCGACCGTCAGATGGGCCCAGGTGCGCGCCCCGCGCGGGAGCCGCTCGCGTTTCATGGCCAGCGCCGCCGCGAGTACCGCCGTACCGAACACCAGACGGCCGAGGGTCACCTGGAAGGGGGCGTAGCCGTCGGTGCCCACCTTGATGAGCAGAAAGCTGAATCCCCAGACCAGCGACAGGGCGGCGAAGCGGATTCGCCAGTCGATCGTGCGGCGGGCGGCCGGGGTGCGTAGAGGACCGTGGGTGGCTTTGGTCATGGCGGTGGTCACGGAAGCAACCCTGCTGGAAACAATCTCGTAGCACAAGCGAGATTTCGCACGCTGAACCTCGTAGCATTGCTTACATGTTGAGCCTGGACCGTCTCCGCACCCTCGACGCTCTCGCCCGGCACGGCTCGGTGAGCGGCGCCGCCGAAGGGCTGCACATCACGACCTCGGCCGTCTCCCAGCAGCTGGCCAAGCTGGAGCGCGAGGTCGGCCAGCAGTTGCTTGCCAAGCACGGGCGGGGCGTCCGGCTCACCGACGCCGGCCGGCTGCTCGCCGAGCACGCGGCGCGCATCCTGTCGCAGGTCGCCCTCGCCCAGTCCGACCTGGAGGCCCAGCGCGGCCAGGTCGCCGGTGAGCTGCGCCTGTCGGCGTTCCCGACCGCCGCGCGCGGACTGTTCCCCACCGCGCTCGCCACACTGCGCGCCGCGCATCCCGGGCTGCGGCTGCGCACCTGCGAGCTGGAGCCGGAGCCCGGCATCCAGGGCGTGGTGCGCGGCGACCTCGACCTCGCGGTGGTGCTGGACTGGTACAACAAGCCGATGGCGCTGCCGGACGGCCTGGTCAAGGCGTCGATCCTGGACGACCCCGCCGATGTGGCGATGCCCGCCGGGCATCCGCTCGCCCGCCGGGACGAGGTGGACCTGGGGGAGTTCGCCGAGGACGAGTGGATCACCTGGGGCCAGGGCGAGTTCTGCCACGAGTGGCTGATGTTCACCCTGCGCTCGCGTGGCGTCGAGCCGATCCTCGGCCACCGCGCCGCCGAGACACACACCCAGCTGGCGCTGGTCGCCGCGGGGCTGGGCGTGTGCATCGCCCCGCTGCTGGGCCGTCATCCGATGCCCGCCGGAGTCGTCACCGTGCCGCTGAAGCAGCGGGTGCGGCGGCATGTGTACGTCGTCTGGCGGGCGGACGCCGACCGCCGCCCGTCGATCCGGGCGGCGGTCGCGGCGCTGCGGGCGGCGGGGGAGAGCGTCGGCTGACCGCCCGCTAGAGCGACCCCAGCTTGCGGAAATCCCAGGACACCGTCTTCGACGGCGTGAGCCGCACCCACGCGTGCCGCCCGTCGTGCGGCATCTCGTCCAGCCCGAAGTTCTTCCGGGCGAACAACGTCTCCGGCACGTCGAGTTCGGCGCACAGCTCCCCGGTGCGCGGGATCTCGCCCACGAACTCGACGGTCCCGGACAGCTCGACGCCGCGCAGTTCGTCGTACTCCTCACCGGTGTCGACCACGATCGCCACCCGCGGATCGCGGCGCAGATCGGCCCACCGCTTGCTGCGCACCACGGAGTACAGCCACATCGACGTGCCGTCCCAGGCGAACCAGAGCGTGCTCACGTGCGGCGCCCCGTCGGCCGACACCGTGGCGACCCGGCAGGTGCGCTGGCTGGTCAGGAACTCGTCCAGCTCACCGGGCGTCATCATGATCTTCCGGCCCCGGCGCTGAGTGGCTGTCATGTGTTTCCCCTCGACTTCCCATCGAAAGAACGGCACCTGACGGTATGTCAGAAAGGATGGGCCGTCTTCCGTCCCCGTGCAATGGTGGTTAATCTCACCCGCTCCCACACCGTCGGCCAGCAGGGGGCACCATGCCGTCGTCCGAACAGCTCAGCGAACTGCTCGACCCCGCGACCACGGTGCTCCTCACCGTCGAGTGCCAGCAGGGCGTCGTCGGCCCGGACAGCGCCCTGCCGGAACTGGCGAAGGAGTTCCGCTCCTCGGGCGCCCTCGGCAATGTGGCCCGGCTGGTGGCCGCCGCCCACGAGAGCGGCATCCAGGTGATCCACGCCATCGCCGAACGCCGCCCCGACGGCCGCGGCGCGAGCCGCAACGCCCGCCTGTTCCGCGCCGCCGAACGGCTGCCCGTCCAGCAGCTGGCCGGCACCACGGCGGTGCGCGTCGCGGCTCCCATCGAGGTCGCCGACGAGGACTTCGTCGTACGACGGCTGCACGGCCTGTCGCCGATCCACGGCACCGACGTCGACGCGCTGCTGCGCAACCTCGGCTGCCGCACTCTGATCGTCACCGGCGTCTCCGCCAACGTGGCCGTGCCCAACGCGGTGTTCGACGCGGTGAACCTCGGCTACACGGCCGTGGTGCCGGCCGACGCCGTCGCGGGGGTGCCCGCCGACTACACCCCCGCGATCATCCGCAACACCCTCGCATTGGTCGCCACGGTCGCGACCACGGACGAGGTGCTCGGCTGCTTCAAACGGCCGCGTCGCCGCTGACCGTCAGACGAGACGGATCTCGTCCCCCTCCACGGTGATGTTCTCGGCGGCCAGTGGCTGGGTCGCCGGGCCCTTCTTCACGCTGCCGTCGGTGGCGGAGAAGTGGCTGTCGTGACAGGGGCAGATGATGACCCCGTCCCTGACGTCCTTCACCGCGCAGCCCTGGTGGGTGCACTTGGAGGAGAACGCCTTGTAGTCGCCCGCCGCCGGCTGGGTGACCACCACGTCGCCGAAGACCATCCCGCCGCCCTCGGGGACGTCGGCGGTCTTGCCGAGGACAGTGCCGACCCCGGCGCCTGCACCGGCCCCGGCACCGGACTCGGAACCGGACTCGGCACCGGACTCGGAACCGGATCCGGACGAGTCGTCGCCCGACCCGCACGCGGTCAGCGCGACGGCGAGCCCGGCGGCCCCGGCCGCCGCCATGACGGTACGACGGGCCGGACCCGACTCGGTGTGAAGCGATTCGCTGGACATGCTGACGTTTCCTTCCGCGGACGTTGCCTGATCTCCTAGCTGATCTGTTCAGCAGTACGGCCGCAAGACGGCCCGGGTTCAACCGCCACGGCGAACTTTCACCCGAACACCCCAGTAGCCTGGGGCGATGCTCAAGGAAGTCATCGCGACCCGCTACATCACACCGCTGCGTGAGGGCGGCTCGCTGCCGGGACTCGTCGAGGCCGACGACTTCGGGACGTACGTGTTGAAGTTCACCGGCGCCGGGCAGGGCCGCAAGACACTCGTCGCGGAGGTCGTCTGCGGCGAACTCGCCCGCCGGCTCGGCTTCCGCGTGCCCCGCCTGGCGACCGTCGAGCTGGACCCGGTCCTCGGGCTCGGCGAACCCGAACAGCAGGTCCAGGAGCTGCTCAGGTCCAGCGGCGGCACCAACCTCGGCATGGACTTCCTGTCCGGGGCGCTCGGCTTCGACCCCCTCGCCTTCACGGTGAGCCCCGAGGAGGCCGGCCGGATTGTCTGGTTCGACGCGCTGGTGAACAACGTCGACCGCTCCTGGCGCAACCCCAACCTGCTGATGTGGCACGGCGAGCTGTGGCTCATCGACCACGGCGCCACCATGATCTGGCACCACAACTGGCCCGGCGCCGCGGCCTTCGCCGCCCGCCCGTACGACGCTTCCGACCACGCCCTGCACTCCTTCGCGCCGGACGTCGCCGCGGCCGCCGCCGCGCTCGCACCCCTGGTCACCGAGGAACTGCTGGCCGAGGTCACCGCCGAGATCCCCGACGCCTGGCTGACCGGCGAGCCCGGCCTCGACACACCGGACGACCTGCGCCGGGCCTACGCACACGAGCTGTTCGCGCGTGCCGCCGTCATCCACGAACGCATCGAGGGGGTCAAGTGAGCGAGCCGATCGAGCGCCACATCACCAGGGCCGGTCAGGGCGGCGGCCGGGATGTCTTCGAGTACGCCCTGCTGCGCGTCGTACCGCGCATCGAGCGCGGCGAGTGCATCAACGCGGGGGTGCTCGTGTACTGCCGCGCCAAGGCGTACGTCGGCGCCCGCACCCACCTGGACGAGGCGCGGCTGCTGGCCCTGGACCCGGACGCGGACGTGGCCGGCGTGCGTGCCGCGCTGCGCGCGGTGGAGGGCGTGTGCGGGGGCGGGGAGGCGGCCGGGCAGGCGGTGGGGGACGACGCCGGGCGGCGTTTTCGCTGGCTGATTGCGCCCCGCTCCACGGTCGTCCAGCCCGGGCCCGTACACACCGGGCTCACCGCCGATCCGGTGGCCGAGACCGAACGGCTGCTCGACCTGCTCGTGAGGTGATGGATCACATGCACCCGATGGGCCGTTGACACCGGGTGCCAGGGCTTCTAGCGTCACGTCTGCTGAAGGTACTAAGCGGTCGCTCATCGGAGAGTGTGCCGCTGAGCCGCATCCCAAGGGCGAGGAGAAGCAGCAATGTCCACCACTGAGCAGCGGGTCGCAGTCGTCACCGGCGCCGCGCGCGGCATCGGCGCCGCCACCGCCGTACGCCTGGCGGCCGAGGGCCGCGCGGTCGCCGTGCTCGACCTCGACGAGGCCGCCTGCAAGGACACCGTGGAGAAGATCACCGCGGCCGGCGGCAAGGCCATCGCGGTCGGCTGCGACGTCTCCGACGAGGCGCAGGTCGAGGCGGCCGTCGCCCGCGTCGCCGAGGAGCTCGGCGCGCCGACGATCCTCGTCAACAACGCGGGCGTGCTCCGCGACAACCTGCTGTTCAAGATGAGCGTCGTCGACTGGGACACCGTCATGAACGTGCACCTGCGCGGCGCCTTCCTGATGTCGAAGGCCTGCCAGAAGTACATGGTCGACGCGGGCTTCGGCCGGATCGTCAACCTCTCCTCGTCCTCCGCGCTCGGCAACCGCGGCCAGGTCAACTACTCGGCCGCCAAGGCGGGTCTGCAGGGCTTCACCAAGACCCTCGCCAAGGAGCTCGGCAAGTTCGGCGTCACCGCCAACGCCGTCGCCCCCGGCTTCATCGCCACCGACATGACCGCCGCGACCGCCGAGCGGGTCGGCATGGGCTTCGAGGACTTCAAGGCCGCCGCGGCCTCCATGATCCCCGTCCAGCGCGTCGGCGAGCCCGAAGACATCGCCAACGCCATCGCCTTCTTCACGGGCGACGCGGCCGGCTTCGTCTCCGGCCAGGTGCTGTACGTCGCCGGCGGACCGCTCGACTAGGGGGCACGGACATGACTGAACTGCCTGAACTCTCCGGCAAGGTCGCGCTCGTCACGGGCGCCAGCCGCGGCATCGGCTACGGCGTCGCCGAGGCCCTGGTGGCACGCGGTGACCGCGTCTGCATCACCGGCCGCAATGAGGACGCCCTGAAGGAGGCCGTCGAGCAGCTCGGCGCCGACCGGGTCATCGGCGTCGCCGGCAAGGCCCACGACGTCGACCACCAGGCCGTCGCCGTCGAGCGCACGATGGAGGCCTTCGGCCGGGTCGACTACCTGGTCAACAACGCCGGTACGAACCCGGTGTTCGGGCCGATCGCCGACCTCGACCTCGATGTCGCGCGCAAGGTCTTCGAGACCAACGTGGTCTCGGCGCTCGGCTTCGCGCAGAAGACCTGGCACGCCTGGCAGAAGGACAACGGCGGCGCCATCGTCAACATCGCGTCCGTGGCCGGCGTCTCCGCCTCGCCCTTCATCGGCGCGTACGGCATCAGCAAGGCCGCGATGATCAACCTGACCCTGCAGCTGGCGCACGAGTTCGCGCCCAAGGTGCGGGTGAACGCGATCGCCCCGGCGGTGGTGAAGACCAAGTTCGCGCAGGCCCTGTACGAGGGCCGGGAGGCGGAGGCCGCCGCGGCCTACCCGCTGGGCCGGCTCGGCGTGCCCTCGGACATCGGCGGCGCCGCCGCGTTCCTCACCTCGGCGCAGGCCGACTGGATCACCGGGCAGACGCTCGTCGTGGACGGCGGCATCTTCCTCAACGCCGGGGTCGGCTGACCGGATCGGGCTTTTCGGACAGGGGCGCCGTTTCTGTCGACGGGTGGTCGCGTGACGCGATTCCGTTGACGGAAGCGGCGCCTCTGTCGACATATCGTCGCCGTACAGGGCGATGACAACGTCGTCATCCGGAAGCTGATCAACGACCTGGCGCAAGTACGTTTCAGGCCGTCTACGCCTGCGATAGTGTCTGCCGACCCTTGGTATGGCAGATCGAGGAGCGTGCGCGTGTTCAACCGGAACCGAGGCCTGCGGCAAGTGGCGGCGATCGCTTCCATATCCCTGGTGGCCGGGTGCGGCATGTTTTCGGACGGCGACCCCGCCGAGGGCGGTCCGATCGTCGTGGGGACCACCAGCGCCCCCAGCACGCTGGATCCGGCCGCCTCCTGGGACGGCTCCTGGGAGCTGTTCCGCAACATCTACCAGACGCTGCTGAGCTACCCGAACGGCGCCACCTCGCCCCAGCCCGACGCCGCCCAGAGCTGCGAGTTCACCGACTCGGCCAACCGGGTGTACCGCTGCGAGCTGCGCGAGGGGCTGACCTTCTCCGACGGCGACGCGCTCGACGCGCAGGCCGTCAAGCACTCCATCGACCGGATCCTGGCCATCAACGCGCCGAGCGGCCCCGCCGGGCTGCTGGGCAGCCTGGACCGGGTGCAGGCGGTCGGGGACCGCGAGGTCGTCTTCCACCTCAAGACGTCCGACGCCACCTTCCCGTTCGTGCTCGCCACCCCCGCCATGTCCGTCGTCGACCCCGACGACTACCCGGCCGACCGCCTCCGCGAGGACGGCGCCGTCACCGGCTCCGGACCGTACGTCCTGGACTCCTACGACGAGGGCGCGCGGGCCGAACTCGTGCGCAACGACAGCTACAAGGGCTTCGCCGAGCGAAGAAACGATGCGGTCACCATCCGTTACTTCCAGGACTCCGGCGCCATGGTCAAGGCACTGCGCGACCAGGACATCGACCTGACCTACCGCGGCCTCGCCGCCGACGACATCGTCGCCCTCCAGAGCAAGGGCGCCGACGAGACCCTGCAACTCGTCGAGGGCGCGGGTGCCGACATCAGCTACCTGGTGTTCAACCCGCGGGACGAGTGGGCCGGGAAGCCGGCCGTGCGCCGGGCCGTCGCCCAGGTCGTCGACCGGGCGACCATCGCCCACCGCATCTACAAGGACACCGTCGACCCGCTGTACTCGATGGTCCCCAAGGGCCTCACCGGCCACACCACCGGCTTCTTCGACAACTTCGGCGACCCCGACCCGGACAAGGCCCGCCAGATCCTCACCGAGGCCGGCATCACCGAGCCGGTCCCGCTCACCCTCTGGTACACCACCGACCGCTACGGCTCCGAGACCGCCGTGCTGTTCAAGGAGCTCAAGCGGCAGCTGGAGGCCTCCGGTCTGTTCGAGATCACCCTGAAGAGCAGGCCCTGGAAGACTTACGTCGAGGGCTACCAGAAGGGCGAGTACCCGGTGTTCGGGCGCGGCTGGTTCCCCGACTTCCCGGACGCCGACAACTACATCGCGCCCTTCGTCGGCGAACAGAACGCCCTCGGTACGCCCTACCCCGCCCCCAAGATCACCGAGGAGCTGCTGCCCCGCTCCCGCCGCGAGAGCGACCGCGCCCAGGTGGAGGCCGACTTCGAGGAGGCCCAGCAGATCCTCGTCCAGGACGCGCGGCTGCTGCCGCTGTGGCAGGGCAAGCAGTACGTCGCCGCCAGCGCGGAGATCTCCGGCGCCGAGCGCTCGCTGGACCCGTCGACGATCATGATGGTGTGGGAGCTGTACCGGAAGACCAGCTGGTGAGGCCGCCCGCGGCGGCCGTTGTCAGTGGTCGCCGGTAGGTTCTGTACTCCGGAACCGACCGCACACCGTAAGGAAGTTGACGTGACCGACATCGCCATGCTGCCCGAGTCCTGGCGCGGCGTCCTGAGCGACGAACTCCACAAGCCCTACTTCAAGGAGCTGACGGAGTTCGTGGAGGAGGAGCGGGCGAACGGTCCCGTCTACCCACCGCGCGAGGAGGTCTTCGCGGCGCTCGACGCCACGCCGTACGAGCAGGTGAAGGTCCTGATCCTCGGCCAGGACCCGTACCACGGCGAGGGCCAGGGCCACGGCCTGTGCTTCTCGGTCCGCCCCGGGGTGCGGACCCCGCCCTCGCTGCGCAACATCTACAAGGAGATGCAGGAGGAGCTCGGCCTGCCGATCCCGGACAACGGCTATCTGATGCCGTGGGCCCGGCAGGGCGTGCTGCTGCTCAACGCGGTGCTGACGGTCCGGGGCGGCGAGGCCAACTCGCACAAGGGCAAGGGCTGGGAGAAGTTCACCGACGCGGTGATCCGGGCGGTGGCCGAGCGGCCCGACCCGGCGGTGTTCGTGCTGTGGGGGAACTACGCGCAGAAGAAGCTGCCGCTGATCGACGAGACCCGGCACGTGGTGGTGAAGGGCGCGCACCCCTCGCCGCTGTCGGCGAAGAAGTTCTTCGGCTCCCGGCCCTTCACGCAGATCAACGAGGCGATCGCGCGGCAGGGGCATGCGCCGGTGGACTGGCGCATCCCGAACCTGGCCGACCTCACCTGACCTGGGGCGCTTCGTGGGGGCCGACGTCATGGGTCGGCCCCGCCTCGCCGGGATTGCCGGTGGCGGCCGTTAGCGTCGGCACGGACGGGACGTCGGCGAGTGCGCGGAGGGTGCGGTGGCGGAGCGACAGGAGCAGGCGGCGCCGGATGCCGTGATGACACGGATCGGGCAGGTCGTCATGCTGCATCACGCGGGGGACCGCGAGGAGGCCCGGCACCGCTTCCTGAAGCTGTGGGCGGAGATCGGCGAGGACGGCGATCCCCTGCACCGCTGCACGCTGGCCCACTACATGGCCGACACCCAGGACGACCCCTGCGACGAACTGGCCTGGGACCTGCGGGCCCTGGGCGCCGCCGAGGAGCTGGCCGACGACCGCCTCGCGGCCCACGAGGGCGCCCTGGCGGTCCGCGCCCTGTATCCCTCCCTGCATCTGAACCTCGCCGCCGACTACGTCAAACTCGGCCACTCGGATGCCGCCCGCACCCATCTGCGCCGGGCACGTGGCGCGGCGGACGCCCTGGGCGACGACACCTATGGGGACGGGGTGCGGGCGGCCATCGGGCGCATGGAGCTACGGCTCGGGGACGGCGGTTCGCCCGGTGGGGGTGGCTGGGGTCCGCCTCGGCAGCGGCCGTGAGCGGCGCCGGTATCGGGGCGCGCCCCTCACCGCCCGTACGTCTGCTCGCAGATCACCGCCTCCGGGCTGTCCGGGCGCCAGCCGCCGTACTTTCTGCCCAGGGCGCACACGTCGGTGTTCTCGGGGACCGCGGTGGAGACGTCCGGGATCCCGGCGGGCGGTGGCTCGTGCGGGCGGCGTGGCTCCGGACGGGGCGGGTCGGAGTGCGGGCGGGACTCCGTGCGCGGGGACGCGGGCCGCTGGGTCGGTAACGGGGCCTTCGCGGTGGGGCGGCGTGGCTCCGGCGTGGTCGCGTCGGGCCGGGACGGGCCGATCATCTCCAGGGCCTCACGGGCGGGCGCCTGCACGATCTGCGGTTCCGTGCGGCCGTCCGAGCGCGGTAACGACGGCTGGGCCGACGCCCGTGGCGGGGCGGTGGGGCCCCGCTGGACGGTCACACAGCCGGAGACGGCCGTGAGGGCCACGGTGACGAGCAGTGTCGCGGTGGTCGTCGTTCGATGCACCCCCGCCACTCTGGTGGCTGCGGCGCCGCAGGACCAGCAGACAAGCACAGGTTGCTCCGGACGGGTGAAGCGCGCCCCCGCAGGGAGGGGGCGCGCCCTTCCGAGGTGACGTTCAGTCGCCCGTCGCGCCGTCGACGCGCTCGCGGATCAGATCGGCGTGGCCGTTGTGACGGGCGTACTCCTCGATCATGTGGGTGTAGATCCAGCGCAGATTGAACGGCTCGCCGCTGTGGCGGCCGCGCCCCTTGGACAGGTCGTCCAGCGCGAACCCGGCCGCGTTGCTCCGGGCGATCGCGATCTCTGCCTGCCAGGTGGCGTACGCCCCCGCCCAGGTGTCCGCCTCGGTGAGGTGGAACTCGCCGTCGGGGTCCTCCTCGGTGTAGTAGATCGGCCCCGGGTCGTCGCCGACGAGCACCCGGCGGAACCAGCCCCGCTCGACCTCCGCCATGTGCCGCACCAGTCCCATCAGGGACAGTTCGGACGGCTCCACGGCCGCGATCCGGAGCTGCGCGTCGCTCAGTCCCTCGCACTTCCACGCCAGGGTCTGCCGGTGATACTCCAACCAGCCTTCCAGCATGGTCCGTTCGTCGGCGTTCTGGGCGGGCTCACGGCGCTCGGTTGTCATGGGCGCATCCTCGCGCACCGCCAGGGAAATCCACCAGGAGGTTTTACGGCCGCCCCGGCGCCCCGCCGAACATCCCGCCGAGCAGCTCCCGCAGCCCCGCCCGCACCTCGTCCAGGCTCGGCACCTCCGCGTTGAAGGACCCGGCCACGCAGCTGAACATCAGCCCGTCCGCCCACGCGACCAGCATCAGCACATGCCGGGCCGGGTCGGTCGAGCCCATCGCCGTGACCAGGCCGGTGAGCTGCTCGCGGAAGCGGGCGCCCGTGGCGTCGTAGTACGCGCGCAGTTCGGGGCGTCGGGTGGCCTCCAGGGCGAGTTCGTAGCGGGCGACGACCAGGTCACGGTTGCGGGTGAGGGAGCGGTGGACCGCGAGGGCGAGGCCGTCCACCAGTGAGTCGAGTCCGCCGCGCGGGTCCGGCATCTCGTGCAGGGCGAGCACCCGCGCCTCCCGCTCGGCGTGCCGGCGAACCGCCAGTTCCAGCAGCGCCTGGCGCGTGCGGGCCACGTTCGAGGTGGAGCCCTGGGGCAGTCCGGCCGCCTCGTCCACCGCCCGGTGCGTCAGCCCGCGCATCCCGCGCTCGGCGAGCAGGGCGAGGGCGGTGTCGGCGACGAGATCGGCGCGGGACGCGCCCGTGGTGCGTACGGACATGCTGCTCAACCTACCCGTCTCACTACATCTGTAGTACGGTCGATGGCGAGGCCACTACGGGTGTAGTGAAGAAAGGGGCATTATGGCAGCGCCATCCAACCCACCCCGAGCCGTCGTCATCGGCGGCGGCATCGGCGGCCTGACCGCCGCTGTCGCCCTGCACCGGCGCGGCTGGCGGGTCACCGTCCTGGAACGCGCCCGCTCCCTGGCCCCCGTCGGCGCGGCCATCTCCCTCGCCCCCAACTCCCTGCGCGCCCTGGACGTCATCGGCCTCGGCGACGAGATCCGCGCCCTGGCCGCATGGCAGGGCGACGGCGGACTGCGCACCCCGAAGGGGCGGTGGCTGTCCCGGTCCAGCGCCGCCGCCGCGGCCGAGCGCTTCGGCGGCCCGCTCGTCCTGCTGCACCGCGCCACCCTCGTCGACGCCCTGACCGCACGTCTCCCCGAGGACCGCATCCGTACGTCCGCCCCGGCGACCCTCGCCGACCCCGGCGACGCGGACCGTCCGGCCCGCGTGACCACGCCCGACGGCGAGTGGGAGGCCGACCTGGTGGTGGCCGCCGACGGCATCCACTCCGCCGTACGCCGGGCCCTGTTCCCGCAGCACCCGGGGCTCGCGTACGCCGGATTCACCACCTGGCGGGTCGTCATCCCCGTGCCCGGCGTGGAGTTCGCCTCGCACGAGACGTGGGGCCGGGGCCGGATCTGGGGCACGCATCCCCTCAAGGACGGCCGTGTCTACGCGTACGCCGCCGCCGTCACGCCCGCCGGGCAGCGAGCCCCGGACGACGAGAAGGCCGAGCTGCTACGGCTGTTCGGCGACTGGCACGACCCGATCCCCGCCGTGCTCGCCGCCGCCTGCCCCGAGGACGTGCTGCGCCACGACGTGCACCACATCGCCGAGCCGCTGCCCGCCCACCACCGCGGCCGGGTGGCGCTCCTCGGCGACGCCGCCCACGCGATGCCGCCGACCCTCGGACAGGGCGGCAACCAGGCCATCGAGGACGCGATCGTCCTGGCGCACCATGCGCCCGACCTCGCCGCGTACACCGCCGCCCGGCTGCCCCGTACGACGGCCATCGCCCGCCAGGCCGTGAAGGTGGCGCGGCTGAACATGATGAGCAACCGCGCCGGCATGGCCGTGCGCGATGCCGTGATCGCCGCCCTGTCGAAGGCCGCACCGGCGCTGTTGCTGCGCGGCTTCGACGGCATCGCCGACTGGCGGCCGCCCGGGCAGCCGTATGCTTCCGAGCAGACCCCAGCAGGCCAGCAGTGAAGGAGCCCCCGTGAAGGTCGGCTGCATCGGACTCGGTGACATCGCGCAGAAGGCGTATCTGCCGGTGCTCGGCGTCCAGCCCGGGGTCGAGCTGCACCTGCAGACCCGCACGCCCGCCACGCTCGACCGCGTCGCCGACAGCCTTCACCTGCCCCGCACCCAGCGCCACAGCACCCTGGACGCGCTCCTCGCCCACGACCTCGACGCCGCCTTCGTGCACGCGCCCACCCTCGTGCACCCCGAGATCGTCACGCGGCTGCTTGAGGCGGGCGTCCCGACGTACGTCGACAAGCCGCTGGCGTACGAACTCGCCGACTCCGAGCGGCTGGTGGAGCTGGCCGAGGAGCGGGGCGTGAGCCTCGCCGTCGGCTTCAACCGGCGGCACGCGCCCGCGTACGCGCAGTGCGCCGAGCATCCGCGCGAGCTGATCCTCATGCAGAAGAACCGGGTCGGGCTCCCGGAAGAGCCGCGCGCGATGATCCTGGACGACTTCATCCACGTCGTGGACACGCTGCGCTTCCTGGTGCCGGGCCAGATCGACGACGTGACCGTGCGCGCCCGCACCGTGGACGGGCTGCTGCACCACGTCGTGCTCCAGCTCGCCGGGGACGGGTTCACCGCGCTCGGTGTGATGAACCGGCTGAGCGGGTCGGCCGAGGAGATCCTGGAGGTCTCCGGGCAGGACACCAAGCGGCAGGTGATCAACCTGGCCGAGGTGATCGACCACAAGGGTCAGCCGACGCTGCGGCGGCGCGGCGACTGGGTGCCGGTGGCCCGCCAGCGGGGCATCGAGCAGGCGGTGCTGGCCTTTCTCGACGCCGTGCGCGCGGGCAAGTTGCTCAGCGCCCGGGACGCGCTGGCGACTCACGAACTGTGCGAGCGGGTGGTACGGGCGGTTCTGGAGCGCCCCGGCGCGGTCGCCTGACCGCCCGCCCGCCCTCGACCAGGCCCAGGGCGAGCAGCGCCACCACGGAGACGTACACCGGCCAGGCACCCAGACGGACGTACGGCGTGACCCCGTCGGCCAGCGGCACCTCGTACACCTGCGCCGTGCTCGCGTCCGTCCCGAGCGGCGGGCCGATCCGCCGGCCCTCGGGGCCGAACACGGCGGAGACGCCGGTCAGGGTCGCGTGCACCATGGGGCGGCCGGTCTCCGCGGCGCGCAGCGCGGCCAGCGAGGCGTGCTGCGCGGGCGCCCAGCTCTGCTGGAACGTCGACGTGGCCGACTGGGCCACCAGTACGTCGGCGCCGTCGCGGGTGAGGCTGCGGCTCATGTCGGGGAACGCCGACTCGAAGCACACCATCGGGCCGACGCGCAGCCCGCCGCCGACGTCCATCACGACCTGCTCGGTGCCGCGCCTGCGGTCCTCGGCCGCGGCCTCGCCGACGGAGGTGACCCAGCCGAGCAGCGAGCGGAACGGGATGTACTCGCCGAACGGGACCAGCCGCATCTTGTCGTAGCGGTCGCCGGTCGGGCCGTCCGGGCCGATCAGCACCGAACTCTTGTAGATCCCGGGCCGGTCCGAGCGGCGGGCGTCCACGTTGACCAGGATCGGGGCACCCGTCTCACGGGACAGCGCCGCTATGCGCTGCGCCAGGTCGGGTCGGCGGCCGAGGTCGTAGCCGACGCTGCTCTCGCCCCAGACGATCAGGTCCACGTCCTGGCCGGTGAGCTGCCGGGTGAGCTGTTCCTCGCGGTCGAACCGGGGGCCGGGGCCGTGGATGACACCGGGCTGTACGAGGGCCACCCGGACCTCACCGACGACGTGGGGGCGCGGGGACCAGCTCCAGGCCGCCGATGTGGCCGCGGCGGTGGCGAGTAGGGCGGCCAGGGCGGGCATCCTGGCGGCGCGCACCGAGACGAGCACGGCGACTGAGACATTGACGGCCACCAGCAGGAAGCTCAGCAGCCACACCCCGCCCACCGAGGCCAGCCGCAGCGCCGGTTCCACCTGCCACTGACTGGCGCCCAGCATGCCCCAGGGGCCACCGAGCCCCTGCCAGGACCGCACCAGCTCCACCGCCAGCCAGCCCGACGGCAGCACCAGCAGCGCGGCCGCTATCCGGCCCGGGGAGGGCGCTCCGGCGAGGAACCGGCGGACGAGCCAGCCCCACGGCGCCCACAGCGCACCGAGCAGGGCGGCGAGGACGAACGTGAACACGTGCAGGTTGGGCAGCAGCCAGTGGTGCACCGCCAGCACGAAGCCGAAGCCGCCGCACCAGCCGTCGTACAGCGCCCGCCGCCCGGTCGGCGCGGTGCGGGCCAGCAGGATCCACGGGACCAGGGCGACGTACGCGAACCACCACAGGGACGGAGCCGGGAAGGCGAGCATGGGCAGGGCGCCCGCCACCGCGGCGATCACGCAGCGCCGCCACGGGGATTCGAGCCGGGTCTTCATACGGCGCCTCCCTACCCGTGGATCCAGTGTGCGCGTGGCCGGCGATCTCGGTACAGAGGGCGCCCGCTCAGTTGATCACACGGACCCCGGACCCCTGGGGCGCACGCCGCCACTTCTCCCGCACGATCACCTCCCGCAGCCGCCAGCCGTCGTCCGTCCGCCGCAGCTCGAACGCGTACCGGCCGCCGCACACGAAGTCGGGCGCCGCCGAGCCGTCACCGGCGAGGCGCATCGGATTGATGTAGTCGGCCTGGACCTGGGCCGTGTCCCCGGTGTCCCGCTCCAGGATCCCGAAGCGGACCCGGCGGTTGACGATGAGGTGCTGGCGCATGGCGAACGCCCGCATGCTCTCGGCCAGCCACGCGGCGACGCTCCCGGCGTCGCCCTCGATGCCGCCGGCCGAGCGGTAGTCCGCCCGCCCGTCCGGGGTGAACAGCTTCCGGTACGCCTCCCAGTCGCCGTCGTCCACCGCCACGGCGTAGTCGGTGACCAGGCCGTCCACGGCCAGCCGGTCCATCACGGTCGCGAGCTCCACACGCTGCGTCATCGGCTCAGTGTTGGGCACGGGGCGGGCCGCGCCAAGAGGGCGTGCCGAGTTGATCGGTGGTCGTGACCCCGCCGTTCGGTGGTCGTGACGTGCGTTATTCGGTGGTCCCGATCGGCCGGGGCGCGCGAGGCTGACCCGTGTGAACGATCAGACCGAACGGCCCGAGCCGAGATTCCGCGTACGGGGCCGCCACACGGGCTCCACGATCACCGTCTACCAGGCGTACCACCCCGGCATCGGGCGACCGGCGGCCCGTGACGGGCGCTTCCCCACCACCTGGAAGCGCGAGCGCATGACCTGGATCAAGCCGTCCTTCCTGTGGATGATGTACCGCTGTGGCTGGGGCACGAAGGAGAACCAGGAGACCGTCCTCGCCGTCGAGATCACCCGCGAGGGCTTCCTGTGGGCCCTGCGCCACGCCTGCCTCTCCCACTACGTCCCCGGACTGCACGCCGACCAGGCCGCGTGGCAGGAGCAGCTGAGGACGGCACCCGCGCGCGTGCAGTGGGACCCGGAACGCGACCTGCACCTCACCCCGCTGCCGCACCGGTCGCTGCAACTGGGGCTGGCGGGGGAGGCGGCCGCCCGGTACGCCGACGAGTGGATCGTGGGCATCGAGGACGTGACGCCGCTCACCAGGGAGGTCCACGGGCTGGTGCGGGCCGGTGAACTCGCCCGCGCGGGCGAGCTGTTGCCCAACGAACGGCCGTATCCGTTGGACCATGACGCGCTGGCACATCTGCTTCCGGGAGGCTCGGAATGACACGTCCCATCACTGTGGTCACCGGCGGCAGCCGGGGGATCGGCGCGGCCACCTGCCTGCGGCTGGCGGCCGACGGGCACGACGTGGCGGTCGGCTACGTCCGTGACGCCGACGCGGCCGAGGCGGTGGCCGACGGGGTACGGGCAGCGGGCGGCCGCTCGGTCACCGTACGGGTGGACACGTCCGTCGAGGCGGACGTCGAGCGGCTCTTCGACATCGCCGAGCAGCGGCTCGGGCCGGTGACGGGCCTGGTGAACAACGCCGGGGTGACCAGCCCGCTGGGGCGGCTGGCCGACGCGGACCCGGCCGATCTGCGCCGGGTCGTGGACGTCAATCTCCTGGGCACGCTGCTGTGTTCACGCCGGGCCGCACAGCTGATGACCGCGCGGGGCGGTGGCGTGATCGTGAACGTGTCGTCGGCCGCAGCGACGCTGGGCAGTCCCGGCGAATACGTCCACTACGCGGCGACCAAGGCGGCCGTCGACGCCCTGACCCTGGGGCTGGCGAAGGAGCTGGGACCGGACGGCGTCCGCGTCAACGCGGTGGCGCCCGGGGTGATCGACACCGAGATCCACGCCGCCGGGGGCGACCCGAACCGCGCCCACCGGGCGGCGGCCACGATTCCGCTGCGTCGGCCGGGGCGGGCCGAGGAGATCGCGGCGGCGGTGGCATGGCTGATGTCGCCGGACGCGTCGTATGCGACGGGGGCGGTGCTGCGGGTGTCGGGCGGGCGGTGAGGGCGCGTCAGACGCCCATGCCTTCTTCGCGCAGCCGCTGGAAGGCCGTCGGAGTGGGGCGCGCGCGCAGGAAGTCCCTGATCCCGCGGGCGCATTCGAGGGAGTCGGAGACACTCGTGTCGCACTCGATGTCGTAGACGCCGTGGGCGTGGACCTGCTTGAGCTGGCGGGCGGCGAGACCGGGCGGCCGGTTCCCCCGCTCGCGCTCCCGCAGCTCCAGTTCGTCCGGGGGGCAGTGCACGCCGACGAGGACCACGTCCTGCGGCACGAAGAGCGAGAGGCAGTCCTTCAGCCGCCATTCGGCGCTGAGGATGTGGTCCATGACGACGTTGTTGCCGGCGGCGGCCATGCCTGCGACCGCGCGGTGGTAGCCCTGCCAGGTCCGGTGCAGAACGGTGTCGAGCTCATCGGGCGGGACGGGGGCGCGGGACCGCATCGCGTGGAAGGCGTCGACCGGCATGTGGAAGTACGGCTCGTCGAGGATCCGCAGCAGCTGGGTCGCGATGCTCGACTTTCCCGAACTGGATGTGCCGTTGAGGAAGACGATCAGGCCACGGCGCGGTGGCACCTCGGTGAGATGTCTCATATACGTCGGTCCCGGCGCTCCAGGTCTCGTCTTCAGGCCGCCTCGATGACCTCGCCGCGGATCGCCGCGGCCCACTCGACCACCAGCAGCTCGTACTCCGCCCGCTCCTGTGCCGACAGTGAGCCGCCCGCGCGCATCCACAGCGCGCGGATCTGCTCGTTCACCTCGGCAGCAGACCGCACGGAACCAGGGGTCACGGAGTCGGGGGACATGCGGGCAAGCCTAGGCGCAAGCACTGACGCTGCGCTACCGGGCCGCTACTCATCCCGTATGGGCTTGGTCACGGCCCCCGGAGTGAACCCCGGGGGCCGTCTGCTCAGCCTGCCGACTCCGCCGCGTGGGGACTCAGGACGCCGAACGTCACCAGGGCGACGATCACGATGCCGAGCACTACGCGGTACCAGACGAACGGCATGAAACTCTTGGTCGAGATGTACTTCATGAACCAGGCGATCACCGCGTAGCCGGTGACGAAGGCGATCACCGTGGCGAAGATCGTCGGCCCCCAGGACACATGGCCGGTCTCCATGGCGTCGTTGAGCTCGAACAGGCCCGAGGCGAGCACCGCCGGGATGGCGAGCAGGAAGGAGTAGCGGGCCGCGGCCTCGCGGTTGTAGCCCATGAAGAGGCCGCCGGTGATCGTCGCGCCGGAGCGGGAGACGCCCGGGACGAGCGCCATGGCCTGGCAGATGCCGAAGATCAGGCCGTCCCGCACACCCAGTTCCTTCAGCGTCTTGCGCTCCTTGGCCGCCCGGTGGCGCCCGCCGGTCTCGTCGCGGGCCGCGATCCGGTCGGCGATGCCCATGATCAGGCCGACCACGATCAGCATTGTCGCGGTGATGCGCAGATCACGGAACGGCCCGACGATCTGGTCCTTGAGCGTCACGCCGAGGACGCCGATCGGTATCGAGCCGACGATCACCAGCCAGCCCATCCGGGCGTCATGGTCCTTGCGCCACGTCTTGTCGTAGAGCGAGCGGGTCCACGCCGACAGGATGCGCCCGATGTCCTTGCGGAAGTAGATCAGCACGGCGGCCTCCGTGCCGATCTGGGTGATCGCCGTGAAGGCGGCGCCGGGGTCCTCCCAACCGGAGAAGGCGGCGGTCAGGCGCAGGTGCGCGCTGGAGGACACGGGGAGGAACTCGGTCAGCCCCTGGACGAGTCCGAGGATGAGTGATTCGAACCAAGACATGAAGTTACGGAGTCCAAGTGCCGATCGTGGAACGGACGGAGGACACACCGGGCCCCCGCGCGCGGTGATCGGGTGTGTTGAGGGGCAGCGTAGCGTCCCGGGCAGACACGCCCGACACAGGGGGTTTCCCGGGCGATCGACGGTGATCGGTTCGGGGTGTTGACCGGCCGCCGTGCCGGGCCTACGTTGCAGGGCGGGGAAAGCGCTTGCTGTCGCGCTTGTCATGCGTCCAGGGACCCCGGAGGAGTGCTGATCAGGTTCATGCCCACATCCGCGACATCGGTGCCATCAGCGGCTGACACACCATCCACGACGGCCACGACAGTCGACACCCACGACCCCCAGACCTCCCGATCCCCCTCCGCCCCCCTCACCGGCCGCCCCGTCAGAACCGCAGTCATCGGCACCGGTGGCATCGCCCGCGGATGTCACCTCCCCGCCCTCACCCGGCTCGCCGAGGAGGGGGAGACGGAGGTCGTCGCGGCCGTCGACATCGACCGGGCCGCCGTCGAGGCGTTCTGCGCGGAGGGCGGGATTCCGCACGCGTACACCGACATGAACCGGATGCTGCGGGAACAGCGGCCCGACCTGGTGACGATCTGCACACCGCCCACGCTGCACCGCGAGCAGACCATCGCCGCCCTGCGCGCCGGCGCCTGGGTGTGGTGCGAGAAGCCGCCCGTGCCCACGCTCGCCGACTTCGACGCCGTGGAGGCGGCGGAGGGCCCGGCCGGTGGACCGTACGCCTCGATCGTCTTCCAGCACCGGTTCGGCTCGGGCGCCGCCCATGTGCGCAGGCTGCTCGCGGAGCAGGCCATGGGGCGGCCGCTGGTGGCGCACTGTCAGACCACCTGGTACCGCAACGCCGCCTACTACGCGGTGCCCTGGCGCGGCCGCTGGCAGACCGAGGGCGGCGGGCCCGCGATGGGGCACGGCATCCACCAGATGGACCTGCTGCTCGATCTGCTCGGTCCGTGGAGCGAGGTGCGCGCGATGGCCGGGCGCCTGGTGCACGACGTGGAGACCGAGGACGTCTCGACCGCGCTGGTCCGCTTCGAGAACGGCACCATGGCGACGGTCGTGAACAGCGTCCTCAGTCCCGACGAGGTGAGCCGCATCCGCGTCGACTGCGAGCGCGCCACCGTCGAGCTCACCCACCTGTACGGGCACGCCAACGACGACTGGCGGATCACCCCGGCGCCGGACGTACCGGCCGAGGAGGCCGCGCTCTGGAGGGACTTCGGGCCCGATGTGCCCAGCTCGCACCTGGCGCAACTGCGTGAGCTGGTCGCCAGCATGCGCGCGGGCGAGCGGCCGCGCAGCAGCGGGCCGGACGGGCGCAAGAGCCTGGAGCTGATCACCGCGCTGTACAAGTCAGCGTTCACCGACACGACCGTCAGCCGGGGCGAGATCGGCCCCGGCGACCCGTACTACACGGCCCTGCACGGCGGTGCGCCCGGCTGGGCACCCGTCGTCGCCGAGGCCGCCGCGAACCAGGAGGTGCCCGCATGACCGGTCCCCACATCGTCCACGCGCACGGCGACCGGATCACGGTCACCGAACCCACCACCGGCGTCGAGCTGTTCTCCTACGTCTACCGGCCCGAGGCGGCCTGGGAGGCGCCGAAGCCGTATCTGCACCCGATCCGCACCCTGGGGAACGCGGTCGTCACCGACTACCGGCCCAACGACCACCGCTGGCACAAGGGCCTGCAGCTGACGGCCTCCCACCTGTCCGGCCAGAACCTGTGGGGCGGCAACACCTACGTGCACGGAGAGGGCTATGTCGCCCTCCCGGACCGCGTCGGGTCCATGGCGCACGTCGGCTTCGACGAGGTCGCCTCCGACGGCTCCCGGGTCGTGATCGCCGAGCGGCTCACCTGGCACCCGCGCGGCGGCGAGCTGTGGGCCGAGGAGCAGCGCCGGATCGAGGTGCACGACGTCGACCCGGCGGCGGGCTCGTGGGCGCTGACCTGGACCAGCGCCATCACCAACCGGCGGGACGAGCCGCTGCTGTTCGGCAGCCCGACCACGGCGGGGCGCGAGATGGCCGGTTACACGGGCCTGTTCTGGCGTGGACCGCGCGCCTTCCGGGACGGCCGCGTCCTCGGGCCGGACAGCGAGGGCCCCGACCTGATGGGCAAGCAGGCGCCGTGGCTGGCGTACTCCGGCGAGCACGACGGCGTCGACGGCCACGCCACCCTGGTCTTCGCGCACGCCCCGGAGAACGACCACACCGGTGCCGGGGGCGCCCACCCCGCCCACTGGTTCGTCCGCAACGAGCCCTTCGCCGCAGTCGCCCCCTCCTGGGCGTTCTACGACGAACTTCAGCTGGCCCCGGGCGACACCCTCACCCGCCGCTACCGGGTCGTCGTCGCCGACGGGGCATGGGAACGCGACGAGATCGCCAAGTACCTGGAGGCGCACCCGTGGTGAATACCGAGGAGCTGACGGGCGTGTTCACCGGCCTGCCGGGCTCGGTCGCCGTGTCGCACCTGTCCGTCTACGACTGGCCGGCTGCGGACGGGGTGTGCGGCGGAACTCCCCATATGCACCTGACCTGTTCGGAGGCGTACGTCGTCACCGGCGGGCGCGGCGCGGTGCAGACGCTCACCACGTCCGGGTACGAGGTCACGCCGCTCGCGGCCGGCACGGTCGCCTGGTTCACGCCCGGCACGATCCACCGGTTGGTCAACGACGACGACCTGCGTATCACGGTCCTGATGCAGAACAGCGGGCTGCCCGAGGCGGGGGACGCGGTGCTCACGTTGCCGCCGGAGTACCTGACCGACCCGGAGACGTACGCCGCCGCCACCGCGATCCCGGCGGACGCGCCCGTCGCCGAGCAGGAGCGCGTGGCCCGCGCCCGGCGCGACCTCGCCCTGGAGGGCTACCGCGTGCTGCGCGCGTCCGGCCCCGAGGCGCTGGCCGAGTTCCACCGGGCCGCGGGCGCGCTGGTACGGCCCCGGCTCGTCGAGTGGCGTGAGCGCTGGCGGCGGGGCGCCGAGGCGGCGGCCGCTGCGACGGGGGAGCAGCTGGACCGGCTGGAGCGGGGGGATGTGTCCCACCTCGCGGGGGCCGTCGTGCGGAGCGAACAGCCGTCGGCGCGCGGCAAGTTCGGGATGTGCGGGCGGTTGGACGTGTATCCCGGGCACTAGGTCAGCATCACGCGCCCGTTAGGTCGGATCACGCAGCCGTCGGCCCGGTGACGGTCCAGCCCGGGGACTGGGGGTGGGGGGTCAGGTCCTCGTGCTGGACCGGGTCGCCGCAGGCCTGGCAGGTGACAAGCGGGACCAGCTCGTGGCCGCAGATGTGCTCGACGACCATGGGGCGGTCGTCCTTGCGCAGGTGGCGGTTGCCCCATTCCATGAGGGTGAGCAGGACCGGCTCCAGTTCGAGGCCCGCCTGGGTGGGCCGGTACTCGAAGCGCTGCGGGCGCTCGCTGTAGGCCCGCTTGGTGAGGATCCCGGCGTCGACCAGGCGGCGCAGGCGGGTGGCCAGGATGTCGCGCGGGGCGCCGATGTTGCGCACGAGCTGGTCGAAGCGGCCGTTGCCGAGGCAGACCTCCCGCAGGACGAGCAGGGAGTACTTCTCGCCGACGAGCGCGAGGGCGTCGGCGATCGAGCAGGGGCGCGGATCTTTGGTGGCGGCCATGCAGCCCAGTCTAGGGGAGGGTTTGGTTATCCAACTGATTGCTTGCGCTCGTGGGTTTGTTTTTCCAACTCGCAGAGTTATGGTGAGTCTGGATTTCCTACTCACTGGTAGGCGCCCAGGTGGCTCCAGGCGGCCAAGGAGGCCCGCAGCATGCGTGACGCAGTCATCGTCGAAGCCGTACGCACCCCCATAGGCAAGGGCAAGCCCAACGGCTCGCTCGCGCACGTCCACCCCGTCGAACTCCTCGCCCACACCCTGCGCACCCTCGTCGAGCGCTCCGGCGTCGACCCGGCGCTGATCGACGACGTCATCGGCGGCACCGTCGACCAGGTCGGCGAGCAGGCCATGAACACCACCCGGTACGCCGTGCTGTCGGCGGGCTTCCCGGAGACCGTCCCCGCGACCACGGTGGACCGTCAGTGCGGCTCCTCCCAGCAGGCCGTGCACTTCGCCGCGCAGGGTGTCCTCTCGGGCGCGTACGACATCGTGGTCGCCTGCGGCGTCGAGTCCATGAGCCGCGTGCCGATGTGGTCGAACGTCCCGCCCGGCAAGGACCCGTTCGGCCCCGGTGTCGCCGAGCGCTACCCGGAGGGCCTCGTCCCGCAGGGCATCAGCGCCGAGCTGATCGCCGCCAAGTGGTCGATCACGCGCGAGCAGATGGACGCCTTCGCCGTCTCCTCGCACCGGAAGGCGGCCGCGGCCTGGGACGGCGGCCTGTTCGACGCCGAGGTCGCGCCCCTGGACGGGGTCGCGCGCGACGAGTGCGTACGGCCCGGCAGCACCACCGAGATCCTGGCCGGCCTCAAGCCCGCCTACTACGACCCCGCCTTCGCCGAGCGCTTCCCGCAGATCGAGTGGAACGTCACCGCGGGCAACGCCAGCCCCATCAACGACGGCGCCTCCGCCGTGCTCATCACGACCAGCGAGACCGCGGCCCGCCTCGGCCTGCGCCCGCTCGCCCGGCTGCACAGCTTCGCCGTCACCGGCTCCGACCCGCTGCTGATGCTCACCGGCGTCATCCCGGCGACCGAGAAGGTGCTGCGCAGGGCCTCCCTGACCCTGGACGACATCGACCTGTTCGAGGTCAACGAGGCGTTCTCCAGCGTCGTTCTCGCCTGGCAGCAGGAGACCGGCGCCGACCTGGCCAAGGTCAACGTGCACGGCGGCGCCATCGCCATCGGCCATCCGCTCGGCGCGAGCGGCACCCGGCTGACGACCACGCTCGTGCACGCCATGCGCGAGCGCGGCGCTCGCTATGCCCTGCAGACCATGTGCGAGGCGGGCGGGCTGGCCAACGCGATGATCCTGGAAGCCGCGTAGGGTCTGTCGTTTGGATCAGGTCGGCTGCGAGGGACTGCGCCTTTCCCCCCGACCCGAGCGGGGCCATGGGGGTGCCCCCGCGCGAGCGTGTTCGAGCGTGGGGGAGCGTGCAGCTGCAAGGCGGAGGAGGGCGGCGACGCGATGGGGGTCCCCACGCGCGAGCGCATTCGAGCGTGGGGGAGTCGGCAACCGACGACAACGCGGCAGATGCGCGTGCCAGACCCCGCGACGCCGGCATGATCCAAACGACAGGCCCTAAGCCTTCTGACCGCTGGTCAGCCGCGCAGGT
Organism: Streptomyces spinoverrucosus; assembly: GCF_006539505.1. GTDB lineage: Bacteria > Actinomycetota > Actinomycetes > Streptomycetales > Streptomycetaceae > Streptomyces > Streptomyces spinoverrucosus. Next base: position 41,591 of record NZ_BJND01000035.1, read on the forward strand.
GGTGGCGTTTGCGCCAGGCCACCACCGCGCCCGCCAGACCCGGAATGGCGATGGCGGCCATCGCGATCAGGAACACCGGCGACGTCGGCGTCGAGGCGCGGGCGCCGGCGACGACGTATGCGGCGGTGTTCGGCAGCGAGCCGAGCGCCGTCGCCAGCAGGAACGGCAGCCAGCCCATCTTGGAGACGGCGGCGCAGTAGTTCGCGGCCCAGAACGGCACGCCCGGGAACAGCCGCACCGCCAGCATGGAGCGGAAGCCGTGCCGGCTGAACTGCCCGTCGACGGTGTTCAGGAACTTGCCGCGCAGCAGCGGGCGCAGCGCGTCCTGACCCAGGAACCGGCCGAGCCCGAAGGCGATCCCGGCGCCGATCACCGAGCCCCCGATCGCCGCCGCGATGCCCAGCTCGGAGCCGAACAGCGCGCCCGCCGCCAGGTTGAGCAGCGGCCGCGGCACGAACGCGACGGTGATGACGCCGTACGCGACCGCGAAGATGAGCGCGGCCGCGACGCCGCCGAGCTGGGGCGGCCAGCCGTGCGCGAGCAGCCGCTGCGGCTGGAAGAGCAGCACCGCCGCCCCGGCTCCGACCAGCAGGGCGACGAGCAGGGAGAAACGGGCCCAGGGCGAGAGCAGGACTCTCACGCAGCGCGCGGCGAAGCCGAGGCGGACGGCCGCAGCCGCGGCGCCGGCGGGGACGGCGGCCGCGAGTTCGGTGGCAGTGGCCCGGGGAGAGGCCGGTGCGGTGCCCCCAGAGCGGGTGTGGGCATCGAGCATTCGGTGACACTAACCGACAAATATGTGTGATCGCCGTATGGTTCGTCTCATGAGCGTCACAGGTGCGGGAACGGTGGGTGTCCCGCACAGCACCCTCGCCGACACGCTGCTGGAACGGCTCACCGCCACGTACACCGCCGCGGCCGATCCGGCGCGCGCGGCGCCCATGCGGGCGTACATGAAGGATGTCGCGCCCTTCCTCGGCCTGACCACACCCGTGCGGCGCGCCCTGTCCCGCACGGTCGTCGAGGGCACGCCCCGACCGGACGAGACCGACTGCACCGCCGTCGCCCTGCGCTGCTGGCAGCTGCCGGAACGCGAGTACCACTACTTCGCCGTCGACTATCTGCGCCGCCATGTGAGCCGTTGCTCGTCCGCCTTCCTGCCGGTGGCCCGGCAGCTCATCACCACCGTGTCCTGGTGGGACACCGTCGACCTGATCGCCGCCCATGTGGTGGGCCCACTGGTGGCTGCCGATGGCGGGTTGAAGTCCGAGATGGACGCCTGGATCGTGGACGACGACCTGTGGATCGCCCGCGCGGCCCTGCTCCACCAACTGCGCTACAAGGAGCGCACCGACAGCGAACGCCTGTTCACCTACTGCCTGCGTCAGTCCGGGCACCCGGACTTCTTCATCCGCAAGGCCATCGGCTGGTGCCTGCGGGAGTACGCCAAGACCGATCCCGCGGCCGTACGCGGCTTCCTCGCGCGGGAGCGGGGGCGGTTCGCGCCGCTGTCGGTGCGGGAGGCGTTGAAGAACATCGGGCCGTGACCATCGGGCCGTGACTGTGGGGGCGGGCGGGGCGGCGTGAACCCCCTGCCTGGAAAAACCATTCGACGCCCGCCCCGGCGTCGGCGATGATCGACGTCATGTTCCGGCACGCCTTCCTCCTCGCAGCATCCGCAGTCGCGGATGCCCCGAAGGCTGCCGCTGTGATCCTCCTGGCCGCTGTCGACGGCGCCCGAAGCTGACCCTCCCCGGATCGTCCGGCGGACCCCGCAGGGGGAGGGTCGGTCAGTCCCCGGGGTCCAGCCACCACCATCGAGACGCTTCGAGGTATCGCCATGTCCAAGACGGCATACGTGCGCACCAAACCGCACCTGAACATCGGCACGATGGGTCACGTCGACCACGGCAAGACCACCCTGACGGCCGCCATCACCAAGGTCCTCGCCGAGCGCGGCAGCGGCACCTTCGTGCCGTTCGACCGCATCGACCGCGCCCCCGAGGAGGCGGCGCGCGGCATCACCATCAACATCGCGCACGTCGAGTACGAGACCGACACGCGGCACTACGCGCACGTCGACATGCCGGGTCACGCCGACTACGTCAAGAACATGGTCACCGGCGCGGCGCAGCTCGACGGGGCGATCCTCGTCGTCTCCGCGCTCGACGGGATCATGCCGCAGACCGCCGAGCACGTGCTGCTCGCCCGGCAGGTGGGCGTCGACCACATCGTCGTCGCCCTCAACAAGGCGGACGGCGCGGATGACGAGGAGCTCATCGACCTCGTCGAACTGGAGGTGCGTGACCTGCTCACCCAGCACGGCTACGCGGGTGACTCCGTACCGGTCGTACGGGTGTCCGGGCTGCGGGCGCTGGAGGGCGACCCGCGCTGGACGGCGTCCATCGAGGCGCTGCTCGACGCGGTGGACACGTATGTGCCGATGCCCGAGCGGTACCTGGATGCGCCGTTCCTGCTGCCGGTGGAGAACGTGCTCACCATCACCGGGCGCGGGACGGTGGTGACCGGTGCGGTGGAGCGGGGGACCGTTCGGATCGGTGACCGGGTCGAGGTGCTGGGCGCCGAGCTGGAGTCCGTCGTCACCGGCCTGGAGACCTTCGGCAAGCCGATGGAGGAGGCGCAGGCCGGGGACAACGTGGCGTTGCTGCTGCGGGGTGTCGCGCGGGACGCGGTCCGTCGTGGGCTTGTCGTGGCCGCGCCGGGGAGTGTGGTGCCGCGGCGGCGGTTCTCCGCGCAGGTGTATGTGCTGTCGGCGCGGGAGGGCGGGCGTACGACGCCGGTCTCCACCGGGTATCGGCCGCAGTTCTACATTCGTACGGCGGATGTGGTCGGTGACATGCACCTCGGTGAGGCGGGGGTTGCCCGGCCCGGCGAGACGGTGACGGTGAACGTGGAGCTCGGGCGTGAGGTGCCTCTGGAGCCGGGGCTCGGATTTGCCATCCGGGAGGGTGGCAGGACCGTCGGGGCGGGGACCGTGACAGCCGTCGTGTGAGGGGTGTTGCGGTTCGTGGGGGACTGCGGGTCCGTTGTGGCTGGTCGCGCAGTTCCCCGCGCCCCTTGGCGGCGATGTCCGCCCGCACAATGGAGGTGTGAACGAGGCTATTCCCGTCAGTCGTGCTGTCGATCATGGGTTCGCCAAGCTGATGCCTGATGTCGATCGGGAGCGGGCCTGGCTGTTGACCGTCGACGGGGCGCCGCAGTCGTATGTCGACCTCGACGAGCCGACGCATCTGGAGTTCGAGTACGCGCGGCGGCTCGGGCATGTGCTGGACACCGTTGCGGAGGCGGGGCGGCCGTTGGATGTGCTGCATCTCGGCGGGGGTGCGCTCACTTTGCCGCGGTACCTGGCGGCGACGCGGCCCAGTTCTCGGCAGAACGTCGTCGAGGCCGATCGGGGGCTGGTGGAGCTGGTCGGCGAGTATCTGCCGGTCGGCGCGGGTTCCGGGATCGCGTTGCACGTCGCGGACGCGCGCCGCTGGCTGGCGGATGCCCCGGCGGACTCGGCGGACGTCGTCGTCGGTGATGTCTTCGGCGGCTCGCGGGTTCCGGCCGGGTTCACGACCGTCGGCTACGCCGGTGAGGTCGAGCGGGTGTTGCGTGCCGACGGGGTCTACATGGCCAATCTGGCCGACGCCGCGCCCTTCGCCTTCCTCCGTTCCCAACTGGCCAACTTCGCCACGGTGTTCGAGGAGCTCGCGCTGATCGCCGAACCGGCCGTGCTGCGCGGGCGCCGGTTCGGCAACGCGGTGCTGGTCGCCGCACACCGACCGCTCGACACGGCCGCCCTGGCCCGGCGCACCGCCGCCGACGCGTTCCCGGCCCGCGTCGAACACGGGCCCGCGGTACGGGAGTTCATCGGCGATGCGCGGCCGGTGCGGGACGAGGACGCCGTGCCCTCACCCGAGCCCCCGGACGGGGCGTTCGGCATCGGCTGAGTCGGCCGGTGCGCCCTTGGCCACGTGGTGGGTACGGCGCCGTAGATTCCGCACGTCCGGGACGCACAGCACCGCCGCCGTGACCACCACGACGAGCGTCGCGCAGCCCCACAGCGCCGCCGTCCGCCCGAACGCCAGCTCGGCGGGGCCCGCCAGCGCCGTCGCCAGCGGGACCAGGGCGACCGAGCCGAACCAGTCGTACGCCGTGACGCGCGAGAGCTTGTTCTCCGGGATCTCCTGATGCAGGGCGGTCATCCAGCAGACGCCGAAGACCTCCACCGTCACGCCGGTCACGAACATCACCGCCCACAGGCCCCCGGCCGGCAACGGCACCGCCAGCGCCGCGGACGGCAGGGCCAGCGGGAAGACGCAGAGGATGCCCGCGAGGAGCAGCCGGCGTGGCTTCCAGCGGGTCATCAGCAGCGCGCCGACGACCGTGCCCGCGCCGAAGAAGCCCAGCGCCAGACCCCAGGGCGCCGCCCCGCCCAGATGGTCCCGGGCGACCAGTGGGCCGTAGACCGCGTCGGCGGCCGCCACCACCGCGTTGGCGATGGAGAACTGGACGACAATGCCCCACAGCCACGGCCGGCCGGCGAACTCCCGCCAGCCCTCGCGCAGATCGGCGAGCAGCCCGCCGCCCGGCTCGCGCGGCGGGATGTGGCTGACGTCGAGGAAGGCGCGCAGCGCCCCGGCCACGGCGAACGCGGCGGCGTCCGCGGCGAGCACCCAGCCCGGGCCGATCGCGGCGACCATCGCACCGCCGAGGGCGGCACCGCCCAGGCCCGCGCCCTGCATCGCCATCCGGAACACCGCGAACGCGCGGCTCACCTGCTCGCCCCGCACGGAGGACATCAGCATGCCCTCGGCGGCCGGGCCGAAGAACGCCTGGCCGGTGCCGCCCAGCGCGCTCAGCAGCATCATCTGCCACAGCTGCGGCTCGCCGGCGAGCACGATCAGGGCGAACAGGCCCTGCGAGACACAGTTGAGGGCGTTGGCGGCGACCATCACGCGGTGCCGGGGCAGGCGGTCCGCGACCGCGCCGCCGATCAGCAGGAACAGCACCAACGGCAGGGTGCGTGCGGCGGCCACGAGGCCCACGTCGCCGCCGTCGCCGCCCGCCTGCAGCACCGCGAACGCGGCGGCGACGAGCGCGCCGTTGCTGCCGAGCTGGGTGACGACCGCGGCGGCGGTCAGCAGGCTGTAGTTGCGGTCCGCCCAAGCGGGCCTGCGGGGGGCGGGAGGTTTCGGCGGCGGTGTTCACCGGCCGACTATCACCGCCCGGCCCCCGACTTGCCAAACCGGTTGTCGGTCAGCCTCCGGTGGGCTCCCCGTGCAGCCGTACGGTGCTCAGGATCTGCATGATGGTCGCCTTGGGGACCTCGCCCTCGACGCCCTTGGCGCCGTAGAAGTTCCACGACACGAAGTCGCCGGCGGAGTTCTTGAAGCCGAACGTGACCGCCTTGCCGTCGCTGTCGCACTTGCCCTTCTGGGGCGTGTTCTGCGACTCGGCCCAGGCGACGCTGCCCTCGATGCCCGACTTGGTGGTGTACGGCTCGGCCTTCTCCTCGAACTTCATGCTCTTCTTGTCGGGCTGGGTGTAGCCGCCGTAGACCCACCACGGGACCGTGTTGATGGCCACCTCGTCGGTGTCCTTGGCGCCGTCGGCTCCCTTGGTGCCCACGGCGGCCAGGTGGGTGTCCTCGGTCCGGCCGTCCTTGTTCTCGTCGGTCGTGCACCACTTCGACTTGTAGTACGCCGGTGCCGACATCACGATCAGCGGTTTGGCGTCGTCCGACTTCTGGTCCTCGAAGCCGATGGACATCCCCGGCGACTCGACCTCCCAGTCCGGCGGCACGTCGAAGGCGACGCCGCGCTTGGGGTTGACGACGACCTTCCAGCCCGGGATCGTCGGCTGCTCGGTCTCGTTGCTCCGCGGGTTGTCGTCCGACCCGGACCCGGACGCGGTGGGCTCGGCGGGGTCCGACGGCGACTGGCTCGTCTTCGTCTGCCCGCCGCCGTCGGCCTGGTCGTCCTTGTCGCCCCCGAGGACCAGGAAGCCCGTGACACCGGCGGTCACCACCACGGCGGTGGCCGCGATGATGGCGACCAGCTTGGTTCGGTTGCCGTCACCGCCTCCGCTACCGCCGGGCTGGGGCTGCGGCTGCGGCGCACCCACCGGCGCGGGGGTGCCCCACTGCGGCTGCTGCGCATACGGGTTGGGCTGCTGCTGATAGCCGGGTTGCTGATACGGATTCGGCTGCTGGTACCCCGGCTGCTGGTACGGGTTGTTCTGCCCTTGCGGATTCTGCTCGCCCCCGGGCGGCTGCTGTCCTGGCCACATGAGCCGTAACCCTAGTAGGGCTGGGGACACGATTCGGTCACCGGGCTTTGTCAGGGACGTAGCAAATCCGCACGGGCGATCTCCGTGCTGCGGGCGCTGTTGGGTGGACGCGAGGGTACGACGATCATCACGCGGATCTGGCCAGCTGAGGCTACTCATGGGTAACCTTCGGTCATGAGCGCAGATCAGATGTCGATCGGCGAGATGCTCGCCGCCACGGTGCCGATGGTTCGGACGCTGAACCTGGAGTACCTGGAGACCACTCCGGAGAAGGCCGTGCTGGCCCTGCCGGATCAGAGCGAGTACCGCAATCACGTCGGCGGGCCGCACGCGGGAGCCATGTTCACGCTGGGCGAGTCGGCCAGCGGCGCGATTGTGCTGGCCGCGTTCGGCGACCAGCTCTCGCGTGCCGTGCCGCTGCCGGTGCATGCGGAGATCGCGTTCAAGAAGATCGCCCTGGGTCCCGTCACGGCCACCGCGACGCTCGGACGCCCGGCCGCCGAGGTCGTCGCCGAGCTCGACGAGGGCAAGCGCCCGGAGTTTCCGGTGGCCGTCGCCATCCAGCGGGAGGACGGGGCGGTGACCACGGAGATGACGGTGGTGTGGACGCTGCGTCCCAACAGCTGAGAGCTGCATTGCGGAGTGGCCCCGGCCATACGCCGGGGCCACTCGCCAACCGGCCCACTGCGACGGCCCGTTGCGCCTCCTGGCAGGATGGCGCCGCCTGGTGCGGCGGTCGGGGCGGGGTCGGGCCAGGGGGTGGGGCTCGGACGACTGACGGAACGAACCAGGGGAACTGACCCCGTGCACCCCTTCTCGCCGCAGCCCTTCCGGAGGCTCCGGTATTTGAGGCTGACAGATGGGCATGGCCCATACGACTCGGTGATCCAGTCGACCAGTACATCGACGGCCCAGTCGTCCCTCCCCCCGGATCTCGCGGGGACGGGGATCCGGCGTCCTCTGAGCTGACTCACTCCCTTGTCAAGTCCCGAAATGCAGTGCCGTGACGCGCATCGGCAGCCAGGGCGCAATGGAGGCATGGGTTCACACGGAGGTGTGGCGCCGGCTGAGGTTTGGAGTGAGTCAGATGCTGGATCGTCCTGAGCGGACATCGGCGGGCGTCGGGACACCGGCCGCCCGGTGTCGACCGAGGGGCTTCCGCGCCGCGCTGCGATGGCAGATCATCGCTCTCGTCGGCTTCGCGATCTGCTTCTGTGCTCTCGCGGTGGAGTGGTCCATCACGGACCCCTCCAATCTCCTCCCGCCTGCCTCCGAGACCGGCCCCGATCCATTCACCGGAAGCACGTCCAATGGCGCCGAGCCGGGCCCTGGCGGTGGCGCCGAGCCGACTGACGGTGGCCCCCAGCCGGCTGACGGTGGCCTCCAGCAGCACGAGGCCGGCGACCAGCCGAATTCAGACGGTGGCACCAGCGGTGACGGCGACCCGACCTCGACCAATCTCGTCAGCGTGCTGACCCTTGTGGTCGCCGGGGTGTCGGGCACCGGAGGTTTCCTCAGCGGTGTCGCAGCGCTGATCACCGTATGGCAAGGCGCCCGCCGGGGGCAGAGGCGGCAGGGTGGGCACTGCACGCACGCGTGGCATGTCCCGGGGCGCCATCGCCTTGGCCGACCCCGCAAGCACCAGCGCTAGCGTGGGGTGGTCATGCGCGCCCGTAAGTTGGAGATTGTGTGCGACAACGGGCTTCGTATGTACACAAGTTGAGGTTGGCGCCACCTGCTGATTTCGAATGCGGGTACGGATACCCGAGGTAACACCCGGCAATTTCCGAATCGTTGGGCAACGGTCACTCGAACTCCTTGTTTCCTGTGCGGCGCATGTGCGAAGGTATGCCCCCGCTGGAAGGCAAAGGCACAGGTCAAGGCCGATAAGTACGCACCAATCAGCACCTCTTTCCGAAGGAAGCGCATTCCGTGTGCTGTCCTCGGCTTGGAAGGAAATGGTTCCGTGCAGCCCCCCTACCCCCCACGTCCGCCCTACCCGCCCCGACCCGGTTCCCGCCCGGGGCAGTCCGACCGCGATCTTCTCGCCCGGCTCGCCGATCCCGAACCGGACGTCAGGGCCGTCGCCCTGCTCATGGCCCGGCACTGGCGCGCCGTGCACGAATACGCCGTCATCTGCCTGGCCTCCTCCTCCGCTTCGGCGTCGATCGCCGCCGGCGCCGCGTTTCAGCAAGTGCTCGGCCGCAGGATGCCGGTCGGCGCACTGCGCCCGCAGCTGCTGATGACCGTCCGGAACACGGTCCGGGAATGGGCCGCCGAGGACGATGTGGCGGCACTGCTGCCGGAACTCGCCAAACCCACCGGAGCCCGTGGACTGCGCGCGGTGAGGTCCGCGACGCCCGAAAAGCGGCGCCTGGCGGAGCGCGCTTTCCATGCCCTTCCGTCGGCCTCCCAATGCCTCCTGTGGCACACCGAGGTCGAGACGGAAACGATAACCATACCGGCCGGTCTGCTGGGCATTGACGCCCTTACCGCATCCTCCGCCCTGGAGCGGGCACGCGAGGAATTCCGGACCGGCTGCGTACGCGCCCACCGGGAACTCGCGCCCACCAGGGAATGCCGTTTCTGCAACCGCCTCCTCGACGTCCCCATGCGCCGCGGCGGCGCCCTGCTGCCCGATGTGCAACGGCATCTGACGCAGTGCGGGTACTGCCGTCACGCCGCTGAACAACTCAGCCATTTCGACGGTGCCCTGGACGTCCTGCTCGCCGAAACCGTGCTCGGCTGGGGCGCCCACCGCTACCTCGAATCCCGCCCCGGCCGTACCGCGGCGCCACCGCCCCGGCCGCGCCCGCTCGCCGCCGCCCGCCCGATAGCCGGTGGCCGCCCGAGAGCCGCCATCCGCCCGAGAACCGGCGGCCGCCACCGGACCGCGACGCAGACCGGATTCCTCACCATGCCCCGACGCCACGCCCGGACCGTGGCCGTCGGCGTCGGCCTGACCTCCCTCGCGCTGCTCGGGACGGTGCTGGCGGCCAGGGGCTGGTCCGATGACAACGGTGCCCCCGGCCCCGGCGCCACCTGGGGAGCCCCCAGCGGCCAGACCGTCCGCCCCGGCCCGGCGTCCGAGAACCCGTCCGCCGGAACCCCGTCCGCCGCCTCCGTGGAACGCCCCGTCGAGGTCGCCCGGGGACGCCTGCGCAACCTCTCGATCGGCCTGTGCCTCGACGGCCGGGGCGGCGAGGCCGGGCTGGCGGCCTGCACGACCGCCGACTCGCAGCAGTGGTCGTACCAGGACGACGGTCAGTTGCGCAGCGTCGCCGACCCCTCGCTCTGCCTCGACGCCGACACCGATGCCGGAAGGGTCACGCTGGCCGACTGCGGGACGCCGTCCGGCCAGGTGCAGTTCGACCTGACCGTGCGCGGCGAACTGCTCCTCCGCTGGGGCAAGGGCAGACTCGTCGCTCCCGGCACGGACGGGGAACTGGTCGTCGCCTCGCGGGACGGCTCGGCGGAGCAGCGGTGGCGGTTGGAGGCGGTGGACGGCCAGACGGGGCAGACCGGCGATTCCGGCGAGACCTCGCCGAAGAGCGACGACGGGCGGGAGCGCGGCTCCCGCCACGACCAGCCGGAGGAGCCGCGCGGCGACTCCGGCCAGCGTGAGGGAGACGGTGACCGACGCGGGGGTGACAGCGACCGGCGTGGCGGCGACCCCGACGGTGGTGACAAGGATCGTGACGGCCGGGATGTCCCCGAGGACGCGCCGGACGAGTACGAGAAATGGTTCGCCCAGGTCGGCTGCTGCGAGGAGCAGGCCGAGCCGGTCGTCCCGCCGGTGCTCGAATCCGGCGTACACGATCTGACTGCCGGCGTCCGGGGTGCGGTCACGTCGGGCGGCACGGCGGTGGCGCAGTCCCTGCTGGGCTGAACCTCCCCTTCCGCGTGACACGACTCACCGACGGTCGCTTCGGGCTCGACTCGCCCCTCAACGCCGAGCAGCGGGCGCTGTCCCGGCCGCACGACCGTCGGCGCGGAGCACCAGTGCGATCTGTGGGACCGGGGAGTGTCGTCGTGACCCGGTAGGCTTCCCAGCGTGCGCCCGGGACCGGGCGCACGCCGTGTGTGTGCAGGGACGCGATTCGGGAGGAACCGGCGGTGCACGTCCAGGAGTGGCTCGAGACCGTACCCGCGGTCGCCATCTACGTGCTGGTGGGAGTGGTCATCGGCCTGGAGAGCCTGGGCATCCCGCTGCCGGGCGAGATCATCCTGGTCTCCTCCGCACTGCTCGCCTCCCAGCACGGCGACATCGACCCGTTCGTCCTCGGCGCGTGCGCCAGTGCCGGCGCGATCATCGGTGACTCCATCGGCTACGCGATCGGCCGCAAGGGCGGGCGGCCGCTGCTCGCCTGGCTCGGCGGGAAGTTCCCGAAGCACTTCAGCGAGGCGCACATCGCCACGGCCGAGCGCTCCTTCGAGAAGTGGGGCATGTGGGCCGTCTTCTTCGGCCGCTTCGTCGCTCTTCTCCGCATCTTCGCGGGCCCGCTCGCGGGCGTGCTGCGGATGCCGTACTGGAAGTTCCTGATCGCCAACGTCTTCGGCGGCATCCTGTGGGCGGGCGGCACGACGGCGGTCATCTACTACGTGGGTGTCGTGGCCGAGGCGTGGCTGAAGCGGTTCTCGTGGGTGGGGCTGGTGCTGGCGGTTCTGATCGGCCTGACGTCGATGCTGGTGCTCAAGCGCAAGGCGAAGAAGTCGGCGCAGGTACAGCACGTGCCCGAACGGGAACCTGTCGTCGTCGGCGAGTAGACCTGCCTAAGGGGCGCGGGGAACTGCGCGACCAGCCCCCGCGGCCCGCAGACCGCTGACCACGGTCACTCCCCGTGCGCTTCTCGGTGCGCCTTCCCCAACTCCGCATACATCGTCCCGTTGAGCGTGATCCCCTCCCGCTCCTCCTCGCTCAGCTCCCGCCGAACCTTCGCAGGCACCCCCGCGACAAGCGAACCCGGCGGCACCCGCATCCCCTGCGGCACCAGCGCCTGGGCCGCGACCAGGGACCCCGCCCCGATCACCGCCCCGTTGAGCACGGTGGCCCCCATCCCGATCAAGCAGTCGTCCTCAACGGTCGCCCCATGCACCACGGCGTTGTGCCCGATGGACACCCGCTCGCCGACGCTCACCGGAAACCCGGGATCGGCATGCAGCGTGCAGTTGTCCTGCACATTGCTGCTCGCCCCCACGGAGATCCGCTCGACGTCCCCCCGCAGCACGGCCCCGTACCAGACACTCGCCCCGGCCCCCACCGTCACGTCCCCGATCACCGCCGCGGTCGGTGCGACAAACGCCTCCTGATCGACCCTCGGCTCCTTGCCGCCGATGCCGGTGATCAGCGCCTGCTGCGTCATCCTCGTCTCCCTGGTCGTCGAGTACGAGGGAACGGTACGCCAACCCATGGGGCGAAGATCACAGGCCTCCGGCACGGTGCATGAACCGCCCGCTGAGTAACGTGTGCGCGTGCCGAAGCGCAAGAACACGTTCTCATCCTGGCGACACCGAGTGGCGCAGCGCGCTGTCCACGCGGGCTGGGCCTGGGTGCAGCGCACGGGTTCGGTGACGGCCGAGCACCCCGGCCGCTTCCACTTCGGCTCGATCGGCGAAGCCACCCGGCTCGCCTTCCCGCTCGGCACGATCTTCGGCGAACCCTGGATCCACCTCGGCGCCCACTGCATCGTCGGAGAACAGGTCACCCTGACGGCTGGTCTGATGCCCGACCTCGACCTCGGACCCGAGCCCATCCTGCACATCGGCGACGGAGTCGTCCTGGGCCGCGGCAGCCACGTCATCGCCGACACGACGGTCACCATCGGCAGCGACTGCTACTTCGGGCCGTACGTCTACGTCACGTCCACCAACCACTCGTACGACGACCCGCACCAGCCCATCGGCAAGCAGTGGCCCCGGATGGAGCCCGTGGAGATCGGGCCGGGTTGCTGGATCGGGACCGGCGCGGTGATCCTGCCGGGCGCACGGATCGGGCGGAACGTGGTGGTGGCCGCGGGTGCGGTGGTGCGCGGGGTGGTGCCCGACCACGCCGTGGTGGCAGGGGCGCCCGCCCGGATCGTACGCCGCTGGACTGCCGTCGACGGCTGGCAACCGCCGCTCAGGACACCGGCGCCGGTGCCGATACCCGAGGGCGTCACCCCCGAGCAGTTGACGGCGCTCGCGGACCTCGACGAGGAGACGGCGGCACGGCTGGCCGAGCTGGAGCCGGAGGCCTGACCCAGGGCCTGTCGTTTGGATCATGCCGGCGTCGCGGGGCCTGGCACGCGCTCCCCAGAGGAGGTACCCCCAGCCGCGTTGTCGTCGGTTGCCGACTCCCCCACGCTCGAACCAGCTCGCGCGGGGGCACCCCCATCGCCCCCGCTCGGGTCGGCTGAAAGCCGCAGTCTCTCTCAGCCGACCTGATCCAAACGACAGGCCCTAGCCCGTCGCCAGCAGCAGAGTCCCGGCGAGGGCCAGTCCCGCGCCCGCCGCCTGAACGGCACGCAGCCGTTCGCTGAGGAAGCCGCGGGCGGCCAGGGCCGTCACCACCGGGTAGAGCGAGGCGAGTACGGCGGCGACGGTGACCGGGCCGTGTTGGGCGGCGATCGAGTACGTGCCGTTGGCCGCCACGTCCGCCAGGCCGACGAATCCGAGCGCCGGGAGCGAGGCCCAGGGGAAGCCGTCCGCGGGCAGGGCGGGGGAGCCGCGCCGTACCGAGATGTACAGGGCGGTGCCGCCCGCGACGACGTTGGTGACGCGCTGCACGAACAGCGCCAGGAACAGCCCGGTGAGCGTCGTCGACGCCTCCGCGATCAGGGCCATCACCGCGCCGAAGCCGAACGCCGCGAGCAACGTGAGCAGTACGGCCTGCCGCTGCACCGGCGCACCTCTGAACTGCGGCCCGCCCGCGAGCACGACCCCGACCACGGCCACCACGATCCCGGCGATCTGCAGCAGCCCCGGACGCTCGCCCAGCACCAGACCCACACCCACCGGTACGGCCACGCCGAGCGACCCGAGCGGCGAGACGACCCCCATCGGGCCCAGCGCGAGCGCCTTGTAGAAGGCGAGCATCGCCACCGGGCCCACCAGACCGGCGCCCACGGCGAACCAGAGCTGCGGTCCCGCCTCGCTCCAGGCACCGGTCGCGACCACGATCGCACCGAGCACGACCACCGCGATCGACTGCGAGACGACGACCACGGTCAGGGCCGGGGTACGCCGGGTCAGCAGCCCGCCGCCGAAGTCGGCCAGACCCCACAGGAGGCTGGTGGCCAGGGCGAAGAGTGCTGTCATCGAGCGCCTCGCAGTACAGTTCAGTGAACGAATGGGTGCACCACACCATAGTTCAATTGATTGAACTCTGCTATCTAAAATAATGGACGGAATGTGTCGGACCTCGACCTGCTGACCCAGTCCCTGGCGCGGAACGTCAAACGCTGGCGCACCGAGCGCGGCTTCACCCTGGACACCCTCGCCGCCCGCGCCGGGGTCAGCCGCGGCATGCTGATCCAGATCGAGCAGGCCCGGACCAACCCCAGCCTCGGCACGGTCGTCAAGATCGGCGACGCGCTGGGCATCAGCATCACCACACTGCTCGACTACGAGCAGGGCCCCAAGGTCCGTATCGTCCCCGCCGACCAGGCCGTTCGGATGTGGCACACCGACGCGGGCAGCTACAACCGGCTGCTCGCCGGCACCGAGGCCCCCGGCCCGCTGGAGCTGTGGGACTGGCGGCTGATGCCGGGCGAGAGCAGCTCCTCCGACCCGCACCCGGCCGGCACGGTCGAACTCGTCCACGTCACGGCCGGTGAACTGACGCTCACCGTCGACGGCGTGGACTACGGCGTCCCGGCGGGCGCCAGCGCCTCCTTCGACGCCGGGGTGCCGCACACGTACGGCAACGAGGGCGACGTACCGATGGAGATGGTGCTGGCCGTGTCGGTGCCGCCCGTGCACTGAGACACGTACGAAGAGCCTCCGAACGGCTGTTAGCGTGCCGATATGCGCGCACCCATCGGACACTTCGACCAGGCGACGCCCGCCCCCGACTGCCTCGACGAGCTGACCGGCCCGGTCGCCGACGCCGTACGGCACTGGCGCGGCAGCGTCCCCGCCGACCAGATCGTCTACGTTGACACCGACCCGCAGTGGGCCGACACCAACGTCTTCGTCGAGCACTACGGCCGGGAACTGCTGGAGCAGTCCGCCAACTGCGTCGTCGTCGCGGGCAAGCGCGGCGGCGAGACCACGCTGGCCGCCTGTGTCGTGCTCTCCACCACCCGCGTCGACGTCAACGGCGTCGTCCGCCGCCAACTCGGCGCCCGCAAGGCCTCGTTCGCCGCGATGGACACGGCGACCGGCGAGACCGGCATGGAGTACGGCGGCATCACCCCGATCGGACTGCCCGAGGGCTGGCCGGTGCTGGTGGACTCCGCCGTCGTCGACCTGCCGTACGTCCTGGTCGGCAGCGGCCGGCGGCGCGGCAAGCTGCTGGTGCCGGGCAAGGCCTTCGCGGAACTGCCGGGCGCCGTGGTGCTGGAGGGGCTGGGGATCGCCTGAGTCCCCGCCTCACGCCGTGGCGTGGTGGGCCAGCGGCAGATGCGGGTCCGCCTCGCCGGGCGTGTGCGCCGGGTCGGCGTGTACGAGGGCCGCGGTGAGGCGCGGTACGGCGTGCAGCAGGGCGTGTTCGGCCTCGACGGCGATCGCGTGGGCCTGACGTACCGTCACCTCCCCGTCCACGACCACCGCCACCTCGGCCCGCAACCGGTGCCCGATCCAGCGCAGCCGCAGCTCGCCCACGTCCTGCACGCCCGGCACCGTGCGCAACGCCCGTTCGGCCCGGTCCACCAGGGCCGGGTCGACGGCGTCCAGCACCCGCCGGAACACCTCTCGCGCCGCGTCCCGCAGCACCAGCGTGATCGCCGCGGTAATCGCCAACCCCACGATCGGGTCGGCCAGTTGCCAGCCCAGCGCCGCGCCGCCCGCGCTCAGCAGCACCGCCAGTGAGGTGAATCCGTCCGTACGCGCGTGCAGCCCGTCGGCGACCAGCGCCGCCGAGCCGATCGAGCGGCCGACGCGGATCCGGTAGCGGGCCACCCACTCGTTGCCCGCGAAACCGACCAGCGCGGCCACCGCGACCGCCGGGATGTGCTGCACCGGACGCGGGTCGAGCAGCCGCTCGATCGCCGTCCACCCCGCGAAGGCGGCCGACGCGGCGATCGTCAGCACGATCACGATGCCCGCCAGGTCCTCCGCGCGGCCGTAGCCGTATGTGAAGCGACGGGTCGCCGCGCGCCGGCCCAGCACGAAGGCGATTCCGAGCGGTACGGCCGTCAGCGCGTCCGCGGCGTTGTGCACCGTGTCGCCGAGCAGCGCCACCGACCCGGACGCCACGACCACGACGGCCTGCGCGAGCGCGGTCACGCCGAGCACCGCCAGCGAAACCCACAGGGCACGCATGCCGCGGGCGGAGGACTCCAGGGCCGAGTCGACCTTGTCGGCGGTGTCGTGGGAGTGGGGGGTGAGGAGGTGGGTCAGGCGGTGGGGGAGGAAGCGGGGGAAGAGGGGGCGGAGGCCGGAGGGGCGGTGGTGGGTGTGGCGGTGCCCCTGGTGGTCGTGGTGGTGCTCATGCACGTGCCCGTGGTCGTGGCGGTCGCTCACGGTTCTCCCCTTCCGGTGCGCATGTTCCGGTGCGCGGCGCTGGACGTACGCCGTCCACGGCACCATTATGTGCGTATGAGCGCACGCATGCACCTATCACCTGCACACGATGCGCATCCGCGCACCCCCGGCGAGGAACAGTTCGCGCTTGCCGCCGAACTGCTCGCCCTGCTCGGTGACCGCACCCGTCTCGCGCTGCTGCACGCGCTGAGCAGCGGCGAGGCGGACGTCTCGACGCTCACCGAGGCCTGCGGGGCGGCCCGGCCCGCGGTCAGCCAGCATCTGGCGCGGCTACGGCTCGCGGGGCTGGTGAGCACGCGCAAGGAAGGCCGCCGGGTGATCTACGCCCTGCGCGACGGCCATCTGCGCAGGGTCGTGGACGAGGCGCTGAACCTCGCCGACCACCGGCTCACCGGGCGGCCGGAGCACGACTGACGTCGAGACCGGGTCAGAGCGCGGGATCCGTGCCGAGGTACTGCTCCGCGAACGCGGACGCGGCGGCGGGGGACGTGAACAGGCGGCGCAACCGGGCCAGGGTGGTGCCCGCGTGGTACGGGTCGCCGGACGCGGTCCCGTGGTACACGTCGGACAGCCACCGCGAGAACTCCTGGTAGTCCCAGACCCGCTCCAGGCAGTCGGTGGAGTAGCCGTGCAGCCCGCTCCCGTCGCCCTTCGTGAGGTACGCGACGAGCGCGTCGCCGAGCAGGAACGCGTCGTGCAGGGCGAGGTTCATACCCTTCGCGGCGATCGGCGCGGTGAGGTGGGCCGCGTCACCGGCCAGAAACAGTCGCCCGAAAGCCATCGGCTCGACCACGTAGTTGTGCATGTCGAGCACCCGCTTCTCGATCAGCCGACCCTCGGTGAGGGGTGGGGTGTCCCGCGCGCCCAGCCGCTCCTGGAGCTCGGCCCAAACCCTTTCCTCCGACCAGTTCTCCGGGTCGTCGCCGGGCGGGCACTGGAGGTAGTACCGGGTCACCTCGGGGCTGCGCGCCATGTGCCCGGCGAAGCCGCGGGGGTGGATGCCGAACACCACGCAGTCCGAGGACGGCGGGGCCTCCGCGAGCAGCGCCAGCCAGCCGATGCCGTAGTCGTGCCGCGCGATACGGACCCGCTCCCGCGGCAGCGCGGCACGCGTCACGCCCCGCGCACCATCACAACCCGCCACGAACTCGCAGTGGATCACCTGACGTTCGCCGGTCTCCGGGCAGGTGTACGACACCGCAGGCCGGTCGGTGTCCAGGTCGTGGAGCCGGACGTCCCGCACGCCGAACCGGATGTCGCCCCCGCGGACGTCGGCGTACTCCCGCACCAGGTCCGTCACCAGCAACGGCTGTGGATAGATCCAGTGGTGCTGCCCCGTCAGTTCGGTGTACGACAGCCGGTAGCGCCCTCCGGCGAAGCGGAACTCGCACTGGGTGTGCCGCTGGGCCCGCTCCAGCAGGTTCCCGGCCAGGCCCCGCCGTGCGAGCCCGCGCACGGCCCACTCCTCCAGGACCCCGGCCCGCGGCCGCTGTTCGATGAACTCCCTGCTCTCCACCTCCAGCACGACACAGTCGACGGACGCGGCCCGCAGGATGTTGCCGAGCGTCAGACCGGCGGGCCCGGCGCCCACGATGACGACCGGAGAGCGGTGCGGCGTGGGGGAGTTGGGGTGGGGGGAAGGTATGACCACGCGAGCATTATGACGGGGGCCGGACAGGTGGGGGAGGCGCGCGTGAAACGCGACCGACGTCAGCCGAGCCGCGGGATCTCAATGGCCGGGCACCGATCCATGACCATCTCAAGGCCGGCAGCTCGGGTCCGCTCGTGCGCGGCCTCGTCGATCACGCCGAGCTGGAACCACACGGCCTTGGCGCCCTTGGCCACGGCGTCATCGGCGACCGCGCCGGCGAGCGCGCTGTTCACGAAGACGTCCACGACGTCGACGTCGAAGGGAATGGCATCGAGAGACGGATAACCTCGTTCCCCGTGCACCGTCTCGGCCTTCGGGTGAACGGGGACGATCCGCTTGCCATAGCGTTGCAGGACCTCCGCGACACCGTAAGCGGCGCGCCGTTCGTTGGCGGAGAGACCAACGATCGCCCATGTGTCCCCCAGTTCAGTGAGGATCTTGCGGATTGCCTCGGTCTCGCTGCGCACGGTGCTCCTCCTGTGGGCCGGATGTTCGCGCAGTGGCCAACGGCGGGCGGCTGCGCGTCATTCCCTGCAAGGCACCGATTGTCCAGCCGCTGGAGTACGTGCTGGGGCCTGCCTGGTGTACGAGGCCGGTCCGGGACCTGGGCAGCGCCGGGCAACAGCCCCTGCCGGGACGGCCCGCCCTCCCGTGTGACACGGCCGACCGCGCATCACTCCGCCGGGCCGACCTGGACCATGGCCGCGCCGAGGACCGGCCGACGGACGTCGACCACGGACGGTACGGACGGCTCGCCGCTGCCGGGCACGCCGACGCGGACCACGCCTTCGGCGTCGAGGGCCCGCCGGCGGGAGGAGCCCGGCAACCGCGCCGTGCATGCCGGCCAGCTGCCAGTAGCCAGTCCGGTCGAACGCGCAGGCCGTCGAGGGACTCGAACAGCGTCCGGACGACGTACTCGGGCAGACCGAGGGCGATCAGCGGAGCGATCGCGGCGACACTGCGCTCCCTTACGAGTTTCCCGCCCACCATGCCGCGGCCGACCAGGGGCCGGCCTCACCGCACTGGCCCTGGTCACCCTGGTGGCGCTCCGGTCGCGTCTGGTACCCCGGGCGCGCAGCCGTACGGCGGCCCGCCGTACCGGTCCCGCAGTGCCCCTGCCGACGGCTTGACCCCGCTGTCACGGACCGGGCTCGGCCGCGGATGCGGGCCCGGCACCCGCGTTCCGGTCCGCGGCTGAGGCAGCGGCCGCCGCCGCGGCAGCCTGGGCGTAGCGGCGCGGAGGCATCCCCTCCCACCGGTTGAAAGCCCGCACCAGGCTGGGCACATCGCTGTACCCGAGCCTCCTTGCGATCTCACCGAGGGTACGGGCGCCGTCACCCACCCATCGCACGGCGAGCCGGTGGCGGGCCTCATCCAGCAGGAGCCGCCAGGAGGTGCCGTCCTCCTGCAGGGCCCGACGCAGGCCGCGTCCGCTCATGTGCAGGGCTCTGGCCAGGTCGTCGGGGCGGACGGTGGCCAGGTCCTGCCTGCTCAGCCACGCCGCGGCACGGCGGCTGACCGGCAGGCGGCCGTGCGGGTGCAGCCCGGCCAGGATCCCGTCGGCGTAGCCCCGGTACATCCCAAGGAGGGCTGGGTCGCCGTAGGGGAGCGGGGCGTCCATCTGCCCGAGCGTCCACTCCATGCGGTTCTCCGAAGCCCCGAAGGTCACCGGCGCGCCCAGCGCCGCCTCCCACGGCCCTGTCCCTTCCTCGGGCGCGGGGTGCGTGAAGGTGATGCGCGTGGCCTGCCAGCCGTCGGGGCTCAGCCACCGCGCCGCGGTGACGATTCCGGCGACGACGGCCTCGGTCTGCTGGACGTCGGCATCGCCGGGCGGGGTGAATCTGCGGTACGTCAGGGCCGCGCGGTCGGCGTGCCGGGTGAAGGACAGCCGGCCGGCGTCGCTGACCATGCGGTGGTAGCGCACGGTCAACTGGGCGGCGTCCTGGAGGGTGGGGCTTGCCAGCAGTGCGTGGCCGAGGACGTGGTAGGCGCCCGGGCGCAGTCGGCCGCCGACGTGGAGCCCGAAACAGCGGTCGCCGGTCGCGTCGATGGTCAGGTCCCAGATGCGGCGGACGGTGCTGGAGGGGATGCGTTCCAGCAGATCGAGACCGCCGTGCCGTAGCCCCGCACCCCTCAGCAGCCGGTCGGGGTCCGCGCCCCGGTCTGCTGCGGCCTCAACCACGGTACGCACATAGCGCGTTGACACGCTCGTCTCTGGTGGGTCGGACACGGCCGCGAGTGAACCGCCGCCCGCCGCCAGATGTCAACGGTCTGGCCGCCGCGGCCAATGACAGCGCCCGGCGGCGTTCGTACCGTCGCAGCGCGGACACGACCGTGATGACGACACCTGGGACGGGAGCAGCCGTGGTCACTGAGGGGCGTCGGCGGAAATTCTGGGGGTGGGGCTACGAGGACGAACAGCCCTCCCCGCCGGAGACCAGAAAGATCGCTGAACAGGCGCGCGGCGTACTCGGATTCGGAGCCGAGCACATCCGCGTACCCGCCCGCCTGGCCGACCTCGAACTGCCCCCCGCCAGACGGCTCGTACCCCCCTCGCGCCTGGCCGGCATCTGCCAAGACGACGTCTACGAGCGGGCCACGCACGCCATGGGAAAGTCGTACAAGGACGTCGTGCGCGGATTCCACGGCGAGATACCCCATCCCCCCGACCTCGTCGCCTTCCCTCGTGACGAGGACGAGATCACACGGCTGCTGGAGTGGTGCTCGCACGAGAGCGTCGCGGTCATACCGTTCGGCGGCGGCACCAGCGTGGTGGGCGGCGTTGAGCCCCTGGTTGGCGACACCTACCGGGGCACGCTCTCCCTCGACCTGCGCAGGCTCACGGGCGTCGTCGACGTCGACCTGACCTCACGGGCGGCCCGCATCCGGGCCGGGACACCGCTGCCCGACGCGGACGCCCAACTGCGCCCGCACGGCCTGAGCCTGCGCCACTTCCCCCAGTCCTACGCCTTCGCCACGGTCGGCGGCAGCCTCGTCACCCGAGCGGGCGGCCACTACGCCACCGGCGGCACCCGCATCGACGACTTCGTCGAGTCCGTACGGGCCATTACGCCCAGCGGCGTCTGGGAGAGCCGCCGACTGCCCGGATCGGGGGCGGGGCCGAGCCCGGACAGGCTGCTGCTGGGCTCCGAAGGCGTCCTCGGGGTCGTCACCGAGGCATGGCTACGCCTGCAGAACCGGCCCGTCCACCGGGCTTCGCAGGCCGTTCGGTTCCCCACATTCCTCGACGGGGCGACGGCTGTTCGCACGCTTGTGCAACTGGGTCTGCGCCCCGCCAACTGCCGGCTGCTCGACGGCGGGGAAGCGGCCCTGAGCGGGGCAGGCGACGGCACGAGCGCCGTGCTCCTGCTGGGTTTCGAGTCCGCCCACTTCCCGCAGGACGGCGAGCTGGAGGACGCAGTGTCGTGCTGCCGCGACCTCGGCGGAACGCCGGTCGGGACACCCCGCGTACGCGGCCCACAGGGTACGGCGCCCCAGGGCGGTGGGCCGGAACAACGCTGGCGCGACGGTTTCCTGGCCGCCCCGTACCTGCGGGACTCGCTCGTTGCAGCCGGGATCCTCGTGGAAACGTTCGAGACCGCCATCACCTGGGACCGCTTCACCGACTTCACCACCCGCATCACCCGCGCCGCGCAGGACGCGGCCGCCGAGGTGTGCGGTGCCGCGGCCGTCAACTGCCGTCTCACCCATGTCTATCCCGACGGAGCCGCCCTCTACGTGACCGTCCTCGCACCGGCCCGGCGCGGTAGCGAGACAGCCCAGTGGGACGCGGTGAAGAGCGCGGTCTGCGAACTCATCGTCGACCGCGGCGGCACCATCACCCACCACCATGCCGTGGGCCGCGAGCACCGCCCTTGGTACGACCGCCAGCGCCCCGACACGTTCGCGGTGGCCCTCGGCGCCGTCAAGCGAGCGCTTGACCCGAGGGCGATCCTCAACCCCGGTGTGCTTCTTGACACCCCCGCACCGCCCGCAACGGCCTGAAGCCTGAAGGCCGAGCTTCCCACTCGCACCGTCCCGTCCCCGCGCCCGGCCGGCGCCGCCGGGCCGTCACCAGAAAGGGCACGCGCTGATGTCCGACACACACCACAGACTTGTATCCGCGGCCGGCACGGCCACTGTCCGCTCACGCCCGTCCCGCCGCCCCGCCCGGCATGCGGCGCGAGCTGCCGTGGCGGCCCTGTTCGCCGTACTGCTCGTGTTCGTATCCGGCAACACGGCCTGGGCGAGCGGCCGGCACAGCGAGGGGCTCGGCGCCATCTCCCACCCCGACTGGATGGCGGCCCTGCCTGATACGGCTCGCCTGGCCGACCTCTCGATCCCCGGCACGCACGACACCATGGCCCGTGACGTCACCTTCGTGGCGGAGACCCAGAAGAGCCCGCTGCCCGAGCAGCTCAACGCCGGTATCAGAGCACTCGACATCCGCGCACGGCATTTCAAGGACCACTTCACGATCCACCACGGCGTGGTCTATCTGAACGCCAACTTCACCGACGTCCTGCGCCAGACGACCGACTTCCTCAAGGCCCACCCCCGCGAAGCGGTACTGATGCGGCTCAAGCAGGAACACACCCCGGAGGGCAACACCCGCTCCTTCGCCCAGACACTGAGGTGGTACCTGGAGCAGAACCCGGAAACGGCCCCGCTCGCCCGTGACCACCTGTGGCGGCCGACCGACGGCAACCAGCAGGCTCCCACCCTCGGTGAGGTCCGCGGAAAGTTCGTCATCCTGCAGGAATTCGACGGCGAGGGCACCGACTTCGGGCTCAGCTACTACAGTCCCGCCCTGAACATCCAGGACGCCTACGACGTGCCCACCATGTTCCACATCAAGGGCAAGTGGGACAAGGCCAGAGGGCATCTGGAAGAAGCCGCCGG
This sequence comes from Streptomyces spinoverrucosus, assembly GCF_006539505.1. Lineage (GTDB taxonomy): Bacteria > Actinomycetota > Actinomycetes > Streptomycetales > Streptomycetaceae > Streptomyces > Streptomyces spinoverrucosus. The sequence goes on from NZ_BJND01000035.1 coordinate 64,122, forward strand.
CAGCAATCCGCAGACGCTCTACGTCACCTTCCTCAGCGGCGTCGGTCCCGGCGCCTACCCGCACGCGGTGGCCGCAGGGGCCCTGTGGTTCACCGGGGTCAACCACTATGCCCTGCACTGGCTGGAGTCACGCGACATGAGACGCACCGGAGTGGTGATGATGGACTATCCGGGCCCAGATCTCGTCACTACTGTCCTGCGCCACAACGAGCACGCAGACGTCGCACAGGACACACACGCCTGACCCTCCGTCGCCGGGCCTGAGCCGGGCGCAGAGCGCCGGGGAGCTTGTCATGTCGGCGACCCGGCGGCTGCTCCGCCCGGCTCCGACTCGATGGCGCAGCACAGAAGGCCCAGCAGAAGCATGGCCATGGGAAGCAGGAACAGACCGCTCATGGCACAGCCCAGGGCCGCGCCGGCGCCGCTGGCGGCGGAGAAGCCGCGGCTGCGGAACAGCCGCAGGGGGAGCAGCGGCTCGCGGCGATTGCGGCACTGCCAGAAGACGAAACCAGCCATGGCCACCAGGCCGAGGGCGAGGATCCGGGTATCGCCACGTTCACGACCGTGGCGTCCAGCCCGATCATGAAGACGCTCACGCACAGCGCGCACAGAGCCGCCCAGGGGCCGCGATCGGATCGTTCGGGTCGTGCGGGAGAGCTACTGCGATGAAGAAGCTGCTGCAAAGCGGGTCGTGTCCTTCGTACGTCCCGCCCGGCCGTACGCGGGACCACGACGAACCGAAGCAGGGAACGGAAGCCCATCAAGGGCGATGACGTTGACAGTCGCTTCGATCCGCATCGCGGTACTCCCGATCTCGGTTGCAGGACGACGGGCGCTCTGAATCCCGTCTCGAATCCCGTCCCCTCTGATCATCCCGCCCGCGAGACGCCCGGGATCAGCCGATCGGCCCCTTCATCGGATGAGGCGTCGGCGCGCCCGGCCGAGGTGGCTCAGCGCCTGCCGTCGACCTGTTCGTGGCGGTCCAGCTCTTGCAGCAGCCTGCGGAGGAGGGCTCGCGTCCTGCTGACCTCCTCGGAGTCGAGTGCCGAGAAGAGTTCGCGGTGCACTGCCGAGGCGCGTTGCGTGAGGGCGGCGAGCACTTCGTGGCCGCGAGGGGTGAGGGTCAGCAGCGGGGAGCCCCGGTGGTCGGGGTTGGCCTCGTAGGTGGCGTGTCCCAGGTTCACGAGGTCGTTGGCGACGCGCTGTACGTTCTGCCGGCTGACCCCCAGGCGGCGGGCGGCCTGCGGCACGGTGAGGGCCGTTTCGGAGACCACGCTCAGGACCTGCCAGCGGGCCTGGGTGAGCCCTTCGGCCTGTGCGGTGTGCTCGCCCAGGCGGCGCAGGGCGCCCGCCGCCTCGAACACGTCGGCCACGAGCAGGGCCATTGCATCGGACATCATCTGGGCTCCATTGACAACATATTGTCTGTATGTGAATCTGTTGTCAGTCTAGTCCAAGGAATCCCTGATGAGGAGCAGTGCAGACATGCCTAGGGTCGATTTGTACAGGAATGTTCACATGGGACAACGGGAGTGGCTCTTCGCTCTCGCCGTCGATGTCGGCGCCGCCGACCTCGCGCAACCGGACTGTGCCGAGCGCATCGCGGAGGGCTGCCTGGCCATGACGCAGGAGCTCCGTGAGCACGCCGACCACGAGGACGCCTACATCCACCCGCTGCTGCGGGAGAGGGCGGCCGAAGCCGCCGAGGCGCTGGACGCCGAGCACCTGCGCCTCGATGCGGCGCTCACCGCGCTGGACGAGCGGGCGCGCCGGCTGCCGAAGATCCCGGCCGACGCGCTGCCCGATGCACGGCACGGCCTCTACCTGGCCGTGAACGAGCTGATCAGCGCCTACCTCGCCCATCTGCATGCGGAGGAGACGGTGGCGATGCCCGCTCTGTGGCAGACGTGCACCGACGACGAACTCGGTGCCGTCTTCGGCGCCTTCAAGGCATCCCGCACTCCGGAGGAGAGCCTTACCGACCTCCGCCGAATGCTGCCGTCCCTCCCGCCCGCCGACCGCGCCGCCATCGTGCGGGCAACGCTCGCCGCCGGACCGGACGACGAGGCAGGAGGCACTCTCGCGGCCCTCTCCACGACACTCAGCCCTCGCCAGCGCAGCCGGCTCTACGAGGATCTCGGAGTGCCGGAGACATGGGCCGTGCGCGAGACCGTACAGGGACAGGACCGCTGAGGGCCTCTCCGGCGACAGCGAATGACGAAGGAAACCTGAAGCGCCAGGCGGCCCTCTGACGGCCGCGGGGACACCCGAGTTGGAGAGGGAGGCCGACGGCACCTCGGCGACCGTGGACAAGGACGGTTACGCATGATCTGATCGACGATGACCTGCTGGGGTGTGCGCCTTCGGTTCTCCGGCGTGCTGTCCGGAAACGCGTGTCGTGCGTACGGCCGTCCGCAGGCCTACGCTCGCTGCGTGCTGCGCATCATCGACGCCCGGACCGGAGAACCCGTCGACGCGTCCACGACCCGCCGGGGACTGACCTGTGTCGAGGCCCATGTGCCCGCCCTCGGTCCCACCGCCCTGCGCGTCCTGCTGGTCGCCGACGTGCTGGTCCGCGCCCTGGAACTGGGCGGTACGCCGGTCCTCGGGGTGCTGTCCGGCGACCGGGACCAGGCAGAACTCCGGACGGCCGCCGCGGCCCTCGGCATCCGGCCCTTCGAGGACGTGGGGGCCGGGCTCGGGGAGCGGCACGTCATCCATGTGGTGGAGGAGGGCGGCGCGAAACCGGACGGGGTGCGCGTCGCGGTCGCGCCCGTGGCGGAGGGGCGCGGGATGCCCGTGGGTGACGATCCGGCCGTGCTGCGGCTGGCCCTGCTCTCCCGGCGCCGCAGCGATCCCGTGCGGCTCGACGACACGGTCCTGGGGGAGGCCCGTGACACGCTCGCGCGCTGGCGGCGGGTCGTCGCCGACTGGGCGCGGCATCCGTCGCGGCCGGTCCCCGACGAGGTGCGCGGACAGCTCCGTACCGCCTGGGAGGACGACCTGGACGTGCCCTCGGTGCTGCGCGTCCTGCACCGCGTGGAGAGCGAACCGGACCTGCCGAACGGCGCCCGCTTCGAGACGTACGCCTATGCGGACCGGCTGCTCGGGCTCGACCTGACCCGCGACCTGGGAGCCCCGGCATGATCTCGCGCGCGGGATCGGGCCCGCTGCGCCGCCTGGTCGTGCTGCGGCACGCCAAGTCCGCCTGGCCGCCGGACGTCGCCGATCACGAGCGCCCGCTCGCGCCCCGGGGCCGCCGGGACGCGCCGGCCGCCGGTCGCGCGCTCGCCGAGTCCGACTGCCTGCCGGACCTCGCCCTGTGCTCCACCGCCGTACGCGCCCGCCAGACCTGGCAACTGGCGTCCGCCCAGTGGGGCACCCCGCCGCCGGTACGGCACGACCCACGGCTGTACGCGGCCGACGTACCCGACCTGCTGGCCGCCGTGCAGGCGGTGGCGCCCGAGATCCGGACACTGCTCCTCGTGGGCCACAACCCCGGCCTGGAGGAGCTGGTCCTGGGGCTCGCCGGGGACGGCCTCGGTGACACGCTGGACCGAGTGCGGACGAAGTTCCCCACCTCGGCGATCGCCGTGCTGGCCTGGTACGGGAGCGGCTGGGACGCGCTGCGGCCCGGGGTGGCGCTGCTGACGGACGTGCTGGTGCCCCGAGGGAAGAAGAAGTAGGGGAGCCTCTTGCGGGGAGGGCGCCTGGGGGAGGGCTCCTGGGAGGCGGCTTTCGCCCGTCGCGGGGCACGCGCGCGGAGCGCATAGACACCTCACGTTGCTATGCCGTCAAGTGGGGCGGGCGTCGCGTCCGAATGTTGAGTCGGCGTCTTGTTCCTGGTTCTCATCCACGTCCCCGCAACAAGACGCTTCCCAGCTCCCTCCTGGCCTGCGAAGATCATGAGTGTGTCCGCATCCAACCCTCATCCATTCTCTGCGGTGGACGAACCCGTCCTGGCTGTGCGGGACGAGCGGCGTGATCTGCTGGCCGTGGCGGGCAGGAGCGTATATGGCGTCCCGGCCCCAGTAGCGGTCTATGGAACGTCTGATCTGGGCTGCCGCCTCCTCGTTCACTCGCGCTTCCCTGTTCATGCGATGGCCTTCCACCCCGCGCTCCCACTGCTGGCAGTGGGCACCGGCCGATACGACGGCGGCTACTTCTTCGAAGGGGAACTGCTGCTCTTGCATCTCGAGACCGGTGAGACTCGATCGCTCATCGAACACGAGAATGGGCGCCAGGTCTTGGAGCTGGAGTGGGTCGACGAAGAGGCCCTGCGGATCCTCATGGCCCCGCCCGATGACTGGCAGGACGAACGAGCCCGTGTGGAGGGTCACGTCACGGTGGTGCACCGAGGCGACTGGGCCGCGGTCCCGGCCCGCTCGCTTACCGGCGTCGATCTGGCTGGCCCGAGGGTGCCGGCCTCGCGTCCTGACGGCCGCCAGGCAGCCAGGCAGCCAGGCAAATGCTTGCCGAACTCAGCAGGATCTGGCGAGTTAAGAGCGCCGATCACCCGGCGGATCTGTAAGAGTCATCACGCCGCTTCGGCGAGCTCGGCGGGGAACCCAGTGTGCTCGTCGAACAGCTGGCGGTGCTGGAGGCAGTGGTAGAGCTGGCCGATCATGCGGTTGAAGAGGTTGCGCTGGGCGGCGGCATGCCAGTCACCGATCTCGCGGCGGCGCCGGTAGTGAGCGTCGGCTCCGGGTGAGTGGCGAAGGGCGGCGAAGGCCCAGAGGTAGCCGGCGTGGTTTAGCCGGTCGTTCTTCACCCATCGGCGGGTGATAGACGACTTCTTCCCGGAGGCCCTGGTGATCGGAGAGGAGCCGGCGTATGCCTTCAGGCCGCGGCGTCCGCGAAGCGGGTGCGGTCGTCCCCGATCTCAGCCAGGATCCGGGCGGCGAGTTGGGTGCCGAGCCCGGGGAAGCTCAGCAAGATCTCGGCGTCCGAGTGCTGAGGGAATGCCTCCTCCACCGCCTCAGCGAGCTGGTCGGCGGCGGTGCAAGCGGCTTCCATGATGAGGAGGGCGAGCATCTGCTTGCCGAGTGCGTCCTCGATCAGCGGCGGCTGGTGGACCCACTCAGCGCGGAAGACGTCGCGGAGACGTTCGATCTCCGCTTCGATACCGCGCTTGCGGCCGGCCCGCTTGAGCGCGGCCTGGAGCTGTGTCCGGGTCAGCCGTGCGGCTCGTGATGGGGTCGGGGCGGCCTTGAGGAGTTCACGGGCCTCGGGGCGGCACAGGCCGTTGGCCCAGACGGCGAAGGCTTCCAGGGCGGCCGGGTAGTACTCGCGCAGCAGGGAGCGGAGCTGGTTGGCGATCTGCTGCCGGTTCCACAGAGCGTACTGCTGGGCGCGGGCCAGGACGGCGATGGCACGACCGAGGTCGCTGTCGCCCGGCAGGGGCCGGTGGGCATGCATGTCGGTGCGCAGGATGTTCGCCAGGACGAGGGCGTCGCCGGGGTCGGCCCTCTTGCGCGAGACGGAGTGGCGGTCACGGTAGCGGGCGGCCGCCATCGGGTTGATCGCGAACACCTTCCGCGTCCCGGTCCGCAGCATGGCAACGAGCAGGCCGCGGGATGTCTCGATAGCCACCGGGATCGGGTTCTCCTCGGTGTCGCCGTACTCGGCGAGCAGCTCGAACAGGACCTTGTAGCCGGCCACGTCGTCGGTGATGTGCCGCTTGGCCACCAACGTGCCGGTGTCGTCGACCAGGGCGACGTCGTGGGTACGTTCCGCCCAGTCGATTCCGCAGTAGATCAAAGTGTTCCCTCCCCTATGCGCTGGGTGTTTGCGCTGGTCACGAGCGCATGTGGGCCACGCGAGTGACCTAATCCCAGGCCTCGACCGCAGCAGGGTCGGGCCGACACCTCACTAGCGGTTCGTGGCACCAGCGCACCCCACGGGCCCCGGTCTGAGCGGGAGCTCGAACGGCTCGGGCGTATCAAGGGGTCACCGTGCGGCGGGCTCGCACCACCAACGCCAACGAGTGATCAAGTGGCGGGTGTTGACGTTCGGCGGTGCCGGGCGGCATCAGGTCTCAGCTTGGGTCTCGCGGACCGTGCAGGCTTCAGATGTCCGTCCGGCGCCAGCGGGCGCCAACACCCCTGCGGTGTGGTGGCGGCCACGAAGACGCCGAACAGCGCTCGCTCTGGGTCGAGGCATCATGGCCGGGGACCTCAGTAGGCGTCCGCCCGGCGTCCACGCAACCGTCACCACACCGAGCACTGGGACCGCGCGCCGCTCTATGCGGAGATCTCAGGAGACCCGGCTGGCCGGAGGAGTCGCCGCCCAGTGCTCGAACATCACGAGGAGCTGCTGCTCCATCGGGACGTCATTGACTACGGATTAGGCTGGCCGGATGCAGGACGAGTACCGCACGGTCGCCCGCGCGGGTGTGCACGAAACCGAGGTCAACCGCTCGCGCTTCCTGTGCGCCCTCGCCCCGGCCGCCACTGAGCAGGAGGCCCAGGCCTTCATCGCCGCCGTGCGCAAGGAGCACGCCGACGCCACGCACAACTGCTGGGCGTACGTCATCGGCGCCGACGCCGCGATCCAGAAGGCGAGCGACGACGGCGAACCGGGCGGCACCGCCGGAGTCCCCATGCTCCAGATGCTGCTGCGCCGCGACATGCGGTACGTCGTCGCCGTCGTCACCCGCTACTACGGCGGGGTCAAGCTCGGCGCGGGCGGGCTCATCCGCGCGTACGGCGGAGCGGTCGGCGAGGCCCTCGACGCCCTCGGCACCCTCACCCGGCGCCGCTTCCGGCTGGCCACGGTGACCGTCGACCACCAGCGCGCGGGCAAGGTCCAGAACGATCTGCGGGCCACCGGGCGCGAGGTGCGGGACGTGCGCTACGGGGAGGCGGTCACGATCGAGATCGGGCTGCCGGACGCCGACGTGGAGGCGTTTCGGGCATGGCTCGCGAACGTCACCGCGGGGGCGGCGGGGTTCCAGTTGGGTGGCGAGGCGTACGGGGACGCCTAGTTCGGGGGATTTTCTACAGTAAACGGGGTCAAATGCCCGTAATGGACATGCTCTGAGCCGGTCATGACGGGGCGATACAGGAGTAACCGCCCGTGGTGTCAGACCCGGCCGTTAGTCTCGGGGATCATGAGACTGCTGCACACTTCCGACTGGCATCTCGGCCGGGCGTTCCACCGGGTGAGCATGCTCGGCGCCCAGGCCGAGTTCATCGGCCACCTCGTCACGATCGTGCGCGAGCGCGATGTCGACGCGGTGGTCGTGTCGGGGGATGTGTACGACCGGGCGGTGCCGCCGCTGGCCGCGGTGGAGCTGTTCGACGACGCCCTGCACCGGCTCGCCGACCTCGGTGTGCCGACGGTGATGATCTCCGGGAACCACGACTCGGCCCGCCGTCTCGGGGTCGGCGCCGGGCTGATCGGGCGGGCGGGCATCCATCTGCGCACCGAGCCGTCGGCGTGCGGCACACCGGTGGTGCTGCAGGACGCGTTCGGTGACGTGGCGTTCTACGGGCTGCCGTATCTGGAACCCGCCCTGGTGAAGGACGAGTTCGGGGTGGAGAAGGCCGGTCATGAGGCGGTGCTCGCCGCCGCCATGGAGCGGGTGCGGGCCGACCTCGCGGCACGCGCGCGTGGCACCCGGTCCGTCGTCCTCGCGCACGCCTTCGTCACCGGCGGCGAGGCCAGCGACAGCGAGCGCGACATCACCGTCGGCGGGGTGGCGGCAGTGCCGTCCGGTGTCTTCGACGGCGTGGACTATGTGGCGCTCGGGCATCTGCACGGCTGTCAGACCATCACCGAGCGCGTGCGGTACTCGGGGTCCCCACTCGCGTACTCCTTCTCGGAGGCCGGGCACCGCAAGAGCATGTGGCTCGTCGACCTCGACGCCGACGGGGCCGTCACCGCCGAGCGCGTCGACTGCCCCGTGCCGCGGCCGCTGGCCCGGATCCGGGGGCCGCTGGAGGAACTGCTCGCCGATCCCGCGCTCGCTCGGCACGAGGAGGCGTGGGTCGAGGCGACCCTCACCGACCCGGTCCGCCCGGCCGATCCCATGGCCCGCTTCATCGAACGCTTCCCGCACACCCTCAGCCTCGTCTTCGCCCCCGAGCGGGCCCCTGACGAGCCCGAGGTGTCGTACGCCAGCCGTCTCGCGGACCGCAGCGACCAGGAGATCGCCGAGGACTTCGTGGCACACGTGCGCGGAGCCGGGCCCGACGAGCACGAACAGGCCGTGCTGAGGGACGCGTTCGACGCCGTGCGCGCGGACCAGACCCTGCGGGAGGTGGCCCGGTGAGGCTGCACCGGCTCGACATCACCGCCTTCGGTCCCTTCGGCGGCTGCCAGAGCGTCGACTTCGACGAGCTGTCCGCCGCGGGACTCTTCCTGCTGCACGGACCGACCGGCGCGGGCAAGACGTCCGTCCTGGACGCCGTGTGCTACGCCCTCTACGGCTCCGTACCGGGCGCCCGGCAGAACGGCCAGGGCACCGCCCTGCGCAGCGACCACGCCGCATCCGGCGCGCGCACCTCCGTCACGCTCGAACTGACCGTCGCCGGACGCCGGTTGGAGATCACGCGCCAGCCGCCCTGGGAACGCCCCAAGAAGCGCGGCACGGGCACCACCCTCGACAAGGCGCAGACGTGGCTGCGCGAGTACGACGCCGGCTCGTGGAAGGACCTCAGCCGCTCCCACCAGGAGATCGGCGAGGAGATCACGCAACTGCTCGGCATGAGCCGGGAGCAGTTCTGCCAGGTCGTCCTGCTGCCGCAGGGCGAATTCGCCCGCTTTCTGCGCGCCGACGCCGAGGCGCGTGGCCGACTGCTGGGCCGCCTGTTCGACACCCACCGGTTCGCGGAGGTCGAGAAACGGCTCGCCGAGCGCCGCCGCGCCACCGAGGCGGGCGTGCGCGACGGGGACGCGGAGCTGCTGGCCGACGCCCATCGCATGCAGCAGGCGGCGGGCAGCGCGATGGAGTTGCCCGAGCTGGCGCCCGGTGATCCGGGGCTGGCCGAGGCCGTGCTGACCGCCGCCGCCGTCGCCCGGAGCACCGCGCGGGAACAGCTGACGGTCGCCCGCTGCCGCCTTGCTGCCGCCGAGTCCGCCCAGGCTGCGGCCGACCGCGTCCTGGACGACGTACGCGAAGTGGCCCGGCTGCGGCGGCGGTTCGCGGACGCGCAGGATCGGGCCCGGCTGCTGGAGGAGGGCGGCGACGCCCATCGGGCGGACCGGCAGCGCATGGACCGGGCCCGGAAGGCCGAGGCGGTCGCGCCCGCGCTGGAGCTGCGGGAGTCGGCCGAGGCCGAGCACCGTGCGGCGGCCGGGGCGGAGGTACGCGCGCGTGCCGCGCTGCCGGCGAGCTTCGCCGAGGCGGGCGCGGCCGGGCTCGCGGCCGCCGCGCGCCGGACCGCCGAGGAGCTGGGCGGGCTGGACTCCGCCCGCCGGGCCGAGCGGCGGCTGGCCGACGTCCGCGCGGAGCGCGCCGACCTGGACCGGCAGGAGCGCGCGGACGAGGAGGTGCTGCACGAGGCCGAGGTCTGGCTCGCCGGATGGGAGGCGACCCGGGCCGGGCTCCAGGACCGCATCGACGCCGCCCAGGAAGCCGCCTCCCAGGCAGAGCAACTCGCCGTGCGCCGTGAGCCGGTGCAGAAGAGGCTCGGCGCCGCGCGGATGCGCGACCAGCTGGCCGGGGACACCGAGCAGGCCCAGAAGCAGGCCCTCGCCTCGGGCGAGCGCGCGCTCCAGGCACGTGCGCACTGGCTCGACCTGAAGGAACAGCGCCTGAACGGCATCGCCGCCGAACTGGCCGCAGGGCTCCAGGACGGCGAACCCTGTGCCGTCTGCGGCGCCACCGAACACCCGGCCCCCGCGCGGAAGGTCGCCGGACACGTCGACCGGGAGGCCGAGGAGCGTGCACTCGCCGCCTACCAGCGCGCGGAGGAGGCGCACGCCGAGAACGAGCGCCGTCTGGGCGTCGTACGAGAGGCGCTGGCCGCCGCGACCGCCGAGGCGGGCGACACTCCGACCGGCCAACTGGTCGAAGAAGAAGGTGAGTTGGAGCGGCTGCACGCGCAGGCGCGGCGGCAGGCGTCCGGGCTGCATGCCGCGCGCGAGGAGCTGCGCCGGGCCGAGCAGGAGCACGAGCGCAGGACCGCCGCGCGCCGGGAGGCCGAGCTCAGGGCGGCGTCCCGGCTGGCCCGCCGTGAGGCCCTGGACCGGGAGAGGACCTCCCTGGAAGGGGAGTTGGCGCAGGCGCGGGGCTCCTCCGGCAGCGTGGCCGCGCGGGCCGCCGAGCTTGAAGACCGGGTCGCGCGGCTCACCGAGGCGGCAGAGTCCGCGCGGCACGCCGAGGACACCGCCCAGCGCCTCAAGGACGCCGACGCCCGCCTCGCCGACGCCGCCTTCCGTGCCGGTTTCGACACACCGCAGGCCGCGGCCGCCGCCTTGCTGGACGCCGCCGCCCACCGTGAGCTGCAACGACGGCTGGACGCCCGGCAGGCCGAGGAAGCCGCCGTACGGGCCGTCCTCGCCGAGGCCGACACCGCGGCCGCCGCCCAGCGGCCGCCCGCCGACCTCGCCGCCGCCGAGGAGGCCGCTGCGGCCGCCGAACAGCGGGTGCGCGACGCCGCCTCCGCCTGCGATGCCGCCACCCGCCGCTGTGCCGAACTCGACCGGCTCTCCGCACGGGCCGCCGCCGGGGTACGACGGCTGGCGCCGCTGCGCGAGGAGTACGACCGGGTGGCCCGGCTGGCCGCGCTCGCCGCCGGCACCTCCGCAGAGAACGAACGCCGGATGCGGCTGGAGTCGTACGTCCTCGCGGCCCGCCTGGAGCAGGTGGCGGCCGCCGCGACCGTACGGCTGCAGCGGATGTCGTCCGGCCGCTACACCCTCGTCCACTCCGACGACCGGTCCGGGCGCGGGCGCAGCGGCCTCGGGCTGCATGTCGTCGACGCCTGGACCGGGCGGGAGCGGGACACGTCGACGCTGTCGGGCGGCGAGACGTTCTTCGCCTCGCTCGCCCTCGCCCTCGGCCTCGCGGACGTCGTCACCGACGAGGCGGGCGGGGTGCGGCTGGACACCCTCTTCATCGACGAGGGCTTCGGCAGCCTCGACGACCAGACCCTGGACGAGGTGCTGGACGTGCTCGACGCACTGCGCGAGCGGGACCGCAGTGTCGGCATCGTGAGTCATGTGGCCGATCTGCGGCGGCGGATTCACGCGCAGTTGGAGGTGGTGAAGGGGAGATCGGGGTCGGTGCTGCGGCAGCTGGGGCACTGAGCGAGGGTCGCTGAAGGCTCGTGATCCTTCGTATGTCCGCCGGTACTGTTGAGGCCAGTCAGGAGGGATTTGTTCCCTGTCTTTCCCTCCCTTTCCTTGCCCTTCTGTCCCCCGCCTGTCCCCCGGACAGCCCCTCTCCCCGCCTCCGCACGTCAGGTCGTGCTGCTCTGGCTCACGTCACCGCGACCGCGGTACCCGGGGAATCACCGCAGACGCCGTACATCGATGGACCAGATCCTGCGTCCGTGCGTGGCTGCCTACCCCGCGAGCGGCTCCCGCACCGCGGGGAGGCCATCGTTCGCGTACCAGCAAGAAGTACCGTCGTTCACGACACCACTCACCGCATTGTTACCGGACAAACCGCAGGTGCGGCTGAATCTGTCGGCTACGCGCTAAGCGCATCCAGAGATGCGACCACGCCAGCGTCAGGGCGCACGTGTGCGCAGGCGATCGCGGACGTCCCGGGCGGCGTGTGTGGCGCGTTCTAGAAGGTGCTGACGTGGCGTGGGTAGAAGCTATCCGGGCCTGTGCATTCACTGTGACGGCGTGAACATGGATCACGCATCGAGATCGAGTCAACTCATCTTATTAACGGACAGGTTGGGAAAGGTGTGGCGGTGGGTTCCCCTGTGACCACTCTTGATCGTTCCTAGGGGGAACCTTGTCGCAGTTTGCGCGCGAGATTCTTGGCCTCGACGTGCGCCGGGGTCACTGCACTCACCGTTCTCGGCACCGCCCCGTCGGCGAGTGCCGCCGCACCCAAGGAAGCCTGCGCCGGCCTCTACAACGCCCCAATCACCTTTTGGGCGATGACATGCAGTCAGCCGAGCGAGCCGATGATCGGCGGCTTCGCCACCCGGCGCAACATACCGATCGCTTATGATCAGGTCGACACAGGGTCGGCGACCGTGCAGGTGGCCAACTACCTGCGTGTCAGCCCGAATACGTCGAGCAGTCCGCTGGCGCCCAACATCGAGATCGGCCTGTACGCGGAGAAGACGGGGAAGACGACCCACACCTACGGGCCGCGCTGGTCGGAGCTGACCACCAGCGGTGGTCGCACGACAGCCATCAAGGTCGGGGTCAACCCGACCAAGCCTGACAAGCGCGACCACACCTATATGACCGTCCGCCAGGACAGCGGCAACCAGTGGGACGTGCTCTACGACTTCAACAAAGTCGGAGCCACCACCAAACAGCTCAAGGTTGTCGGCGGCAACACCAACCGCATCGACGTTGGCCTTGAGGTGATGGGGCCGAAGTACATCAATGTCCCCTCGATCGCGAACCGCATGCAGTTCATGACCGGAAACAAGGTGTGGCAGCAGGTGGCGATGGGCAATGTGGCCAAGTCCGTCACACTCCCCGTGTGCAGCGCGAGCCACAAGTCACCGAACTGCTTCACCACCAAGCTGACCGACAACAGCAAGTTCACCCAGTGGACGGTGAGCAAGCCGCGTCGGCAGGCCGCCGCCGCTGCTTCCCCGGCTGCCGCGCTGGCTGCCCCGACGCAGGGCCGGGACGCAGCCGCGGCCGGCCTGCCCGCCACATTCAACGGCGTGGACCAGCAGGCTCTGCAAGCCTGCCTGGAGACCGACCCCGACAGCTGCCTGGCCACCGTGCCTGGCCTGTCGGAATGCGTGGTCACCGTACGGGTCTGCAACGCCGCCGCTCTGCCGTTCGGTGGGGCATCAGGGGACGCTGCAGCCGGCGCGGACGTATCGGCCGCCGACATCCGGGCCCGGGCCGCAGCCGCCTTCGACGTCCCCGCCGACGCCCTCGCTGTCGAGCCGCCCGCGTCCCCCGCTGCGTTGAAGGCTCACCCGAACACGGCCGACAGCAGCAACGCCGACGCCGCCTGGACCGTGACCTCCAGGAGCTCAACCCCCGGGCTGCAGCGCACCGACCGCCGCTTCGACGGGTTCACCGCCCGCTACTCCGGACACACCGGCGCACTGCTGGAGGCGTGCTGGGGAGACCTCTGCGATGCCTCGTGATCATCAGGTGTCGCAGCGCCCCGCCGCTTCCGCACGCCCGTAAGGAGCCCACTGGTGAACATACGCACCGCACTCATACGCCTCGCCCGCGCCACCGCCACCACGGCCGCTCTGACCCTGCTCACCGCGGCCACCACCACCGCCACCCACGCCACCTCGACCACGAACGACCCGGCTCCCAAGGGCACGGTGTTCGTCGACGCTGCCTCCCTCCCCGCCGACGAACTGCGCGGCCTCGACCAGCCCATCCAGTACGCCGAATACGCCCGATCCCACGGATCGAAGTCCGTGGCACGGCAGGCGGCGGTCGACCCCGCTCCCGGCGACCAACAGGATCTGCGCCAGCAGTGTTCGACCTGGTCCTGCGTGACGTCAGAGGCACCACCACGCTCGGCCGCCTCTGGTTCGACCAATGGATCCTCGGCTTCGCCTACGACGGCAGCCGCCGCGTCGACTACGTCTCCAGCATCGAGAACATACGCGTCCAGCCGATACCCACCGAAGATGCCAAGAAATGGCGGATCGGCCAGCACTTCCACCACAACATCAACGCATCCAGCAGCGACCCGGACCCCAAGGTGACCGCGCCGCAGACCATGAACCGGGACGAACTGCTCGGCGTGTGGGACACCAAGCCCCACTGGACCCTCACCTACACCTCCCCGGACAAGGGCGCCCTGTTCGACCGGGGCAACCAGCAGCGCGTCTTCTCGACCGTCGCGATGGACATGAGTGCCAGCTCCCCCAACTCCGCCCCCTTCACCGGGGGTAGCAACGTCTACAACTCAAGCGTCCGCTACTACTACGCCGGAAACATCGCGGGCAAGCACAAGGGCACCGTCTTCACCAAGGCCCGGGTGGAACTCGTGATGAGCCAGAAAGACCCAGCAGTCAACGAAAGCGCCCTGCACATCTACGACGCCCTGAACCGCCCCGAGCGCACCTTCCCCTCCTGGCCCGGCAAGAGCATCCCCGGATCGAAGGAACCCCTGCGCCGAGTCGTCGATCCGGGCAGTATCGAAAAGAATCGGAAGAAGTCCATCAGCGAATGCAAGAAGGTCTGGGGGGACTACGCCGGCAGCGGCCTGGAGTGCGACGAGTACCCCTTCGCTTCCACCAAGGAAGGCTCCACCAAGGGCGACAATCGCTTCTCCGTCCGGCTGATCGACGGTAAGGACAACCGCAAGGGCGGAGAGCGCCTCAACGAGACGTACACCCTCAACCGCGTCCTGGACGGCGACCCCTTCTACGTGAAGATCACCAACTAGCAGGAAGGCACCACGCACCATGGCGCTTCTGGCCGAGCACAACGTCACCGCCACCCCCGGCCGCCGCGTGCTGGAGGTCTACGACGCTGACGCCTACCTCGGCGACGAAGCAGCCCTGGATGCCGCAGAGGTACAGGTGGTAGCCGGCAACGGCTACCACCTGTACCTCCTCAGCCTGCAACCGGACATGAAAGTCCAGGTGGCGATCCGCATCTGGGATACACCGCCGACGCCGCCCGCCGAGGCTGAAGGCCACACCGACGTCAGTCTCGAGTCCGAGACAGGCATCCTGGTCGTCGGCCAACTCGACCGCGGCCCCGCCGCCGAGATCACTCTGCCCCGCCCTGGCATCTACGAAGGCCACGCCTGGTGGCAGGGCCGCCAGGCAGCGGCCGACTACTACGACACCACCCTCGGCCAACTCACCGACGACTCCCCCGAAGACCAGCTCACCGAAGCCTGGAGCAACTGCCCGGTCACAGAACGCTACGTCCTCGATCTCGCCTACACCCGTGAACCTGAACCCATCGATGACGAAGATTAATAGGAGGGGCTCGCGCCGGTCGCTGGAGAGGCTCGCGCCCCACGGCCCGGCTGGCCGCGCACCTGTCGATCCCAAACATCGCGAACTCGCTGCTCAGGCTGCTGGGCAAGCTCCCGGACAAGAAGCTCGCCACGGCCCCGCGGGTCCTGGGCGCGTCTACGGGAGAATCCTGATGGACGTGGAGACTGGCGAGCGCGTGGTCCCGACGCCACGCAGGTCGCAGACAGGTTTCATCTGTGGAAGGTTCTCTGCACTTCACCCCGTTGGGTGACGCATCCGTGAGGAAGGCCAGATCACGGGAGAGCAAGCGTCAGATGGCCCCGCTTGTGAGCTGAGACAGAAGACCGCCCAGATCTTCACGGGCGCTTCTCCGACGACCCGGATGGTCTTCTGCAGGTCGAGCTTTGCCGTGGACGTGGTCGCTGGCTCAGACCATGCGATGCCATGAACAGCCGCGTCGAGTTCGTCTGCAGCTTGGCTGAGTCGGCCGGCTTGACGTTGCCCGCAAACGGAGGCGAGCGATCGGAGCCAGAACTGCGCTTCAACCAAGTCGTCGAACATCTCCCGCATGTGATCCTCGCTGAGGACACCAACGAGTCGCCTGCCTTTGACAGCGAACTCCGACCTGCGGTTGGACGCTCTCAGCAGGTATCGGAACGCGCCGTCATAAAAGGGCGTTTTGTCCTGCCAGGGCTGTTTGGTAAGGCGGCGGTTCAAGGGACACGATCGCTTTCGAGTGGCCGCCCGTGAGGTTCAATGCGGGTATGGGGAATGCTCTGTGGGACCGACTCTCTGTCGAGGTGCAGGCGGAGGTGGACCGCCTCGTTTCGGCCGGGCGGAATGTGCAGGCCATTGCTGTGATGCGTGAGCGTGTTGGTCTGCCGACGCCGGGTCTGCATGAGTGTGTTGATCTGGTCGATCAGCGATTCAGCGTGTTGCGGCAGGGGTCGGCGAACTCGTGATGATGCCCTGCGCGGTGGTCATGCGTCGCGCCAGTTCGGGGTCGATTCGCGAGTGAGCCGGCGGCTTATGAGGTCGATCATCGCCACCTTGATCATGGCTTCGGAGCGGTGGGGATGGGCCTCGTAGTCGCGGGCGAGGCGGCGGTGGTGCATAAGCCAGCCGAAGGTCCGCTCGACGACCCAGCGCCGCGGAATCACCTTGAAGCCCTTCTGGGCAGGGTCACGGTGGGTGACTTCGACGTCGATGCCGAGGCGGGCACCGTGGTCGATGACCTTGGTGCGGTAGCATCCCGAGGTCCTGGTCGTGCTGGACGCCGGATACGACGCACCCCGCATCGCTCACCTGCTGAGCGACCTGCCCGTCGAGATCCTCGGCCGCCTGCGTTCCGGCCGCGTCATGCGGCAGCCGACACCGCCGCGGGTCTATGACCCCAAGGGCGGCTGACCGCCCAAGCACGGCGATGAGTTCGTCTTCGGCACCCCCGCCACCTGGGGCACCGAGCAGGCCGTGACCGTCACCGACACCCGCCTCTACGGGAAGGCGACCGCGCAGGCGTGGGACCGGCTGCACCCGCGGCTGACCCGGCGGGCAGCCTGGCTCGATCACGACGGGCCGCTGCCCAT
This sequence comes from Streptomyces spinoverrucosus, assembly GCF_006539505.1. Taxonomy (GTDB): domain Bacteria; phylum Actinomycetota; class Actinomycetes; order Streptomycetales; family Streptomycetaceae; genus Streptomyces; species Streptomyces spinoverrucosus. Next base: position 80,773 of record NZ_BJND01000035.1, read on the forward strand.
CATCGAGGGAACCGTCATCCGCCTGGTCGTGGAGAAACTGCCCAGCGGCGGGGTGAACAAGCCGGTCTGACTGTGGTGGTCGGGCACTTCCGCCACCGCCGGAGACGTGGACCGCTGCTGGCAGTCCTTCCTCCGTCGTTTCGACTTGGAGCACACGTTTCGCCTGTTCAAGCAGACACTTGGGTGGACCAAGCCCCGGCTCCGCAGCTCAGAGGCGGCCGACAGGTGGACGTGGCTGGTGATCGCTGCCTATGCCCAGCTCCGGCTCGCCCGGCCACTGGCCACCGACCTCTGGCGCCCCTGGGAGAAGCCGACCGAGCCGAACAGGCTTACACCCTCCCGTGTTCGCAGGGGGTTCAGGAACCTGTGCACGAAGACCGGCTCTCCGCCCGGTGCGCCGAAACCGTCTCGTCCCGGACCCGGCCGGCCACCGGGTTCGAAGAACCGCCGCCCAGCCACCCGTCATGACGTGGGCAGAGTCCTCGCGACCGGCGAGGCGCACACCCCACCCGCCCACCACAAGAAGGGCACCAAACCCCGTCGCACAAGCAGCACTGACACCGTTGGCAGAGCCCCGTAGTCTGCTCTGACTAGAACGGCGTGCTCTTGGCGGGGGACTCTTATGACACGCGGCGGCAGGTCCGGCACGGATATCGGCGGCGGCCACATAGGACTGGTCATCACGATCATTGCCCTGGTCGTCATTGCCAGTTTCTCCGCCCTGGCTGGACTTTGATCACCGCGGGCTGCTTCACCGCCTGGTTCATCCTCGCGCTGACCGTCATCCGTATCAGGGGCGGACGCGGCGGAGAAGCCGTTCGACGGGCTTACGTCGCCACTTTTGGCTGGGGCGACTACGTCACTCCTTGATGGGGTTAAACGACAAGTTCCGAGCCTGTTTCCGAACCCCCGAGTACGTTCCCC
>NZ_BJND01000036.1 GCF_006539505.1 Streptomyces spinoverrucosus
CCCGTCCACCAGGGCCGACTCGAACGCGCGGTCGCTTTCACCGGCGTCGTCCTCGCTGCGCGCGCCCGCGGCCAGTTCGCGGGCGAAGTCGCGGACCAGGTCGTGGGGTGCGTAGCGGGCGTACGCCGTCTCCTCCAGGAGGGCCACGTCGACCAGTCGGTCCAGCGCGGCCTCGGCGCGGCGCTCGTCGGTGCCGGTGAGGCGGGCGATCAGGGGGGCGCCGTACGTGGGCAGGTCGAGCGCGCCGACGCGGCGCAGCGCGAGGGCGGCGTCCCGGTCGGCCTCGCGGTCGGAGGCGGCGAGCGCGTCATGGGCGACGGCGAGGGAACGCCGTACGCTCAGGTCGTCGTACTCCAGATGATGCAGCCGCCCCTCGGTGGCGGCCAGTTGACCGGCGAGTACGTCCGGCGTGAGCGCCCGGCGCGCGGCGAGCCGGGCCGCGACGACCCGCAGGGCGAGCGGAAGCCGGCCGGTGAGTTCGACGAGCGGATGACCGGCATCGAGCCCGTCCCGCCCGGACACCGCGCGCAGCAGCGCCGCGCTCTCCGCACTGCTCAGCGGCGTGAGCGGGAAGCGGCGGGCGCCGTCGAGGGCGGTCAGCGGCGAACGGCTCGTGACGATCACCACACACCCGGCGCCGGCCGGCAGCAGCGGCCGTACCTGCGCGGCGCTCGCGGCGTCGTCCAGCACCAGGAGCGTGCGCGTCGGCGCGAGCAGCGAGCGCAGCAACGCGGCGGCTGCATCGGGGTGTTCGGGGACGCGGCGGGGGTCGACGCCGAGGTCGCGGAGGAGCGCGGTGAGTGCCTGGCCCGGGGTGAGGGGGTTCATGCCGGGGGTGGCGCCGTGCAGATTGACGTAGAGCTGACCATCGGAGAAACGTTCCGCCAGAGCATGCGCGGCGTACAACGCGAGCGCGCTCTTGCCGACGCCGGCCATGCCACTGATGACGGCGAGGGCGGCGGGCTGGGTGAGGGTCGTAAGGAGGGCGTCGCGTACGGCGGCGCGGCCGGTGAAGTGGGCGGGCGGTGGGGGGAGTTGGGATGGGCGGGGTGCGGGCGCTTGCGCGGATGTTCCAGGGCCGTCCGCAGCCGCCCGCACCACGACACTCCCGCCTGACACCGCCTCGCCCGACTCCTCCTCCTGCCCCTCCCCGTCACTCTCCCGCGCACCTCCCCGCAACACCTCCACATGGGCCTCGCGCACGCCCACCCCCGGCTCGACACCCAACTCCTCCACGAGCCGGGTCCGCAGATCACGATGGACGGCGAGGGCCTCGGCGCGGCGGCCGGTGCGGTGCAGGGCGACCATGAGCTGGCGGTGGTACGCCTCGCGGAAGGGATGCTCGGCGGCGAGTGCGGCCAACTCCGGTACGAGCCCGGCAAGTCGATCACCCCCGGCCGCCCCGGGTTCTGCCAGCGCGAGCTCGGCGTCGTACCGCCACTCCAGTAGCAGCAGCCGCGCCTCGACCAGCCGCTGCACAAACGCGTACCCGCCCACCTCGGTCGGCAGCCCGCTCAAAGGCGCGCCCCGCCACAACGCGAGCGCCCGCGCACACTGGCGTACCGCCCGCTCCCACTCACGCCCGGCGTGCGCGGCGCGCGCCGCGGCGACATGGCTCTCGAAGACATGGACGTCCAACTCGCCCTGTTCCACCCGCAGCAGATACCCCGGCGGCACGGCACGCAGCCGTCCGGGATCGTCGAGCATGCGGCGCAGCCGGGCGACGTGGTTGTGCAGGGAGGCGTGCGCGGAGGCCGGCGGTGCGCCACCCCACAAGGCGTCCTTGAGCGACGCGACGGGCACGACCCGTCCCGCTTCGAGCAGCAACGCGGCCAGCAGAACGCGCGCCTTGGGGCTACCGACGGCTCGCACGGCAAGCCCCGGCCGCCCGGCGCCCGCGCCCCCGGCGTCGTACGAGGCACCGGATCCGTCGGTGTGCTCGCACCCCTCACCCTCACACGGCTCGTACAGAACAGGCGGTCCCAACAAACCAAACCGCAGTCCGAACCGAGGCCCGCACCGCATCACACCGCCCACAGCCTTCCTACGCGCCCACGCCCGATCCCGGGCAGGCTCCGTCGCACAAGACGTCCGGCGACTTCACGCCAACCCCGAGCCATCGAGCCAGCGCCGACCTAAAACCATTGGCCACATGTTAGCGATCCGTTGGTGTGGCCTGATGTGATCACTTCATCGGATCTGGCCCGACGGTGCGCGCGTACGTCGCGCAGCTCGGGGGAGTGTCGCCGCCGCGGCCGGATCCGGGACGCCAGTGGGCCCCGGTCGTCAGAGGTGAACGACGGGGGCCCGCGTCCGCACCGCGAGGCGGACCCGCCACCCTTGGGGGAGACACCGACACCCGGGGAGGACGAGACATGCGATACCGCTGCGCCGTACTGGACGACTACCAAGGCGTCGCGACCACGATCGCCGACTGGGCCCCGCTCGGCGACAGCGTGGAGGTCATCACCTTCCCCGACCACTTCCCCACCGAGGACGAACTGGCCGCGGCCCTCGCCGACTTCGACTTCGTGGTCACCCTGCGCGAACGAGTCCCCTTCCCCGCCTCGATCCTCGACCGGCTCCCCCGCCTCAAGCTCCTCATCGCGTCCGGCATGCGCAACTCGGTGATCGACTACGCCGCCGCACAGGCGAACGGCATCACCGTCTGCGGTACCGAGAGCTCCCCCACTCCCCCGGTCGAACTCACCTGGGCCCTGATCCTGGGCCTGGCCCGCGGCATCGTCCAGGAGAACGCCGCCCTGCGCACCGGCGGCCCCTGGCAGTCCACCGTCGGCGCGGACCTGCACGGCCGCCGCCTGGGCCTGCTCGGCCTCGGCAAGATCGGCAGCCGCGTCGCCCGCATCGGCCTGGCCTTCGGCATGGAGGTCACGGCCTGGAGCCAGAACCTCACCAAGGAGCGCACGGACGAACTCGGGGTCCACCTCTCCCCCTCGAAGGAGGACCTCCTCACCACGAGCGACTTCGTCTCGGTCCACCTGGCCCTGAGCGACCGCACCCGCTCCCTCCTGGGACCGGCCGAACTGGCCCTCCTCAAGCCCACGGCCTACCTGATCAACACCTCCCGCGCAGCGATCATCGACCAGGAGGCTCTCCTCACAGCCCTCCACGAGGGCCGCATCGCCGGCGCGGCGGTGGACGTCTACGACACGGAACCCCTCCCCACCGACCACCCCCTACGCAAGGCCCCCCACCTCCTGGCCACCCCCCACCTCGGCTACGTCTCACGCGCGAACTACGAGCGCTACTACGGCCAGGCGATCGAAAACATCCAGGCGTACCTGAACGGCACCCCAATCCGCCTCCTCGGCTGACCCTGGGCGTTCAGTTCTCGGGTTTGATCTTCGAGGACAGGTAGAGCAGCCCTGCCGTCGCCGCGATGAAACCTCCGGCCAGTTCTTCGTAGCCCTGGAAATAGGAGATGGGGACGGCGGTGGCGCAGGCTATTCCGGCGAGGTCTAGGACGCGTCCGATCAGTCGCCGGAATCTGCTCGGCGGCGGAGGGTGGGGGTTCGGCGGGTTTCCCCAGTGGGGAAAAGGACCCGGCCTGGGTTTCCAACCCTCGTCCAGGAGCCGCAGGAACTCCGGGTGGTGGCGGGCGTAGCTCAGGCGGTGGGGTGCCAGGCGCCGCCACGGCAGCCAACCATGCCTGATGGCGATCCAGGTGAGTGCCGGCAGGCAGGCCACTGCCGCCCAGATCGCTGCGACCGTCCGTCCTCCGGCCGAAGTCGGCAGAATGCCGAGGAGTCGGTCCAGCTGGCCGCTGGCAGCGTAGGCGATCAACGCGGCTATGGAGAGCATCGCTGCGGCCAGCTCGATCTGATGTCCGGTGTGGCAGCGGGCACAGCGTGGTACATGCACGGTTTCTTGGCGCCACGTGGTGCGCAGGACAACGATCCATGGGGTCATGGTGGTGTCGGTGTCCCGGTGCAGCCCCAGGACGCGGTCGTGCCACGACGCCGATGTGGCATTCCCGCAGAACCAGCACTCCCGTACCACGGCTTACCTCCCCCTACGGACGTCCGGGGCCCCCGGAGAGATGGCGCCCCTTGTCGCCCTCACTGCCCCGTGCAGCCCAGGGCATGCGGGACCGCAGATGAGGCAGCCTGGGGGCGGCCCACAGTCCGGCGGAGCCGAGCAGGATGAGGCAGACGCCGAAGAACCGCCTCGGTGTCTCCACTTCGGAGCACGCCTCTTCCCCGTCGCCGGGCCGCCAGTCCTCGTTTTCACCAGGCGTGAACGCGGTCCCGCAGTCAAGTCTGACCATCGACACAAGGCCGTCCTGCCCGCCGCTGTCGCCATCGTCAAAGAGGCCACCCGGCAGGATCATCGCCTGGTCGCTCGTGTCCCAGGAGTACAGGACGCTCATGTCGTACGGGTGGCCTTCGTCGTCCACGAAGTACGCGGCCGTGCGGGGGACCAGGAGCAGCCATCCGGCCCCCAGGAGCGCGGCAACCGACACGAGTCGCACCCAGAACTTCGGCCTGCGTAGGACGTTCATGGCCGGGACGGTAGGGGATACCGCCCGGGACCGGTCCCGGCATGTCACTGCCTTGTTGGGCGCGGATCACCCGGGACACGGACTACGGAGTGTCGGCGTCTGCGGGGTCCCACCGGCGGTCGTATGCGGCGATTCGTGGGTGATCGCGCCAGCGTGTCAGCGCCGTCAGCAGGTCGCGCCAAACACGTTCTCCGGAGAGGAGTTCGGCGGCGGGACGCTGGGTGGGTTGCATGGCGGCGGAGTCGATGTCGGCGAGCGGGAGCCAACTGAGGGACCGGAGGCGCCGATCCCACAGCTGCCACACGGTGACGACGTCGTCGGAGTCGGCGGTGACGATGGTGCTGCCGGATGCGGTGGCCGAGAGCTGCTTGACGAGGTTCTGGCTCTCGTCGGCGAGGATTCCCTCAACGCCGCCGCCAGGCAGCCGCCAGAGTCGAACTCCGTGTCCGCCTGCGCCGAATCCGGCGAGGAGTTCCCCGCCGCCGAGCGTGCGCCACTTCGATGGCTTCGAGCCAAGGCTTCGCGAAATCGAGCATGGCGCGTCTGGTCAGTGCGCACGACGACTTCACGACCGGCCTGCGCATCTTCCGTGAGACCGGGAATCGTTACTTCGAAGGGTTCGGGCTGGTCGGCCTCGGTATGGCCTGCCGGGACCTGGGTCGGCTGCACGAGGCCGCCGTTCACCTCGAACGTGCCATCGGCCTCGACGCAGAGCTCAGCCGGTGGGACAACAGCTCGGCCGTGCGGATCCTGGGCGGGGTGTACTGGGAACTCGGCCGTCTCGCCGACGGGCTCCACCTTCTCCGCCCAGCGGTGGCCTCGGCCGAAAGGGCCGGTTACCGCGACAGCCGCGCGATGATGCTCGACGCCCTCGCGAAGATCAGTCTGGAACTCGGCCGCCACCAAGAGGGGTTGGAGCAGGCCGAGCGGGCCCTGGCCATGGTCAGGGACACCAAACGGCACTGGATCCAGGCCGGCATCGAGACGAGGTTCAAGCGCGCCGAGGCAGACAGCCTCCTGAGTCTCTCCCTCACCCACCTGCACTTGGGCCAGCACGACGAGGCCCGCACCCATGCCGAACAGGCACTGCGCCTGGCACACCGACCCGACGAGGCCCGCACCCTCATGGCACTCGCCCGCATCCACCGGAAGACCGACGGTGCTGCCGCTGAACTGATGAGGCAGCAGGCATGGGACATCGAGAAACCGCAGGTCAGAGGCGAACTGGGGCAAGCCAGGCTTGATTTCAAGATCTTCAGGACGCTTCCTAGCTCCCGGAGCGGGCCTTCTCCAGGAGCTCCGTGTAGGGCGTCTGCGCCATGGAGCCACGCACCTGCGTGAGTCCGTACCGATCGATGACGTCTTCGTTCGCGTAGGGCCACAGAGGGTCGAAGACGATCCTTTCACCCGGTGGCGACACATCCACATCGATGCGGGGCCAGTCACGGCTGGCCACCCTCCATACGGTTATACGCTGCATGCCGCGAGTCACGTTGAGAATCTCACTGCTGTTCGAGATCTCGGATTGATATCTGTATATGGCACCGGGGGGATCCCCCTCCTGGCGTTCCCTTTTGAGCTTCTCGCCCCCCACCCCGGAACGTGAGTAATCGCGATCCAGTGTCATCCTGTCTTTCCTGATCACGATCACCTCGGTGCGGGCGGTGATTGCTTCATAGTTGAGCTTGTCGGGATCCTTGATTTCAACGACCGCATCCTGCGCAATTTCTTCCCCTGGATTCAACACGCGGCCCGGCGGCATGATGAACTCGTCATCGTAGATCAACTTGAGTCCAGAAGTCTTGTCCTCGGAAATACTGCTCGCAGGCCCGCCGTGGATCAAGTAGATGCTACCGAGGACATAGACGGGAACCTGACCGGAGTTTTTTAAATACAGATGCACCGTCACGTACATCTGCGCCCCTCTCCTGCCCAAACTCGACTCCCTGAACTCAGCCCCAGTCTGTATCAGCGGGGTTGTCACATAGGGAACATAGATCTGCGAATATGCCAAATTGGCACCCGCGAGAAGGAATGAGACGATCGCCCCGATCGCGATGCGCTGGGGATTGCGGAGACCCTTCCACGCCCGGCATCGGAAGAGTCCGTACAGGGCCAACGAAGACCAGACGACGAGGATGATCCCAATCAGGGTATAGCGGTTGGCGCGCTCGCCGATCTGCAGAAGGAGGAGGGAGGAACTGCAGAGAAAGGCGATCACGACTCCGGCCAGAACGGCCACCCCCGAGTAGCGTCTTCGCCGGTTGTGCCAATAGTCGAGAGCCGCCGCCACGGCAATCAATTCCACCAGGGCCGCAACAATAATGGTAATTCCTGCGATCCGCCCGCCGTAGGTCAGGGCATCGCGGGTGTCCGCTATTCCGATCGTGATGAGCAGGTATGCAGTCGCGAGGAGGCCGACAACCATGAAGCCGAGAACTGCTCGTCGCCGCCCCGATCGATCCGGCCAGACAGTGCTGTCGGCGCCAACCCAATGAATGTCGTGCCCGACGCCCAGCCCAGCGCGTCGCAGGCGTCTTCGGAGTTCCCTGGCGGACCGAACCTTGGCCACAGGCTCGCCGTTGATCAGGACCTTCCGCAAGCCGAGGTCATCAGGCGCCCCTACGGTCACCTCGGGCATGTTCGCCATGACACCAGCCTGCCGCTTGTCCGCGGGAGGCGCCCCTGGAGCGCGCGCCCCGGGAGCGCCCCCGCGTCAGGGTGCGCTCGTCGCGGCGCAGGGTGAAGCTGGTCATGACGTGTTGGTGTCGCTCGTCCTCACAGGAGCTCCCATGCGTACACGACTTCTCGGGTTAACCGCCGCCGTAATACTGGCCGCTCTTGGCGCCATGGGCCCCGTTGCGCAGGCTGCCGTACCGGCTGTCGACGGGCCGACGTGTGTGGCCGGTCACGGAACAGTGGAGTACGACTCCAGTACCGGCCTGTGGACCTGCATGGGCGGCAAGCACGACGGCGAACCCATCACCGGGAACTGAACGACTCCGCATCCGCTGAACGAAAAACCCCAGCTCAGAAGCCCTCTGAGCTGGGGTTCATGTGGAGCCGCCTTCGGGATTCGAACCCGAGACCTACGCATTACGAGTGCGTTGCTCTGGCCATCTGAGCTAAGGCGGCGCGCTGTCCGCACTATGGTGCGATCAGCAACGTCGGTAAGTCTACACAGTTTCCGGGGGTGCTCCGTACCGGCCCCGGAGCGCGGGGTTCCGAGGCCGGGCGCGGTGCTAGGAGCAGCGCTTTCCGTCCGTGGGTGGGGTGCCGCGGACGAGGTACGTGTTGATCGTACGGTCGATGCACTCGCTGCCGCGGCCGTACGCGGTGTGGCCGTCGCCGTCGTAGGTGAGGAGGCGGCCGGAGGAGAGCTGGCGGGACAGGGACTGGGCCCAGCGGTACGGGGTCGCCGGGTCGCGGGTGGTGCCGACCACGACGATCGGCGCCGCGCCCCTCGCCTCGATGCGGTGCGGCTCGCCCGTGGCCGCGACCGGCCAGTACGCGCAGTTCAGCGCGGCCCAGGCGAGGGCTTCGCCGAAGACCGGGGACGCCTTCTCGAAGGTGGGCAGCGACTTGCGTACGTCTTCCGGGGTGCCGAAGGCGGGCGGCAGGTCCAGGCAGTTCACGGCGGCGTTGGCGTACATCAGGTTCGAGTAACGGCCGTCCGCTTCCCGCTCGTAGTAGCCGTCCGACAGGACGAGCAGCCCGGCGCCGTCGTTCTTCTTCATCGCCGCGGTCAGCGCCTCGCGCAGCTGCTGCCAGGCCGCCTCGTCGTACATCGCCGCGATCACACCGGTGGCGGCCAGGGACTCGGTGAGCCTGCGGCCGTCCGCGTCGCCCGTGGGCAACGGCTTCGCGTCGAGCTTGTCGAAGAACGCCTTGAGGTTCCGGCCGGCCTGCTCCGGCCTCGTCCCACGACCCCCGAGCGGGCAGCCCGCCTGCCGTACGCAGTCCTTCGCGAACGCCTTGAACGCCGTCTCGAACCCGGCCGTCTGCTCCAGGTTCAGCCGGCGGGCCGGCAGTGTCGGGTCCATCGCGCCGTCCAGGACCAGCCGCCCCACCCGCTTCGGGTAGAGCCCGGCGTACGTCGCACCGAGGAACGTCCCGTACGACGCCCCCACGTACGTCAGCTTCCGGTCCCCCAGCGCCGCCCGCAGGATGTCCATGTCCCGGGCCGCGTCGACCGTCGAGACATGCCGCAGCAGCTCGGGCGCGTCGGCCCCGCACCCCTCGGCGAAGCCCTTGTACGCGTCCACCAGCCCGTCGACCTCCCGCTGGTCGTCGGGAGTGACGTCCGTCAGCGTGTACGCGTCCATCTTCCGCCCGTCGAGACACTCGACGGGCTCGCTGCGGGCGACTCCGCGCGGATCGACCGCGACCATGTCGTACCGGGCGCGCACCTGTGCCGGGTAGCCGATCCCGGCGTACGACTGCAGGTAGCCGATCGCCGAACCGCCCGGCCCGCCCGGGTTCACCAGCAGTGAGCCGAGCCGCTTGCCCGGTCCCGTCGCCTTCTTGCGGGCCACCGCGAGCCGTACGTCGCCGGCGTCGGTCCTGGCGTAGTCGAGCGGTGCCCGCAGCGTGGTGCACTCGAAGCCGGGGACACCGCAGGAGCGCCAGCGGAGCTTCTGCCCGTAGTACGGCGCCAGGGCGGACGGCGTCGCCTCGGGCAGCGCCGCGAGCTCCGCCGCCTGGGCCGCCGGCGAGCTGGCGGAACTCGTCGAGCTCCCGGAGGAGCAGGCGGAGACGACCAGCGCCGCGAGGGCGAGGAACGTGGCTCCGGTACGGGACCTGGCCCTGAACATGGTCCTGGACCTGCGGTGGGTGCGCCTTGTGTACATCCGGCGAGCGTAACGCTGTGCGACGGTTTGGGTGCAGTACGTACGGCTTGTGCCTCGGACGAGTGGGGGCTGTCCCACGGATGAGGGACGCCGTCAACGGGTTGCGGCGGGGGTGACGGGCGCCGTCAGTCTCCGGGGGACGGGGTGACAGGCCGCCGCCGGTCATCAGCCGAAGGCCGCTGCCCCCGCTCAGCCCGCTCTGAGTGCCATCGTCATCGCCTCCACGGCAAGCAACGGCGCCACATTCCGGTCGAGTGCGTCCCGGCACGCGGCGATCGCCTCGATGCGGCGCAGAGTGGATTCGGGTGAGCTGCTGCGGGCGAGCCGCTCCAACGCGTCCTCGGCGTCCGTGTTGGCCAGCGCGATCCGGGAGCCGAGCTGGAGGGCGAGGACGTCGCGGTAGAAGGCCGTGAGGTCGGTGAGCGCGAGGTCGAGGCTGTCGCGCTGCGTCCGGGTGCGCCTGCGCTTCTGCCTGTCCTCCAGCTCCTTGATCACGCCCGCCGTACCTCGCGGCATCCGGCCCCCCTGAGCCGCGCCCAGCGCCGCCTTCAGCTCCTCGGTCTCCTTGGCGTCCATCTCCTCGGCGAGCTGCTTGGCGTCCTCCGCGGCCGCGTCGACCAGTTCCTGGGCGGCCTTCAGACAGCCGCCGATGTCGTCGACGCGCAGCGGCAGCTTCAGCACGGCCGCCCGGCGCTCCCGCGCCGCCGGGTCCGTGGCCAGGCGGCGGGCGTGGTCCACATGCCCCTGCGTGGCGCGGGCAGCGGCGGCGGCCACGGCGGGTTCGATGCCCTCGCGCCGTACGAGCATGTCGGCGACGGCCTCCACCGAGGGGGTGCGCAGGTTCAGGTGGCGGCAGCGGGAGCGGATGGTGGGCAGGACGTCCTCGATGGAGGGGGCGCACAGCAGCCAGACGGTACGCGGGGCGGGCTCCTCGACCGCCTTGAGGACGGCGTTGGCGGATTTCTCGTTCAGCCGCTCGGCGTCCTCGACCAGGATGATCTGCCAGCGGCCGTTCGCCGGCGAGGTGAACGACTTGCGGACCGTGTCCCGCATGTCGTCCACGAGGATCTGCGCGCCGACCGCGACGACCGTGGTGACGTCGGCGTGCGTGCCGACCAGGGCCGTATGGCACCCGTCACAGAACCCGCACCCCGGTGCGCCGCCCAGCGCGCGGTCCGGACTCACGCACTGCAGCGCCGCCGCGAACGCCCGCGCGGTCTGCGTCCGCCCCGCCCCGGGCGGCCCCGTGAACAACCACGCGTGCGTCATCTTGGACGCCTCGGGCAGCGGAGCGTCGGCCGCGACCGCGGTGACCAGCGCGTCGGCGTCCCGGGCAGCGGCGGTGAGCTGCTCGCTCACCCTCTCCTGCCCGACGAGGTCGTCCCACACGCTCATGGGTCACGCCGCCCTTCCGTCACACTCCGCGGTACGCCCTCCATTGTGCGGGCGACCACTGACAACGGTCGGCCGACTCCGGCCCCGCAGGCGTACGTCAGCGCCCGCGGCCCTTGCCCCGCCGGTCCTGCTCGTCGTCGTAGTCGTCCTCGTGCGGCCCGAGCAGCTCGTCCGCCAGCGACGGCAGATCGTCCAGCGGCGTCTCCTCGGCCCATTCCGGCCGCGGCCGCCGCTGCGGCCTGCCGTCGGCGTCGACCTGCGGCAGCTCCCGCGTACGGTCCTCGGTCCCGTCCGGACCCGCCCCCGACCGCTCGTCCCGGAAGAACCCCGGCGGCACCCGGTCGGCAGGATCCTCACCCCGCACGGGAGGCAGCACCGCGGTCTCGTCCGCGGCACCGGGCACGACCGGCGGCAGTACGGCGGTCTCGTCCGCAGCACCCGAGGGCTCCCCCGGCCCACCACGGCGCTCCACCGGCGGCAGCACAGCCGTCTCGTCCCCCGCCCCCGGAGCGACCCCCGGCTGCGGCAACTCAGCAGTCACCTCGGCATCCGACCCACCGGCGTCAGCCCCATCGGCCCCAGGCCGCACCGGCCGCAGCACGGCCGTGTCCTCCACGGGCCCGCCCGACGCGTTCGTCGGCGTCACCACCGGCGTGGGCACAGTCGCCGCGTCCGGCGGCACCGCGGGCGTCGCCGGAGCCGTCGGCTGCCGGGGTCCCGCCGCTGCCGCCGCCGCGGCCTGCTCGGCCGCCCGGCGTGCCTCCTCGGCCCGCAGCAGCGCCTCCTCGGCCTTGCGCTGCTTCTCCAGGCGCTGCGCCTCGGCCTCGGCCCGAATCCGGGCCTCCTCCTCGGCCTGCTTGCGACGCCGCTCCTCCTCGGCCTTGCGGCGGGCTTCCTCCTCGGCTCGCGCCTGTTCCTCGGCGAGTAGCCGAGCCCGCTCCTCCTCGGCGCGGCGGCGTGCCTCCTCGGCGCGCTGCCGGGCCTCCTCCGCCTGCCGTTCGGCCTCGCGCCGCTGCGCCTCCTCCAGTTCGCGCCGCTTGCGCTCCTCCTCCTCGGCGCGCAGCCGGGCGAGCTGCTCCTGGCGCTCCCGCTCCAGGCGCTCCTCCTCGGCCTTGCGGGCGGCTTCTTCCTCGGCCTTGCGGCGGGCTTCCTCCTCGGCCTTGCGGCGCGCCTCCTCCTGGGCCTTCACCTCGGCCTCGGACAGCGGCAGCAGCTGGTCGAGCCGGTGCCGGATCACGGTCGTGACGGCCTCGGACTCCTGCCCGGCGTCCACCACCAGGTACCGCCCGGGGTCGGCCGCGGCGAGCGTCAGGAAACCGGACCGCACGCGCGCGTGGAACTCGGCCGGCTCCGACTCAAGCCGGTCCGGCGCCTCCGTGAACCGCTCGCGCGCGGCCTCCGGCGAGACGTCCAGCAGGACGGTGAGGTGCGGGACGAGACCGTGGGTCGCCCAGCGGTTGATGCGGGCGATCTCGGTCGGGGACAGGTCGCGGCCCGCCCCCTGGTACGCCACCGACGAGTCGATGTACCGGTCGGAGATCACGACCGCGCCCCGCTGAAGGGCGGGCCGGACCACGGTGTCCACGTGCTCGGCGCGGTCCGCCGCGTACAGCAGCGCCTCCGCGCGGTGCGAGAGCCCGGCGCTGGACACGTCCAGCAGGATCGACCGCAGCCGCTTGCCCACCGGCGTCGCCCCGGGCTCGCGGGTCAGCACGACCTCGTGGCCCTTGGCCCTGATCCACTCGGCGAGCGCCTCGGCCTGGGTGGACTTCCCGGCGCCGTCGCCGCCCTCCAGGGCGATGAAGAACCCGGACGCGGCGGGCGTCGGCTCGGTGTCGTCGCCGCCGAGCAGCGCGTGGCGCAGGTCCTGGCGCAGCGGCACCCCGGAGCGGTCGTCGAGCTTGGCCAGCACCAGCGCGGCCACCGGCAGCAGCAGCGCCCCGACCAGCATCAGCGTGAACGCCGCCCCGCCGTGCGCGAACACGAACTTGCCGCTCTCCAGCCGGTGCGGCCCGATCAGCGCCGCCACCAGGGGCGCGATCAGCGCGCCGAGCGCCACGAAGACCCGCACCACCGCGTGCAGGTGCTCGGTCGTGCGGGCCTGCCGGAAGTCCTCGGCCTCCTGGTCGAGCAGCGTGTGCCCGGTGTTGGCGGCCACACCCGCGCCGACACCGGCCAGCGCGACGATCAGCAGCACGGTGGCGACGTCCGGGACGAGCCCGGCGGCCAGCAGCGCGACGCCGGTGAAGGCGATGGCCAGCGCCAGCAGCCGGCGCCGCGACAGCGACACCAGCACCTTCGGTGCCGTACGGATACCGACGACGACACCGCCGGTGAGCAGGCACACCAGCAGCCCGTACGTCACCGGGCCGCCGCCCAGGTCCTTGGCGTGCAGCACGGACACCGCGACGGCGGCGGCCACCGCGGCGGCGACGGCCGCGCAGGCGAGCACCAGCAGCGGCATCGCGCCCGTACGGCCCTTGTCGCCGCCACCGGCCGTCCGGGGGCGGCGCAGCCCCTCCAGCGGGGACCGCGCGCGCGGGGTGCGCGTGCCGGGCACCTCCAGGAAGGTCAGCACGGACAGGGACGCGGCGAACAGGCCCGCCGCGACATACGAGGCGAGGGCCGCCTGGTGCTGGTCGAACCAGTCGACCCCGGCACCCAGCAGATTGTTGAACAATCCTGCGACGACCAGCGCGGCACCCGCGAGGGGGACGGCCACAAAGCTCGTACGCAGCGAGAGGCGGCGCAGCGCGTCCGTGTGGTCCGGCAGCGGCCGTACCGTCGCGCCCTCCGGCGGCGGCGCGGGCAGCAGCGCGGGCGCGGCGCTCTCGCGGCACACCGTCCAGAACCGCTCGGCGACACCGGTGACGAACACGGTCACCAGCAGCACAGCGAGCGCGTCGTCCGGCGTCCAGTCGATCCACAGCGGCGCGACGATCAGCAGCGCGGCCCGCAGCCCGTCCGCGCCGACCATGGTCCAGCGGCGGTCGAGCGGGCCGTCCTGCGAGGTGAGCGAGGACAGCGGGCCGAGGAGGACGGCACCGAAGAGCAGTGTCGCGAGAATGCGCACCCCGAAGACGGTCGCCACCGCGAACGCCACGCCCCGGTACCCACCGCCGAACGACCCCTCGGCGATCGCCGCCTGGAGGACGAGGACGACCAGCACCAGGAGCGCGAGGACGTCACCGATGCCGCTGACGAGCTGCGCGCTCCACAGCCGCTTCAGCTGCGGTCGGCGCAGCAGTGCGCGCACGGCGCGCTCGCGGGAGTCCGCGACCAGGGCGTCGTCGGGGGCCGGGTGATGGGCCGTTGGCTGCTCGGCTCGGGTCATGCTTTCAGCCTATCGGGCCGCACCGACACTCCAGTGCGGACGCCCGAACGTCCGCGCGCCCCGGCACCGATGTGATGCCGGGGCGTTGGTTTCGCGAACGTGCGGTGGAGGAAAGGCCGTTGCCGACCGAGACGGGCCCGTCCGGCCCCGCCCGGTGCGCCGACCCTCCGGCCTCAGTCCTCCGACGTCGTCTTGGAAGCCGTCGCCTTCTTCGCGGCCGTCTTCTTGGCGGTCGTCGTCTTCTTCGCGGCCGTGGTCTTCTTGGCGGCCGTCTTCTTCGCAGCCGTCGCCGTCTTCGCAGGAGCCTTCTTCGCCGGGGCCTTCTTGGCGGCGGCCTTCTTCGCCGTCTTCTTGGCCGGCCCCTTCGCGCGCTTCTCGGCGAGCAGTTCGAAGCCGCGCTCCGGAGTGATCGTCTCGACGCTGTCGCCGGAGCGCAGGGTCGCGTTGGTCTCGCCGTCGGTGACGTACGGACCGAAGCGACCGTCCTTGACGACCACCGGCTTGCCGCTGACCGGGTCCTCGCCCAGCTCCTTCAGCGGCGGCTTGGCGGCCGCGCGGCCACGCTGCTTGGGCTGGGCGTAGATCGCCTGCGCCTCCTCCAGCGTGATCGTGAAGATCTGGTCCTCGGACTGCAGCGACCGCGAGTCCGTCCCCTTCTTCAGGTACGGCCCGTAGCGCCCGTTCTGCGCGGTGATCTCGGCGCCGTCCGCGTCCGTGCCGACGACACGCGGCAGCGACATCAGCTTGAGGGCGTCCTCCAGCGTCACCGTGTCCAGCGCCATCGACTTGAACAGCGAGGCCGTACGCGGCTTCACGGCGTTCTTGCCGGTCTTCGGCGTGCCCTCGGGCAGCACCTCGGTGACATACGGGCCGTAGCGGCCGTCCTTGGCGACGATCGTGTGGCCGGTTGCCGGGTCCGTGCCCAGCTCGAAGTCGCCGCTCGGCTTGGCGAGCAGCTCCTCCGCGAGCTCGACGGTCAGCTCGTCCGGCGCCAGGTCGGAGGGGATGTCGGCCCGCTGGTGCTGCTCGGTGTCCTTCTCGCCGCGCTCGATGTACGGGCCGTAGCGGCCGACGCGGAGCACGATGTCGTTGCCCACCGGGAACGAGGACACCTCGCGCGCGTCGATCGCGCCCAGGTCGGTCACCAGCTCCTTGAGGCCGCCGAGGTGGTCCCCGTCGCCGTTGCCGGCGTCCGCGGCACCGCCCTCGCCCGTGCCCTCACCGAAGTAGAACCGCTTCAGCCACGGCACGGCTTGCGCCTCACCGCGGGCGATGCGGTCGAGGTCGTCCTCCATCTTGGCGGTGAAGTCGTAGTCGACGAGCCGCCCGAAGTGCTTCTCCAGGAGGTTGACCACGGCGAAGCTCAGGAAGGACGGGACGAGTGCCGTGCCCTTCTTGAAGACATAGCCGCGGTCGAGGATCGTGCCGATGATCGACGCGTACGTCGACGGGCGGCCGATCTCGCGCTCTTCGAGCTCCTTGACCAGCGACGCCTCGGTGTAGCGGGCGGGCGGCTTGGTGGCGTGCCCGTCGGCGGTGATCTCCTCGGCGGTCAGCGGGTCGCCCTCGCCGACCTGCGGCAGCCGGCGCTCGCGGTCGTCCAGCTCGGCGTTCGGGTCGTCGGCGCCCTCGACGTAGGCCTTCAGGAAGCCGTGGAACGTGATCGTCTTGCCGGACGCGCTGAACTCGACGTCCCGCCCGTCGGCCGCGGTGCCGCCGATCTTCACGGTCACGCTGTTGCCGGTCGCGTCCTTCATCTGGGAGGCGACCGTCCGCTTCCAGATCAGCTCGTAGAGCTTGAACTGGTCGCCGGTCAGACCCGTCTCGGCGGGCGTGCGGAAACGATCACCCGAGGGGCGGATCGCCTCGTGCGCCTCCTGCGCGTTCTTGACCTTCCCGGCGTACGTCCGCGGCTGCGCCGGCAGGTAGTCGGCGCCGTACAGCTGCGTGACCTGGGCGCGGGCGGCGGCCACCGCCGTGTCGCTCAGGGTCGTGGAGTCCGTACGCATGTACGTGATGTAGCCGTTCTCGTACAGCTTCTGCGCGATCTGCATGGTCGCCTTCGCGCCGAAGCCGAGCTTGCGGCTGGCCTCCTGCTGCAGCGTCGTCGTACGGAACGGGGCGTACGGCGAGCGGCGGTACGGCTTGGACTCGACCGACCGGACGGAGAACCGGGTGTCCTCCAGGACGGCGGCGAGGGCGCGGGCGTTCGCCTCGTCGAGGTGGAGGGTGTTCGCGCTCTTCAGTTGTCCCAGGGAGTCGAAGTCGCGGCCCTGCGCGACCCGCCTGCCGTCGACGGTCTGCAGGCGGGCGACCAGCGACGACGGGTCCGACGAATCCCCCGCGCGGCCGGTCGCGAAGGTGCCCGTCAGGTCCCAGTACTCAGCAGAACGAAACGCGATGCGCTCGCGTTCCCGCTCGACCACGAGTCGGGTGGCGACCGACTGGACGCGGCCCGCCGACAGCCGCGGCATGACCTTCTTCCACAGCACCGGCGAGACCTCGTAGCCGTAGAGGCGGTCGAGGATGCGGCGGGTCTCCTGGGCGTCGACGAGCTTCTGGTTGAGCTGGCGCGGGTTGGCCACGGCGGCCTGGATCGCGGCCTTGGTGATCTCGTGGAAGACCATCCGCTTGACCGGGACCTTGGGCTTGAGGACCTCCTGGAGGTGCCAGGCGATGGCCTCGCCCTCCCGGTCCTCGTCAGTGGCGAGATAGAGCTCGTCGGAGTCCTTCAGCAGGTCCTTGAGCTTCTTGACCTGGGCCCTCTTGTCGGCGTTGACCACATAGATCGGCTGGAAGTCGTGTTCGACGTCCACACCGAGTCGGCGGACCTCGCCGGTGTACTTCTCGGGCACCTCCGCGGCGCCGTTGGGAAGGTCACGGATGTGCCCGACGCTCGCTTCGACGACGTAGCCGGGGCCGAGGTAGCCCTTGATCGTCTTCGCCTTGGCAGGCGACTCGACGATGACGAGTCGGCGGCCGCCCTGTGCGGTCTCGCTGGTCGGGGACAACTTCGCTCTTCTCTCCGGTCGACGCTGGGGCCTCCCCAGGCCTTGCTCCCGGGGTCAGGGCACCTTTCATGGCTCACTCGCTGGTGACGCTGCGGAGTGTGACGGTACATCCCGCCCCCGTGTCAAACGGGAAAAGCCCGCAACGGCCACTCGAACGGTAACCCGACTACCGCCATTCCTGCCGCCCGGCATGTCCACCGATCCGATCGGGTCTATCCGGAGCGTGTCCCACCGATTACCCCAGGTGGAACGCGTCCTCGGTTGTCAGACCTGGGTGAAGCACCACGCTCCGAGGGTCAGCGCGATCACTGCGGCGATGCTCGCGAGGGTCGCCGATGCGACGGGGCTCACACCGAGGGCGACGGGTTCGCGGCGGCGTACCCGGGTCGCCGTCCACACCAGCAGGCCGCCTCCGAACAGGGCGAACACCACTCCCGCGAAGATCGCCGGTCCGCTCTCCATGGCTCCCCGTGTCCCTTTTTCCGTCGGCGAGTGTCCGCTCCCCGGGAGGTTGACACGCACGGGCTGCGTCGAGGCGAACTTGACGTGAACGCGAGGTCGACGGGGCTGTGCGTCTACTTTGAGCCAAGGGCTGGATCCGTCGCGCCGGGATTTTCGAAAATTTCTTCAGCCGCCCACCTTGAGCCGCCCTCGGACCATGATCCGGCCGCGCTCGGACCGCACCCGGCGTCGGTGTCCCCATCGGAGGGCGACTTTCCGGCCGGAGTCGTACGGCCCCTGCGGCGCGGGCAGCGGCCAGACGCCGTACGTCGGCTCCGTCGCTGGGGGCAGCCCCACCCCGGTGTGCAGCCACACAGGGCGCAGCTGCACCACCGGGCGCACTCCGCCCGGGCTGCCGTTCCCAGGTGTGGCCGATTCTCCGCCGCCAGGCACACCGGGGGCTCCCGCACCGCCGCCAGCGCTTCAACCCCGACGCCAGCTCCCCACCCACACTCGCGCAGCACCCGCGCGTGCGGTCCTGCGCCAGAAGGATGTTGGCCGGTTTCACATCCCTGTGGAGGAGGCCGATCCGGTCCCCAGCGGTGAGCAAGCGCCTCGCCCCCGGCGCACTCCCACCCCCACGCGCCCCCCGCTCACCTCACCCCGCCGGTTCCAAGAACCCCTGTTCCACCAGCAACCGAATCTGCGCCGGCGTCCGATCCCGCAGCAACACCGGATCCTCACCCACCAGTTGGGCGATGGCGTCCAAAATCCGCCCCGCGGTCAGCGACCCGTCGCACACCCCTGCGAAGCCCGCGCCCACCGTGTCCACCTTGGTGGCCCGCCGCATGCCCCGGTTCTGCCGCAGTACGACATGCTCCGGATCCTCCGCCCCGGGCAGCCCGACCTGCTCCTGCACCACCTCGGCGGCCAGCCGGAAGCGCTCCTCCAGCAGGGCCGCGTCGTCCCGTGACCGCAGGTAGTCCAGCCGTTCGAAGTGCGCCCGGACCGTGTCGCCGAGCGGTTGTTCGACCGGATGTGGCCACTCCTCCACGGTGATCGAGGGCACCGCGGCCCCCCGCTTGCGCAGGGTGATCCACCCGAACCCGACCGCCCGCACCTTGCGCGCCTCGAACTCGTCCAGCCAGTCGTCGTACCGCGCCTGGTACGCGGCCACGTCACCCCGGTGGTCGCCGGCGTCGCGCAGCCACAGCTCGGCGTACTGCGTGACGTCCTGCACCTCGCGCTGCACGATCCACGCGTCGCACCCGCGCGGCACCCAAGACCGCAGCCGCTCCTGCCAGTCCTCCCCCTCCACGTGCTGCCAGTTGGCGAGGAACTGCGCGAACCCGCCCTCGTTCAGCCGCTCCCCCGCCCGTTGAACGAGCGTGCGGCACAGATCGTCCCCGCCCATGCCGCCGTCGCGGTACGTCAGCCGGGCGCCGGGAGAGATCACGAAGGGCGGGTTCGACACGATCAGGTCGAACTTCTCGTCGTTCGACAGCGGCTCGAAGAGCGAGCCCTCGCGCAGGTCCGCGGCCGGTGCGCCGGACAGTGCGAGGGTGAGCGCGGCGATGTGCAACGCGCGCGGGTTGACGTCGGTCGCCGTCACGCGCGTGGCGTGCTGTGCGGCGTGCAGCGCCTGGATGCCGGACCCGGTGCCCAGGTCGAGGGCCGAGGAGACGGGCGTACGGACCGTGATGCCGGCGAGCGTCGTGGACGCGCCGCCGACGCCCAGGACGACGGCCTCGTCCCGCCGCCCGATACCCCCCGCGCCGCCGACCGCGCAGCCGAGGTCGGACACGATGAACCAGTCCTCGCCGTCGAGCCCGCCGTACGGCCGTACGTCAACGGTGGCCGCGACCTCGTCGCCGCCGACGCGCGTCAGCCACCCGCTCTCCAGGCACGCGGCGACGGGCAGAACGCCCTCTACGCGCGCGTGCGGCACGGGTTGCTGCAACAGGAACAGCCGTACGAGCATCTCCAGCGGCGTGTCGCCGCGCGTCGCCCGGAGCGCCGGAACGGTCTCGCTGCGCGCCAGCGCCGCGTACGCGGGGGCGCCGAGCAGTTCGAGCAGTCCGTCGGCGGTGAAGGCGGCCCCCAGGAGGGCGTCCCGCAGCCGCGCGGTGACATCGGGACGGTCGGTGGCGGGCAGGGCGGAGAGGCTGGCGTTGCTCACGCCCCCATTGTGACCGCGCGGCCCGGTCGCCGCGAACGTCAGCCCTGGGTGGCCGACGGCGAGGACGACGCGCTCTTGCAGGTCTCCTGCCGGGCCATCGCCTGGCCGACCTCGCCCTCCTCCAGGGTGGTCAGCGCGTCGCTGCCGCT
The DNA here is from genome assembly GCF_006539505.1 of Streptomyces spinoverrucosus. Lineage (GTDB taxonomy): Bacteria > Actinomycetota > Actinomycetes > Streptomycetales > Streptomycetaceae > Streptomyces > Streptomyces spinoverrucosus. The sequence continues at coordinate 19,882 of NZ_BJND01000036.1, forward strand.
CTGGCCGAGCTTGTCCAGCTCGGTGGCGATGCCCTTGAGGCCGTCCGCGAACTTCGCCTGGTCCTTGGTGTCGAGGTCGTCGACCTGGTTCTTCAGGGAGGCGTAGGAGGAGGCGATGCCGTTGAGCTCCTTGACCGCGTCCTGCTGCTTCTTCTCGCCGTTCTCGACGTCGGGCGCGCCGGCCTTGTTCACGGCGGCGCCGATCGCCTTGTAGGCGTCGGACATGTCCTGGAAGGCCTGCGCGTCGGTCTTCTGGACCTCTTCCGGCGTGCTGCTGTCCGAGGTCTCCTTCTGGATCGCGGAATTGGCGGCCGCGATCTTCTTGGCCTGCGGCTGTACGGCGTCGCAGACCTGCTTGGCCCAGGCATCCAGCTTCTCGTTGCTGTCGTCGCCGCTGCATCCCGACAGCGCCAGTACCAGTACCGCACCGCCGGACAGTGCGACCGCGAGCTTCTTGTTCACCGGATTGGTCCCTTCCATGGCTCTCGGCCCCGGAACATACACGCCAAGCGGACGGCAAACGTATGACTAACGTCCGATATTCACCGCATTGCAGCCATTCGTACCAGGGGAGAGAAGGCTCACGGCACGAGCGTGAACACAACGGAGCGGGCGGACGGCGCGCCAATGCGCGCCCCCCGCCCGCCCCTTGGGCCGAGCCGGGTACGGCGAGCTACGAAACCACCGCCGTATCGGCCGACTTGGCGGTCGGCTCGGCTTCGTCGTCACCCATGGAGATGCCGCGCCGCTTGGAGACGTACACCGCCCCGACGATCACGACCAGGGCGAGTACGGCGATCAGGATCCGTACCCCGAGACTCGCGTCGTCGCCGTAGCTGAACTTGATCACGGCGGGGGCGATGAGCAGCGAGACCAGGTTCATCACCTTCAGCAGCGGGTTGATCGCCGGGCCTGCGGTGTCCTTGAAGGGGTCGCCGACCGTGTCGCCGATCACCGTCGCGGCGTGCGCCTCGCTGCCCTTGCCGCCGTGGTGACCGTCCTCGACGAGCTTCTTGGCGTTGTCCCAGGCGCCGCCGGAGTTGGCAAGGAACACCGCCATCAGGGTGCCGGCCCCGATCGCGCCCGCCAGAAACGCGCCGAGCGCGCCGACGCCGAGCGTGAACCCGATGAAGATCGGCGCCATGACGGCGAGCAGACCCGGCGTGGCGAGCTCCCGGAGCGCGTCCCTCGTACAGATGTCGACGACTTTTCCGTACTCCGGTTTCTCGGTGTAGTCCATGATCCCGGGCCGCTCGCGGAACTGCCGCCGCACCTCGTACACCACCGAACCCGCCGACCGGGAGACCGCGTTGATCGCCAGTCCGGAGAAGAGGAAGACGACCGCCGCGCCCGCGATCAGGCCGACGAGGTTGTTGGGCTGCGAGATGTCCATCGCCAACGTCAGCGGCGCGCCCTCACCGGTGAGCCGCTCGCCCACGTCGCGTACGCCGGTGGTGATCGCGTCACGGTACGACCCGAAGAGCGCCGACGCCGCGAGGACGGCCGTGGCGATGGCGATGCCCTTGGTGATGGCCTTGGTGGTGTTGCCGACGGCGTCCAGGTTGGTGAGCACCTGCGCGCCCGCGCCCTGGACGTCGCCGGACATCTCGGCGATGCCCTGCGCGTTGTCGGAGACCGGCCCGAAGGTGTCCATGGCGACGATCACACCGACCGTGGTGAGCAGACCGGTGCCGGCCAGCGCGACCGCGAACAGCGCCAGCATGATCGACGTACCGCCGAGCAGGAAGGCCCCGTAGACGCCGAGGCCGATCAACAGAGCGGTGTAGACGGCCGATTCGAGACCGACGGAGATACCGGCGAGGACGACGGTGGCCGGGCCGGTGAGCGAGGTCTTGCCGATGTCCTTCACCGGGCGCCGGTTGGTCTCGGTGAAGTAGCCGGTGAGCTGCTGGATCACGGCGGCGAGCAGGATGCCGATGGCGACCGCGACGAGCGCGAGGATCCGCGGGTCGCCGTCCTTGGCCTGGATCGCGGCATCGGTGACGCCGTCGAGCTCGGCGTACGACGACGGCAGGTAGGTGAAGGCGGCGATCGCCACCAGGACCAGCGAGATCACCGCGGAGATGAAGAAGCCGCGGTTGATCGCGCTCATCCCGCTGCGGTCGGCGCGCCGCGGGGCCACGGCGAAGATGCCGATCATCGCGGTGATCACGCCGATCGCGGGGACCAGCAGCGGGAACGCCAGCCCGAAGTTGCCGAAGGCCGCCGTGCCCAGGATCAGCGCGGCGACCAGGGTCACGGCGTAGGACTCGAACAGGTCGGCCGCCATGCCCGCGCAGTCACCGACGTTGTCGCCCACGTTGTCGGCGATGGTCGCGGCATTGCGCGGATCGTCCTCCGGAATTCCCTGCTCGACCTTGCCGACCAGGTCGGCGCCGACGTCGGCGGCCTTGGTGAAGATGCCGCCGCCCACCCTCATGAACATCGCGATGAGGGCCGCCCCGAGGCCGAAACCCTCCAGCACCTTCGGCGCGTCGGCCGTGTAGACCAGCACCACACAGGAGGCGCCCAGCAGACCGAGCCCCACCGTGAACATGCCGACGACGCCGCCCGTGCGGAAAGCGATCTTCATGGCTTTGTGCGAGACGAGAGTGAGATCCTTTTCCGGCTCACCCTCGGCCGGAGTCGCTTCCCGGGCGGCCGCGGCGACCCGCACATTGCTGCGGACCGCGAGCCACATGCCGATATAGCCGGTGGCCGCCGAGAACGCCGCGCCGATCAAGAAGAACACCGAGCGCCCGGCGCGCTGATTCCAGTCGTCCGCGGGCAGCAGCATGAGCAGGAAGAAGACGACGACGGCGAATACGCCGAGCGTGCGCAGCTGCCGGGTCAGATAGGCGTTCGCGCCTTCCTGGATGGCCGCGGCGATCTTCTTCATGCTGTCGGTGCCCTCGCCCGCCGCGAGCACCTGGCGCAGCAGCACGCCGGCGACCACGAGCGCAGCCAGCGCGACGGCCGCAATGACCATCACCATGACGCGGTTGTCGTCGGTCAGCACTGCGGCTGCGAAGGTTGTGGAGTGGTCCAGATGGTCCAACCGATGAGGGGTAGAAAGCCCCGCCATTCGTCCTCCTTGACGCTTGGGCTGAGCTCAAGATGTGGACGGATTGTAGGGAGCCGGTCCTGATCAAAACAGAGCGCGGCAAACGGAATTCGTCGTCCCATGCTTCTCCTGCTACATCGCAAATGATCGCAGGAAGCCACCGAACCCGAAAGCCGTAATGCCCCAGAGGCGTGGACGCATGATCGAATTACAGGGGCCGCTGATCGGTCAATTGATCCAGTACTGATCGTGAATTCCTTCACGAATTCCGGGCCCCCAGCACGCGCAAAACAACGAGGGCCCTGCTCAGCAGGGCCCTCGCAGCGATTACTCCAGTGGAGTGACGACGATCAGGAAAGCGATCAGGGGAGCACCGCGGTCGGCGGCGGCGTGGTCGGCCAGGTCATACGAATCAACCCGCCGTGCTCCCCGGCGGTGACCTCGACGTCGTCGACCAGGCCGCTGATGACCGCGAGGCCCATCTCGTCCTCCTCGGCCTCCACGTCGGGGTCCTCGGCGGCCGCAGCGGCCGTCCTGACCCCGGTCGGGGCGTGCGGCGCCTCGTCGCCGACCTCGATGGAGAACTGTTTCTCCTCCTCGATCAGCGACACCTTCACCGGCGCCGTGATCCCACCGATCTGATGCAGCCCCACGGCCCGGGAGCAGGCCTCGCCGACGGCGAGCCGGACCTCGTCGAGGACGGCCTCGTCCACCCCGGCCCTGCGTGCCACCGCGGCCGCCACCAGTCGGGCGGTCCTGACGTGCTCGGGCAGCGCGCTGAAGCGGAGTTCGACGGTGGCCATGCATCCCCCTCGGAGCTACGGGCGTGCTCGGGGGGCCGGACCTCCGAAAGTCCGGGCCCCCCTGTTCGAATCTGCCGTCCCGGGCCCATGGCCCGGGCCGGTGATCAGTCGGTGGCCGCCACCGCTTCCTCGACCGAGGTGTGAATGGGGAACACCTTGGTGAGGCCGGTGATGCGGAAGATCTTCAGAATGCGCTCCTGGTTGCACACCAGGCGCAGCGAGCCCTCATGGGCACGCACCCTCTTCAGGCCGCCGACCAGCACGCCGAGCCCGGTGGAGTCGAGGAAGTCCACGCCCTCCATGTCGACGACGAGGTGGAAACTGCCGTCGTTCACCAGCTCGACCAGCTGCTCGCGCAGCTTGGGCGCGGTATATACGTCGATTTCGCCACCGACCCTGACGATCGTGCGATCGCCGATGGTCTCGGTCGACAGGGACAGGTCCACGGATCCTCCAGCACCTTGCTATCGAGCGGTCGTCCTTGGGACATCTCGGCAGATCCCCCTGGACGGTTCGCCAGCCGCGATGGCATTCAATCACTTACCGGCAGGCGTGCACGACGCCTTGGACCCATTGTCCGTCACGCCAGTGACAGACTCGGTGCCGATGGCCAAGAATCACCGATCCGATCGACCCCCGACGGACACCGCATCCCGCCCCGCGCCGGGCACGGTCCTGGACCGGCTCGCCTCGGGGCCGAACAGGGCTTCGCGCATCACTCATACGGAGCACTTGCCCCCGCGCGCGGGTCGGCATGCCGTCTGGCCGCACCGGATCCGATCCGAGGTGATCGCCGCGGTGCGGGCCGCGGGCATCGAACACCCCTGGGCCCATCAGGCGCGGGCCGCCGAACACGCCCTGGACGGCCAGTCGGTGGTCGTCGCCACCGGCACGGCGTCCGGCAAGTCCCTGGCGTACCTGGTCCCGGTCTTCTCCACGCTCCTGGACGGCGCCGAAGCCCCGAACGGCCGCGGCGCCACCGCCCTCTACCTGGCCCCCACCAAGGCCCTCGCGGCGGACCAGTGCCGAGCCGTGAAGTACCTTTCACGTCCTCTGGGCCAAGCGGTACGGCCGGCCGTGTACGACGGCGACACTCCGTTCGAGGAACGCGAGTGGATCCGCCAGTACGCCACGTACGTCCTGACCAACCCCGACATGCTGCATCGGGGCATATTGCCGTCCCACCCCCGCTGGGCCTCCTTCCTGAAGGCGCTGAAGTACGTCGTCATCGACGAGTGCCACACCTACCGTGGCGTCTTCGGCTCGCATGTCGCCCAGGTGCTGCGCCGCCTGCGCCGCCTGTGCGCCCGCTACGGCTCCTCCCCGGTGTTCCTGCTGGCCTCCGCGACCGCCGCCGAGCCGGCCGTGGCCGCCCGCCGCCTCACCGGCCTCCCGGTCGTGGAGGTCGCCGACGACGCCTCCCCGCGCGGGGAGCTGGTCTTCGCCCTCTGGGAGCCCCCGCTCACCGAGCTGCAGGGCGAGCGGGGCGCCCCCGTCCGCCGTACCGCCACCGCCGAGACCGCCGACCTGCTCACCGACCTCACCCTCCAGGGCGTCCGTACGGTCGCCTTCGTGCGCTCCCGGCGTGGCGCCGAGCTGATCTCCGTGATCGCCCAGGAACGGCTCGCGGAGATCGACCGCTCCCTGCCCGGGCGTGTCGCGGCCTACCGGGGCGGCTACCTGCCCGAGGAGCGCCGCGCCCTGGAACGCGCCCTGCACTCCGGCGAACTGCTGGCCCTGGCCGCCACCACCGCCCTGGAGCTGGGCGTGGACGTCTCCGGACTGGACGCGGTCGTGATCTCCGGATACCCGGGCACGCGCGCGTCCCTGTGGCAGCAGGCGGGCCGGGCCGGCCGCTCCGGGCAGGGCGCACTGGCCGTCCTGGTGGCCCGCGACGACCCGCTGGACACCTTCCTGGTCCACCATCCGGAAGCCCTGTTCGACCAACCGGTGGAATCGACGGTCCTCGACCCCGACAACCCGTACGTCCTCGCGCCCCACCTGTGCGCGGCGGCCGAGGAGCTTCCGCTGGTCGAGGACGACCTGGAGCTGTTCGGCCCCGCCTGCGCGGAGCTGCTGCCGCAGCTGGAGGCCGCGAAGCTGCTGCGCCGCCGTACGAAGGCCTGGCACTGGACGCGCCGGGAGCGGGCCGCCGACCTGGCCGACATCCGGGGCGCGGGCGGCAAGCCGGTCCAGATCGTCGAGGCGGGCACCGGCCGTCTGCTGGGCACGGTCGACGCGGGCGCCGCGCACACGAGCGTCCACGAGGGCGCGGTCCACCTCCACCAGGGCCGCACCTACCTCGTGCGCTCCCTCGACCTGGACGACTCGGTCGCCCTGGTCGAGGAGGCGAGCCCGCCGTACTCCACGGTCGCCCGCGACACGACGACGATCTCCGTCCTGGAGACGGACGTCGAAGTGCCATGGGGCCAGGGCCGCCTCTGCTACGGCTCCGTCGAGGTCACCAACCAGGTCGTCTCCTTCCTGCGCCGCCGCCTCATCACCGGCGAGGTGCTGGGCGAGACCAAACTCGACCTCCCTCCTCGAACGCTCCGCACGCGCGCGGTGTGGTGGACGGTCACCGAGGACCAGCTGGACGAGGCCCGCATCAGCCCGGAGATCCTCGGCGGCGCCCTGCACGCCGCCGAGCACGCGTCGATCGGCATGCTGCCCCTCTTCGCGACCTGCGACCGCTGGGACATCGGCGGCGTGTCGATCCCGCTGCACCCCGACACCCTGCTCCCGACGGTCTTCGTCTACGACGGCCACCCCGGCGGCGCGGGCTTCGCGGAACGCGCCTTCCACACCGCCCGGGCCTGGCTCACCGCCACCCGCGAGGCCATCGCCTCCTGCGAGTGCGACAGCGGCTGCCCGTCCTGCATCCAGTCCCCCAAGTGCGGCAACGGCAACGATCCGCTGCACAAGCGGGGGGCTGTGCGGCTGCTCACGGTGCTGTTGCGGGGGGCGCCGGAGGATAAGCCGGTGGATGAGGAGGGGGCGCGGGAGGAGCCGACGGCGACCGATCGGGAGGGAGCGCGGGAGGACCCGGCGGTGACCGATCGGGATGCGCCGGAGGAGGATCCTGCGCTTACGGATCCGGAGGGGCCGCGGGAGGAGCCGACGCCGACCGATGGGCAGGGGCCTCCGGAGGAACCGGCGCCACCGCCTCCGCAGGGCCCGCCCGCGCCCTGACCTCCACCGTGAACGGCCCCGTTCTCGACGCCGCTGTCACGTCCGCGATCTCGCCCACCATCGCGCACCGCACCAGCCGCGTGCCCTGGGCCCGTGCCGTGCGTTCCGCCCGGGCGCAGGCCGCCTCGGAGCCCTCCGCCCAGTGATCCGCCGCCGCGAGCGCCGCGAGGTCCGCGGCGCCGGCCGCGCGGTGCCGGGTCACGGCGGCCTGCCCCAGGGCGAGCAGGACGCCGAACACGGCACACAGGACGGCGATCACACCGACGCTCCAGACGGTGGCGGACCCCCGGTCCCCGTCACCGCCCCTCATCCGGGCACCTCCACCGTCTCCTTGGCGACCGCCCCCTCAGCGACCGTCCCCGCCGCGACCGTCTCCTCAGCGACCGCGACGGCCTCCTCCCGCAGCTCGTACGACAGCCGCCCCAACCCCGGTGCCTTGGCCACGACCACAACCCGAACCCGGTCACCCTCCCGGCCGATGGTGACCTTCGCCCCGCGTGGGGCCACCTCGCGGGTCAGTTCGACGACCGCGTCGTGCGGGTCCTGCCGGGCCGCCGCGCGGGCGCCCGTCCGGGCCGCGTCCACGCACTGGATCTGCGCGGCCACCACGAGCAGCCCCCAGACCAGCCCCATCGCGAACATCACCAGCACGGGCAGCACCAACGCCGCCTCCGCCGTCACGAACCCCTGGTCGGAGCCCCGCCCTCGCCACTTACATCCGCGCATTGAGGGCCTCCTTGACGATGCTCTGCAGCTCCGCGCCGACCTGCCCGCTCGTTACGACCTTGTAGAGCAGCACCGCGAAGGCCGCCGCCGCGACGATCCCCACCGCGTACTCGGAGGTGACCATCCCGGCCTCCTTCCGCATGCCGCGCATCCGCCACACCAGAGCACGCACGCGTGCCCGTACCGCCTTGCACATCTCAACCCCCGTGAGGTTCCGTTTCGTTGATCGGAGCTGTTCTTCTTCAAAGACCATTCGTCATACGCCAGTTGCTCTCCCGCACGCGGCGTGTGCTCACCCACCCGTCATCCGCCACCCCCTCCCAACACCCCACCCGCCAGACCGATCACCACGGGCAGCACCCCGACCGCGATGAAGGCGGGCAGGAAGCACAGCCCCACCGGCGCGGTGACCATGACGGCCGCTCGCCGGGCCCGTGCCGTCGCGCTGCGGGCCCAGTCGGCGCGGGCGTCCGCGGCGATGCGCGCGACCGGTGCGGCCGCGGGGAGACCGGACACGTCGGCCCGTTCCAGCAGGCGGGCCAGGGCGTCGGCGCCCGGTGTGGCGGCCAACCCGCGCCATGCCTCCGCCGGTTCGCCGCCGAGCCGTACTTCCGCCGCCCCGCGCGCCAGCGCCTGTCCGACCGGGCCACCGAGCGCCTCGCCCACGGCCTGCGCGGCGATCACCGGACCGGCGCCGGCCGCGATGCAGGCGGCCACCAGATCGGCGGCGAGCGGGAGTTGCCGGGCCGCCTCACGCGGGTCGAAGGCCGCACCCTCGGCCACCGCCGCCGTCTGCCGCTGACGCCACCGCCACACCCCGACCGCCGCGACCAGCCCCACGGCGACACCCACGCCCCCGCCGACCAGCACCCACCCGGCGCCGACCACGGCGACCGCCGGCCACCACCGCCGTACGACACCCGCGACCTCGACACGCGGCCGCCGGCCATCGGCTTCCCGGCCCAGCAGCTCGGCCAGCCGCCTCCGCGTCCGGCGCTCCCGCCGTACACCCACCGCCCAGCGCACGACCCACACCAGGGCGAGCACGACCCCCAGGGCCGCCCCCAGCCTGTGGACAACTTGCGCGCTCATGCCGTCTCGGCTCCCCTCACGATCCGCAGCGCCCACCACAGCCCCAGGCCCTCCAGCACCCCGCCCACCAGCAGGCAGCCCAGCCCCGCGCCGGTGTGCAGCAGTACGTGCAGCGGGTCGGCGCCGAGCGCGGCGCCGAGGAGGATGCCGAGGGCCGGCAGCGCGGCGAGCATCACCGCCGTGGCGCGGGAACCGGCCAACTGGGCCCGGAACTCGGCACGCTGGTCCCGCTCCGCCCGCAGGGCGGCCTCCAGCCGGTCGAGCCCGGCCGCGAGACCCGCGCCCCGGTCGACCGCGACCCGCCAGCACGCGGCGAGCCCCAGCAGCCCGTCGGCCCCCGGCTGCCGTGCCGCCACCGCGAGCGCCCCCGGCACATCCCCGCCGAACCGCGCCGCCGCCAGCACCGGCGCCTGCTCCTGTGCCTCACCGAGCCCTCCAGAGTCACGCGCGGCCCGCAGCAGGGCCTCACCCGGCTGCCGTCCGGCCCGCACCTCTCCGGCGAGCGCCGAGCACAGCGCGATCACCGCGTCGCCGCGCCGCTCCCGCGCCCGCCGTGCCTCCCCGGCCAGCCGCACCCGCCGCAGTACCGGAACCCCGGCCGCCCCCGCGACGACCGGGAGCACCGACGACCCCAGCACCCCGAGCACCAGCCCGGCGACCGGCGCCCACCACTCGATCCGCAGCCGCCCACGGATCGACCGCGACAAACCGGCCCACCGCCGCCACGCGGGAGGCCCACTGCCCACCACGCCGCCTCCGGCCAGCAACAGGTGCGCCCGCCGCGACCCCGAGTGCCATCCGCCCATCAGCCACACGGCCGCCCCGGCACACACCAGGGCCGCGCTCATCGCCGTCTCACCCATACCGCTCACCACTCCCCCTCGGTTCTGTCGTGCAGCAGTTCTCGCCCGTCCTCCGCGAGCCCCGTCCCGCTCCCGCCTCCGCCGCAGAGCAGCCCCCGCAACCGCCCCCACCCCTGCTCTCGCACAAACGCCTCCGTGCCCCACCGCAGGGCCGGAACCGTCCGCACCAGCCCCGAGGCATCCCGCTCCAGCACATGCACCTCCGCGATCCGCCGCCGCCCGTTCCGGTCCCGCACGAGGTGCAGGACGACCGCCAGCGCCGCCGCCAACTGGCTGTGCAGGGCGGCCCGGTCGAGCCCGGCCGCCGTGCCGAGGGCCTCCAGGCGGGCGGGGACGTCCGCGGCGGCATTGGCATGGACGGTCCCGCAGCCGCCCTCGTGGCCCGTGTTCAACGCGGCCAGCAGATGCACCACTTCCGCCCCGCGCACCTCACCGACCACGAGCCGGTCGGGCCGCATGCGCAACGCCTGCCGGACCAGGTCCTCCAGCGTCACGAGTCCGGCGCCCTCCTGGTTGGCGGGCCGGGTCTCCAGGCGCACGACGTGCGGATGGTCGGGCCGCAGCTCCGCCGAGTCCTCAGCGAGCACAATCCGCTCGTCCGGCCCGACCAGCCCGAGCAGGGCGCTCAGCAAGGTCGTCTTGCCGGTGCCCGTGCCCCCGCTGATCAGGAACGACAACCGCGCGCGAAGCAGCGCCCGCAGCACCCGGTCCCCGCCCGGCGGCACCGTGCCCGCCGCCACTAGTTCGTCGAGGGTGAACGCGCGCGGGCGGACCACTCGAAGCGACAGGCACGTACAGCCCACGGCGACCGGCGGCAGCACCGCGTGCAGTCGCGTGCCGTCCGGCAGCCGGGCGTCGACCCACGGCCGGGCGTCGTCCAGGCGTCGCCCGGCCACCGCGGCCAGGCGCTGCGCAAGACGTCGTACGGCCGCCGCGTCCGCGAAGGACACGGGCGTCAGCTCCAGTCCGCCGCCCCGGTCCACCCACACCCGGTCCGGCGCCGAGACCAGTACGTCGGTCACCGCCGGATCGGCGAGCAGCGGCTCCAGTGGGCCGCTGCCGACCAGCTCGGACCGCAACTGCTGGGCCGCCCCCAGGACTTCGGCGTCACCCAGCACCCGGCCCTGCTCCCGCAGTGCCTGTGCCACGCGCGCGGGTGTGGGCTCGGCGCCGCTCTCGGCCAGCCACTGCCGTACGCCGTCCAGCAGGGGCTCCGCGAAGGTGTTCATGCCGCACCCGCCTCGACCAGTGCCCGCTCCCAGAACTCCTTGCAGAACCGGGCCAGTGGCCCGCGCCCGCCGGCGCCGGGCGGTGCCTTGCCCTCGGCCGGGCGCAGCAGACCGGCCTCGACGGGCACCTCACCGGCCAGCGGCAGGCCGAGCAGCCGGGCCACCTCGCGGTCGTCGAGGCCGGGCGCGTACGGCCCGCGTACCGCTACGCGCAGATCGCGCAGGACCATGCCGGCCGCGGACGCCACCCGGCCGGCCGCCGCGACCGCGCGCAGCTCGGCGGGGACCACGAGGAGCCCGATGTCGAGCTGGGCGAGGGCCTCGGCGGTCCCGTCGTCGATCCGGCGCGGCAGATCGACCACGACCGTGCCGCCCCGGCGCCGCGCCGCGGCCAGCACCGCCCGTACGGCCTGCGGTGGGATGGCGACGCAGTCGCCGCGGTCCCAGCTGAGCACCCGCAGGGAGTGCAGCTGGGGCAGGGACTCCTCCAGGGCGCCGCTGCCGACTCGGCCGCGCGAGGCGGCGAAGGCGGGCCAGCGCAGGCCCTCGGCGGTTTCGCCGCCGAGGAGAACGTCGAGTCCGCCGCCCAGCGGATCGGTGTCCACGAGCAGGGTGCGCAGGCCCTCGCGCGCGGAGGTGACGGCGAGCGCGCAGGCCAGCGTGGACGCTCCGGCGCCGCCCCGGCCGCCGATCACACCGACGGTGAGAGCGGGCCGCCCGACGCCCTCGACGACGTCGGCGATCCGGTCGACCAGCCAGTGCTCGCCGTCGGGCAGCATCAGGACGTGGTCGGCGCCGATCTGGACGGCGCGTTTCCATACGCCGGGATCGTCCTGGTCGCGGCCGACCAGCACCACCCCTCGTCTGCGCGCGGCCCCGCGGACACGTCGCGCGGCGTCGTCCCCGACCAGGACCAGCGGCGCGGCCTCCCAGCCTCCGCTGCGGTCCGGCACGGTGGGGTGGACCTCCGGTGTGGCTCCCGCCGCCGCGCACAGGCGCAGCAGGTCGTCGAGCAGTTCGGCGTCCTCGGTGACGATCAGCGGTCGGCTCTGCCGCCCTCCGGCGGCGGACCGCGGATCGTGTGTGACGGTTCCGGCCACGGTTTGCTTCCCCCTTCGCTGCTTGTCCGCTGCGCTCGCGCAGCCCCTGCGGCCCCGCGATTCGCATCCATGTGAAGAACCGGCAACCGGCCTCCATATGAGCGGCCGACGGATTCCGGCCATGCGCGCCCGACAATCCGAACCGGCCAGGAACTCGCCGCGAGCGGGCCGCGCAGGAATCACGGTGCAGCGATCCCGAAAATCGTGTGGATCTTGGTCGATAACTGTGGACAACTCGGTGGTTGTGAATATCGCCGTCACCCATACCGGTGACCCCTGCACCATCTCCTGTGCGACTTCCGCAGAGCAGTCCAACGACTACGCACAGTGATGGATCGCGGACATGCGAAAGAGGCGGCCACAGCCGCCTCGATGCGGCGCCGTGGCCGCGAGAAGAAGGGAGAAACCCACCCGGACATGCGACGACCCCCGCCGGGGGGGAGAGCGGGGGTCGTCCCCACGGCCGACTCGGGGGGGGAGGAGTCGGACCGGGTTAGCACGGTCGCGAACGATCCGTGACTTCCATGGTGTACCCGAGAGCCCTCTCAGGCAAACCCACGCGCCCCACCTTACGCCGAATGGGCTGCCCCTATGCTCAGGGGCGTGGAAAACCACTCGTTGCCCCGCACAGCGGCCTTCTTTGACCTGGACAAGACGGTCATTGCGAAGTCGAGCACGCTCACCTTCAGCAAGTCGTTCTATCAGGGCGGCCTGATCAACCGCCGTGCCGCCTTGCGTACCGCATACGCCCAGTTCGTCTTCCTCCTGGGCGGCATGGACCACGATCAGATGGAGCGCACGCGCGCGTACCTGTCCAGGCTCGTGCAGGGCTGGAACATCCAGCAGGTCAAGGAGATCGTCGCCGAGACGCTGCACGACATCATCGACCCGATCATCTACGACGAGGCCGCCTCCCTGATCGAGGAGCACCACACCGCCGGACGCGATGTGGTGATCGTGTCCACGTCGGGCGCCGAGGTGGTCGAGCCGATCGGCGAGCTGCTCGGCGCCGACCGGGTGGTCGCCACTCGGATGGTCGTGGGCGACGACGGCTGCTACACGGGCGAGGTGGAGTACTACGCCTACGGCCCCACGAAGGCGGAGGCGATCCGGGAGCTGGCCGAGTCCGAGGGCTACGACCTTTCACGCTGCTACGCCTACAGCGACTCGGTGACGGACCTTCCGATGCTGGAGTCGGTTGGAAATCCGCACGCGGTGAATCCCGACCGCGCACTGCGCCGCGAGGCACTCGCGCGCGGGTGGCCGATTCTCGATTTCCACCGCCCGGTCAGACTCAAGCAGCGACTGCCCGCCTTCTCCGTACCGCCGCGTCCAGTTCTGGTCGCGGCGGCCGCCATAGGTGCCGCGGCAGCCACCGCCGGCCTCGTCTGGTACGCCAGCCGCCGCCGGACGGCCACCGTCTGACCTGCCACTTCACCACGCCCGAGCAACGCCGCAATCCCGGCGCCCGTTCAATACACCTTTGAACTTAAAAGTAAAGAAGCGAGGCGGTCACTTCCGCTTGCTCCTCACCTGGAGTACAAAGGAGACAACGGCCCGCGAGACCAAGGACATCCGAAAGGATCACCTTTTAACCGCATTTGGCCCCACGGACCGAGCATGAACACTGGGCACCCACGCGACGTCGACCCGTCGATTACGGGCCAGCCGCACCAGGTCACGGGCAAAGATCCCGACCTGATGGGCGACATATCGAGGACGCTTGGTAACCGGGTGGACATGCCAGCGGCGGTACGAGAACTCGTACCGCCGCAACCCTGTTCGGGACCTGTTACGCCGCCCCGCGCTGGAGCGCCTCGCACACCGCCGTCGACTCGCGCGCACCCAGTTCGACCGCCCTGCCGCAGTGCGCGATCCACGCGGCCATGCCCTCGGCAGTGCCGGAGAGGTATCCCTCGAACGCCGTCAGATAGGCCGCGCGACCCAGTTCGGCGTGTCCCACCTCGGCCGGGCAGACCGACTTCGGGTCGAGGCCGCTGCCGACCAGGACGATCCGCTCGGCCGTGCGTGCGATCAAACCGTTGTGCGAGACGAAGGGGCGCAGCGCGAGCAGCTCGCCGTGCACGACGGCGGCCGTGACCAGCGCGGGCGCCGAACTCCCCGCGATGATCAACTCGGACAGTCCCTCCAGCCGTCCGGACACCTCAGCCGCGCTGGGCAGTGGCTGTCCGATCAGCGGCTCGTCGCCCGGCTCGCCCTGCTGCCGGGGCCGCCCGACCTGGTCGGCCTTGTCCGCGGCCGCCACCAGGTGCAGTCGGGCCAGCACGCGCAGCGGCGACTGCCGCCAGATGGACAGCAGTTGACCCGCCTCGACGGACAGCCGGAGCGCCGCGCCCATCACCCTGGCCTCGTCGTCGCCGCTGAAGTCGGTGCGCCGGCGCACCTCTTCGAGGGCCCAGTCCGCACCGGACAGCGCGGCGGAACCGCGGGCCCCGCGCAGCGCCGCCTCGGACGTGATCTCGTTGCTGCGCCGGCGCATGACCCGGTGCCCATAGACCCGGTCCACAGCCTTGCGCACGGACTCCACGGACTCGGCCACACCGGGCAGCGAGCCCAGGGCGGCGAGCGGATCGGCGGTCGCGCCTGTCGTACTCATGAGTACGACACTACGCACCCCCGGCGGAAACCCCACGAAGGAGTGGTCTTCTTCACGCATCGCCGAGCCCCACGCCCGACGCACCACTACGCTTGATGAACATGAAAATTGCTTTCGTTGGCAAGGGCGGCAGCGGAAAGACCACCCTGTCCTCTCTGTTCATCCGCCACCTGGCGGCCGTCGGCGCCCCGGTCATCGCGATCGACGCCGACATCAACCAGCACCTCGGGGCCGCGCTCGGCCTCGACGAGGCGGTGGCCGCCGGGCTGCCCGCGATGGGCGACCGGCTCGCGCTGATCAAGGACTACCTGCGCGGCACCAACCCGCGCATCGGCTCCGCCGAGTCGATGATCAAGACGACGCCGCCCGGCGAGGGCTCGCGGCTGCTGCGGGTGCGCGAGGACAACCCGGTCTACGACGCCTGCGCCCGGCCGGTGGAACTCGACGGCGGGCCCGTCCGTTTGATGGTCACCGGCCCCTTCACCGACGCCGACCTGGGGGTCGCCTGCTACCACTCCAAGACCGGAGCGGTGGAGCTGTGCCTGAACCACCTGGTGGACGGGCCCGACGAGTACGTCGTGGTGGACATGACGGCGGGCTCGGACTCCTTCGCCTCGGGCATGTTCACCCGCTTCGACATCACGTTCCTCGTCGCCGAGCCGACCCGGAAGGGGGTCTCCGTCTATCGCCAGTACAAGGACTACGCCCGCGACTTCGGCGTCGAGCTGAAGGTCGTCGGCAACAAGGTGCAGGGCCAGGACGACCTCGACTTCCTCCGCGCCGAAGTCGGGGACGACCTGCTCGTGACGGTCGGGCACTCCGACTGGGTGCGTGCCATGGAGAAGGGCCGCCCGCCCCGGTTCGACCAGCTGGAGGACGTCAACCGCCGCGCCCTGGAGACGCTTCGCACGACCGCCGACGCGACGTACGAACGACGCGACTGGGAGCGTTACACCCGCCAGATGGTGCACTTCCATCTGAAGAACGCCCAGTCCTGGGCCAACGAGCGGCACGGGGTCGACCTGGCCGCCCAGGTCGACCCCGACTTCGTGCTTAGCGAGGGCGTCGTCGAGCCCGCCTGAGGACGCCTACCGTCGGTCCGCCGGCACCCCGGGCGCCCCCTTCGGAGCCGGGGCGGGGCGGGCCGACAGGAAGGACTCCCAGCCCTGCTTCGGGGCCTCGCCGACCTTCAGCGTGCGCAGCTTCGCGAGGGCCTTCGGCTCCTGGGCGTCCAGCCAGTCGACGAGCTGGCGGAAGGACACGCAGCGCACCTCGGGCTTGTTGCACACCTGCTCGATGACGTCCTCGACGGCGCGCATATAGGTGCCGCCGTTCCAGGACTCGAAGTGGTTGCCGATGATCAGGGGCGCGCGGTTGCCGTCGTATGCCCGCTGGAAGCCCTGGAGCAGGCCGTCACGCATCTGGTTGCCCCAGAACTCGTACATGTCGGGGTCGCCCTGGGTGGTGGCGCCCGACTGGTTGACCATGAAGTTGTAGTCCATGGTCAGCTGCTCGTACTTGTGCCCGGGGAACGGCACCAGCTGCATGGACAGATCCCACAGGCCATCCTTCTTGCCTGGCCACACTTGGTTGTTGACGCCGCTGGTGTCATAGCGGAAGCCCAGTTCGCGGGCGGCCTTGCGGAAGTTGGCCTGGCCCTCCAGGCAGGGCGTGCGGGCGCCGATGAGTTCCCGGTCGTAGTCGAAGGGCAGCGGGTCGGCGTTCGTCAGGCCGCTGTTGGTCTTCCAGGACTTCACGAACTGCTTGGCCTGGGTGATCTCGTCCTTCCACTCCTCCACCGACCACTCGCCGACACCACCATCGCTGCCGCAGAAGTGACCGTTGAAATGGGTGCCGATCTCGTTGCCCTCCAGCCACGCCAGCCGCAACTGCTTCACGGTGTCGGCGATGCCCTGCCGGTCGTTGAAGCCGATGTCGGAGCGGCCCGGTGAGTGCTGCGGCGGCTTGTACAGGTCGCGTTTGTCCTCGGGCAGCAGGTACACGCCGCTGAGGAAGTACGTCATGGTGGCGTTGTTGGCCTTGGCCACCTCGCGGAAATGGGAGAACAGCCGCTGACTGTCTTCGCCCGCACCGTCCCAGGAGAACACCACGAACTGCGGCGGTCTCTGACCGGGCTTCAGCCGCTCCGGGCGGGCCAGGTGGGGCTGCGCACCGGTGAAGGCGGTGGAGCCGTCCCCGATCAGCCGGACCGCGCTCTTGGGCGGCGCCGGGGCACCCTCCGGGCCGGAGACTCCTCCCTCCGAACTGCCGGAGCCGGCCCCACAGCCGGCGAGTGATACGGCACAGACCGCGGCGCCCATGGCGCCCGCGGCGATCCTCCGGGTGGCGGCCATTGCGCCCACCTTCCTTCTCCAGTCGACGAGTCGGCAGCGCCGCCAACGTCGCACGGGACGGAGAAGGAATTAGTACGACAAGCCGATGAAATGTCCACTTCACTCAGCGGAGTGATTGATTAACCCATTTGCCGGGAAAATCCATGCTCTACCTTTACTCTGCATTACGATTCGTTTACTGAGTGTTGTTGATCCCGCCACTGCACGCCGTGACCCACGGCCGCGACCCGCCCCCGCCCCGAGCGGGGGAACCACCTGTTCCGCGACCGCGCTGCCCCGGAGGAGACGGGAAACATGTCAGCCTGCGCCCCCACCACAGCCCCCGACCCGCATCGGCCGAAGCGGGTCCACCCACCCCACAGCCCGCCGTCGGCCCGGCGCCGCCGGTTCCGTATCGCCGGCGCCGACGTGTCGGCCTCCATCTCTGTCTTCCTGATCGCCCTGCCGCTGTCCCTGGGCATCGCCCTCGCCACCGGCGCGCCGCTCCAGGCCGGGCTCGTCGCCGCGGCGGTGGGCGGCCTGGTCGCCGGGCGGCTCGGCGGCTCCCCGCTCCAGGTGAGCGGCCCGGCGGCCGGCCTCACGGTCGTCACCGCCGACCTCATCCACCGCTACGGATGGCGTACGACATGCGCCATCACCGTCCTCGCCGGACTCGCCCAACTCGGTCTGGGCTGTCTGCGCGTGGCCCGCTCCGCGCTGGCCGTCAGCCCCGCGATCGTGCACGGCATGCTGGCCGGCATCGGCGTCACCATCGCCGTCGCACAGCTGCACATCGTGCTCGGCGGCACCCCGCAGAGCGTGGTCCTGGACAATCTGCGCGCGCTGCCCGCCCAGCTCGCCCACCTGCATCCGGCCGCCGTCGCGACCAGCGCGCTCACGCTCGCCCTGCTGCTGGCCTGGCCACGGCTGCCCGGCCGGGCGGGCCGCCTGCTGCGCAAGGCGCCGGCCGCGCTCGTCGCCGTCGCCGGGGCGACCGCGGCCGCCTCGCTGGCCGGACTCACCCTGCCCAAGGTCGAGCTGCCCAACTGGAGCAGCCACGCCCTGGCCGGACTGCCCGAGGGCCCGGTGCTCGGCCTCGTCGCCGCCGTGCTCAGCACTACGCTGGTGTGCAGCGTGCAGTCGCTGCTCGGCGCGGTCGCCGTCGACAAACTGGCCGCCTCCCGGCCCGGCCTCGCCGCCCGCGTCCCCCGCTCCGACCTGGACCGCGAACTGCTCGGTCAGGGTGCCGCCAACATCGTCTCCGGCGGACTCGGCGGGCTGCCGGTCGCGGGGGTGGCCGTGCGCAGTTCCGCGAATGTGCAAGCCGGTGCCGTGAGCCGGAACTCCACGATGCTGCACGGCGTTCTCGTAGTGATCGCCGCGCTGCTGATGGTCTCGATCCTGGAGCTCATCCCGCTCGCCTCGCTCGCCGCCCTGGTGATGGCCGTCGGCATCCAGATGGTGTCCCTGAACCACATCCGCACGGTGACCCGCCACCGTGAGGTGCTGGTGTACGTGGTCACCACCCTCGGCGTGGTGCTGCTCGGCGTCCTGGAGGGCGTGGCGCTGGGGATCGCCGTGGCCGTCGGCGTCGCCCTGCACCGCCTCACCCGCACGCGCATCACCCATGAAGTGACGGAAGGAGTCCATCACGTACAGGTAAGAGGGCAGTTGACGTTCCTCGCGGTACCACGGCTCAGCCGTGCCCTGCACCACGTGCCCCAAGGGGCCGACGTGATCGTCGAGTTGGACGGTTCGTTTATGGACCACGCGGCGTACGAGACCCTGCAGGACTGGCAGAACACACACGCCGCGACGGGCGGCACCGTCGAGCTGACCGGCCGCCGCGCCGGGGTCCGCATCGCCGAGCCCACGAACTTCCCCGACCGTCAGGGGGAGACCGGGGCCGACGAGCCGGACACCTCCGCCGGTTGCCGCTGCAGCCCGTGGACGCCGTGGCGCAACCACCAGTGCGAGGTGCAGCAGGCGCTGCTGCTTGCGGCGCCTGCGGGTGCAGAGGGGCATGGGGGCTTGGGCGGTTCCGGTGAGTCGGAGGGATCGACGGGTTCTGCGGGCTCCGAGGGGGCGGTGGGTTCCAAGGGCGCGGCGATCTTGAAGGGGTCGGCGGGCTCGATGGGCACGGCGGGCACTGAGGGGTCGGCAAGCTCGAAGGGCACGCCTGGCACGGAAGCTTCGGCAAGCCCGAATGGCGCGCCTGGCACGGCAGCTTCGGCAAGCCCGCAAGGCTCCCCGCACTCAGAGAGCTCGGCAAGCTCGCAGGGCTTGTACGCGCCCGTCGCCTCCTACGGCTCCATCGACTCCGGTATCTGCAACGACTCCGGCAACCCCAATGGCAGCCACAGGCCCATTAACCCCGGCGACCCCTACAGCCCCGGCCACTCGGGCATCGCCCCCAGCACCAACGGCTCCGTCCACTTCGATTACTCCCCCAACCCCAACACCACCGACATCCCCCACATCCCCACCGAGCCCCCCACCACCACCAACCCCCCCGCCAGCCACCAACTGGCCCGAGGCATCAGCGCCTTCCAGCGCAACACAGCCCCCCTGGTCCGAGGCGAACTCGCACGCCTGGCCCGCGAGGGACAGCGCCCCGTCCAGCTGTTCCTCACGTGCGCCGACTCCCGCCTGGTCACCTCGATGATCACCTCCAGTGGTCCGGGCGACCTGTTCGTGGTGCGCAACGTCGGCAACCTGGTGCCACGCCCCGGCGAGGAAAGCGGCGACGACTCGGTGGCGGCAGCCATCGAGTACGCGGTGGACGTGCTGACGGTGCGGTCCATCACGGTGTGCGGCCACTCCGGGTGCGGAGCCATGCAGGCGCTGCTCAACTCCGAGCCGGGCAGCGCGCGTACGCCGCTCAGACGGTGGCTGCGGCACGCGCTGCCCAGCCTGGAGCGCATGGCCACCGACGACCGGCCCTGGCCCCGGCTGGCCGGACGACCGCCCGCCGACATGGTCGAACAGCTGTGCCTGACCAACGTCGTGCAGCAACTGGAGCACCTGCGCGCCCACGAGTCGGTGTCCCGGGCGCTGCGCGAGGGCGCGTTGGAGCTGCATGGGATGTACTTCCACGTCGGGGAGGCGCAGTCGTATCTGCTCACCGAGACGAACGAGGAGCAGGTATTCGACACCGTCCGTGCGGCGGACCTGTCCGCGTGAGCGGCGTCCGATACGCCCGCCCGTGACGTGGCGAACAAAAGGCCCACCCTGCCTCACCGCTCACCCCTGCCCCGCCACCGCCCCGCCCCCGAAAAATCGCCCAGCGATGTGAGGGGCGTAACAACGCTGAACCGGCTTCCGGCGCCGTCCGTGGGAAGGGATGACCAGGCGCCGGAAGCGGTCCGGAGCCGTCCTGGCCAAGCCAGGGGCACCCCGCACCACGCCCCCGACAGGTCTAAACCAATATCCCGTCGACCCTTGTCATCGGGCCATCCGGTCTGATGAGCTGTGGCCTGGGACACAACGGACACCCTTCGAGAGGGAGATGTCGTGAGCAACGAAAGCCTGGCCAACCTGCTCAAAGAAGAGCGCAGGTTCGCGCCCCCCGCCGACCTGGCCGCCAACGCCAATGTCACGGCGGAGGCGTATGAACAGGCCAAGGCTGACAGGCTCGGCTTCTGGGCCGCGCAGGCCCGTCGGCTGACCTGGGCCAAGGAGCCGACCGAGACGCTGGACTGGTCGAACCCGCCGTTCGCCAAGTGGTTCAAGGACGGCGAGCTCAACGTCGCGTACAACTGCGTGGACCGGCATGTCGAGGCCGGGCTCGGCGACCGCGTGGCCATCCACTTCGAGGGCGAGCCCGGTGACAGCCGCGCCATCACCTACGCCGAGCTCAAGGACGAGGTCTCCAAGGCCGCCAACGCCCTGCTGGAGCTGGGAGTTCAGAAGGGCGACCGGGTCGCCGTCTACATGCCGATGATCCCCGAGACGGCAGTCGCGATGCTGGCCTGCGCCCGCATCGGCGCCGCGCACTCGGTCGTCTTCGGCGGCTTCTCGGCGGACGCGCTGGCGACCCGCATCCAGGACGCCGACGCACGCATCGTCATCACCTCCGACGGCGGCTACCGGCGCGGCAAGCCGTCCGCGCTGAAGCCGGCCGTCGACGAGGCGGTGGAGAAGGCGGGCAACGTCGAGCATGTGCTCGTGGTCCGCCGCACCGGCCAGGACGTCGCCTGGACCGAGGGCCGGGACGTGTGGTGGCACGACCTCGTGGAGCGGCAGTCCGCCGAGCACACACCGGAGGCGTTCGAGGCGGAGCACCCGCTGTTCATCCTCTACACCTCCGGTACGACGGGTAAGCCGAAGGGCATCCTGCACACCTCCGGCGGTTACCTCACCCAGGTGTCGTACACCCACCACGCCGTCTTCGACCTCAAGCCGGAGACGGACGTGTACTGGTGCACGGCCGACGTCGGCTGGGTCACCGGGCACTCGTACATCGTCTACGGGCCGCTCGCCAACGGTGCCACCCAGGTGATGTACGAGGGCACCCCGGACACCCCGCACCAGGGCCGCTTCTGGGAGATCGTGCAGAAGTACAAGGTCACGATCCTCTACACCGCGCCCACCGCGATCCGTACGTTCATGAAGTGGGGCGACGACATCCCCGCGAAGTTCGACCTCTCCAGCCTGCGGATCCTGGGCTCGGTCGGTGAGCCGATCAACCCGGAGGCGTGGATCTGGTACCGCAAGAACATCGGCGCCGACCGCACCCCCATCGTGGACACCTGGTGGCAGACCGAGACCGGCGCGATGATGATCTCGCCGCTGCCCGGCGTCACCGAGACCAAGCCCGGCTCGGCGCAGACGCCGCTGCCCGGCATCTCCGCCACGGTCGTCGACGACGAGGCGAGCGAGGTGCCCAACGGCGGCGGTGGCTACCTGGTCCTGACCGAGCCGTGGCCGTCGATGCTGCGCACGATCTGGGGCGACGACCAGCGGTTCATCGACACGTACTGGTCGCGCTTCGAGGGCAAGTACTTCGCCGGTGACGGCGCCAAGAAGGACGACGACGGCGACATCTGGCTGCTCGGCCGCGTCGACGACGTCATGCTCGTCTCCGGCCACAACATCTCCACCACCGAGGTCGAGTCCGCCCTCGTCTCCCACCCCTCCGTCGCCGAGGCGGCCGTGGTGGGCGCCGCGGACGAGACGACCGGGCAGGCGATCGTCGCCTTCGTGATCCTGCGGGGTACGGCCGCCGAGACCGAGGACCTGGTCGCCGAGCTGCGCAACCACGTCGGCGCCACGCTCGGCCCGATCGCCAAGCCCAAGCGGATCCTGCCGGTGGCGGAGCTGCCGAAGACCCGCTCGGGCAAGATCATGCGCCGACTGCTGCGCGATGTCGCCGAGAACCGTGAGCTGGGGGACATCACCACCCTGACCGACAGCACGGTTATGCAGCTCATCCAGGCGAAGCTCCCGGCGGCGCCCAGCGAGGACTGAGCCCGGCCGAAAGGGGCACCCGGCGCAGGACGCGACAGGCGCGCCGGGTGCCCCTTTTGCACGTAACGTGAAGATCACCTGACCGGCCCGCCGCATCTTAGGTAAGCTAAGGAACGCGTCAACAACGCGACAATGATCTAAAGGTGCGCCGGGAAGTCTGGTCGGCATGTCATTTGTGCTGCCCACCGACCGGAGGTCTTCCCGTGACTGCGCCCCGCCCCGCCCGCAAGGTTTTCGCACGTCTGTCCCTGCCCGAGCGGACCTTCGTAGCGGACGCGCTGCGCACAGAGACGGTCGGCGGTGTCCTGCTGCTCGTCGCCGCGGTCATCGCGCTGATCTGGGCGAACATACCCGTGCTGGGGGACAGCTACGAGAGCGTCTCGCACTTCCACATCGGCCCTGCCGCCCTCGGCCTCGACCTCTCCATCGCACACTGGGCCGCCGACGGGCTGCTCGCGATCTTCTTCTTCGTCGCCGGTATCGAGCTCAAACGTGAGCTGGTCGCCGGCGATCTGCGCGACCCCAAGGCGGCCGTCCTGCCGGTGGTGGCCGCGCTGTGCGGCATGGCCATACCGGCGCTGGTCTACACCCTCACCAACGGCATCGGCGGCGGCTCCCTGGCGGGCTGGGCGGTGCCCACCGCCACGGACATCGCCTTCGCGCTCGCCGTGCTCGCGGTCATCGGTACGTCGCTGCCGAGTGCCCTGCGTGCCTTCCTGCTGACGCTCGCCGTCGTGGACGACCTGTTCGCGATCCTGATCATCGCGGTCTTCTTCACCAGCTCGATCAACTTCGCCGCGCTCGGCGGCGCCGTCGTCGGCCTCGGCGTCTTCTGGCTGCTGCTGCGCAAGGGCGTGCGCGGCTGGTACATCTACGTCCCGCTGGCGCTGGTGATCTGGGCGCTGATGTACAACAGCGGCGTGCACGCCACCATCGCCGGTGTCGCCATGGGCCTGATGCTGCGTTGCACCACCCACAAGGGTGAGGAGCACTCCCCCGGCGAGCACATCGAGCACCTCGTGCGCCCCCTGTCCGCGGGCCTCGCCGTGCCGCTGTTCGCCCTGTTCAGCGCGGGCGTCTCGGTCTCCGGCAGCCTCCTGGGGGACGTGTTCACCAAGCCGGAGACGCTGGGCGTGGTCCTCGGGCTCGTCGTCGGCAAGACGATCGGCATCTTCGGCGGCACCTGGCTGACCGCCCGCTTCACCCGGGCCTCGCTCAGCGAGGACCTCGCCTGGCCGGACGTCTTCGCCGTCGCCTCGCTCGCCGGCATCGGCTTCACCGTCTCGCTGCTCATCGGCGAACTGGCCTTCGAGGGCGACGCCGTACTGACGGACGAGATCAAGGCCGCCGTACTGACCGGCTCGCTGATAGCGGCCCTGCTCGCGACAGTGTTGCTGAAGGTACGCAACGCCAAGTACCGCAGGCTGTGCGAGGCCGAGGACCGCGACGAGGACCTCGACGGCATCCCGGACATCTACGAGGAGCACGACCCGGCGTACCACCTGCGCATGGCGGAGATCTACGACCGCAAGGCCGCCGAGCACCGCCGGCTCGCCGAAGTCAGGGCGGCCGAGCTTGCCGAAGTGGGCGGCGGGGCAGGCGATGAGGGCGACGGTCCGGCATGATCTGACGAGACGGTACAAAAGACGGGACCGTGCACAGTCAGGCACAGACGGACCCCGTACGCAGAAGTAAGCAGAAGAGGGAGACCGCGATGAGCGCACCCGACGGCAGCCCGGTCGGCGCCGAACGCAGCATCGGCCAGCTGTTCGCCTCCGCGACGGCCGAGATGTCGGCACTGGTGCACGACGAGATCGCGCTGGCCAAGGCGCAGCTGAGGCAGGACGTCAAGCGCGGTGCGACGAGCGGCGGCGCGTTCATGGCGGCCGGTGTGCTGCTCCTGTTCTCCCTGCCGATGCTCAACTTCGCCCTGGCGTACGGCATCCGGACCTGGACCGACTGGAACCTCGCGATCTGCTTCCTGCTGTCCTTCGCGGCGAACGTCCTGATCGCCCTCGTCCTGGCCCTGATCGGCCTGGTGTTCGCGAAGAAGGCCAAGAAGGGCAGGGGCCCGCAGAAGGTGGCCGCGTCGGTGAAGGAGTCGGCGGGCGTGCTGCAGAAGGCCAAGCCGCATCCGCGCCCCGCGCGGCCGGAACTGCCCGAGCTTCCGCGGGACCGCGCGCCGGAGGCCATCGAGGCTGTGGCACGCTCGTCGTCATGACGGAACCCGACACCCCTTCGGCGCAGCCCGGCTCGGTCATCCGGCCCGAAGGCCCCTGGACGCACCGGGACGTTGCGGCGAACGGCGCGCGTTTCCACATCGCTGAGCTGGGCGACGGGCCGCTGGTGATGCTGGTGCACGGCTTCCCGCAGTTCTGGTGGGCGTGGCGGCACCAGCTGGTCGCGCTCGCCGACGCCGGGTTCCGGGCCGTCGCCATGGACCTCAGGGGTGTCGGCGGCAGCGACCGCACGCCCCGCGGGTACGACCCGGCCAACCTCGCCCTCGACATCACCGGCGTGGTCCGCTCGCTCGGCGAGCCGGACGCGGCGCTGGTCGGGCACGACCTCGGCGGCTATCTGGCGTGGACGGCGGCCGTGATGCGGCCGAAGCTGGTACGCCGTCTGGTGGTCTCGTCGATGCCGCATCCCCGGCGCTGGCGCTCGGCGATGCTCTCCGACGTGCGGCAGACGGCGGCGAGTTCGTACATCTGGGGGTTCCAGCGGCCGTGGATCCCGGAGCGGCAGCTCGTCGCGGACGACGGGGCGCTGGTCGGGCGGCTGATCCGGGACTGGGCCGGGCCGCGGCTGCCGGAGGACGACGCGGTGGCGACGTACCGGCGCGCGATGTGCATCCCGTCGACGGCGCACTGCTCGATCGAGCCGTACCGGTGGCTGGTCCGCTCCCTGGCCCGCCCCGACGGCATCCAGTTCAACCGCCGGATGAAACGCCCCGTGCGCGTGCCGACCCTGCATCTGCACGGCTCCCTCGATCCGGTGATGCGCACCCGCAGCGCGGCCGGGTCCGGCGAGTACGTCGAAGCCCCGTACCGCTGGCGCCTGTTCGACGGCCTCGGCCACTTCCCGCACGAGGAAGACCCAGCGGCGTTCTCCAACGAACTGATCAGCTGGCTGAAGGACCCCGAACCGGACCGCTGAACAGGCCCGTCTGGCCGAAAGTCCGCGCGCCCGGCCGTTCGGCGAGCCGATGCGCCCGTTATGCGGAGCGGTACGCCTGTACTACGAACTGCCAAATGCCTGGCGCATAGGCCAATTGGCGGCCTCGGAGGCGGTTATCGACCTTGGGGCGGGGGCACACGTCGGGGTATGGGCTGGACGCACGACTACAGTGACGCAGCACGCACTCGCCGCTCGGGCAACGGCCCGGGCCCCCACCGCCGGGCCACCCCGCAACTGGCGGGCAGCGACCCGAGGGTGGGCATCCCGCGCATTCTGCGCCGCCGGGCCCGCTGGGTCTCGGTACGGCTGCGTCACCCGCGCGGGTGACGCCACCCACCGCTAGAGCGCACAGCTGTCGCTGTCCACCTGCTGGTTCGCCGTACGACCCTCGGTGATGTCCTCGCGGATCTCGTCCACGGTCAGCGCGTACCCCGTCTCGGCGTCGTCGAGGGACTTGGCGAACACGACACCGTAGACCTCGCCCTCGGGCGTCAGCAGCGGGCCGCCGGAGTTGCCCTGGCGGACGGTCGCGTACAGCGAGTAGACATCGCGGCGCACGGTGCCCCGGTGGTAGATGTCCGGGCCGTTGGCGGTGATGCGCCCCCGCACGCGCGCGGCGCGCACGTCGTACGCCCCGTTCTCCGGGAAGCCCGCGACGATCGCGCCGTCCCCGCTCACCGCGTCGTCGGCGGCGAACTTCAGGGCGGGCGCGTCCAGGTCGGGTACGTCGAGTACGGCGATGTCGCGCTCCCAGTCGTACAGGACGACCGTCGCGTCGTACCGTCGGCCCTCCCCGCCTATCTGGACGGTGGGTTCGTCGACGCCGCCCACCACGTGCGCGTTGGTCATCACGCGGCGCTCGCCGAAGACGAAGCCGGTGCCCTCCAGGACCTTGCCGCAGCTCTGGGCGGTGCCCATCACCTTGACGATGGAGCGCTGCGCGCGCGTGGCGACGGGGCTGTTGGCCAGGGCCGGGTCGGGCGGCTGTACGTCGGTGATGGGCTCGTTGGCGAACGGGCTGAAGACCTGCGGGAACCCGTTCTGCGCGAGCACCGAGGAGAAGTCCGCGAACCAGGTGTCGGCCTGCGCGGGCAGCGCCCGGGACACCCCGAGCAGCACCTTGGAGCTGCGCACCTCCTTGCCGAGCGTCGGCAGCGTGGTGCCGGCCAGCGCGGAGCCGATCAGCCACGCCACCAGCAGCATGGCGACGACATTGACGAGGGCGCCGCCGGTCGCGTCCAGGGCGCGGGCCGGGGACCAGGTGATGTACCGGCGCAGCTTGTTGCCGAGATGGGTCGTCAGGGCCTGGCCGACCGAGGCGCAGACGATCACGACGACCACCGCGACAACGGCGGCGGTGGTGCTCACCTCCGCGTTGGCGGTCAGCGCGTCCCAGATGACGGGCAGTGAGTAGACGGCGACGAGGCCGCCGCCCAGGAAGCCGATCACCGACAGGATGCCGACGACGAAGCCCTGTCGGTAGCCCACGATCGCGAACCACACGGCGGCGACCAGCAACAGGATGTCCAGCACGTTCACCGCTTCAAGCCTCGCCTCATCACTTCGCGATCACTCCTGGTCGGCCGGGGGTCCGGCCACAGCACGAGGGCCACCCTGTCATGACCGCCAGTCGAGCGGGACCTGCTTGTCGCGGTCCCACGGTCTCTCCCAGCCCGCGTAGTGCAGCAGGCGGTCGATGATTCCGGCCGTGAAGCCCCAGACAAGGGCCGATTCGACCAGAAATGCCGGACCTCTGTGGCCGCTGGGATGGATGGCGGTGGCGCGGTTGGCGGGGTCCGTGAGATCCGCCACGGGGACCGTGAAGACCCGGGCCGTCTCGTTCGGGTCGACCACCCCGACCGGGCTCGGCTTCCGCCACCAGCCCAGCACCGGCGTCACGACGAAGCCGCTGACCGGGATGTAGAGCCTGGGCAGCACACCGAACAGCTGCACCCCGGACGGGTCCAGGCCGGTCTCCTCCTCCGCCTCGCGCAGCGCGGCCCGCAGCGGCCCGTCGGCCTGCGGATCGCCGTCCTCGGGGTCGAGCGCACCGCCGGGGAAGGAGGGCTGCCCGGCGTGCGAGCGCAGCGAGCTCGCCCGCTCCATCAGCAGCAGCTCCGGGCCGCGCTCGCCCTCGCCGAACAGGATGAGTACGGCGGACTGGCGGCCGGCACCGTCCTTCGGGGGCAGGAAACGGCTCAGCTGGAGCGGCTCGACCGTCTCCACGGCGTACACGACCGGGTCCAACCAGTCGGGCAGCCCCTCCTTGCTGAGCACCACCGGGCCACCCTGTGTCTCGCTCGCTCGTGTCATCGCCACCCCCGTCGTCCTGATGCGTCCAACGCGGGACGGCACCGAGATCGTTCCGGCCGCGGCGAACGCGTCCCTGCTCCCGTCATCCGGCCCCCAGCGGCGGGGCCGCCTTCCCGCCCGCGTCCAGGTACGCCTGCGGGGGTTTCAGACGCTGGCCGGGGAAGCCGCCCTTCTCGTACTTGAGCAGCTTCTTCGCCTTCTCCGCGTCCGTCTCGCCCTCGCCGTAGGCCGGGCAGAGCGGGGCGATGGGGCAGGCGCCGCAGGCGGGCTTGCGGGCGTGGCAGATGCGGCGGCCGTGCCAGATCACGTGGTGCGACAGGTCCGTCCAGTCGCTCTTGGGGAAGAGCGCGCCGACGGCGGCCTCGATCTTGTCGGGGTCGGTCTCGTCGGTCCACCGCCAGCGCCGCACCAGCCGCTGGAAGTGCGTGTCGACGGTGATGCCGGGTCGGCCGAAGGCGTTGCCGAGCACGACGAAGGCGGTCTTGCGGCCTACGCCGGGCAGCTTGACGAGGTCTTCGAGCCGGCCGGGGACCTCGCCGCCGAAGTCCTCCGTGAGGGCCTTGGACAGTCCCATCACCGACTTGGTCTTGGCCCGGAAGAAGCCGCACGGCCGGAGGATCTCCTCGACCTCCTCGGGGTTGGCGGCGGCCAGGTCCTCGGGGGTGGGGTACTTCGCGAAGAGGGCCGGGGTGGTCTGGTTGACGCGCAGGTCGGTGGTCTGGGCGGACAGGACCGTGGCGACCAGGAGCTGGAAGGGGTTGTCGAAGTCCAGTTCGGGGTGGGCGTACGGATAGACCTCGGCGAGTTCGCGGTTGATCCGGCGGGCCCGGCGGACCAGGGCGGTACGGGACTCGTCGCTCGGCGGCTTCGGGGTGACGGTCTTCGCGGGCGCGGCCTTCTTCACGGGGACGGAGGCCTTCTTGGGGGCGACGGTGGGCTTCGCGCGGGCGACGGTGGCCTTCTTGACGGGGCCTGCGCTTTTGGCGGTGGCCTTCTTGGCGGGAGGCTTCTTGGCGGAGGCCTTCTTGGCTGGAGCTTTCTTGGCCGCCGCCGACTTCGCAGGAGCGGCTTTCTTGGCCGCCGCCGACTTCGCGGGGGCGGCTTTCTTGGCGGCAGCCTTCTTCCCAGCAGCCTCTTTTGCCGCTTTTGCCGCTTTTTCTCCGCCACCGGAATCCTGTTCGCCCACAGCGGAATCTCGACGTACAACCACCCGCGCAGCCCCCTAGGCCCGTGCTCTCACCGGCGATTTGGACACCCGGCCAGCCTAAGCCCCGGTACTGACATCCGCCCGGGACCCCGAGGATCAGCGCCCAATTGGACCCCTGCCGCTTACCACGGCACACCAGTGCGGCATCCTTGTGACAGATCACACTGTTTGGGCCGTCCGGCAAAATGGGCACCAGGGTGCCCTGGTACACCGGGGACAAGATCCCCTGAGCAGGTCGACAAGGAGAGAACTCGTGGACGACGTTCTGCGGCGCAATCCGCTCTTCGCGGCGCTCGACGACGAGCAGGCCGCGGAGCTGCGCGCCTCCATGAGTGAGGTGACCCTCGCGCGGGGTGACTCCCTGTTCCACGAGGGCGACCCGGGCGACCGGCTCTACGTGGTCACCGAGGGCAAGGTGAAGCTGCACCGCACCTCACCGGACGGCCGCGAGAACATGCTGGCCGTGGTCGGTCCCGGCGAGCTCATCGGTGAGCTGTCGCTCTTCGACCCGGGCCCGCGTACGGCGACCGCCACCGCGCTGACCGAGGTTAAGATGCTCGGCCTCGGCCACGGTGACCTCCAGCCCTGGCTCAACGCCCGCCCCGAGGTCGCCGCCGCGCTGCTGCGCGCCGTCGCCCGGCGGCTGCGCAAGACCAACGACGCGATGTCCGACCTCGTCTTCTCGGACGTCCCGGGCCGTGTCGCGCGCGCCCTGCTGGACCTGTCCCGCCGGTTCGGCGTGCAGTCCGAGGAGGGCATCCACGTCGTCCACGACCTCACGCAGGAGGAGCTGGCCCAGCTGGTCGGCGCGTCCCGCGAGACGGTCAACAAGGCGCTGGCCGACTTCGCCCAGCGCGGGTGGCTGCGGCTGGAGGCACGCGCGGTGATCCTGCTCGACGTGGAGCGCCTCGCGAAGCGCTCGCGGTAACGGCGGCTGGGGGCCAGAGACCAGCACCGCAGTGAAACCGCCACTCAAGGGCCTCGACTCGGAGGGTTTTCTCGCGCGCGAAGGCTCCCTCGCGCGCGTGCAGGCCCCGTTCCGTCCCGTCGTGGCCGCAGCCCGCGACCGGCTGCCGGACGTGTTCGGCGCGCGGCTGGACGGCGCATACCTCTACGGGTCGATTCCGCGCGGCACCGCGCGCGTGGGACGCAGCGACCTGGATCTGCTGGTCGCGCTCCGGGAGGAGCCCGGTGACGCGGACCGCGCCGCCGCCCGCGCCCTGGGCGAGGCACTGGACAAGGAGTTCCCCGAGATCGACGGGGTCGGGACGCTGCTGTACGGCCGCGCACGGCTGCTGAGTGAGCTGGAGACGTACGACCTGGGGTGGTTCGTCGCCTGTCTGTGTACGCCGCTGCTCGGGGCGGACCTCGCCGAACTGCTGCCTCGTTACCGCCCCGACAGCCTCCTCGCGCGCGAGACCAACGGCGACCTCGCCCTGCTGCTGCCGCGCTGGCGTGAACGCATCGCGGGCGTCGAGGACACGGACGCGGCCCGGCGGCCGCTCGTCCGGTTCATGTCCCGGCATCTGGTCCGTACGGGGTTCACGCTCGTGATGCCCCGCTGGGGCGGCTGGACCAGCGACCTCGCGGAGATGGCCCGGATCTTCGGCGCGTACTACCGCACGCGCGCGGAGCAGATGCGCACGGCGGCCGTCCTGGGGTACGAGCCCACCGGCGACCGTGCGGTCCTCAGGGCGTACGTCGACGACCTCGGCCCCTGGCTCGCCGAGGAGTACGCGCGCGTGCACGGCGTCAAGGCACCGAGGCCCGACTGAAAGCACAGGCCTAGATGAGCCCGTGCTCCTCCAGGTAGTCCAGCTGGGCCCGCACCGACAGCTCCGCCGCCGGCCACAGGGAGCGGTCCACGTCGGCGTACACATGGGCGACGATCTGGGACGGCGTGCGGTAGCCGTCCTCGACGGCCGTCTCGATCTGGGCGAGGCGGTGGGCGCGGTGGGCGAGGTAGTACTCCACGGCGCCCTGGGCGTCGTCCAGGACGGGCCCGTGACCCGGGAGGACCGTGTGGACGCCGTCGTCGACCGTGAGGGACCTCAGGCGTCGCAGGGAGTCCAGATAGTCGCCCAGGCGGCCGTCGGGGTGCGCCACGACCGTCGTACCGCGTCCCAGGACCGTGTCGCCCGTCAGCACCGCACGGTCGGCCGGGAGATGGAAGCTGAGCGAGTCCGCGGTGTGGCCGGGCGTCGGTACGACCCGCAGCTCCAGGCCGCCGACCCGGACCACGTGCCCGGCCGCCAGCCCTTCGTCGCCCAGCCGCAGCGCCGGGTCCAGCGCCCGCACCTTGGTGCCGGTCAGCTCGGCGAAGCGGGCGGCGCCGGCCGCGTGGTCCGGGTGACCGTGGGTCAGCAGGGTCAGGGCGACGCGCTTGCCGGACCGTTCGGCGGTGTCGACGACGTTGCGGAGGTGGCCCTCGTCCAGCGGGCCCGGGTCGACCACGACGGCCACCGAGGAGTCGGGCTCGGACAGGATCCAGGTGTTCGTGCCGTCCAGGGTCATCGCGGAGGGGTTGGGCGCGAGGACGTTGACCGCCCGCGGGGTGGCGGGTCCGGTGAGGACGCCGCCCCGGGGCTGGCCGGGCAGGGCGCTTGCGTCCGTCATGCGGGGGCTCCACCGGTCGGGATGTGCTTGGTGAACTCGTCGTGCCCCGGCCAGGACAGCACGATCTCCTCGCCGTCCAGACGGGCCTGAGCCAGGACGGGAGTCAGGTCGCGGCCCGGGGCCGCCGCGAGCGCCTCCGCGGCCGTCTCGTACGCCGTCAGCTGCCGCAGCGTCGCGATCGTGGGCGGCATCATCAGCAGCTCGCCCTTGTCGTACGACGCCGCCGCCTCCGCCGGCCGGATCCACACCGTGCGGTCCGCCTCCGTGGAGGCGTTGCGGGTGCGCTGGCCCTCGGGGAGCGCGGCGACGAAGAACCAGGTGTCGTAGCGGCGGGCCTCGAACTCCGGGGTGATCCAGCGCGTCCAGGCGCCCAGCAGGTCGGAGCGCAGCACCAGGCCGCGGCGGTCCAGAAACTCCGCGAAGGAGAGGTCGCGCGCGACCAGGGCGGCGCGGTCCGTCTCCCACTCCGGCCCGGTCGTGTCGCCGACGACCGAGTCGGGGGTGGGCCCGGCCAGGAGGACGCCCGCCTCCTCGTACGTCTCCCGTACGGCCGCGCAGACGATCGCCTGGGCGGCCGTCTCGTCGACGCCGAGCCGGTTCGCCCACCACGCGCGCGTGGGGCCCGCCCAGCCGACGTGACGGTCGTCGTCGCGCGGGTCGACGCCGCCGCCCGGATACGCGTACGCGCCCGCCGCGAAGGCCATGGAGGCGCGGCGGCGCAGCATGTGGACGACAGGGCCGGTGCCGGTGTCCTTGAGCAGCATGACCGTGGCCGCGCGCTTGGGGCTCACCGGAGTGAGCGAGCCCGCCGCCAGCGCGCGGATCCGGTCCGGCCACTCCGGGGGGTACCACTGACCGTTCGCCATGGGCGCGAGGCTATCCCGTGGTGAGCGGATGTTCGAGGGGCAATGATCACCCGGGCTGCCAGAGGCAGTGATCCACCTGGTTGCTACTGCGCGAGCTCCACCTGGATCTCGACCTCCACCGGCGCGTCCAGCGGCAGCACCGCCACGCCCACCGCGCTGCGCGCGTGCACGCCCTTGTCGCCGAGGACCTCTCCCAGGAGCTCGCTCGCGCCGTTGACGACGCCGGGCTGGCCGGTGAAGTCGGCGGCGGAGGCGACGAAGCCGACGACCTTCACCACGCGCGCGATGCGGTCCAGGTCGCCGGCGACGGACTTGACGGCCGCCAGCGCGTTCAAGGCGCAGATGCGGGCCAGGTCCTTGGCCTCCTCCGGGGTGACCTCCCCGCCGACCTTGCCGGTGACCGGAAGCTTGCCCTCCACCATCGGGAGCTGGCCGGCGGTGAAGACGTAGAGCCCGCTCTGCACGGCCGGCTGGTAGGCGGCCAGCGGCGGGACGACCTCCGGCAGCGTCAGGCCCAGCTCCGCGAGCTTCGCCTCGACGGCGCTCACGCCTGCTTCTCCCGCTTCAGGTAGGCCACCAGCTGCTCGGGGTTGTTCGGCCCGGGCACGACCTGGACGAGCTCCCAGCCGTCCTCGCCCCAGGTGTCCAGAATCTGCTTCGTGGCGTGGACGAGCAGCGGCACGGTTGCGTATTCCCACTTGGTCATGGGGCCGACTGTATCCGCTGGCGGGGGCGGTCATCGCGGCCGACCGCGGTGAGAGTTGTCCACAGGCTGCGAGGCGGGTTGTCCACAGGCGGCAGATTGGTTCCGGCGCGAACTGGTTACGCTCGAAGACGTGAGCAGGCTCCAGGTCGTCAGCGGCAAGGGCGGGACCGGCAAGACGACGGTCGCCGCGGCACTCGCGTTGGCTCTGGCCACGGAAGGGAAGCGGACGCTTCTCGTCGAGGTCGAGGGCCGACAGGGCATCGCACAACTCTTCGAAACGGAGGCGCTGCCCTATGAGGAACGGAAGATCGCCGTAGCCCCGGGCGGCGGCGAGGTGTTCGCCCTCGCCATCGATCCCGAACTGGCCCTCCTGGACTACCTCCAGATGTTCTACAAGCTGGGCAGCGCCGGACGGGCCCTGAAGAAGCTCGGCGCGATCGACTTCGCCACCACCATCGCGCCCGGCCTGCGGGACGTACTGCTGACCGGCAAGGCGTGCGAGGCGGTCCGGCGCAAGGACCGGACCGGGCGGTTCGTGTACGACTACGTCATCATGGACGCGCCGCCCACGGGCCGGATCACGCGCTTTCTGAACGTCAACGACGAGGTCGCCGGGCTGGCGAAGATCGGCCCGATACACAATCAGGCACAGGCTGTGATGCGGGTGCTGAAGTCCCGCGAGACGGCCGTCCACTTGGTGGCCCTCCTGGAGGAGATGCCCGTACAGGAGACCGCGGACGGCATCGCCGAGCTGCGGGCGGCGCATCTGCCGGTCGGGCGGGTGATCGTGAACATGGTGCGGCCGGAGGTGCTGGACGCGGCCGACCTGGACCTCGTACGGACGGTGCCGCGCACCGATCTCGCCCAGTCGCTGTCGGCCGCCGGACTCGGCGGGGCGCGCCGCGGGCAGAACGCCGAGAAGCTGGTGGACCCGCTGCTGGCGCAGGCCGAGGAGTACGCCGAGCGGTATCTGCTGGAGCACGAACAGCGGTCTGTCCTCGCCGAGCTGGGCCTGCCGCTGCACGAACTGCCGCTGCTCGCCGAGGGCATGGATCTGGCGGGCCTGTACGAACTGGCCACCGAGCTGCGGAAGCAGGACGTCTCATGAGCCCGGACTCCACATCGACGCACCACCACCTCGTCCCCGCGCGCGTGCTCGACGTCGATCCGCTGCTCGACGACCCGAAGACCCGCATCGTGGTGTGCTGCGGCTCGGGCGGGGTCGGCAAGACCACCACGGCGGCGGCCCTGGGCCTCCGGGCCGCCGAGCGCGGCCGCAAGGTCGTCGTGCTCACCATCGACCCGGCACGCCGGCTGGCGCAGTCCATGGGCATCGACTCGCTGGACAACACCCCGCGCCGGGTGAAGGGCGTCGAGGGCGACGGCGAACTGCACGCGATGATGCTCGACATGAAGCGCACCTTCGACGAGATCGTCGAGGCGCACGCGGATCCGCAGCGGGCGGCCGCGATCCTGTCGAACCCCTTCTACCAGTCGCTCTCGGCGGGCTTCGCGGGCACGCAGGAGTACATGGCGATGGAGAAGCTGGGCCAGCTGCGGGCCCGGGACGAGTGGGACCTGATCGTCGTCGACACGCCGCCCTCGCGCTCCGCGCTGGACTTCCTGGACGCGCCCAAGCGGCTGGGGTCGTTCCTGGACGGGCGGCTGATCCGGCTGCTGACGGCCCCGGCGAAGCTGGGCGGCCGGGCGGGGATGAAGTTCCTGAACGTCGGGATGTCGATGATGACCGGCACGCTCGGCAAGCTGCTCGGCGGTCAGCTACTGAAGGACGTACAGACGTTCGTGGCGGCGATGGACACGACCTTCGGCGGCTTCCGCACGCGCGCGGACGCCACGTACAAGCTGCTCCAGGCGCCCGGGACGGCGTTCCTGGTGGTGGCGGCCCCGGAGCGGGACGCGCTGCGCGAGGCCGCGTACTTCGTGGAGCGGCTGGCCGCCGAGGACATGCCGCTGGCCGGGCTGGTGCTCAACCGCGTCCACGGCAGCGGCGCCGACCGCCTGTCGGCCGAGCGGGCGCTCGCCGCCGCGGAAAATCTTGAGGAGCCCCGCATTGTGGATCAGGGGGGAGGGAAAGCTGGACTTCGTAACTCTCCCGACACGTACGGCAGTTCAGATGCACCCGCTTCCGAGGCACCGGCTCCCGAAGCACTGCTCAACAACGAGGACTCCCCCGCCGTCACGGACGAGGACGACTCCCCCGTCGTCACCCCGGCCGCGGACGGGCACACCTCACCCCGCACCGTCGACCAGCTCACCGCAGGCCTGCTGAGGCTGCACGCGGACCGTATGCAACTGCTCTCCCGCGAGCAGCGCACGCGCGACCGCTTCACCGCGCTGCACCCCGAAGTGGCGGTGGTCGAAGTGGCCGCACTGCCGGGCGATGTGCACGACCTCGCGGGGCTTCGGGACATCGGGGACCGGCTCGCGGCCCACCGGCCGGAGCTGTCGGTCGACGACGCCTGAAGGCGGGCTCCCTAAGGGCCTGATGGGCTCACGAAGGGCCTGAGGGGACGCCCGCAGCCTCAGCTGACCGCCGCGTAGTTCTCGTACACCTCGTCGTCATCGAGGGGCACCAGGCCGGCCCCCCGCTCGTACTCCGTCCGCGCGGTCTCCAGCAGCCGGCGCCAGGAGGTGACGGTCGGGCGCCTGCGCAGCAGTGCGCGGCGCTCCCGCTCGGTCATTCCTCCCCACACGCCGAACTCGACGCGGTTGTCCAGCGCGTCGGCCAGGCATTCCGTGCGTACCGGACATCCGGTGCACACCGCCTTGGCCCTGTTCTGCGCTGCTCCCTGAACGAACAGTTCATCCGGATCGGTAGTGCGGCAGGCCGCCTGCGCACTCCAGTCGGTTACCCAGCCCATACCGGCGCCGTCCTCTCCCGAATCGAGGCTCCCCCACGGCGGCAGCGGCATATTCACCGCCGCCAGTTGAGGACGTTACGGAAGGTGGGCACAGTGCAACACCCCCAGCGGGCCCAATCTTGAATGGCCCGAACGGACTATGCGCAAGCGGCAGATCACCCGGGGGAGTGAGCCCGCGACATGCGCGACAATCCCGGCATTTCGGGACGGTTCCGTTGCGTCACAACGGACGCCCAGTGACACACAAGGCCGATTCGGGCACGCGCCCAACACGCCTCGGCAAAAAAGGCCGAGAGGATCCGGAACGATTCGGGGTCGCCGGACGTATTGATACGTGGCCCTACTGCTGTGACAGTTGAGAGCAGCTTAGGCCAAGGCATATACGCGTGTCCGGCGAATGAGAACGTAGGCTGCCCTCATGCCAAAGAAGCGCTCGGGCGGTGGTCTGTCGGCGACGCAGCAGGCCGCCAAGTTCCTCGGAGTCAGTGTGCTCGCGGGAGCCGTCATGGCCGGCATCGCGCTGCCCGCCGTCGGCGCGCTGGGCCTCGCGGCGAAGGGCTCGGTGGAGAGCTTCGACGAGCTCCCCGCCAACATGAAGACCCCGCCGCTCAGCCAGCGGACCACCATCCTCGACTCCCGCGGCGACCACATCGCGACGGTCTACTCGCGCGACCGCACGGTGGTCGAGCTCAAGGACATCTCGCCGTACATGCAGAAGGCGATCGTCGCGATCGAGGACTCGCGCTTCTACCAGCACGGCGCGGTCGACCTCAAGGGCGTCCTGCGCGCCCTGAACCGCAACGCGCAGAGCGGCGGCGTCGCCGAGGGCGCGTCCACGCTCACCCAGCAGTATGTGAAGAATGTCTTCGTGGAGGAGGCCGGCGACGACCCGACGAAGGTCGCGCAGGCCACCCAGCAGACCCTCGGCCGCAAGATCCGCGAGCTGAAGTTCGCGATCCAGGTCGAGGAGGAGCTCGGCAAGAAGAAGATCCTCGAGAACTATCTGAACATCACCTTCTTCGGCCAGCAGGCGTACGGCGTCGAGGCCGCGTCCCAGCGCTACTTCTCCAAGTCGGCCAAGGACCTCAGCCTCCCGGAGGCGGCGCTCCTCGCGGGCATCGTCCAGTCGCCCAGCCGGTACGACCCGGTCAACGACGAGGCGGAGGCCACCAAGCGGCGCAATGTCGTCCTGCAGCGCATGGCCGACGTCGGCGACATCTCCCAGGCGGACGCCGACGAGGCCAAGCAGGCGCCGCTGCGGCTGAAGATCAGCCGGCCGCAGAACGGCTGCATCACCGCCGTCAAGGGCGCCAGTTTCTTCTGCAAGTACGTCGAGAAGGTCTTCCTCAACGACCCGGTCTTCGGCAAGACCAAGGAGGAGCGGGCGAAGCTCTGGAACCAGGGCGGTCTGACCATCAAGACCACCCTCGACCCGCAGGCCCAGGACTCGGTCCAGGCCTCGCTCAAGGACCACGTCTACAAGGACGACCAGGTCGCGGCGGCGACCACCCTGGTCGAGCCCGGCACCGGCAAGATCCTCGGCATGGGCCAGTCGAAGCCGTTCGGCTACGGCAAGAACGAGACCGAGTACAACTACTCGGTCGACTCCTCCATGGGCGGCTCGAACTACGGCTTCCCGACCGGTTCGACGTTCAAGCCGTTCGTCGCGGCGGCCGCGCTGGAGGAGGGGCGGCCGCCCACGCAGGAGTACTCGTCGCCGTACGAGATGGAGTACCCGAGCCCGGTCCAGACGTGCTCCGGCAAGCCGTGGGTGAACACCGGCCCGAAGAAGGCGACCGTCGAGAACGAGGACGAGTCGGAGGTCGGGCCGTACCGCCTGGAGGAGGCGATGGCCAAGTCGGTCAACACCTACTTCGTGCAGATGATCTCGGACATCGGCCTCTGCCCGGTCATGAAGATGACCGACAATCTGCACGTCGTGCAGGGCAACGGCGACAAGCTCCCCGAGCTGCCCGCCATCTCCCTCGGCTCCAAGGGCATCTCCCCGCTGACCATGGCGACCGCGTACGCAGCCTTCGCCGCGCGCGGTATGTACTGCACGCCGATCGCCATCGAGTCGATCACGCAGAAGATCGGCAACGAGCAGAAGTCGCTTCCGGTGCCGAAGTCGACCTGCTCACGTGCAATGTCCGAGCGGACCGCCGACACCATCAACACCCTGCTGCGCGGTGTGGTCGACTCCGGTACGGGCCAGGAGGCGGGCCTGAGCGACCGCGACAGCGCCGGTAAGACGGGTACGACGGACGAGCGCAAGAACGCCTGGTTCGTGGGCTACACGCCCAACCTGGCCGGCGCGGTCTGGGTCGGCAGCGCGACGCAGCAGGTCGAGATGGAGAACATCACCATCGGCGGCGTCTCGCACGCCAAGGTCTACGGCGGCCGCGTCCCCGGCCCGATCTGGCGCGACGCCATGACCGGCGCCCTCGCGGGCAAGGAGCCGGCCTCCTTCAACATCGTCGACATCCCGGACGGCGGCGACCGCGAAGGTGACCGTGGTGAGCGCGGCGACAACGACAACGGCAACGGCGACAACGAGGGCGGCCTGATCGAGGGGCTGACCAACGGGGGTACGGACGGGGGGACGTTCCCGGACCCCACGTTCTCGATCCCCGAGGGCTGGATCCAGGGCGGCGACAACGGCGGGAACAACGGGAACGGGAACGGCAACGGGGGGAACTGGCCGTGATGCGTTGACCCAGACGGTGGTACGACGATGGGGGCGCCCTTTTGAGAAGGGGCGCCCCCGTTGGCGTACTGGGACTGGGCGCCCTTCTTGATGGGGGCTCCCCCGTTGGCGTACAGCCGCAGGCTTGTCGCGGTGGCCGGCGGCTGCCGCCTCAGCCCGCGAGGAGCTTCTTCACCGCCGCTGCGACGCGGCCGCCCTCCGCCAGGCCGGCGACCTTCGGGTTCACGATCTTCATGACCGCGCCCATGGCCCGCGGCCCCTCCGCGCCGGCGGCCTTCGCCTCCTCCACCGCCTGAGCCACGATCTTGTTCAGCTCCTCGTCGGACAGCTGCTTGGGCAGGTACGCGGCGAGCACCTCGCCCTCCGCCTTCTCCCGCTCGGCCGACTCGGCGCGACCACCCTGCGCGAAGGCGTCCGCGGCCTCCCGCCGCTTCTTCGCCTCGCGGGTGATCACTTTCGTGACCTCCTCGTCGGAGAGCTCGCGCTTCTCCGTGCCCGCGACCTCCTCCTTGGTGATCGCGGCGAGCGTCAGCCGGAGCGTCGAGGAGCGGAGCTCGTCGCGCTCCTTGATCGCGGCGTTGAGGTCTTCCTGCAGCTTCGACTTGAGCGTGGTCATGGGGTCGATTGTCGCAGGTGTGCACGGCTGGACGCCCGTTGATTTAAGGGGCGGTCGGGCGCGGGGGCGCTACAGCGTCTGACACGATGGGCGTATGCGCGCGCGATACGGAGTACCCCTCGGCATCACGGCGGTCGCGGCCGCCGGTCTCGTCTACTCGGCCGGGTTCGAGGCCCATTCCTTCCGCCTGCGACGGGTGACCGTCCCCGTCCTGCCCGCGGGCATGCGCCCGCTGCGCGTGCTGCACGTCTCCGACATCCACATGGTCGGCGGCCAGCGCAAGAAGCAGCGCTGGCTGCGCTCGCTGGCCGGCCTGCGCCCGGACTTCGTGATCAACACCGGCGACAACCTCTCCGACCCGGAGGGCGTACCGGAGGTGCTGGACGCGCTGGGGCCCCTGATGGAGTTCCCGGGCGCGTACGTCTTCGGCTCCAACGACTACTACGGCCCCAAGCTGCGCAACCCCGCCCGCTATCTGATCGAGAAGGCCCAGGGCCGCCACGGCCTGAACGGCAACGCGCCCGCCGTCGGCGTCGTCCACAACCCGTGGGAGGACCTGCGGGACGGTTTCGACGCGGCGGGCTGGCTGAACCTCACGAACACGCGGGGGATGCTGAAGGTCGACGGCGTCACGGTGGAGATGACGGGCGTGGACGACCCGCACATCAAGCGGGACCGCTACGCGACAGTGGCGGGCGGTCCGTCGTCGTCGGCGGACTTCTCGATGGGCGTGGTGCACGCCCCGTACCTGCGCAGCCTGGACGCCTTCACGGCCGACGGCTACCCCTTGATCCTGGCCGGCCACACCCACGGCGGCCAGCTCTGCGTCCCCTTCTACGGCGCCCTGGTCACCAACTGCGACCTGGACACGGACCGGGTGAAGGGCCTGTCGACGCACACCTCCGAGGGCCAGACGTCCTACCTGCACGTGTCGGCGGGGTGTGGGACGAATCGGTATACGCCGGTGCGGTTTGCTTGTCCGCCGGAAGCTACGTTGATGACGTTGGTGGGGCGGGGGTAGGGCGCCGGGGTCGCCGGAGTCGCCGGGGCGGGGGTAGGGCGCCAGGGCCGCCGGAGTCGCCGGGGCAAGGCAGACGAGCCACAAGGACCGGGCAAGGGCAAGGCACCGGCAGACACCGGTCGACGTAACCCACACAGCCCACCCGCAATGCCCCATTTGCCCGATCTGCTTAGCGTGAGGGCATGACCGCCCCGATACCCAGGGACATCCCGGATCTCCCCGCGATCCCGGGCGTGCCCGGGCTGCTGCCCTCCCCGGTTCCCGCCACGGCGGTGGTACCCCCCGTACGCCGCCCCGTGACCGCTGCCTTCCGCCTCCTGACCGCGCTGACGGTGGCGGTCGGCGTAACGATCTTCCTGCTCCTCGGCAGCCCGCCCCGGGTGCTGAGCCACTTCACGATCCAGAGCAGCATCCTGCTGGCCGTCGTCCTCACGATCTCGGCCCGCCGAGCCTGGACGGCCCGCCGCCCCCTGCCGTCGGCCGTGACGGGCGCGACACTCCTCTACGTGCTGACCGCGGCCCTCGTCCACCACCTGCTCCTGGCGGACGCGTCGAGCCCGTTCGCGATGACGACGACGATGACCGGCGACGCACACCCCACGCTGCTGCAGTCGATCGCCGACCACATCCTGCACACGGCGGTCCCGACAGCGGCCGTACTGGACTGGCTGCTCCTCACCCCCTCCGGCCGCCTGCACCTCCGCCAGGCCACCACCTGGCTCCTCTACCCCCTGGCCTACCTGGCCTTCTCCTTCGCCCGGGGCGAGTACCTGCCGCCCGGCACGCCGGGCCGCTACCTCTACCCGTTCCTCGACGTCGCCCAGCACGGCTACAAGAGCGTCCTCGGCAACGCCCTCCTCCTCGGCCTCTCCATCTACGCCCTGGCCGTGCTCCTGGTCGCCCTCGACCACGCCCGCCCGAACCCCGTCCGCCACCGCACGAAAACCGGATTTCGTCTCCAGCCACCAGTGGGCTAAAGTAAACGACGTCGCCGCGACAGCAGCGACATCGGGGTGTAGCGCAGCTTGGCAGCGCGCTTCGTTCGGGACGAAGAGGTCGTGGGTTCAAATCCCGCCACCCCGACAGGGAAGTACCAGGTCAGGGGCCTGATCCGCTTTGCGGGTCGGGCCCCTTCTGGGTTTCTGGGGCACTCTTGGGAGCCATTTGGGAGCCGGACCCGAAAGAGGGATCAGTCCCCCTGCACAGCTCCACCGAGGGAACCGCCGTCACGTGTCGCTGCTCGGCTCCTGCGCCCAGGCGTCGTCATCCCAGCACCAGCAATCCTTCGGATCGCCAAGCGCATGCGGAACATCGACGCCCCCCCAAGGCACGGCGTGATCACGAAGGAAGTCCTCGGCCGCACTCATGGCTATCCACCGGACGGTATACACCTCCTCCGCCTCCCGGTGTGTTCCATCGTCGCCGTGAGCAGTCCAGCCCCAAGCACACCGGTCTGGAAGGTATGTGATCTCGGCAACCCCGCCGTACCTTTCCACCGTGATCTTCTCTGGTTGCCCCGAGCCGTCATCGACCGCGCCGGGCCACTTCTTACGCGCTGCCTGCTTGGAGATCCCCCAGGCAGATCCCAGATGGCCATAGGTAGCGCCCATTCCCCCGCCCATCAGCGCAGCCTCTGCGGCAAGCGCCTCAGCGGCTTCATGCACCCGCCGCAGGGCATGCAGGTAGGCGAGCTGCCAGTCTGCGAACAACTCCGCCATAGCAGAGGGTTCGTGTCCGTTGACCAGGCATTCCTGACCACGCGCCGAGATCCGACCCGCGATCTTGCAGGCAAGCTCCCTCAACTGGTCCTGCATCCAGGCTGCTTCGGCAGCATGAGGCGGACGCCACGGATCCGCCATGGCGTCCGAATCGAACCAGAACTCGTCATCGCTCACTGAACGCATGGGGACAACCGTAGTTGTCACAGCATGCCCGGTGAGGACAACCGTGATTGTCGCAACGGGCCCGTCGCAGAGCGGACTTCGAAAGTTTGATGTGCTCGGCTACTCGACTCGAAGCCACAGAGAGGAGAACAAAACTGCAGGTCACGCCTGCATGACCTGGCCTAGAGGAAGTGACCAGCCTCGACAGCAAGGCCGGAAAGCGGGCGGATTGACTTGCGGTGCTAAGTAGCAGCTGCTCGAAGGTGGGCGCGCTCGAATCACCGGGCAACCCACTTGCTTGCGGTCGATATGCGCCGTAGGCCCGAAGAATCGGAGAGGCCATGGCCAAGCACCTCAACTCTCACGTGGTTCCTGACGCTCAAGCGGTCTACCAGTCAGAGCCGCCCTCACGCACGCCGGCCTTCGAGCTTCGTTGCGGCCCCTTGCACGTGACACTTGATCGCGCACCGCTCAAGTTGCTGGCACTCGGGAGCACGATGACGGCCGTTGCCATGGGAGCAGCGAACTGGTTGCGCTGAAAGCCGGTCAGGGAGTGCTCCGCTTACGGAGCACTCCCTGACCGGGTTCTCGTCGCTCGGGGCAATTGAGAGTCCCGAGCGACGAGCCCTCGTTTCCTACTAGCGTGCGCGCAGTAGATCATCCAGCACACGCACCGGTGACGTCGGGCGCCTCGCGAGGCGAGCGTCGAGTGCCATCTCCCACTGCTCGGTGAGACCGAGCATGAGGCGCTTGCGCATGCCCAGTGTGACGTGGGCATAGCGCGCCGAGACCGAGCCGTCGATGTGGCCCATGCGCTCGTCCATGAGGACCTTCTCAGTGCCGAGGTCCTCCATCATCGTGCGGTGAGTGTGGCGTAGGCCGTGGGGTGTGAGGCCCTTGGCGATCGGGAGCCAGCAGGCGTCTGCCCGCTGACTCGCGCCGCGCCCGCGTGCCGGGATACCGGGCCACGGCTCACCGAGGATCGGCACCGGCCGGGCCTCCTGCGGTGCCTTCTTCGGGTACCAGCCGGAGACCGCCGGGGTGAACAGCCAGGTGCCGAAGCCGTTCCTGCGCCAGTGGGCCGCGTGCT
The DNA here is from genome assembly GCF_006539505.1 of Streptomyces spinoverrucosus. Classification (GTDB taxonomy): domain Bacteria; phylum Actinomycetota; class Actinomycetes; order Streptomycetales; family Streptomycetaceae; genus Streptomyces; species Streptomyces spinoverrucosus. The sequence goes on from NZ_BJND01000036.1 coordinate 63,454, forward strand.
CAGTGGTCGTGCCGCCCCGCACGAAACCGAGGTCGGCGATCGCCTGCTCGACGCGGACGCGGGTGTCCTCCCGCACGCGGTCGGGGTGGTTGAGGACGTTGGACACTGTCCCCGTGGACACCTCTGCGAAGCGTGCGACGTCAACGAGCTTCGCGCCCTGGTGGCCACCGGTGCGAGCGGCTCCCAGCCCCCGGAAGACGTAGGTCCTGCCGTGGCATGAGCAGGGCGCCGGCTTCGTGCGGGCGACGTGGTTGAAGACCAGGGCGGACAGCCAGTCCATCGAGTCGATGGTGCGGTAGCTGTCGTCCTTGGGCGGGCAGCGCACCAGTTCGCCGGTGTCCAGCTCATAGAGCTGCCACTCGACGCGGAAGGCACCGGGGCGGACGAACTCCGTTTCTAGGCCGACGATTTCGCCCCAGCGCATGCCGGTGTAGCCCTTGAGGACGACGGCGACGAACTCGTCGTCACGGCCGGAGAGCAGGGCAGCGCGCTCCGCGGTCAGCAGGATGCCGAGCGGGTCAGTGACCACCTTCTCCGGGCCACGGTCGCGGGAGCGGCCAGCGCGCTTGCCGCGTCCGCGCCGTCTGGCGGCCGGGTTGGAGGTGATCAGGCCCTCGTCGATCGCGTCCTCGAAGATCAGGTGGAGCGTCGAGCGCCAAGTCTTGACGCTGGAGGCCGCGTAGACGGCCTTCTCCTTCTTCTCCCACAGGTCGACGTCCGTGCGCAGGATGCCGGCGAGCGCCTTGTCCTCGAAGTCGGGGAGCAGGTGCTCCTCGATGTGGCGCTTGTAGTTCTGCATGGTCGAGGCGGCCAGGTCCTGGGCCTCGTACCAGCGGTTCGCGTACTCGCCGAAGGTCTCCTGGCCGAGTGCCGGGTCGCGCCAGTCGCCGCGCCGGTACTTGTTCTCGGCCTCGCTCGCGGCGCGCTGGGCCTCGCCCTTGGTGGCGAACCGGATCGCCTTGCCGTTGTCGTCGACCACCGTGAGGTGCTTGCCGGGCGCGGTCTTGTACCGGCCGCGCCAGTAGTTTCCGCGCTTCTCCGCGAAACCCAACTTCCGTCTTTCTCCCCTGCTCTCGGCTTGTGACTGGGCACGGGCGCGCTACGCGACGGTCTCTTACTGGGTACGGCGCGGCGGTCGAGCCCGCAGACGCCCTAGCGTCGAGGCCGTAGTCGGCCCAGGAGGACGGGCGGCACGAGTTCGTGCAGCGGGAGGACTTGTCGCTGCACGACTCGCCGACGCGCTTCTGACGGATCGCTTCGGGCGCTCTTCGTGGAGGCGGACGATCTCGGCGAGGTGCGCGGCGGTGAAGCGATAGGCGCGGCCGACGCGGGTGTGCGGGATGAGTCCGCGTCGGGCCCGGTCCTTGACCCACCAGGCGGAACAGCCGAGGGCTTCGGCGATTTCTTCGGGGCGGTAGAGACGGGGCAAGAGGGCTCCGCCCTCTGTGCCGGGAAGGTGTCGCACGAGGGCAGGGGGTATCTCGGAGTGGTGCAAGAAGGGCGGGTCCTAACTTGGTGGGAGTGTGCTCGGTCAGCGGTGCTGAGCGGCCCTCGTCACGTGACAGTCGGCCCCTGCAGCAGCACGAGAGGCGAGACGAGGAGGGCTTCGGCGATCGCGACGAGGTCGTCGGCATCGCATCGTCGTTGGGCGCGTTCGATGCGGGACAGCATGGTGTTGGACATCGGGTGGCCGAGGGCGGTCACGCGGCCAGCCAACTGGCGTTGTGACAGGCCGCGTTCGGTTCGGAGGATTTCGATGGTGCGGGCTGCCTGCATTCCTGCGGGTCCGACTTCCAATGAGCGTGGGGGCATGACTCCAATTGAAAGGTGCATTCGCCGGTTTGGGTAACCGGCGATCGTGATCTATGTTGCGCTCGCGTCGTTCGCCGAGATGCGGTTCCCCGGGGTCGGGAAGGGGCGCGGAACAGCGCGTCGATCATGGCTCTGACGTGGGGTGTTGTGTTGTTGCTTCCCTGTCTGCGGATGGTCAACGGCTTGCCGGTGTGATGCTTCTGGCTCTGCAGTCCGGGCAACTATTTGGTCAACAGCGGATCGTGCCTTACGGTTTTGCTCCCGCCCGCCACCGAGCCCCATTTCTCGCGGCCTTTCTGCCGTGAGAGATTGCGCCGGATAGGGCTGGACTTGCGCAACTGGGGTGTGGCTATGTTGACGACACCCCCGGAAACGCAATCGCTTCCCGGCGCGCGTACGCGCCAACACCCTCTCGATTCCCGCCCCGACCGACGGTGAGCCGTGATGTCCACGCACAGGCCACCGAGTGAGGACCGCCCCGCTCTTGGCACGAATCCGCACCATCAAGCCCGAAGCCTTCGTCTCCGAGTCCCTGGCCGCCGTCTCCCTGACCGCCGAGCGCACCTTCCTCGGCCTGCTCACCCAGGCCGACGACCAGGGCCGCCACCGCGACCACGCCGCGATCATCGCCGGGCAGCTGTGGGTGCTGCGCCCGGAACACACCCCCTCCGATGTCGAGACGGACCTCGCCCAGCTCGCCGACGCCGGACTGATCTGCCGCTACAAGGGGCCGGATCACAAGCGGTACCTGCACGTCGTGACCTGGCATCAGCATCAGAAGATCAACCGGGCCAGCAAGAGCCGCCTCCCCGCCTGCCCGGTTCACGACTCTTCAGGCGCTGCCGCGCCTGCCATGAGCGCCGGTGTCACGGAATCCTCGCTGCCGCCTCACGCAGTCCTCAGTGAGGGCTCCGGCGACGTCCGTGAGTCCGCGCTGAATTCCGGGCGGGATAGCGAAGTCGCAGGTCAGGAGCGCTTCACGGAGTCCTCCGTGATGGATCAGGGAACGCTCGGTGAGGCAGCAGTGACGTCTCACCGTCCGGATCTAGGACCTAGGACCGTGGATCTAGGAGATATCCCTTCGGGGGGCGCTAGCGCCCACGCGCCCGACACCGTCTCGGCCAAGCAGCTCCTTGGCGAGTACATCGCCGCGTGCAACCACCGCCCGCCGGGCGCCTTCCTGAACCATCTCGGCGGACAGGTGCGCAAGCTGCTCGACGAGGGCATCGCCCCCGCCCACCTCCGGGCCGCCCTCGACCGCCACCGGGCCAAGGGCCTGTCCCCGGGCGTCCTGCCCAGCCTCGTCCACGAGGTCATGAACGCCGCCTCCCCCGCCACACCCGCCGCCCACCGGACGTGGACAAACCCCACCGACGTTGCCGCCGCCTACGGAGATGAGCTCTGACCGCCACCCTCACCCGCGCACCCCAGCGCGTCGGCCCGCTCGCCGACCGGCTCAACACGATCCTCGCCAACCGCGGCATCGACCCCACAGCCACTGCCGCCCACGAGCCGGCACCCGAGAGCGTCACCGCCCTGGAACTCGCCGACGCCCGTATCCCCGCCCGCTACCGCCGCGCCCTGGCCGACCACCCCCAGATCACCGCCTGGGCCGACCAGATCGCCCACGCCGGACGCCCCGGCCCCAGTGGACCGGGCATCGCCGAGGGCCCGTCGCTGCTGATCGCAGGCCCCACCGGCACGGGCAAGACCCACCAGGCGTACGGCGCCGTCCGCGCCCTCCTCACCCGAGGCGTCCGCCTGCGCTGGGAGGCCACCACCTCCGCCGACCTGCACGCGCGCCTCCGCCCCCGCGCCGGCCACGACGGCGAACGGGAACTGCAGACACTGGCCCGCTGCCCGCTGCTGCTCCTAGACGACCTCGGCGCGGCCAAGGCCAGCGAATGGACCGAGGAGCTCACCTACCGGCTGATCAACCACCGGTACGAGCACATGCTCCCCACCCTCATCACCACCAACCTCCCCACCGCCGAGCTCCGCACCGCGCTCGGCGACCGCGTCGCCTCCCGCCTCGCCGAGATGACCGAGCGGGTCATCCTCACCGGCCCCGACCGACGCCGCACCGCGCCCGTCGACTGACGGCAGTCGCGTGTCCCCCTCCCCGCCCTCACCTCACCCCGCCCGCGCACAGGCATGCCCTTTCGCGCGCGAGCCCTTGGAGAGCCCCTGCATGACATCCGGCAGCACCGTGGCCACAAGCGCCGCAAAGTCCCAGGCTGCGTCCCTGGCGCACTGGACCGCTTCGCCCTCGGCATCCCTATTCCTGCTCGTCGCCCTCGCCTTGACCGCTGGATGGCTGTGGCAGCGCGCCCGCAAGCGCGACAACGGGCAGCGACATGGCACCGCCGCCATCCCGGTCGCCGCCGTCGCCGCGATCGGCTGCACCGCCTACAGCGCGGACACCAGCTGGCGCTTCGCCGCCGACTACCTCGACATGGGCAGCACCATCGAACGCGCCGCGATGTTCGCCGCCGCCGAACTCGCCCTGTTCGCCACCGCCCTGCTCGCCCGGCAGAACCTCAACGGCCCGAAGCAGGCGCCCGGCCTGCCCGGCACCCTCACCTGGGTGATCACCGCCGTGCAGATCCTGCCCGCCTATGCCGAATCCGGGCCGGTCGGCGGAACCGTGCGCGCCTTCGTCGGCCCGGTCATGGCGGCCATGCTCTGGCACCTGGCCATGGGGATCGAACTGCGCAACCGCAGCCCGCACGCCGACTCCCGCAGCCTGGCCGCCGTCCTCGCCCGACAGGCACGCGAACGGCTCCTGGCCCGGCTCTCGATCGCCGACCGGGACGCGGACGCCGCCCGGATCATCCGCGAGCGCGCCCTCGACCAGGCCGTCACCCTGATCCTCCGGGAAGAGGCCATGAAACCCGAGAAGCGCACCAAGTGGCGAGGCAGGCGCCTCACTCGCCGCCTGCACCAGGCTCTGGAGCGGGCCGACGTCGATCGCGACGAGCGCCAGGACAAGCTGCTGTTGCGCAAGCTCGCCACCCGCCGAGAGGCCACTGCCTTGGCCTCCATCCCGCTGCCCGCGCGCTGGCCCGACTCCACGCCAGGCACGAGGGGCGGCTCCGCGGGTCGCGGGCGATGACGCCGCCGACCGGGCAGCCCAACCTCAGCCCGAAAACCGCCCGCAACAGCCCGCCCGCACCGCCGACAGGCCGGAACCAAAACCGGGCGAGGAGCCGCCGGGCGACGATCCAGGCACAGCCTCGCGGGCGGAGTCGAAGCGCCCGGGTTCCAAACCGCGTGCGACACGGGACCTGCTCAACAAGTACGCCCATGACCTCTACCGCGAGCACGGACGTCTCTCCCGTGACCTGCTGGAGGAGGCCGTGCGCAAGGACGGCTACAGCGTGGCCAGCGACACCGCCGGAGAGGTAGTCCGCGCCGTCAAGGCCGAGCTGCCGACCGCGCCCAATGGCCACCCTCACTGAGACCGCCCCCAACGCCCAAGGAAGACCGCTCAATGCACGACTCGCACCACGAACTACACGACGCCCAAAAGGAGATCACCACGCCCACCTCGACGGCAGCAAGCAATGGCGTTGGACCGTCCACGGGCCGGTCCAACGCAGACTCCTCCGCCCCGGGGGTGGCGGAGGAGAAGCTCCGGCGCGAGGGCGCGCCGGAGCAGGAGGGGGTGGGCGAAGACGCTGCCGCCGAGCAGCAGCCCGCTGTTGTACGCGCTGCCGATGAAGCCGCGCTCTACCGTGTCGCCCGTCGCCGAGAGCGTGATGACGAGCGCCGCGAAAAGCGTGTCGATGTGCGATACAGCGTCGACGAGAAGTCCAAGATTCTGGCCAAGGCCAAGGCGTTGGGCATCGCCGGCGCGCACCTGGTCGGCGCGGTCGTCATGGCCTTCGTCAACGGCGAGGCGCACCTGCCCGACCAGCGCACGGTCTACGACGACGTGATCGATGAGTTCGCCGCCCTGCGCACCCAGATCGCCCGGATCGGCACCAACGTTAATCAGATCGCCCGCCGCCTCAACTCCGGCGGCGATCCACACCCTGTGGACGCCGCCATTCTGGAACGGGCCGAACGCCTCCTGGCCACCGCCCAGGACGCGGTGAAGGCTGTGGACGATGCCGCTTTCCGGGCCGCCGGGCAGAAGACGGGCCGGGCATGATCGCGAACATCGTCAAACCGGGCAGCAAGACCCGGGGCGTGCTGATCTACCTCTTTGGACCGGGCACGGCGACCGTTCACACCGACCAGCACATCGTTGCCTCCTGGGACGGCTTCACCCCCGACCCCGGCCCCGAAGACAGCCCCGGCCACAAGGAGCGCATGGACCAGCTCGTCAAGGCCCTCGACCTGCGGGTCAAGCAGGCCGGCGACCAGGTCCCGGAGGGACACGTGTGGCACTGCTCGCTCCGCGCCGCACCCGAGGACCGCACCCTGACCGACGCCGAGTGGGCCACCATCGCCCGCCGCGTCCTGCACGCCACCGGCATCGCCCCAGACGGTGATCCGGATGGCTGCCGCTGGATCGCCGTGCGCCACGCGGACGACCACATCCACATCGTCGCCACCAAGATGCGCGGGGACCTGTGTCCGCCGCGCAACTGGAACGACTACCACCGCGCCATGACAGAACTCACCCGGATCGAGACCGACTTCGGCCTCCACCAGTTCAACCGTGACCGTGACACCTGGCCCGCCGCCAAGCGCCCCACCCGGGCGGAGACCGAGAAGGCCGCCCGCAACGGACGCGACCGGGCCGTGCGCGAGCAGCTGCGCGTCATGGTGCGCACGGCGCTCTCCCATGCTCACAGCGTGGAGGAGTTCCTCAACCTGCTCGCCGATGCGGGCCTGCAGGTCGAAACCCGCACCCTGCCCTCCGGCGACCTCAAGGGCTACAAGGTCGCCCTGCCCGACGACACCAACACCGGCTTCGAGCCCATCTGGTACTCCGGCTCCAGTCTCGCCACCGACCTGTCCCTGCCCAAGATCCAAGAACGCCTCGCCGCCACCGAACCCGCCGACCCGCAAGCAGCAGGCCGGCCTCGGCCGAACCCGTGGCACCAGGCCACCGCCACCATCGATCGAATCCCCCACCACCTCGCCCAGGACGACCCGGCCGCGGCCTCGGCGCATCTGGTGGCGTTCGGGGAGATCCTCTACGCCCTGCCCGCCCTCGCCCCCGCCCACCTCCGCGCCGAGTTGCGCCAGGCGGCCTTCGCGTTCGAGTACGCGGTCAACACCCGTGCCCGCGTGGACCATCAGCATGCCCGCGCGCTGCGCGGCGTCCTGAAGACCATGCGCTCCCACCCCGCCGACGACGGCCTCGTTGCCATGCTCGTGGACGCCGCAATCCTCGCTGTCATCGCCGTACGCCGCAGGAGCGCTCTGCAGCACCACGACCAGCAGGTGGCCGCAGCCCAGCAGACCCTGCTCCACCTCCAGGCCGCGTACGGGCAGGCCGCGCCGGTCCCGCTGTCGCGGCTCGCAGAACGAAACCCACCGGCCGACGTCACACGCCGATACGCCGATCACCTGCGCACGGCCTTGCCCGCCTACGCCGAGCAGGTCCTCGGCGAGGCCGCCTGGGACGCACTGGCGGCCGTGCTGGCGCACGCCGAGCGCGCGGGCCACGACCCCGCCATCTTGCTCCAACAAGCAGCCGGGCAACGCCCGCTGGACGATGCCCGCTCACCTGCGGAAGTCCTCACCTGGCGCATCCAGCGCCTCGGTGAACGCCACGCACCCAGCCCTCTCGCCCGTGCCGCACAAGCCCGCAGCAGCGCTGCCCGCACCCAGTCCACCCCGAAGGCCGCTGAGCAGACCCCTCCTGCGGTTACACCACCGACGTCCGGTCCGCATCGGTCACGGTGACCACCCGGCCAACAAGCAGGGTGGTCTGCGCTGATGCCGAGGACCCTGACACGTCAATCGGAGGACTGGTTCCAGGTCGGCAAACGGCTTCCGGCGACTGCGGCCCACGCCCCGGCGAGGGCCCAACTCCGTTGTCAGTGACTGGTGTCAGGCTGAGCACCACTCGCTGCAGGCCGTCTTCAGGAGGACAGCATGAGCAACGCCGATCTCGGCCCGCTGGTCATCACTCGCCGCAGCAGCAGCGAGCCGATACGGGCCAACGGCGAAACCGTAAGCCAACTCGGCGAGTTCTGGAGCTGGGCATGCTCCGACCTGGCCAACAACACCATGCGCGGTGTCCTGGCCGAATACCTCGTGGCCACGGCGCTGGGTGCCACCGCCGGTACCCGCACAGAATGGGACACGGTTGATATCCGTACGCCCGAAAAGTGGCGCGTCGAGGTGAAGTCGTCGGCGTACCTGCAGTCGTGGGCACAGTCCCAGCCGTCGGAGATCTCGTTCTCCATTGCACCGGCCTCCGGCTGGGACGCCCAGACCGGCACCACCTCGGCCGACGTGCTGCGTCGCTCGGACGTGTACGTCTTCTGCCTGCTGCACCACCAGGACAAGCAGACCCTCGATCCCCTGGATCTGGACCAGTGGACCTTCTACGTCCTGCCCACCCGCCTCCTGGACGAGCGGTGCCCGAACCAGAAGACCATCAGGCTTTCCAGACTGGAGCGCCTCAACCCGCTGAAGACCGACTTCACCGGCCTCCAGAAGGCAGTCGCCACGTGCGCCGAAGGCGCGCGATAGCCCCTGGGACCGGCCGGGTTAGCCCGCGCGATGAGCCTTGTCGACGGCCTTCGCCAGGTGGGCGTCAGTAATGCCAGGGCTACAGGAGGGCCACCGCCAACGGTAGCCCGCGAGCCGCCCGCTCCCGGGCATGACCCAGCAGCCGGGGATCACGGTGGATCCAAGCACAGCTCAGCGCCCGGTCCCTCTGTCGGAGGGGCCGGGCGCTGAGCGGTAGCGGTTGAGTCACAGATGATGGAGGTGAACGGTGCAGGCCGGGTCCATGGCCGACCCGCGGCGCCCCTAGATCTGCAGGATCAGGCTCTCCACTTGTTGCAGGGCTGACACGCTGGTCTGCGCGGCATCACGCGCCTTCACGAGCTTCTCCATCCAGGCGATCCGCTGGTCGGCGGGCAGCGGTTCCTCACCCAGCTGGGTGCGCAGGCGGCGGGCCTCCTCGAAGTCGGCAAGCAAAGCATCGGCAGCAGCGACTGCCCTCTGATAGCTGCCCTCAGCCAACTCGACACGGGCCGGCAGCTCCCTTCGGAGGCTGGCCAGCTGATCGCGCGGGTCTACCGGCACGTCTTCGTGCACGCTGGTGCTGCCGTCGGCAGGATCAGTGGCCCTGGTAGTCGACGGCCCTCCGCTCGCGCCCCTAGCGGCATGGGGCGGTGTGGCGCGGCCCAACTCCACGGGGAACGTCTCGTCAAACCATGCCTTGTCGGCGACGAATGAGGTGGGGCTGCCGTCGAGGTCCGGGACGAGCACCATTCCGGGCACGATCGCGGTTCGTGTTGTGTCGTCCCAGTACCGTTCGCCGTAACAGACCGGCCGGCCCCCCTCGGGGGCCTCGGGTGCCTCCCTCGCATCAGGATGCGCCAACACAGCCCGCGCGAAGGAGAGGAGGAGCGCCCTGCTGACGTGCGGGGTCTGCTCGGTGTACGCCAGCGTTAGGGCCGCGAGGGCACTGGACGGGGTTCGGCGGACACCCTTGCGGCTGTCTCCCGCCTCGCTGCCCTGGCCGGGTGTAATTAGCCTCTCAGGAGCATGCATCAGGTTCGGCGCCATCCGGCGGACTAGTGCGGCCCACGCGGTGGGGTCGCCAGCGTCGGCTCCGAGGAAGAGGTCCTTCAGCGACCTCGGGTCCTGCCCGGACCCTTCCTTGGCCTCCTGGACTCCGAACAGGCCCAGCGCCGAGAGGATATTTTCCCGGTGCAGGTAAAGCTGGGCGATGGCCGCTGACCACAGCCTCGTGCGGGCCTCGGCGGCCTTGGCGCGGATCTGGCTCCAGGGTGGCTCCTGGAGGGCTCCCTGCACAATCGGCCAGAACAATCCGGTGTCACGGACCTGGCGCTTCCCCGTCGACGGCGGGGCGGAAGGAACCTCTGGGAAGACGAGCGCAGTGATGGCCCGGATGGCGGCATCTCGCATCGTGACCGGCGAGACCTCCTCGCTTGGCGGTAGCAGGGATGCCAGTGGGTCGAGCGGTCCATTCGCGGTCAGGGCATCGCGCACGCCACCCAAGTCGAGCAGCTCCGCCCCCCGCGCAGTGGGGAAGGTGTCGGCGAGCACCGCGCCGAGCTGGCCCTCCTTGGCGTACGCGTCGACGAGCGTGGCAAACAGGGCGATCAGGCGTGCATCTTCGTCGTAGGGCTGGATCCCGCGCAGATGGTCGTTGACGTTCAAGGCCCGAAGCACGTGCTCCAGCGCCTCCGGCTTGCTGCAGCCGATGACGATCTCCATCGGAACGGTGGCGACCTTGGCGGCGCGCTGGGCCGCGTGCTCGGGCTCCGTCTCCTCTGCGGCGCTGGCCTCGTTGAGGCCAGCCGAGACACGGTTGAGGATCTCGCGCTGGTTAAGCAGCAGCAGAGTCGGGTCGTTCTTCTCCTTCGGCAGCGGACACAGGGACTGGGGCATGCCGGTGACCAGGTGTTCCGGACGCAGTCCGAAGATGTCGAGGCGGGCCAGCGCCCGATTGTTGGCGGTCACCGCTACCATTCGCCACAGGCTGGAAGAGGTGCCGTCGGCAGTCTTGATCTGCCACTGCTGCAGCACGCTCATGCCGCGAGTGAGCTGCCCTGAGGCGACCAGGGACTCAGTAAGGTCGTAGCCTCGAGTCTTGCCCGCCCGCCGCAGGTTGGCCGCAGCGTAGCGCTGGATGTGTACGGCCACCTCATAGGGTTGCTCCGCGAGCGTCAGGGCTGCCATGGGCTGGCCGTTGTCCTCCACCGCCTGCACCACGGGGCGGGGCCGACGGTGCCCGAGCGCGGCCAGGAGGGCATCACGTTCGCGCTTGGCATCCCTTACTTGCTGGGTTGCCTCAACGAATTTCTCCCCGGCGGCGGCGAGCGCCTCGGCGGCATAGGTCTCGTCGCCGGGTGCGCGGCGGCGGGCGTCGCGCTCCTTTTCGGCGATCCTCTGTTCCTTCTCGGCTTTCTCCAGCGCCGTTTCGGCGGCAATCAGAGCTGAGACGCGTTGCGTTGCCTCCGGACTGGGCGGTGTCCAGGAGCTGACCGTACGGTCGTTGAGGTCCCAGGGCACCACGGCAGCACCGTGAACGTCACAGATGAGGAGGAGGACCGTGTCGGCACCTGCCTGCACCGGCCGACACGTGTTGGGGCGTAGGACCTTCTTCCCACCTACGGTGGCCACGATCTTCTTGATCTCAGTGTCCCCGAGGGCGGTGGCGAGGCCCTCGGTGATCCCAGTACGCGGGGGCGGGACAACGCCGTGCTGCTCGCAGGTATTCTCGACGGCGTCAGCCAGGTGCTTAGCCCAGGTATCGGTGCCGATGTATGGGTAAACGCCATCAGGCCGTTTGTTGGCCACGGGACTATCGTCTTTCTCCCGGCAGGCGCCGGGCGAAAAGCACGCTCCGCCTCCGCGGGAGCGTGACACGCGCCCGAAAGCCGAAGCCTCGTGCCAGCGGGATGCAGGCCGCTCCCCGTGGGAGTGCGGCATGTTCCGCTCCGTACGATCCGACTGCCAGCGTCCGTAGAAGGATCAGCCCGAACAGCACCCTGGTTGGTACTTGGGCATCTCACGACTTGCTCCTGCTCCGCCGTCGGCGGCATGAGGCGAACGGCGGTGACGAACCACCGACGTGTAGGGGAGAATCTGCCACCGGAGTTGGGGCTGAGCAGCCAGCATCCGTGTGTGCCCATCCCATCGGGTGGTCTTCTTGTCGCAGCACCTCATCGCGAGGCGCATTGAGACATAATCCGGCCTCCCTTTCGTCCCTGAAGGAGGAGGCGGGAACGCTCTTTGCCGGCTCCGGGGCGGCGAGCGGCGAGCGGCGATCATCCGGGACAGAAACGGCCGTCGCACGAATTGGGGTGCACATCCGCTCCCGTCGTAAGCTGGGCAGGCACTTGGGCGCCAGACACCCGAGCGCCTACCGCAGGGGGAGCCCTCGCTCCTCCACTGCTCCAAGCGGTAGTTCTCTGGGACCGCTCGTCAGCATGACCGAGTCGACATCGCCGTGAAGTGGCGGGCCGGATCGAAGCGATGCATCCCGACCTCTTGGACCTCTGTGTGGTGAGATCCTCGGCCTGCTCGATCGCGAGAAGAAGCTCCGTCGCTGTCTCGTCGTCCTCTGCGGGGTCGGCCACCGTGACCACGCCCGTCCGATCGCATAGAGCCGACTCGGCGCAGGGCCCCTTCGCGCCAAGTGAACGCGGCTATGGGGGTGCTGGCGCAGAGGGACTCACCGAAGACGGCTGCGCCTGCTTCCCCGTACATACGGGCGTAGGTGTAGACGAAAACGGATCCGTCACGGATGGCGGCGGTCTTGGAAGAGCCGCCGAGTTCGCCGAGTTCGCCGAGCCACTTCACGTGGTCCGCGCTGAAGAGACGTTCATGGCGCCGTACATACACCTCGTGGAAGACGGGTCCGACGACCTGCATTCGGCGGCCGAGGATCTGGGCTGCTCAGACAGCGAGGTAAGGCGCCTTCTCTTCGTCTATTCGGCCAAGCCACACGAGGTCGCTGCCAGCGACGGCCGACGGCTTTTCCCCGTCCAGGCCGAGGTGGACGGCGATTTCAGGGATCGGTTCGTGGGCTGCGTACCGCTCGATCATCTCGGGCTAGTAGCAGTAGAGCCGTGACCGCTTACCATCGAAGGCCGCGTCGGCGTGCTGAAAGGCGGGGGAATGCTGGGACGTGGCGACGTCGCAGTCCAGCTCGCTCCACGTGCGTGTCCAGGCCGACAGGGACAGGTATTCGTGCCCCACGACCAGGAGGTCGTATCCCGTATCGCGAAGCTCGCGCTCGGCGAGCGATCCGGCGGTGATGTCCTCCAGGCGGACCGGCCGACGAATCCAGTCACTCTCCAGGTCCGTGAGCCAGCCCGGCCCTAGGAGGTGTACGTCGGCGCCTGCGGCGACCGGCCACAGCCATCGTTCGATCCCGCCGCAACCGACTGGTGGAAGGCGTAGCTACCAGGGAAGTCGCAGACGCCGACGAGCACGTTATGCCTCCGGTTTTCCGCCCACCGAGACACGGCGGAAGCCGAGGTACGGGACGAGCGATTCGGGCAGGACGATGGAGCCGTCCTGCTGCTGGCATTGCTCAAAGAGAGCGGCCAGGGTGCGGCCGACGGGGAGACCGGAGCCGTTGAGGGTGGCGACGAGCTTGGGCTTGCCGCCCTCGCCGCGGGTCCGGATGTTGGCCCGGCGGGCCTGGAAGGTGCCGAAGTTGGAGATCGAGGAGATCTCACGGTACGTGTTCTGGCTCGGGATCCAGACCTCGATGTCGTAGGTGAGCTGGGCGGAGAAGCCCGTGTCACCGGCGGCCAACTTGACGACGCGGTAGGCGAGGCCGAGTTCCTTGAGGCACGCCTCGGCGTGGCCGACCATCGTCTCCAGCGTGGGGTCCGCGTCCGCCGGGTCGACCATCTGGACAATCTCAACCTTGGCAAACTGGTGCTGGCGGATCAGGCCCCGGGTGTCGCGGCCATACGACCCGGCTTCGGATCGGAAGCACGGCGTGTGCGCGGTGAGTGCCAGCGGCAGCTCGGCCGGAGGGATGATCTCGTCAGCGTAGAGGTTGGTCAGCGGCACCTCGGCCGTCGGGATCAGGAACAGCTCGCGGTCGGCGACGCCGGTCTTGAACAGGTCCTCCTCGAACTTCGGCAGCTGCCCCGTACCGGTCATCGTCTTACGGGTGACCAGGTACGGGACGGCGTGCTCGATGTACCCGTGCCGACGGGTGTGCAGGTCGAGGAAGAGCGTGGCCAGGGCACGCTCCAGCGCTGCCCCGACACCGCGCGAGACCGCGAAGCGCGGGCCGGACAGCTTCGTAGCCCGCGCGAAGTCGAGGATCCCCATGCCCTCACCGAGGTCGACGTGGTCCTTCGGCTCGAACGGGAAAGCTGGCGGAGTACCGACCCGGCGGACCTCGACCGCGAAGTCCTCGGAGTCGCCGTCCGGGGCCGCGTCGTCCGGCAGGTTCGGGATGCTGAGGAGGAGGTCGCGGAGCTGCTCCTCGACCTGCACCTGCCCGGCCTCGATCTCCCGGATCTCGTCCTTCAGTTCGCGAGCGCGCTCCTTCAGCTTGGAGATGTCGCCACCCTGCTTGTCCGTCTGCTGGACCTCACTCGCCACCCGCTTGGACTCTGCCCGCAACTCGTCGGCCGAACGGATGTTCTGGTTGCGCCGAGACTGGAGGGACTCCAGCTCGGACAGGTCCAGAGAGTAACCGCGACGAGCAAGCCGACGAACCGCTTCGGCACCCATTTCGATTAGGGCGCGGGCATCATGCATGAGGAAGATCCTTTTGATCCGGTTGGTGGGATACGGAATCGACGCTAGCAACCACTGGGCCCTCGCCGATCCGGAATATGTCCGCGCCACCGCGTTCGGCACGACCTCCGATAACGAGTTTGCAGCCCCGCAGGCAGGCCACATTGCACAGGTTCCACTCGCCGAGGCTGCCGCCAGCAAGGAACTGGCCACCGCCAAATACATCAGCGACGTCCGCACCCCTCAGCGCATTCGGCATCACGGGCACCGTGCCACTGATCCTGGAGGAGATCCGGAGGCAACCACGCTGCTGACGACACCGGCTGCACGGCTTCATTCAGTCGTATCCACGATCTGGACGTGGCCGGCGGCTTTCGTCGGTTCCTCGACGCCGGATACCTCCCTCCGCACTACTGCTACGGTCGCGTGCATGACGCTCTCGGTCTCCACGGGTCAGGCTGTTGATCTACGAGTGCAGCTGGCTGGCGAGGTCCTTGATCGCGTCGAGCGGTCTCTGCAAGTGCGTTTGCTCCCGGATATGGTGGTGCGCAAGCGTCGATCTGTGGGGGCCGGAACAGACCGGGACACCTGGGTGCGGATCGAGCGGCGCCTGCTCGACAAGATCCCCGACCAGGGGTGGAACGGCACTGAAAGTGCCGCGCGTCTGGAAGGCATCGCCCAGCCCGACTGGCACGGATGCGTGGTCTGGCGGGACGCGGACGGGCTGGCGATGTGGCGGGCCGACGAAACTGAGCTCCTTCCGGGAACTCCTATCGGTAGCGCCGTGTTGAGTGCCTTCCCGGCGCTGCCGGACGAGTGGTGGGACGCGCTGAACGCCTCGTTGGACGCGCTAGCGGCCCAGCGCACGAGGCGGGTAGCCACACCGGACACCGACACCATCACCCAGGCCCTCGTCACCGAGTCCATCCGCGGCGCCTTCTCCGACAGTTTCGATACGGCCATCGAGCGGTGGGTGCCGGCCCACGCGGATCTGAACTGGGCCAACATGACCGCTCCGGCGTTCAGTCTCTTCGACTGGGAGGACTGGGGTAACGCGCCGCTGGGGCTGGACTCGGCCTCGCTGTGGGCGAGTTCCCTTGCTGTCCCGGCTCTGGCCGATCGCGTACGGCACGAGCGCCGGTCCGACTTCGAAAGCCGCGAGGGCAAGTTGATGACGTTGTTCGCCTGCTCGAAGATCCTCGGACCGTACGCGCACCCGGAAGACCCTCGTCTGGAACCCGCCCGGCGCATGGCCGAACAGGTCGTCAAGGAGCTTCAGGCAGGCTGACCACGCGAGCGGTCCCGAAGGAGACTCCGGTACTCCTCGATGATTCGCTCCTCGACTTCGCCAGCCAGGGCGCCGACGAGTTCGCCCAGATGGGCGGGTTCATCGGTGCCCACAGCGACGGATCCGACCAGCGGGAGGTGATACGCAGCTCTGAAGGCCGCTTGCATGCGGGAGAGCCGGCCGCCATCCCGGAGAAAGACGCGTGGGTCGATCCTGGCCCACACCGGGGCACCGGTGCTGCCCCCGAAGGGGCTCATCCCCCACACCTTCCGGCCGCCCAGGTCGTATGCCTTGGTGAGGGCATCCGCGGCATCCAGCGTTCTGGCTCCGACCAGCAGGCCGACGCGGGTCATGAGGACTGTCGGCCTCGGCACGGTCGGGCCGATCAAGCTCACCAGCGGTGCTGGGTCCCAGGACGCGATGCCCCAGGCGGCGCACAGGCCCTTGGCCGTGGCGTCGTTGAGGGCAGCGCACGCCTCTGCCAGCACCTCCTGGCTGTGAGCGGTGGCCTCGCGGAGCGAATGTTCCGGGTTGTGCAGGAACACCAGCTCCGGCTCCCGTCCCAGGTCCCCAGCCGCCTGCTCCACGGCCTCGTGCAGCCGTACGGGATCCAGGGAATGCTCCGCCCCACCCGGCCCCGGGAAATAGCCGACCTTCGTGGAGACCGTGAACTTCGGCAGCAGGTCGCCGGCCGTCCGCGCCAGGACCTGATGCGAACGGAAGCCGAGGTAGTTGGTGCTGGTGTCGAGCGCCGTGACACCGAGGTCGAGCGCCCCGGTCAGGAGACGGCGTTCGTGACGAGATCGGTGTAGCCCGAGCACAACTCGGGGGTCAGCACCGCGCACAGCTCCTCCTTCACCAGGATCTCGGCGACCTCGGTCACTTCGGCCCCGACGACGGCCGCGGCCCGCTCCAGCTCGACCGGCCGCCCGCTCAGCAGCAGACGCAGGGCGGGCAGGGCCTTGGCCGCGAGGGTGACCTTCTTCCCCGAGGCCACGACGTCGATGGTCTCTCCGTGCTCCTGAAGCTGAGGCGGGAAATGGGTGGTGCACACCACGGCGTCGAGCGGCCCGAGTATGTCGAGGAACGGCACGTGCCGAGGCAGTGTCGTCGCCTGCTCGTATGCGTCCAGGAAGTCGGCCAGCGGGCGCTCGCTGATCAGCTGCGCGGCAGCCTCGGTCAGAGCGTCGCTGCCGGTTCCGTGCCAGCGGTCGAGGTCGTGGCGGAAGATCTCGTGTTCGCGGCACCAGTCGGCCAGCCACGCAAGCCAGCTCGCCCCTGTGCGCTTGGTGATGCCGAATGTGACGTGAAGGCTCTTGCCGGAGCCGCTGCCGGTCCGAGTCGCCTGGTGCCAGTGGCCCCGCGGGATGTGCATGACGTCGCCGGTCCGCATCAGACCGGACCAGATGATCTCGTCGCCCGGAGTGCTGTTGGGGTCGGCGTCCCGGTACATCGGGACCGCGCGGGAGGTCGCGCGCACCTCCCACTCCTTCTCACCCGCCAGCTGGACGATGACGACATCGTGGTCGTCCCAGTGCAGAGGGAAGCCGGAGGCGTCGTTCGTGGTCAGGTACGCGTTGACCTGGACTCGCTCACGGGTCCACCACTGCAGGGCCCGGCAGGCGACCTCCATGGTCGGATCGAAGACGTTGGCCTGGTCCATGATCACCGTCGCACCTTCTCCCAGGAGCCTGCCCAGGCTGCGCATGTTGACCATGGAGATGCTCTGGCCGCGGGGGCTGACGCTGTCGGTGTAGTAGATGGCCGGATGGACCTCCTCGCCCTTCTGGAAGCACCGGAACTGCGGGCGGTTCAGGCTCCTGCGCATCGCGACGTCGAGCAGGCGGTTCGGGGTCATGATGCGGGAGACGAGTGCGGGGTCGTCCATGCTCCCGCGTACGAAGTCCTTGCCCAGCTCCTCGGCTCCACTCCAGCCGAGCGCTGCTTCGATGGCATTGATCAATCGATGTTCCATCGTGCGTCCTCCATCGGTTCGACCACTGATTCGGACACAGCGAGGGCCGACACGGCCGAGCGCGCCGGCCCTCACCGCTTGGTGCCTACTCGCTGTCGTGCAGGTTGCCGTCGCCACCCGGCCACGGCGCGTCACCGGAACTGCCCTGGTTGTCCGACCGGAGGCTGTCGTACCGGTCATGGACGGCGGTCAGCTCTTGCACCGCCACCAGGAGGCCGCTCCGGGCCGGAGGCGGTGTTGTGGGCTCTGCCACCTCGTACTCCTTCCTCTTCGTTTCTCCCGCCAGGGCTCCGACGGGAGGTCGATGGCCGCCCGACGGCCGTGGGAGACGTGAGTTGCCGTGGGGCGGCAGTCATTGGGCGCGCCATGAGCGGCAGTCCGGCGCCAGGGACAGGGCGGTTCAGCGGTGAATCGGAAGACCGCCGGCGTCCTCGCGCATGTTGATTTCCAGAACGCGCTGGTCCAGTTCGTACAGACAGGCACGACAGGCGTAGAGGGCCGCGTGCATGCCGCTCGACCGGACGGGTCCGATCCACGTCACCTCGACGTCGTCACGTCCGCACCACAGCCAGCACTCGCCGCGTGCCTGCCATTCGTGGCGATCCCATAGCGCGTAATCAGTGGGCTCCCTGGTGACGGGGTCGATGTCGCGGCGGGTGGGCCGGAAGACCACATCGGGATCAGGAAGCGGATTCGCTCGTAAAGCGTGCCGTCCCATCACGCGACCGCCAGAGTGAGCGACTCAGGCTCGGCTACCACACCGCGCTTCAGTCGTAGCGCGAATAGCCTGCGCAGAACGGCTGCTCGGATGGCAGTGGCCGCCTTGGGAAGCGCGATCTCCGCCCATACGCGCTTCCCCTGGCCAACAGGCTCCCAGGCACACCGCGAAGCGAGAAGCTCGACCAGTACCAGGCCGCGCCCGCTCTCGTCGTCGGCCAGCGCACAACTCACCTGCGGAGCAGCGGGATTTTCATCGAGGACGTCAATCACCAGGCGGCCGGGCCGGTGATACAGCGCGACGGTGACGAGTCCCTCCCCATGGACTACGGCATTGGTAATGAGTTCGGAGGCGACAAGACGGATGGCGTCAGCCGTCTCGTCGTCCAACGGCACTCCCCACGCACGCACCTTGTCTACGACCGTGCGCCGGGCAAGGGACACTTCCCTTTCCTCACCCGCGAGGAGGAAGCGATGGACGAGCGTAGGCATGGCTGACGCCTCCGAGGAGTTGGAGAGCGGCTCCGTCCCCGACGGGGAAAGGGGACGGAGCCGCCGATCTGAGGAGCCGTTCCGGGAGCGATCGCCCTGCGCGGGCTCCGTGGACGGCTGATACTCAGTCAACGGCCCCTGGTAGCAAGGAGGAACGTTTCTAGGGGGTTCCTCCTGGGGACGCCCTCCCCGTACGCGGCGACGCGAAGTAGCCTCCCCACTACGCCGTGAGGGGATGACGGGAGTGATGACATGCCTGGTGAGCCGTTGGCGGTCCACCCGCTGAGCTTCCTCCTCCAGACGCGCGGTTGGGGGAAGGCCGAGTTCGCCCGGCTCATGCAGGCGCACGGGCGGTCACTCGGAATCCCGCTCGCGACCAACCGGACCACCGTATGGAAGTGGGAGCAGGGGCAGGAGCCGGATGCGGACGCTCAGCGCGTCCTCGCCGACCTGCTGCGAGTCCCCTACGAGCAGGCCCGGAAGGAAGGTTGGCCCCGGTGGCTGCCGGTGTGGGAGGTCACGGGACTCACCGCCCCGTGGACCGAGGCCGGTACCGTTGAGGCGTTGTCCGAACTCGTGGGGAGTGGCCGCATGGATCGCCGGGGCTTTCTCACCATCACCGGCGCCGCCCTGACGGGCGTCGCGGCGAGCTGGGTGGACGCACCGTCCGCCTTCGCCTCGACCCTGGGCGGGGATCAGGTCACGGACACGATGGTCTCGACGATCGAGCAGCGCATCAGCACGCTGCGCACCCTCGACGACCAACTTGGCGGCGCCACGCTCCTGGAGCAGGCGCGCGGCGATCTCGCCCTCGTCACCGGTCTCCTGAGCACCGGAAGGTACACGGAGAGCATCCGAATTCGCCTCTACGCCCTGGCAGCCCGGGTGTCGCACCTGACCGGCTGGATGGCTTACGACGCGGGGCTGCGGTCCGCCGGCCAGCGCTACTACATCGGGGCACTGCGCAGCGCCCGTACGGCTGGAGACGACGCGTTCGGTGCCTTCATCCTCGCGGAGATGGGCGTTCACGTCTCCGAGGCCGGACGGACAGCCGAGCGCGTCGACCTCATCTCGACCGCGATCGACAACGCCCCTCGAACTCTGTCGCCGTACACCCAGTCCTTCCTCTACCTGCACAAGGCCGAGGCACTGTCCCGCGACGGCGACCACCGGAACGCCGGAACAGCCCTCAACCGCGCCGTGTCCCACTGGGAGCACCACACGACTGAGGAAAACCCGGAGTGGCTCAACTGGTTCGGCGAGGCCCAACTGAAGTCCACCGAGGGCAAGGTCCTGCTGCGGTCAGGGCAGGTGGAGCGCGCCACGGACTCCCTGGAGACCTCCGTGAAGAGCGCGGCCCCTCGGGACAAGGCCGTACGATCCAGCCGCCTGGCCGAGGCCCGGCTCGCCAGCGGTGATCTGGACGGGGCGCTCGACGCCGCGAACTACGGCACCGAACTCCTGGAGAGCAGTGTCAGCTCCGTACGGGCACTTGACCGCTTGAAGGAGTTCTCCGCACACCTCGAACCGCGCAAGTCCGTCCCTGCTGTCCGGGAGTTCCGCGAGCGGCTTCAGGCCGTGCCCGTCGCGGCGTGACCGTCACCTCTCGAATTGCGAGGCCGAGCCCCGCCCCCTCAGAGCAGGCTGCCGCAATGCCAGGATGGATGGCATGACGACGATCCACGGTGAGGTCGCGGCTGGGTTCGAACCGGTGCGTGAGGCGTTCGCTGCGAACTTCGCCCAGCACGGGGACATCGGCGCGGCGGTTTGCGTGTACCAGTACGGCCGACCGGTGGTGGACCTGTGGGGAGGCGTCGCCGACCCCGAGACCGGTCGTCCGTGGACGCGAGACACGCTGCAGCTCGTCTACTCGGCGACCAAGGGGGCGACCACGACCGCGGCACACATGCTGGCCGAGCGCGGTGCGCTGGACCTGGACGCGCCGGTGGCGAAGTACTGGCCGGAGTTCGCCGCGAACGGCAAGGCGGACATCCCGGTGCGCTGGCTGCTGTCCCACCAGGCCGGCTTGATCACACTGGACCAACCCGTCCCGCTCAACGAGGCGTTGGCCTGGCACCCGATGACGGCCGCGCTGGCCGCTCAGCGTCCCCTGTGGACTCCGGGCACGGCGCACGGGTACCACGGTCGGACCTGGGGCTGGCTCGTCGGCGAAGTGATCCGCCGGGTATCCGGCCGGACGCCGGGCCGCTTCTTCGCCGACGAGATCGCCGCCCCCCTCGGGTTGGACTTCTTCATCGGACTGTCAGCGGAACAACGCGACCGGGTCAGCCGCATGGTGTACCAGCGACCGACCGTCGACCTCACCACCATGCCCACCGAGTCGGTTCCCGAGGAACTCCGCGAACAGGTGGCCGCGTGGCGGGATCCGCAGTCGTACAGCAACAGGGCGTACATGGTCACCGATCCTGCCGAGATCGACTTCGACTCGCCCGAGGTGCAGGCCGCGGAACTCCCAGCCTCCAACGGCGTCGGCACTGCACACGCGCTGGCGCGCATGTATGCCGCGCTGATCGGCGAGGTGGACGGAGTGCGCTTGCTTGCTCCGGAAACCCTGGGGTTGGCGGTCAAGGAACAGGCCGGCGGGAAGGACCAAGTAATGCTGATCCCAAGCCGATTCAGCTCCGGATACACGTTGCCCACCGAGACCAACCCGATGGTTGGACCGGGCTCTTTCGGCCACACCGGGCGGGGCGGCTCGCTCGGCTTCGCCGACTTGGAGCGCGGCGTTGCCTTCGGTTACGTGATGAACCACATCATCAGTGGCTCCGACGATGCGCGCGCGACGTCGCTGGTCGAGGCAGTGCGCAGGTCACTGGACTAACTCATCACGGTAGGCGCTGGACGAATACACCGCTTCCCAAGGCGGAGCCCTGCAACTTACCCACAGCAGCCGAGCATGCGGTCCCAGCTCACGTCGATCGCTTCAGGCTATTCGGCTGTGAATGGTGGTAGTTGCTCTGGAGCCGATGGCAAAGCCACATGTTTACGATGAACACGCAAGCTGGAATGCGTAGAACACCAGATGATTCGCTCCACGCCTCTACTACCATCGATCCGGGCGGGCGCTTGCCGGGTGCATAACCCGACAGCGCGGAGGGGGCATCTCCAGGATTTCGCGGCGTTCTCTTGGTTCGCATGGATCATGAGCCAGCCGCACAGCGAGAGGGCCCGTATCGGGGAAGCAGGCTGGAACCACCCATGACATACGACATCGCGGCCCCCGAACCCGCGGGCATGGTGGCTTCGCTCAGCTCCCTGGGGTACTCGCTGCCCGCTGCCGTCGCGGATCTCGTCGACAACAGCATCGCGGCTGAGGCCCGGAACATCGACGTCGAGTTCACCTGGACGGGACGGGACTCGTGGATCGCAGTCGTCGACGACGGCAGGGGCATGAGCGCCCAGGAACTCGTCACGGCAATGACCGTGGCGGCTCGCGGGCCGGCGACTTCACGTTCTTCCACTGACCTGGGCCGCTTCGGCGTGGGTCTGAAGTCCGCCTCGTTCTCGCAATCGCGGCAACTCTCCGTGGCCACAGCGACCGATGGGGTGTGGCACGTACGGACCTGGGACCTCGATGTCGTTGAGGAGTCCGGTGAGTGGAGGCTCCTCCACGGAGCAGACCTCGACACAACCACCGTGCTGGACAGGCTTCGGAGCGGCACTGACCACGGGACGATCGTGCTCTGGCGGCAGCTCAACGGCTACAACGGTAGTGACGTCCGCGAGGACGACGAGCGCACCCAGAAGCAGTTCTACGCCGAGGCAGCCCGTACGGAGTCACACCTCGGAATGGTCTTCGCCCGATTCCTCACCGGGAGCCGACGCAGGAACCTGCGCGTGTCCGGAACCCCGGTGGAACCCTGGGATCCGTTCATGGTTAACCACCCCTCTGTCCAGCGGCTCCCCACGGAGGAACTGCCTCTCGGCGGCAGTTCCGTGAGGGTCGAGGCGTTCATCCTCCCCAGCGCCCACCGGCTCACCCCGGAGGAGTACGGCCTGGCTGCAGGGCCACAAGGGTGGCTCGACCAGCAGGGCTTCTATGTCTACCGTCGCAACCGCCTGATCCTGGCCGGCGACTGGCTGGGACAGAGAGGCATGCGTCGCGAGGAGAAGTACAACCTGGCGCGCATCGCCGTCGACATCCCGGCCGAGACGGACGTCGAATGGGGTGTCGACGTGAGGAAGTCCAGCGTCGTCCCGCCCGTGGGCCTACGTCCGCACCTCCACCGCATCGCACGACAGGCCCGGGCGAGGGCCGCAGACGTGCTGCGGCACCGTGGACAGGTCGCTGCACGTACCCACGGTGATCCCCTGTCGTACGCGTGGAACGTGCGCCGACCGGACGGCCGGGTCACGTGCAGGATCAACCGCAGCCATCCGCTGGTCCAGGCTGCTCTGCGACCCGGCGGCAGCAACACTGCAGACGTACGCGCGTTGATCCGGCTTCTGGAGGAGACGGTGCCCGTCGCCGCCCTCCGTGTGATGCATGAGACGGACACCAGCGACGACCCGGAACCGTTCGGTGGTCCAGGACCCGCCGACGAGTCGGCTACCGAGGTGGCAGAGCGCATCTACGAGTCACTCGTCTCGGGCGGCCGATCGCCCGCCGCCGCGCGCGAGAGGTTGCGGACCATGCCTCCCTTCGACCAACTACAGGGCTTCTGGAGCGGATGAGCCCTGAGTCGTTGTCAGTGGCCACCCCTACTCTGCTCGACACCGTCTACATCCCGCTGGAGGTCCCACGTGAGCGCCGTTCCCGACGACCCCATGGCCAAGGCCACGCGTCTGGTTCTCGGATTCCTGCCACAGGACCGTCAGCCGAAGCCGGACGAGGTACAGAACGCGGTCAACGCCATCTTCGGGATGCTGGCCGCGCAGGGGGAGGCCCTTGACCGGGACCAGCTGGCCAAGGAGATCGAGGCCATGATCGCTGTGTTCCAGGAGCGGTCGCTGGCACTCGTGGACCCCAAGGGGCACGAACCCTGGCTGCCCGAGGCGAAGAACGACCGTGCCTGGGATTTCTGGGAGCGCTACCGGCGGTACCTCGAAGACGTGGTGAACCTTCCGCCGTGGGTCGTGAGGCGGCTGGACCAGAGCTCGGACGAGGTACTGAGCCAGCTGGAGGATCCTCGCCGCTCCGGCCCCTGGCGTCGCCAAGGGCTCGTGATCGGCCAAGTGCAGTCAGGCAAGACCGGCCAGTACATCGGGCTCGCCGCGAAGGCCGTGGACGCGGGATACCGGTTCATCGTGGTCCTTGCCGGCATCCACAACGACCTCCGGAGCCAGACACAGCTGCGAATGGACGAAGGGCTCCTGGGTTTCGACACCCAGCACCAGAACCGATCCAACGAGGACGGCCGTTCACGTGCAATCGGCGCGGGAGCCATGCCCCTCGCCAAGAAGCTCGACATCGCGTCACCGACGAGCAGCGCGGAGAAGGGGGACTTCGGCCTCGCGACCGCCAAGGCCATCAACTTCCCCCTCGGCAGCTTCCCCGTCGTGCTCGTCGTCAAGAAGCACTACAAGATCCTCGAATACCTGCGCAACTGGGTGATAGACGTCCACGGCACCGAGGACGAGAACGGCGAGAAGGTCGTGCAGGACCTCCCTCTGTTCGTCATCGACGACGAGGCCGACAACGCCTCGATCAACACGGTCCGTGACCCCGAGGCAGACCCGACCAAGACCAACGCCGCTATCCGCAAGCTCATGAAGAGCTTCGACAAGGCCGCGTACGTCGGGTATACGGCCACCCCCTTCGCCAACATCTACATCGACCCCGACGTGGACCACGGCGTCGCCGGGGAAGACCTCTTCCCTTACAGCTTCATCCGCAGTCTTCCCTCGCCGTCGAACTACCTTGGTCCTGAGCGGGTCTTCGGGCTCCAGGTCGACGACGAGGACGAGGAGGACGTGCAACCGCTGCCGCTCGTGCGCCATGTGGACGACGCGGACAGCTGGCTCCCCACCAAGCACAAGTCCGGTGACATCCCTGGCGACCGGCTCCCGCAGTCCCTGCGCGACGCGATCTTCTCGTTCGTGCTCGCCTGCGCCGCCCGCCGGGCGCGAGGGCAGACCAAGGTTCACAACTCGATGCTGGTGCACGTCACCCGCTTCACCGCGGTGCAGAGCCTCGTTCGCGACCAGGTCGACGACCACCTGCGGCTCATCGTTGACATGATCCGAGACCGGTACGGAAAGGGCCCCCAGCTTCGCGCCGAACTCCGGGCTCTCTGGGAGCGGGACTTCGTTCCCACCACGGACAAGTTCCCGGCCGAAGAGGTGCAACGCCTGACCTGGGAGCAGGTCTCCGAACAGCTCCTTCCTGCCCTCAGGAAGATCCAGGTCAAGACGGTGAACGGCACCTCCAAGGATGCGCTCGACTACTACGAGAACCGGAGAAACGGCCTGTCTGTGATCGCCATCGGGGGACAGAAGCTCTCCCGCGGCCTCACCCTGGATGGCCTGACCGTCAGCTACTACCTGCGCGTGTCGAAGACGTACGACACGCTCCTCCAGATGGGCCGGTGGTTCGGATACCGTCCCGGCTACGAGGACGTGTGCCGTCTTTACACCACGCCCGCGCTTGAGGACGCCTATGTGGAGGTCACGGCCGCGACCGACGAACTCCGCAGGGAGGTCGAGGAGATGGCGGCACTCAGTCTCACCCCGAAGGAGTTCGGGCTGAAGGTCCGTTCCTCCTCTCTGGGGCTCACCGTGACCGCGGCCAACAAGATGCGTCAGAGCGCGAAGATCCTTCTCAGCTACTCGGGGGAGGGACCGGAGACGGTGATCTTCAAGCTCGCCGACAGGACCGTCGAGAACAACTTCAAAGCCCTCGAAACCCTGGTCCGTCGGCTGGACGACGTCGCGGAACTCGTACCTGGGGGTTCAGGGACCAACGTGCGGTGGCGAGGGGTTCCCCCTGAGGTCGTCTCGGAGTTCCTCACCACCTATGAGACCGACCGCATGGCTCAGCGGGTTCGTCCGAGGCTCATCGCCAAATACGTGGAGCAGTGCGCCAGGGTGGGTGAGCTGGGCAACTGGACTGTGTGCCTGGTCAGTAGCACAACGTCGCAGTCGCCACGGGACATCGCGGGGCACACCGTCGGCCTCGTGACCCGCAAGGCGCTCAACGACGGCTTCAGGGCCGAGGGACGGTACACGATTCGCCGGGTACTCAGCCCGCCCGACGAACTGATCGGCCTCGACAAGGCGCAGGAGGACGCGGCACGAAATGCCGCGAAGAAGGAGGCTGAGAAGAAGGAGAAGGCGTCGGCTCCGAAGACGCCGGCGGGCCCGCACATCCGGCGGCAGCGGCGGACCGACCAGGGCCTCCTGCTGATCTACCCCATCGAACTGCCTCAGGTCGCCGACGGTGAGGCGACGACACTCCTCGTGGGCTTCCAGGTGAGCTTCCCTCACTCCGACTATCAGTCCAAGACCGAGTACGTCGCCAACACCGTCTGGCTCCAGGAGGACATCTACACCATCGCCGAGGAGGACGAGGCGTGACCGTCACCGAGGACGAGTGGCGTGAACTGGAGAGTCCCCAGGACACCCCGGGACGGTCCAGCCTCCGTCTGTACCCGGAGTCCCCGCTCGACATCTTCCTCTCCGTCTCCCACCCTGGCCGCCAGCGCATGTTGGTGTTCCGGGCGGACGCTCGCTCCGCCGACCCGATCGTGCGGTCGGTGGGCCGACTCCCCAAGGCAGCCGGGATCGAGATGAACCTGAGTGCCGTTTCCCGGGTTGAGTACGAGCTCCAGGTGATCCTGACGGCGGACGGGCTTCGCGAGGTGTTCAACCCGCTCGTCTCCGACGTCGCCGAGACCGCCAAGTCCGCTCCGGCCGCCGCTGAGGCCCTGGCAGCCGCCGTGGACAGGTTCGAGAGGTGGCAGGACCTCCTGCGCGCCGTCAGCAGGGACGGGTTGAGCGCCGAGGCGCGTCGCGGACTCTACGGCGAACTCCTGGTACTGGGAGACGTCCTCCTGGCCTCCCTGGGCCAGGCCGAGGCGGTCGAGGCGTGGACCGGTCCCACGGGGACCAACCAGGACTTCCAGCTGTCCGGGCTGGCCATCGAGACCAAGGCCAGTGTCGCGAAGCGGCCCCGGAGCATACGGATCGCCAGTGAGAGACAGCTGGACGGAACCGGGACGCCCGCGCTGCTCCTCGCACTCGCGAATCTCGACGAGCGGCGGGGTGGATCGGGAGAGAGTCTGAACAGGAGGGTCGAGGGCATACGACAGCAGCTCACGAGTCCCGCCGCCCGGGCCCGGTTCGACGGTCTACTCGTCCAGGTCGGTTACCTCCCCGGGCACCATGACCTCTACGAAGAACCCCGGTACACCCTCCGCGAGCTTCGGTTCTGGCACGTACGGGAAGGCTTTCCCAGGCTGGTCGAATCGGACCTGCCTGAGGGCGTCGGTGACTGCACCTACCACGTGAGCACCTCTGGTCTGGACGCCTATCGCGCCACGGCCGACGAGGTGAAGGAACTGATCGGGGGGTCCCATGGCTGAGCTCGACCTGGCCGAGTTCTCGCGGAGCCTCGTCGCCGATGTCCAGGCGACCGCTGATGCCGAGGGGACGACGACCCCGGAGGCGTTCACACGCCGGGTCTTCGAGGACCTGGAGCAGGCCGGCGTCGTGTCCAACACCTTCACCGCCTACCACAAGATGCACGGCCACGAGGTGCACGGTTACGGCATCGGAGAGTCGGGCGAGTCCCTGGACCTGTTCGTGACGGACTTTCAGCTGGAACCACTGGAGAACAAGCTCACGAAGGCACAGACCGAGACGTCCTTCAGGCGGCTTCTGGCGTTCGTACAACGTTGCCGGGACGGGCTGCAGCAGCACATCGACGAGTCGTTCGACGTGTACGACATGTGCGCTGCGGTCGAGAAGGCCCTCACCGAGGTGCAACGGATCAGGCTCTTCCTGCTCAGCAACAGGGTAGGCACTGCAACCGAGTTGCCGGCCTCGGAATTCGACGGCCTCCCGGTGACCCACGAGGTGTGGGACCTGGCACGGCAGCACCGCCATGCGACGTCGGGCGCTCTCGGCGAGCCCATCATGGTGCCCTTCAGCCCGCCGCTGCCCTGTGTCTCCGCCCCGAGCTCGGAAGAGGACCACTCCGTGGTCCTGGCCGTCATACCAGGGAAGATGCTCGCCGAGCTGTACGCCGAGTACGGCACCCGGCTCCTCGAACTCAACGTTCGCTCCTTCCTCCAGACCCGCGGCGCGGTCAACCGGGGTATCCGGGAGACCCTGCTGAACGCACCTGGCAGGTTCCTGGCCTACAACAACGGGATCACCGCGACCGCGTCGCAGGTCGACTTCGTGAGGGGCCCGGACGGCGAGCCCACCCACATCTCCGGAGTGCACGGCCTCCAGATCGTGAACGGCGGCCAGACGACCGCCTCGCTCCACTACGCGCTGAGCCGCGACAAGGCCGACCTGTCCCACGTCCGGGTCCAGATGAAGCTGACGGAGGTGGCGCCCGAACGGCTCGCGGAGATCGTTCCCAAGATCTCGGAGTACTCCAACACGCAGAACCGGGTGACCCAGGTCGACTTCAGCTCCAACCACGACTACCACGTGGACATTCAGCGGATCACCCGCTCCCTGTGGGCCCCCGCGACGGACGGCAGCGGTCAGGAGACCCACTGGTTCTACGAGCGTGCGCGCGGCCAGTACACGGACGAGCTGGCGAAGGCCCGCACCCCTGCCAGGCAGCGGCAGTTCAAGAAGCTGAACCCGACGAAGAAGAAGTTCACCAAGGCGGACCTCGCCAAGTTCGTCCACTCGTGGAACCAACTGCCGTACCACGTGAGCCGCGGGGCCCAGAAGAACTTCGTCGAGTTCATGTTCAACGTCGACAAAGCACCGCCCCGCGTCGACATCCAGTACTGCCAGCGGGTGATCGCAATGGCCATTCTGTTCAAGGCGGTGGACCGGATCGCCGCCATCCACGGAGCGGGCAGCCACAAGAGCATGATCACCACGTACACCGTGGCTCGCCTGTCCTTGGCAACGGACCGCCGGATCGATCTCGACCGGATCTGGCGAGAGCAGGACCTCTCACCGGTGCTGGAGGCCGCGATTCACGACCTGTGCCCCCGCGTCATGCGCGCGGTGACCACTCCGCTTGAGGGCAACCACGTAGGCGAGTGGGCCAAGAAGGCGGCGTGCTGGGACGCCGTGTCCAGAGTGCCCTGGACGACCCCCCGAGCCCTGACGGCGGAGCTGCTCGACCACTCGCTGGACGAGGCGGCACTCGCCGGCGGTACCGGTGCCGAGGAGGGAGCAGGCGAAGAGGCAGCTCTGATCCCTGCCGACGAGTGGTACGCAATCGAGCGCTGGGCCAAGGAAACCCGCAACCTCGAACCCTGGCAGCGGCAGCTGGCCCAGTTCGTCGGAAGGCGCCTCGAACTGGAGCAGGAGGTTCCAGAGACGCAGGCTGTACAGGCCCTGCATGCCCGTAACGAGGCGCTACGGCTGGGGTTCACCCCCGACCCATAGCCAGCGGCTCCGCGTCCTGGGTGCGAAGCCACCACCTACGTCAGAGCATTCCCGTCTCAATGAGGTCACGGATCGCGTCCTCGGCCCGCCTGAGGACGATCCGCCCGTCCCCGTCGCTGAACGCGACAAGGTCGGTCCCCGGTGCGATGCCGGCCTCGGCCAGCAGGCCGAGGGGCAGCTCAATACGGCCCTGGTCATCGACGTGAAGTTCGGCTGGTTCCCGGAGCATGAGGAGCGTGTGGCACTCTCCCTCTCGGAGGACGTCGACAGGCTGGGGCTGTGATCATGGCCGGAGCTGGTAGGACACCGGATCGGCGGTGGGTCGCCACTGCGGAGGGGGAGCATCTTCGAGGTCGACGCGCGAGGGACACCAAGCCCGAGATCGCCCTCAGAAAAGCTGTGCACCGGTTGGGCTTCAGATTCCGTCTCCAGCGGAGGGTGGCGCCGCGGTGCACGGCCGACTTCGTGCTCCCTCGGTATCACGTTGCTGTCTTCGTCGACGGTTGTTTCTGGCACGGCTGTCCTGACCACAGCCCCAAGGAGTTCCGAGGGCCCAACGCCGCTCTCTGGCAGGAGAAGCTCGAGACCAACAGGGAACGGGACCGACGCAACACAGCACAGGCCACGACCGCCGGATGGACCGTGGTTCGGATCTGGGAGTGCGAGATTCGTCGCGACGTTGAGAGAGCCGCGCAGCGGGTGGCGGAGACTACCGATTCGAACGGCGCGGGGTGAGTCGCCGATCGCTATCCCTGCGTGACAGCCAGAGTCAGCAGGTCGTCGGACAGGTTCTCCCGGCTGACGCAGTGGGCGACGAGCGGGCACTCCGAACACACGGGCTGGTCTTCTCTGCACAGGTCCGTCCCGATGAGCCGGATCGCCCCCATACGCAGAGGTGCGTCCTTGCCCGCGCCCACGAGCTTCACCAGGTTCACGCGGCCCTCGCTGAGACGGTTCGGGTGATCCGTTTCGACACCGTTCACACGAGCCGCGACCCGCAGCGTGCCCGTGCCGACCAGCATGAGGTCCTCTCCGATCAGCAGTCGGTAGAGGGATTCCTCGGCTGGCTTCATGGCCAGCTTGGCGGGTACATCGAGCCGCTTTCCCCACTGCCAGTCGTAGGGCTTTTCCACCAGCGGTGCCAGGCGGTCCACTCGGGACCGGGCGGGCATCGTGGGCGCCGCGTCGACCAGCTTCTTGAACAGTGCCGCGGTGAGTGTCTTCGACCTTCTGACGGAGGTCATCAACTCCGCCATCGCGGCTGGCTTGATCTTCGCTCCGGAGAGTATGGCCACCACGGCGGCATGCAGCGGTACTGGCGCGTCGCCGGGAAGCTGGTACCAGTCCCCGCCGTCACGCCTTTGCTTCGCCCACTCCGCGAGGCCGTTCCTGACCTCCCGCCAGTGGGGCTGGAGCCCGGCAGTCTCCGTGGTGGCATCACCAACCGGCTTCAGTGCCTCAGCAGCGGCCTCTCCCAGGAGCGGGGGTACGGCGTTCCCGATCTGCCGGAAGGCGTCACTCCGGGTGCCGGCGAACCGGAACCTGTCCGGAAAAGTCTGAACGCGTGCCGCCTCCCGCACAGTGAGGGTCCGCAGCTGCTCCGGGTGGATGTACCAGTAGCCGTCCTTGGCGATGTGGGCGGTGATCGTACGACTGAGTTCGCCCCAGGCCAGCTTCTTGTACTTGTCCGTGTACTTCTCCGCGCTGTACCGCTGGTATTTCTTCTCGTCCCCGGTCAGTTTGTCCTGAAGATCCGAGTACTTGGTGTCGGATTCCATGACCTCGAAGATCCGATGGTCGTCCCTCCGGACCCTCCGGGTCATGTGGTCCCAGACCAGCCCACGAGGCGCCTCTTCGCGCATCTTCGTGGCGAATCCAGACAGGTTGCGAGGCTTTCGGTACTTCAGCTCCCGCTCTCCGACCCGTTCCGTGGGAACGACCTCCAGCTCGGGCAGGTCACCGATGGCGTCGCGCAGGGTAGTGGGCTCCGAGTCGGGCTTCCGCCAGGCGAAGTCGTCGACGTCCTTCCTGGCCAGGAGGATGAGACGCTTCCGGTGCTGCGGGACGCCGTAGCTCCACGCGTCAACGAGCCGCACCTGCGTCGCGTAGCCGAGCTCCTCCAACTCCTCCTCGATCGTTCGGATGACGAAGAAGTCGTCGTGAAGCCCCATGTCGGGGACGTTCTCCATGAGGACCGCCCGCGGACTGATCCGCTTCACCATGTCCAGGTAGGCGCTCCACAGCTCCTTCCGGCGGTCTTCCGGGTCGCGGCCATGGTTCTTGACGAGGTCACGGATCTTGTTGCGCCCGGCCCTGCTGAAGGGCTGGCAGGGAGGTCCACCCGCCACGAGGTCGATCTTGGCGAACTTGAGGATCTCCTCAAGCCTGTCCCGCTCGGCGGGATCACCGAGATCCATCTTCAGGCTGAGGCCCGGGAAGTTCGCCCTGTGGGTTTCCACCGCACGCTCGTCGAAGTCCACCGCTGCCGCAGTGGTCCATCCCGCCCGCTCCACGCCGGCGCTGAGACCACCGGCACCGGAGAAGAGGTCTACAGCCAGCCTCTTGCCCTTACCAAAGCCTTCCAGCCAGTCCTGGAAACCCTCCGGGGTGCAGCTGTTCTTGTTCGGATCCAGCTTGAGGTAGTCACTGCGTTCAAGAGGTACGCCGTAGTGCCCCTTCGTCACAGCACAACCCTTCGTACGCAAGACATGAACGAGCACCAGGAGATCACAGACGCGCTGGTGGAAGCAAGGATTCCGCCGAAGTGGACGTCAGGAAAACCTGCTGCTCACCCGCCGCGTACCCCCGGGTATCCCGGTCCTCGGGACCCCCTGTCCCCTGGGGCCGGACCTATGCTCTGGTGGGCTCCGAGGCGACCAATCGTAAACGATCGAGAGATCACAGCCCTCATCGATTCAACGACTGATCCCGCCACTGGGACACGCTCATACGTTCGCCGGGCTCGGCTAGCCGACGCGAGTGGCCCTCGTTGGGCTACGGACGCTCCTCCTACCTGCCGGTGGACAGGGTGGTGCCCCAAGCCGGGCTGGTTTTTTGGGGCTGTCTTCGCTGGCGCGACGGACTGGCGGTGGCCCGGACGCGCTGCCAAGAACGTCAGACGGCGGAGTTTTCGAGTCCCGTGATCCACGGCCAGCGAGGCGCATGCCTCCGCAGGGTTCGATCCGCAGGGGCGAACCCATGCACGAGTTCGCAGGGGCGAGCGCTGCCCAACCGGTGGCACTCCCCGGCGAGAATTTCAGCGAAGGCCAACAGCTTGCGTCGGCCTGGGCCCTCAAGCAGTTGAGCTGCAGCCTTGGCCCCGCCACTGATCAACTTCGTGGTGCTGATCAGCTCGTCTTTGGCGGCAGCATCACCCTGTCCAAGGGCAGTCGACAAGCGGTCTCGTTCTCCAACTACGTGGGCAGCAGCCGAGAAGAGAACCGTTGAAACGGCTGTCTCGGCGGGCTCTCCTGCATTGGTCATGGCATTTGCCAGCATGGGGAGCTCGGCGAAGGGGAGGGGATCGACACTCTCCCAGAGAGATTCGGCGACTTGGAGCCCGGCGCGCGTTCCCGTACGGTCCACGCACAACGGCAGGCGGTCAGGGGAGCACTGACGCACTTCCCAGCGCTCGACTCCGGGGTCCGCCATGGCAGACCTGAGAATCGCCCGGCACGCCTCTCTCAGAGTCTCAATGGAGACGTCGGGAACGTCCAACCGCACAAGACTTCCTTGGCGTCGGATGTCCAGCACCGGGAATCTGGCTTCTCCAGCTGCTTGAAGGATGGCGAGGTCTCGGCTGACGTAGTTCGGGTCCTCCGCGCCCCGGATGATCAGTGATGCGTTCTGCGCGTAGGACACAGCGACCCCGTGCTCGAACCCACGGCAGATGGCGCGAGCGCGGATCGCCGCATCCAGAACCTGGTCCAACTCAGCTGGCTGCCCACCGAGAAGGAGCGTGCTGCTGACTGGATCCCAGCGAAAGTCTTCGTGTGCGTTCGCATTGCGCCAGTCAGAGCGGATCGTCGAAGCCAGCAGCCTGCACAACGGCTGATCATCTTCAGCTGCCAGCAGATCCCGTACGGTCGCGAGTGAGGCCCCCTGCGGGACCGCCCTGCCCAGCAGTTCCAAGACCACAGTGGCCGTGCGCTTGACGTCACCTTCCAGCACGGCCCGGTGCAGGTCCATGGCCGCACGCGCCTTTTCTTCCTGGTGCTCCGCACGGTTGTAGGCATCGCGGTAGGCGGACTGTCCGCGATGGGAGGACAGCATCTCCGGCTCACGATCACCATGTCGCGCAATCGCTGAACACGTCAGTTCCGGTTCTGACTTCAGATGACACGTCACCAGATCACGTGCCAGGAGAGTGGCACGGTGCGTCACCAAGGGACGGTCGGTCAGCGCGAGAACGGCAAGCTGATTAAGAAGGTGCACCGTCAGCGGTAGCGAGTCGTCGATCAGGTGCCTCATGCTCAGGCGCAGCCGACGATCGAGTGTCCTGGGATCCTTCGCCCAGGCAGCCAGCAAACGGGCGCGTGACGCAACACCCGAGCCGGGGCCCAGTTCCTCGGCCGACACCCCGAGCGTTCGCTGATAGACGTCCTCGTCAGGAAGACCAGCCTGATCAATCCTGGCAGCAGCCTCCAGAGCACGTCCAATTGCCTGGGCCGCTAGGGCATGCTTCCGTACTGCGGCCCAAGCGGACTCCGCCCATCCCTGTTCCAGACAGGCGAACAGCGCTTGAGCCTCGGCCCGATTCGCTCGCGCCAGGTCAGCCGCGGCCCGTCGCTCGGCCGCGCTAGTCCGGGACGGACTGAACCGGGACACTTCATCTGCGACGGCGCCCAAGGCGGCAACCGACCTGCCGAGGCGCCGCAACAACTCTGGAAGTTGATTCCCGACGGTCCCGCCGGAAGCGGTCCGCAGGCGCAGGATCTCCGCAACCATCTCGTCGGTCTCCCGCTGAAGCCCGGGCAGATCAGCATCCCTCAACACTGACTTCCACTGCGCGCGGGTCACCGGCAAAAAGGCAACATCCTGCTGTCCCCCGGTCTCGTCACGAGGTGCAGTGAGATTCGGTTTTCTGATCACTGCTTGCACGGCGGCACAGGACTCTCGTTCGACCGCGCCCAGTTGGTCAGGGAGAGATACATCCATCAGCACAGGATGACACCGGTGCCGTGACTGAAGCCCGCTGTTTTCACCGCCCCGACTGCGTCCTTGCGAGGCTTGTCCGGAGACCGCTGGGAGTCGTTTGGGTTCCGGAGGAACCGACTGCCCAGCGGGTCGGCCGCCCGTAGCTCTGGATGCCTGGCGGGACGCTGCCAAGCATTTGAGGAGGGAAATAGTAGATCATCCGGCGCCCGTAAGGACTGGACGAGCCTCCACACCCTGCTGGGCGCCATCCCATTCCGGGCGGTGGACGACCTACGGCGATGTGGCCTCCGTAATCGACAGCCACGCCGTTCCCCGGCACCCACCTGGCCGCCTGCGGTCAGTGCCCCAACGCATGGCGGGTCCTCACCACGGCGGGGCGCGTCAGCGCCTGCTTCCGGTGGACCGACTCGACACGCACGGAAACACCTGTGGAGGCCCTAGCAGCCGAGGGCATCCGATTCGATGGCGAGGCCGCCATCGCGGAAGCCCGCCTGCCGCTGGAGGGACTCCGACGTCTACTCGACGGCTGACCGCTTCCTTCGGCCATAGCCACGGAGAAGATCTGGAGGGAGAACCTGACCCTCTGGCCGGCGTCGCGCCCACTGCGGGGAGAATCGAGGCCGGCAGCGGCATCGACGGGGCGAACACACCATGGACTCTTTCGAGTTGGGGCGGTTGACGGATCACGACTTCGAGGTGGTCTGCCGCGATCTGTTCAGTGACATCCTCGGTGTCCCGCTGGAGATCTTCCCGCGCGGCCGGGATCGCGGCATCGACCTGCGGCACACCGGCCCCGCCGGAACGACCATCGTGCAGTGCAAGCACTGGCCGCGCGCGACCCAGAAGACGCTGATCGGACGCCTGATCAAGGATGAACTACGCAAGGTCCGCGTACTGGCACCCGACCGCTATATCGTCGCCACGACCGTCGGCCTGACCGTCGACGGCAAGGAAAAGCTCCGCAGCGCCTTCGCCCCGTACGTACGCAGTACCGGCGACCTGTACGGCGTGGACGAGATCGTCGCCGAGTTGCTGCGCCGCCCGGACCTGGTCCGACGACACTTCCGGCTTTGGCTGAGCAGCACCGCCGTCCTTCACACCGTGCTGAACCAGGACCAGTACCTGCGGTCGTCGTGGCTTCAGAAGCGGCTGCAAGGCGTCGCAGACACCTTCGTCCCGCACGAGGGCTTCGAACGAGCCAAGCAGCTTCTGGACACCCAGCAGGTTTGTGTCATCGCCGGCACCCCCGGGGTGGGCAAGACGACAGTTGCGCTGATGCTCGCTGCGTGGCTGATGGGCAACGGCTACGAGGTCCACGAGATTTCCCAGGACGTCGACGAGATCGGCACCCTGTGGCGCGACGACACTCGGCAGGTGTTCCTCTACGACGATTTCCTAGGGCGTACGACCCTGGACGCACCATTGAACAAGAACGAGGACAACCGCCTGCTGTCGGTGATCCGGGAGATCCAGGAAACACCTGGCAAGGCGCTGGTGATGACGACCCGCGACTACCTGCTGGAGCACGCCCGTCTCCGGCACGACCGGCTGGCGGAACCGGACGTATCGGACGCGGTCAGCGTAATACGGCTGACCGACCTGGACCTGCGCGTACGGGGCCAGATCCTCTACAACCACGTCCACCACTCTTCCCTGCCGCCGGGCGACAAGCGCCGGTTCGCCGATCCTGCGGTCTGGCGTCCGGTGGTCCAGCACAGGAACTTCAATCCGCGTCTGGTCGAGGAGACCCTCCGGTTGTCCGCGCGACGGGGTCAGGACGTCGCCGCAGCCATGCTGGAGAATCTGGACGACCCGCGCCGCGTCTGGGAGCGCATCGTGGAGAACGAGCTGACGGACGAGGCCGTCCATATGCTGGAGGTGCTGTTCACCTTCAGGTCCGCGCCATTGGACGACCTTGAGGAGTCCTGGCACTGGTACCGCAAGGAGATGGACCAAGCGGCGGACGGCCGAACGTTCCGCAGGGCGCTGCAACTGCTGGACGGCACGATGGTCTCCGTCGAACAGGGGCGGGTGGCGTTCCACAACCCGTCGATCGAGGACTACGTCCGTTTTCACCTCAACGTCGGCCGAGCCCACTTCCTAGAGCTGATCAGGGCCATCGTTCAGGGGGAACAGCTGCGCCGACTCGTCGCGGCCGGCCGCTTGGCCGATGGGGCGGGGATCTTGGCCGGGCTCCGGGAGCACGAGCTGGCCGTGGCCGCTGCCGTCCGTGAGATGGAAGAGGACGTGGGAAGCGGGCTGTTTGACGAGGACGAGAGCCTGTCGACCCATCTGAAGTGGGTCTTGGAGACAGCCGAGTTGCTGGACTCCGCGTCACTGGCCGCGTACGTAATGCAGGAAACGCTCTCCCCGTCCAGCCACCTTCAGCCCATCTCCCACCTGGTGAGCCTGGCCAACTCGCTCGACGTCAGCCCGTTGGTGCCGCAGGAGCACGCGGAGCGGTTCCGCGAAGAAGTGGCCGATATGATTCACGCCGAACTGCTGGAGAGCGCCGAAGTCGGCGACTGGTACCGGTCAAGCACGCTGTACGACCAATTGCACTCGATACCGTCCGCACTGGTCCGTGAGCCAGTGACCCAAGACCTCGTCCGGTGCGCCTTGCAGGAGCTGCGCCGGTTGGCCGCCGAGCCGGAGCGGGAACCGCGTGTCGAGAACCTGGAGCTGATGGAGGAGTTGGTGGACTTCCTATGGGAGCAGGGAGCCGAAGATGAGCTGCCGGAGGAGTTCGCCACCGTACAGGACCGGGCCGAGCGTGTGAGAGCGGCGCGGGAGGCCGAGCGGAATGAGAGGCTCCGGCAGCATCAGGCCCAGTGGGCACCGGTCGAGCACTCCGACACAGCACGCGATCGCGCGCTGGTCACCGAGCTCATGCGCAAGCTCGACGACACACGCTAACCGCTTCCCACTGGGAGCCATCTGGGAGCCACCCCGCTCCCCAAGTCCCTTCCAGGCCACCTGAGACCATCCCACCCCGACGCCCTGACCAGGCAAAACAGCAAACCGCCCGGTGTCGATCCCGCCCGACCCTCATTCGGGACGAAGAGGTCCTGGGTTCAAATCCCGCCAACCCCGACAGAGAAGCAGGTGAGGCACCTGCTCATATCAGTAGGTGCCTCACCTGTTTCTTCGTTTCTACGGCCGCCGCGGATCAGCACAGACGATCCCTTCCATGACCACGGCGCTGGCCTGGATCACGGGCCGGATCTGCTTCCTCGCAAAGGTGCAGAAGCTGCTCAACCATGGCGTGGCCAAGAAGTGGTGCGACATGGAAGAGGGGTGCGTCACCGCGCAGTGGCGGGCTGCTTCCGTCGGCTGAAACCGTTCATGAGAACCACGGCTGGGCCGTCCCTGGGCCGTCCGAGGCCGCTCGACAGTGGCCAAAGACGACCAACGACGACCACCAGGCGTACGAGCCCACCGCTCTTGACCAGCAAAAACCCAGCTTGCTAAAAGGGATGTGAGCCTGTCCTCGGGCCGTGCACGTCCTGTCCCGTAGATCCGTTGCACTACGCTCCGCGCCATGAAGCTGAAGGCAGTGGCCACGCTAGTTCTCGTCGGTGCGGGCGGCATAGCCATCGTCGCGGCAACGGGAGTGTGGGCGCTGTCCGGTGGGCTTTACGGCTGTACCAGGGCTGACGAAGAGCTCGCCCCCACCCTGGCGTCCCTGTCCATCCTCGATGCGCACCCGAGCCAGACGCAGCCCCAAGGCGAGCGGTACTCCGGATGCGACGAGGATGACGGGTTCGCCTACGCCGGGCAGTACTTCCGACTCACGACCTCCCGGGTCAGCGTGCTGACCTTCTATCGCAAGGCCGCCACAGAGGACGGCTGGCGACTCCAGAATGCCAGCTCTTCGCCGTCCCCTGCACCTGGCAGCCTCGCGGTCGACACCTCAGCGCTCTGTTTTGAGAAGCCCATCGCGGGCACTACCGCCCATCTCGCTGTGTGGTTCCCCAGCGATCTCGGGGACAGCCCCGACGACTTCGGCCTAGAAGTCACAGCCAGCCGTGACGGGACTGCCTGGTGCTGACCCGGCGCCGCCGCATTCGAGGTAACTGAGGTGATTCGGCGCGCTCGCCTCCAGCACGGGCCCCGGGATGTCCCAAAGTCAGGGGGTACTTGCGGCTGCTTAGGATTGCCGCATGGAGTCGCGTGGTCAGGCTGGTCGACAGGTCAAACGAATAGAACAGCAGTGGGGCTTCGGGCTAGCACCGATCAAACCGGACGTGCAGCGCGGGCGCGTCGACGCCGCGAAGACGGTCTTGGCCACCATCGTCCAAGGGCACCACGCGGCCCTCGGCCGGCTCGACGATCTATCGACGGTTCAGGGCCTGTTCACCCGGACGTACAAGAAGGACCAGTGGGACTGGTTCACGGTGTGTGCACGGTTGGGCTACCCGTCTGTTAAGGAAGCGCGTCAGACGTCCAGCACGCTCCGCCACCTTCGCCAGTGCCTCCGGGACGCGAACTGGCAGGCGGCAATGGAGGCCGCTACCACCTTGAAGATCGCTGGTGTCCCGGACCGCCTCAGTAACTTTGTCACCGGCACGCCGACTCCCCTCTCCGGCCGCGGCTTCGTCTACGTACTCTCCACCCGCGAGGCTCCCGAGATGCTCAAGATCGGCTACACCAACCGCGATCCTCTGACTCGAGCCAAAGAGATCAACTCGGCAACCGGTGTGATCACTCCCTGGGGTGTCCGCGGTGCCTGGGTGATCGCCCACGCCCACCGCGCCGAAGGGGACATTCACGCCCTTCTGGCCGACTACCGCATCCGCAAGGACCGCGAGTTCTTCCAGATGCCATTCGCGGAGGCAGCCCGCGTCATCGAGGGATACGTGGTCGGGGTCCGTTAGGGCCTCGTCAAGGTGTCAGCGCTGCCCCCCGTGATCCTTGCTTGCCCGGGGAACAGGCGCCCATACGGGCTGCCAATGCCACCTGTGAAACTGTCGGTCGGATGCCGGTTGCAGTACAGCAGCGGAGTACAGCAACCACCGCGACCGCAGGTGACCAGCAAGGGCCACCAGTGGCCAACTGATTAGCCCTGTTGACCTCAATGACCCTCCAGCCGAGAGTTCGGGACGAAGAGGTCGTGGGTTCAAATCCCGCCACCCCGACAGGGAAGTACCAGGTCAGGGGCCTGATCCGCAGTGCGGGTCGGGCCCCTGAGTGGTTTCTGGGGATCGCTTGGGAGGAATCTGGGACTGCGGCCGGTCTTTCTTCCGCTACTTCGGGTCGCGGTTGAACAGCGACTTGGACCAGACGTAGCCGAGCGCGGCCAGGGCCAGGCACCAGGCGGCGGCGAGCCATCCGTTGTGGCCGATCTCGGTGCCGAGGAGGAGCCCGCGGAGGGTCTCGATGGCCGGGGTGAAGGGCTGGTACTCGGCGATGGGCTGGAACCAGCGCGGCATGGCGTCGACCGGGACGAAGGCGCTGGACAGGAACGGCAGGATCATCAGCGGCAGGGCGTTGTTGCTGGCGGCCTCGGCGTTCGGGCTGGACAGGCCCATGCCGACCGCGATCCAGGTGAGCGCCAGGGAAATCAGCGCGAGCAGCCCCGCCGCCGCGATCCACTCCAGGGCGGTGGCGTCCGTGGCCCGGAATCCGATGGCCACGGCGACGGCTCCGACGAGGACCACGCTCATCACGCACTGCAGCACGCTGCCCACGACGTGCCCGATGAGCACGGACTGACGGTGGATCGCCAGCGTGCGGAAGCGGGCGATGATGCCCTCGGTCATATCCATGGCGACGGAGACCGCGCTGCCGATCGTGGTGCCGCCGATGGTCAGCATCAGGATGCCCGGGACGAGATACGCGAGGTACTCGGAGCGGTCCGCTCCGCCGCCGATGCCGGCGCTCATCACGCCACCGAAGATGTAGACGAAGAGCAGCAGCAGGATGACCGGCGTGAGCAGCAGGTTCAGCGTCATGGACGGGTAACGCCTGACATGCAGGAGGTTGCGGCGCAGCATCGTGGACGAGTCGCGCACGGCGAGGGAGATCCGGGTCGGGCGGGTGGTAGCCAGGGGGGTGCTCATCGGACGTCCTCCTTGGTCTGGTGGGGGACGCCGGCGCCGCCGGTGAGGGCGAAGAAGACGTCGTCGAGGTCGGGGGTGTGCACGGTCAGCTCGTCCGCCTCGATGCCGGTCGCGTCGAGCCAGTCGAGGAGGGAGCGCAGCTCGCGCTGGCTGCCGTCGCTGGGGACCTGGAGGATGAGTGCCTCGTCGTCGCGCTGCGTCTCCCGCAGGGCGGTCGCGGCGTTCTCGTACGTCGCCGGGTCGGAGAAGCGGAGCCGGACGTGTCCGCCGGGGATCAGTCGCTTGAGTTCCTCGGCGGTGCCCTCGGCGGCGATCTTTCCGTCGTTCAACACCGCGATCCTGTCG
Organism: Streptomyces spinoverrucosus; assembly: GCF_006539505.1. Taxonomy (GTDB): domain Bacteria; phylum Actinomycetota; class Actinomycetes; order Streptomycetales; family Streptomycetaceae; genus Streptomyces; species Streptomyces spinoverrucosus. The sequence continues at coordinate 104,228 of NZ_BJND01000036.1, forward strand.
GCGAGTTCGTCGGCCTCCTCCAGGTACTGCGTGGTGAGGAAGACGGTGACGCCGTCGGAGACCAGCTCGCGGATGATCTGCCACATGTTGTGGCGGCTGCGCGGGTCGAGGCCGGTGGTCGGCTCGTCGAGGAAGATGATCCGCGGGTCGCCGACCAAGGTCATGGCGATGTCGAGGCGGCGCTTCATGCCACCGGAGTACGTGGAGGCTGGCTTCTTCGCGGCCTCGGTGAGGTCGAAGCGCTCCAGCAGTTCGGCCGTGACCCGTCGGCCCTCGCGCTTCGGCAGGTGGTGCAGGTCCGCCATCAGGAGCATGTTCTCCTCGCCGGTGATCAGGCCGTCGACTGCGGAGAACTGGCCGGTGACGCCGATCGCCGCGCGTACGGCCTGCGGGTCGGCGGAGAGGTCACGACCCGCGACCTGGGCCTGCCCGCCGTCCGCGGTGATGAGCGTGGACAGGATCTTCACGGCGGTGGTCTTGCCCGCGCCGTTCGGGCCGAGCAGCGCGAACACGGAACCGGCCGGGATACGCAGATCGATGCCGTCGAGGACGGTCTTGTCGCCGTACGACTTGCGCAGACCGACGACGGAGATGGCGGCGGAGCCAGAGTCGCCCGCCGCCATTCGCCTAGGCGTGGGCATGACAGATGAGGCCATGGGGTCCTCCCGATCGAAGGGTGAAGTGGCTGGGGTGAGAAGGGGATCTCGTGCGGCTGGTGCTCAGGGCCGAGCGCGCAGGACGTCGATGTTGCCCCAGTTGGTCCGTGCGCGGACCTTGACGGTGTCCTCGGTCTCCTCCGGGGCCTCGGAGGCAGCGAGCGTGTTGCGGACATGTCCGCGGTTCGAGCTGACGTCGAGCCAGGCGGCGGTGCCCTGGCGGATGCCGATCTCGATGGCGCCGTTGGAGCTCTCCAACTGGACGTCACCACGCGCGACTTCGGCGACACGCAGGGGGCCGTTGGTCGTGGTGCCGGTGACCGACGCCTCGGCGCGCTCGATGTCGATGGCGCCGTTGGCGCCGCTCACCCGCAGCTCGCCGGTCACGGCGCCGACGGTCGTGTTGCCGTGCGAGTTCTTCAGGACGGCGGGACCGTCGACGAGGCCGACGCGCACGTTGCCGGTGCTGCTGGTGATCTCGGCCCTGCCCTCGACCCGGTCCACGGTGATGGGGCCGTGCGACACGGTCAGCTGGAGCGGGCCGGTCTCGTCGAAGCGGGCGTCGCCGGCCGTGATCTTCACACGGACCTCGCCGAGCCGGCCCTCGCCGAACACCTGGGCCCAGGCGCCGGTCATGTCGATGCGCGAGCCCGTGGGCAGTTCGACCGTCACGTCGGCGGTGCCGGTGCGGCCGAGGCCGAACAGATTGCCCTTGGGCGTCCGGACGGTCAGTACGCCGCCCGTGTACGTGACCTCGGTCTGCTCGGCCGCCCGCACGTCCAGGTCCCTCTTCGGGTCGCGGGGCCGCACCTCGACGACGGTGTCGAGGCGGTCGCCCGCGGTGAACTGGATGGAACCGGCCTCCACGTGCGCGGTGACCGAGATCGGTTCGGGAGTGTCGAAAGAAGGCATGGCTGTCCCGTCCTCTTGGGTCTTCAGGACGTCCCCGCAGGTGGGACGTGGTGTGGGTGGAGTGGTGCGGGTGGAGTGGTGCGGGCGGGGGGGCGCGGCTAGCGCACCCAGCCCGTGAAGCTCTGTCCGACGGTCTGGGACTTCTCCGTCGTACGCGGGCGGGTGCCGCCGTCGACCGCGGCCGACACGGCCCGCACCAGCCACGCGTTGACCGACAGGCCCTCGCGGCTCGCGGCCTCCTCGGCGCGCGCCTTGAGGTGGGCCGGCAGACGCAGGTTGACGCGGGCGATGCCACCCTCGTCGCCCTCGGCGGGCACCTGCGCCTTGAGCGATTCGACGGGCGCGGCCGGCTCCGCGGGGGCGCCGCCATAGGTGGGCGGCGGTGTCACCACGAAGTCGGGGTCCAGACCGCGCAGCCGTACGTCGACCGAGCCGGGGGCGAGCTCGCGGGTGATCTCGTCCATCGCGGCGGAGAGCACGTTGAGCATGGTCAGCCGGGTCGCCGACTCCAGGGGAGCGGTGAGCCTCTCGGCCAGCTCGCGGGCTTCGTCGCCACCGGCTTCGGCGGCCACCGCGAGTTCGCGGCGGAGAGTGTCGACATACGGAGTGAGGTCCATGACGCCATGATGACACCATCATGGCGCCACACGCAAGCCTCGGTGGCGCCCCTCGTGGGCCAGTTCAAGGGAAAGCCGTCCTGAGCTGCGGAAACGCAAAGATGCCGACCTGCATCATTGTGGCGCCATGCGGACCCGTCTACTTTCGGGAGCGCTGGATGGCACCAAGTGGTGCCATCCGGTGCCATGCGGCCGAAGGCAACTCGACTGGGTGGGACACCAGCGTGCCGCGCGGCCTCCTCGTACGAGCCGAACAGTACTGCCCCGGTGTCGGGCAATCCCATGCGCCGCTCCGCCAACTCGTGGGTGACACAGCAGAGATGGGCCTGTACGACGTACGATCCCGTCTGTACGCCCGCGCGTTCTCGCACGCGTACAAAGGGCCGACCGTCGCGATCGGGGGAGCGAATGGATCCGCAGCTGGTGCAGCTCGCGCAGACCGCCGGTACCACCGTCGTCGCCTTGCTGGCCACCGAGGCGTGGACCGCGACGCGCGATGGGGTGGTCGCGCTGTGGCGGCGGGTCAGCCCCGCGAGGGCCGACGATGCCGCAGCCGCGATCGAGGAGACCCGCGCCGATGTCGTCCTTGCCCGGGAGCAGGGGGACACCGAGACGGAGGAGGCGCTGGCCACCGAGTGGTACGGGCGGCTGCGCCGGCTTCTCGCGGCCGATCCGTCCGCCGCGCAGGAACTGGAGCGGGTGCTGAGCGAGGCCCGGGGCAACTTCCCGTCGGCGAGCAGTCGTTGATCGGTTCCGTCCACCTGGCCGCTCACGCCTCCGGAAACGGGCGGGTGTACCAGGCAGGGCGTGACCAGCACATCACGGAACGGTGAGTCTCCAGCCCGGGCCGCCCGAAGGGTTACCCATGCGGGCGGCCGCGCGGGAGCAGGGGCGCGTCTTCCAGGCGCAGCACGACCAGCACATCACCGAGTACCACACCCACTACCACTCGGCGCTGCGCGCAATCGCCGATGACGGCCGTCCTGGCCCAGATTCCGTACGCGTTCCGCTGACGGCCCGACCCTTGTCCCCCATCCGCGACCGCACCGCCGTACGCCGGGACCTGACGGAGTCCGTGACGGGCGGCCCGGAGGCGGCCGGCACGCATGTCGTGTACGGCATGCCGGGGTGCGGCAAGACAGCCGTCGCCCAGGTCCTCTTCGACGAGGTCGTACGCGACCATGGTGTCGTCGGTCTGTGGGTCAACGCCTCGCACCCCACCACCTTCCGCGAGGGCATGCTCGCCGTCGCCCTCGACCGCGGCGCCTCCCAGGACGAGGTGGACGCCGCCCGTGCGCTGCGCCGCCCTCCCGCCGACCTGGTCTGGCACTGCCTGGACCGCTCCCCCGAGCGCTGGCTGCTCGTCCTGGACAACGCCGACGACCCGTCGGTGCTGAACAACGGCTGGCTGCGGTCGAGCCCACGCGGCACCGTCGTCATCACCACCCGGCACGGGCAGGCACCCCAGTGGCGGCACGCCACCGGGCACCGCCTGGACACCCTCGACGTACCCGACGCGGTCGAGGTCCTGCGTGATCTGGCGCCCGCCCACGCGGACCGGGCGGCGCTGGAGGAACCCGCCCGACGGCTGGGTTGCCACCCGCTCGCGCTCGTTCTGGCGGGTACGTTCCTCGGTCACCAACTCCTGGAGCCGGTCAGCGTGGACGACTACCTCAGGCGCCTGGACGACGACCCCGGTCCGGTTCTCGACCAGGGAGCCGCTCCGGGCGAGAGCGACCTGCGTCGTCTCGTCAGCAGCACCTGGCAGCTGTCCCTGGACTCACTGCGTGACCAGGGACTGCCGGAGGCCACCACGCTGCTGCGGCTGTTGTCCTGTTACGCCCCGCAGCCGCTGCCGGTCGGTGTCCTGGCGCAGGACCGGCTGAGCGCGACCGCGCTGTCCGACGCACAACCGCCGCTGCCGGGAGTCCGAGCGAATCAGGCGCTGCACGGGCTGCTCACCCAGAGTCTGGTGGCGTTGGTGGAGGTCCCCGGCGACGCGGGCCGTCCTGCCGTCCGCAGCGTGCAGGCGCACGCGCTGCTTCTCGACACGGTGTTCGCCCGCACGCCGCTCGACCAGCGCGACACCGTACTCACCGCGGCGACCACACTCCTGAGCCGACTCCTCGCACCGGACACGGACACCGACGGCCGGGACGAAGGCCAGTACAGCGAAGGTCAGTCCACCGAAGGCCCGTACGTCGACGCACAGACGCTCCGCCTCTTCCTGCCCCACGCCATCGCACTCCTGCGCCGGACTGTCGGGACGCGGAGCCCCGCTGTCCACGACGCCCTCGCCATCACCCGTCGTCTGCGGCAACAGTGCCACGACAGCGGAGACTTCTCGGCCGCACACGCACTCGCCACCGCCGCGCACGCGGCCACGGACGGCGAACACACCGCCGCCGCTCTGTCCGACCGATACGAGCTGGCCCGCGCCCTGGCCGGGCTCGGCCGGTACACGGAGGCAGCCGAACTGCACCGCAGCGCCCTGCGGGAGCGCGAGGAACTCCACGGCCCCGACCACCCGTCGACCCTGGACAGCGCCCATGCCCTGGGCCTCGCCCTCTACGGGCTGGGACGGTTCGAGGAGGACGAGCTGCACATGGCACGCGCTGCCCACGGGCGCGCGCGAACACTTGGTCCGGAGCACCCCGACACCATCGAGAGCACCGCCTGCCTCGCGGAAGCCATCGGCGAGCAGCAGCGCTGGGACGAGGCCGAGGCCCTGGCCCGGCCGAACCTGGCCACCAGCGAACGTGCCCTGGGCAGGGAGCACCCCCGCACGCTGGTCAGCCGGATCACCCTTGCCTGGGTGCTGTTCCGCCGTGGCTCGACCACGGAGGCCGAACAACTCGCACGAGCCGTCGCCGAGGGAAACGAACAGCAGTTGGGCCCCGGCCATCCCCGCACCCTTGCTGCCGGTGACCTGCTGGCCGGGATCCTGCTTCAGCAGGGACGGTGGCCCGAGGCGGAGGAGGCGGCCCGGGCGGTGCTGAGCGCGCGCCGACGCACCTTGGGCGACGAACACCCGCACACCCTCGCCATCCAGACCCGGCTCGCACGCATCATCCTGGGTGCCGACCGAGCAGTCGAGGCGCGGGACCTGGCGGAGGAGGCACTCGCCGCTTACCACCGTGTCCTGGGTCCGGACCATCCGCTGACGCTGAGGTGCCGGGACGTACGCGAGGAAGCCCTCGCAGCCGCCACGTCACAGCCCCACGCAACCGATCACCCCGAGGAAGACCTCCCGTGACCACGCCCGGTACCACCAACCCGCGTCTGGCGCAAGAGCAGCTACAGCGGCAACGAGAACGCCTGCCTCGAAATGCTGTACCCCCC
>NZ_BJND01000037.1 GCF_006539505.1 Streptomyces spinoverrucosus
AGGCGAGGACGCCCCCGTCACCCCAGCCGTCCACGCCGGAGGCAACCTCCCCGGCACCGGCCTGGGCAACCACCTCCCCGGCGGCACCGCGGACAACCTCCCCGGCGGCCGGGCCGATGACCTCGGCAGAGGACCCACCGCATCGCACGAGCCGCCGAGCGGCCACTCCAGCGGAAATGGTGGCGGTCCGAACGAGCCGCCCATTTCCCCACCTGTCCACGAGGGATCAACACTGCACGGCCATGCTGGCGATGGAGCGCACCACACGACCGAGGGGGTTGCACATCATGGAGCAGGCGACAGCGTGTACCACGGCGGAGAAACAGGTCACGGCGTAGGCGAAATCGTCGACCGCAGCGGCGTTCCAGGTATTCCCGGCATCGACGGTGTCCCGCCGCACGAGATTCCGCACTTCCGCGACAACGTTCCGGACTTCCTTGATGGTATCCCGGAAGACTACCGGGCGTCGGATGCCTTCGATGGTGACTCCCCGATGCCAGCTGCCGGGCCGGGGGACAAGTTCCTGGGGCAACTTGATGCAAGTCGAGTACAGACTGAAAACGGACTGATCACACGGATTGACGGACACTCGGTCGAAAGCTTTATGCAGGCTCTGTCTCGGGAAAGGACCAACGTCTATATCGAGGCAAAGAACACGGGGGACTTCCCGAAGACGGAAACTGGACAGGCTGTTGGTGTGGTGCTGGACCGCCGCACGGGGTTTGTGTACGAGGGGATCAACGGTCGGCCTGGCCAACACCTGATCCCACTCGAAGATCTGCACCCAACGCTTGCTGAACGTTATCATCGGATCTCGGGGAGCAAACCCCACCCGGCTGAATTGCTTGAGCATGCTGAGGTCAAGGCAGTGAACCAGTTGCTGCATGAGCGCACCAAGCTTGGGCTGCCGACCGATACGCGAGCCATGGCGCAGATGCATGCTTCCGTCTACTTCCCTTTCATGAAAGAACCCAACGCCTTGGGCGTCAAGGTCGTTCCGAAGAGAGCTCCCTTCTGCGTCAACTGTTCTCACCTGTTGCATGATGTCCCGAGCGGTTCAGGCCGGTTCCTGGGGCATCCGCCGGACATCAACACCAACTACATTCCTTGGTGATTCATATGAAGCGAATCGACCTCGACGATCCCGAGGTGGACCTCGACTACGCGCAGCGACTCCTGTACCAGGGCGAACTCTTCACCGGCGAGGTCGAGGAGTATCTCGCAGGGCATCGCGTGAGTCTGGTGACGTACACGGACGGTTACCGGGACGGGCCGTTCCGTGAGTGGTACAAGAGTGGAGTCCTTCGCGCTGAGGGAATGTTCCGGATGGGCAGTCTGTCGGGGGACTACAAGAGCTGGCATGAGAACGGCGTTCTCGCCACGAAGAAGCTGCACAGCGCAGACGACGGGACGCCGCTCTCTCACTATGAGTGGGACGAGCAAGGGCGTCCGACCCGAGCTTGGGAGAACACGACTCCGCAGGGGTGAGGCGTCTCCCCTACGGGCCGTCCCTGGACGGAAGGGATTCTTATTTGAGCGGCGAGATCGGCGAGGTGTTCAGCTTCGCTGAGGGATCTAGGTGACTCAGACGAGGATCCGGCAGGACGTTTCCTGGTGTGTGTCACGCTGACTCGCTGGTGAGAGGTGGTTGGGTACGACGCGGTGATCGATGCTGGCCGCTCACCGGAATCAGTGGCCTGGCGAGGTGCCTCGTACGACAGGTTCCATGGCCAGGACGACACTTTTGGGGTGCTCGCCGACGCTCTGGGGTAATGAGCGCCTGCGGGAGTTGACGCCGGTCGCCTGCCCGATGATATCCAGCGTCCTTCGGTCGCCGACCGAGGAGAGTTTTACTCGCCGAGCACAGGACGGTACTACGACATCAAGGGTGTACATTCGGACTGGCCCCCCGTCAACAATGTGCGGGATAAGTCTCAGCCTTTCCGTGGCGCGTATGACCCGGACAACAACGCTCGCTGGTAAATAAGCTTTCGGAGCAAATCGTTGCGAAGGGCCGCACTGTTTTCCAGGATGTCAGGAATGCAAACCAGGCAGCGATTGACGACATCAAGTCCATCGTCGAAAAGAACGGCTGGGAAGGCAATGTCAACTGGTACCCGTAAGGGATGGACACCGACCGGTGCGGTTCCCCGTGGACGATGTCGCAGCCAAGCGTCTGCGTGAGTGGATCGACGCGGGTGAAGGTGGACTGGACGCTGTCGGCCTTGACATGAGCGAGGCAGACCTTTCGCACGCCGATTTCTCTGAGTCGTGGTTCACTGATGCCAGGCTGACGAATGTCAAGCTGATTGGTGCGGAGCTGTACCGATCCGACGCCCAGGGAGCTGACTTGACCGGGGCCGACCTGACAGGGTCTTCCCTCGTGCGCGTGAACCTCGACGATGCGATCCTGCGAAACGCGACGCTCGATGGCGCCAATCTGGTGAAGTCGTCGCTCTACGATGTCGATGCATCCGGAGCCAGTTGCCGGGGAACTCAATTCAAGGGCGCTTCGCTACTGGGCGTAGATTTCTGTTCCGCAGATCTCAGCGACTCTGTTTTCGGTGAAAACTCATTCCAAGTGACCCTGGGCAGGAACACGAAACTCGAAGGTGCGTCGGGGTCGATCTTCGGATCAGTAGTAATCGTGGAGGAAGAGATCACCCGAGAGCTATCGGGTACGGAACTGCAGGAATGGATCGCAGAACGTGGCGGAGTCACTCAGGTACTGGACCGGGCTCCCGGCATTCCTAAGAAAGACATTTGATGAACAGAGAGACTGAGAAGTTCATCAAGGTATATTTGAGCTTGGAGCAGGCTTACGACACCACTGGTTACCTGCGTCCAGCGTTGCACGCCTTCAAAGAGGAGTATGTCAGTGCGGTCCGACAGGGACTGGAGACCGTGTTGCGCACACGAGAGATTTCCGTTGGGGATTATGAGCGCCTCACGGACGTCGAGTTCGAAGACGATGATGCCCTGTACGAATACTTGACGAGCATGTGCCAATACCTCTTCGAGGCGCGGGAAAAGCAGCCTGTCCCGCCCAACTGAGAGGCGTCGGCGATTCCTGACGTCCCCACCTGTGAGAGTCGGTTGGTTTCCGTGATGAGAGTTGGATCGCCTGATGACAGCCGCCCAGCGCATTGACACCGACGACGACGAGATCGACATCGGCTTCGACCACCGGTTGCTCTATGCCGGCGATCCTTACACGGGGAGGCAGAGGAGTACTTGGCTGGTCATCTGGTGAACCGCATTACCTATACGGACGGCTTTAAGGACGGTCCTTACCGCGAGTGGTACAAGGATGGCACCCTCCGTGCTGAGGGCATCATGCGCATGGGATTTGTGTCCGGGGAGTTCAAACGCTGGCATCCGAACGGTATCCTGGCCAAACGAATGATCAATAGTGCGGACGGTAGAACCCCTCTCGCTGAATACGAGTGGGACGAGGAAGGGCGCCCGACCCGGGCTTGGGAGAACACCTCCTCCCAGGGGTGAGGAAACGTGTGATTGCGTCCACCCCTGTCGCCCGCTGGACTTGGGGCCGTGACGGCGAGACCACCGATGAATTGGTCCGCTCTCTTCGTGACCTGATGGCTGCGTATGGCGTTCTGGCTGCACATCGGTTCGCGGTCGGTGGGACCGACGTACAGGTGTCTGTGTCGGAAGCCGGCAAGTCGAACAGTGTTCTGTTCAAGAGGGAGCTGGCCGTTGCGGCGGCCTCTTCCGGCTCGACGAGGTCCGCAGAAGCTGTCGCATCATTGGTGGATCAGGTCAGAATAGGATTGCGTGCTGGCGAAATCGGATCCGTGGACGCGCATATCGAGTGCTCCGGCCTGGTCGCGGTGGGGTCCGATGAAGAGTTTCCTGCAAAGCGCCTTGTTCGTGTTGGCAGCATCATCGTTCGCCGATTTCGTCACCGGCGAGCTGGTAACGCGTAGCGACGTGTGGTTGCCGTTCAACCTGAAGGGGCAGCCTCAGCCTGCTGTTTACGACGCCAACGGACCTCGTTTGGCCGCGCTGTTGCGTGATCTCTCCAAGGTCCTTGAGTTGGAGACCGACCCTGACGACCCGACGTACTTCGCGAAGCCGACCGAGACGGGTGCTGAGAACTTTTTCGATGCCGACGGTGCGGCGTCGGACGTGTGGGGAGCTTCGAGGTTCCGACGCGGTACGACTTCTTCACACATGCGCCCGCTTTCGGACGGATCGGGTACCGGCGTACGGCTGAAGGAGATGTGCGCAACATGCCGGTGCTGAGTGAGCAGGGGATCATCGGCTATGTGCGGGCCACCGACACCGACACCGACACCGACACCGACACCGACACCGAGAACGCGGCGAGCTTCGAGCCGAGGGACGTGGGTGACGACGCGACCTACCGTGCCGGGTGTGGCTGGAGCGGCTGCGGTCCGCGCATGATCGGGGATTGTCCCCGTCGGCGGCTTTGGTCAAGCTGACGCGATGCCGGATGAGGGCGGCGCGGGCCGTGCGGAATCGGATGCACAGTCGCAGAGCATTGATCTCGCCGCTTTGCGGGGACTTGCGGCCGACGAGTGATCAGCGCCGAGCCGGATGGGGATGGTTCCGGCTCGGTTTCCTGTGGACAATGTCGCCGCTCAGCGTCTACGGGAGTTTCTCGACATGGGTGCAGGCGGACTGGACGCTCTCGGACTTGACCTCAGCACCGATGCCAAGTTGACCAACGTCAAGCTGGTGGGCGCAGAGATTCGAGTCGGGGAAGACAAGGCGCGTGAGGAGATCACGCAAGCTCTCGAATCCGGGTGACAGCTCGAAGCGCAGTTTCGTGCCCGGTATGGTCACCCTCGTCCCTTAGCTGTCGCTTGCCGCGTCCGCCAGCGCCACGTTCTTGATCGCTTCAAGCCGCGGCCAGTTCGCACCACACGTACTTCCCCCGGTTCCCGCCTCTGGACAGCGGCTGCCAGCCCCACAGGTCGGCGCAGGCCCTGACCAGCGCCAGCCCGCGGCCGTCCTCCGCGTCTGTGAGTCGGTCCAACGGCGCCGGCGGCTCGGGAGGTTCAGGATCGGCGTCCCAGGCGCCAATGCGCAGCACACCGGCCGACCAGCGGACGCGTAGAGCGGCGGGCCCCTTGGTGTGGCGTACGGCGTTGGAGACCAGCTCCGTAGCCAGCAGTTCGGCCATGTCCACCAAGCGGATCAGGCCGTGCAGGGTGAGGATCAGGCGGAGGGTGCGGCGACTGACGGTGACGGCGCGAACGTCGTTCGGGATGTAGAGGGTGTACTCCCAGGGGGCGTTTCCGTTTTCGGGCATGAGTGAACTCCTTTGTGGAAAGGGGCCGTTCGGTACAAGGAGCGGTGGCCGGTGTCATTGCCGCAGCCGTCATGGCAGGACGGAGCGGTGCACTTCCGGTGCTCGGCAGTGCGCAGCGTGTGCGTCGTGTCACTGACGGTGGAGCTAAAATTTGGGACCATGCAACCCGCTGCCGTAATCTGCCCCCCGAACGAGGCGCTGCTCCAAGGCAGTCCGACGGCAAGGAGGCAGAGCATTGGCGCGCAGGAAGCAACCCACCGCACGCCAAGAGCGTCTAGGTTCCGAACTGCGGAAACTGCGCGAAGCTGCTGGGCTCAAGGGGCGCGAAGCCGCCGCTCTGCTCGGAACGGACTCGGCTCAGATCAGTCAGATCGAGTTCGGCACGGCAGGGGTGAGTGAGGAGCGCGTACGGCGCATTGCCGCTCAGTACTCCTGTACGGACACCGAGCTGGTTGAGGCGTTGGTGGCCGTGGCGACCGACCGGACACATGGCTGGTGGGAGGAGTACCGAGGATCACTGCCGGCGCCGTTCCTCGACCTCGCGGAGCTTGAGCACCATGCCACGTTCTTGCGAGAAGTAGCACTGCTGTACATCCCCGGCCTGCTGCAGACGGAGGACTACGCCCGCGCGGTCTACTCCTACCGCGTCCCGGAACTCCCGGATCAACAAGTTGAGTTGCGCGTCCGCCACCGCATGCAGCGCCGGGTGATCCTCGAAGGCCGCGCCCCTACCCCGTACGAAGCGGTGATCCATGAGGCAGCCCTGCGGATCAGAGTCGGCGACCGCACCGCCTCACGGACTCAGCTCTCACACATTTTGGAATGCTCCGACGCGGGCCACATCACCGTGCGGGTCATCCCCTTCGACCTCGACGGCTTCGCCGGAGCCACGAGCACCATGAAGTACGCGGGCGGGGCTGTGCCCAAGCTGGACACGGTGGTACGAGATGCACCCCACGGCACCGCATTCATCGACTCGGAAGCACAACTCAGCGCCTTTCGAACGCTCTTCCGTAAAGTGGAGGCTGTATCACTCGAACCCAGTCAGTCCCGTGAGTTCATCCACAGGCTGGCGAAGGAACTGTGAGGTCCCCATGCCTACTCCCGGCAACTGGCGGAAGTCTTCCTACTCGGGCCCCGGAGACGGCAATGACTGCGTGGAGGTTGCAAACCTCCGCACCCGCATAGCCATCCGCGACTCAAAGGCCCCGACCCAGGCGCGGCTCTCCTTCCCTGCCGACGCCTTCACCGCCTTCGTCGAGGCCCTAAAATCGCCCCCCGGCCAGCAGTAGACCCTCACCCGCACCCGCAACCCGGCCACCGCGCGTTCGCGGCCGGAGCCCTGGAGCAGTCCGCCGGTCAAGGTCCCGCCCAGTGACAAGGAGTGGATCCCCTGATGACAGCCGTGCAGCGCATCGACATCGACGACCCCGACGTGGACATGGACGTGTCGGAGCGGCTGTACTACCGCGGCGAACCGTTCACCGGCGAGGTGACCGAACATCTCGGCGTCAGTCTCGTCAGCCTCGAAACCTACGTCGACGGCTACAAGGACGGACCCTCCCACGAGTGGTACAAGGACGGCACCCTGCGCTCCGAGGGAACACATCGGGCCGGACTGCCCGTCGGTGAGTTCAAGGAATGGCATCCCAATGGTGTGCTCGCGTCGAAGCGAGTGTTCGCCGCGAACGGGATGACGATCCTGGAGGACTGCGAGTGGGACGAGCACGGCCGGCCGACTCGGACCTGGCGGAGGACCTGACCACCTTTCCTCATCGCAAACGCCATCCTCGGCCTGGCCACCATGAGCTACACCACGACAGGGGACACGACCGAATCCGGTTCATAGGCGATCGGTACGCTCCCCACCATGGGGCTGGACATCACTGTGCTGATCGCAGACCGGTCGTGGTTGGAGGAGGTTCCGCCCGGGGAGCGGCTGGAGCGGCTCAGGGATGCCTGGTACGACGACGAGACGGGCTTCTGGGACTGGGACGGCGCGGCCGAGGTAGTGGGGGACTGGAAGTGGCCGCAGGGGCCCAACAGTTCCATCTTCGCGGTGTACGAGTTCCGGCACGCCAGTGGCTCGTTCAAGGCGCACTTCTGGGCCGGGCAACGCTGGGAATCCGCTCGCGACCATGTCGATCCTCAGCTCCGGTCCGAAATCGACACCCTGTTGCTCGGGTTGATCTGGAACGGGCTGAACGGAGAGGCGGAGCACATTGATTCCGGCTTCTTCAGCGACGGCCCCGGCTTCTACGGCGTGCTGCTCGCACGGTCACCGGACAGTGTGCGGGAACTGGCCGGGACCTGGGAGCGAATACGGCCCGGCCTCGGCGGAATGGAACGGGCCTTCACCGAGCATGCCGCACTTCCCCATGGGTGGGTATGCAACTTCCGCGAGTTCAGAGGCCTCCTGGAGGAGTGGGGCCACGTCCTGAGCGAAGCTGCCCGGCGGGGCTGGTGCGTTGTGGGGCTCAGCGAATAGGGCAGAGAGCAGCATGCGAGGTGCGCCGCGACGACCAACGCGGCACACCGGGTCTACGAGAGTCGACCGGGATCACGCAGCCTGCCGCTCACGCCACCCGCAGCCCAACCCTGACCAGCCTCCCCTCCCGACCGACCAGCAGCTCGGGCACATCCTCCTCGTAGAACCTCACCTGTCCGATCACCCCGTCCCACCGCGCGTGCGCCGCCAGCATCTCCAGCAGTGGTTCGAGGTCCGACAGCAACTCCGCGTGGATCTCCTGCCGTGCGGTCAGTGACCAGTGCTCGGCGGCCTGGTGCAGTTCGCCGGTCAGGACTCCGCCGATCTTCGCGGCAGGCCCCCGGTCCGCGAGGAGAGGGAACGGGTCCGGCGAGGCGTCGACCGGTTCCGTCCCGCCTAGGCCGAGATGCCAACGCAGGGTGTCGAGCACGGCGCCCGGCAGGGCAGGCGAGAGATCGAGGGCCAGGTCCACGGCGAACATGTCAGCCATGCGGGGAGTCTAGTCCGCCAGTACACGCCCCGGCCCGGCCCCTTCCCCAGCGGCTCCCACCCCCACTGTCACAACCCACCGGTACCGTCGAATCATGCCCAACCAGTCCCCACCGGCACCCGGCGACCGCCGCCTGGCCGTCCTCGAAGGCGTCCTCGAGCGGATCACGTACGCCAACGAGGAGAACGGCTACACGGTCGCCCGCGTCGACACCGGCCGAGGCGGCGGAGACCTCCTCACGGTCGTCGGCGCGCTGCTCGGCGCGCAGGTGGGGGAGTCGCTGCGGATGGAGGGGAGATGGGGCTCCCACCCGCAGTACGGCAAGCAGTTCACCGTCGAGAACTACACGACCGTCCTCCCTGCCACCGTCCAGGGCATCCGCCGCTACCTCGGCTCCGGGCTGGTCAAGGGCATCGGCCCGGTCTTCGCCGACCGCATCACCCAGCACTTCGGCCTGGACACCCTGAAGATCATCGAGGAGGAGCCGAAGCGGCTGATCGAGGTGCCCGGCCTCGGCCCGAAGAGGACGAAGAAGATCGCCGACGCCTGGGAGGAGCAGAAGGCGATCAAGGAGGTCATGCTCTTCCTCCAGACCGTCGAGGTGTCCACCTCCATCGCCGTGCGCATCTACAAGAAGTACGGCGACGCCTCCATCTCCGTCGTGAAGAACCAGCCGTACCGCCTCGCCGCCGACGTCTGGGGCATCGGCTTCCTCACCGCCGACAAGATCGCCCAGTCCGTCGGCATCCCGCACGACAGCCCCGAGCGCGTCAAGGCGGGCCTGCAGTACGCCCTTTCCCAGTCGACGGACCAGGGGCACTGCTTCCTGCCCGAGGAGCGGCTCATCGCCGACGCCGTCAAGTTGCTCCAGGTCGACACCGGGCTCGTCATCGAGTGCCTCGCCGAGCTGGCCCTGCCCGACGAGGACTCCGGCGAGCCCGGTGTCGTACGCGAACAGGTGCCCGGTGAGCACGGCGAACCCGTCACCGCCGTCTACCTCGTCCCCTTCCACCGCGCCGAACTCTCCCTTTCCGCCCAGCTCCTGCGCCTCCTGCGCACCGACCAGGACCGCATGCCCGGCTTCCACGACGTCGCCTGGGACAGGGCACTGGCGTGGCTGAAGGGCCGTACCGGCGCCGACCTCGCCCCCGAGCAGGAGGCCGCCGTCAAGCTGGCGCTGACGCAGAAGGTCGCCGTCCTCACCGGTGGTCCCGGTTGCGGCAAGTCCTTCACGGTGCGGTCGATCGTGGAGCTGGCTCGCGCCAAGAAGGCCAAGGTCGTCCTCGCCGCCCCCACGGGCCGTGCCGCCAAGCGGCTCGCCGAGCTCACCGGCGCCGAGGCCTCCACCGTCCACCGGCTCCTGGAACTCAAGCCGGGCGGAGACGCCGCCTACGACAAGGACCGCCCCCTCGACGCCGACCTCGTGGTCGTCGACGAGGCCTCCATGCTCGACCTGCTCCTCGCGAACAAGCTCGTCAAGGCCGTACCGCCGGGCGCCCACCTCCTCTTCGTCGGCGACGTCGACCAGCTCCCCAGCGTCGGCGCGGGCGAGGTCCTGCGGGACCTCCTCGCCGACGACAGCCCCATCCCCGCCGTCCGCCTCACCCGCGTCTTCCGGCAGGCCCAGCAGTCGGGAGTCGTGACCAACGCGCACCGGATCAACGCCGGACAGCACCCCGTCACCGACGGCATGAAGGACTTCTTCCTCTTCGTCGAGGACGACACGGAGGCCGCCGGGCGGCTCACCGTGGATGTGGCAGCCCGTCGTATTCCGGCCAGGTTCGGGCTCGACCCACGCCGGGACGTCCAGGTGCTCGCCCCCATGCACCGAGGGCCCGCCGGCGCCGGCACGCTCAACGGGCTCCTCCAGCAGGCCATCACCCCCGGCCGCCCCGATGTGCCGGAGAAGCGGTTCGGCGGGCGGGTGTTCCGGGTCGGCGACAAGGTCACCCAGATTCGCAACAATTACGAGAAAGGGAAAAACGGTGTCTTCAACGGCACCGTGGGCGTGGTCACCTCGCTCGACCCGGTCGACCAGCGCCTCACGGTGCTGACGGACGAGGACGAGGAGGTTCCGTACGAATTCGACGAACTGGACGAACTGGCACACGCCTACGCGGTGACCATCCACCGCTCGCAGGGGAGCGAATACCCGGCGGTGGTCATCCCGGTGACCACGGGCGCCTGGATGATGCTCCAACGCAACCTGCTCTACACGGCGGTCACCCGGGCCAAGCAACTGGTCGTCCTCGTCGGTTCACGCAAGGCGATCGGCCAGGCGGTGCGCACGGTGTCGGCGGGCCGCCGCTGCACGGCCCTCGACTTCAGGCTCGCACCCCAGCCCCTGCAGCCTTGATCCCCGCCTTGGTCCCCGGCTTCATCCGTGCCGCGCAGAAATGATCGATCAAACGAGTCGGAAAGGTCACAGAGCACTTCCGGATGGGGTATCAACCGGGCAGGATGGCAGGTTGGCGGCACTGAGTGCCGCCGATAAGCCCAATGGTCGACCCCGAGTGCACTCTCCTGAGCCAAATGGGGGATGGTAGAGACAGTCAGGGCACCTCGAAGATGAGGCACTACGTCGGTGAGGGAAGACGTGAGCGACAACTCTGTAGTACTGCGGTACGACGGCAGCGAGTACACCTACCCGGTGATCGACAGCACCGTCGGGGACAAGGGCTTCGACATCGGAAAGCTCCGGACCCAGACCGGTCTCGTGACCCTGGACAGCGGTTACGGCAACACCGCCGCCTATAAATCCGCCATCACCTATCTGGACGGCGAGGCCGGCATCCTCCGCTACCGCGGTTACCCGATCGAGCAGCTGGCCGAGCGCTCCACGTTCCTTGAGGTGGCGTATCTGCTGATCAACGGTGAGCTGCCGACGGTCGACCAGCTCACCGGCTTCAAGGACGAGATCACGCGGCACACCCTGCTGCACGAGGACGTCAAGAACTTCTACAAGGGTTTCCCCCGCGACGCCCACCCGATGGCCATGCTGTCGTCGGTCGTCTCGGCGCTGTCCACCTTCTACCAGGACAGCCACAACCCGTTCGACGAGCGGCAGCGCAACCTTTCCACCGTTCGTCTGCTTGCCAAGCTCCCGACGATCGCGGCGTACGCGTACAAGAAGTCGATCGGTCACCCGTTCGTCTACCCGCGCAACGACCTCGGTTACGTCGAGAACTTCCTGCGCATGACCTTCTCGGTCCCGGCCCAGGAGTACGAGCTCGACCCGATCGTGGTCGCCGCGCTGGACAAGCTGCTGATCCTGCACGCGGACCACGAGCAGAACTGCTCGACCTCCACGGTCCGCCTGGTCGGCTCCTCGCAGGCGAACATGTTCGCCTCGATCTCCGCCGGCATCAGCGCCCTGTGGGGCCCGCTGCACGGCGGCGCCAACCAGTCGGTGCTGGAGATGCTGGAGGGCATCCGCGACTCCGGCGGTGACGTCGACTCCTTCATCCGCAAGGTGAAGAACAAGGAGGACGGCGTCCGTCTGATGGGCTTCGGCCACCGGGTCTACAAGAACTTCGACCCGCGCGCCAAGATCATCAAGGCCGCCGCGCACGATGTGCTGTCCGCGCTCGGCAAGTCCGACGAGCTGCTGGACATCGCGCTGAAGCTGGAGGAGCACGCGCTCTCCGACAGCTACTTCACCGAGCGCAAGCTCTACCCGAACGTCGACTTCTACACCGGTCTGATCTACCGGGCCATGGGCTTCCCGACCGAGATGTTCACGGTCCTGTTCGCCCTCGGCCGGCTTCCGGGCTGGATCGCCCAGTGGCACGAGATGATCAAGGAGCCGGGCTCCCGCATCGGCCGTCCGCGCCAGATCTACACGGGCGTCGTCGAGCGCGACTTCGTCCCGGTCGAGGAGCGCTGACCCGCTGATCCCCGCGGCCGCCTGACGCACAGCAGGCGGCCGCACCCAGTGGTGCACAGCAGCCGTACCCAGCAGTGCAATCCAGCAGTGCAATGTAGAAGGCGCCCCGGTACGCCGGTCCCCCCACGGGCCGACGACCAGGGCGCCTTCCCATGTCCCGGTGCGGATTCCCCCCACGGGATCCGGCCGGGCGCCTTTGAGAAACCAGCGCCTGAATCGCTGTTACTGCGGTACTGCTGCCTTGCTGTTGGCTGCGGTCTGCCGGGACAGCGCACGCTGGGAGGGCCGCTCAAAGCTCCCCGGTGTACGTGTCCCGGCAACGCATCCCTGGGGAAGTCCCCCAAGACATCCCCAGATGCCAGGTGGCGCCCCCCAAGACGCCCTCTGACATCGCCAACTTAGACCTTCGAACCCCTTCGATGGTTACGTTCACATCACTGTGATCTGCGTCTCTTGCATATGTCCCGTTAGATGCGCAAGAGGCCCGATACGACGAACGGGGCTCAAGCGTAAGGATGATGCGCGAGCCTTGTGAAGAGCTTATGTGAGGCTCGCGTCGGACTGAAGGGGGATCCGGCCTTTTCAGCGGATCGTCCGGGATTCAACGTCCGGGCTTCAAGTCCGAACTCAGCGGAACGCCCGCAGCCGCAGACTGTTCGTCACCACGAACACCGACGACAGCGCCATCGCCGCCCCCGCGATCATCGGGTTCAGCAGACCCGCCGCGGCCAGCGGCAGCGCGGCCACGTTGTAGCCGAACGCCCAGACGAGGTTGCCCTTGATCGTGCCGAGCGTCCGGCGGGACAGCCGGATCGCGTCCGCCGCCACCCGGAGATCCCCGCGGACGAGGGTCAGGTCGCCCGCCTCGATCGCCGCGTCGGTGCCGGTGCCCATCGCGAGCCCCAGGTCGGCGGTGGCGAGCGCGGCCGCGTCATTGACGCCGTCCCCCACCATGGCGACCGTCCGCCCCTCGGCCTGCAGCCGCCGTACGACCTCGACCTTGTCCTCGGGCAGCACCTCGGCGATCACCTGATCGATACCGACGGTCTCCGCCACCGCCTCGGCCACCCGCCGGTTGTCCCCGGTCAGCAGCACCGGCGTGAGCCCCAGCGCGCGTAACTCGCGCACGGCCTGCGCGCTGGTCTCCTTCACGGCGTCGGCGACCGCGATCACCCCGCGCGCCACCCCGTCCCAGCCGACCACGACGGCCGTACGACCGCTGCTCTCGGCCTTGTCACGGGCGCGCGCCAAGTCCTCCGGCAGCTCCTCGAAGAGCCGCCCCACGGCCACCTCATGGCCCGCCACGCGCCCGCGTACGCCCCGCCCGGGCACGTTCTCGAACCGCTCGACCGCCGGCAGCTCCCCGACCCGCTTCTCGGCACCGGCGGCCACGGCCCGGGCGACCGGGTGTTCGGAGGCGTGTTCGAGGGCGCCCGCGAGCCGCAGTACCTCCCGCTCGTCGGCGCCTTCGGTGACGTACACCTCCTGGAGGGTCATCCGGCCGGTGGTCACCGTTCCGGTCTTGTCCAGGACGACGGTGTCGACGCGGCGGGTGGACTCCAGTACCTCGGGGCCCTTGATCAGGATGCCGAGCTGAGCGCCGCGGCCCGTGCCGACCATGAGGGCGGTCGGGGTGGCCAGGCCCAGGGCGCACGGGCAGGCGATGATCAGTACGGCGACGGCCGCGGTGAAGGCGGCGACCGTGTCGCCGGTCGCGCCGAGCCACCCGCCGAAGGTGGCGGTCGCGAGCGCGAGGACGACGGGTACGAAGATCCCGGCGACCCGGTCCGCGAGCCGCTGCACCTCCGCCTTGCCGTTCTGCGCCTCCTCCACCAGCCGGGCCATCCGCGCGAGCTGGGTGTCGGCGCCGACCCGGGTGGCCTCGACGACCAGTCGGCCCCCGGCGTTCACGGTCGCCCCGGCCACCGCGTCCCCGGCCGCCACGTCCACCGGCACGGACTCGCCGGTCAGCATGGAGGCGTCGACCGCGGAGGCGCCCTCCACGACCGTGCCGTCGGTGGCGACCTTCTCGCCGGGACGCACGACGAACCGGTCGCCGACGGCCAGTTCGGTGACCGGCACGCGGACCTCGCGCCCGTCGCGCAGCACCGCCACGTCCTTCGCGCCGAGCTCCATCAGGGCCCGTAGCGCGGCGCCCGCGCGGCGCTTGGAGCGGGCCTCCAGATAGCGGCCGAGGAGGATGAACGCGATGACTCCGGCGGCCACTTCGAGGTAGATCGTCGAGGCGCCGTCCGTACGGGAGACGGTGAGCTCGAACGGGTGCCGCATGCCCGGCATGCCCGCGTGGCCGAAGAACAGCGCCCACAGCGACCAGCCGAACGCGGCCAGCGTGCCCACCGAGACGAGGGTGTCCATGGTGGCCGCGGCGTGCCGGGCGTTGGTCCAGGCGGCCCGGTGGAAGGGCAGGCCGCCCCAGACGACGACGGGCGCGGCGAGGGTGAGGGAAAGCCACTGCCAGTTGTCGAACTGGAGAGCGGGGATCATCGCGAGCAGGACGACGGGGGCGGCGAGCAGCGCGGAAACGATCAGCCGCTGCCGCAAGGAGGCCAGCTCCGGATCCTGGGGCGCCTGTTCCGGTTCGGGCTGCGGCGGGGCGGGCTCCTCGGCCGTGTAGCCCGTCTTCACGACGGTGGCGATCAGGTCGGCGACCTCGATCCCGGCCGGGTAGGTGACGCGCGCCTTCTCCGTCGCGTAGTTCACCGTGGCGCTGACGCCGTCCATCCGGTTGAGCTTCCTCTCGACACGGGCCGCGCAGGAGGCGCAGGTCATCCCGCCGATCATCAGTTCGACCTCGGAGACCGGCGTGTCCGGCGTGTCCGGCGTGTCTATGGAGGTCCGTGCGGTGCTGCTGGTCGTGGTGGTGCTGCTCATGTCCGACTCCGACTTCAGACGGCGGACCGGACCGTACGGGACCGGTCTGGGGGTCGATCCTCCGGTACGGCCCGGTGTGGGGAAGCGTGATTCAGGCGCGGCCGACCAGCTCGAAGCCGGCCTCGTCGACGGCCGCGCGTACGGCCTCCTCGTCCAGGTCGGTCGCGGAGACGACCGTGACCTCACCGCTGGCCGCGACGGCCTTCACCGAGCTGACGCCGGGCAACTGGGAGATCTCGCCGGAGACGGCGCCTTCACAGTGTCCGCAGCTCATCCCGCTCACCTTGTAGACGGCGGTGACGGAACCCTGGGTGTCGGTCTGCGCGGTCATGTCGTTCTCCTCGTCGAGGCAGATGGGGCTGGCGGGGCCCAGGAGGGTCCCTTACATGTCCACACTATACCCCCTGGGGGTACTTATCCAGGAGGGGCCACGGCGGCCCGGCGACCGCGCCCTGAGCAGCGGTCGCGCGACAAGGGGGCGGCCGGAGGCTAGCGTTCCGGCAGGGCCGGGGCGGTGTGTCCCAAGGGCCTGGACGAAACGAAGGCGAGGGGCGACGGATGCGGGCTGTGGTGTTCGAGCGGTTCGGGGAGCCCGCCGAGGTGCGCGAGGTGGCCGACCCGCGGCCCGCGGAGCACGGCGTCGTGGTGCGGGTCGAGGCCACCGGACTGTGCCGCAGCGACTGGCACGGCTGGCAGGGCCACGACCCGGACATCACGCTGCCGCACGTCCCCGGTCATGAACTCGCCGGTGTCGTCGAGGCGGTGGGTGCCCGGGTGACTGGCTGGCGGCCCGGCGACCGGGTCACCGTCCCGTTCGTGTGCGCCTGCGGCACCTGCCCGTCCTGCGCCGCCGGCGACCAGCAGGTGTGCGAGCGGCAGACGCAGCCCGGGTTCACCCACTGGGGCTCGTTCGCGCAGTACGTGGCGCTGGACCACGCCGACGTCAACCTCGTCGCCGTACCGGACGGCATGACCTTCGCCACGGCGGCCTCGCTGGGGTGCCGGTTCGCCACGGCGTTCCGGGCGGTCGTGCAGCAGGGCCGGGTGGCGGCGGGGGAGTGGGTCGCGGTGCACGGGTGCGGGGGAGTGGGCCTGTCGGCGGTGATGATCGCGGCGGCGTCGGGGGCGCGGGTCGTCGCCGTCGACATATCGGCGCAGGCGCTGGAGCTGGCGCGGAAGTTCGGGGCGGCTCAGTGCGTGGACGCGGCCCGCACCGAGGACACGGCGGCCGCGATCCGGGACCTCACGGGCGGCGGCGCCCACCTCTCCCTCGACGCCCTCGGGTCCCCCGCCACGTGCGCCGCCTCCGTCAACGGCCTGCGCCGTCGCGGCCGGCACGTCCAGGTCGGCCTGCTCCCCTCACACACGGGCACCACGCCCGTCCCCATGGCCCGCGCGGTCGCCCTGGAACTGGAACTGCTCGGCAGCCACGGCATGGCGGCCCACACCTACCCACCGATGCTGGAGTCGGTCCGGGCGGGCACCCTGCGCCCCGACCTGCTGGTGACCGCGACCATCCCCCTGGACGCGACCCCGGCCGCACTCGCGGCACTGGGCAGCGCGCCGGGCGCCGGGGTGACGGTCATCGAGCCGTGGAGCTGATGCCGAAGTCCCGGGGGGCTTCGCTCTGTCTCCGGTGGGCGGCTCGGTCCCGGGGGGCTTCGCTCTGTCTCCGGTGGGCGGCTCAGTCCCGGGGGGCCTTCCCTACCCCCGATGGACGGCCCAGTTCCGAGGGACCTCGCCCTACCCCCGACGCACGGCCCAGTCCCGAGGCACCTCGACGTGTCCGCGGTGCTCGGCCCACTCCCGGTCGAGGACGGCCATCAGCACCTCGTCCACCCACTCCCCGTCCCGCCGGGCCGACTCCCGCCGCACGCCCTCGACCACGAAACCGACCTTCCGGTAGACGCGCAGGGCGCGGTGGTTGTCGCCGTACGCCTCCAAGTGGACGCGATGCAGCCCGAGTCGCTCGAAGCCGTGGCCGACGATGAGCCGGGTGGCCTCCGTGCCGAGGCCCCGGCCACGGCCGCGCGGGCCGATGAGGGTGCGGAAGTTGCAACTGCGCGTGTGGGGATCCCACTCGTTGAGGACGACCTCGCCGACGACCTCGCCGGTGTCACGGTCGGTTACGGCGAGGTCCAGCCGGTCGGGCTGGTCGGACCGGGAGCCGTACCAGGAACGCAGGCCCGCCAGGGTGAGTTCGGTGGACGGGTCGAAGGTGAAGCGGATGACCTCGGGGTCGCTCAGGATCTCCCAGATCGCCTCCGCGTCGGCCTCCGTGAACGGCCGCAGCACGGTCCTGACGCCGGTGAGCACGGGTTTCTCGGAGAAGCTCATGCGCACGACTGTGCCCCACGCGAACGTGGGGCACCACGGAAATTCCGGCGACGTAAATGCGACTACGGACATTTCGCCCGCAGTCGTCACTCCGTTCGCCGCCCCCGATTCCCCGGCCGGGAAGCGACCCAGGCGCGGACAGTATCCGCGTACCAATACGGCTTGCCGCCCTCCACGTGGTCCGGCGGGGGCAGCAGCCCGTGTTTGCGGTACGACCGCACGGTGTCCGGCTGCACTCTGATGTGCGCCGCGATCTCCTTGTACGACCAGAGCCTTCGGTCGGTCATGAGTGCACCTCCCTGCGCATGCCGCGGCGGCGGCCGGGGGCGGCCGTCGGGGGAGCCGGGCGCTGCGCTGGCGATCAGTCACCAAGCCTGTGCCCGCTCAACGACGGAGAGTGACGGCGGGGAAGTGCCTGTCGTGCGGATGTGACGCAGGGGCCGCGTACACGGGACATGCATGACAGGACAGTGGCGTTTGTGACAGATCCGAGGCAAAGGCGCGCACGCCGCTCACTCACGGCCGCGCACCCCACCCCGCTGGTCCGAATGTCTGGACAAACTATTGACAGGCCTCATGTCCGGAGACTAGAAACCGGAGAGAGCCGCCGACGAAGGCGCGACGGGAACGCGAAGGGATCTCGATGGCGTACGACCTGATCACCATGGGGCGGATCGGCGTGGACCTCTATCCACTGCAGACCGGCGTCCCGCTCCCACAGGTGACGTCCTTCGGCAAGTTCCTCGGCGGATCCGCGACCAACGTCGCCGTCGCCGCCGCCCGCCTGGGCCGCCGTACCGCGGTGATCACCCGCACCGGCGACGACCCGTTCGGCACCTATCTTCACGAGGCGCTGCGCGGCTTCGGTGTCGACGACCGCTGGGTCACGCCCGTGCCCGGACTGCCGACCCCGGTCACCTTCTGCGAGGTCTTCCCGCCGGACGACTTCCCGCTGTACTTCTACCGGCAGCCCAAGGCCCCCGACCTGGAGATCGACGCCCACGAACTGGACCTCGACGCCATCCGCGCGGCGAGCATCTTCTGGGTCACCGGCACCGGCCTGAGCGAGGAGCCCAGCCGGACGGCGACCCTCGCGGCCCTCGCCCACCGCAACAGGTCCGGCACCACGGTCTTCGACCTCGACTGGCGCCCCATGTTCTGGCAGGACCCGGACGCGGCCCGCCCGTTCTACGCCGAGGCCCTCAAGCACACCACCGTCGCCGTCGGCAATCTCGACGAGGTGGAGGTCGCCACCGGCGTCCGCGAACCGCACGCCGCGGCGGCCGCGCTCCTCGACGCCGGCGTGTCCGTCGCCGTCGTCAAGCAGGGCCCCAAGGGTGTCCTCGCCGTCAGCGACACGGGCGAGTCCGTCGAGGTCCCCCCGCTGCCGGTCGACGTCCTCAACGGCCTCGGCGCCGGTGACGCCTTCGGCGGCTCGCTCTGCCACGGCCTGCTCGCCGGCTGGGACCTGGAGAAGACCATGCGCCACGCCAACGCCGCCGGCGCCATCGTCGCCTCCCGCCTGGAGTGCTCCTCCGCGATGCCCACCGAGGCCGAGGTGGAGGCCGCCTTGAGGGCAGGCGCCGTACACACCGCCCAAGCCGGCACCCCGGCCCCCGCCGACACTCCGGCCCCCGCCGACCCCACGGGAGCCCCCCAGTGACCGTCGACATCGCCGACCTCGTCCGCACCCGCACCCACCGCCCCGAGGCGATCGCCGAGGCCGCCGCCCGCCGCGTCCGCCGCCCGCTGCTCAACGCGGCCGGCCGCCTCATGATCGTCGCCGCCGACCACCCGGCCCGGGGCGCGCTCGGCGTCGGCAACCGCAAGATGGCCATGGCCAACCGCGCCGACCTGCTCGAACGCCTCTGCCTTGCGCTCAGCCGCCCCGGCGTCGACGGCGTCCTCGCCACCGCCGACATCCTCGACGACCTGCTGCTGCTCGGCGCCCTCGACGACAAGGTCGTCATGGGCTCGATGAACCGCGGCGGCCTCCAGGGCGCCCGCTTCGAACTCGACGACCGCTTCACCGGCCACCGCCCCGAGGACATAGAGCGCCTCGGTTTCGACGCCGGGAAGCTGCTGCTGCGCATCGACTACGACGACGCGGGCTCCCTGACCACCCTGGAGTCCACCGCCCGGGCCATCGACGACATGGCGGCGCGCCGGCTGCCCGTCTTCGTCGAGCCGTTCATCAGCCGCCGGGACGCCGACGGGCGGCTGCGCAACGACCTGTCCGCCGACGCCGTCACCCGGTCCATCGCCATCGCCTCGGGGCTGGGCGGCAGTTCGGCGTACACCTGGCTGAAGGTCCCCGTCACCGAGAACCCCGACGACATGGCCCGGGTCATGGAGACCACGACCCTGCCCGCCGTGCTGCTGGGCGGCGAGGTCGGGGACGACCAGGACAGCGCGTACGAGAAGTGGCGCGGCGCCCTCCAACTCCCCACCGTTCGGGGGCTGGTGGTCGGCCGGTCGCTGCTGTACCCGGTGGACGGCGATGTGGCCGCCGCCGTGGACACCGCCGTAGGACTGCTGTGAGGGCCGCATGAGCAACGAGTTGTACGTCCCGAAGGGCACCACCGCCGACGCGTACTACGCGCTCGACATCGCCCCCAAACTGGCCGGCTGGACCCACAGCAGCCTGCGGATCGTCGAGCTGGAGGCGGGCGGCACGCACACCTTCACCACCGGGGACAGCGAGTGGATCGTGCTGCCCCTGCAAGGCGGCTGCACGGTGCGGGTGGGCGACACCGAATTCCAACTCCTGGGCCGGGACAGCGTCTTCGCCTCAGTCTCCGACTTCGCGTACGTGCCCCGCGACGCCCAGGCACAGATCACCTCCGGCGCGGGAGGCCGCTTCGCCCTGGCAGGAGCGAAGTGCGAGCGACGACTCCCCGCCCGCTACGGCCCCGCGCCGGAGGTGCCCGTCGAGCAGCGCGGCAGCGGCACCTGCACCCGCCATGTGCGCAACTTCGCCTCCGCCGACGCCTTCGAGTGCGACAAGCTCATCGCCGTCGAGGTGATCACCCCCGGCGGCAACTGGTCCTCGTACCCGCCGCACAAGCACGACGAGCACCGGCCGGGCGAGGAGTCGGAGCTGGAGGAGATCTACTACTTCGAGATCGACGGCCCGAACGGCTTCGGCTACCAGCGAGTGTTCCCCTCGCGCGAGGGCGGCGCCGATGTGCTCGCCGAGGTACGCACCGGCGACGCCGTCCTCGTCCCCGACGGCTGGCACGGGCCGTCCATCGCCCAGCCCGGCCACGACATGTACTACCTGAACGTCATGGCGGGACCGGGTCAGACCCGGGAGTGGCGGATCTGCTTCCACCCGGACCACACGGAGGGATATCGATGACCACCAGGCTCACGGTCGCACAGGCGCTCGTACGCTTCCTCTCCGCCCAGTACACCGAGCGGGACGGCATACGGCAGCGGCTCATCGGCGCCACCTGGGGCATCTTCGGCCACGGCAACGTCGCCGGGATCGGCCAGGCGCTGGTCGAGTACGCGGACGTCATGCCGTACCTCCAGGGCCGCAACGAGCAGGCCATGGTGCACGCGGCGGTCGGCTACGCCCGCCAGTCCAACCGCCTGTCCACGCACGCAGTGACCACCTCCATCGGCCCCGGCGCGACGAACCTGGTCACCGGCGCCGCCCTCGCCACCATCAACCACATCCCGGTCCTGCTGCTGCCCGGCGACATCTTCGCCACCCGCCCCGCCGACCCGGTGCTGCAGCAGCTCGAAGTGCCGTACGCGGGCGATGTGTCGGTCAACGACAGCCTGCGCCCGGTGTCCCGGTACTTCGACCGCGTCACCCGCCCGGAAGCCCTGATCCCGGCGGCGCTGCAAGCCATGCGCGTGCTCACCGACCCGGTGGAGACCGGCGCGGTCACGCTCGCGCTGCCGCAGGACGTGCAGGCCGAGGCGTACGACTGGCCGGAGGACTTCTTCGCCGAGCGCACCTGGGTAGTACGCCGCCCGGGCGCCGACCCGACGGAACTCGCCGAGGCCGTCCGCACCATCAGGCAGGCCCGGCGGCCGCTGCTGATCGCAGGCGGCGGCGTCCACCACAGCCGCGCCGAGGGCGCCCTCGCCGAGTTCGCCGAGGCCACCGGCATCCCGGTCGCCTCCACCCAGGCCGGCAAGGGCTCGCTGCCGTACGACCACCCCCAGGACGTCGGCGGCATCGGCCACACCGGCACCGCGACCGCCGACGAACTGGCCCGCACGGCCGACCTGGTGATCGGCGTGGGCACGCGCTACACCGACTTCACCACCGCGTCCGGCACGCTCTTCGCGGGCCCGGACGTCCGTTTCCTCAACCTCAACATCGCCGCCTACGACGGCCACAAGCTCGCCGGATCGCCCCTGATCGCGGACGCGCGCAGCGGCCTGGAGGAGCTGACCGAGGCGCTGGAACTGCACGACCACCGGGTGCCGGACGCGTACCGGGCGGAGTACAGCGAGGACAAGGAGCGCTGGGAGCAGCGCGTCGACGCCGCCTACGAGGCCGCCGAGCCGGACGTACGCCCGACGCAGCCGCAGGTGCTCGGCGCCCTGGACGCGCTGGCCGACGAGTCGGACATCATCATCAACGCGGCCGGTTCGCTCCCCGGTGACCTGCACAAGATGTGGCGGGCCCGATCCTTCGACCAGTACCACTTGGAGTACGGCTACTCCTGCATGGGCTACGAGATCCCGGCCGCGATCGGCGTGAAGCTGGCCGCCCCGGACCGGCCGGTGTGGGCACTGGTCGGCGACGGCACCTATCTGATGATGCCGACGGAGATCGTGACCGCCGTGCAGGAGGGCATCGCGATCAAGGTGCTGCTGGTGCAGAACCACGGGTACGCGTCCATCGGCGGGCTCTCCGAGGAGACCGGCGCGGAGCGGTTCGGCACCGCTTACCGCTACCGCGCGGGCGACGGCACGTTCTCCGGCGCCCCGCTCCCCGTGGACCTGGCCGCAAACGCCGAGAGCCTCGGCATGCGGGTGCTGCGTGCCCGCACCGTGGCCGACCTGCGCTCGGCACTCGCCGAGGCGCGGGCCTCCGACCTTCCCACATGTGTCTACGTCGAGACCGAAACGGCAGACACAGTGTCGGGCGCGCCCGAAGCGCAGGCCTGGTGGGATGTTCCTGTGGCCGAGACCGCGACGCGACCGTCGGCGGTCAAGGCCCGTGAGCTGTACGAACGGCACGTCTCGACCCGACGCCGCCATCTGTGAAGGAGTAACTGGTCATGACGAAGATCGTCAACCACTGGATCGGCGGCAAGGCCGTCGAAGGCGCGTCGGGCACGTTCGGTCCGGTCACGGACCCGGCGACCGGCGCGGTCACCACGAAGGTCGCGTTCGCCTCCGTCGACGAGGTGGACGCGGCGGTCGCGGCCGCCAAGGAGGCGTTCGCGACCTGGGGTCAGTCCTCGCTGGCCCAGCGCACCTCGATCCTGTTCCGCTTCCGCGCCCTGCTGGACGCGCACCGCGACGAGATCGCCGAGCTGATCACCGCCGAGCACGGCAAGGTGCACTCCGACGCCCTCGGTGAGGTGGCGCGCGGCCTGGAGATCGTCGACCTGGCCTGCGGCATCAACGTGCAGCTCAAGGGCGAGCTGTCGACGCAGGTCGCCAGCCGGGTCGACGTGGCGGCGATCCGCCAGCCGCTCGGCGTCGTCGCGGGCATCACGCCGTTCAACTTCCCGGCGATGGTGCCGATGTGGATGTTCCCGCTCGCCATCGCCTGCGGCAACACCTTCGTGCTGAAGCCGAGTGAGAAGGACCCGTCCGCTTCCCTGAAGCTCGCCGAGCTGCTGGCCGAGGCGGGCCTGCCGGACGGCGTCTTCAACGTCGTGCACGGCGACAAGGTGGCCGTCGACCGGCTGCTGGAGCACCCCGACGTCAAGGCGGTGTCCTTCGTCGGCTCCACCCCGATCGCCCGCTACATCCACACCACCGCCTCCGCCAACGGCAAGCGCGTCCAGGCCCTCGGCGGCGCCAAGAACCACATGCTGGTCCTGCCCGACGCCGACCTCGACGCGGCCGCCGACGCAGCCGTGAGCGCCGCCTACGGCTCGGCGGGCGAGCGCTGCATGGCCATCTCCGCCGTCGTCGCGGTCGGTGCGATCGGCGACGAGCTGGTGGAGAAGATCCGCGAGCGCGCCGAGAAGATCAAGATCGGCCCCGGCAACGACCCGACCTCCGAGATGGGCCCGCTGATCACCAAGGTGCACCGCGACAAGGTGGCCTCCTACGTCGAGGGCGCGGCGGCCGAGGGCTGCGAGGTCGTCCTCGACGGTACCGGTTACACCGTCGACGGCTTCGAGGACGGCCACTGGATCGGCATCTCCCTGCTCGACAAGGTGCCGACCAGCGCGAAGGCCTACCAGGACGAGATCTTCGGCCCGGTGCTGTGCGTGCTGCGCGCGGAGACCTACGAGGAGGGCCTGGCGCTGATCAACGCCTCCCCGTTCGGCAACGGCACCGCGATCTTCACCCGGGACGGCGGCGCCGCCCGCCGCTTCCAGCTGGAGGTCGAGGCCGGCATGGTCGGCGTGAACGTCCCGATCCCGGTCCCCGTCGGCTACCACTCCTTCGGCGGCTGGAAGGACTCCCTCTTCGGCGACCACCACATCTACGGCAACGACGGCACGCACTTCTACACCCGCGGCAAGGTCGTCACCACCCGCTGGCCCGACCCGGCCGACGCCCCGGCGGGCGTGGACCTGGGCTTCCCGCGCAACCACTGAGCCGGCCCGATGCCCCGGTCCGCCGAGCGACACGGCGGGCCGGGGCACCGGCGTGTCACTGACCTATCGCCGCGTCCCGCTGCTCCGTGACCTGCTCGGTGAGGTCGCCGGTCTCGGCGGCGGGCGGAGCCGTGATCTGCTCGGTCGCCCCGAACTTCACGAAGTCCATGGTCACGGTCATGCCGGCGCCGGTCTGCGCGATGCGCACGGGCAGGTCCTCGCCGTCGACCCAGATGTCGGCCGTCAGCTTCCCGCCGCCCGCCTCCAGCGCGGCGAGGGCGGCCTTCTTCTCCGGCCCGGTGAGCTTGGACTTGTTGATGTGGTCCTTGCCGACGCTGCCCCGGTAGTGGGTGACCTTCTTGCCGAGGACGGTCTCCTCGCCGAGGTCCTTCACCTGCGTGGAGGCGGTCATGTAGCGCAGCATCGCCGTCGGGTCCGCGGTGGCCGCCATGTTCTCGGCACCCGCCTCGCCCATCACCGCGGAGACGTCGATACGCATCCACTCCTTGCCCATGAGCGGACCGCTCGGCTGGGGGTCGATGTCGTAGTAGTAGGCGCCGTCGACCATGATGACGCGCGTCGTCGGGTCGTCCTGGAGGGCGCTCATCTGCGCCGCGGCGGTGTCCATCTCGACGTCCATGGCCGGGCCGTCACCCCAGGAGTAGGTGCCGTCCATGGCGATCGGCTCGCCGCCGGTCGCGTCCAGCTCGGTCGTCGTCTCGATCTGCGCCGAGCCCAGCTCCTCGGTCCGGTCCGTCGCGCGCGTGAGCGCCGCCATGATCTGGTCGGCGTTCTGGACCGCCTCGGCCGCCTTCTTCGTCGTCTCCGCGCTGCAAGCGGTCGTCGCCAGCAGCGCCGCCGCGGTGACCCCCACCCAGGCAGCGGTGTGCCGCACGTCCATGTGTTCCCACCCCAAAGCTGTGTGTCAGTTGTGGGCGCGACTCTAGCGGGCCGTACTGACACTTGTGCGACGTCCTTTTGTTCGCTCAGGTGAATTCACGGCGCCGGGCGTACCGCGGGCGTGGTACGCCCGGGGTGTGCGGTACTCCCCGGGGAGGGGGCCGGTTTCCGCCCACAAGCTGTCTGTCGCCGACAGGTTGGCCCCGTACCGTTGACGCATGGATCTTCGATCGCCCGGACTGCGGGGGCTGCTTCGGCGGCCGCGACGGCTGATCGCCGCCGCGGCCGCCGTCGTCGTGCTCGCCGGTGCCGGTACGTGGACGGCCGTCGCCGACGACGACGCGCCCGCGGTGCGCCGCGCCGACCGGGTGCTGGCCGTGGGCGACGGGGTGCGCCTCGACACCTCGTACTTCACCTCCGCGGCCACCGGCCGCCGCCCCGCCGTGCTGCTGGCGCACGGCTTCGGCGGCAGCAAGGACGACGTACGGCAGCAGGCGGAGGACCTGGCCCGCGACGGGTACGCGGTGCTGACCTGGTCGGCGCGCGGCTTCGGCAAGTCCAGCGGCAGGATCGGGCTGAACGACCCGAAGGGCGAGGTCGCCGATGTCTCGAAGCTGATCGACTGGCTGGCGAGGCAGCCGCAGGTCGAGCTGGACAAGTCCGGCGACCCGCGCGTGGGCATGGCGGGCGGCTCGTACGGCGGCGCGATCTCGCTGCTGGGGGCCGGGTACGACGACCGCGTGGACGCCATCGCCCCGGCGATCGCCTACTGGAACCTGGCCGACGCCCTGTTCCCGAACGGCGTCTTCAAGAAGCTGTGGGCCGGCATCTTCGTCAACTCCGGCGGCGGCTGCGCCAACTTCGAGCCGCGGCTGTGCGAGATGTACGAGCGGGTCGCCGAGTCCGGCACCCCCGACACCGAGGCACGCGAACTGCTCGAAGAGCGCTCACCGTCGGCCGTTGGGGACCGTATCGACGTACCGACGCTGCTGGTGCAGGGCCAGTCGGACTCCCTGTTCCCGCTCGGCCAGGCCGACGCGGCCGCCCGGGCCATCCGGGCCAACGGCGCCCCCGTGGACGTCGACTGGATCGCCGGCGGCCATGACGGCGGCGACATGGAGACGAGCCGGGTCCAGCAGCGCGTGACGGCGTGGTTCGACCGGTACCTCAAGGACGACAAGGGCGCCGACACCGGCCCCGCCTTCCGCGTCACCCGCACCGGAGGCGTCGACTCCACCGACGGCGAGGCCCTGCTGCGGGGCGCGAGCGCGGACACGTACCCCGGCCTGGAGAGCGGAGTGCGCTCCGTCCCCTTGACCGGGCAGGAGCAGACCTTCGACAACCCGCCCGGCGCCGGACCGCCCGCCGTCTCCGCCCTGCCCGGCCTCGGCGCCGGCAGCGGCCTCGCCCAGCTCTCCGCGCTCGGCGTCGGCATCTCGCTCGACTTCCCCGGCCAGTACGCCCGCTTCGAGTCGGCGCCGCTGAGCCAGGACCTGCGCATCACCGGTTCCCCGACGGCCACCGTCCATGTGAGGTCCAGCAGCGAGGACGCCGTCCTGTTCGCCAAGGTCTACGACGTCGGCCCCGACGGCCGCCAGCAGGTGCTGCCCTCCCAGCTGGTGACGCCCGTCCGGGTCGAGGGCGCCGAGGCCGGCAAGGACGTGACGCTCACCCTGCCCGCCATCGACTACGAGGTCGGCAAGGGCCACCGGCTGCGCCTGGTCCTGGCCTCCACCGACCTGGCGTACGCCTCCCCGGCCGCCCCGGCGACCTACACCGTCTCCCTCAAGGGCGACCTGAAGGTGCCGACGGCTCCCGCTGTGACGACGGCGGCCGCGCCGCTGCCCGCCTGGGTGTGGTGGCTGCCGCTGACCGGTGCCGCGATCGCGCTCGCCCTGCTGCTCTCGGCCCGCCGCCGCACCGCCACGCCCGCACCGGACCCTGCCCTGTCCGAGGTCCCGCTCCAGATCACCGGCCTGAGCAAGCGGTACGCGAAGTCGGCGGACCGGTACGCGGTCCAGGACCTGTCCTTCCGCGTGGAGAAGGGCCAGGTCCTCGGCCTGCTCGGCCCCAACGGCGCGGGCAAGACCACGACCCTGCGCATGCTGATGGGCCTGATCAAGCCGGACGGCGGCGAGATCCGGGTCTTCGGCCACGCCATCCGCCCCGGCGCTCCGGTGCTGTCCCGGGTCGGCGCCTTCGTGGAGGGCGCGGGCTTCCTGCCGCATCTGTCCGGCCGGGAGAACCTGGAGCTGTACTGGCGGGCGACCGGCCGCCCCGCCGAGGACGCCCACCTGGACGAGGCGCTGGAGATCGCCGGGCTCGGCGACGCGCTCGCCCGCGCGGTGCGCACGTACTCGCAGGGCATGCGCCAGCGCCTCGCCATCGCACAGGCCATGCTCGGCCTGCCGGACCTGCTCATCCTCGACGAACCGACCAACGGCCTCGACCCGCCACAGATCCGCGAGATGCGCGAGGTGATGATCCGGTACGCGGCTGCCGGCCGCACAGTGATCGTCTCCAGCCACCTCCTGTCGGAGGTCGAGCAGTCCTGCACGCATCTCGTCGTGATGGACCGGGGCAAGCTCGTGCAGGCGGGCCCGGTGGGCGAGATCGTCGGCTCCGGCGACACCCTCCTCGTCGGTACCGGTACGCCCGTGGAGGACGCGGTCGTCGAGAAGATCGCCGCCCTGCCGGGCGTCGCCTCGGCCGTCCTCACCGGCGACGGGCTGCTGGTCCGGCTGGACGCCGACGGCAGCGCCACGCGCCTGGTCGCCGAACTGGTCCGGCTGGAGGTGCCGGTCGCCTCGGTCGGCCCGCACCGCCGTCTGGAGGACGCCTTCCTCACCCTGATCGGAGGTTCCGCATGAGCACCACCGCTCTCACCGACGTCGCCTCCGGCTACCGGGCGGGCCGCACCCTGCCCCTGCGCGTGGAGCTGGTCCGCCAGCTCAAGCGGCGCCGCACCCTGGTCATGTTCGGCATCCTCGCCGTCCTGCCCTTCGTCCTGGTCGTCGCCTTCGCGATCGGCGGCGAGCCGGACGCCGGCGGCGACCGGGTCACGCTGCTGGACACGGCCACCTCGTCGGCGGCCAACTTCGCCGCGGTGAACCTGTTCGTGTCGGCGGGCTTCCTGCTGGTCGTCCCCGTCGCCCTGTTCTGCGGGGACACCGTCGCCTCCGAGGCCGGCTGGTCCTCCCTGCGCTATCTGCTCGCCGCTCCCGTGCCCCGGGCGAGGCTGCTGTGGTCCAAGCTCGTCGTCGGACTCGGCCTCAGCCTCGCCGCCATGGTGCTGCTGCCCCTCGTCGCGCTGGGCGTCGGGATCGCCGCCTACGGCTGGGGACCGCTGCAGATCCCCACCGGCGGCGCGCTCGACGCGGGCACGGCGGCGCAGCGGCTGGCGGTGGTCGTGGCGTACATCTTCGTGTCCCAACTGGTCACCGCGGGGCTGGCGTTCTGGCTGTCCACCAGGACGGACGCACCGCTCGGCGCGGTCGGCGGCGCGGTCGGCCTGACCATCGTCGGCAACGTCCTCGACGCGGTCACCGCCCTCGGCGACTGGCGGCACTTCCTGCCCGCGCACTGGCAGTTCGCCTGGGCGGACGCCGTACAGCCCGAGCCGCAGTGGTCCGGCATGATCCAGGGCACCGCGATTTCCATAACGTACGCACTGGTGCTGTTCGCCCTGGCCTTCCGGGGCTTCGCCCGCAAGGACGTGGTGTCGTAGCGGACGCAATTTTATGATCAATGGATTCGCCGACCAGATGTGTATCCCATATCCCCATATCCCTTCG
This sequence comes from Streptomyces spinoverrucosus, assembly GCF_006539505.1. Classification (GTDB taxonomy): domain Bacteria; phylum Actinomycetota; class Actinomycetes; order Streptomycetales; family Streptomycetaceae; genus Streptomyces; species Streptomyces spinoverrucosus. The sequence goes on from NZ_BJND01000037.1 coordinate 28,839, forward strand.
GGGAATTCCGAGCAATGCGCTCCTTCACTCCGTGGCATTCATGCGTATGGAGTAGCGCATTGCTTCGGGTGGATCGCGGACTGCTATGTTCTCCCTCTGTCGGATCAGGGATGACTTTCACGCGAGGTGAATCATGAAGAAGGCAGTTTTCACAACTGCGGCGCTGGCTATCGGCGCGGGGCTTGTGGGTGGCTCCGCCGTCGCGGCGTCGGCGGCCGACAAGGCACCTGTCCGCGAAACCGGTCCGCTCGGCCTCATGTCCCAGACCGAGGTGGCTCCGGCGATCGTGCCCGCGGCCGACACCGTGACGCGGCTGGCCCGCAATGGCAACATCACGAAGGGCAGCGCGTTCGACGAGAAGAGGCCGGGGAAGGTCTCCGGCGTGTACCTGGACGGGCTCGACCGCGGCAAGACCAAGAAGCCCGCGATTCCGGTGAAGAACCCGGTCGGCACCGGGGAATTTCAGGTCCGCCCGCTGAATGCGCCGACCAGCGCCGGGCTCGGTAGCCTGTTCAATCGGGGATGACGCAAAAACCGCTCGGAATTCCGACCCTCTGATCCGGTTCTCGGCAGCCGGAGACTGACACCGCAGTGTCGCGGGACGGACCGGCCCCATGACGGCCCTGGTCCGGCCCACGTCCGGTGCCTCGAAGGCACAGGCCCCGAGGCTGATCCGGATCCGCAGCTTCGCACCCACTCGGCGGCCGACGCCGCGCGGGGCCTGCCCTCAAGCCTGTCCGGCCCACTGGATTCCTCCTTGCCAGTGGGCCGGACGCATGTCGGCGTTCACTTCGGACTCCTAATGCGCGGCCCCGATTCGCACGGCGTCATTCCGCCATCCGATGGAATCTGCCTCGTATGGGCGGTTTCCGCGTGACCTTTAGTCACAAATTTCGGTTTCCTGTTATGTAAGCGGGCTCTACCGTGAATCCAGAAAGGAACCGAGTTGACCAGGAAGTTCGCGGTTGTCACCGCCCTCACCCTTGGCGCTGTCTGCGGCAGCGCCGGTGTAGCCTCCGCCCACTCGGACAACACCAACGTCACCGGCGGTAAGGGATTTTCGTCCTCCCCGGTCGTCGTGAACGCCCCTCAGCAAGGCGTTGTCGTCGTCAACGGCACGCTCGTCGATGGGCGCTGCATCGCGCCGTGGTCGAACGGTTCCGTCCTCGGCGGCGTCATTGCGCCGAACTCGCACTACGCCGCCTGCAACACGGCCCTGATCGACCAGTCGCAGAACGCGGACTACAACGCCGGCATGCTCCTCTGACCCGTTGCTCCGAGTCATTCGAGCAAGGGTCGACAACCTCACAACGCAGCCCGGAAAGGCCATCTCATGCGTAACAAGATCACGGCTGTCTCAGCCGTTGCCGCGGGTATCGTCCTGGCGGCCGGCGCCACCGCTGCGGCCTGCAGCTGCACGGATGTCACCGGAGGCAGCGACTTTTCGTCGTCCCCGGTCGTCGTGAACGCCCCTCAGCAGGGCGTTCTCGTTTCCAACGGCACGCTTGTCGACCTCCGCTGTGCCGCGCCGTGGTCGAACGGTTCCGTTCTCGGTGGCGTCGCCGCACCGAACTCGCGCTACGCCGCGTGCAACACCGCTCGCATCGATCAGTCGCAGAACGCCGACTACAACGCCGGCCTGCTCCTCTGATCCTCCTCCGAATCTCCCCGCACTCCGATCAATTCGGAGCAGGGCAGCCCTCCCCTCCCCATCCGTATCCCATCCGAAAGGTGGCACCTCATGCGCAACAAGGTTTCGGCCCTCTCGGCCCTTGCCGCGGGCATCGTCCTCGCGGCCGGCGGCACCGCTGCCGCCGGCGACGGTGACAACACCACCGTCACCGGCGGTTCCGGCTTCTCGCAGTCCCCGATCGTCGTGAACGAGCCCCAGCAGGGGCTTGCCGTCGTCAACGGCTCCCTGGTCGACGGTCGCTGCCTCGCGCCGTGGTCGAACGGTGCCGTCATCGGCGGCATCTACGCGCCGAACTCGCGCTACGCCGCGTGCAACACCGAGCACATCGACCAGTCGCAGCTCGGCAACTACATCAGCGGCCTCCTCTGAGCAGAGCCGCACCCTGGCGGTCCGCCGAGTGTCGGCGGACCGCCGCCGTGCTTTGTACCGGTCTTTCTACGCCGTTCTTTGTACCGGCGAACCCGAGCACGACAAAGGTCGGCCCCGAGAACTACGGAGCCGACCTGAATCGCTGAGCCGGTGTGGTCCGCTACTCGGCGACCTGAAGTCGCGCAGGCAGCTTGCCGTTGACAGGCATCTTGCCGTTGATGGGGCTCTTGCCATTGATGGGATTCGGCAGGGCGCCGCCGAGGACAGGGGTCTTCACGACACCCGTCCGCTTCACGCCCTCCGTCGCATGCCTGACGTCGTTGGCCACCTGACCCGCCGGGACCTCGGCTGCCTGGGGGAGCGCGCGAGCCACCGTCTTCCCCTCCTCGATGAGGCCCTGCGCCGGCAGGTCCGCCGCAAGAGCGGGCGCCGCGGTGCCTGCGATGGCAAGGGTGCCGACAACGAGGACGGCAGCCTTCAGACTCTTCATGCTGTTCCTTTCTTCGCGGGTGTCCGCTATCTCAGTTCCCCCGGCTAACGAGAAAGGAGCGCCACGGGAAACTCCGCCGCCGACAAGTTCCCGGAACTCATACGAAAAGACCTGCTCCCGTCGGATTATCTGCCGTTTTCCTCCATTGGTGTACCGCGGACGCACCGACACAGTTGACGGTTCCTCAGATAAGTGCGGATAAGCGACTAGTGTGGTCGTCCGAATCCGGCGGATTTTATGAAGGGAAGCCTCTGTCATGCGCATTTCCCTGGGACCCGGCCCGGACCGTGCGGCGCCCGCAGCACGTGAGCCGCACGTCCTGCACGTCACTCAGCCGGTCGAGGGCGGTGTCGCCCGGCTCGTGACGGACCTGGCGGCGAGGCAGCGCGCCGCGGGGCTGCGTGTCACCGTGGCCTGCCCGTCGGGCGGCACGCTGATGAACGCACTGCGCGCGACGGGTTGCACGGTGATCCCCTGGGAGGCGACCCGCGCACCGGGGCACCGGCTCCCGGGCGAGGTACGGCGGCTGGCGCGGCTCGTGCGTGCCGTGCGGCCCGACGTGGTGCACGCGCACAGCGCGAAGGCGGGGCTCGCTGCCCGGCTCGCGGTGCGCGGCCGCGTCCCGACCGTCTTTCAACCGCACGCGTGGTCGTTCGAGGCCGTGGACGGAAGTCCGGCCAACGCGGCTGTGTGGTGGGAGCGGTTCGGGGCGCGATGGACGGCGCGTGTCCTGTGCGGGAGCGAGGCGGAATGGCGTACCGGGGAGCAGCGTGGCATCTCCGCCCAGTGGCGGGTGATCCCCAACGGCGTGGACACCCGCAGGTTCCGGCCGGAGGGGATCAGCGCTCGGACCGGCGCGGGTCCACTCGTCGTGTGCGTGGGACGGCTGTGCCGGCAGAAGGGCCAGGACGTGCTCCTTCGGGCCTGGCCCGCCGTCCTGCGGCAACTGCCCTCCGCCCGGCTGGTGCTGGTCGGCGACGGCCCGGACGCGGACCGACTGCGCGCCGTTGCGCCCGCGTCGGTGGAGTTCGCCGGCCCGGCACTCGACCCCGCCCCCTGGTACCGGGCCGCCGACGTCGTGGTCCTGCCGTCCCGCTGGGAGGGCATGGCGCTCGTACCCCTGGAGGCCATGGCGTGCGCCCGGCCCGTCCTCGTCACGGACGTGGACGGAGCGCGCGAGAGCCTGCCGCCCGGCCATCTGCCGCATTGCCTGGTGCCGCCGGAGCAGCCCGACGCGCTGGCGTGGGCGCTGACGACGCTGTTGCGTCGGGCACCGCTGCGCGCGGCGCTGGGCGCGCAGGGCCGCGCCCATGTGCTCGCCGAGCACGACGTACGGCACGCCGCCAACGCAGTGATCGATGTGTACCGCGAACTGTTCGGGATTGTCATCACGCCGGTCGTCGTACCCAGCCAGAGCAGGGAGTCCATCACCACGTGACGGAGCGCGAACGACGGGGCCCTGTGCCGCAGCCGGCGCAGGGCCCCGAACTGATTTCGTCACTGGCCGTACGCGTACCGCAACATCATGCGCTGGCGCTCCCGCGTGTGCTCGGCGAACAGCTCGGCCAGCCGCACGTCGTTCTTCTCGCCGGGACCGTGCGTGAGCACGGCGACGGCCGCTGCCGCCAGCTGTCGCGGTGTGTCGACCAGGCCGGTCAGGCCCAGGGACTCCAGGGCCGGGATGCGCCGCGCCACCACCGGCCGCCCCAGCCCCACCGCCTCCAGGAGCGTCATCGGCGCTCCCTCCCACAGGGCGGTGTGCGCGTACACGGCCACCTGACCGAGCAGTCGTTGCAGGGAACGGTGGTCCAGCCACCCGGTGACCGTGACACCGGCCCGCTCCAGCCGCTCCCGGTGGGCGGGGTCGCCGCCGCCGAGCCAGAACCAGTTGCTCGACGGCATCAGCCGCCGCCCTTCGGCGGCCGCTTCGGCGAAGAAGGCGGGGTCCTTCTGCGGGCACAGCCTGCCGACGGCGGCAACGGTCCGCGGCGGCAGGCTGCCGAAGTCGCCGGTACGCACCGCGGTTTCCGCCCTCGGCCGCAGCGGAACGGCGGTGGCTTCCTGACGGGGCACCAGGTTAGGTACGTGGACGGCACGCTGACGCTTACGCAGGGCGCGGGCGAGTTCGACCTCACGGGGGCTGACACCCGCCACGGTGCCGGTACGCCGGGACAGCACACGCTCGACCGTCTGCACCGCTGCCGCGGCGTGCCGTGCGAGGTCGCCGCGCTCCATCGCGTAGCAGTGCGGGGTGTAGACGATGCGCTCCGTCGGCACGGAGGGGGCGAGGCGCACATAGGCCCCCGCCAAGGAGGAGTGGGCGTGGACCACGTCCGGCCGCAGCCCGCGGAACAGTCGCCCCACGTCGCGGACGCGTGCGAAGTGGCCGGACGGCATCCGCCAGACCCCGTCGAAGAGCGCGTCCGTGTCAGTGATCTGACAGTCGGCGCGCTCGGACATCAGCAGCAGGTGCCGTACCTCTGGAACGGATCGCACGTAGTCGCGGACCGCCGTCTGCACCCCGCCGCCCCAGGCCTCCGCGACATGCAGGACAGTGGGCCGCCTTCCGCCCCCCGTCGTCCTGCCCGGGTCACCGCGCATTGCGCGTTCTGAGGACGGCGGGCAGCGTGCGCAGGAGGATGAGCAGGTCGAGCTGCAGGCTCCACTGGTCGACGTACCGCAGGTCGAGCCGGATCGCCTCGTCGGCCGTGGTGCTGGAGCGGCCCGACACCTGCCACAGCCCCGTCATGCCCGGCTTGACGGACAGCCGCCTCGCCCGGTCCGCCGAGAGCAGCGTCTGGTTCTCGGGGCGCAGGTTGGGGCGCGGCCCCACCAGCGACATCTCGCCCCGCAGCACGTTGATCAGCTGAGGGAGTTCGTCCAGCGAGGTCTTGCGCAGCAGACGGCCGACCGGCGTGATGCGCGGATCGTGCCGTGGTTTGGCGCAGATGGACATCGTCCTGCCGTCCGCCAGCAGCAGCTCCGCCAGGTCCACGGTCGAATTGACGTACATGGTGCGGAACTTCAGGACGGTGAAGGGTCGTTCAGCCAAGCCGTCCCGGGTCTGCCGGTAGATGACAGGTCCCGCACTGCTGACGGCCACCACGACACCGATGAGCACCATCAGAGGCAGAAAAGCGACCAGCAAAAGCGCGGAGAGCACGAGGTCCAGCGTGCGCTTGACGCGGGAGTCGGCGCAGTGAGCACGTGGCTCGCCGGTGAGCGAAGGCTGTGGCGTCACCTCCAAGCTCTCGGCCTCGCTCAGCGTATGAACTACTCCTCCCACAGCACTACTCCTCCCGAAATGGAAGAAAAATAATCTGACATGCGGAATGTAGGAGGGGTTGCCATCGCAGATTGACCGCGACATACCGCGGCCCATTCGGTCGCCGAGGCAAGACACCCGTTCGACGCATCGAGGGTCGGCCGATGGCGCCGACGGGGTGAGTCGAGGTTCCGGGACACGACACGTCCGACCTCACGGTTCCGACACAGTTGACGACCTTTCAGGTAAATACAGATGCCGATAGAGGTGCTCGCCTCCGAAAACCAGCGAACTCCGCCGAGTCACAGTTCTCGATCCGCACGCCCGAGGAATTCACATCGACAGCGCAGTCCTCAACTCTTGCCGCTGGTTTCAGAAATGCAGGGAGACCACCCCCACATGAGCACGACGTCCGCAGCCGCGTCACCGTGGGCACCACCCCTGCCGTCGCTGCGCCGGGCCGCTCCCGTCCTGCCCGTCGTGGCGTTGATCGCCCTGATCGGACTGCCGTACATGTCGGACGGCCTCGTCACACCCGCCGACGCCGCCTCCGGGCTGGTGGTGCTCTGGGCCGTCGTACGCACCGCGCGCCAGGCCCGGCGTCCGCTGACGCGAACCGCCGCCGTCGTACTCGGGCTGCCCGTGATCGGCGTCGCGGTCGCCGCGACCGGCGCGTCCAGCGCGGGTGCGGGCCTCGTGGGATTCGCCCGCTACCTGCAGGTCTGCGTACTCGTCCCGGTCGCCGTGCTGATGCTGCTGCGCGACCGCCGCGATGTGCGGCTGGTGGCCTGGTCGCTGATCGGGCTCGCGGTGTGGGAGGGCGCGGTCGGGGTGCACCAGTACATGACGGGTACGGGCGCCCTGTACGACGGGGTGTACGTCCGGGCCGTGGGCACCTTCGGGCCGACCGAAGTGATGGCGATGGCGATGGTCGTCGCATCCGGCGTGGTCGCCGCCACGGGGCTCGCGCTCGGGGCGCCCACACGGCGGGAACGGATCGTGGCGACGGTGTTCTCGCTGGCGCTGCTCCTTCCGCTGACGGTGTCCTTCAGCCGGGGTGCCTGGATCGCCACGGTCGCGGCCTGCGGAGCACAGCTGCTGCTGGCCGGGGTGCGGCGGGCGGTGAAGGTGTTCGCGGCGGCGGTCGCGGCCGCCGTGGTGCTGGTCGGCGGGTTCGGGGTGGGGACGTCGATGCTGCAGGAGCGCCTGACGAGCATTTCGCAAGTCACCGACGCTCCGGACCAGTCGGTCGTCGACCGCTATTCATTGTGGTCGGCCGCGGTCGGCATGTGGCGGGAGAAACCGTTGACGGGCGTGGGGCTGAGAGATTTTCCCGAATACCGGGACGGCCATGCCCCGCTCGCGATGAATTCGGCCTCCGACACCGCAGGAGCGGGCCACGGCTATTACCGCGAGCCCTTTCTCTCACCGCACAACATGTACCTGGAGATCCTCAGCGAACAGGGACTGCTGGGCGTGGTGACAGTCGGGGGAAGCTGGCTGGCCCTGCTGGTGTGCGCACTGATGCGCACACGCCGGGCCCGGCCCCGCCCGGACTGCGCGATCATCGCCTGCGGCCTGCTGCTGTGGCACCTCGTGGACTTCCTGTACGGCGACATCGGCGGCTCCGCCACCGTTCTCATCGGCGTCAAGTTCGGCCTGGTGGCCTGGTGGGCACTGGGCCACGACGCGCCGGACGGCACGGCCGCGGCGTCGGAAGCGAGCCCGCGATGACGACGACCGAGGCCACGGCTCGGGGTACGGACACGGGGCCCAGCTCGGCAGCCTCGGGCCGCTTCCTCGCGAAGGCGACCTTGCTCACCACCGCGCTGTCCGTGGCCGGGGCGGGGCTCGGACTCGTCAGGGATCAGATCCTGGCCCATTTCTTCGGGGCGAGCGGGGAGACCGATGCCCTGCTGGTGGCCTGGACCCTGCCCGACCTGGCCGGGGCGCTGCTGACCGAGGGCGGGGTGGTGATCGTGCTGGTCCCCGTGTTCAGCGTGGCGCTGGCCCGGCGGGCGCGCGGCGTCCTGTCACCCGACCCGGTGCGGGAGCTGATCGCCTCCTCACTGCCCCGGCTGGGCCTCGCCTTCGCGGCCGTGGCCGCGGTGTTCATCGCCGGGGCGCCGCAACTGGTCCCCGTCCTCGCACCCGGCCTGCCCGATCCCTCCCTCGCCGTGGACTGCACCCGCCTGACTGCGACCTGCGTGCTGACCTTCGGGCTGGCCGGGTACTGCAGCGCGGCACTGCAGGCACACCGCTCGTTTCTCGCCCCCGCGACGATCTCCCTCACCTCCAACAGCGCCATCATCGTCACGATGCTCGCCCTCGGCGGCCACTGGGGCGTGCGCTCCGCCGCACTCGGGGTCGCGCTCGGAGGATGCCTCATGGTCACCGTGCAGGCCCTCTCCTTGCGGCGCAGGATCACCGACGGACCCCGGCAGCCCGCGTCCGCGGATGCCGGTGAGAGTGTCCGGCCGCTGACGTTCACCCTGGTCGCCACGGTGCTGCTCTTCGCGCTGTGCCGCCACTCACAGGTCCTCGTGGAGCGCTACTTCGGGTCCGGGCTGCCCGCCGGTGCCGTCTCGTACCTCAACTACGCCCAGAAGATCGGGCAGTACCCCATGGTGCTGGCGCTGACGCTCGCCATCGTGACCTATCCCCTTGTGGCACAGGCCATCGCCGAGGGCGACATGCGGCGGGCCCGGGACCGTATCGAGCGGGATCTGGTGCTGGTGTCCTGCGTCGCGCTGCTGGGCGCCGCCGCGATCGTGGCCTGTGCGCCGCAGATCGTCCATGTCCTCTTTCAGCGCGGGGCGTTCACGGCCGAGGACACCGAGGCGACCGCCGCCGTCCTGCGGGTGTACACGCTCGGGCTGCTCGGCCACACGCTGGTGGGCGCGCTGGTGCGGTCGTACTTCTCAGCGGGACGTGCCACCTGGTACCCGGTGGGGGCGATGACTGTGGGCATGGTCGCCACCGCCGTCATCGGCGCCTGGGCCGTGGGGCCCTGGGGCGCATGCGGCATCGCCGCGGCCAACGCGGTCGGCATCACCCTCACCGCACTGCTCCTGCTGCACGGGCTGGGCAGGCGCAGCGTCGCCGTGCGCGTCCGTCGCGTCGTCACCGAACTGGCGAAGCCGGTGGGCGCGGCGGTGGGCGCCGCGGGAGCCGGGTTCGTCTGCGCACAGTCGTTCACCTCGCCGCCGGCCGCCCTCACCGTGGGCTGCCTGGGCGTCACCGTCGTCTACCTGCTGTTGGTCTGGGTCCTCGACGCGGCGGGCGCCCGGTCGCTGGCTCCCTGCGCCTTCCTCACCATCCGACGCTCCCTCACACGAAGGCAGAAACATGGTCATTGACGCCTCAGAAGCCCACCCAACGGCTGGGCAGGACTCGGGGCCGGTCGTACGGAGACGGCCCCGGCGGGGCCCGGCCGCCTGGGTGGCCATGTACCACTCCGTCGCCGACTGCACGGACGACCCGTTCAATGTCACCGTCTCCGCCGACCGCCTTCACCGCCAGCTCGCCTGGCTGCGTGGCCGTGGTCTGCGCGGGGTGAGCATGCGGGAACTGCTCGACGCCCGCGCCCGAGGAGAGGAACGGGGGCTGGTGGGCCTCACCTTCGACGACGGGTACGCCGACTTCCTCACCACCGCGCTGCCCGTGCTGCGCCGTTGGCAGTGCGGCGCCACCGTGTTCCCGGTGGTCGGGCGACTCGGCGGGGAGAACGGCTGGGAGCCGTCCGGCCCGTGCAAGCGGCTGCTCGACGCGAACGACATCCGCCTCATCACGGCCGCGGGCGTCGAGGTCGGCTCGCACGGCCTCACACACGCCGACCTCACCCGGGTCCCGGAGGACACGCTGCACGCCGAGGTCCACCACAGCCGCGCCCTGCTCGCCGAGATCACCGGTCAGGAGATCCAGGGCTTCTGCTACCCGTACGGCTCGGTCGACGCACGTGTCAGGGCCGCCGTGCACGCTGCGGGCTACCGCTACGCCTGCGCCACCGCCCCCGACCCCGAGGACGCCGGCGACCTGGCGCTGCCCCGCATCCACATCGGGCAGGCCGACACCGGGCTGCGGCTGGAAGTGAAACGGCGGCTGGCTCGTACCTGGGGACGCGCCGTGGAGGCCTCATGAGAGTGCTGCACATCATCACCGGCCTCGGCGTGGGGGGAGCCGAGCAGCAACTGCGCCTGTTGGTACGCCACCTGCCCGTGACCTGCGACGTGATCACACTGACCAACCCCGGTCCGGTCGCCGACGGACTGGCAGCCGACGGCGTCCGCGTCACCGACCTGGGCATGCGCGGCAACCGAGACCTCCGCGCGCTGTTCAGCCTTGTCCGGTGGATCCGCGCCGGCCGCTACGACGTGGTGCACACGCACCTGTACCGGGCGTGCGTGTACGGCCGGATCGCCGCGCGCCTCGCGGGTGTCCGGGCCGTGGTGGCCACCGAGCACTCGCTGTGCGCGACGCGGTTGGAGGGCAGGACCCTGAACGCGGGCATCCGGGCCCTGTACCTGGCCACCGAACGCCTTGGCCGTGCCACGGTCGCCGTCTCCCCGACGGGCGCCGGGCTGCTGCGCGACTGGGGCGTACCCGATAAGCGCATCCGCGTCGTCCCCAACGGCATCGACGCCTCCCGCTTCCGCTTCGACGAGGTGCGCCGCAAGGAGGCCCGCGCCTTCTACGGAGTGCCCGAGGACGCCTACGTGGTGGGCGGCATCGGCCGCCTCGTCTCCGCCAAGCGCTTCGACGTGGTCGTGCGCGCGGTGGCAGCGCTGCCCGGCGACGTACGGCTGGTGCTGGCCGGTTCCGGGCCCGAAGAGGAGACACTGCGGCGCATCGCGCGAGAACTGGGGATCGCGGACCGGGTGGTATTCACCGGCGAGCTTCCCTACCTGCCGGATCCCCGCATTGATGCGCCCGAGCTTCCGGCGCTGCTGTCCGCGCTGGACGTGGTCGCCGCGCCCGGCACTGATGAGACGTTCGGCCTGGCCGTGCTGGAAGCGCTCGCGGCCGGGCTCCCCGTGCTGTACACGAGCGCCCCCGCCCTCGCCGACCTGCCGCCGGACGCGGCTCCGGGCGCCCAGCGCCTGGCGAGCGGCGCCGAGACGTTTGCCCGGGAACTCTTGCGGCTGCGTACGGCAGGACCCGGCGAACGAGCCGTCCCGGACGCCGTGCGGCACTACAGCATCGAAAGCACCGCCCGGCAGTTGATGGACGTGTACACGGCAGCCCTGGCGGCTGGTGGATCAACCTGGAAGTGAGTCCCCTGATGACCGACAACCCCAGCCGGCTCATGCGACTGCCTCGCCGGATTCTCGCGCGCGTGGGGCGGCTGATTCCGCGATGGCTGATCCCGGCGGGCGTACTGCTCGGTGCCGCGGCCGGAGGCGTGTACGGGTTGGTGAAGCCACCGCAGTACACGGCCACCAGCTACGTCATCGCCGTACCGACCGGCGAAACGAGGTCCGACGCCACGGCGGCACTCGGATTCGCGCAGGCCTACGGCCGTGTCGCGACACAGCTCGCCGTGCTCGCGGACGCGCAGATGTGGGCGGGCGTGCCGGTGAAGGAGCTGCGCAGCAGCGTGCGCGCCGCCACCTCGCCCGACGCGCCGATGGTCGCGATCACGGCGGACTCCGAACGCCGCGACCAGGCTGCCGACATCGCCAACGCCGTGTCCCACGCATTGACCCTGCAGGCCGACCGTGCCAAGAACGAGACCGGCATCGAGCTCGTGCTCCTGTCCCGAGCCCTCAAGCCCACCGAGCCGTCGTCCGCGTCACCGGCGCTGACCTCGCTCGTGGGCGCGAGCGCCGGAGGCCTGCTGGGCGGCCTCGCGCTGCTGGCCCGGCCGCGGCGGGCGGCGCCCACGAGCGCGGACGGCCACACCGGGCGGGCCCAGCTGCCCGCCCCGGCCCCCGCCGCCGACACCGAGGGGGCGCTGTGACCACCGCAACCGTTCGTGCCGTGTCGGTGGAGGTATGCACCGACGAGCACGCGTTCGCGGAGCTGGCAGGGGAGTGGGAGCGGCTGCGCCGGGCCTGCGGCGCGGCGACGCCGTTCCAGAGCCACGCCTGGCTGAACTCGTGGTGGCGGTCGTACGGAACGCCGGGCGGGCTTCGGCTCGTCCTGGTGCGTGGCGACGGTGAACTGCTGGCTGCCGCACCGCTGATGCGGGTACGCCGCCCGTTTCCCGCTCTGGTGCCGATCGGCGGCGCCATCACGGACTTCTGCGATGTGCTCCTCGACGAGACGGCGGCTGCTCAGGGCGCCCCGGCGCTGGCGGAGGCCCTGGCCGACCTGGCCCGCACCGCTCTGATCGACTTCCGTGAGGTGCGGCCGGGCGGCGTGGTGGAGCGGATCTACGACTGCTGGCCCGGTCCGCGTCACCTTGTGCCCGACTCGCTGTGCCTGGAATTGCCCGCCGTCCCCATGGATCAGCTGATCGGGCGGCTGCCGTCGACGCGCGCTCGGCGGATCCGTAACAAGATCAGCAAGCTCGGACGGCTCGGCGTCGAGTGGCGTGTCGTGGGTCACGACGAGACCGAGGGTGCACTGCGCCGACTCCTCCTGCTGCACCGACTGCAGTGGCAGGGCAGGAAGGTGGCGCCGGAGCATCTGCGGCCGCGGTTCCTGGAGCACCTGGTGCGCTCGGTGCCCGCGATGGTCCGGTCCGGCGATGCGGTCGTGAGGGAGTTCGTGCTCGACGGTGCCGTGGTGGCGGTAGCTCTGACGGTGCTGTCGAGGAGGTGGGAGGGCCTGTATCTGTACGGCGTCGACCCTCAACTGCTTGAGCGCAAGGCGGACGTGTCGACGATGCTGCTGCGTGCCTTGACCGAGGATCCCGTGGCCGGTGGCGAGCGCCAGGTCCTGAGCCTGCTGCGCGGCGACGAGCCCTACAAGCACCGCTGGCACCCGGAGACGGTCGTCAACCAGCGTCTGCTGCTGGCCCGTCGGCGCACCGCGCCACTACTCGCGGCCGCCGTCGGCGAGGCCGCAGCGCGAGCCCGGGCCAAGAAGATCCTGCGCCGGAACGCCACCACGGGCTCCCCGAAGTCCGGGTAGGCGCTCGCGCCACCACAGTTGGGTCATTCTCCCGGCGTAGGGCTGGGGTGGTGAGGCGTCGGATTCGGAGTCGGATGCGGCGGCTCGGCGGAAGCCGTGGGCGGCCGCGAGGAGGGCACCGACGGCTCCGGTTCCGGGTCCGGCGCGTACTGACCGGACACCACCGCGCGGTAGACGGCGGACGCCCGGGAATTGGCGGAGCACTCCCAGACGCCGTGCGGGCAATAGTCGGTGACCGTGTGGTACAGCGGCTTGTGCTCGTCCAGCCACGCGAGCATGCGCAGCATGTACGTCGCGTTGTCACCGTTGCGGAACAGACCCCACTCGGGGTACGCGATCGGCTTGCCGTGCGCCTTCGCGAAGTCGACGTGGAACTGCAGGCCGTAGGGCTCGGACACCTGCTCGTCGAATGTGATCCCGTTATGCTGGTCGTACGAGTCCATGCCGATGATGTCGACGACGTCGTCACCCGGATAGCACTTCGGCCACGGAATGTCATCCACGCCCCGGTTCGGTGCGAACTCGAACATGAACCGCTGTCCGGGCACCGAGCGCATGGCGGTGACGATGCGCCGCCAGTACGTCTTCCAGTGCTTCGGGTTGGGGCCGCAGCGGTGGGTGTACGTGATGCCGTTCATCTCCCAGCCGAGCACCAGGATCGTGTCCGGCACCCCCAGAGCGACGAGGTTCTGGGCCAGCGTCCGGAAGTGCCGGTCGAACGCGCCCGCCGCGGCCTGCCGCAGCAGGTCCCTGACCTTGCTGTCGGGAAGATCCGCCTCGTTCTGCTCCATCAGCGGGACGTTGAGCACGAAGACCCGGTCGTCCTTGGCCCGCCGCCACTCGGCCCAGACGTCGAGGAAGTCCCGCCTGCCCTCGATGTTGCTCCACAGGTCTCCGGGCAGATACGTGTGCCCCACGCGCACGTTGGCGCCGCCCAGCCATGTGCTGAACTTCTTGATCCGCTTCACGCCGCGGATGTCGTAGCCGACGTACGCGCCGAGGGCGGGGGAGTCCGAACCCGAGGTCCCGTTGGCAGAGCACACGGAAGGGGTGGGATGGCCGGATCCCGCAACCGGCATGCAGTGCCGCGCATCAGGCTTGCTTGCGGTGTCGGCCTCAAGGCCCGGATCCGGAACGCCAATCGCCGACGCGAGCACTGCGACGAGCACCGCCACGAGTACCGCCGCGGCGAGGAGCGCCAGTCGCTTGTGGGTGGACCGGCGAGGCTCGGACGTCATTCGTACTCCTTCGGTGCGACTGCCCCCTTATGCCAAAGCACAGCCATATATACGCTGAATGCACCAAATGAGTCGGGCGGCTCGGCGCTGATCGCCCGCAAAGAGGAACGGACGGACGAGAAGTCTCGCCGGACGGAACGGAGCGGCGGGTGCCGGACGCGAGACGTCCGGCACCCGGTGTGCTACCGACGGGACTTGGCCCGGCCTCGCCGGAACAGGGCGGTTCCGGTGGCCAGCAGCGTTGCGCCGGCGGCCGTCGCGGCGAGGACGCCCTCAGCGCCGGTCTCGGGCATCTGGGGACGCGGATCCGTGGGCGGTGCCTTCGGCGCGGGAGGCGTCGGCTTCGGCGACGGGGTGGTCTTGTCCGGAGGCTCAGGCGTGGTCGGCTTGCTGGGAGTGGGCGTCGGCTTGGGCGACTCGTCGTTGCCGTAGCCGTATCCGTTGCAATCGCAGGAGGACTCGTCGCTCGGTTCCGCGGACCCGTATCCAGAGGTGCCGTATCCCGATGTGCCGTATCCGGATGTGCCGTATCCGGACGTGGTGTCTTCGGGCGTGCCGTAATCCGTCGAGCTGTCTGTGGGCGTGCCGTATTCCGACGAGCTGTCTTCGGATGTGCTGTCTTCGGACGCGCCGTATCCGGACGTGCCGTAATCCGATGTGCCGTCTGTGGACGACGTGCCGTATCCGAGCGCCGCCTCCGGTTCATCCGGCTCATCAATGTCCAGGTCATCCAGGTCGACCGTCTGAACCGTGTTGCCCGACAGCACAGCGGATGAGTCCGCCGCGGCCCCATGCATGCGGGAGTCCGCGTACGCCCATGTGCCGTACAGAGACAGGGCGCTTGTCGCGGCGGCGGCCACGATCAATCCCTTGCTCAGGGTCTGTCGCACTCTCGTTGTCCTTTTCTCAGGCGGAAATGGGAAGCCGGCGTCGGTCGTTGACGCGATCTTGTCGATCGCCGGGTTCCGCAGGGTCATCGCAGGGAGCGTGCTGTCGCACGTTCGCACTCGCCACGACCTGCGGACTGTGAACGAGATATGGAGGCCCCAAGAAACCAGGACGCCCCAATCGCCGGGGAATTCACCCGATCGCCCGCCCCGAGCCGTGTTCGAGCGACGTCGGCACGGCGTCCCCCGAACGTGTGGGACGCCGACCGCTTTCACCCCGGTCGGGTGAGCGGGCACCGGCCCGCCCGGCCGAGCGCCGATAGGGTCGCGCGGTGACCTCAACCCCCCTCGAAACGCGCCCTTCCCGCTCGGCGGAGCTGGGCACACTCGTCCTTCTCGCCTGGACCGGCGAGACCCCCGACGGTGACGTGCCCCACCTCCTCGCCTACTGCCTCGGCGACGCGGCGGACGGCCCCGAGGCCTCCTCCGCTGCCGTCCGCGAGCTGCTGGAGGACAACGGCCTGGCGGTCGGCGGCGACATCGTCGACGGCAACGACGAGCCCGGCCTGACGGTTGGGCTGCTGGTGGAAGCGGGCGATGCGGTCGTCTCCCTGCCCTCCCTCGTCGCCCGGTGCGCCGCCCCGCCGAACTGGCTGGCCGCTGTCGCCGAACGCGGATACGCCCACCTCGTGTTCACCTCCCGCCCGTGGCCGGAGGCCGTGCCCGGCAAGCCCGTCCTGGCCGAGGCGCTGGCCGCCTTCATCGGCGCCGAGGAGACCCTGAAGGCCGCGGCCCATGTCATCCTTCCCGCCCGCAGCCCGCACGCCTGAATTGCGCCACAGCGTCGTGATCCGCGTCAGCACGAGCCAGTTCGGGAGCAGCTCGGTGCCGCGCAGGACGCCGTGACCCCCATCACTCCATCGCCGCTCCAGTCACCGGTCCGGCCGCACGTCGGTGACCGGAAGGGCGGTCCGGTGGTTACCGCTTCGGACAACCGAACCCGACGAGGAGTGAACGATGGTCGTAGGCGTCGGCGAATCGCCGGCGGGCGGGCAGCGCGGCACGCCGTTCGAGGGGGCGCGGTCCCTGGGCAGAACGCGGCGGGAGGCGACGCGGAGGCTGGTCATCTCGGCCGTCGCCGTGGCGCTCGCCCCGGCGGTCGCGGCCTGCCGGCACCCGCGTGTCCCGGACGACGGCCGGCAGGTCACCTCCTTCGAGGAGACCTACCGCGGCCGCCACATCCGGGGCGTCGAGGTCCACCCGGCACGGCAAGCCGTGGGCAGCCGCTGGGAGGTCACGATCGACGGCCGCCCACTGCACCTGATGCGCCGCGCCGACGGCAGCTGGCTGAGCATGGTCGACCACTACTGCTCGTACCCGACCCCGCTCGCCGCGGCCCGCGGGGCGGTCGACGAACTGGGCCCCGGAGAGCAGTTGCACGACCTGGCACCGGGACCGATGGGCGGGGGATCGATGCACACGGGGGACGGACATGACGTACACGCGTAAGGACGTCAGCAAGCTGACCGGCACCGAGCGCCGAAGGTTCGTCGGCGCCCTGCTGGAACTCAAACGGCGTGGTGAGTACGACGAGTTCGTACGGATGCACGTCACCTACTACACCCCCGACGGCGAGCGCGGACTGCGCTCCGCCCACATGACGCCCTCCTTTCTGCCCTGGCACCGCAAGTTGCTGCTGGACCTGGAGCGGGCGCTGCGCCGGGTGGACCCGTCGGTGACGGTGCCGTACTGGGACTGGACCCGCGACCGCACGGCCACCTCCGTGCCGTGGACCGACGACCTGCTCGGCGGCAACGGGCGGCCCTCGGACCGGCAGGTGATGACGGGCCCGTTCGCCTACCGAGAGGGGCGCTGGCCCCTCAAGGTGGGCGTGACCGACAGGAGGTACCTCACCCGCGACCTCGGCCGCGCCCGTGACCCGATCGCGCTGCCGACCAGGAACGATCTGGAGTGGGCGCTCAAGGACGGCGTGTACGACACGTATCCGTACGACTCGACGGTCACCAAGGGGTTCCGCAACAAACTGGAGGGGTGGGGGACGGGCCGGGGCAGCGCATCCTGGCGCAACCACAACCGGGTGCACCGCTGGATCGGCGGGACGATGCTCGGTGGCGCATCCCCCAACGACCCCGTCTTCTGGCTGCACCACGCGTTCGTCGACCTGCAGTGGATCCGCTGGCAGCAGCGGCACCGCGCCCACCGATACCTCCCGGACAAGCCGCCCGGCGTGGGCAACGCCCAGCGCGGCCGGATCGTGGCCCGGCACGAGAAGTTGCCGCCGTGGGACGTGACGCCGGACGAACTGGACGACATGAGCGCGATCTACCGGTACGTGTGAGGCCAGTTCAGGGGCGACGTACGTGAGAAGAGCCCCGGCACGCGAAGTGCCGGGGCTCTTCCCACGCACGCCCCCCCGTCAACGCCGAGTGATCGCTTGGTTGTTCGGGTCATCGCACGTTCCGTTGAAAAATCAGCGACACGGCGGCCACTGCTGGCTGCGCATGCCATTCCCTTGATCGTCTTTGTGTCTTCTGCGAACGGAGACGCCCTGTGCGAGTTTCTGACATTCAGCGCTGCGAGGTCCGGCCTGGACAGCTCGTCGAGTGGACGTTCAGCCCGGCGACCGTCGCGGCGGCGGCAGTGCTGCCGCCGGATCCGCGGCCGCCGGCGTACATCCAGGAGTCGCACATCCGAACGGCGCGGTCGGTGCGCGAGGACGGTCTGTTCGTGCCGACCTGGCTGGGCGCGGCGTTCGACCTGCCGGGCCGGGCCGATCTCGACGCGCTGGAGGAGGCGCTGCGCGGCTGGACGCTGCGGCACGAGACGCTGCGCAGCGGCTTCCGTTGGGCCGACGACGAGATGCAACGGTTCACGCTCGACGGGGACGACGTATCGCTGAGTCGCAAGGTGGTCGGCGACTTCACCGACGAGGGCGCGCTGGTACGGCACTTGCAGGACCGTTTCGACGTGGCGGCGGACGCGCTCGGCTGGCCGAACCACATCTTCGCGGCGGTCGTCCGCGACGATTCCACCAGCGTGTACATGGCCTTCGACCACACCAACGTCGACGCCTACTCCCTCCAGCGCATCCCGCAGGAGATCCACGAGCTCTACGCGGCGCGTCTCGCGGGCCGTGCCGTGGCCGGGGCTCCGGCCGGCAGCTACGTCGACTTCTGCGAGCTGGAACGGGCGAGCGCGGACGGGATCGACGACTCGCACGCGATCGTCGCCCGCTGGCGCGAGTTCATCGGCCGGTGCGACGGACGGCTGCCCAGCTTTCCCGTCGACCTCGGCCTGGAGCCCGGGGGCGGGCTGCCCGCGCAGCAGCTCATGCGTGAACCGCTCGTGGACGCGGACGCCGCAGCCGCGTTCGAGGCGTACTGCCGTCCCTTCGGCGGCAGCCTGGTGGGCTTCCTGGCTGCAACCAGCCTGATCGTCCATGAACTTGGCGGGGAGCCGGTCTACCGCACGGTCGTGCCGTTCCACACCCGGCTGAAGTCCGTGTGGTCGGACTCCGTGGGCTGGTACGTCGGCGGCGCGCCGATCGAGGTGGCCGCGGCACGGGACTTCGACGAGGCACTCACGGCGGTACGCGCCGAACTGCACGCCAACCGGTCACTGGCGCGTATGCCGTTGGCCCGGGTACTGCGCCTGCTCGGCACGGACTTCCGCCCGACCTCCCCCGACCTGTACTCGATCGTCTCGTACGTCGACGCCCGCGTCGTCCCCGGCTCCGCCCGCTGGGCAGAGCGGAAGGCGTACGGACTGATCCGGGTCTCGTACGGCGATCAGGTGTGCGCCTGGGTCAACCGGCTGCACGAGGGCCTGTGGTTCGCCTGCCGCTACCCGGACACCGACGCGGCATACAAGAACATGCGGCGGTACGTCGAGGGGCTGCGGGATCTGGTCGTCTCCGTGGCCGCGCGCCACTGAGCACAACTCACCCTTACTGCGTGGGTGTTGGTGTCTCGACCGGACCTCGAAAGATCCCTGAATGTGCCCCATGTCCCCATCTGGACACGGCTGTCCAAGTGTGGAACACGCTGGATGATTACTGCTAGTGTTCATTCAGTCACGGTAGGCAATCAGCCTCGATGTAACAGGCAATGAAGAACCGAGGGTTCCATGCGTAAGCTTCAGCAGGTCGTGATCGCAGCAGTGGCCGCCGGCGGTCTGTCGGCCGTCGGTGCCGGCGCCGGTACCGTCTTCGCTCACGAAGGCGGGCTGGAGGCGAACGACCTCTACCGCCCCTACCAGGAGTGCAGCCCGCAGACGGTGGCCGAGACCGACCTTCCGATCGGCGTGCTCGGTCTCGCCCAGACCTTCGACACCACCTGCGGTCAGTTCAACAACGCCTTCACTCGCTGAGGGCGGCGGCGCAAGCGTGCGCGACGCGGGCCACTTTGGGGTCAGCCCCCGAGGGGCCCGCGTCGTACACGGCCGGAGTCTGTCTCTCGGACGTCATCAGGGCCCGGCGTGGCCCGTTCGCGGCGCACGGCGCCCGGGCACCCTCACAAAGGAAACGCACCACATGTTCAGTACGAAGAAGATCGCGGCCGTCTCGGGGCTTCTGGGTGGCCTCGCCGTGACCTGCACCGGCATCACCCAGGCCTACGCCGCAGCAGGCCCGGGTGCCTGCACCAGCGATGCCGAGGGCAACATCACCTGCATTCAATGGGTTACCGGCACCCCGGCCGAGGGCGACAGGTTCGCCAGGCAGTCACAGGGCTGCGTGCCGATGCAGCCCTGGACGTTGCCCTCTCCCCTCAGCTTGCTGAGCAGGGGGACCACGAAGATCGGGCCCGAGGTGACGTGCCTCAACTCGACGCCGAAGACCGGCGACAGCGCCGAGAGTGCCGACGGCCCGGTGCTGCCTCGTCTGCTGGGCTGAGCCTCGGCGGAACCTTCAGACACCTTCATCACGCTTCAACCAGCGGATGGCCGGACCGGGATGACCCGGGGTCGGCCATCCGCTGTTTTCGCGTCCACGCGAGCGCACCTGCAAATGGGTGACCGCCTCTGGCTGCCCGTGACTCGGCCCCGGGGCAAGCTCGTTGCCTTCACGGGACGAGGCGGATGGAAGGGCGCCTCGCCATGAGCCGACACGACGGAAGGCAGAGATCCCAAAATGCTACGTAGCGTGTGTATATGCTCACACTAAGTAGTCAACCCATGGCTTCATGCCAGGTCAGAAAGGGTCAACCATGCGCAAGTTTCAGCGCGCTGCCGTCGTAGCCGCAGCGGTCGCGGGGCTGTCCACCCTTGGCGTCGGCGTCAGCTTCGCCAACGGCGGGGACGCTCCGCAGATCACCGCGGTGGCCAACTCGCAGGCCAACGCGGTGGCCACGTGGGGCGGCGCCCCGCACGATCAGTCGAAGGCCGCTCCGTACTCGGCTCCGTACGCTGCCCCGCAGGCGGCTCCTTACGCCGCCGCTCCCCAGGCGGCTCCGCAGGCCGCTCCGTACGCTGCCCCGCAGGAGTCCACCTACGCCGCGCCTCAGGCGGCTCCGTACGCCGCCGCGCCCGACGCCAACTACGGTCAGTACTCCGCTCCGGACGGCTACCGGTAAAAAAGCGCCGGGGCTCGACGCGCACGTTTCAGCGTTGCCCGGCGGCTTCCTCGAGGCCAACGCTCTGGGATGTTCAGCGGTGTGCTGAGTGACACCCTCAACGGCAAACGCGGCCCGGGCGCGCAGCAGACCCATCAGGGTGCGCGCCCGGGCCGCAAAAGTTCCTGCCGCCGAACGCAAGTTGAGGATGCGTCAGGCGCCGGGTCCCGTATTTCGACCTTCTCCAAGGCTCGGGCGCACGCCGGTCAACGGCACAGGCGCCCGGGCCTCGATTGCAAAGGAAAGCAGCACATGATCGGTCGACGGAAGATCGCAACCGTCTCGGGGCTCCTTGGAGCCCTCGCTGTGATCTACGGCGGTGCCACCCAGGCGTACGCTGACGAACCCTCGGGCGAGTGCACGCTCAACGGCCAGGGTGACATCATCTGCGTCAAGAAGAGCGAAGTCGTCCACAAGGACAAGGACGGCAAGCACGTCATCAAGCAGAAGCAGAACTGCGAGACGATCGAGCGGCCGCGCTTCGTGTTTTCCGACGGTCACCTGCTGAACGGTGGGGCCACGAAGGTCGGACCGGAAGTGGAGTGCTCCAACAAGGCGGAGCTGCCCAAGGGATACAAGCTGCCTGAATTCAAGTTCTGAAGTGCGACCGGTGAATGCCGGATCGGGATCCCTCCCGATCCGGCATTTGGCTTTCCTGACCTCCTGTCGACACAAAAACCCCGGTGCCCCGGCCAGTGGCCGGGGCACCGGGGAAGGGGTCTTGGCCTACCTCACTTGCCGACGCTGTTGTTGCAGCCCAT
Source organism: Streptomyces spinoverrucosus (assembly GCF_006539505.1). Taxonomy (GTDB): domain Bacteria; phylum Actinomycetota; class Actinomycetes; order Streptomycetales; family Streptomycetaceae; genus Streptomyces; species Streptomyces spinoverrucosus. The sequence continues at coordinate 50,249 of NZ_BJND01000037.1, forward strand.
GGTCGAGCCCAGGCTGGTCTCCTGTGCGCCCGGGTTGCCCTCGCCGTTGAGCAGGTTTCCGCCCAGACCGTTGCCGATGCCGACCTGGCCGAGGATGTCGACGTTGCTGTCGTGCGACCTGCAGGTGGTGCTCTGCAGGACGTTGAAGCTCGTGCCCTTGTGGCCCCAGCCGCCCGGTCCCTGGTCCGCGGTGGCTGTGCCGGCGCTCAGGAGGCCGACGCTCCCGAGGGCGGCGACCACGACGGCGGCCTTGCGGAGCTTGTGCATGTCATCTCCGGTGGAGTGAAGTGGGTTGCGATCTGTGACAGATCGACTTCGTACAGTTACGGAGGGTAATAAGAAATATCCCAAAGCAACTGACGGCACGCCGAATTCGGGGCAGTCTCACCATCTTGGCCGATGGGCGGTAAATGGCTCGCCTTGCGAGTGAATCTCTCAAGTGAATTGGGCAAAAAAGGGGTCCCGGCGCCGAGTCTGATGCTCGGTGCCGGGACCTGTTTCCCGCTCTCGGCCGGCGCTGCGACCGTTGCGCGCCTAGAAGGCGCTGTTGTTGCAGCCCATGGTCGAGCCGATGTGCGTGTCCTGCGCGCCAGGTGCGCCTTCGCCGTTGAGCAGGCCGGCCAGCGCGGCGCCGAGCAGGTTGACCTGGCCGAGGACGTCGACGTTCAGGTCGTGCGACTTGCAGTTGGAGCTCTGCAGGACGCTGAACTTGTCCCCGTCCTTCTTGCCGCCGTGGCCGTCGTGCCCGTTGGCGCTGGCGGTGCCCGCGCTCAGGAGTCCGACGCTGCCCAGGGCCACGACTACGACGGCAGCCTTGCGAAGCTTGTGCATGTCATCTCCGGTGGAGTGAAGAGGGGTGCGATCTGTGGAAGATCGACTGCTTACAGTCACAGGAGATTATTCGGAAATACCTCAAAACGGACAGCGACGCGCCGATTTCGTGATCTCGCAGCGGAAGCACCCGGACGTCGCATCGCAGACCAGCGGGCCCTCCGGGGATCCTCGAAGGGCCCGCGTGGACGCCAACCTCCTGCCGCCCGACGGCTCTAGCTGGTGTGGAGTGCGTTGGCGAGGGCGTTCGACTGGCTGTTGGCCTGGGTGCAGGCGACGCCGTTGGCCTCGGAGGCGGCGAGTACGGCGACCGGCAGATTCGCGTTGAGCAGGGACTGCGGGCTGCACTCCTGGTTGGGACGGAAGAGGTTGTTCTGGCTCGCCGGGGCGGCCTGCGCCGAGCCACTCTGCGGCGAACTCTGCGGGCTGAGCTGAGGGTTGAGCTGAGGGCTGAGCTGCGGATTGATCTGCGGGCTGACTTCAGCGGGCTGCTGCGGGGCCATGTGCTGGTACGGGGCCGGCGCGCCGTGGGTCTGCGCGGCGGCCTGAGAGGCGGTCCACGATCCGGCCTGGGCGTCCGGCTGTCCAATGGGGGGCGGAGCAGCACCGTTGTACGCGACGGGAGCGTCGGCGAAGCTGGAGCCGGTGTTGAAGGCGGACAGACCGCCGGCTGCTGCGACGACGAGCGCGACCTGTTGAAGTTTGCGCATGGAACCCTCGGCCCTTCATTGACCTGTGCATGGAACGTATGGGAATGCTGATGAGCCGGCGCAGCCTTTGTCGTTGTTGCTGCCCCGGCGGCTGCGGTGGGCCATCGCTCTGGCCGAGTGGGGAACGAGACAAGGGCTGGTCCAGGCACGGGTGTCAGGGCGTGGTCACTCATTTGCCCCAATGTCGTACGGCGTGTCCTTACCGACCCGTGGCGAGGCAGGCTGGCGCAAATGGGTGAGCGGATTTCGGATCCCGTGACCGGGTCAGGAGAAATGTCGTTGCCAGCGGGGAGAGGACAGCGACCGTGCATCTGAGAGGGGTCAGGAGATTCGCTGTCGACTCCGGCATGAAGTCCACGCGACAACCCGGGATGACGCCTGTCAGGGCGCAGTACGAACATCCGACTGGGTGGACGCAGGACTGCACTGAATACAACGAAATTCCCTGTACAGGTATTGAAGGGCCGAGGGTTCCATGCGAAAGCTCCACAAGGCCGCGCTCGTCGCAGCAGCGGCCGGCGGTCTGTCCGCCATCGGCGCCGGCGTCAGCCATGCCGACTCTCCCGTCGGGTACAGCGGTGCTGCTCCGGCTCCTGCACCCCAGTACCCGGCTCCCCAGTACTCGGCACCCCAGTACTCCGCACCGCAGTACTCGGCTCCGCAGTATTCGGCACCCCAGTACTCCGCACCGCAGTACTCGGCTCCCCAGTACTCGGCTCCGCAGTATTCGGCTCCCCAGTACGCAGCCCCCGCGCCTGCTCCCCAGTACTCGGCACCCCAGCACAGCGCTCCGCAGGCCAGGGCGGCAGCCGGTTCGGCGGGCACCGCACAGGTCGCCGCTCCGCAGCCGCATGCCCAACCGGTCCACTCGACGCTGCCGGCGCCGGCCCCGCACCAGGGCGGCGGTTACGCCTCCGCTTCGGCCTCGTCGGGGGGTTACGCGCAGGTCTCCAACTCGCCGTACGCCGCGCAGCAGGCCGCCCCCCAGCAGCCGGCGCCGCAGGTCATGCCGCAGGTGACCCCGCAGACGGCGCCGCAGGTCATGCCGCAGGTCGCTCCGCAGGTCGCCGTACCCCAGGCCTTCGCTCCGGCGCCCGGACCGCGTGTCACCCCGCAGGTGAACCCGGAGGTCAACCCGCAGGTGAATCCGCTCATCAACCCGCTGATCTCGCCGGCCGGGCCGCCGCAGGTACCCGGGCTCGGCCTCGGACAGGTCGCGGCGCCTCCTGTGGGCCAGTTGGGTCTGCCCCGGCTCGGCTGATGACCTTCCCGCACGTCTCCAACGACCCCACTCGATCCGCTGCACACCACATCCGCTCGACCAACGGAGAAGAAATGCGCAAGCTTCAGAAGGTCGCCCTCGTGGGCGCCGTCCTCGGCAGTGTCGGCTCCTTCGGCGTCGGCACCGCCGTCGCCCACGGTGAGGCGGGAGCTCACGACTTCGACGTCACCCAGGGCATCGAGTGCCGCTCGCACGACATGAACATCGACGTCCTCGGCAGCCTGGGCGCCCTCAACAGCGTGCTGGCCAACGCGTTCAACGGCGAAGGGTCGCCGGGCGCGCAGCCCACCCACCTCGGTTCGGACATGGGTTGTAACAGCCAGGCGTTCTGACCTGCCGCGCTACACGCCCTCCCACCGAGGAGTGTGTAGACCTGGCAGCGAACAGATGTCGCGTCCGGGGAACCGCAGCGCGTCGCGGGGGCTCTCGCCCTCGCTGACGCGGCGGGGCCAGAGGGTGTGCGACCATGAACAAGGGCAGGCCATCGCGCAAGTCTCCCCGGTGAACGGTCAGTTCAACCGGTGGAGCGCACGATGGCCTTTGTCTCTTGGTCTGAGGTGATGGGATGGCCGCCGCGGGACCGTCACTCCTGACGACACCGCTTGGCGGGACATGACCCCTAGTGGTGCCCGTGGTGCCCGTGGTGCTTCTTGGTCGGGTGGGCGGGCTTGTCCGGGTAGGCGGGTTTGGTGGGGTAGGTGGGCTTGTCCGGGTATGCGGGCTTCTCCGGGTGGACGGGCTTGGCGGGGTACGTGGGCTTGTCCGGGTAGGCCGGCTTGACGGGGTATGCGGGCTTGGCCGGGTACGCAGGCTTTTCCGGGTAGGCGGGTTTGGCGGGGAGGGCGGGCTTCTCCGGGTAGGCGGGTTTGACGGGGAGCGCGGGCTTTACCGGGTACGCAGGCTTCTCCGGGTAGGCCGGTTTGACGGGGAGCGCGGGCTTTACCGGGTACGCAGGCTTCACCGGGTAGGCGGGCTTGGCGGGGAGCGCGGGCTTCTCCGGGTAGGCGGGCTTGGCCGGGTATGCGGGTTTGACGGGGAGGGTGGGCTTCTCCGGGTATGCGGGCTTGACGGGGTACGCAGGCTTCTCCGGGTAGGCCGGCTTAACGGGATACGCGGGCTTGGCCGGGTAGGCGGGCTTCTCCGGGTGGACGGGCTTGACGGGGTAGACGGGCTTCTCCGGGTGGGCCGGCTTCGCCAAGTGATGATGCTTCGCCGGGTAGGCAGGCTTCATCGGGGACGGCGGGTGCGGGTTGGTGTGGTCCTCTGCGTAGGCGGCTCCCGCGTTCGCCAGCGGTGCTGCGACGAGCGCTGCAGCTACGGCGGCTGACGGCAGAACAGATCGCCATCGCGGCGATGTCGTCATTCGTTCCACTCTCCTCGGCTTGGTTCAGGGCTAGGTGACAGGTGGTCAGCACCAAGCGCCAGACAGTGGAATGCATAGGAAATCGGAGAATATGAATAACGCTGCGACGGCCATAAGCCACCGGATGGTGTAACACGGCACACCTGTTGGCCCGGCTGAAGCGATTGGGGCGGAGCCACTCGCGGTGCAGCTGACCGGCGGGCACCGCAACGACGTCACCCGTCTGCCGCCCCTGATCATCTCCGCACGTCAGGACGTGAGCGCCCCCGGCAGGACTCGAACCTGCGGCCAAGCGCTTAGAAGGCGCCTGCTCTATCCACTGAGCTACGGGGGCCAGGTGTGTGGCCTCTGTCGTGGGTGCCCGGGTGTGGGCCGATCCGTGACGTTGCCGGGGACAAGGATAGGGCTCCCTGATCCGTGACCCTGTTGCTTCGCCTCCGTGGCTCGATGTGGAGGTTCGGTGAAGCGGTCCTGATAATCGCAGGCAGGTACGAATCGTGCATCGCTTTTGACGCCTCACACGCCGGGTGTTGTGCACTCGTTATGCCTGGACTGCGTCCGTGTCCCAGTCGCCCCTTCCGTCCCTTGTGTCCTATCGGCGCGCAGACATGCTCATATGCTTCAGATATCCCATAAAATTGGGCATTCTTCGCATGTGGTGACCTTGGACGTACGGCCTCAGCTGCTCGACGCACTTTCCGCGCTGCGCGACCGCGTCGCCGCCGCACGCTTCCCGCTGCCCCTGGCGGGGGCCCCACGCGCGCGTGCCAACCGCGACGAACTGCTCGCCCAGCTCGACGACTACTTGGTGCCCCGCCTGAGAGAGCCTGAAGCGCCCTTGCTGGCCGTCGTAGGAGGCTCGACAGGTGCCGGCAAGTCGACGCTCGTGAACTCGCTCGTCGGGCGCAGAGTGAGCGAGGCCGGCGTCCTGCGGCCCACGACCCGGACGCCCGTACTGGTCTGCCACCCGGAGGATCATCACTGGTTCAGTGGCATGCGCGTACTGCCCGACCTCACACGCGTGTGGGTGCCCCATCAGGAGTCCGACGACGATCTGCTGCTCCCCGGCGACAACCCCGCGCGCGTGCTGCGGATCGAGAGCGCCGAGACCCTGCCGCGCGGCCTCGCCCTCCTCGACGCGCCCGACATCGACTCCCTGGTGGCCGACAACCGCACCCTCGCCGCCGAGCTCATCTGCGCAGCCGACATCTGGATCATGGTCACCACGGCCGCCCGCTACGCCGACGCCGTCCCCTGGCACCTGCTGCGCACCGCCAAGGAGTACGACGCGTCCCTGATCACCGTCCTGGACCGGGTGCCCCACCAGGTCGTCTCCGAGGTCTCCCGGCAGTACGCCGCGCTGCTCACCAAGGCCGGCCTCGGTGAGGTACCCCGCTTCACCGTGCCCGAGCTGCCCGAGTCCGCCTGGGGCGGCGGCCTGCTCCCGGCCACCGCCGTGGCGCCGCTGCGCACCTGGCTCGTCCAGCAGACCCAGGACCCCGCAGCCCGCCAGCAAGCCATGGCCCGTACGGCGTACGGCGTCCTCAATTCGCTCAAGTCCCGGATGCCCGAGCTGGCCAGCGCCGCCGCCGCTCAGTACGCCGCCGCCCTCCGGCTCACCTCCGCCGTCGACCTCGCCTACGACAGCGAGCACGCGCGCGTACGGGGGCGCCTGCAGTCCGGTGCCGTGCTCGCCGGGGCTGCCCTGAAGCGCTGGCGGGCCTTTCCGCTCGACTGCACGGCCGGCGAGCTGCTCGACGCCCTCGTGGAGAGCCTCGGCGCGCTCCTGCTGTGCGCCGTCACCGCCGCCGACGAGCGCGTCGACGATGCCTGGCGGCGCGAACCCGCGGCGCGCGCCCCGGGGCTCGCGGACCGGGACGTGTCCCTGGAGAACGCCGAGCACCGGATCGGGATGGCGGTACGGCGGTGGCGGCGCGAGGTGGAGGAGTACGCCGAGGACGAGGTCCGCGACCTCGACCGCAACGTCGCCCAGGACCCCGAGGTGATCGCCGCCCTGGTCGCCACCGCGCTGCTGGGCGGTCGCCGGGCCCGCTCCGCGGGCGAGGGGCTCGCCGAGCGGATCGGCGCGCACGGGGCGCTGCGGCTGCGCGACCGGGGCGGGCGGCTGCTCGCCGAGTGCGTGGACCGGGTCATGCACAACGGACGCGAGCGCCGCCTGGAGCCCCTCGATGCCCTTGAGGTCCATCCGGAACCGCAGGCCGCACTCATCGCGGCGTTGTCCGTACTGCAGAAGGAGAGGTGACCGGTGACCGCCGTCACTGACCAGGACCACACGGAACACGCCGATCCCCAGCAACTGGAGATGCCTCAGGTGCATGAAGGGCTACCAGGGCCACAAGGGCCGGACAGGACAGAAGAGCCGCAAAAGCCGCAAGAGACGCAAGAGCCTCAAGAGCTGAAAGAGCCGGAAGGGTCGGAAGCACCGGAGGTGGCGGCCGCCGAGGACGCGCGTGAGGATGCACACGAGGTTGAGCGCGCGGAGGAGCCTGACCCTGAGGGCGATGACTCCGAGGGACGTACTCCTGAAGATCGCACTGATGAAAGTCGTACTGCCGAGGGGTCTGACGCTGCGGATCGGGACCCCATGGAGAGCGATTCCGAAAGCGGCCCCAATGGGGAGGATTCCGGAAAGGATTCCCCCAGGGGGGACGATTCCGAAAAGGGTCCCTCAGAGGAGAGTGTCGATTCCGGAAACGGATCAACGGGTTCCATCGGGGACGGCGACTCGGAAAAGGACGCCTCCGACGCCCGAAAAGACCTCCCTAGGAGGGTGGATTGGGGAAGTGGCGCCTTTAGGCGTCCCTGGAAGGCGTTGCGCAAGGCGGTGGAGTCGGGGGCGGGGGAGTCCGGGGCATCCGGGACGGGGGAGCAACCGGGCTCGCGTCGCGAGGATGGCCCCCGCCCCGAAGTCCCCTCCCGTCGCAAGGAGTCCGAGGACACCTGGGACGACGGGCTGATCGCGCGCCGGGTGACCGAGGCGAACGGTGGCGAGCAGGTCGCCGTAGTGAAGACCAGGCCGAGTGGGTCGCGGACCGTGACGCCGCTGGCGTACGACGGCCCGTTGCGGTCGCGGCTGGACGCGATGCGCGAGCTGGTGGGGCTGTCGCGCACCCGGCTTGACAGCAGGACGCTCGCCGAGGCGGGCCGGGTGCTGGACGAGGCGGCGGCGCGGCGCAAGCTCTCCGGGCAGCACACCGTGGTCGCCATCGCGGGCGCGACCGGTAGCGGCAAGTCGCAGCTGTTCAACGCGCTCGCCGGGGTGGCCATTTCGGAGACGGGAGTACGTCGGCCCACCACGGCCGCGCCCATCGCATGCAGCTGGAGCGATGGCGCGGCGAGCCTCATCGACCGGCTCGGCATCCCCGGGCGGCTGCGCCGGCGCCCGTTGCAGAGCCCGGAGGCGGAGGCGCAGCTGCGTGGGCTGGTCCTGGTGGACCTGCCCGACCTCGACTCCGCCGCCGTACAGCATCGCGAACAGGCCGAGCGGGTGCTGGACCTCGTGGACGCGATCATCTGGGTGGTGGATCCGGAGAAGTACGCCGACGCAGTGCTCCATGAGCGCTATCTGCGGCCCATGGCCGGGCACGCGGAGGTGATGTTCGTCGTCCTCAACCAGGTCGACCGGCTCCCCGGGGAGGCGGCCGACCAGGTGCTCGACGATCTGCGGCGGCTGCTCGACGAGGACGGGGTCGCCCTGGGGGAGTACGGCGAACCGGGCGCGACCGTGCTCGCGCTGTCCGCGCTCACCGGGGAGGGGATCGGGGATTTGCGGGAGGCGCTCGGCGAGTTCGTGGCGGAGCGGGGCGCCGCGGCCCGCCGTATCTCCGCCGATCTCGATGCCGCCGCGGGGCGGCTGTGGCCGGTCTACGCCACCCGGCGGCGCACGGGGCTCAGTGAGCAGGCGCGCGACGAGTTCTCCGCGCGGCTGGCGGACGCCGTGGGCGCCACCGCCGCCGGTGAGGCGGCCGAACGGGCCTGGCTGCGCAACGCCAACCGCGCGTGCGGGACGCCCTGGCTGCGGCTGTGGCGGTGGTACCAGGACCGGAGTGAACCTCCCACGGGACGGCTGACCTTGCGCACGCAGGCGGACGAGCAGGCCACCGCACGGCAGAAGGTCGAACAGGCGGTGCGTACGGTGGCCGACCGGGCCTCGGCCGGGCTGCCCGCGCCGTGGGCGCAGGCGGTGCGGGAGGCGGCCGCACGCGGGGCCCACGGGTTGCCCGAGGCGCTCGACGTGCTGACCGCGCGGGCCGGGTTGCCGCCGGGACGGCCGCCGCGACCGGGCTGGTGGCCGGCGGCCGTGCTGGTGCAGGCGGCCATGACGATCCTCCAGATCGTGGGCGGGCTGTGGCTGGTCGGGCAGATCGTCGGGGTCATGGCGCCGAACCTCGGGGTGCCGGTGCTGCTGATGGTGTCCGGCATCGTCGGCGGTCCGCTCGTGGAATGGAGCTGCAAGCTGGCGGCGCGGGGGCCGGCCCGGCGGTACGGGCTGGAGGCGGAACGGCGACTGCGGGAGGCGGCGGCCGGGTGCGGGCGGGCGCGGGTGCTCGATCCCGTGGCGGCTGAGCTGCTGCGGTACCGGGAGGTTCGGGAGCAGTACGGGCGGGTGCTGGGGACGGGGGTGGGGGTGAGGTAGGGGGTGGGGCGGCCGACTTGTCGGCCTGTTGTCCGGTTGACCTCGGAGGTTGTCCCTCGAACGGGTGGCGGAGTTTTCCACAGCTCCAGGGCCGTCCACAGCGCTCAGCGGGCTCGGCCCGGCGGAGGCAGTCTGGCTTCGCGGCGATCGCGACGGACGCGGTCGTCACGGCGGTGGCGGTACGCGGACGATCGCGGCCGTCGCCGGCAGACGCAGCCGTACGGGACGGGCCCGTAGGCGTGTCCGCCCGGTGCGAGCGGCCGGGCGGGGGAGGGGTACGAGGACATGAACGAGACGATGGTGTGTGCCGTGGGCAACGTGGCGACGCAGCCGGTCTACCGGGAGTTGGCGGCCGGGCCGTCGGCACGGTTCCGGCTGGCGGTGACCGCCCGGTACTGGGACCGGGAGAAGAACGTGTGGACGGACGGGCACACCAACTTCTTCACGGTGTGGGCCAACCGACAGCTCGCCACCAACGCGGCGGCCTCCCTTGGGGTGGGCGATCCCGTCATCGTGCAGGGCCGGTTGAAGGTGCGGACGGATGTGCGCGAGGGGCAGAGCTGGACCTCGGCCGATATCGACGCCGTGGCGATCGGCCACGATCTGGCGCGGGGCACCTCGGCGTTCCGGCGCGGGAACGCGAAGGGCGAGACGGCGGTGGCCGGTTCACCGCAGCAGCCCGAGCCGGTGTGGGAGACGCCGGCCGGCGAGTCCGCGGACGACACGGCTGATACGGAGTCCCAACAGCAGCCGGAGGTAGCGGCGGTGACGTGACGTCGGACACCGCACCGAACTGGACCTCAGACATCTCTGACCGAACTGCGGCTTATCGGCGCATGCGTTACCGAACAACCTCGGTGGATTTGTCGATAAGCCCTGTTCGTAGGGGGTCTCGGCGATAACGATTCCGAGTCGGATCTCCGGTCCGACGGGATCACTGGGAAGCCTGGTACGCCCGCATCCTTAGGATGCCGAACGTGGCTCTCGTGGCTTGAGATTCTGCTGGTGGGACCGTACCCCCCACGTCAACGGGTCCTGCTCGAAGGGGAATTCTGTGTTTTCTTCGTTCTCCGCACTGTCCGTGTGCGGGCGAGGGGCGGCCCGCCTCGCCGCAGTGACGCTGGCGTCCGGGCTCGCCGTCAGCGGTGCCCTGGTGACGGCCGGCCCTGCCGCCGCCGACACCGCTCCGGCACACACCCAGGGCGGAGCGACCGCCACCATAGGCGGCCTGAGGACGTACGGCGCGGCGGTGGTGCACTCCGCCGAGGGCGACCTGGAGATCTCGGCGGGCCTGTTCGAGATGTCCGTCGAGGGCGGCGGCATGCTGCAGACGTACTGCGTGGACATCCACAACCCCACGCAGAAGGACGCCAAGTACCACGAGACGCCCTGGAGCGGCACCTCCCTGGGCGCCAACAAGGACGCCGGCCGCATCCGCTGGATCCTGCAGAACTCCTACCCGCAGGTGAACGACCTGGCCTCGCTGGCGAAGAAGGCGGGGGTGCGGGGCGGCCTCAGTGAGCAGGACGCGGCGGCCGGTACGCAGGTGGCCATCTGGCGCTACTCGGACGGGGTGGACGTCGACGCCGTCGACCCCGAGGCCGAGAAGCTCGCGGACTACCTGGAGAAGAGCGCCCGTGACGTGGCGGAACCCGAGGCGTCGCTGACCCTCGACCCGCCCGCGCTCTCCGGCCACCCTGGTGGGCTCCTCGGCCCGGTGACCGTGCACACCAACGCGGACAGCGTCACAGTGACCCCACCGGCCGACGCCGCGACGAGCGGGGTGCGGATCGTCGGCAAGAACGGCAAGGACATCACCACCGCGCAGGACGGCAGCCAGCTGTTCTTCGAGGTACCGGCGGACACCACGGACGGCTCGGCCGAGCTGACCGTGCAGGCGTCGACCACCGTGCCGGTCGGCCGCGCCTTCGCCTCCGAGACCAGAAGCCAGACGCAGATCCTGGCCGGCTCCAGCGAGTCCACGGTCACGGCGACGGCGAGCGCGACCTGGGCGGAGACGGGCGCGATACCCGCGCTGTCCGCGGCGGAGAACTGCGCCGAGGGCGGCGTGGACATCACCGCGGTCAACCAGGGCGACGAGGCGTTCACCTTCGAGCTGATGGGCGCCGAGCACACCATCGCGGCCGGCGAGACCCGCACGGTGACCATCCCGCTCCAGGAGGACCAGGCCTACGACTTCACGATCACCGGCCCCGGCGGCTACGAGAAGCGCTTCACCGGCGTCCTCGACTGCCGCACCCAGGCCGACGCGGCCTCCGAGGCAGGTGCGTCCACCCAGATCCTCACCCAGCCGAGCCCGGCCACGGTCGGCAGCACCTCCGCCGACGTCAACCTCGCCGCCACCGGCAGCTCCGACACGACCCCGGCGATCGCGGGCGTGGCGATCGGCCTGGTGGTGATCGGCGGCGCGGCACTGGTCGTGGTCCGCAAGAAGAAGTCGTAGCGCCTGAAGCACCTCAACAGCGAGTGTCCGCCCGGTCACTCGCTGCCCACGACGGCCCCACGCGGCCACCAGGCGGTTTCCGCCGGTGGCCGGCGATGCGGCAAGATGGGGTGTATCTGCCCACTGCCAGATTTCAAGCTGCCGGACGGTTTCTCTTGGCTGAGTTCATTTACACCATGCGCAAGGCGCGCAAGGCGCACGGCGACAAGGTGATTCTCGACGACGTCACCCTGAACTTCCTTCCGGGTGCCAAGATCGGCGTCGTCGGTCCGAACGGCGCCGGTAAGTCCACCGTCCTCAAGATCATGGCCGGTCTTGAGCAGCCGTCGAACGGTGACGCGTTCCTGTCGCCCGGGTACAGCGTCGGCATCCTGCTCCAGGAGCCGCCGCTGAACGAGGAGAAGACGGTCCTGGAGAACGTCCAGGAGGGCGTCGCCGAGATCAAGGGCAAGCTCGACCGGTTCAACGAGATCGCCGAGCTGATGGCCACCGACTACTCCGACGCGCTGCTCGACGAGATGGGCAAGCTGCAGGAGGAGCTCGACCATGCGAACGCGTGGGACCTCGACGCTCAGCTGGAGCAGGCCATGGACGCCCTCGGCTGCCCGCCCGGCGACTGGCCCGTCACCAACCTCTCCGGTGGTGAGCGCCGCCGCGTCGCGCTCTGCAAGCTGCTGCTGGAGCAGCCGGACCTGCTGCTCCTCGACGAGCCCACCAACCACCTCGACGCCGAGTCCGTGAACTGGCTGGAGCAGCACCTGGCCAAGTACCCGGGCACCGTCGTGGCCGTCACCCACGACCGGTACTTCCTCGACAACGTCGCGGGGTGGATCTGCGAGGTCGACCGGGGCCGCCTGCACGGCTACGAGGGCAACTACTCCATGTACCTGGAGACCAAGGCCGCCCGGCTCAAGGTCGAGGGGCAGAAGGACGCCAAGCGGCAGAAGCGGCTCAAGGAGGAGTTGGAGTGGGTTCGCTCCAACGCCAAGGGGCGGCAGGCCAAGTCCAAGGCGCGTCTGGCCCGCTACGAGGAGATGGCCGCCGAGGCCGAGAAGATGCGGAAGCTGGACTTCGAGGAGATCCAGATCCCGCCGGGGCCGCGGCTCGGCAACGTCGTCGTCGAGATCAACAACCTCAGCAAGGCCTTCGGCGAGAAGGTTCTCATCGATGATCTTTCGTTCACTTTGCCGCGTAACGGGATCGTGGGTGTCATCGGTCCGAACGGCGCCGGTAAGACCACCCTGTTCAAGATGATCCAGGGTCTTGAGCAGCCCGACTCCGGCACGATCAAGGTCGGCGACACCGTCAAGATCTCGTACGTCGACCAGAGCCGCGAGAACATCGACCCGAAGAAGACCCTCTGGGCCGTCGTGAGCGACGAGCTGGACTACATCAACGTCGGGCAGGTGGAGATGCCCTCGCGGGCGTACGTCTCCGCCTTCGGATTCAAGGGCCCCGACCAGCAGAAGCCGGCCGGTGTGCTCTCCGGCGGTGAGCGCAACCGCCTCAACCTGGCGCTCACCCTCAAGCAGGGCGGCAACCTGCTGCTTCTCGACGAGCCGACCAACGACCTGGACGTGGAGACGCTCTCCTCCCTGGAGAACGCGCTGCTGGAGTTCCCCGGCTGCGCCGTCGTCGTCTCCCACGACCGGTGGTTCCTCGACCGTGTCGCCACGCACATCCTCGCCTACGAGGGTGAGTCCAAGTGGTTCTGGTTCGAGGGCAACTTCGAGTCGTACGAGAAGAACAAGATCGAGCGGCTGGGGCCGGACGCCGCCCGTCCGCACCGCGCCACTTACAAGAAGCTGACCCGGGGCTGATCTCTTGCGGCACATCTACCGCTGCCCACTGCGCTGGGCGGACATGGACGCGTACGGCCACGTCAACAACGTGGTGTTCCTCCGCTACCTGGAGGAAGCCCGTGTCAACTTCCTGTTCCGCCCGGACAAGAACTTCAAGCAGGGGTCCGTGGTGGCACGCCATGAGATCGACTACAAGCGGCAGCTCGTCCACCGGCACACGCCCGTGGACATCGAGCTGTGGGTCACGCAGATCAGGGCCGCCTCCTTCACCCTCACTTACGAGGTGAAGGACGGCGACCAGATCTACGTCCGGGCCTCGACGGTGATAGTGCCGTTCGACTTCGAGGCGGGGCGACCGCGTCGGCTCACCGAAGAGGAACGGGAGTTCCTCCAGGAGTACCTGGACGACGACAAGGAGGAGGCCGTCGCCGCATGACGGTGCTCCACCTCGCCGACGAGGGGGAGGCGGCGGACCTCGCGGCCTTCCTCTCCCGGCTGCTCCACTACGACCGTTCAGCGGCGGTGCGTCTGCAGGCCGCGGGCACCGCACTCGCCGTCTTCGGCCGACCGCCGTCCTTCGAGGTGCTGGCGATCCGGGCGGTACGGCTGGCCAAGCCGTACGAGAACGGGCTGGACGTCACCCTCGACGTGACCGTCTCCGCCGGTGAGCTGCTGGAGTCCGTGGACGAGAAGGCGGCCACGGCGGGTGTTCCGGAAGCGGTGACCGGGCCACCGTGGGCGGGGGTGCTCCCGCCGCGTGGCGGCTGGAGGCCGGAGCGGGGACTGCCGGGGGCGGACACCCTGCGGGGGATGGTCGCGGCCGCGGTGGTGGAATTCCGGTCCCGTACGGAGGAGCTGCCTCCGGAGGGCCGTACGCGCGCCGAACTCGACCGGATCGGGCGCGAGATCTGGTCCCGGACCGTCGGGGACACCCACCTTCCGGTGCGGGCCGTGCACGCGGCGCAGTCCCTGGGGTTCCTGCGGCCGACCGTCGGGGCCGGGGAGGCGGAGGAGCTGGGGCTGTTCTCGTCGGGTGCCTGGCTGCGGCTGCGCACGCCGTACGGATCGATCGCCGTGCGCCGCGGAGGACTGGGGACGCTGGGCGTCAGCGTGCGCTGACGCCCGTCACCGGCGTGGCGGGCCTCAGCCCGGCGTGTTCACCATCGAGGCCGCCGCGTACGTCAGGTAGTTCCACAGCGTGCGCTCGTGTTCCTCGGACAGGCCCAGTTCGTCGACGGCGTCCCGCATGTGCTTCAGCCACGCGTCGTGCGCGGCCCGGTCGACGGTGAACGGGGCGTGGCGCATGCGCAGGCGAGGGTGGCCGCGGTTCTCGCTGTACGTGGTCGGGCCGCCCCAGTACTGGATCAGGAAGAGGACGAGGCGCTCCTCGGCGGGGCCCAGGTCCTCCTCGGGGTACATCGGCCGCAGGATCGGGTCCTGGGCGACGCCCTCGTAGAAACGGTGGACCAGGCGGCGGAAGGTCTCCTCCCCGCCGACCTGCTCGTAGAAGGTCTGCTCCTGAAGCGTGCCGCGCCGAATCTCATTCACGCATCCATGGTCTCAGACGCGACGGACCAGGACTCAAGGCTTAGGACCTGTTGCGAAAGTCCCGCCTGCCCCGCGACGCCCGGCACTTTGGCAACAGGCCCTAGGACCACGCGGCCGGGCGGCCCGGGTACTCGCCTCGCACTGTGAAGCGCAGCACAGTGGACATATGGGCGCGCATGCACTCGACAAGGACCTGGAGGCCGTCGCCGCCTCGGCGCGGGCCGCGATGGTGCGGGAGATCGACGAGAGCGGGGCGTGGGCCGCGGACCCGGTGTGGCGGGAGGCGTTCGCGGCGGTCCCTCGGCACCTCTTCGTGCCGTACTACTACGTGGGCGTCCTGGGCGGCTACGAGCGGCGCTGGGGCGAGAGCCCCGACCCGGAGGCGCGCGAACGCTGGGTGCGCGGTGCCTATGCCGACACCCCGCTGGCCACCCGGCTGCGCGACGGCGAACTGCTCTCCTCCAGCAGCCAGCCGTCGCTGATGGCGATGATGCTGACCGAGTTGCGGGTGGAGGACGGCAACCGGGTGCTGGAGATCGGCGCGGGCACCGGTTACAACGCGGCACTGCTCGCGCACCGGCTCGGCGACGACGACCTCGTCACCACCGTCGATCTGGAGCCGGAGATCACCGAGTCGGCACGCCGGCATCTGGAGGCCGCCGGGTACCACCCGGTCGTGGTCACCGGGGACGGGACGCGCGGGGTGCCGGAGCGCGCCCCCTTCGACCGGATCATCGCGACCTGCACTCTCGGGTCGATCCCGCCCGCATGGCTGGCCCAGTGCCGTCCCGGCGGCCGGATCCTGACGCCGTTCGCCACCGGGCTGGTAGCGCTGACCGTGCGGGACGCGGGATACGCCGAAGGGCAATTCCTGCACACGCCCGCGTACTTCGTCCCGCTGCGCGGCACCGGGCGGCCCGAGTCGGAGCCGGTGGCGCTGGGCGCGGTGCCGCGCCGGGGGCGGGAACACGAACTGTTCCGGTTCCTGCTCGCCCTCACCCGGGGCAGCCTCGATCCGCAGGAGGCGTACGCGCTGTGGGAGCGCGAGGGCAGGCCCGGGCGGGAGCGGTACGGCATCACCGTCGGCGGCGGACGCGAGTGGGCGTGGCTGGACGATCCGGAGGGGCCGTACGCCTGGCCCCTCCCCGCCTGATCGGCCGAGCCGCCCGACCCGCGGGTCCGCCTGAACCGTCTCAGCCCCGGCGGATCGTGATCGTCGTCCAGGCGCCCACGTGCACCCGGTCGCCGTGCTGCAGCTGCACCGGCACGAAGGGCTGGATCGGGTCCTCCGAGCCGTTCACCGTGGTGCCGTTCGTCGAGTTCTGGTCGACGATCGCCCAGCTGCCGTCCGGCTGCTGCACCAGCACCGCGTGCTGGTGGGAGACGCCCGGGTCCTCCGGCGGCACCGACAGGTCGATGTCGGGGGTGTCGCCGGTGGAGTGCCGGCGGCGGCCGATCGTGACCTGGTTGCCGGTGAGCGTGCGCTGCTGTTCCGGGGAGTACGCGGGCAGGTTCAGGCCCGCCGCCTCGGGGCCGGAGCGCTGCATCATCGCCATGAAGTACTCGCGGTCCGGACCGATGGTCGCCGTCCAGGTCGCCGGGCGCTGCGGGGCGGCGGGACCGGGCGGCGGCGCGGACTGGGCGCCGGGGTGCGGATAGCCGTAGCCACCGGGCTGACCGGGGCCACCCGGGCCGCCGGGACCCGTGGACGACGGCGGGGAGAGCACCCAGTCGTCGCCGCCGAAGGACGGGCCACCCGGCTGCGGCCGACCCGTCTCCTGTGGGAACGCGGGCGGGGCGGGCGGGGCGCCCGGACCGGACGGCTGGAAGGCCTGCGGGGCGCCAGGGTGCGTACCGGGACCGGAGGGACCGCCGGCCGTACCAGGGCCTCCGGGGCCACCGGGACCGCCGTGGCCACCGGGCCCGGCGTTCGGCGGCGGAACCGGACGCGAGGGGTCACCACCGAATCCGGGATGACCGGGCGGACCGGACCGCTCACCCCCGAAACCGGGCGGGCCGGAAGGACCGGGTCGCTCACCGAAGCCCGACGGACCGGAGGGGCCGGGAGCCCCGGGGCGCTCGCCGAAGCTCGAAGGGCCGGAAGGACCAGGACTCCCCGGGCGCTCGCCGAAGCTCGAAGGGCCGGAAGGACCAGGCCCCCCAGGACGCTCACCGAAGCTCGAAGGACCGGCCGGACCAGGACCCCCGGGCCGCTCGCCGAACGCCGAAGGACCGGAAGGAGCAGGACCACCAGGACGCTCACCAAAGGCCGAAGGACCGGAAGGACCAGGCCGCTCGCCACCGAACCCAGAAGGCCCGGAAGCCCCCGGAGCCCCAGAAGGCCCACCGGCCCCCGGCCGCTCCCCGCCGAAGCCCCCACCGGGACCGGGCGCCCCCGACGGCGCGCCGGGAGCCTCGCCCCCGAACGGTGGGATCGGCTCGGCCGGACGGTTCATCTGGGACGGACGCGAGCTCTGGTACTCGTACGAGTCCCCGCCCCCGAACGACGGCGGCGGACCGGACGGCCGCTGGAACTGCGGGGCCGGCGGGCGCGGGGCAGCCGGGGTGTACGAGGTCGCGGTGTTGGTGAGGAAGTTCCACCGGCACTCCTCGCAGAACGGCGCGGCACCCTCCCGGGGCGTACGGCACTGCGGGCAGAGCTCGGGCGCCGCGTCCGGTACGGCGGACGGGTGCGGGCGTCCGCCGGGCTGGCCGGTGTTCGGCCCGCCGGACGGCGGTGGGAAGCCGTAGCCGCCGCCCGGCGGGGGCGGAGGCGGAGGGGGTGGAGGTACGGCACCCGCCATGCGGTGACCGCAGACCTCGCACCAGTCGTCGGAACCCGACTGGTGTCCGTTCGGGCAGGTCGGCATGTCGGCGCTTCCCCCTCTCCTTTTCCGGCCGTTTCGACCGGATTTCTCCAACCCCAGGGGGTCGGGCTCGCTTTGTTTCAGTTCACTTCTTTACACGAACAGTCTTTGTCGACCGGGTTTCGAGAGTCATCTCGTCGGCCTCCGCGACCTTCGCCTTCAGTCGCACAGTACCTGTCGCGGCATCGACCACGTCCACCACCTTCGCAAGGAGTTTCGCAGTATCCGCGTTTCCTGAGGCGCCGGCGAGCTGAACGGCCCGGCCCAGTTTGGCCGTTGCTCCATCGATGTCTCCGGATTTGCGCAGGTCCAGACCCTGTTGGATGACTTGTGCCAGTTCGGCCTGGCCGGTGTAGTGGGCGACCTGGGGGTTGATCGACGTCGAGGCGGCCATGTCGTCGGTCCACACGGCCCGTACCAGGCCTTGGGCGCCGAGGTTCTGGGCGGTGCCGTCGGGCTGCGGGATCACCAGGGAGACGCGGGCGGCGAGCATCTCCTGGCCGATGTTCGCGGCCGGGACCTCGACGCACACGTGGTAGTCGCGGGACTCGTCTCCCCAGGAACCAGTGGGGTAGTCCCCGGCGCGCGGGCCCGCCTCGGTGCGTCGGGTGGTCAAGTCCTCGACGGTGGGCGCGACTTGCTTGACGAACTTGATCGTCGTGTCGACGGGGGTCCACAGCCGCAGGGCGACGTCCGCGACCTCTTTGCCCATCGCCGTCTCCATCAACTGTGTGAAGTCGGCGGCGAGACCGGCCGGATCGGCGACGATGTCGGCGGTGCCGAGCAGCGCGGAGGCGATGCCTGTGACTTCTTTCACTTCCCAGTCGGTGCCCACGCCCCGGGCGTCACAGGTGAAACGTCCGGCGCACTCGTCGAGCGTCCGCTTGAGGTCCTGCGGCGACTCGTGCTCGTTGCGGCCGTCGGTGAGCAGGATGCCGTGCCGGATCGCCACGTCCGCCGAGGACAGCAGGCGGTCGGCGAGCCGCAGCCAGGTCCCGATCGCCGTACCGCCGCCGGCGCTGAGCTTGCGCAGCGCCTGCTTGGCCTGGTCGCGGGTGGTGGCGTCGGCGACGGCGAGGCGGCCGCCGCCGGGGTAGACCTCCTTGGCGACATGCGTGCCGCCGATCACCGCGAAGTGAACGCCGTCGCGCAGGATGTCGATCGCGGCGGCCGTGGCATCCCGGGCGTTGCGCATCTTGGTCGGCGGGTAGTCCATCGAACCCGAGCAGTCGACCATGATCGCCACGGCCGCGGACGGGCCCTGCCCCGGCGAGTAGAGGTGGGGTGCCGTGACCGCGCTTCCGATCGTGCCGCCGCCGGTCGCGGTCACCGTGACGATCGCGTTGACCTCCCGGCCGCCCTCCGGGAGGTACTCGTTCTGGTACACGTCCACCGAGAACTGCGGCACATTCGACTTCGAGAAATTGGCCATACGTTCTCAAATCCCCCTTGAACGCCCCACGGAAAGGTGGAGCGATGAACGGAATGCGGACCGGTCCCCTCCGGTCCGCCGGCCTTCCCAGGGCCTTCCCGTACGCGGCCTCAGGCCGATCCTGCCCCCTGCGGCGGGGCCGGGAACGGCAGGACGGCCACTGTTACGTTGTCGTGGCCCCCGCCGTCCAGGGCGTGACCGACCAGGACGCGGGCGCCGTGCAGCGGACGTAGGGCGGCATCCGGCGGGAGGACGCCGGCCATCTCCTCGGCCGCCTCCGCGTAGTTCCACAGGCCGTCCGTGCACACCACCACTGCACCCGGCCGGTCCGGCTTGAAGGAAGCCGTGTGCGGCTCCAGTTCGTAGGCGTCCGCGCCGAGCCAGCCGGTGATCGCGTGGGCGCGCTCGTCGGCGTAGGCCTCGGCCTCGTTCATCAGGCCGGCGGCGACCATCTGGGCGGCCCAGGAGTCGTCCTCGGTGAGCCGGGCGGCCGGTGCGCCGCGGTCCACCGGGACCCAGTAGACGCGGCTGTCGCCGACCCAGCCCACCACCAGCAGGTCCGGGGTGACCACGGCGCCGACCAGCGTGCAGGCGGGGGCGTTCTGGTGCGGCTGGTGCTCGCGGGCCGTGGCGGGTTCCTGGGCGAGGGCGTTGACCGCGTTGGAGGCGGCGACGATCGCGTCGTGCATGGCCTGCTGCGGGTGCGTGCCGAGCGGCAGGGCCGTCAGCAGCGACTCGCTGGCCGCGCGGGAGGCGGCGAGGGAGGCGTCGTCCGGGCGGGTCGCCGAGGAGACTCCGTCGCAGACGATCGCGACCAGCGCGCAGGAGCCGTCGGGCAGGGCGGTGCGGCCGATGCCGAAGGCGTCCTCGTTGCGGTGGTGGCGCAGGCCCCGGTCGCTGACGGCGGCCACGGGGCCGGACTCCTGCTCCATGTGGTCGCGTTCGCGCGGCTGGGCGTGCCCGCAGTTCTCGCAGTAGCCGTCGTGGTCGACACGGCCCGCGCGGCAGGCCACGCACACCGTGGCGGGGTCCGGCTGCGCGGCGAGGTCGGCGGCGACGCGCGGGTCCGGGGCCTGGAGGGGGTACTCCTCGGGCTCCGGGCGGCGGTCGAAGCGGACGCCGGTGGCCGGGTGGGCCGGGGCGGGGGGCAGGGGGGAGCCACTCATGTCCGTGCCGGGCGGGGGCAGGGGGGAGCCACTCATGTCCGTGCCGGGCGGGGGCGTGGGGAAGCTGCCCGAGTCCGTGCCCTGCGGGGGCACGGGGAAGCCGCCCGAGTCCGTGCCCTGCGGGGGCAAGGGGGCGCTGCCCGCGTTCGTGCCGGGCGGGTCTGCCGGCGGATGCACTGCTGGGAGCGCGCCGGAACCGCCCGGGTCGGCGCCGCCCGCGCCGGGCCAGCCGGCGGGCGGGGCGGCCTGCCCGGCCCCCGCGCCGTTCATGGTGAGGGTCGGGCTGTCGTCCGGCCGTGGCGGTACGGCGGACAGGTCGTATCCGCACGCACCGCAGAAACGGTCACCCGACTCGAGCGGCTCCTCGCAGCTCGGGCAGGCGGACAGCTGGGGCATCTGCGACATCAACTACACCCATGTCCGGGGGCGGTAACGGTTGGCACGTTCCACCAGGTCGATCCTCTCCTCGCCGCCCCGCGCCAGGCGGGCCAGCGTGCGGTACGAACGCTCCAGGCCGAAGCGCAGGCCCCGTTCGTCCAGGCCGCTGCCGAGCAGCGTCCGTCCCCCGGCGGGCGGAGGGACGGAACCCTGGCCACCGGAGAGTATCCAGTCCAGGGCGCTGCCGAGCACTTCCGTGGCCAACTGCTCCCGCCGGGTCGGATCCAGACCGTACGCGTCCAGCGCCTCGACCTGCCCGGCGGCGGCAGTCAGATCCTCCAGGAAGGGTACGTCGCCGGCGGCGGCCGTACGTTGCCGCAGCCGGGCCCGCACGGCGGCCACGCGGGCGGCCGTGTAGTGGATGGACGACTCCGGCACCGACTCCAGGGTGCCCACGGCGCCGCGCCGGTCGCCGGTGGCGAGCTGCACGCGGGCCATGCCGAAGGCGGCGCTCACATAGCTGGGGTCGGTCGCCCACACCAGGCGGTAGTACTCGGCGGCGTTGTCCAGCTGGCCGAGCACCTCGGCGCACAGGCCGAGGGCCAGCTTGGGCGCGGTTTCGCCGGGGAAGGCGTCGTAGATCGCGTCGAAGGCCAGGGCGGCGCCCTCGTGGTCGCCGGTGACCAGCGCGGCCACGCCTCTGTACCAGACGACCCGCCAGTCGTCGGGCCGTTCGTCCTCCAGCGCGGCCAGGGCGTCCAGCGCGGCCGCGGAGTCGCCGTTCTCCAGCCACGCCCGGATCTGCCTCAGCCGCGTCTCCACCGAGGGCGCGGGCGCGGCGGCGAGCGCGCTGAGCAGCTCGGCCGGGGCGGTGGCCATGAGGCCGGCCAGGAAACCGGCGTTGGGATCGGTGGGGTCGACGCGGGGGACGGGGAGGGCGAGGGCGGCGGCATCGGTGCCGACGGGTTTGACGAGGCCGGCTCCGCTGGTCCCATCGGTACCGTTGGTCCCCTTTGCCCCGCCGGTCCCGTAAGTCCCATGGGTCCCGCCGGTCAGGGCGTGCAGGGCGCCACCGGCCGGGAGCGGCGCGGCCCCGACAGCAGACCCAGCAGCGACACCGGGAGCGGTCCCGTCCCGGCGCCCGGCCACCCCCCGCGCCCCCAGCCGCGAAACGTCCCCCTCCAGCCGAGGGAACAACTCCGTGTCCGTCACCCGCAGTTCCGGCCCGAACAGCGTCGACAGCGCGGGCCGCGCCCGCCCCGACTGCAGGGACACGACCTCCCGCAGCACGCCCGTCAGCTGCTCCGACATCTCCTGCGCCGAGGCGAACCGCCGGGCCGGGTCGGGGTCGGTGGCGCGGACCAGGAGCCGGTAGAACGACTCGTACTGCCGGAAGACCTCGATGGTGTCGGGGTCGGGCAGGGAGTCGGCGTAGATGTTCGTGTAGCCCTGGAAGTCGAAGGTCAGAACGGCGAGCGTGCGGGCCACCGTGTAGAGATCCGACGCCACCGACGGGCCGACGTCCGCGACCTCCGGCGCCTGGTAGCCCACCGTGCCGTAGATCGCCGACTCGTCGTCGTCCATGCGGCGCACCGCGCCCATGTCGATCAGCTTGAGCTGGTCCTCGGTCTGGATGGCGTTGTCGACCTTGAAGTCGCAGTAGAGGAGGTTGCGGCTGTGCAGGTGGTCGAGGGCCTCCAGCGCCTCGATGCCGTACGCGCACGCCTGCTCCACCGGCAGCGGGTCGCGCCGCCCCTCGGGGGTGCGGCGGGCGTTGGCGATCTCCTTGAGGGACTTGCCGCCGACGTACTCCATGACGATGTACCCGTCGAGGGAGCCCGTGCGCTGGTCGAGGTGTTCGACGAAGTTGTAGATCCGCACGATGTTGGCGTGCTCGATCTCCGCGAGGAACCGCCGCTCGGAGATCGCGGCCGCCATCGCGTCCTGGTCGCCGGTGTCCAGCAGGCCCTTGAGCACCACCCACCGGTCCGAGACGGCGCGGTCGACGGCGAGGTATATCCAGCCAAGGCCGCCGTGCGCGAGGCAGCCCACCACCTCGTACTGGCCGTGCACGATGTCCCCGGCCTTCAGCTTCGGCACGAACGAGTACGGGTGCCCGCACTTGGTGCAGAAGCCCTCCGTGCGCCCGGGACGGTCACCGCGGGCGCGGCCCACCGGCGCCCCGCAGTCCGAGCGTGAGCAGAACCGCTTCCGCTCCGGCACCTCCGGGTTGGCAAGCACCATCGCGCGCGGGTCGGGCCGCGGCACCTGCGGCACCTGCACCAGGCCCGCGCCCAGCCGCCCCCGGGTCGAGGAACCGGCGGTGGAGCCGGAGCTGCGCACCGACACCGAACGGCCCGTGGACCGGCCCGACAGCGAGCGGGAGAGCCGTCCCGACACCGAGCGCCGGGACTTCGACGACTGCGACGACGTACGGGAGCTGCCGCGGGAGGTGGAGCGGGAACTGCCGCTGCCCGCCGAGCCCTTGCCGCCGCCGGTGACGCCGGTCGGCGGCGAGGAGACCATGCCGGTCGCGGACACCACCGGTGCCAGGCCGCAGGTGTCGCAGTAGAGCTCGCCGCCGCCGACGTCCTCGTAGCTGCCCTGGCAGCCGGGCCGTTGACAGGCCCGCTGTGGCTGACTCATGACGACGGCTCCCCCCGACGATCCTGCAACTCCGGCGGGCCGCTCTGCTGCGGCACCCGCGGGGCGGCGCCGAGCAGTTCGGCCGCCGCCTGCTGGTAACGCAGCACGGCCTGCTCGGCAACCCGTAGGTCGCAGGGCGCGCTCCACAGCATGCGGCGGGCCGCGTCGTACCGCTCGACCAGCAGCGGGTCCTCGGCCAGGCCGTGCCGGGCGATCTTCGCCTTGTACGCGTCGAGGCGGCCGCGCAACTCGGCGCGGACCGCGAGCGGGGCCGTGACGGCGGTCAACGACTCGCGGGCCCGCAGCAGTTCGTCCTCCGCCTTCTGCTCCAGGGACTCAAGCAGCGGTGACAGGCGGTGCCACTGGGCCTGTCTGCGGTACTCGGCGGCCGTCGCCAGTTGCTCCTGCAACACGGTCGGCGGGCCGCTGACCACCGGCACCTCGGTGGCGGCGATCTTCGCGAGCACCTCCCCGCGCGCGGTACGCGCCTCGGCGAGCGTGCGGTCCGCGCGCGAGAGCACGTCCCGCAGCTTGACCAGCCGCTGCTCGGCGTCCTTGCGGACGGCGAGCACGGCGTCGATCTCCCGGCGCACCTCCTCCAGGGCGCGCGCCTCCCGGTCGTAGACCGTGGTGTCCGGCTTGCCGCCGCCGGGGGCCGAACTGCCCTCGGCGGGCTGCCAGAACGCCAGCGGGTCGGACACCACCTGCTCACGCAGCCGGGTCAGGGTGCGCGTGATCCGCTCCAGGTCGTCCCCGGCCGGGTGCTCGCCGGGGCGTACGCCGACGGAGTGGGCGAGCCTGCGGGTGCGCTGGAGTTCGGCGGCGAGTAAATCGATCCGGGCGGGCAGCGCCGACCAGACCGCGTCGGCGGCGACGACCATGTCCAGCGACCTGGCGTACAGCTCGTTCATCCGGTCCACGAGTGCGGCCAGGGTGAACCTTTCGCTGAGTTTGCCCGTGCCGTGCAGCGTCGGCGCGTTCGCCGTCGCCGCCGCGCTGCCGGCGACCGTGACGCACTCGCCGCGCAGCAGCTCGGTCAGCTCCACCAGGTCCTCGCGGCTGGACCAGCGGCGCCGGGCGCGGATGTCGCGGGCGCTGCGCAGCGCGTCGGTGTACGCGTCGAAGTACGCCCACAGCAGGGAGATCGACGCCTCGGTGGCCGCCCAGCGCTCCTTGGTCATGCCGGTGAGCTCGGCGCCTTCGAGGAGCCGGCGGCCCGCGTGGTCCTGCAGGGCGAACAGCGAGGTCTCGATCGCCTCGTGTTCCGCGCCGAGCCGCGCCAGCGCACGGTCCACCTCGTCCCGGTCCATCACCGGACCGGAGGCTCCCGTGACGCCCATCGATCACCTCTCGTCTGCTGGTCTGTCGCTGTCGCTGTTGGTGCGCTGCCGGCCGGTCACCGGTAGCGCGGGGTCGGCGGGGTCGCCGACTCCGAGTCCCTACCCAGCGTCGGGGACAGCCACTTGTCGTACGACTCCTTCCAGCCGCCGTCCGCGCGGTAGTCCGCCAGTATGCGGTTGACCCGGCGTACCAGATCGTCGGCGTCCTTCTTCATCGCCACGCCGTAGTACTCCGTGGTGAACCGGTCGCCCTTCAGTTCCACCGTCGGGTCCTGCGCGGCCTGGCTCGCCGCGAGCGCGCCGTCCGTCACCACGGCGTCGACTTCGCCGAGTTGGAGCCTGACAAGGCAGTCGAGCTGGTTGGGGACGGTGGTGGATATGTCGGCGGAGGCGGGCAGCTTGCCGGACTTGAGGTCCGCCGCCAGGTTGTCGTACGCCGTCGAACCCGCCGCCGAGCAGATCCGCTTGTCGGCGAGCGTGTCGTCGTAGCCCTTGATCGCCGAGGAGTTGGGGGCGAGGACCTGCTGGCCGGTCAGGAAGTACGGCGCGGAGAAGGCGACGTCCTGCAACCGGTCGCAGGTGATGGTCATGGTGCGCACCACCATGTCGACCTGGCCGCTCTGGATCGCGGGGACGCGCTGGTTGGTGGGGATGGCCTTGAACCGGATCAGGTCCGGGTCGCCGAGCAGCTCCTGGGCGATCCGGCGGGCCAGATCGATGTCGAAGCCCTCCAACTCGGAGGTCCGACCGGTGCTGTTGGGGTCGCGGTAGCCCCAGCGGTAGCTGTTCTGGTCGACGCCGACCGAGAGATGGCCGCGCTTCTTGATGGCGGCGATCGTGTCGCCCTCGGCGTTCGACGGGGGCAGGCTCTGGTCCTGGGGGTTCTCGCACGTCGCCGCCTTCGCCTGCCGGGCCTCCGCCACACCCCGGCCGCCGACGGCCGTGCTGCCGTCGCCGCCCGGCTGGGTGTGCGGCAGCAGCAGCGCGAAGGCCACGGCGAGGGCACAGACGACCGCCATCGCGCCCACGCCGCCCCAGCCCTTCAGGCTGGCCCGCAAGCGTCGTGCATGCATCGTCACGCCCCCTTTCACCGGTACTCCGAAAGCCTGCGGCCGATGCCCAGCACCGCGCCCGTCGCGCCCAGCACCGCGAGCACGGCCGCGCCGGTCGGCAGTCCGGTCATCGCGTCCCGGCCGTCGCCCGCGGCCTGTTCGAACTCCAGCTTCTCGTGTTCCAGGGCGGTTTCCAGGCTGTGGTCGACATTGTCGAAGCACTCGCCGGTCGGCTCGTCGTCCTTCGAGCCGATGATCTTGCTGAGTGCCGCCTGGTAGTCACCCGCGTCGTCGGCGTCGCGGGCCTGCTGGTGCCGCTCCTTCCACACGTCCATGCTGCCCGCGGCGGCCTGCACGGGCCGCTCGCCCGCCTCGTCGTCGGCGAGGTCCTCCGCGGCGGCGAGACCGGCGGCGAGGTCCTTCATCGACGCCTGGTAGGCCACGTCGAACTTGTCTCTGAACTCGCCGCCCACCTCCACCGTCTCCGCGCCCCGGCTGACCAGCGTGAGGTTCTCGTTGCCGCGCGCCTTCAGGGAGGCGATACGGGCGTCGTGCAGGACGTTCAGGGAGCGGACGCCGTGGTCGTAGGAGTCGTTCAGGCCGGCGCGGGCCACGCTGTGACCGACGACCAGCCACAGCAGGACCACCGTCGTGGTGGCCGTGGCGGCGACCAGGCCGTGGTTCAGGACCCGGTTGGTGTGCACATACGTGCGGTGCTGGGCCCAGGCGAGGGCGGCCAGGGCGAGGACGCCGAGCGCGATCGCCACCCAGGGGTACGGCGTCGCGTGCGCGTAGTCGTCGCGCAGCCGCTCGTTCTCCGTCTTGTAGAGTTCCTCCGCCGCCGGGAGCATCTCGGTCTGCATCGTGTCGTTGGCGTACCGCAGGTAGGCGCCGCCGAGCGGGTAGCCCTGGCGGTTGTTGGCGCGGGCGCGCTCGATGAGGCCCTTGTACTCGGGCAGCAGCCGGTTGAGCTTGGTGATCGTCTCGGCGGAACGCGAGTCCGGGTCGGAGTTGTTGGCGGCCAGGACGAGCTTCTCGGCCGCCGTGCGGATGTCCCTCTCGTACCGCTCCCGGGAGGCCTTCGTCTCCTGGCCGCCGGCCAGGAAGCCGCTGGAGGCGGCCGTGTTGGCGTCGGCCAGGGAGCGGTAGATGTCGGCCGCGGCGGAGCTGAGGGGCTGGCTGTTGTTCAGCACGTCGTCGGCGGCGGCCGCCCGGTCGGTGGCCTGCCAGGCGGTCACGGCGCCGAAGGCCACGACCAGCAGGGCGAGGACCGCGCCGATGATGCGCAGCCGGCCCGGCTCGGTGGTCGCGGCGGCACGCAGCTGGTCCACGCCCTCGGCGAACGCGGTGCGCCGGGGCGGGGCGACGGCGGCCGGTGCGGGTCCGGGCGCCGCGGGTGCGGGTGCGGGCGAGCCCTGCTGAGGAGGCACGCCGGGCATGGTGGGCGCGCTCGGTGGTGCCGCGCTGCTCTTCGGCGGTTGTGTCACTCCTGACCTCCCCCATGGTCATCCGTCGCCGCAAGTATCGCCGCCCGGACTGACATTCCGCACCGGCCTTGCTGGATCTTGATGGTTCGCGCGTCTCGCAGCACCCCTTGCCCATGAATACGCCCTGGGAATCGGTTCGGTTCCTTGGCCAAGAAGGTCAGGGCGCGAAGTGCGCCCGCACCCGCTCCCACGCGCCCGCACGCGCCTCCACCCGGTCCAGCCCCAGCAACGCCGCCCCCAGCACCGGAGGCGCCGTCACCACCCGGGGCACCGCCTTCGGAGCCCGCGCCGCCAGCAGGTCCCGTACACCGTCGTCGAGTTGCGGATGCCGGGCCGCCAGCACACTGCCCCCCAGCAGCACCGGCGTCTCCTCGTCCAGCAGGTCCAGCCGGGACAGGGCGACCGCCGCCATGGTCACAACCTCCTCGGCGAGCCGGTCGACGAGCGCGCGGGCCACCGGGTCGCCGTCGGCCGCCGTGGCGAACAAGACCGGCGTCAGCTCGTGCCGCCGGCGCGGCGGCACCCGCTCCAAGTGCAGCGCCTCGATCAGCGCGTACATGGAGCCGTACCCGAAGTGCGCGGGCAGGGTCCGCGCCAGCTCGGTCGGCCCGCCGCGCCCGTCCTCCGCGCGGGCCGCGTGGAACAGCGCCTCCTCGGCCAGTCCCCAACCCCCGCCCCAGTCCCCGGAGATACGCCCGATCGCCGGGAAACGCGCGGTGCGCCCGTCGGGCCGCATACCGACGCAGTTGATGCCCGCCCCGCAGACCACCGCGACCCCGCGCGGCTCGGTCACCCCGGCCCGCAGGATCGCGAAGGTGTCATTGCGCACTTCAACAGTGGCCCCCCACGCGCGCGCGTGCAGCGCGTCGGCCAGTCGCTCCTCCTCCACGGGGAAGTCGGCGTTGGCGAGACAGGCCGAGACATGCGTGACGGAGGTGACACCGGCGGCGGCGAAGGCCCGCTCCACCACCTCGGCGAGCACGTCCGTCGCCGCCTCGACCCCGACGGACGGCGGCTGGAACCCGCCGCCCCGCGCGGCGGCGAGCACGCTCCCGTCGGCCGCCACCACCGCGACGTCGGTCTTGCTGTTGCCCGCGTCGACGGCGAGGACGCTTGCGGTCAGGCCCACGCGAGGTGCTCCCGGTTGTGTGCGATCAGCTGGTCGGTGAGGGCGTCGGCGTACTCGTACTGCCCGATGAGGGGATGCGCGAGCAGCGCCCGGAAGACCCGCTCCCGTCCGCCGCGCAGGGCCGCGTCCAGGGCCAGGTCCTCGTACGCCGTCACGTTCGCCATCAGGCCCGCGTACAGTGGGTCCACCGCGGCGACCGGCAGCGGCACCGGGCCGCTCTGCGCGCCCACGGCCGCCTGCACCTCGATCACCGCGTCGTCCGGCAGGAAGGACAGCGTGCCCCGGTTGTACGCGTTCACCACCTGGTACGGGCTTCCCGCACCGCTCAGCAGCGCCGCCGCCAGATCCACGGCCGCCTCCGAGTAGTACGCGCCGCCCCGCTTGGCCAGCAGCTCCGGCTTCTCGTCGAGCGCCGGATCGCCGTACATCCGCAGCAACTCCCGCTCCATAGCGGCCACTTCCTCGGCCCGCGAGGGCTTGGTGCGCAGCTCCCGCACGACCTCGTCGTGCGCGTAGTAGTAGCGCAGGTAGTACGACGGGACCACGCCGAGGCGGTCCAGCAGCGCGCGTGGCAGGCGCAGGTCGGCGGCGATCGTGTCGCCGTGCTCCCCGAGCAGCTTGGGCAGGACGTCCTCGCCCTCGGGACCGCCCACGCGGACGCCGGTCTCCCAGGTGAGGTGGTTGAGGCCCACATGGTCGAGGTGGACGTCGGCCGGGGCGACCCCGAGCAGCGCGGCGAACTTCCGTTGCAGACCGATCGCCACGTTGCACAGCCCGACCGCCTTGTGCCCGGCGTTCAGCAGGGCGCGGGTCACGATGCCGACCGGGTTGGTGAAGTCGATGATCCAGGCGTCCGGGTTGGTACGCCGGACCCGCTCGGCGATGTCGAGCACCACCGGCACCGTACGCAGCGCCTTCGCCAGGCCGCCCGCGCCGGTCGTCTCCTGGCCCACGCAGCCGCACTCCAGGGGCCACGTCTCGTCCTGTTGACGGGCCGCCTGCCCGCCGACGCGCAGCTGGAGCAGCACCGCGTCGGCGCCTTCGACACCGGCGTCCAGATCGGTGGTCGTCACCACCTGCCCGCCGTGTCCCTGACGGGCGAAGATACGCCGGGCCAGGCCGCCCACCAGTTCCAGCCGGTCGGTCGCCGGGTCGACGAGGACCAGTTCCTCGATGGGCAGGGTGTCCCTCAGGCGGGCGAAGCCGTCCACGAGTTCGGGGGTGTAGGTCGAACCGCCGCCGACCACGGTGAGTTTCATACGTCCAGTCAACCCTTTACTCCGGTGAGCGTGACGCCCTCGACGAACGCCTTCTGGGCGAAGAAGAACACGAGGATCACGGGGGCCATGACCAGCACGGTCGCGGCCATGGTGAGATTCCAGTCGGTGTGGTGAGCGCCCTTGAACGACTCCAGGCCGTAGGACAGCGTCCAGGCGCCGGGGTTCTCGGAGGCGTAGATCTGCGGGCCGAAGTAGTCGTTCCACGCGTAGAAGAACTGGAACAGGGCCACCGCGGCCACGCCCGGCTTCGCCATCGGCAGGACGACCCTCAGCAACGTCCGCAGTTCCCCGCAGCCGTCAACGCGCGCCGCGTCCAGGTACTCGTTCGGGATCGTCGTCAGGAACTGGCGCAGCAGGAAGATGGAGAACGCGTCCCCGAACGCCATCGGGATCAGCAGGGGCCACAGGCTGCCGGAGAGATCCAGCTGCTTCGCCCAGAACAGGTACATCGGGATGACGACGACCTGCGGCGGCAGCATCATCATCGAGATCACCAGCATGAGGGACAGATTGCGGCCCCGGAAGCGGAACTTGGCCAGGGCGTACGCGACCGGGATCGACGACACCACGGTCAGGACGGTGCCCAGACCGGCGTAGAGCAGCGTGTTGCGCCACCAGGTGAGAAAGCCCGGCGTGTCGAAGACCCGCTGGTAGTTGCCCCACTCCCAGGTGTCCGGGATCAGATCGCGGCTGAGGGCCTGGCTGTCGCTCATCAGGGAGGTGAGAACCACGAAGACGAACGGCAGGGTGAAGAACAGCGCGGCGGCGACGCCCAAGGAGTGTACGGCGACCCACTCCAGCAGTGTCCGGCGGCGGATCATTGGTCACCTGCCTGGATGAGACCGCCCCGACGCCGCATCAGCAGTGCGGTGAACGCCATCGACAGGGCGAACAGGACCAGCGCCACCACGCACGCCGCGCCGTAGTCGAAACGCTGGAAGCCGAGGTTGTAGACGAGCTGGGGGAGAGTGAGCGTCGACTTCTCCGGGTAGCCGGGCTCGAACTGGGTGCCCGCGCCCTGGATCACACCCGAGGCGACCTTCCCCGCGATCAGCGGCTGTGTGTAGTACTGCATGGTCTGGATCACGCCCGTGACCACCGCGAACATCACGATCGGCGAGATGTTGGGCAGCGTCACGTACCGGAACCGCTGCCACGCCGACGCCCCGTCCAGTTCGGCCGCCTCGTACTGCTCCTTCGGTACGTCGAGCAGGGCGGCCATGAAGATGACCATCAGGTCGCCGATGCCCCACAGGGCCAGCAGGGCGAGCGCCGGTTTTGACCAGGCGGGGTCGGCGAACCAGGCGGGGGCCGGGATGCCGGCCCCCTCCAGGATCGAGTTGACCGGGCCGGTGCCGGGGTTGAGGAGGAAGGCGAAGGCCATGGTGGCGGCGACGGGTGGGGCGAGGTAGGGCAGATAGAACAGGGTGCGGAAGACGCCCGTGCCGGTCTTGATCTTCGTGATGAGCAGGCCGACGCCGAGTCCGAAGACGACCCGGAGGGTGACCATCACCAGCACCAGCCACAGGGTGTTGCGCAGGGCCGGCCAGAAGAGCGGGTAGTGCTCGAAGACATAGGTCCAGTTCTTCGTTCCGCTCCAGGTCGGCGGCCGGAAGCCGTCGTAGTGCATGAACGAGAAATAGACCGTCGACAGCAGCGGATAGGCGAAGAAGACCGAGAAGCCGATCAGCCAGGGGGACAGAAAGGCCGCGGTACGCAGTGCGGATCTACGGTGCTTGACTGCCAGGGTCGTCATGGTGGTGCCGCTACTTCGCCTGCGCGATGTCCGTGTCGATCTGCCGGGCGGTCTTTGCCAGGCCCGCCTTCAGATCGGTCTCCTTGCCGCTTTCGTAGTCGTAGCCGAACTGCTGGATCGTCGTGAGATACACACCGCCGTTGACGGAGGCCGGGGTGGTCGTGGAGTTCGGGTTGGCGGCGATCTCCAGGAACGTCTTGAAACGCGGGTCGTACTTCAGCTTGGGCGACTTCAGGGCGGCGAGCGTGGAGGGGACGTTGTGGATGGCGTTGGAGAAGTTCACGACCGCGTCCGTGTCCGTGGTCATGTACTTCACCAGCTCCCAGGCGGCGTTCTGCTTCTTGCTGGTGGCGGCGATTCCGGCGATGGTGCCGGTGATGTAGCCCTTGCCGTACTGGTCCGCCTGGTCGTCGGGGACGGGCAGCGGGGCGACGCCGATCTCGAAGTCGGGCCGCGCGTCCAGGGCCATGCCCAGGCGCCATTCGCCGTCGAGTTGCATGGCGACCTGGCCGGTGTGGAAGGGGTGCTTGGGGCCCCATTCGTCACCGAGGGTGGCGCGGTAGGTCTCCAGTTTCCGGTAGCCGCCGAGGGCGTCGACGAGCCGCTTCTGGAGCTTGAAACCGGCCTCGAAAGCGGGGTCCTTGGCGAGATTGGACTTGCCGTTGTCGTCGAAGTAGGTCGGGGAGAACTGGCCGAGGTAGTGCTCGGTGGTGGTCTCCCAGCCGTGGTAGTTCGGCATGAAGCCGAGCTGCTTGTAGGAGCTGCCTTGAGTGATGGTCAGTTTCTTCGCCACGGACTCGAATTCGGACCAGGTCTTCGGCGGTGCCTTGATACCGGCCTTCTCGAAGGCGGTCTTGTTGTAGTAGAGCCCGTACGCGTCACCCAGCAGCGGGACCGCGCAGCGGTTGCCCTCGTACTGGGTGTACTCGTTCATGGCCTTCGGGAAGGTCTTCTCCGGGTCGATGCCGGACTTCTCGAAGAAGGGATTGAGGTCGACCAGCGCGCCCGACGAGCAGAACTTGCCGACGTTGTTGGTGGTGAAGGACGAGATCACGTCGGGGGCGTTGTCGCCGCCCGCCCGCAGGGCCTGGTTGATCTTGTCGTCGGTCATATTGCCGACGATCTTCACGTCGATGTTGGGGTGCGCCTTCTCGAAACCGGCGATCAGCGACTGCACGGCCTCGACCTCGGAGGGCGCGCTCCAGGCGTGCCAGAAGGTGAGGGTCGTCGCCTGGGAGGGGTCGTCGTTCGCGCCGGAGGCGGACTGGCCGGTGCAGGCGGTGGCGAGGAGGGCCACGGAGGCGGCGAGCGTAACGGCCGCTTTTCGGGATATTCCGGGCATGGCAGGGCCTCCCAAGTAGGGGAAGGAGCGGGATGGGTTGCTCAGCGCGAGGTGTCGAAGACCTCGTCGCGGGTGGTGGCCAGGGCGCTCTCCAACGCGCCGCGCAGGACGGGGTGTTCGCGTACGTCACCGATGACGAGCCGGGGCCGGGCCGCCGCCAGCTCCGCCAACTCGGCCTGCACCAGGGCGCGCAGGGTCTCGCCGCTGGAGGTGAGGGAGGCGCCGCTCAGGACGACGAGTTCGGGGTCGAGGACGGAGACGAGGGAGGCGAGGCCGGTGGCGAGGCGCGTGGCGTAGGTGTGGAGGAGGTGGCGGTGGGGGTTGTCTGTGGCCGACCCGGAGTCGGTGTCGGCCTTGGGCGTACGCCGCCCCGGGTCGTCGTAAGCCTCCGCCGCGCGGGCCAGCAGGGTGGCGGCGACCTCGGTGTACGGGCCCGAGGGGATGTCCGGGACGCCGAGGTCGCGGGCGAGGGCGGGGACGGCCTGGGATCCGGCCAGCTCCTGGTAGCCGCCGCTGTTGGCCTTGGTGACCTGGCGGACCAGGGGGGCGCCGGGGACGGGCAGGAAGCCGACCTCGCCCGCGCCGCCGGTCCAGCCGCGGTGCAGTCGGCCGCCGAGGACCAGGGCGGCGCCGAGGCCGCCCTCGTTCCACAGCAGCACGAAGTCGCCGTGCCCGCGGGCGGCGCCGAGGCGCTGCTCGGCGACGGCGACGAGGTTGACGTCGTTCTCGTACTCGACCGGCATCGGCAGTGCGGCGGCGAGTTCGTCGAGGAGGGTGGGGGAGTGCCAGCCCGGCAGGTGTGAGGCGTAGCGCAGGCGGCCGGTGTTGGGGTCGAAGGCGCCGGGGGTGCCGATGACGAGCCGCCGGATGTCGTCCCTGGCCAGCCCGGCGGCCTTCACGGCGCCGTCGAGGGCGTCGGCGACCTGGCGTACGACGGGCTGGGCGGGGCGTCTGCCGGGCGCGGGGATCTCGTACGTGCCGACCGTGCGGCCGGTGATGTCGGCGACGGCGGCGAGGATGCGCTCGGGGGTGACGTCGAGGCCGGCGGCGTAGGCGGCGGCCGGGTTGAGGGCGTAGAGCTGGGCGTTCGGCCCGGGGCGGCCCTCGCTGGTGCCGGTCACCAGCACGAGCCCGGCGGCCTCCAGGCGGGCCAGCAGCTGGGAGGCGGTCGGCTTGGAGAGGCCGGTGAGCTTGCCGATGCGGGTGCGGGAGAGGGGGCCGTGCTCCAGGAGCAGGTCGAGCGCGGCACGGTCGTTCATGGCGCGCAGGACGCGGGGAGTGCCCGGGGTACCGGCGGTTCCTGCCATGACTTCGACACCTGCCTTTCGGCCGCTCAGCTTGGCAGCGGGCGGTGCTGTGCGTCCATCCCACCACTGTTAGGAAGGTTTCCTATCGGCTGGCAGGAAGGTAGGCCCGGCAGGAAGGGGGCGTCAAGAGCGAACGCCCCCGCGGCAACGGAGTCGTTACCTGGGGGCGTTGCGTGGTCGTTCTCTCGAACGAGTGTGCTGAACCGTTCCGCTACTTCGTCGTGCTCGTCGGTGGTGTGAGCGGTGATGCCGCGGCCGCCTGCGGAGACGTCGTGCTCGCGAACGCCGACGGTGCCGCCATCCCCGCCGTCGGGTCGGTCGTGGGCTCCTCGTCCTGCTGGAGCGGGAGGCCGCCGACGATGCGGATGCCCTCCTGGTCGAAGCGGCGCTTGATGCGCCAGCGCAGTTCGCGTTCGATCGTCAGGGCCTTGCCCGGCATCGTCTTGGCCGAGACGCGCACGACCATCGAGTCGAGCAGGACGCTGTCCAGGCCGAGGATCTCGATCGGGCCCCAGAGCATCTCGTTCCAGGGCTCCTCCTTGCTCATCGCCTCGCCGACCTCGGTGAGCACGGCCTTGACGCGGTCGAGGTCCTCGGAGGGGCGCACGGTGACGTCGACGCCGGCCGTGGCCCAGCCCTGGGAGAGGTTGCCGACCCGCTTGACCTCGCCGTTGCGGACGTACCAGATCTCGCCGTTGTCCCCGCGCAGCTTGGTGACGCGCAGGCCCACCTCGATGACCTCACCGGACGCGACGCCGACGTCGATCGAGTCGCCGACGCCGTACTGGTCCTCAAGGATCATGAACACGCCGGACAGGAAGTCCGTGACGAGGTTGCGCGCGCCGAAACCGATCGCCACGCCCGCCACGCCCGCGGAGGCGAGGAGCGGGGCCAGGTTGATCTGGAAGGTGGAAAGGATCATCAGGGCGGCCGTGCCGAGGATGACGAAGCTCGCCACCGAGCGCAGCACCGAGCCGATCGCCTGGGAGCGCTGACGGCGGCGCTCCACGTTCACCAGCAGACCGCCGATCGCCGTGCCGTCCACCGACTGCGCGGTGCGGTTCATGCGCTCGATCAGCTTGGTGATCGCCCGCCGCACCGCCACCCGCAGCACCACCGCGACCACCACGATCAGCAGCACCTGCAGCCCGATCGCCAGCCACGTCGACCAGTTCTCCTCCACCCAGCCGGCGGCGTTCGTCGCGCTCTGCTGGGCGTCCTGGAGTGTGGGCACGGAGGGTGCCGTCTCCGAGGGGGACGGGGACGGTGACGGTCCGGCGGCCAGTAGGACGGGCAAGGGCGACACGGCGGATACCTCCAGGTGCAAGGGCCCGCCCCCGGTACGGCGGTCAGGTCCAAGGTCACGAACAGGTCACCGGATGGGCGGAGCAACCACACTAACGGGGCACCGTGTGGGGATTGCTGCGATGTTCGAGGGAGAGACGGTGTTGATCGGGGGATGAACAGATCAGACGAACAGCAGGTGAGGGGAACAGTCCGATGAGGAGGGGGGAGGAAATGGTCGGGAGCCTGGGGAGGAAGCGGATGTGGTCGAAAACACTCCCAGCCCGTTACCGGGACATGGTGGCGCTTTCACCAGGCATGAGGGGAGACTGACTGCAGATCGTCCCGGCGCGAGCCACGCGCCGCCGACGCCCAAGGAGGCATCCGTGCCGCATGTCCTGGTCCTCAACGCGTCGTACGAGCCGCTCGGCGTCGTACCGCTCCGCCGCGCGCTCGTCCTCGTCCTCGAGAACAAGGCCGTATGCCTCGAGGAGTCCGGCGCCTATCTGCACAGCGCAACCGTCACAGTCCCCGCACCCAGCGTGGTCCGGCTCAAGCGATTCGTCCGGGTTCCCTATCGGGGACCCGTTCCTCTGACCCGCCGGGCGCTGTTCGCGCGCGACGGGGGCCGGTGCATGTACTGCGGTGGCGTCGCAACCAGCGTCGACCACGTCATCCCGCGCTCCCGCGGGGGCAAGCACGTCTGGGACAACGTGGTGGCCTCGTGCCGCCGCTGCAACCACGTCAAGGCCGACCGCCACCTCACCGAGATCGGCTGGCGGCTGCGACACAAACCCGCCCCACCCACCGGCCTGGCCTGGCGCATCATCGGGACCGGCCATAGGGACCCGCGCTGGCTGCCGTACTTGCAGCCGTACGGCGCGGACGACGCCTTGGCCCGGATCGACGGCATTTCCGCCTGACGATCCGGGCTTTTGCATGTCCCGTACAGGGTGCTCGTACGGGACCGGGGAGACCCCCGTCCACCCCGGTCCCGTGAGCACGCGCGCCCTTACACGTACCTCAGCTCACCCGGCCGCACCGACCTGCGCAGCAGCGGCAGTGAGGTGGCCGCCGCCAGCAGGCACGCGCCGTACACCCCCGCCGGGACCAGCAGCGCCGTCCACGGCAGTGTGCCGCTGCCGGTGAGCGTGGCGTACCAGGTGGCGATGACCATGCCGCCGACGCCCGCCAGCAGCATCGCCGGCGCCAGCGGCAGCGCGGTCTCCAGCAGCAGCGCCCGGCCCAGCACCGCCTGCGGCACCCCGGCGGCGGTCTGCGCGGCCAGGCCCCTGCGCCGGGTGGCGAGGGACTCGGCGGTGCCGACGGCGAGCGCCGACAGCGTGATCAGCAGGGCGACCGCGATCGCGGCGGCGGTCAGGTCGAGGCCGGTGGTGTAGAAGGAGCGGCTCGCGGCCAGCGGCTGCTCGGCGTCGAGTGCCGCCAGCAGCGCCTGCCGCACGCCCATGAATCCCGTACCGACGATCGTCACCAGCAGCACCGCGGCATGTGTGCGGGCCGCCGCCCAGGGGTCGTCGCGCAGCCGCTCCGCCGCGATCAGCACCGTCGGCCGATCGGTGCGGGCGGCGAGGAAGGCGCCGGTGAGCCGGGCCGAGGCACCGGACAGCCAGATCGCGCCCGCCCCGACGAGCAGCACCGCGAAGAACACCGTCAGCGGGGCCTGCGCCAGCCCGAGCTGACCGCGCTCGTCCGAGGTCAGAGCCATGAGCAGCAGCACCGCGAGCGCCGCGGCCGCCACCAGAAAGACGCGCCCCGGCCGCCGCGCCGTCCGCACCCGGCGCACCCAGCCCAGCGGCGAGGCGATCACCCGGCGCAACGCCAGCGCGCTCACCATCGCCCCCAGCGCCGGTACGGCCACCGCGGCCAGCGCGAACCCGGCCCAGACGACGACCGGCGGCCGCTGCCACACCCCCAGCACCACCACGACGGAGGCGATCGTCGCCGCCAGCGACCCGGCCAGACAGGCGAGCCCCGCCTCCAGCGCCGCGATCCGCCGCACCTGCCCCGGTGCGGCGCCCGCGAGCCGCAGCCCGGCCAGCCGCCGGTCCCGGTGCACGGCGCCGATCCGGGAGCACTGCCCGAGGAACCCCAGCACCGGGATCAGCAGCATCATCAGCGCGACGACGACCCCCGCCCGTTCCCCGGGCTGGTTCAGCAGGCCGTTGCCGAAGCCGACGCTGTACTGCCCCTCCACCGACGCGATCGCCACCGCGCCCAGCGCGAACCCGGTGGCCAGCCCCGCGCCCACCGCGGTGAGCCCGACCCGCCACCACTCCCGCCGGTCGGAACCACGGGTCAGCAGCCACGCGAGCCGCAGATCGGACCCCGTTCCAGCAGCGCCGACACCCCTCACGCCGTCACCCCCACCGGCACCACGACGCCGTCACTCAGCCGGATCTCCCGGTCCGCGTACGCCGCCACCTGGGCGTCATGCGTGATCAGCAGCACGGACGTGCCCGCCTCGCGGGCCGTGTGCACCAGCGCCGTCATCGCCTGCTCGCCCGCCAGCGAGTCCAGCGCGCCCGTCGGCTCGTCCGCGAACACCACCCGCGGCCCGGTGACCAGCGCCCGCGCCAGCGAGGCCCGCTGAGCCTGTCCGCCGCTCATCTCACCCGGCCGCAGCTCCCCCTGCCCGCGCACCCCGAACCGCTCCAGCCACTCCCCGGCCCGGTCCCGCGCCTCCCGCCGACCGGCCCCGCCCAGCATCAGGGGCAGCGCCACGTTGTCGAGGGCGGTCAGCTCGGGAATCAGCTGCCCGAACTGGAACACCACCCCGAACTCCGTCCGCCGCAGCTCGCTCAGCCGCCGCTCCGGCAGCCGGTCGACGCGTTCGCCGCCGTACGACACCGAACCCCCGTCGGGCCGCACGATCCCCGCGAGGCAGTGCAGCAGCGTCGACTTCCCGCTGCCGCTGGCGCCGGTCACGGCGAGGATCTCGCCGGCGTGCAGCTCGACCGACGCGCCGCGCAGGGCCTCGGTCCTGCCGTGCGCCTTGGTGAGGTCACGGGCCGCGAGCAGCGGCTCTGGGTTGCTCATGCTGAGTCGACCTCCGCGGTCAGGGTGGTGAGCCGGGCCGCCGTGGTGGTCATCCAGCGGAGGTCGGCGTCGAGGTGGTTGAGGGCGTAGTCCGCCGAGAGCACGGTCGTGAGATCGGCGCCCGGGCCGGTCTTGACCGCCGTGAGCTCCCGCATGCGCTCCATGTGGGCGGTCCGCTGGGCGCGCAGATAGGCCGCCGGATCGCCGCCCGACAGGATCGAGACGACGACCTTGGCGAAGATCTCGTTCGTTACGAACGGCGCGGGC
This sequence comes from Streptomyces spinoverrucosus, assembly GCF_006539505.1. Classification (GTDB taxonomy): domain Bacteria; phylum Actinomycetota; class Actinomycetes; order Streptomycetales; family Streptomycetaceae; genus Streptomyces; species Streptomyces spinoverrucosus. The sequence goes on from NZ_BJND01000037.1 coordinate 88,696, forward strand.
GGCGCGATCTCGCCCGCCCAGCGCGCCAGTTCCCGCGTCCCGTCCGCCGTGCGGCGGTACAGCGTGCGCTCGGGGCCGCCGTCGGTGTCGGTGCCGTCGACCTCGGCCAGTCCGTCGCGGACCAGGCGTTGCAGGGTGGTGTACACCTGCCCGTAGGCCAGCGGGCGGGCCTGCGGAAAGCGTTCGTCGTGCCGTCGCTTGAGGTCGTAGCCATGGCTGGGACCGGTAGCGAGCAGCCCGAGCAGGATGTGACGGGTGCTCATGCGATCAGTATGTACTGAGTACATGTACTGAGTGAATAGTGGCCCGGAAATTGTCCGGTGGGGGGTTGAGCAGCGTGCCTCAGTCCGCGACCGCGTACGCCTCCACCGACCACAGCGAGTACCCGTACGCCGTCGCCCGCTTCTCGCCCTGCACGCGCACGTACGCCACGTCCCGCTCGTCCATCCGCAACTCCTCGCGGCCCCCGCGCCCGCCCCGCACCACCGCGGCCGTACGCCAGCGGCGGCCGTCCGCCGAGACCTGGATCCGGTACGCCGACGGATGCGCGTCCTGCCAGTGCAGCACCACCCGCCCGAGCCGCACCGGCCGGGCCAGCTCCACCTGCCACCAGGCGCCGTCCTCCACCGGCGACGACCAGCGTGTCCGCGGGTCCCCGTCGTTCGCCGCGGACGCCGGGAAGTCGGGCGTCTCGTCGGCGGAGGAACGGGCGGTGCCGGTGCGCGCCAGGTCGGGCCCGGCGGTCCGCGGGAAGGTGCGCAGCGTGAGGGTGCGGGACACCTCCCCGAACGCGAGCCGGATGTCGTACGACCGCACAGGCGTCCCCTCCGGCACGGTCACCTCGACCGGCACCTCGACCGACGCCCCGCGCGGCAGCGTCAGGGCATCGCCCGGGACGCGTACCTCGATGCCTTTCGGTGCCTCGACGGTGAGCCGGTCCCGCACATCGGCGGGCCTGAGCGCGCTCAACCGGGCCGTCAGCAGCCGCGTCCCGCCGATCTCCGCGTCCGCCGTGCCGGGCAACTCCAGCGCGGCGGCGGGCGAGTCGGCGTACCAGGGCACCAGATGCCGTACCCGGCCGGGCGCCGGGCCGGTGACGCGGACGGCGTCGGCGCGCAGGCGCGCGGTCAGCTCGGTGGCGCCCGAGGCGTCCAGCGCGCCGACCCGCCGCCAGCCCGCGCCGGGCACCCGGGCCTCGACCGTCCCCTGCGTGCCGGGGGCGGCCAGGACGGTCACCGTGGCGAGCGTGCGGGTGTGCGGGAAGCGGACGGTGCGGCCGTCGCCCCCGCCGCCCCGGTCCGCATCCGGCTCGGCGTCGAGGCCCGCCCAGCTCTCGTACGCCCGCTGCGCCCGCGCCAGGAACGGGTCCAGCACGCCCTCGCCGACCGTCACTCGCGCCGCGCCCAGCCGTTCGCGCAGCTCGCCGAGGGTGCGGTACGCCGTCCAAGCCGCCGTCGGGTCGCCGGTGCGCAGGGCTTCGAGCATGTCGAGCGCGACGAGGCCTGCGTCGCCGTAGCGGGCCAGCTGCTGGGTCCACGGGGTGACTTCGAGGGCGAGCGGGGTGCCGGAGAGGCGGGCCGGGGTCTCGCGCATCACGGTGAAGGCGGCGCGGAGGCGGTCTTGGGCGGGGTTGCGCGTCTGCTCGGCCGCTGTGTCGTCGGTGGTGGCCCGCTTCTGCCTGTTCGCTGTGTCGTCTGTGGTCGGCCGTTTCTGCCCGGCCGCTGTGCCGTCCGTGGCCTCCTGCTCGCGCCCGGCCGCTGTGCCGTCCGTGCCCGTCTGCTCCCGCCAGAACGCCTCCATCAGCGGCCGCAGATACGCCGACTCCTCCCCGCCCAGGACCGAGGACGCGCCGTTGCCCGCGAGGGCGGTCAGGGCCTCGGCGCGGCGTTCGTCGCCTGCCGCGAGGTCGGCGAGGGCGGCCCGCCAGGACTCCTGGGGGCGGTACGAGCGCGGGTTCCAGGCGAAGTCGGCGGCGGTGAACAGGGGGATGCGGGAGGCCTCGGCCTGTGCCATGGCGTTGGCGAGGAGGGCGGCCGAACCGGCGGCGACGGCGGGTTCGCGCCCCGTGTAGGGGCCGAGGAAGACGCGGTCCTGGGCGTAGTCGTTGACCGGGTAGTTGTCCACGGTGACCAGCGGGTGCCGGAACACCTCGCGGGCGGTGGCAAGTTCGCGCCCGGTGATGGTGCGCGGCACCACCCCCACGCCCGTCCACGCCACCTGCACACCCGCGTCCAGCGCACCCGCCAGCTCCCGCCGGTACTCGGTGGCGCCGTCCTGGTAGTACTCGGTCGGCATCAAGGTGAGCGCTGCGGCGTCGGGGTGGCGGTGGGCCAGGTACCGCGCCACGGCGTTCGCCACGCGCGCGTGCGCCTGTGCCGCCGCCTTCGGCCCCGACCCGAACCGCTCCGCGTCCGCCTCGCAGTGCCACTCGCTGTAGCTGACATCCTGGAACTGCAGCTGGAACGCCCGGAACCCGAGCGCCCACATCGCCTCGATCTTCCGGGTCAGCGCCTTGACGTCCGCGTCCGAGGACAGGCACATGGCCTGCCCCGGGGCCACCGCCCAGCCGAGCGTGACGTGGTTGCGCCGCGCCCGCTCCGCCAGCTCCCGGAACTCCGCCCGCTGCCCGGCCGGGTAGGGCTCACGCCAGCGCGCCTGCCGGTAGAGGTCGGCGCCGGGGGCGTACAGATAACGGTTCTGCTTGGTGCGACCCATGAAGTCCAGCTGGGCCAGCCGCTGTTCTCGGGTCCACGGTTCGCCGTAGAAGCCCTCGGTGGTGCCGCGTACGGCGGTGCCGGGCCAGTCGCGGACGACCGCGCCCGCGATCGTGCCGTCGGGGCGCATGAGTCGGCGCAGGGTCTGGACGGCGTGGAAGAGGCCGTCCGGGCCGGTGCCGGTGAGGGTGACGGTGTCGCCGTCGACGGTGAGCTCGTAGCCGCCGGAGGGGAGGTCACGGTCGGGGGTTTGCGTCCCGGCGTGGACGACGAGGGTGCCCGGCGGGACGGGATCGCCGGTGGTGGTGATCCGGCGGGCGCCGGCCTGCCGTAGCAGGGTGCGCAGGGCCTGGACGGCGTACGGATCGGCCGTCGGGCCGGTCCGGAGGGCGATCTCGTCGGTGACGGTGGCCGGGGTGCCGGTCCGGCGCAGGGAGTGGGGGCGGGGCCAGACGGAGGGGTTTTCGGCATCGGCGGTTGGGGACGTCAGGGAAGTTGGTGAGGTTGGTGAGGCCAGTGGGGCCGCCTGGGCGGTGGGGGTGGAGCCCAGGGTTCCGGCAGTGCCGGTCCCCGCCACCACGGCGAACGCCAGCGCGACCGCTCCCCGTCCGTGCCGCAGCCGCACACGCCCTCCTCGTTGTCGTCCGCCTCTTCCCATGTCCGCGTCAGGGAGAGATCGAGCCCACCATCCGCCGCGGGGAGTGTCAACGGGAGTGGCCGTCATGTGTTGTTTGTCGGAACCTGGAGCGAGTGGGTGCGTACGGAATGTGACGAGAACGACCTTCTTCGTCTTGGGGGCGTCTGGCCTCGCGCTCATTGGGTAGGGCTGCGATGACCCACTCGACTCCAGCGACTCGACAAGGAGCCCCCCGTGGCCGCATCGGCACACCTTCTGCTGTCCGCCCTCTCCGACGACACGCCCCGTTCCGACGGAGGCGCCCGCTCCAAACGCACCTCGGCGCCCGGGGACACGCCCCGTTCCAAACGCACGCCGTTCCCGCGGCAAGCGGAGCCGTCCTCTCCCGAAGGAGCCTCCGTCGATCCGGATCTCGCGCACGTGTGCGTCTTCAGCGCGGAGGGCGCCTGCACCGAGGCTCCGCTGACCAGCGAACCCCCGCTGCCCGACGCCGAACCCCTCACCAGCGAGCCGCCCCTCGCCGTCCCGGACGCCGACTGCACGAGGCCGTAGATGACCGCTCCCCGGACGCCGACTGCACGAGGCCGTAGATGACCGCTCCCCGGACGCCGACCCCACGAGGCCGTAGATGATCGCGCCGCGCCCGGGCGAGACTCCCGGCGACTCACCGGGCGAAGACCTGTGCCGGCTCGCGGAGTCGTACGGCGTCGCCCCCTCCTACAGCCCCTCCCCGGACCGCACGGTCACCGCCTCGGCCGCCGCGCTCACCCGGACCCTGGCAGCGCTCGGCGTCGACGCGAGCACGCCCGAGGCCACGCGCGCCGCGCTCGCCGCCCGCCGCGCCGAACTGCGCGAGCGGCTGCTGCCACCGACCGTCGTCTGCTGGGGCGACGCCGCGCCCGCCGCCCTCGCCGGGCTGCCCGAGGGCACCCGGCTGCGGATCGAGACCGAGCAGGGCGAGACCCGCGACACCGCCGAGCACCTCCCGCCCGGCGTCCACCGCCTCACCGCCACCGCACCCGACGGCCGGACCGCCGACGCCCACCTCATCGCCGCCCCGCCCCGGCTGCCCACGCCGGCGACACGCTCGTACGGCCTGATGGTCCAGCTCTACTCCCTGCTCTCGCAGCGCTCCTGGGGCATGGGCGACCTCGGCGACCTCGACGAACTCACCGCCTGGGCCGGCCGCTCCCTCGGCGCCGGATTCGTCCAGGTCAACCCGCTGCACGCGGCCGTGCCCGGTGCCCCCACCGACCCCTCCCCGTACCGCCCCTCCTCCCGCCGCTTCCCCGACCCCGTGCATCTGCGGATCGAGGCCATCCCCGAGTACGCGTACGTCGGCGACCGAGAGCGGGTGCGCGCGCTCGCCGAACGGGCCGACCGGCTGCGGGAGTCGGTGCTGGAGAAGGGCGCGTTGATCGACCGGGACGCGGTGTGGGAGCTGAAGCGGGAAACGCTGGAACTCGTGGCGGACGTTCCTCTCGGGCCCGGCAGACGCGCCGCCTACTGCGACTACCTCGCCGAGCAGGGCGAGGCCCTGGAGGACCACGCCACCTGGTGCGCGCTGGCCGAGGTGCACGGGCCCGACTGGCACACCTGGCCGGACGGTCTGCGTAACCCTCGGTCGGCTGAAACCGCCCGCGCCCGGCGGGAGTTGATGGACCGCGTCGACTTCCACTCCCGCCTCGCCTGGCTCACCGACGCCCAGCTCACCGCCGCACAGCGCACCGCGCGCGAGGCGGTGATGCCGGTCGGGATCGTGCACGACCTCGCGGTCGGCGTGCACCCCAGGGGCGCCGACGCCTGGGCGCAGCAGCGGTACTTCGCCGCCGGGATGTCCGTGGGCGCCCCGCCGGACGCTTTCAACGCCCGCGGCCAGGACTGGGGCCTGCCGCCGTGGCGCCCGGACCGGCTGGCCGAGTCCGGGTACGCGCCGTTCCGGGGATTGCTGCGCGGCCTGTTCGGCTACGCGGGCGCCCTGCGCATCGACCACGTGATGGGCCTGTTCCGGCTGTGGTGGGTGCCGGTGGGGCTGCCGCCCACGGAGGGGACGTACGTCCGCTACGACGCCGAGGCCATGCTGGCCGTGCTGGTGCTGGAGGCCTCCCGGGCCGGGGCGATGGTGATCGGCGAGGACCTGGGGACCGTGGAGCCGGGGGTGCGGGAAGCGCTGCGGGAGCGGGGGGTGTTCGGCACGTCGGTGCTGTGGTTCGAGCGGGACTGGGACGGCGACGGCCGTCCGCTGCCGCCCGACCGCTGGCGCGCCGACTGCCTGGCCACCGCCACGACCCATGACCTGCCGCCCACCGCGGCCCGGCTGACCGGCGAACACGTCGAACTCCGCGACCGGCTCGGCCTGCTCGCCCGCCCTGTGGACGTGGAGCGGGGGGACGCGGCCGCCGATACGGGGGAATGGCTGGCGCTGCTCGCCCGGCTCGGTCTGCTGCGGGGGACGGGCGGCGGGCTCGGTGCGGGGGAGGAGGAGGCCGAGGTCCAGGCCGTCCATCGCTTCCTGCTGCGTACGCCGGCCCGGATGATCGGCGTGTGGCTGCCCGACGGGGTGGGGGATCGGCGGCCGCAGAATCTGCCGGGGACGTGGGACGAGTATCCGAACTGGCGGTTGCCGATCGCGGATGCGGAGGGGCGCGTGGTGACGTTGGAAGGGTTGGCGACTTCTGCGCGGTTGCGGGGGTTGGTGGAGGTGGTGCGGGGGGACGGTGCTCAGGGCGGGATTGGAGCCGGCGGTGGGGGCGACCCCGGGGCGGCGTTTGCCCTTCCTTGACGGTCCCGCGCCTCATACGGCACCCCGGGCGCGCGGCCCCACCCGGCGTTCGATACTTTTGGCACCGTGGACAAGAAGAACGCCCTGCGCGCCGGCGCCCTGGCCGCCGGTACGACGCTGATGATGCTGCTCATGTCGTCCCCCGCGCTCGCGCTCACGCGTGACGACGGCGACGACCCCGGCACGGGCCTGAGCGTCATCGAGACGCTGGGTTGGTTCGTGATTGCCCCGATCGTGATCTTCGCGGTCATCGCGGGCCTGGTGATGGTGCTGGACAAGTCCCACAAGCAGAGGGACACGACCACGTCCAACATCACGACCAAGGCCGACGCGAAGGCCTGACCGCAGGTCTCCACCGCTGCCGAGGGCGCCGTTCTCGTCGTACGTCGATGAGGTCGGCGCCTTCGGCATGTCCGGACGCCGGTGTCAGTGGGCGGCGGGACGTCAGGGGCTCGGCGCGGTGAGGTAGCGCTGGATGGTGGGTGCCAGCCAGGCAACGATCTCCTGGCGGACGAGCGCCGTCGCGGGCGGGAACCGCAGGACGTAACGGGTGAGCGCCAGCCCCAGCACCTGCGTCGCACAGAGCGCGGCCCGCGTGGGCACCTGCTCGGGGTCGGGACAGACCTGCTGGGCAACCGGCAGCAGCTGATCCCGGAAGATGCCCTGCATCCGCTCGGCCCCGGCCTGATTCGTCACGCCGACCCGGAGTAGGGCGGTGAGTACCTCGTTGTCCTCCCACATGTCGAGGAAGTGCGCGACGAGGGCGCGGCCGACGTCGGAGCGGGGGACTGTGCCGAGGTCGGGGAGCTTCAGATCGACGGCGACGGCGGCCGCGAAGAGGCCCTCCTTGTTGCCGTAGTAGCGCATGACCATCGACGGGTCGATGTTCGCGTCCTTGGCGATGGCCCGGATGGTGGCGCGCTCGTATCCGTCGGCGGCGAAGCGCTCGCGGGCGGCGTCGAGGATGGCGGTGCGGGTGGCGTCGGAGCGGCGGGGGGTGGGCGGAGGGGGTGGGGTGTCTGGCATGCCAACGAGTGTAGGCCAACGGGTGTGGGCGAACCAGTGTTGGTCAACGGGTGTGGGGCTGGGCGGCGGCGGGTCGGCGTAGGTCAACGGGCGTAGGCCAACGGGTGTGGGCCAACATGTGTGGGTCGACGTGCGCAGGTGCCCTTGCAGGTCAATAAACGTAGGTCAACATCCGTAGGCAAACACTCGTAGGCCAACAACCGTTGACGGCGTCCATCTCAACGCCTACCGTTGCCAACAAGCGTTGACCAACACCCGTTGGCATCAGGAGGCCAAGATGAACGGCACCCCCGAAACCCCCGCTCACGGCACCCCCCAAACCCCCCACCCCATCATCGTCGTCGGCTCCGGCCCCACCGGCCTCCTCCTGGCCGGCGACCTCGCCCACGCCGGCGTCCCCGTCACCCTCCTCGAAAAGCGCCCCCAAGGCATCAGCAACCTCTCCCGCGCCTTCGGCGTCCACGCCCGCACCCTGGAGCAGCTCGACGCCCGCGGCCTCGCCGACCCGCTGATCGCCACCGGCAGCACCATCACCGAGCTGCGCCTCTTCCGCCGCCTCTCGCTCGACCTGAGCACGCTGCCCTCCCGCTTCCCGTTCCTGCTCATCACCCCGCAGTACGAGGTCGAGCGCCTGCTGGAGCGCCGGGCACGTGAGTTCGGCGTCGAGTTCGCCTACGAGAGCGAGGTCGTCGGCCTGCGCCAGGACGACACCGGCGTGGACGTGGACGTACGCGGCGCGGACGGCACGGTCGTGACCCACCGCGCGGCATACGTCGTCGGCGCGGACGGCCACCGCAGTGCCGTCCGGCAGGCGCTCGGCCTGCCCTTCCCCGGCGTCTCCGTCATCAAGTCCCTCTTCCTCGCGGACGTCCGGCTCGCCGAGAAACCCGACACCGTCCTCACCGTCAACGGCGCGGGCGACGCCTTCGCGATGATCGCGAGCTTCGGCGACGGCTGGTACCGCGTCATGGGCTGGAACCGCCGCCGCGAGGTCGCCGACGACGCCCCGCTCGACCTCGACGAGGTCAAGGAGGTCACCCGCCGTGCCCTGGGCACCGACTACGGCATGCACGACGCCCGCTGGCTGTCCCGTTTCCACAGCGACGAGCGCCAGGTGCCGCAATACGGGGTCGGTCGGGTCTTCCTCGCCGGCGACGCCGCGCACATCCACTCCCCGGCCGGCGGTCAGGGCATGAACACCGGTCTGCAGGACGCCGCCAACCTCGGTTGGAAGCTCGCCGCGACCCTCCAGGGCTGGGCGCCGCAGGGCCTGCTGGACACGTACCAGACCGAACGCCACCCGGTCGGCAAGGCGGTCCTGCGCAGCAGTGGCGGCCTGGTCCGCCTGGCCCGAGCACAGAGCCCCGTCCTACGCGCCACCCGCGCCCTGGTCTCCGCCTTCGCCAACGCGGCCGCCCCCGCCCGCCGCAAGGCCCTGGCCCAGATCTCCGGCATCGGCTACCGCTACCCGGCCCCCCGAGGCTCCCACCCCCTCACCGGCACCCGCGCCCCCGACGCCCCCCTCAACACCGGCCGCCTCTACGAATCCCTCCGCACCGGCCACTACCTCCTGATCACCCCGGCCCCCTACGAGCCACCGGCCACCCCCCACACCAACCACCTGACGGTGGCCCACTGGACGGACACCCGCCGCACGACCCTCCTCATCCGCCCCGACGCCTACATCGCCTGGGCCACCGACGCCGCCACCCCCGCCACAATCGAGGCAGCCCTGACGGCGCACCTGGGCTGAAGGCGAGCGGTCCCTGGGTAAATAATTCAGATTTACTGAAAAGAACCGTCGAAAAGATTCGATGGACCTGACGGATAGCTCGCTGGGACGGTGGATCCGACGACATGATCACCCGACCCAGCGAAAGGACCTCCGTGGCCGTAGCCTCCGACCAGACCGCCCCTGCCCCTTCCTCCCACACGAGCGGCACGAGCGGTACGACGCTCAGCGCGCCGATCCCCAGGAACACCGCCCTCGGCCTCGCGCTCGCCGCGCTCGCCACCCTCGTCTGGTCCGGCAGCTTCGTCACCTCCCGTGCCCTGCACGACAGCGTCCCGCCCGTCCAGCACGCCTTCTGGCGTTGGGTGGTGGCGCTGGTCGTCGTCGCGCCCTTCGGGGCCCGGCAGGCCTGGCGGCAGCGGCGGGTGATCCGTCGGCACGCCGGGTTCGTCCTGCTGGCCTCGCTGCTCGGCGTCACCCTCTACAACACCTTCGTCAACGAGGCCGGCCGCACCACCCCCGCCGCCACCATGGGCATGATCATGGCCGCGTCGCCGGTGCTGATGGCGCTGTTCGAGCGCGCGAGCGGCGTACGGCTCGGTGGGCGCCGGGTCGCCGGGCTGCTCGTTGCCTGCGGGGGCGTGTTGCTGCTGGTCGGTGAGGGTGCCGACGTCGGACCCGGTGACGCCTGGATGATCGCGGCCACCTGCTGTTTCGCGGCGTACAGCGCGCTGTTGCGCCGCAAGCCCGCCGAGCTGGGCGGTGCGGGTTTCCTGTTCACCACCTTCCTCGTCGGCGCCGTGCTGCTGCTGCCCGCGCAGGGCGTGAGCCTCGCCGTGCAGGGCGGTTTCGAGCCGTCGTACGAGACTGTGCTGCCTGTTCTCTACGTCGGGATCGTCTCGTCCGCCGTCGCCTTCTTCGCGTGGAACAAGGCGATTGCGCTGGTCGGGGCGGCGCGTGCCGGGGTCGTCTACTACCTGCAGCCGGTGTGCGTGGCCCTGCTCTCCTGGGTGCTGCTGGGGGAGGGGACCGGGTGGGGGCAGGTGCTGTGCATGGGGCTCATCGTGGGCGGGGTCGTGCTCGGGGCTGCCGGGCGGCGCTGAGCTGTAGGTTTCCGTTCCATGGTCGAGTGGGACATCCGGAAGCTGCAGATCCTGCGGACGTTGCGGGAGCGGGGGACGGTGACCGCGACCGCCGAGGCGTTGCGGATGACGCCCTCGGCGGTTTCGCAGCAGCTGACCAATCTGTCCAAACAGCTCGGCGTGCCGTTGCTGGAGGCGCAGGGGCGGCGGGTGCGGCTCACCGATGCGGCGCGGCTGGTGTTGCGGCATGCGGAGGCGGTGTTCGAGCAACTGGAGCGGGCGGACGCCGAGTTGGCGGCGTACGTCCAGGGCGAGGCAGGAGAGGTACGGGTGGGCGCCTTCTCCACCGCCGTACCGGCACTGGTCGTACCGGCCGTGCGGGCGCTGCGGGAAGCACACCCCGCGCTCACCGTGCGGGTGCGGGAGGCCGAGGCGCAGGAGGCGTACGAGTTGCTCGGCGCCGGCGAGGTGGACCTCGCCCTGTCGCTGGCGGCGCAGGCGCCGAGCGCGGCCGACCCCCGGTTCAGCTCGGTGCCGCTGCTCGCCGACCCGCTGGACCTCGCGCTGCCCCGCGACCATCCACTGGCGGCGGCGCGGAGGGTGCGGCTCGCCGACCTCGCCGCCGAACCATGGATCTTCGGTGGCAGCGGCCCCTGGTCGGACATCACCCGCGCGGCCTGCGAGGCGGCCGGTTTCCGCCCGCACCAGGGGCACTCGGCGGCCGGCTGGACCGCGATCCTGGCGATGGTGGAGGCGGGGATGGGGGTGGCGCTGGTGCCTCGGATGGCGGCCGTGCGGAGGGAGGGCGTGGTGATGCGGGAGTTGGCGATCGACCGGCCTCGGCGGCACGTGCTGGCGGCGGTGCGGAGAGGGGCCGAGGCGGGGGCTGCGGGGAGAGCGCTGGGGGCGTTGCGGGAGGTCGCGGCCGGGCTGGGGTGAAGGTGCTCGGCGTCCCCGGGCGGGGGTCGGTTCGCTCGCCCGCGCAGGCGGGGTGCCTTCCCAGTCTCGCGGCAACGACTACCTACGTGGCACCCGCACCATGAACACATCCACCGGATCCTCGGACTCGACCGCGAACCCATGACGCTCATACAGCCGCCGCGCCGGACTCCCCTGCAGGACGTTCAGCCGGACCAGGACGCCGTCGCGGTCGCACCGCTCCAGCAGGGTCCGTAGCACCGCCCCGCCGATGCCGGCGCCCTGCAGATGCGGGGCCAGGTAGAAGTGCTCCAGCCAGTGGGCGGCCTCGGTCGGCCGTAGGGACACGCAGCCCGCGAACGCGCCGCCCACCTCGATCACCCAGGTGTGCTCCGGCACGAACCCGTCCCGCAGCCGCTGCCGGACCCGGCGCTCGTCGTACCGCCCGAGCCGCTCCAGATCCCCCCGCAGCACCACGGCCCGCAACTCGGCCACCGCCTCGACATCCGCCCCCGATGCCGGCCGCATCTCCCAGTCCCCCATGATCACCACACTATCCCGGGCCCACGCCAAGGGGCGCCCCCGAGCCGAGCTCGTCGGGCGCCCCGTCGGCGTGCCGTACAACCCAGTCCTAGCCCTGAGCCCCCGCCGCCGCATCCGCCCCCTGCGCCCGCAGCGCGCGCTCGATGCCCGCGCGCGACTCCGACACCAGCCGCCGCAGCGCCGCGCTCGGGTCCGCGGTCGACAGCCACTCGTCCGTCTTCGCCAGGGTGTGCGCGGTGACCTGGACCGCCGGGTACAGGCCCACCGCGATCTGCTGGGCCATCTCGTGGGAGCGGGAGTCCCACACGGCCTTCACCGACTCGAAGTACTTGTCGGTGTACGGCGCGAGCAGCTCCCGCTGGTCCGTCTGGACGAAGCCGGAGATGACCGCCTCCTGGACGGCGTTCGGGAGCTTGTCGGACTCGACGACCGAGGCCCAGGCCTCCGCCTTCGCCTCCGGCGTCGGGCGGGCGGCGCGGGCGGTGGCGGCGTGACGTTCACCGGCCGCCGTCTTGTCGCGCTCGTACTCGCCCGCGATCTCCGCCTCGTCGAAGCGGCCCACGGCAGCGAGCCGCTGAACGAACGCCCAGCGCAGCTCCGTGTCCACGACCAGGCCAGTGATCGTCTGCGACCCGTCCAGCAGCGCCTGAAGCAGATCCAGCTGCTCCGGCGTCCGCGCGGTGGCCGCGAAGGCGCGCGCCCAGGCCAGCTGGTGGTCGCCGCCCGGCTCGGCGGCGCGCAGGTGCGCCAGCGTGGCGTCCGTCCAGCGGGTCAGCAGCGCCTCCCGGGCGGCCGGGTCGGCGTACAGGTCGATCGCCAGCTTCACCTGCCGCTGCAGCGACTGCACCACGCCGATGTCCGACTCCTTGCCGATGCCGGACAGGACGAGGGACAGGTAGTCGCGGGTGGCGAGTTCCGCGTCGCGCGTCATGTCCCACGCCGACGCCCAGCACAGCGCCCGCGGCAGCGACGACTCGAAGTCGCCGAGGTGGTCGGTGACGAAGGCCAGCGACTGCTCGTCGAGGCGGACCTTCGCGTACGACAGGTCGTCGTCGTTCAGCAGGACGACGCTCGGACGCGGGCGCCCCACCAGCTGCGGTACGGCCGTCAGCTCGCCGTCGACGTCCAGCTCGATGCGCTCGTCGCGCACCAGCTTCCCGGCGTCGTAGTCCATCTCGTACAGCCCGACCGCGATCCGGTGCGGACGCAGCGTCGGCTCGCCCTTCGCGCCCGTGGGCAGCGCCGGCGCCTCCTGCCGGATCGCGAAGGACGTGATGACACCGTTCGCGTCCGTCTCGATCTCCGGGCGCAGGATGTTGATCCCGGCCGTCTCCAGCCACAGCTTCGACCAGGTCTTCAGGTCCCGCCCGGAGGTCTCCTCCAGCGCGGTCAGCAGGTCGGCCAGGCGCGTGTTGCGGTAGGCGTGGCGCTTGAAGTAGGCCTGCACGCCCCGGAAGAACTCGTCCTGCCCGACGTACGCGACGAGCTGCTTCAGTACGGAGGCGCCCTTGGCGTACGTGATGCCGTCGAAGTTGACCAGCACGTCGTCCAGGTCGCGGATCTCCGCCATGATCGGGTGCGTGGACGGCAGCTGGTCCTGGCGGTACGCCCACGTCTTCATGGAGTTGGCGAACGTCGTCCACGCGTGCGGCCAGCGCGACGCGGGCGCCGCGGCCTGGCAGGCGATGGACGTGTACGTGGCGAACGACTCGTTCAGCCACAGGTCGTTCCACCACTCCATGGTGACCAGGTCGCCGAACCACATGTGGGCCAGCTCGTGCAGGATGGTCTCGGCACGCGTCTCGTACGCCGCGTCCGTCACCTTCGAGCGGAAGACGTACTGGTCGCGGATGGTCACCGCGCCCGCGTTCTCCATCGCGCCCGCGTTGAACTCCGGCACGAACAGCTGGTCGTACTTCTGGAACGGGTACGCGTAGTCGAACTTCTCCTGGAACCACTCGAAGCCCTGCCGGGTCACCTCGAAGATCGCGTCCGAGTCGAGGTACTCGGCCAGCGACGGACGGCAGTAGATGCCGAGCGGGACGGACTGGCCGTCCTTCTCGTACACGCTGTGCACACTGTGGTACGGGCCGACGATCAGAGCCGTGATGTACGTCGAGATGCGCGGCGTCGGCTCGAAGACCCAGACGCTGTCCTTGGGCTCGGGCGTGGGCGAGTTGGAGATGACGGTCCAGCCCTCGGGCGCCCGCACGGTGAACTGGAAGGTCGCCTTCAGGTCCGGCTGCTCGAAGGACGCGAACACGCGACGGGCGTCCGGCACCTCGAACTGGGTGTAGAGGTAGGCCTGGTCGTCGACCGGGTCGACGAACTTGTGCAGGCCCTCGCCGGTGTTGGTGTACGCGCAGTCGGCGACCACCCGCAGCACGTTCCGGCCCTCCAGCAGGCCGGGCAGGGCGATCCGGGAGTCCTTGAAGACCGCGCCGGGGTCGAGCGGGTCGCCGTTCAGAGTGATCTCGTGGACCGTCGGCGCCACCAGGTCGATGAAGGACTCGCCACCGTTCTCGGCAACGTCGAAGCGCACGGTGGTCACGGACCGGAACGTGTCGCCCTCCTGCGCCCCGGAGAGGTCGAGATCGATCTCGTACGAGTCAACGGTGAGCAGCTTCGCCCGCTGCTGCGCCTCTTCGCGAGTCAGGTTTGTGCCAGGCACGCGGTCATCTCCTCGTTATGTGTCGGTTGCGCCATCCTTCCACGCGACCTGCGGCGAACGCGATGTCCATTTCCCGCCGGTGGGCGGGGCGGCCACGCGCGAATCTGGGCCCATGACGACGTACATCGCACGACCGATCGAACCGCCGGTCCTGAAGGAGCTGCGTTCTGCTGACGACGCGGGACGCGAGATGGTTCCCGTGACGGACGAGGAAGGTGGGGCGCCACTGCGCTGCTGCCTGCGCCGCAGCGTGCCGGGGGAGCGGATCGCCCTGGTCTCGTACGCCCCACTGCGCCGCTGGGCCGCGGAGACGGGGGCCGATCCGGGGGCGTACGACGAACAGGGCCCCGTCTTCATCCATGCGGAGGAATGCGGGGGCCCCGCGCTGGACGGCCTCCCCTTCACCAACGCCCACCGCACCCTCCGCCGCTACTCGGCCGAGGGCCGCATCGTCGGCGGACGGCTGGTCGAGAACGGCTTCGAGGCGGCCCTCGTAAACGCGTTCGACGACCCGGAGGTGGCGCTCGTCCACGTCCGGGCCGTCGAGTACGGCTGTTTCCTCTACGAGGTCCGCAGGGACCAGTAGGCGATCCGCAGGGACTAGGAGGCCGCCTTGGTGGTCAGCTCCGCCGCCACCAGCTCCGCGATCTGCACCGCGTTCAGCGCGGCGCCCTTGCGCAGGTTGTCGCTGGAGACGAACAGCGCGAGCCCGTTCTCCACCGTCTCGTCGCGGCGGATCCGGCCGACGTACGACGGGTCCTGACCGGCCGCCTGGAGCGGGGTCGGCACGTCGGCCAGGGCCACGCCGGGGGCGCCGGCCAGCAGCTCCTTGGCGCGCTCGACGCTGATCGGGCGGGCGAAACGGGCGTTGACCTGGAGCGAGTGGCCGGTGAAGACCGGGACGCGCACGCAGGTGCCGGAGACCTTCAGCTCGGGGACCTCAAGGATCTTGCGGGACTCGTTGCGGAGCTTCTGCTCCTCGTCGGTCTCGTGCAGACCGTCGTCGACGATCGAACCGGCCAGCGGCAGCACGTTGTACGCGATCGGCGCGACGTACTTGTTCGGCGCCGGGTACTCGGCCGCCGAGCCGTCGTGGGTGAGCTTCGGCGCGTCCTCGCCGACCTTCTTGACCTGCTCGAACAGCTCGTCGACACCGGCGAGACCGGAGCCGGAGACCGCCTGGTACGTGGCCACGACCAGGGCTTCCAGCCCCGCCTCCTCGTGCAGCGGCTTCAGCACCGGCATCGCGGCCATCGTCGTGCAGTTCGGGTTGGCGATGATGCCCTTGGGGCGGCTCGCGATCGCGTGCGGGTTCACCTCGGACACCACCAGCGGCACCTCCGGGTCCCGACGCCAGGCGGAGGAGTTGTCGATCACGACCGCGCCCTGCCCGGCGACCTTCTCGGCCAGCGCCTTGGAGGTCGCGCCGCCCGCGGAGAACAGGACGATGTCCAGGCCGGTGTAGTCGGCCGTCGACGCGTCCTCCACCGTCACGCCGTCCAGGACCGTCCCCGCCGAACGGGCCGAGGCGAACAGACGCAGCTCCGTCACCGGAAAGTCGCGCTCCGTGAGGATCCTGCGCATGACCGTGCCGACCTGACCGGTGGCTCCGACGATTCCGACCCTCACGACGACTCCTTTGCGTGGCTTACGGGGCGCCCCTTCCCTGACCGGGGCCTTTCCATCATGCGGGGCACCTGGGCCCCTGTGTCCAATCCTTTGGGCTTGTGCCCGCGTAGTGGGACGAGGCCTCCGTGACATACGCCACTGATGACTGCCCCGCGGGCGGGTCGAACGTTTCCGCCCGTCCCGGCGTCATAGGGGAAACGCAGACCTCGTGCGAGGAGAGGGGGTGCGGTGCTGCGCGGAAAGGCGCGCCGCGGCCAGGGGGGCGACGTACACGGTGATGTCGGGGATCCCTTGGACGCGGCCCAGGAGCGCCGGGTGCGGGCGGTGCTCGCGCTCGGCGGGGTGCCGCAGGCGGACCTGCCGGACGGGGTGCAGCAGGTACGCCTGCGGCTGCTGGAGCGGGCCGCCGACGGCCGCGAGGCACCGCGCGACGTCTCCGCGTGGGCGGCGGTCGTCGCCTCCAACCTCGCCATGGACTGGCACCGTGCCAAACGCCGGCAGGAGCGCCTCGGGGAACGCCTGGCGTCGCTGCGCCAGCTGGAGCACCCCTCCGGCGAGGACACCAGCCTGCTGTCCCTCGCGGTAGCCCAGGGCCTGGACGAGCTGCCCGACGCCCAGCGTCAGGTCCTCGTCCTGCGCTTCTACGCCGATCTGCCCGTCCGCTCGATAGCCGACGAACTCGGCATCCCGGAGGGCACGGTCAAGAGCAGGCTGCACACGGCGGTACGGGCCCTGCGCGCCCGCCTGCACGAGGACGAGGTGGTGTGAGGTGACCGTCGACCGTGACGGGCGGGGCGGCTTCGACAGCGACCCGCTGATGGCCGTCATCACCGGCGAGCGGCTGCCCGACGCGGCCCGCGCCGACGCCGCCTTCATGGCCGAGCACCGGTCGGCGGCGGCGGACGTGGCGCTGCTGCGGCAGCAGCTGGGGCTGATCGGCGAGGCGCTGACGGAGGAGGCCCCGGAGGAACCGTCGAAGGCCCCGTCGCCGCCGGTCCGGATACGACCACACCGCCGCCGCCCCTTCGCCCTCGCCCTCGGCGCGGTCGGGGTCGCGGCCGCCGGGGCGATGGTGGTGGGCCTGGGCTGGCTGCTCGGCCAGGCAGGCGGCGGCGTGACAGAGACCTCCGGGGCCGCCGCCGACAGCGCCGAGTCCGACTCCTCCAGCACCGCCGGCCCCCTCGGCTCCCCCGAGTACCTCGCCTGCGCCCGCCTGGTCGCCGAGGGCGAGGTGACGGACACCCACCCCGTCCCCGGCACCGGCGAGGAACGCGTCACCCTGGAGGTGACCCACTCCTACAAACCGACGCGGGGCAACACCGAGATCACGTTCGCGATCCCCACGAGCGCCGGCCTCGACAAGGGCGAGCAGATCCTCATCGCCATCCGCCGCGACAGCGCGACCCCCGACTTCTGGCTCGCCGGCGAGACCGCGATCGCCGCCCAACGCCCGCTGCTCATTGAGACGTTGCCGCAAGCGGGCACAACACCCTGCGAATAGAAGAAAGGCGGGCGCCCACCCGGACGCCCGCCTTCTCATGCACAGGTCGCAGGTCGTTGAGCCGACCCGACGCGCCCCACCCACCGGCCCGCAAGCCGCTTGGCTCACCCGGCGTGCATACGACCCGCTGACGCGCCCGCCCGCCCCGGCCAACTGCCCAGCCCACTCCCAGGTCGGCCGACCTGGGCCACCCGCCTTTCCGGGCCGCTCGCTCGCTTCTTCCCCGTGCTGCAGCGAGCCGAGTCAAGGGTCGGCCGAAGGCCGATCGGCGAAGCCGACGCGAAGCGTCCTTTACTCGGCTCGCGGAAGCACGACACTTCCAAAGAAGCGGGCGGCCCCGACGGCCCCCTCGCCATCGGCCCGCGCGGCAACACCGCCAGGCAGGCTCAGACCGTCCTGGGCGACGTCCGGGCACAGGAACCAGTCCAGTTCGGCGGCGACGCGGGATGCGCACCCGCTTGCTGAAATAGCCCACGGCTACCGTCCGCCGCAGAACTCCGCCTCGATCACCGCCTCGCTGTCACCCGCCCAGTCGCCGTTGAAGTTGAAGGCGAGGGAATGGCGGCCGTCCGGGGTGGTGACCGCCTGGGACGAGGAGCCGTGGATGCCGCCGCCGTGGCCCCAGACGTGTACGCCGCAGGACAGCTTGAGGTCCATCAGGCCCAGGCCGTAGCCGAGGTTGGGAGCGCCGTCTATCGCGACCGTGGTCTTCATCGCCTTCAGCTGCTCCTGCGGCAGCAGCTTGCCGCCCAGCAGCGCCCGGTAGAAGCGGTTGAGGTCGGCGGAGTCGGAGATCATCTCGCCGGCCGCGTACGCCAGGGACGGGTTGATCCTTGTGACGTCGTACGTCGGGCCGGTCGCCGTCTCGGCCAGCTTGCTGTACGCCCGGCTGCTGGGCTGCGGCACGGTGACCCGCGTGCCGGGCACCGAGGTGGCGTTCAGGTGCAGCGGCCTGAGGATGCGGTCACGGATCTCGGCGCCGTACGGACGGCCCGTCGCCTTCTCGATCACCATCCCGGCCAGGACGTAGTTGGTGTTGGAGTAGCTCCAGGACGTGCCCGGCGCGAAGTCCGGCTTGTGGGTCATCGCGATCGCCACCAGCTCGGCCGGTTTCTTCGTGTCGTAACGGTGCTCGAAGAAGCCGTCCTTGAGGAAGTACGTGCGGCCGAATTCCTCGTCCGCGGTGTAGTTGTAGATGCCGCTGGTGTGGTTCAGCAGCTGGCGCAGGGTGATCTTCCGGCCGTCGTGGCCGTTGCCCCGCACGGTGCCCGGCAGCCACTCGTCCACCGTGTCGTCCAGCGACAGCGTGCCCTCCGCCTCCAGCTGGAGCAGCACCGTCGCCACGAACGTCTTGGTGATGCTGCCCACCCGGTACCGGTCGGCCGTCGAACGCGGTTCGCCGGTGCGCAGGTTGCCCACGCCCTCGGTCGCGCGCCAGGCGCCGTGCGCGTCCTTGGCGGTGGCCGTGACGCCGGGCACCCCGTCCTTGACGGCGGCGCGGAGCGCCTCGCGGGTCGCGTCGTGGCCGCCCCCGGTGGGTGCCGCCAGGGCCGGACCGGCCAGGGCGACCGACAGCGCCACGGCCGTCGCCGCCACCAGGGTCACTCGTACGCTCCTCATGTCTTCCCCCAACTGATCCTCTCGGATCCTTTTCGGATCACAACACGGTCGGAGGGAGAAACCATGAGGGCTGCGTGAAGGTTGCTGGGCCCTGTACCAGTTGAGCGGGTTTCAGCCTTTCCTCAGGCCGGCTCGGTGCTGCGTTCCTATGCCAGGTCGACGCGCCCCGCCGCCGGGCGTTCCCGCCACAGCCGCAGTCCCAGGTCGACCAGTCCGATGCGTCGGAGGGCGGGCACGGCGTCGAGTTCGTGCCAGGCGGCCATGTCGGTGGAGCCGCCGATCTCGTGGCGCAGTTCACCACCGACCACGGTCCCCTCGTACACCAGGCGTACGCCGTGGTGGTCGGTCGAAGGGCGGAAGCGGCGGCCCGGGAAGGTGCGGTGGAGGGAGTGGACGCCGAGGATGCCGGTGACCTCGATGCGGTAACCGGTCTCCTCCCGCACCTCCCGGCGGACGGTGTCGTAGGGATCCTCACCGTGTTCCATGCCGCCGCCGGGCAGGACCCACTCGGGCGTGCCGTCGGGTGCCGGGGAGCGGGCAAGCAGCACCTGGCCGTCGCGGACGCATATGGCGTAGGCCGCCACCCTCAATGTTTTTCGCACCAGGGGACGTTACCGTTCCTAAACACTGAGTGGGAGTGAGTCCTGTTGCCAGGACTGCTGCTCAGTGGCGCTGCCCCGAACGGTGCTGGGCAGGCTGGTCCCCCGCTTTCGCTCCACCACCGGTGACACACATCTGGTGTGCGGTCCGGGCAGGTGGGGGCGGGTTTCCTCACGCCTGCGGGTGCCTGAAGGGGCCTGGACGGTCCGATGCCCACGACGATCGCTCCGGTCGTCGTGGGGCGGTGCCGTCCGTCGCCGGATCGGGTGCCCGAGGGCGCGTCGCCCGACCGCGATGCTCGCCGCATCGTGCCGGGAAATCTTGCGAGTCGGTGTGGTCAGGGGCTGCTGCCAGTGCTGGGCACCCCACCGGCTGGTGTAGGCGGCGTCGACCGCGACGATGGCGATGTCCTGCTCGGCGGCCATCGACACCAGCCGGGCCTTGAGTTTCGCGGTCGGGAAACGAGACAGCAGTCGCCGAAACTGCTTGTTGCGGCCGTGCTTCTCGCGGCTTGTGCCGTCGGTGAAGTCGAGGTCCTCGATAGCGATCGCGGCGGCCCCGCAGCGGCGGGCGTGGTGCAGCAGCCGGGTCAGCGCGTGCCGGATCTGCGCATCGCGGAGCTCACTGCTGCCGGTCAGGTCGAAGAAGAAGCGCCGCGGCTCACCGACCGGATTGCCGTGCGTGTCGAGGTGCCAGGCGGCGAGATGGTCGTCGTTCATGTCCACCCCTACCACACCACGGGCCAGCACAGCGTCCAGCGCCACGACCGGGGCGGCGGCGCGCTGCCAGGACGCGGTCACATACCAGCGGCCGCGTAGCACGTCGTGATGGATGCGATAGGCCACCGCCCGGTTGGCGGTGACCCGGTCAAGCCACTCCTGACCGCGATGCCGAAACCGTACGGTCGCATCCAGCAGATACCGGCCATGCGGTGCGTTGGCCAGGTGGGCCAGCGGGGCCGGGAGCTTGATCGAGACCCGTCCGGTGTCGGTGATGCGGATAGTTTCGTTGCCGAAGCGTTTGCCGGACTCCCCGTCGGCGGCCAGGAACATCCGCTCCGCCTGCCAGCGTTCCCGCCACGCCCGCTCACTCAGCCCAGACGCCGCCAAGTGGTGGCGGACGTGAGCGAGTTGCCTGCCGCCGCGCACCATGTGTACCCGGCCCGCCGCCCAGTCCGCCTCCACCGCCGCCAGCCGGTCCTTCAGGGTGTGCAGTCGGCGCGATTTGGCATGCCACTCACCCCGCGAGCCATATCCGCGCACCAGGCCTTCCCGCTTGTTGGCCTTGGCGCCCAGCGGCCGGGCCAGCCGTGCCTCGATCGAGGCGATCTGCCCCCGCAACCAGCCCCTATACGCTGCCTGCCCGCGCCGGGCCAGCGCCCACTGGTCATGCGTGGCCTTGGTGATACTGCCCGCCCAGCGCGCCGACGACTTCCCCGTCAGCTCCCGCTTACGCACCGCCCACCCGGCCGCATCATGCGCCAGCCCCTGCCGACACCGCTCCGCGAGG
>NZ_BJND01000038.1 GCF_006539505.1 Streptomyces spinoverrucosus
GAGCACGGCCTGGGCGAACTCGGCGTTCTCCGACAGGAACCCGTAGCCGGGGTGGACGGCGTCCGCCCCGGACTCACGGGCGGCCTTCAGGACCTTGTCCATGTCGAGGTAGCTGGTGGCCGGGGTGTCACCGCCCAGGGCGAACGCCTGGTCCGCGGCACGGACATGGAGGGCGTCGCGGTCCGGGTCGGCGTAGACGGCCACGCTCGCGATCCCGGCGTCCCGGCAGGCGCGGGCCACCCGGACGGCGATCTCGCCACGGTTGGCGATGAGCACCCGGCGCATGTCAGGACACCCGGGCCGGTGCCGGCGGCTCACCGGCCTGGCTGAACCGGCCGGCTCCGGTCTCCAGCGGACCCAGCGATCCGTCGAAGAAGATCAACGGGTCCTGGCCGTGCTGGGGGACACCCAGCTCCACCACTTCGCCGATGACGATGTCGTGGTCGCCGGCCGCGTGCACGTCGACGGTGGTGCAGGCGATGTAGGCCAGGGCCTCGCTGAGCGCCGGCAGTCCGTCCGCGGTGAAGTGGTGCGGGACGCCCGCGAACGCGTCGGGCCGCTTGCCGGCGAAGTGGCGGGCGAGCGGCTGCTGACGCCCGGACAGGAAGTTGACGGCGAAACCGCCGCTCTCCTGGAGCAGGTCGTGCAGCCGGGACCGCTTGTGCAGGCAGAACAGCACGAGCGGGGGTTCCAGCGAGACCGAGGTGAAGGAGTTGACGGTGGTGCCCTCGGCCCGGCCGCTCGGCCCGGTGGTGACCACCGTGACGCCGGTCGTGAACAAACCGCACACGCGGCGCAGACTCGGCGGCTCGATGGGCTGTCGCTCAGGGGTGCGGGTCAGCGACCGCGCTGCTGCGGACATGCTCATCCCTTTCATGGGGGTGTCGTGGGTGTGCCGCGCGGATCAGAGGAGCTTGCGGACCTTGGAGCCGGCCTTGACGATGCCGAGCAGGAACTCCCGGCCGACGCTGTTCATCTCCGACGGGGCCTGCACCGACGCCCAGAACAGGAAGCGGGCCATCGTCTGCACCGACGGGTAGATGAAGCGCTGCTTCTCGTCCTTCCAGCCGAACACCGGGTTCACGATGGGCGAGTCGTCCAGGACCTTGAAGATGATGTCGGCGGCCTCGTCACCGGTGAGCGCGCCCGCCTCGTACTTCTCGCAGGTCTCCGCGGTGGTCTCCAGGATCCGCTTGAAGGAGTCGGACTGCGGCCACCACAGACCCGGGTACGGGACCTGTTCCAGCTCGTCGAAGTGCTCCCGGCGGCCGTCGCGGGCGTAGGCCAGCCGGGCCCGGGTCAGCCGCATGGTGCCGGGGGTGATGAAGGAGCCCCACACCCGGAACACCGCGTTCCACAGGCGGAAGTGCGAGAAGGCGATGAAGGAGCTGTTGACCAGCTCGTCGTTGTACTGGAGCAGGCCCTGCTCCAGCCGCTCGACGTACTCGAACCGCTCGGCGGAGAAGTCCCCGTCCTTCAGCGCCTCGATCAGCCGGGAGGTCAGCGCGTCGACCACCTCGAAGGTGTTGGACAGACCGCGGGAGAACAGCGCGTCGATGAAACCGGCCGCGTGCGACATCAGGCACCAGCGGTCGCCGATGGTCTGCTTGGAGGAGTACTGCAGCCGGTCCGTGGACACCCACTCGCGCACCCGCTGGGCGCCGACGAACTGCCGCTTGACGGCCGGGTACTTGTCGAGGAAGAGCTGGAACTCCTGCTCCGGGGTGAGGTCCTTGGGCTTGGGGTAGGTGCGCTCGTCGATGGTCAGGCCGACGCTGCACAGCGGGTTGCGGGACTTGTCGTGGTTGTCGAACGGGATGATCCAGAACCAGCCGCGCTCGATCAGGTGGTGCAGGGTGCCGGTGTGCCAGTCGGCCGGCGGGCGCAGGTCCTTGGGGTGGCCGCTGACGTCGTCGAACCGCTTGATGCCCACGTAGTGCGTGAACATCGAGCGGCTGTGGTGCTTGAAGCGGGCCGGCTTCTCCCGCAGGTCGAACTTCTCGGCGAGCGGGGAGCGGAAACCGGAGGCGTCCACCAGGTACTTCGCCCGGTACTGCTCGGGCTGGGCGTTCGGCGCGGCGCTCCGGCCGGTGACGGTCACGCCGTCGTCGTCGAAGTCGACCTCGCTCGCGCGCCAGTTCTGCCGGGGCACACAGCCGTACTTGATCGCCACGTGGAACATGAACGAGTCGCTGTCCTGGCGGTGCATATGGCTGTTCTGGTGGAAGATCTTGGGCAGCGCCAGCTGGGTGGCCGCCCGCGGGTCGGGCTCCTGGCCCACCTCGTGCTTGATGAAGCCGAAGTGCGCCTTGGTGCCGAAGGTCGGGCCGATGTCGCGGGTGGACGCCTGGACGCTGGACAGGCTCTTCAGCTCGGGGATGTCGTGCCGCTCGGAGAGGATGTGGATCCACTCCACGAGCTGCGGGGTCATGGACTCGCCGACGGCGAAGCGCGGGTGGGCGGCCGCGTCGACCAGCAGGACCCGAGCGCCGTGCTTGGCCAGGATCGTGCCGGTCACGGAGCCGGCCAGGCCCGAGCCCAGGATGATGACGTCGAAGGTCATCTCCTCGGGTATGTGTGCCGATTCCGTCGCGCCTTCGGTCATCTTCGCGACCATGGGCTGTCTCCTTCTCCGGGGGCGGAATACCGCATGAAAAAAGGCCCTTCATTCGGAGAATGAAGAGCCGTGGAAAAAGGCGTGAGGTAACCGCTGAATCAAGCGTGACAGGTATTGGCCAAAGGGTCAACCCCTGGCCGGAACAGTGGACTTGTAATGCTCGCCGGAATGCTCGCCGGAATTCGTCGTGGGTTCCAGAAGTTTCAGCAGCAGCGCCCGCAGTTCGTTCTCGCCGCCGGGACCGAGCATGGCGGCCACGTCGTCCGCGAGTTCCTGTACGGCCGCGGTGATGACGGTGAGTTTCTCCCGGCCTTCGTCGGTCACCTCGAGTGCGTACCGGCGCCGGTCGTGCGGGTCCCGGCCGCGGCGTACGAGCCCCTGCTTGACGAGTTCGTCCACGAGCTGGGACGCGGCCGGCCCGGTGATGGCGAGGAACTCCGCGAGCTGCTGCTGGGAACACGGACCGGAGGCGACGAGCGCGGACAGGGGACCGTAGTGACGGACACGCAGTCCGGTGCCGGTGAGCTTGTCGTCGCCGTGCCGGCGCAGCCGGAAGTGGACCTGCGCCACCAGGTACTCGGTGCCCTGCACCAGCGGCTGCGCCGACTCGGGCAGCAGCCGGGTGAGCAACTCGTCGAGCCGGGCGGTCTCCCGGGGGGTGAGGACGGCGGTCAGGCGCGCGTCCCGCTCGGCCACGGCCCGGCGCATGGCCCCGAGGGCGGTGCGGCCCCGGTCGGTCAGGGAGAGCACGTACTGGCGCCGGTTGTCGGGGTTGCGGGTGCGCTGGACCTCGCCGCGGGCCTCCAGGCGGTCGATGACCTGGACCATGATGGTGCGGTTGATGCCGAGGCGCTCGGCGAGGTCGAGCTGGGACGCCCAGTCCTGGCCGGTGAGGGCGTCGAGGACGAGGAAGTCCCGGGAGTCCGTGTCCGTGCCGTCGCCGGTGGCGGAGAACTGCGCGTGGACCCGGCGCAGGAGGTAGCTGACATAGCCGGTGAGCGACTCCGGGAGCGCGCCCGGGACCTCGGCGGTCTCCTCGGTCCGCGTCACGGGAACCGCCGGATCCCCGTCGTTCGCCGGTTCTTGGACCTCGTCGCGTGCACGCCGCAAAACAGCACCTCCTGCCCGAGTATAAGTGCGGTGCACCCGCCGTCCCCTCGGGTGCACCGCGGCCTGGAATATTCAGTGGGCGTTGGGTCCTAGGTGTATTGATCCGCCAGGACCAGTTCCAGCACGGACCGGACACCGGCCGCCTGACTGCCGGCCTCGAAGACGCCGGTCAGCTTCAGACCTGCCCGGGTGGCGAGGCGGGCGAGGTCGTCGACGCCGCGTTCCACTCCGGCGAAGTAGGCGAGCATCCTCAGGTCCATGGCCGTCTCGGGGTTCTTGCCGGTCTCCTCGACGACGAGGATCCGGCCGCCGTCCGCGACGGCGTCGGCGCAGCGGCCCAGGATGCGCAGGGCGTCGTCATCGGACCAGTTGTGCAGGACGGAGGAGAGGATGTAGCCCCCGCCACCGGCGGGCAGCTCGTCGAAGAAGCTGCCGTCGACGACGTCGGCCCGGTCGGCCAGACCGAGCTCCCGGAAGTGGTCGGCCGCGCGGGCGGCGGTGGCCTTGAGGTCGATGACCGTGCCGCGCAGTGCCGGGTGGGCCGCGAGCAGCCCGCCGAGCAGGACGCCGCTGCCGCCGCCGAGGTCGTAGACGTGACCCAGCGCGGACCAGTCGTACGCGGCGGCGATCGAGGGCACGTCCCGGGCCAGGTTGTCGGCCATGATCGCGTCGAAGGACTCGGCCAGCGCCCGGTCGGCGGCCAGGTCCTCCCAGTACGGCACGCCGTAGCGGACGGGGTAGGCGGGGTCGCCGGTGCGCACCACATGGGCCAGTTCCACGATGCTGAGGTCACCGCGGCCGAGCGCTCCGTCGAGGTCGACGAGCCGGTGCTGGCCACTGGGGTGGTCGGTACGCAACTGCTCCCCGAGGCCGGTCAGCCCGTACACCTCGCCGCCGACGGTGAGGACGCCGACGGTGACGAGATGCCGCAGGACCCGCTCCAGCGCCCCGGCGTGCAGCTGCTCGGCCCGGGCGATGTCCTCGGCGGTGACGCGGCCGACGGCGATGTGGTCGGCGACCCGGTAGGTGGCGGCGACGCGCACGGCCATGGGTGTCACGAGGTCGGCGAGCTCCCACAGCGCGAGGGAACGGTTCTCCGGACCACTGTTCGACATGCGGATCTCTGTTCCCTCGTCGGTCTGCTCGGGCTGTGCGTTCCGCGAGAGCTGGGGCATCTCGGCGCCTCTTTCCGGCTTGCGTGGGTGGGGGGAGGGGGCCGGCGGCCTCGCCGCGGGGGAAGAGGCGGGGCCGCCGGGGTGTGTCACAGCGCGGCGGGGGACTGTGCCCCGTCCTGCTGCGGCTGGGGTGCCGACTTCGGCGCGGTGATCAGCGCCGTCACCAGGGCCAGCAGGTAGAGACCGCCACCGAGCAGGAAGCCGTACGAGTAGCCGGTGGTCAGTGCGTCGGACGAGGTGGGCTCGGACTCGTTCTGCGTGATCACGGTCGCCGCCGCGGCCAGTGCGGCGAGGCCGATCGCCCCACCGATCTGCTGCGCGGTGTTGACCAGGCCGGACGCGGCACCGGTCTCCTGCGGCGCGACCCCGCGGACGCTGATGATGGTGACGGCCACGAAGACCATGCCGAGGCCGAGACCGGAGACCAGTTGGGCGGGCAGCAGCGCGACCCAGGGGTTCTGGCCCGGGGCCAGCAGGCTGAACCAGACCATGCCGAGGACGCCGACGGTCAGGCCGACGGAGATCACCGTGCGCTCGGACAGCCGGGCCAGCAGCTGCGGGCCGAGGGCGCCGGCCGCGAGCAGCATGCCCACCGCGTACGGCAGGTAGGCGACGCCGGTGACCATCGGGTCGTAGCCCTTGACCACCTGCATGTAGAGGGTCAGGAAGTAGAAGGTGGCGAGCATGCCCGCGCCGACCAGGAACATCACCAGGTTCGCGCCCACGCGGCCCTTGTCGGCCAGCACGCCGCCGGGGATCATCGGCGCCCGCGCGGTGCGCTGGATGACCACGAAGGCGACCAGCAGGACCAGCGCGACACCCAGGGAGATCAGCGTGGTGGTGTCGTCGAGACCCTCCTCACCGGCGCGCGTGATGCCGTAGACCAGGGCGCCGAAGCCGAAGGTCGCGGTGAGGGCACCCGGCACGTCGACCTTGCCGCGCTCACGGCCGCCCTCGACGAGGACACCGGTGCCGACCAGGACGGCCAGGGCGATCGGGATGTTGACGAACATGACCCAGCGCCAGTTCAGGTACTCGGTCAGCGCGCCACCGAGCAGCAGGCCGACGACCGAGCCGAGGCCGCCCATCGCGCCGTACACACCGAGCGCCTTGTTGCGGGCCGGGCCCGCCGGGAAAGTGGTGGCCAGCAGGGACAGCGCGGTCGGCGCGGCGATGGCGGCGCCGAGGCCCTGCAGCAGCCGGGCGGTGATCAGCAGTCCGCCGGTGGTGGCCAGACCGCCGAGCAGGGAGGCGGCGGTGAAGATGACCAGGCCGGTCCGGAAGACCAGCCGACGGCCGAACAGGTCACCGGCGCGGCCACCGGCCAGCAGCAGTCCGCCGAAGGCCAGGGCGTAGGCGGTGACGACCCAGCCGAGGCCGGCCTCGCTGAGACCGAGGGCGCTCTGCATGCTCGGCAGCGCCACCGCCACGATCGTGTTGTCCAGGACGAGCATCAGCTGCGCTGCGGCGATGACCAGCAGCGCAAGGCCGAGCTTGCCGTCCTTCTGCGGCGGCGCCGCGGCCCTGGGGACGGCCTGGGTGCGGTCTTGCAGCGACATGAGCTTTCTCCGATGTCTCTGGATTGCGGGGGGGTGGGACAGACGTGAGGGCCTTGTGTCAGCGGGCGGCGGTGCCGGCCTTGGTGCCCCAGATGTCCAGCGCCTCGTAGGCTGCGCGCCACTCGGTCTCGTAGGCGTTCTTCAGCTGCTCGGGCATCTTGCCGAGGATTCCGGCGACCTTGGCGACGTCCATGTCGTCGAGCAGCCAGGGCAGGTAGGAGCGGGAGTCGTCGCCGACTCGGGTGCGCTGCTCGGCGCTGAACGCGGCCCACTGCTCCGCGGTCATGGTGATGTCCATCAGCTGCAGCGCGTCGCGCTCCTCGTGGTCGAGGTGGCCGTTGAGCTTGGTGTGGAGGGTGTCGGTCAGGCCGCCGAGGCGCTCCAGGCCGGAGTCCCGGTCGGCGAGGGCCGCGTCGATGTCGGCGAGCAGCGGGTCGATGACCGCGTGCTCGGCCTCCATGTCGTCCAGCAGGGCCAGTTCGGCGGGCTTGCCGGCCAGCGCCTGCTGCATCACCGGCCACACGGTGACGTCCTCGGACGTGTGGTGGATCGTCAGGAACTTCTTGAACAGCTCCCAGCCGACCGCCGTGCTCAGCACATGACGGGGGTCCTCGTCGACCCGGGCCGTGATTCGCGCTATCCGCTCCAGCTCACGCCGCAGGGCGTCGTGGATCGCGAACATCATCGTCATGTCGAGGTTCTTGAACTCCTGGCTCATCACTGTCTCCCTCAGTGCCTCACTGCTGCGTTGCCGTACTGCGACAGTATCGTCAACTTACTTATCTATCAATGACCCAACTAGCAACCCGCCAACTATCAAAGACCCAAGGGGTAAGGGAAAGAGCAGGTCAGGGCCGCTTTCAACGGGTCCCGGCGGACTCCAGGACCGGCTCTTCTTGGCCGATTCCGGATGGGTCGTCGGCCGGATACGGATCCCCCGCACCCCGGCGGATCCAGCTCAGCGCCGGCGAGGTGGCCGCCGTGGTCAGCAGCGCCATCAGCACGAGGATCGTGAACAGGTCGGGTCCGATGACCCCGAGACCGAGGCCGATGTTCAGCACGACCAGTTCGGTCAGGCCTCGGCAGTTCATCAGCGCGCCGATCGACATCGCGTCCCGCCACCGCTGGCCCGCGAGCCGGGCCGCGACCGAACCGCCGCCCCACTTGCCGAGCACGGCGACGGCGAGCACGGCGCCCGCCCACAGCCACTGCGCCAAGTCGCCGCCCAGCAGCGACACATCGGTCTTCAGGCCGGTGCTGACGAAGAACAGCGGCAGCAGCACGGGCAGGGTGAACGCCCGCAGACGAGCCGCGGTGGCCTCGATCTTCCGTCGGCCACGCGGAGTGATCACGCCGAACAGGAACGCGCCGAACAGCGCGTGCACACCGATCTCCTCGGTGGCGAACGCGCCCAGGCACAACCCGCTGAACAGCACGACCAGCACCACGCCGTCGGCGTACTTGCGCTCGGCACGCCCCACCCACCGGTTCAGCAGCGGACGTACGACATAGAACATGGCCAGCGTGAAAGCGGCCGCGTACGCGGCGGTGGTGACCGCCTCCATCGGTGAGCTGCTCTTCGTCACCGCGACCACGGCCGCCAGCAGGCACCAGGCGGTCACGTCGTCCACCGCCGCGCACGCCATCGCCAGCGCCCCCACCCGGGTGCGGTACAGGCCCCGGTCGGTGAGGATGCGGGCCAGGACGGGGAAGGCGGTGATGCTCATCGACACCGCGATGAACAGCACGAACGCGAGCTTGTCGGTGCCCTCGGGGGCGAAGGTCCCGTACATGCCTAAGGCCAGCAGGGTGCCCAGCAGCAACGGCACGGCGATGCTTGCCTGCGACACGGCCACGGCCGTACGGCTGTGTCCGCGCAGCGCTTTGAGGTCCAGTTCCAGCCCGACGAGGAACATGAAGGCGAGCAGCCCGATGTTGCCCAGGACGCCGATGTACGACAACGCGGACGGCGGGAAGAGCCAGGCCTGCGCGGCGGGCCACAGCCAGCCCAGCAGCGAGGGACCGAACAGGATGCCGACGACGATCTCGCCCACCACGGGCGGCTGTCCGAGCCGCCGCACGAGCTGGGCACCGGCTCTGCAGGCGAGGATCACCGCGGGCACGGCGATCAGCAGATCGGGAAGTGGATCGGGGGGAACAGCGGCCATCACACGTCTCCGGTGGAGGGTTCTGGGAAGGAAAAGCGCGCGGGTGTCCGGTGTTGCCGACCGCCGTCAGGAGGCGTACGGGCGTGTCGCCTTCGCCTCGCGCAGCGCGCGGGCCCACCACAGCAGCTGGTCGAGCATGAGCTTGGCCGCGGATTCCGCGCCCTCGGGGTCGGCGGGGAAGCGGCCCTCGGCGTCGTAGTGTTCGAGGATCCTGGGGAAGGTGACGATGTCCTTCATCCCCACGCAGTGGAACTCGGCGAAGATCTGCCGCAGATGTTCGATCGCGCGCACCCCGCCGGCCGTGCCGAGCCCGTAGCCGACGAAACCGACCGGCTTGGCCTGCCACTCCGACTGGAAGCTGTCGATGAGGGTCTTCAGCGGGCCGGGGACGCTGCGGTTGTACTCCGGTACGACCACGACGTACGCCTCGGCCCCAGTCAGCCGTGGTCGCAGCGCCGCCGCTGCCGGGTCGTCCGCGTCGAGGCTCGCGGGCAGCAGGTGGTCGGCCACGTCGACGACGTCCAGCACCAGGTCGTCGTGGCGCGCGGCCACCCGCGCGAACCAGCCCGCGACGTCCGGCGCGAGCCGTCCGTCCCGGGCGGAGCCGACGAGCAGCGTGACCCGCACCGGGCGGGTCACCGGACCGGCCGTGCTCATCGCCGTACCGCCGGACTCGGCGTGGCCACCGGCGTCAGCGCCAGGAACTCCTTGGCGTCGACGCGGGAGAGGATACGGCGGGTCAGGGCCGGCATCTTCGTGGTGCCGTCGTCGGTGAAGACGACCGGGTTGGTGACCCGGACGCGCCGGCCCCGGGTGGTGATCTCGCAACCGCCCGCCGCCAGCACGTTCTTGACCCAGTCGGAGCCGGGCCCGTACGGCAGTGTGATGACGATGTCCTCGCCGCGCCGGAACAGCTTCACCGGTGTGGCGAACTCGCGCCCCGACTTACGGCCGCGGTGGTGCACCTTCCCGAACCCGGGCAGCCGGCTGAACAGCGGGCCCACCAGGTGGTTGGCGAACTTCCGGTTGAAGCGGGCCACTTTCCTGTCGATCGGCACGGATCTTCCCTCCCTCTGATTCGTCTCTCGCCGCTGAGCACCGGGCGGGCGCCGGGCCGTGTCTCGGCGGCCGGCGCCCGTCCGGATCGGGGCGTGCGGTCAGGCGGCGGGCTTGCCCGCGCCGGGGCCGCCGTTCGCGCCGGCCGGGGTCAGCGGGCCGACCGGCTTGCCGCCGGACTTCAGGAAGCGCTCCAGGGTGAAGTTGTCGACGATGCCCCAGCGCTCGGCGATCCGGTCGCCCTCGAAGCGGAACCAGATGATCGCCTGGTGCTGCACCTGCAGACCGGTCGCCGGGATGCCGATGAACGGGCCGGTGTGCTTGCCGTGCATCACCCAGCGGATCGCGGCCTTGTCGCCCATCGAGATGAAGTCGAGGATCTCGTAGCGGATGTCGCTGAACGCGGACTGCTGGATCTTGATGGTGTGCTTGAACGCCTCCGGGCCCCGCATGGAGTCGTCGTGGCTGCCGTTGTTGCGGAAGTCCGCGGTCAGATAGCGGTCGGCGGCCGAGAGGTCGCCGAGGTCCAGGCCCTCGTGGAAGACCTTCTCGATGACTTCCCGCTGCTGCTCGGCGGTGAGCGTGGTGGGCATGCGTCAGTTCTCCTTCGTTGCCGCGTTGTTCGCGGGTGTGGTGGCCGGTGTGTTCGCGGATGCGTTGCCGCGGGTGTCGAGCGTCGTGGCGTCGACCTGGGTCACGCCCCTGGGCACGGCTCCCGTGGTCCACACGATGCGCAGCCGCAGCCGGTCGAAGCGCCAGCCGTCCGGAGTGCGCCGGGCCGTGCCGGTGAACCGGCCGCCGAGCTGGAAGTACTCGGAGGGGTCCGGCGGCACGGGCGAGCCGTGGTGCACATGGGACGCGATCAGGCTCCAGCTGAGCCCGGCCCGGTCGCCGTCGAGGTCGACCGAGCAGTCGGAGCCGTGGTGGTGGGTACGGCCCCAGCGCGCCATGATCTCGGTGGTGAAGCCGCCGACACCGGTGACGCCCCGGTGGCTGCCCACCGGGAAGGTCATCTCGATGTCCTCGGTGAACAGGGACTTGGCCCAGGCCTCGCCGAATTCGCCCTCGTCGAGGCTGGCCAGATAGCGGCCGGCGAGCTTCTGCAGCTCGGCGAGGTCGGTCAGCCGGGCGATCCCGGCGGCCAGGGCGGCCGGATCCGCCGCCTGGGGCCGGGTCATGACACCCGGCGCGCTTGGGTCGTGGCGTCCGTCGCGTAGATCACGACGCCGTCCGGACCGTGCACGACGGCCTTGCCCTCGCCGGTGAGCGTGTCACCGTCACGGCGGGCGGCGATGTCGATCTGGATGTAGGCGGCGCGGTGGCCGTTGGGGCTGATCTGGGTGACGTCGAGGTTGAAGTCCTCGCGCAGCGAGAACTGCAGCTCGGTGTCGCTGGTCACGGTCCAGGAGCCGGTGCCGGTGCTCTTCTTCGTCGTGACCGAGAGCGAACCGTCGTGCTCGAAGGTGACCGTGTAGTCGTCCACCTCGCCGTCGTGCGTGACCGTACCCGTCCAGCGACCGACGGGCGTCCAGGTAGAAACAGGCATCGACCACACTTCCTCTAGTCGGGGAAACACCCGGGGAAACACCGGGGAAACAAAAAATCCGCATCCAGGTCGGGAACACCGACGTGGATACGGATTTCGAGTCAGGGCATGAAGCCGCCGGAAAAAGTGTGACACCTTGGCCCGAGCTTCGTCAACTCCGGCTTTTTCAACGGGAAAGAAGCAGCTCCCACGGCCTGGGGGACGGCCGTGGGAGCTGCTCAACGGGATCCCCGCACGGATCCGCGTTTTCTTCGTGATGGCCCAGTTGATGGCCCAGTTGATGGCCCAGTTGATGGCCCAGTTGATGGCCCAGTTGATGGTCCGGTTGATAAATGCGATGCCCTTATTCAACGGCGCCGTTGCCGAAGATCGGGAATTACCTGGAATCGTCGCGGCGAGTCAGCCGGAACAGTTCGTCCAGGTCGTACTCCGCCCGCTGCGGACCGCCGTACCGGGTGATCTTCCGGCGGCTCGCCCACTTGCGGATGGTGGCCTCGGACACCCCCATCGCGAGGGCGGCCAGTTCCGTCGAGACCCTCCGTCGCCTGCGGTTCTCCTGCTCCGTCACGCGACCTCACCCTTCAGCCGGTCGGCCACCCGCATCCACTGGTGCGGCGGCAGCGCGTGCCCGGCGTCGCAGGTGACATGGCTGGGTACCCGGCCGCCACCCGCGGACATCACCCCGAACAGCGTGCCGTCGCACCCCGGCTCCAGACACGAGCCGAGCGGGAACCTGCGCACCTGGCCGGGACCGAACAACTTGCCGAAGGCGGCGAGCAGTTCGGTGACCTCCTCGTCGAAGTCGATGGCCGCGGGATGGCGGGCCAGCCACGGCAACTGCTCCTGCAGAAACCGCACCAGGCTGCCCACCCGGGGCTCCCGGGGCCGCGGCGTCCGGTCGCGCCGCTCGTCCACCACGAGCCGTGCCCACTGCGCGAGTACGTCGGTGACCTGGGCCCGCAGGGTCACCGCGCTGTCGTCCAGCACGATGCCCACGGTGCTCCGGCTGCCACTGACCCGCTCGCGCAGCCGGGTCGGGGTCTGGGTGAGGGCCTGATCGCTCTCTTCGTAGAGTTCGAGCAGAGCGCGCAACTCCCGGTGCAGCCGGCCCACGCACCTGGCGCAGATCCGACCGCACAGGGGCACGCAGTCCCTGCTCCTGTGATCGTCGGCGAGTTGCCGAACCTCGTGCATCCGATCCCCCCGCATCTCTGGGTTCTCCTGAGACTTCCTCCATGCTCGCGGCCGCCCCTACGCGCTTCAACGCAGGTCCGTTCAGGGTTTCGGCAAGCATCTGCAGTTGTGTGAACGGACCGTCAGGGCAGTGTGAGATGGCCTGAACTCACCATTTGCCGGGGGCGGTCCTCGGCAAGGCTTGAAGACTGGCCGAGCGGTTTGATAGACATGAAGAAGATACCGTTCGACCAGTTTTTTTAGTACCCCCTTCAGACCCGTGTCGGACTGCTCCGACGTGGGCGGGCCACGGCGCTGGGAGACACCGATGAGGACCGTTCTGATCGTCGATGACGATGACGGCGTGGCCGAATCGCTCGCGCAGGCCCTGACCGTGCACGGGTTCGTCCCGCAGCGGGCCGCGACCGGGGCCGACGCGCTGGACCTGCTGGACGACGTCTCGCTCGTCGTGCTCGAACTCGCCCTGCCGGACCTGGCCGGGCACGAGGTGTGCCGGCGCATCCGGGAGCGCTCCTGTGTGCCGATCCTCGCGATGAGCGACCGGGCCGAGGAGCTGGACCGGGTGATGGCGTTCCACATGGGCGCGGACGCGTTCGCCTACAAGCCCGTGGGCTCCTACGAGTTGATCGCCCGCGTCCAGGCGCTGTTCCGGCGCAGCGGCACCTGCCCCTGGCACGAGGAGCACCGCAGTCGGCCGCAGACCCCGGACCGGGGCGGGCCCGGCACCACCACGCCCCCCGCGTCCGCCGTGACGGCCTCCCGGGACACCCTCGGCGCCGGTCCCCTCCAACTCGACCTGCGCACCCGCACGGTCGCCCTGCACGGCGAGGAGATCCCGGTCACCCGGCGGGAGTTCGACCTGCTGGCGCTGCTCATGCAGGAGCCCGGCACGGTGCACCGGCGGCAGGACATCATGGCCCAGGTCTGGGACGAGAACTGGTTCGGCTCCACCCGCACCCTCGACGTCCATGTCGGCTCCCTGCGCGGCAAGCTGGGCAACCGCGAGTGGATCGAGACGGTACGCGGCATCGGCTACCGCCTGGTGGTGCCCCCCGAGGCACCGGCACCGACGCGACAGCCGACAGCGGACCGGACGCGCGGCTGAGCCCCCGCCCCCGGCGCATCCTCCCGGCGTAACCCCGCCCTCGTCCCCGCCCCCGGCGCATCCTCCCGGCGTATCCCCGCCCTCGCCCCCGCCGCCCCCGGCGTCACGACCGTGCCCCCTCCCCGCCTTTTCTTCTTCGGCGGGGAGGGGGCACGGCCCGTGTCGCTCAGGCGTCGGGTACCTCGGTGTCCAGGACCGTGACCGTGCAGCGGCCGACCACGGAACCCCCCTGGTGGAACTCCACGGTCAGGCTGCGCCGGCCCAGTTCGCCCACCGTCGGCTCGGAGGCCGACACCACGCAGGGCAGGTCCAGTTCGACGTACCGATGGAACGCGGCGTCGCAGCCGACCAGCAGGCCGTGCGGCAGTCCGAGACGGGCGAGCGCCGCCTGCCGGGCGGCCTCCATGACGAGCATGCCCGGCACATGGTCCACCGGGTGGTCGAACAGCACCGGGTGGGTGGCGTCGACGCGCAGCAGGTGCACGCCCCGGTCGTTGCCGGCCTCCCCGCCCGGCACGCCCAGTACGACGTCGAACTCCCTGGTGCGGCCCACCAGTTCGGGCTGTACCGCCGGGACGAGCGTGCACGCCGGACGGACCTCGGCCCGCTCCCCGCGCAGTCTGCGGTACACCGCCGGGGCCACGCAGTCGGTGGCGGCGTACCCGTGGCCGATGAGGGTGCCGTCCCGGTGGGCGAGGACGTCACAGGCGAAGGACACGACGTGCTCGCGTCGGCAGCGGATGTCCTTGAGCGTCACTTCCAGCACCACGTTGGCCGGTGCCCCGCCCAGGCGGGCCCCCTCCTCGGTGATCTCGAACGACGTGCTCTTGGTGAGGAACCGCTGGCCCTGCGGGATACCGAGCGCCTGGTGGGCGAGAAGCAGCCCGGCCTGACGTATCGATTCACCGAGCAGCATGGGGTCGTGCCAGCGCCCCGCGACCGGGCCGTAGTAGCTGTGACCGCGGGCCCACTGGGCACCCACGCGGTACACGTCCCTTCTGTGGGGCCTCACCCCCGTGATGAGGACCTCCGAGACCGCCGCACGGTGCACCAGCCAGCGCGGCACCGTGCGTTCAAAGAGGTCGACCTCCCCGTTATCGAGAGTTAAAAATTCCAGCCGGTCGGCTTGCACAAGTGGACTCATCGTGTGCCTCCTGAGGCGCGGAAGGAACGCGGCCTTCCGCGAGCGGAACAGGACAGGGCTTACATGGGCCGCCGTCGTGCATGGCAACACCGCTGGCGTTAGCGTACTAGCTGACTGGTTTTTTTTCTCTCAGACATGGCAGTCTCTTGCCAGGGACTTCGGGGGCACCGGCGGGCTGGGCGACCATGAACGGCCCAGCGATGGACAGGAGGTAGGCACAGTGGCCAGGGCGAGGCAGGAACGGGCCGAGATCACCCGTCAGGCGATCCTTGACGGGGCAGCGGCAGCCTTCGACGCGACCGGCTTCGGCGGCACGAGCCTGAGCGATGTCGCACAACAGGCGGGCGTCACCAAGGGCGCGCTCTACTTTCACTTCGCGTCCAAGGAAGCCCTCGCTCGGGCGCTGGTCGACGAGCAGTTCCAGTCCACCGACCTGATCGCCGGGGAGTTGATGCCGGGCGTGCAGACGGTGATCGACATGGGGCACCGGCTGGCGCACGGACTGCGCAGCGACGTCCGACTGCGTGCCGGGATAAGGCTGGTGGTGGAGTTCGGTTCCTTCGTCGACCCCGACCCCGCACCGTACAACTCGTGGATCAGCATCGTGCGGGACTGCCTGGCACCCGCCCAGGGCCGCGGCGATCTGTTCCCGGAGATCAACGTCAGCGATCTGGCGACGTTCGTGTGCGGCTCGTTCACCGGCCTGCAGCTCACGTCGTACGTCCGCACCGGCCGCGACGACCTGCACGAGCGGGTCACGGACATGTTCCGCTATCTGCTCCCCGGCATCGTCCCGCCGGACCGCCGCGCCGAGTTCCAACCGGCAGGCTCCGCCAAGTGCCGTGCCGAGCTGGGACTTCCGGCACTCGACGAGGAGAATCCCGTGGAACGGGCCGAATGACCGGTAGGCCGACAACGCTGTCGCGGCGAGCTACGACCCGCGGGACGGCCTGCGCGCTGACTGGGCGTCAGCTGCGGATGTTCCGGCGCCTCACTGCACGGACGGGGCCGTAGTCCGTACCGTCCGCAGACCGTCCTCCGACGCCAGCGCGGGCAGGGTCAGTTCCCACAGGTCGGCCAGCCACATCTCGCACTCGTCCGCCGGTACGCCCAGCCAGGTCAGCGTCTCCAGGCCGGAGACGGCCGCCGCCACCGGCGTCCGTGCCGACGACTCCGGTACGGAGCGGCCGAGTTCACCGGCGCGGCGGGCCTCGTCGAGCAGACCGCCCAGCCGGCCCAGCCACTGCCCGTAGAAGTCGGGGGGGCCGTCGTCCCCGGGTACGCCCCGCCCGGACACGAGGCCGTCGGCGTCCCCCGGCTCGCGCTCGCGCGCGATCCGCACCGACGCGCGCACGAACACGTCCTCGCGCAGCAGCCGCCCCAGCACATAGGTCAGGTCGACGACGAGTTGCAGATACGTCCCCCCGGCCGCCTCCAGCTGGAGCACCGTGCGCTCCATGACCTCCCGGCCGCGTTCCTGCACGGCCATGGCGACCTCGTCCTTGGTGGAGAAGTGGAAGAACAGCGCTCCCTTGGTCACCCCGGCATGGCGGCTGATGTCGGCGAGTGTGGCCCGCACGTACCCGTGTTGCGCGAACTGCTCGGCGGCGGCGACCACCAGCCGTTCCATGGTCCGCTCCGAGCGTTTCTGTTTGCCTGCCATCCAACCGCTCCTCGAAGCAACCCCGTTACACCTCCTGTATGGGTTCCTTCATACGCCCCGTCACCGCAGGGGAACGCAAGCCCAGTGTCAGATAAACAAAAAAATTCCAAATCCTCACACTTGCGCAAGCCGATGGCCCCCGACGGGCCGGCCCACGGGGGCCGGGCCGGCCACGCCCGGGTGGGTCAGTTCTTCACGGCGACGGCTGCGAACCCGGCCGTGTCCTCACGGTTGGTCTGGTAGTCCGCGTCGGAGGCGCGCTCCTGGTCCGTCTCCCACTCGTTGACGGACACCACTCCGGGTTCCAGCACCGTCCAGCCCTCGGTGTCGACGAACCGTGTGATCTCCGCGCGGGAGCGGGAGGCGAGGTCGACCCGCAGGTTCGTGTACAACTCGTCGACCGCGGCCCGCACCGGCGCGGAGACGTAGTCGGGGCTGGAGTGGGTGAGGATGACGAGGCTGCCGGGGGCCAGCGCCTCCTTGTAGCGCTCGACGGTGCCGTACGGGTCGTCGGCGTCGAGGACGAAGTGCAGCAGCGCGCCGAACAGCACGGCCACCGGCTGGGAGAGGTCCAGCAGTTCCTTGGTCGCGGGCGCCGACAGCACGGCCTGGGGGTCCCGGAAGTCCGCGTCGACGTACGCCGTGCGGCCGTCCGAGGTCTCGCCCAGGATGCGGCGGGCGATGTCGCCGACGACCGGGTCGTTGTCGACGTAGACGACCTTGGCCTCGGGCGCGACCTCGTGCGTGGCGGCGGCGGCCGGAATGCCGCTGCCGATGTCCAGGAACTGACTGATGCCACGCC
The DNA here is from genome assembly GCF_006539505.1 of Streptomyces spinoverrucosus. Lineage (GTDB taxonomy): Bacteria > Actinomycetota > Actinomycetes > Streptomycetales > Streptomycetaceae > Streptomyces > Streptomyces spinoverrucosus. The sequence continues at coordinate 17,140 of NZ_BJND01000038.1, forward strand.
GGGTGGCGGTGCGCACCGCCCGGTTGAGGAAGCGCCGGTTGGCGCGCGCCCCCAGCGGGCCGCCGGGCAGCAGCTTCACGATGCCGTCCGCCGCGGCGCGGTCCACCGGGAGGTTCTCGGAGCCTCCCAGGAAGTAGTCCATGATGCGCGCGGCGTGCGGGATCTGGTCGGGGGTCTTGGTCTCGGGCATGTCCACACATCCTTGGTGAGGGGTTGGTTTTCGAAGACGGGGCACGAAGACGGGCACGAAGACGGGCACGAAGACGAGCACGAAGACGGGCACACAGAAAAGGCGACATCCGAACCGGCCACTACCGGTGAATGTCGCCTTTGTCAGGCTGTTTCAGGGCAAAAGGACTCCGCGCAAGGAGCGTGACATGTACACGCCCATAGTGTCAACGGACGCTGATCGTCCGCGGCCTGCTGAAGCGCCTCATCGCCGGCCGCTCGACCAGTGTGTACAGCAGATACGCGAGGACGGTGGTGACGGCCCAGGCGAGCAGGCACAGCCCGACCGCCTCGGCGAGGCTGTAAGGGGCGTGCCCGGCAAGGTACTTGGTGCCGCCGATCAGCACGGCGGCCTGGAGCAGGTAGAACGCGAACGACACCTCGCCGAGCCACGTCATCACTCGTCCCCGGAACGGTGAGCGCCGCCCGCGCACGTCGGCGACCGCGGCGGCCGGGATGAGCAGGCCGAGCGGGAGCACCCAGACCGCGGAAAGGGCGTACAGGTAGGGCACGTTGAGCGCGAGGGCGTACGCGGCGACGCACAGCAGCACCGCCTGCCACAGCCGGACGCCCACCCACCGGTCGGTCAGCACGATCCGGGCGAGCAGCATGCCGAGCACGAACTCCAGCATCCGCACCGGCGGCAGCTGGTACACGAACCAGTTCTGCACCTCGCTGACCTGCCAGCCGGGGATGCGCACCTCACCGGGCAGGACCGCGTACGCGAACGCCGGTACGGCGACGACGGCGGCCGCGAAGCCCACCGTCCACGCCCACAGCCGCGCCGGGGAGATCCCCCTCACCGCGCGGTACAGCAGCGGGAAGCACAGGTAGAACAGCAGCTCACAACCGAGCGACCAGCTCGGGGCGTTGACGCTGAACGACACCGCGGGGTCCCAGGACCAGGTCTGCACCAGGAGCAGGTTGGGCAGCCAGTGCTGCCAGGCGGTGGTGGTCGCGCCGGCGAACACCAGCAGCGAGATCACGAACGTGACCAGGTGGTTGGGGTACAGCTTGACCAGGCGGCGGCGCATGAACAGGCCGGGGGTGTCCGTGGGGCGGGCGGACCAGGTCAGGATGAACCCGCTGAGGATGAAGAAGAACGACACCCCGAGCCCGCCCGCGATCCCGAACAGCCGGGCCGCGTCGTGCGCGGTCTGCCCGCTGAAGGGGCTGAGCTGGGGGCTCGTGACGTGGTACAGGAACACGGCCATCGCCGCGTAGAACCGGAGCCCCGTCAGCGATGGCAGCCCGGCTGACGACGGTGCCCGCCCGGACCGGGCGGGCACCGTCTCCTTGGGTCGGTGGGTGGGGATGGTCACGGATCTCTCCTTCACACGGCACGAAAAACACCGCGCGGCAGGCCGGAGGGGGCCTGCCGCGCGGTGTCGACAGCTGGAACGGAGATTGCTGGAACGGAGATGGTGGAACAGAGATGGTGGAACAGAACAGGAAGAGAAGGATCGGTCGGCGGGACTACCCCGGCCTGCCCAGGGGGCGCTCGGAGGCACACATCAACCGCCGCCAAGAGCGTGACACCCCGGCTTCGCGGAAGTCAACCCGCTCCGGATGCCGCCACGCCCCTGGCGGCTGGGCTGCGCGGAACGCCGCCGGTCAGACGTGAATCGGGTGGGACGTGCGTCCCGAGGCCGAGTCGATCTCGTCGTGCGCCTTGGTCAGCAGGCGCATGGCGAGTTCGTTCAACGCCCTTGCCCCGGCGATCTCCTCGCCGACCCTCGGCTGATTCGCGTCGGTGTGGTGCCGGCTCGCGTGTCCGTGGGCCCTCACCTCGGTCCCGTCGGGCAAGCGCACCAGCGCCGCTGCCTTGGTGTGGCTGTCGTCCTCCTGGAACTCCAGCTCGACATGCCATCCCACAGTGGTGTGCATCATGATGATCACCTCCGGATCATCTGCGTCCAGGGTCACCTGTCACCAGGATTGCTTCCAGAGTGCTCCTTCAGTGCCCGACTTGTCGCGTTCCCGTCGCTGTTGTCTTGTTCCGGACCTGGGTACGCCGCCGCGACCACGGCCGCCGTTCACTGCCGTGGGGCACGAAGACGCCATGCGCTGTTGCCTGACCGCTCCCCAAGCCGCCCGCTCAGCCCTCGCATCCCTCTCCGCGCTCCCCGCTCCCCACCACGTCCTGCGCTCCGCCGCCCTCATCGCCCCCGTCGTCCTGCACGGCCTGCGCACCCGGCACTCCGGCCCCGTCGCCGCCGTCCAGCTGGAACTGGTCACGCTGGCCGAGGACCACGCCGTGCTCACCTGGTTCACCGGCGTCCCCGGCACCGACGACGGGCTCGGCCAGATGCTCCCGGCGATCACCGAGGGCGAGGTGGTGTACGGCACCCACCCGGCCCGCCTGAACCGGGTCGCCGGCGAGGACCGCCCGACCGCTCACCACCAGGTCGAGCTGACCGGCCTGGAGCCCGGCCAGACGTACTACTACCAGGCCCGTTCCCGAGGCGTCCCCGCCACGCCCACCCCGCTCCACCTGGTGGGCGGCAATGCGGTCGGCACCTCACCGCACGGCCTCGGCACCCCGGCCGGGCCGTACTCCTTCACCACCCCCCAGCCCCCACCCGGCCGCCACCTCCTCTCGATCGCCCTCTGCAACGACCTGCACCTGGGCGAGACCACGGCAGGCCTGGTGGCCGGACTCCCCCTCCTGCGCGGCGTCTCGCAGACGCCGGGCCGGGCCCCGTACCCGGAGATCATGAGCCGTGCCGTGGTCGCGGAGGCCCGGCGGCGCGGGGCGGACCTGCTGCTGGCCGCCGGGGACATCTCGGCGGGCGGCGCGCCCCGCGACCTGGCGACGGCGCGGCGCATCCTGGACGGCTTCGGTGTCCACGGACGGGACTATTTCGTCGTACGGGGCAACCACGACCGGGCGACCCCCGAGGGCGACGCCTTCCACCGGGCGTTCCTCACCGCGCCCGGATACTTCGCCCATGAAGTGGGCGGCCTGCGGATCATCGGCCTCGACACCTACGAGAAGGCGGGCACCGGCGCCGACGCGGGCGGGATGGGAGCGGAGCAACTGGCGTGGCTACGGGCACGTCTACGCGAAGCGAGAGACCAACCAACGCTCGTCTTCGGCCACCATCCGCTGACGGTGCGGCACTCCCTGTTCCCCGTGGGCGCGGGCCAGCGCCTGGCCCGCCGCCAGGCCCGCGCGCTCCTCGCGGCCTATGCCGCGGCCCGGGGCGTCTTCCTGCATCACGCCGGCCACACCCACCGCAACAAGCGCACGGTCCTGGACGAGGCACCGCACGTCACGTTCCAGGAGGTCAGCGCGGTGAAGGACTACCCGGGCGGCTTCACCCTGCTGCGCGTCCACTCGGCCGGTTACGCCCTCAACCACTACACGCCCCGCGACACCTCGGCCCGCGCCTGGCTGGAACGCAGCCGCCGGGTCGCGGCCGGCCTGTGGCCGCACTACGCACTGGGCCACTCGGTGACGGACCGCAACAGCGTCGCGGCCCACGACCTGTCGGGCATCACCCGCCCGACCCCACGGGACCCGCTGCCGGGGCGACTGACGGCGGCGTGACGCACACCAACGTACGGCCGCACCCTCACCCCAACATGAGCCCGATCCCCACCACCAACAACCCCGCGGCGACGATCCGCGCCGCCCCGAAACGCTCCTTGAACACCACGGCGCCGATGGCCGCGCCGACGATGACCGAGGACTCGCGGAGGGCGGCGATGGGCGCGAGGTCGGCGCGGGTCTGTGCCCAGAGGATCAGGGCGTACGCGCCGACGGACAGCGCGGCGCCCAGCAGCCCCAGCCCGAGGAACGGCCGCAGGCGCGCGACGGTTTCCGTGCGCCAGGCGTACACCGCGTACGCCGGTATCACGACCCCCTGCACCGCCATCAGCCACGCCACATAGCCGAGCGCCGACCCCGACGCCCGCACGCCCAGCCCGTCGACGACCGTGTACACGGCGATGGACAGCCCGGTCGCCAGCGCCGCGCCGATCGCGGGCCAGTCGGGCTGCCGCCCGCGCAGCCCCCACAACGCGGCGCCGGTCAGCCCCGCGCAGCTCAGCGCGATCCCGGCCACCACCCACCCGTCGGGCACCTCGTGCGCGAAGATCGCGGCCAGCACGGTGACGACGAGCGGCGCACTGCCGCGCGCGATCGGATAGGCCAGCCCGAAGTCACCGAGCCGGAAGGACTTCATCAGCAGCGCGTAGTAAGCGATGTGCACCGCGGCGGACAGCAGCAGATACGGCCAGGCCCGCGCCGCCGGCACCGCCACGAACGGCAGCAGCGCGAGCCCGATGACGAGCCCGCCGCCCGAGATCAGCGCGAACCCGACGAGCTTGTCGGTGATGCGGTGGGCGATGGCGTTCCAGCCGGCGTGCGTGACGGCGGCGAGCAGGACGGCCGATGTGACCAGCGGCGTCACGCAGCGCGCTCGCGGACGTCCACCAGGGTGCCGCCGGCGTGGGCGATCAGTTCCTTGGGTGCCATCGGGAAGACGGTGTACGGCGTCCCGGCCGCCGCCCACACCACGTCGTGGTCGAGCAGCGACCGGTCCGCGAGCACCCGCGTCCTGCTCCGATGCCCGAACGGCGGCACCCCGCCAATGGCATACCCGGTGGTCTCCCGTACGACGTCGGCGCGGGCCCGGGTGACCTTCTCGGCACCGAGCTCCTGCCGCACCAGCTCCACGTCGACGCGGGACGCCCCGTCCATCAGCACCAGCACGGGCACCCCGTCGGCGGCGAAGACGAGCGACTTGCAGATCTGACTGAGCTCGCACCCGATGGCGGCGGCGGCCTCGGCGGCGGTACGGGTGGCGTCGGGGAACCGGCGGATCCGTCCGCGCAGCTCGCTGAGCCCGAGCGCGTCCAGAGCCTCGGCGAACCGTGGATGAGCTCCTGCGTCCGAAGTGGTCATGAACGGCACGCTAGCGGCCCGTGTACAACACATGCGACCGGGTTACGACCGCTGCGCACGCCGTGGGCCTCCCCCGCGCGCCCCTGCTGCTGCGCCGTGGCGCTCCCCGATCATGGCCGATATGTCCCGCTACCTGTTCGACAACACGGACGCGCGCACGCCGGACCGCTTCTCGGTCCTGGAGTCCTGCTACGACCACTTCTCGCGCCGCCAGCTCCTGCTCACCGGTCTCGCCCCCGGCTGGCGGTGTCTGGAGGTCGGCGGCGGAGGCGGTTCGCTGGGCGACTGGCTGGCCCAACAGGTCGGTCCCGACGGCGAGGTGACGGTCACCGACCTGGATCCGCGCTGGGCGCAGTCACGCCCGCACCCGCCCCAGGTCCGCCTCCTCCGCCACGACATCGTCAACGACCCGCTGCCGGGCGACGGTTATGACGTGATCCACGCCCGCCTGGTCCTGCTGCACCTGCCGGAGCGCCTGGACGTCCTGGACCGCCTGGTGGCGGCCCTACGGCCCGGCGGCCGGCTGGTCCTGGACGAGTTCGACTGCACCTGGACGCCCCCTCTCGCCGCCCCGGACGAGGCGGCTGTCTCCCTCTTCCAGCACGTCCACTCCGCGCTGCTCACCCAGCTGGAAAAGGCGGGCGCGGACCCGCTCTGGGGCCGCCGCACCCTGGCCGCCCTGACGAACGCGGGCCTGACCGAGGTCACGTCCACGACCTACGCCGAGTCCTGGCCGGGCGGCGGCAAGGGCATCGGACTGCACCGCGTGAACATGCAGCAGGCAAGGGAGGGCCTGCTGGCGGACGGCATCACGGACGAGGAGCTGACCCGCTTCTACGCCCTGTTGGACAACCCGGCGTTCGTCGTCAACTCTTACCCCCTGATCAGCACGCAGGGCTGCAAGTGAGCAACCCCGCCCCGCGACCGCGCCCGGCCCGGTCGCGGGAGTGCGCCGGGCCGGGAGGCGGGGTTCAGATGCGGTCGGCGACGATCATGAGGTAGTGGAAGCTGCCTTCCTTGTAGGCCGTGAGGAAGGGCTCCTCGATGCCGGTGGCCACGGAGGACTTGGCACGCAGTTCCCAGTACGGAATGGTGTCCGCGGTCAGGTCGACCACCTTGATGGGGACGAGGTTGTTGGCGGCGAGCGCCTTGAAGTACTCGCTGCGCGGGTGGATGTTGCAGGTGTAGTGCTCGTCGATGCGGCTGACGGCCTTGGAGCGCAGGCCGGTGACGTCGTTGGAGCAGCCGGTGATGCAGACGTAGCGGCCGCCGTACTCCAGCAGGCGCGCGAACTCGGCGTACAGTTCGCGCAGGTCGACGTACATGGTCGTCTCGTTGGTCCAGATCGCGCGGCGGGAGCCGGTGTCGAGACGGGTGTCGAGCATGTTCCGGAAGTGGAAGCGGACCTTGTCGGCCACGCCCCGCTTCGCGGCCTGGTCGTTGGCGAAGGCGACCTGCTGCTCGGAGATGGTCACGCCGTCCACATGGCAGCCGAAGCGGGCGTTGGCCATGATGCTGGTGCCGCCGCGGCCCGAACCGGCGTCGAGCAGACGGTCCTCGGGACCGATCTCGCCGAGGTGGTCGAGGAGGACGTCGGCCTGGGCGGTCTCCAGGCGGTGCAGTTCCTCGATGATGCTCTGGTCGCGGGTCGCGGCGGGGCCTGCCAGGACGGACGGGTCGTAGTCGCCGAGGCCGTAGTGGTGGTGGAAGAGGCCGTCGACCTCGCCGAGGCGCAGGTTGACGGGGTCCTTCTCGCTGTTCCAGTAGGCGGCGACGGACTTCTGGTAGTCCGTGCGCAGCACGTCGCGCATCGCGAGGTCTTCCATCTGGGAGGACTTGGCCATGGGGATCCTTCTCAGGTAGGGGAGGTAGGGGGGTTCAGGCGGCGCCGTGGTAGCGGGCGCTGCCGGCGTGCCACTCGCGGCTGCCGCCCAGCCAGGCCCAGGTACCGGCCAGGAAGCGGCGCAGCTCGGGGGAGCCGGTGGCGGCGAGGGCCGCGGCCTCGCTCTCGAAGGTGTGCATCAGTTCGTTGTGGATCTCGACGGTGCGGTCGACGGCCTCTTCCAGCGAGCAGTCGTCCTCGGCGGCGATCAGCCGGGGCAGGCTGAAGTCCGTCGGGTCCTCCTTGCCCATGGAGTAGAGGTCGTTGACGATCACGCTCGCCGAGCCGGCCATGGTGAACGCCCTGCGCACCCGGGGATCGGAGAACTCGGCCATCGGGACCTCGTAGCCCGCGACGGCGTCGACGAGCACCATGCACGGCACGAAGCTGTTCTCGTGCCGGTGCATCAGGAACTCCCAGACGGGCGGCCGCTGTTGCGCGGTGTGCCAGACGCCTTCCTGGCCGTAGGCGACGAACATGATGGCCAGTTCGTGGCGGAGCCGCCGCACCTGGGTGGTGGTGGCGTACGGGATGAGACCGGCGAGGCTGGAGCGCAGCGCCCGCATCACCGGATCCGCCCGCACCACTTCCTCCAGCTGGGGTGCGTAGGCGAGCGGGAGGTGCGCCTGGTCGATCACGGAGTGCGCGATCGCCAGACGTTGGCCCAGCAGGTCGTGCCGGGCCTCCTCGGCCTCGCCGTCGACGTAGTGGTCGTCGACGGACCACTCGGCGAGCGCGCACCGGGCGGCCGCGAGCAGCCGGTCGGGGTCGTCCGACTCGGGGTGGGCGAGCATGATGAGCCGTCCGAAGCCGGCGTTGCGGACCCGGTCGAGCTGGCCGGGATAGATCCCGACCTCCTCGGCCCACTCGACCAGCCGCTCGTTGACGGTCTCGCCCAGGGCGGGGTCGTCGCGGACGGCGGGCGGGCAGTGCAGCCCCCGCACCGGGTCCGCCGGGGCGGGCTCCTGGCGGGGTGGCGGAGCGGTGCGCAGGTGGGCGGCCGAAGTGCCCGGCCCGGTGGGGCCGGTGGGCAGCCGCACGGCCGGGGGGCGAACTGCCGCGGGTGGTGCGCTGGGCTGCGGTGACGACGGTGAGGGTACGGTGATCCGCGCCGCCGCGGTGCCCAGCCCCGTCGGCGCGGACGGCAGGCGTGGCCCGCCCGTCGCCTTCGGGGCGTCCGGCAGCCGCGGTGACGCCGACGCCCGCGCCGTCAGCAGCGCCCGCACCAGCCCCGCCACGTCGTGGTCCGCCTCGGGCGCGACGGCCCGGGAGATCAACGACACGCGCGTCAGCTCCCGTTCGTGCGGGTGACCTGGACGTTCTCCAGGATGCCGAGCGCGTCCGGCACCAGCACCGCCGCCGAGTAGTAGGTGCTGACCAGGTAGGAGATGATCGCCTTCTCGCTGATGCCCATGAACCGTACGTTCAGCCCGGGCTCGACCTCGTCCGGGATCCCCGTCTGGTAGAGGCCGATCACGCCCTGGTCGTCCTCGCCGGTACGCATCGCGATGATCGACGAGGTGCCCTGCTTGCTGACCGGGATCTTGCTGCACGGCAGCAGCGGCACCCCGCGCCACGCGGGCAGCATGTTGCCGTGCACTTCCACGCCGCCGAAGTAGATGCCCCGCTTGTTGCACTCGCGGCCGAACGCGGCGATCGCCTTGGGATGGGCGAACATGCAGCGGGTCTTGCGGCGCATGCTCAGCAGCTCGTCGAGGTCGTCCGGGGACGGCGGCCCGGAGAACGTGGAGATCCGCTGGTCGAAGTCGGCGTTGTGGAGCATGCCGAAGTCCCTGTTGTTGACCAGCTCGTGCTCCTGCCGCTCGCGCAGCGCCTCGATCGTCAGGCGCAACTGCTGCTGCGTCTGGTTCATCGGCTCGTTGTAGAGGTCGGCGACCCGGCTGTGCACCCGCAGCACGGTCTGCGCCACGCTCAACTCGTACTCACGGGGGTGGAGTTCGTAGTCGGCGAAGGTCTGCGGCAGGGGCGCCTCGCCGACGTGACCCGAGCTCAGACTGATCTCCGCCTCGCCGGATTTGTTCAGCTTCTTGTGACCGTTGGAGCTGATCAGCCGCACATGCTCCCGCAGCTTCTCGTGCCGGTCGGCGACCGCCTTGTACGCCGTCAGCGGCAGCGCGAGCACCGTGGTGGGCGTGGCCGCACGCGCCGTGAACTCCCACTTCTTGCCCGGGTCGGCGAGGACATGGCCGCCGAAGGCGTCGCCGTCGGCCATCAGACCGAGGACCACCTCGTCGCCGTACGGGCCCTCGCCGATCCGCTCCACCTTGCCGTGCGCGACCAGGTAGACGTGGTCCGCCTTCCGGCCCTCCGCCACGATGACCTGGCCGGGCTCGAACTCCTTCTGCACGAACTTCTCCGCGAGCGCGCCGAGCGCGTCGCCGTCCGTGAAGCCGCGCAGTGGCGGCAGCTCGCCCAACTCCTCCGGCACGACCTGGACCTTCGCGCCGGTCTTCACGAACGACACCCGTCCGTCGCCGAGCGTGTAGGCGAGGCGGCGGTTGACCCGGTAGGTCGCGCCCGGCACGTTCACCCACGGCAGCATCCGGGTCAGCCAGCGCGAGCTGATGCCCTGCATCTGCGGCTCGGACTTCGTCGTGGTCGCCAGATTCCTGGCCGCCTCGGTACCGAGGCTCTGCCGCTCCTCCTCGGTCTGCGCCGGGGGCGCACTCGTCTCGACCGACATCTCACACCTCTTCCTGTGGGACGGTTACGTTGCGTGCACAGGCCTACCAGGACATCAATCACTGTGAGTAATTGATTCGGTGGGCGCACAGAGGTGTTCGGGTATCGACCGAATGCGCCCCTCACGCTCCCCCGCGAAGGAAAGCTGCTGTTCGGCGATGCGCCAGGTCAACGAAGAGATGACACCAACGGCCAGATCGGGTAACTCCTGACAGTCACAGAAAGTGATCGAACGGGTGACACCGGACCGGCGCCGACTCCGCGTCGGCGATCACCGCATCATCTACACGATCGACAACGGAGAACTGGTGGTCTACGGCACCTGACGCCAGTCTGCGGAACCCACTGGATTCACCGGAAGAAGCCGGTGAGGGCAAGCCCCGTCCCCACGGTGCCCTCACCGGCTGTCTCAAGGGAGCCGTCGCGTCAGACGCGTACCAGCTCCCGGTCCTCCTGGCCGCGGTCCGTCTCCGTGCGCAGGCCCTCGCCCTCCACATCGACGTTGGGCAGCGCGCGGTCCAGCCACTTCGGGAGCCACCAGGCCTTCTTGCCGAGCAGCGCCAGGACCGCGGGGACGATGGCCATGCGGACGACGAACGCGTCGAAGAAGACCGCGATCGCGAGGCCGAAGCCGATCATCTTGACCATCGACTCGCTGGAGCCGATGAAGCCCGCGAAGACCGCCATCATGATGACCGCCGCGGCCGTGACGACCCGCGCGCCGTGCCGGAAGCCCGTCACCACCGCCTGGCTGGGCCGCTCCCCATGGACGTACGCCTCCCGCATCCGCGTCACGAGGAACACCTCGTAGTCCATCGCCAGGCCGAAGACCACGCCGACCATGAAGATCGGCATCATGGACATCACCGGGCCGGTCTCCTCGACGCCCATGAGGCCTGCGAGCCAGCCCCACTGGAAGACCGCGACCACCGCGCCCAGCGCCGCCATCACGCTCAGCAGGAAGCCGAGGGCCGCCTTCAGCGGGACCAGGATGGAGCGGAAGACCACGATCAGGAGCAGGAACGCCAGGCCGACCACCAGGATCAGATACGGGATCAGCGCGTCGTTCAGCTTCTCCGACACGTCGATGTTCATCGCCGTCGCGCCGGTGACCAGCACCTCCGCGTCCGTGTCGGCCTTGACCTGTGCTCCGGTGTCCCGGATGGAGTGCACCAGGTCCTCGGTCGTCACCGACGACGGCTTGGAGTCGGGGATCACGGTGATCGTCGCCGTGTCGCCGGCCTTGTTGGGCACCGGCGGCGTCACCGTCACGACGTTGTCGAGGCCCTTGATCTCGTCGGCGACCTCACCGAAGGCGGCCTGGGCGTCGTCGCTCGACTTGGCGTCGACCACGACCATCAGCGGGCCGTTGAAGCCGGGGCCGAAGCCCTCCGAGAGCAGGTCGTACGCCTGTCGCTGCGTCGTCGACGTCGGCTGGGAGCCGTCGTCGGGCAGCCCCAGTTCGAGCGACGCCGCCGGGACGGCCGCCGCGCCGAGGCCGAGCACGCCCAGCAGGAGGACGGCGACCGGACGGCGTACCACAAAGCTCGCCCAGCGCGTGCCCATGTTCGGCTTGTCCGCAGCCTTGGACCGGTTGCCGCCGAGCAGCTTGCTCTTCTCGCCCGCCGGGCGCACCTTCCGGCCCGCGTAACCGAGCAGCGCCGGAATCATCGTCAGCGCGATCAGGACCGCGATGGCCACCGTGCCCGCCGCCGCGATGCCCATCTTCGTCAGCATCGGGATGTTCACGACCGACAGGCCGACCAGCGCGATCACGACCGTCAGGCCCGCGAAGACCACCGCCGAGCCCGCCGTGCCGACCGCCCGGCCTGCCGCGTCCTCGCGCTCCCGGCCCTCGGCCAGTTCCGCCCGGTAGCGGGAGACGATGAACAGCGCGTAGTCGATGCCGACCGCGAGGCCGATCATCGTGGCCAGGGTGGAGGTCGTCGAGCCCAGGTCCAGGGTGCTGGCCAGGGCCGTGATCGACGCGACGCCGATGCCGACGCCGATGATGGCCGTCAGCAGCGGAAGTCCCGCCGCGAGCAGCGAGCCGAAGGTGATGACGAGGACGACCGCGGCCACCGCGATGCCGATGATCTCCGTGGTGCCGGTCTCCGGCGTCGCCTGGAGCGCGTCACCGCCGACCTCCACGGTCAGCCCGGAGTCCCGCGCCTCCTGCGCGGCCTCCTCCAGTGCCTCCCGGGACGAGTCCGCCAGCTCCATGCCGGAGACCTCGTACTTGACCTGCGCGTACGCGACCGTGCCGTCCCTGCTGACGGCCTTCGCGGCGTACGGGTCGGCGACGGAGGCGACCTCGGAACCGTCGGACAGCTCCTGGACGGTCTTCTCGACGGTCGACTTGTTGTCGCCGTCGGTCATCTTCTCGCCGGCCGGCGCCTTGAAGACGACACGGGCGGTCGCTCCGTCGGCGCTCATACCGGGGAATCGTTCCTCCAGCAGATCGAAGGCCTTCTGGGCCTCGGTGCCGGGGATCGAGAAGGACGTGGTGCCGGGGGCGGGCGCGCTGGCCGCGCCGACACCGGCGAGGGTCAGCAGCGCCACCCAGATCAGGGCGACGAAATGCCGTCGCCGGAAGGCGAGCCGGCCGAGTTTGTAGAGGAACGTGGCCACGAGGGCGTACTCCCGGTCAGGTCGTGGGGTATTCAGGGCAGGGGTGATCAGCCCGACGACGTGAGCGGTGACGTCAGGTACTCGGGACTGCGAGTGGGGATCTCAGGTGGTGGGCACGCCGAGGGCGGGGAGGACCACGGCGTCGATGTACGAGGTGAGGAAGGCCCTCGTCGGCGGCAGATCGTCGATCAGCGCACGGGTCGCGAACGCGCCGAGCATCATGTGCACGACGTAGTTCAGCGCCGGGTTGTCCGCCCGGACCTCGCCCCGGTCGACCGCCCGCTGGATCAGCTTGCGCAGCTCCTGCGTCTCCGGCTCCACGAGAAGTTCCTTGAACGCCCTCATGAGGTCCGGGTTGGTGTGCGCCGCCATGGCCAGAGCCCGCATCAGCGCGGCGTTCTGCTCCATGGTGCAGTCGTCCTCGTGGGCCATCAGGGCGTGGAAGTCGCCCCGCAGGGACCCGGTGTCGACGTCGGCGATGTTGCCCGGCTTGTTGTGCCGGATCGCCCTGGCCACCAGCTCGGCCTTGCCGCCCCACTGGCGGTAGAGCGTGGCCTTGCTGGACTTGGTACGGGCGGCCACGGCGTCCATGGTGAGGGCGTCGTAGCCGACTTCCCGGAGCAGGTCGAGCACGGCCTCGTACAACTCGGCCTCACGCTCGGGTGTGATTCGACTGCGACGCGCCGTTGCGACCTCAGCCACGCGACTCACCCTTCCTGCTCGCTCGTCGTCCGTCTCCGTACGACTCTCCGTACGACACGGTCTCGTACACGACGAATGTAGCGCAGGGCTCGCGCGAAACGAAACCGTTTCGTACGTGTCCCGGGTCACGTGCCGCCCACCAGGCATTCCCAAGCAGCGTTTTGCACGACTTGCTCCGGTCCGTCCCCCGGGCGAAGCATGGGATGGTGACCTATCTGCGTCTGCCCCACCTCAGCGGTGACCTGCTGTGCTTCGTCGCCGAGGACGACCTCTGGCTCGCTCCTCTCGACGGCCCGGGCCGCGCCTGGCGGCTCACTGTCGACCGCACCAAGGTCGGCCACCCGCGCTTCTCCCCCGACGGCCGCCGGATCGCGTACACGAGCTGGCGCAGCCTCGACCCGGAGGTGTACCTGGTGCCGGTGGAGGGCGGCACCGGCCGCCGCCTCACGTACTGGGGCAGCTCGGACACCCAGGTGTGCGGCTGGACCCCGGACGGCGACATCCTCGCCGTCGCCTCGCACGGCGAGCCGTTCTCGCACTACACGTGGGCCTACAAGATCTCCCCGGACGGCGACCCGGGCCGCAAACTGCCCTGGGGCCCGGTCGCGGACATCCAGGTCGCCGACATCGAGGACGGCCACTGCACCCTCCTCCTCACCGGCACCCCGCCCCACGAACCGGCCTCCTGGAAGCGGTACCGCGGCGGCGCCATGGGCCGCCTCTGGCTGCACGGCAAGCGCCTGCTCGCCGACCTCGACGGCCATCTGGACTCGCCGATGTTCGTCGGCGGGCGGATCGCCTTCCTCTCCGACCACGAGGGCGTCGGCAACCTCTACTCCTGCGCCTACGACGGCTCCGACCTGCGCCGGCACACCGACCACGACGCCTTCTACGCCCGGCACGCCGCCAGCGACGGCACGCGGGTGGTGTACCAGTGCGCCGGGGACCTGTGGCTCGTCGACGACCTCGCCGCGGACTCCGCGCCCCGCCGTCTCGATGTGCGCCTGAGCGGTCCGCGCGCGGGACGCCGTACCTACCAGGTGCCCGCCGCCCACCACGTGAACGGCATCTCGGTCGACGAGACCGGGCGGGCGAGCGCGGTCGTCGTCCGCGGGAGTCTGTACTGGCTCACGCATCGCGACGGTCCCGCCCGCACCATCACCGACACTCCGGGCGTACGGGTCCGGCTGCCGGAGATGCTCGGCTCGGGCGGTCGGCTCGCGTATGTGACGGACGCGGAGGGCGAGGACGCCATCGAGTTCGCCTATCTGCCGCGCGCCACCGGCGACCGCGAGCCGCGACGGCTGGCCCGCGGGGAGCTGGGCCGGGTGCTGGAGATGGTCTCCGACCCGGAGGGCGAGCGGCTCGCCATCGCCGCGCACGACGGGCGGTTGCTGCTGATCGACGCCACGGAGGAGTCGAACGGCGAGGTGACCGAGCTGATCCGGTCGATCAACGGGCCGGTGCGGGACCTCGCCTTCTCGCCGGACGGTTCCTGGCTGGCCTGGTCCCACCCGGGCATCGGCCGGTCGCTGCGGCAGATCAAACTGGCCCGGATCAAGGACCGTTTCATCGTCGACGTCACCAACGGCCGATTCGAGGACGAGAACCCGGTCTTCACCAGCGACGGCCGCTATCTCGCCTTCCTCTCCTGGCGCGGCTTCGACCCGGTCTACGACGTCCACACCGGCGACCTGTCCTTCCCGCTGGGCTGCCGCCCGCACCTGGTGCCGTTGTCGTCGGCGACCCCCTCCCCCTTCGCGCTGAACCCGGAGGGCCGCCCGGCCGCCGGCGGCCTCGACCCGCTGGACGAGGAGGAGTCGGGCGAGGGCGCTGCGGTGACCGTCGAGGTCGAGGGCCTGGAGAGCCGGGTCACGCCCTTCCCGGTCCCGGCATCCAAGTACTCGGGGCTGTTCCCGGTCGCGGGCGGTGGGCTGGTCTGGCTGCGGTGGCCGATCTCGGGCGCACTGGGCGAGACGTTCGCCAACCCGGACGACCCGAGCGAACGGCCGACCCTGGAGCACTTCAACCTCGCCAAGGCGAAGAAGTCCGAACTGGTCGCCCGCCTCGACTGGTTCGCGGTCAGCGGCGACGGCACGCGGCTGGTCCTGCTCGACGAAGGTGAGCTGCGCGCGGTGCCCGCCACCGAGCCCGGCGACAGCGACACGACGACCTGGATCGACGTACGCCGCATCATGCACGAGGTCGACCCGGGCGCCGAGTGGCGGCAGGCGTACGAGGAGGCCGGGCGGCTCATCCGCGCCTACTTCTGGGAGCCGGGGATGTGCGGGATCGACTGGGACGCGGTGCTCGACCAGTACCGGCCGCTGGTCGACCGGGTCGCCTCGCCGGACGAGTTCGCCGACCTGCTGCGCGAGGTGCTGGGCGAACTGGGCACCTCCCACGCCTACGTCTCCGCCGCCCGCCGCAACGAGGGCCCGGCCCACTACCAGCGCAGGCAGGGCCTGCTCGGCGCCAACTTCGTCCACCGCGAGGGCGGGTGGATGGTCAAGCGCATCCTCCCCGGCGAGTCCTCCGACTCCAAGGCCCGCTCTCCGCTGGCCGGTTCGGGCATCCGCGAGGGCGCGATCCTGACCCACGTGGACGGCCGCCCGGTCGACCCGGTGACCGGCCCCTACCCACTCCTCGCGGGCGCGGGCGGTACGACGGTGGAGCTGACGTTCACCCCGGCCGAAGGGGAGGGCCGCTCCCGGCGGGTCGCCGTCGTCCCGCTCGTCGACGAACGTCCGCTGCGCTACCAGGACTGGGTGGCCAAACGCAGGGCGGTGGTACGGGAGTTGAGCGGCGGCCGCTGCGGCTATCTGCACATCCCCGACATGGGCGGCTCCGGCTGGGCCCAGTTCAACCGCGACCTGCGCATGGAGGTGTCCCGGCCCGCACTGATCGTGGACGTGCGCGGCAACGCGGGCGGCCACATCAGCGAACTGGTCATCGAGAAGCTGACCCGCACGATCCTGGGCTGGGACCTCACGCGCAACGCCCAGCCGGTGTCGTACACCTCGAACGCGCCGCGCGGCCCGGTGGTGGCGCTGGCGGACGAAGCCACGTCCTCCGACGGCGACATGATCACGGCCGCCTTCAAACTCCTCAAACTGGGCCCCGTGGTCGGCCAGCGCACCTGGGGCGGCGTCGTCGGCATGACGGGCCGCCACCGCCTGGGCGACGGCACGATCATCACCGTACCGATGAACGCGGCCTGGTTCGACGCGTACGGCTGGTCCGTCGAGAACCACGGCGTCTCCCCCGACGTGGAGGCCCTGCGCACCCCCCTCGACTGGGCAGAGGGCCGCTACGCCCAACTCGACGACGCGGTCCAACTGGCCCTGAAACTCCTGGAGACAGAGCCCGCGGCAACGCCGCCGGACTACAGCCACGTCCCGGACAGGTCGAGGCCGAAGCTCCCACCGAGGGCTTGAGGATTTTTGACCATGAGAAACATGAACGCAGGGCACCCTCCAAGAGAAGGGCACCCTGCGTCACGGGCGAAGCCGACTACGCGTTACGCGTCGTAGTCCTGCTCGAACCGGTCCTGCTCCTCGCGCCGCTGACGCTCCATCTCCTCGTCCTCGCGCTGCTGGCGGCCACGCTGCTGGCCACGCTCCTTGGCCTCACCGGCCTTCTGCTTGGCCTGCTCCTGCAGACGCTCGGACTTGTCCTGGAACTGGTCCTTCATGCCCATGTGGGTTCACTCCCGTGGGGGTGAGGGGATCTGGCACGACCAGATTCACACGGGCGATAACCCTGCGCATGTCGATCAGTTACGGACCGTAGTGCGGTGCTGCTCGTCGGCCGCGCCACCCGCGCCCACAAGCCCCGCCCGCATCCCCCGCAGCCGGGGCGCGAATCGCCGCATCTCGCGCTGCCCCACGGTCCCGATGAGCCCGGGCAAGTATCCGCGCACGCCCTGCATTCCGCGCAGCCACCACTGCCCGTACACATGGCTCGACCGACGCTCGATCCCGGCCACGATCCGGTCCACCGCCGGGCCCAGCGGATACGTCTTGTTGGCCGGCCACGGCAGCCGCTGCCTCAACTCCCGCATGACGTCATCCTGATCGGCCCCGCGCACCATGTCGGTGTCGGTCCACGACAGATACGCGACGCCGACCTTCACGCCCTGGTGGCCGACCTCGGCGCGCAGACTGTGCGCGTACGCCTCCACGCCCGACTTGGACGCGCAGTACGCGGTCATCATCGGCGCCGGTGTGATCGCGGCGAGGGAGGCGACCTGGAGCAGATAGCCCCGGCTCTCGGTGAGCACCGGCAGGAAGGCGCGGGCGGTCACCGCGGAGCCGATGAGATTGACCTCGATGACCCGCCGCCAGGCCTCGATGTCCGAGTCCACGAAGGGCCCGCCGGTCGCGACGCCCGCGTTGGCGACGACGATGTCGACCTTGCCGAACCGCTCCTTGACCTCCTGGGCCACCTTCGCCATGGCGGCGTGGTCGGTGACGTCGGCGTACCAGTGGCCGCTCTCGCTGTGCAGCCGCGCGGAGACCTGCTTGAGCTCGTCCGGCTCCAGCCCGACCAGCGCCACCTTGGCGCCGCGCGCCGACAGTTTGCGGGCGAGCAGCTCCCCGACGCCCCGCGCGGCCCCGGTGACGACCGCGACCTGTCCCTCCAGGCTGACCCTGCTCATGCGCCCTCCTTGACCGGTTCCTCCGGCGCGTAAGTGGTGACGAGTTCGCGTATCTTCCCGGTGACCAGCTCGGGAGCCTCCACCGGTGTCATGTGGCCGAGCCCGGGCAGCTCGGTGAGCCCGACGCAGTGCGGCAGCGCGGCGACCAGCGCACGGGCGTGCATCGGGGGCGTGAGCCGGTCCTGCGCGCCGACGACGACCTCCGTGGGCGCCTGCAACTGCCGTACGCCGTGGTCGAGATCGAGGAGACTCAGCACGTGCGACCAGGTGTGGCGCACGGTGCGCGGGCAGGCGTGCACGATCCGCGCGCACGCCTCCACCATGTGCGGGGCGGAACCGGCGCCCATGGTGGCGTACTTGAGGATCCGGCGCGCCAGGGGCGTGACCGGGCCGAGGGGCGCGCGGGAGCCGAGGATGTGCCGGGTCAGCCAGGTCCGCAGCCTGCCCGCCCTGATCGGTACGACGGTCGACTCGGCGACCAGCCGCGAACTGCCCGTGCTGCACAGCAGGACGGCCGCCGCGTGCGCCCGGAAGCGTTCCCGTTCGGCCGCCGCCATCACCGTCATACCGCCCATGGAGTGTCCGGCGATCACCGCCCGCTCCCCGGGCGCGAGCGTCGCGGCCAGTACGGCTTCCAGGTCGTCGGCGAGGGCCTCCGTACTGCACACGCGGCTCGCGGGGCTGCGTCCGTGGCCGCGCTGGTCGTAGGCGATGACGCGGTGATCGGGCGCGAGGGCACGGATCTGCGCGGCCCAGAAGGCGGTGGAGCAGGTCCAGCCGTGCACCAGGACCACGGCGGGCGCGCGCTCGGGGCCGTGCACCTCGACGTGCAGGCGTGCGCCGTCGGCGGAGGTGACGGTCAGTTCGCGGGCGGGGACGGGTGGGGCGTAAGGGCCGGACGAGACGTGCAGGACGCGGCTCATACGGTGGCCTCCTGAGCCTCGTCGGTGACTCGTGCCGCGGACGGGCTTCCCGCGGACGGGCGCAGCACCTCGTACTCCCCCAGATCCACCCGCCGTGTCGCGCGCCGGAACTCGCCCGTCGTACCGGGCCAGATGGTCGTGTTGCGCCCGTTGGCATCCAGATACCAACTGTTGCAGCCACCGGTGTTCCACACCGTGCGCTTCATCCGCTCCTGCACCCTGTGGTTCCAGGCGCGGACGGCGGAGGGGCGTGCGTCGAGGGCCACGCGCCCGCCGAGCACCTCCAACTGCCGTACGTAGTCGGCCATGTAGTTCAGCTGGGACTCGATCATCAGGATCATGGACGAGTTGCCGAGGCCGGTGTTGGGCCCAATGATCGTCACCCAGTTCGGGAACCCGGCGGCGGACGCCCCGCGCAGGGCCTCCATCCCGTCCTTCCAGGTCTCGGCGAGCGTGCGCCCGTCCGCGCCCACCACCCGCTCGGCGATCGGCATGTCGGTGACGTGGAAGCCGGTGCCGAAGACGATCGCGTCGACCTCGGTCTCGGTGCCGTCGGCGGCGATGACCGTCGAGCCGCGGATCTCGCTGAGGCCGCCGGCGACGACGTCCACGTTGGGCTGGGCGAGCGCCGGATAGTAGTCGCTGGACAGCAGGATCCGCTTGCAGCCGATGCGGTAGTCGGGGGTGAGCTTGGCGCGCAGGGCGGGGTCCTTGATGGCGCGGGCCATGTTGCGCTTGGCCAGCTGCTCGACGAAGCCCAGCTCACCCGGGTGCTTGGTGAAGGCCTGGACCTGCAACTCCCGGATGCCCCACAGCAGTCCGCGCCGCAGCCGGGTCGTCAGCGGAAGGGCGCGGTGCAGTCGGCGCTCGGCGTCGCTTATGGCGCGGTCGACGCGGGGCAGGACCCAGGGCGGGGTGCGCTGGAAGAGGACGAGTTTCGACACGGAGGGCTGGATGGCGGGCACGATCTGGATCGCGGAGGCGCCCGTGCCGACCATGGCGACCCGCTTGCCGCGCAGGTCGTAGTCGTGGTCCCAGCGGGCCGAGTGGAACACCGCGCCGGGGAAGGTGTCGAGCCCCGGGATGTCGGGGATCTTCGGGTCGGACAGCGGCCCGGTGGCGGAGACGACGAGGTCGGCGGTGAGGGTGCCGGAGGCGGTCTCGATCTCCCACCTCAGCTCGGCGGCGTCCCAGGTCATCCGCTTCACCTCCGAGTTGAAGCGGATGTGGGGGCGCAGCCGGAAGACGTCCGTGACGCGTTCCAGGTAGGCGCGGATGTGCTCCTGCCCGGAGAAGGTGCGCGGCCAGTCGGGGTTGGGTGCGAAGGAGAAGGAGTACAGATGCGACGGCACGTCACACGCGCACCCCGGGTAGCTGTTGTCCCGCCAGGTGCCGCCGACGCTGTCGGCCCGTTCCAGGACGACGAAGTCGGTGATCCCCTCGCGGCGCAGCCGCACGGCCGCCCCGAGCCCGCCGAACCCCGACCCGACCACCGCCACCCGTACATGCTCGTGCTCGGCCATACCGACGCCCTCCCTTCAACTCCGCCAGTGAACACTGGCGCAATCGGGAGAGTAGAGGAGCTGTGTACTGATGGGTAGGGGGCGGTACGAGGAAAGTTACCGGCGGTACGACTTAGGGTTCGGACGTGGCAGTAAAGCGTGAGTACCGCATGGAGGAGCTGGCCCGGCTGGCCGGCATCACGGTGCGCACCCTGCGCTTCTACCGCGAACGCAAGCTGATCCCGCCACCCCGCCGCGAGGGCCGTATCGCCTGGTACGACGACCACCACCTGGCCCGCCTGCGCACGATCGCGGCGCTGCTGGAACGCGGCCACACGTTGAACGGCATAGCGGAACTCGCCGAGGCCTTCGACCACGGCCGGGACGTCGCCGACCTGCTCGGCGTCGGCGCCCCCACCGAGGAGGAGCCGGTCCGCCTCACCCCCGAGGAACTCGCCGACCGGTTCGCGGGCCAGGCGACCCCCGAGAACCTCGCCGCCGCGCTGGAGCTGGGCTACCTCGGCACGGACGGCGACGAGATCGTCCACATCAGCCGCCGCCTGCTGGACGTGTCGTCGGCACTGGTACGGGAGGGCATCCCGCTCGCGGAGGTACTCCGGGCCGGCAAGGAGGTCCGCTCCCACGCCGACGCCCTGGCCGACCTCTTCGCCGACCTGGTCCTGCGCCACGCCTCGGAGGAGGACCTGCCCCGCCTGCGCCCCCTGGCCCGCAGCGTGGTGGAGGCGGAGCTGTCACTGGCACTGGACCGGAGGATGCGCAAGCAGCAGTAGCTCAAGCGCTTTGCAAATCCTGAAGGTTCACACGATCGAGGTACCTTCCCGACTTCGACGCCCGGAATGACGTTCGCGCTCCGAGAGTGAGATCGAAAAGGCCCCGGCGGCTGTTCCAGCAGCCCCGGGGTATGGCCGACTCTGACTAGGAGCGTCGACGTGCCCAAGCGTAGTCACCGACCAGCCCTGTGCACTCCCTCCCGCTGGACTTCCGGCGAGCGACGGCCGAGGGCCCTTGCCGCCTTGCGCCTCAGTTGCGTCACCAGCGTGACCACTTCACCGAGCCGACAGCGTTCCGTCATCCAACTCTCAGCCGAGAAGCTCGGCTTCACCCTGATCGCGGAGGCGTCGGACCTCGGGGTCTCGGCCCGCCAGACGTCCCCGTTCGAGAGGCCCTCCCTGTCCTCTTGGCTGCGTCAGCCGCATGAGTACGAAGTCGTCATTTGGTCACATGTCGATCGCGCCGTTCGCTCCGTGGCGCACATGGCCGAGTTGATCGCATGGGGGCGAGAGCACACCCGGACACTCGTGTTCGGCATGCCGGAGGACGATCACCCGCTCGTCGTGACACCGCAGGCGGACGGCTCGACCATCCGGCGGTGTATGGACCTCGCTCACGACGCCGAGCGGGAAGCCCGCACCATCTCCGCCCGGCTCAGCAGCAGTCACGAAGCGCTGCGCGCAACCGGTCGCTACGGCGGTGGGCTGATTCCCTTCGGCTACCAGAAGGCACCCCACCCCTCGGGCAGCGGGTGGTGCCTGACTCCTGATCCCGAGACCGCCGCAGTCGTCCGCATGATCGTGGAGCACGTACACGCGGGACAGTCGCTGATCACCATCGCCCGCGAACTGAACGACTCAGATGTCCTGGTGCCCCGCGACTGTCATGCCCAACGCCAGGGGCGTCCGACAGGTGGCCTTCGCCACGGACGTGACTTCGAACGATTCCAGTGGACCTCAGGCACGCTGTCCAAAGTGCTGCGCAGCCCGTCACTGATGGGGCACCGGACTCATGGAGGAAAGACGGTTCGCGACGCAACCGGTGCCCCGGTACTGATCGGACAGCCGCTGCTGTCCGACGAGGAGTTCCAGGCCCTGCAACACGCCCTTGACGCACGTTCCAACGGCACTCGTCAACCGAGGAGTCGGACGACTGCGCTGCTCACCGGCGTCGCACATTGCTCGGGCTGCTATGGACGCATGTACTTCGCAGCCCGTAAGGGCTATCCGTACGGCGACTACATGTGCCGCGCGACCGCGCGGGCTGAAGTGTGCCCTGCCCCGGCCGGGATGCGGTCCGACTGGCTCGAGGCGTATACGGTCGACCGTTACCGCGCGGCCACAGCGACGGACACCGCCGTTTCCCGAGAGCTTCTCCTCGACAGCGGTGTCCGTGTCATCGTCGCCAAGGGTCGCTGCGGCGGTGGCCCCGCCCGGCTTGCCGGGCCGGACACCTCACGCTTGACCTTCACGCTCGATGAACGCATCGGAGCGCGCCAGAACAGCTGAGTTCCGGCAGGCCGGCCGAGCGAGGCATGCGATTTCCCGATCACCTCGCTCGGCCCGCGTCACATCTCGAAGACCACCGATACCGGGGCATGGTCCGACCACCGCTCCTGGTGGCTTGCCGCTCGCTCCACGACTGCCTTGACGGCCCGTGCCGCGAGCCCAGCGGTCGCCACCGCAAGATCAATGCGCCACCCTGAATCGTTGTCGAAAGCGCGCCCCCGATATGACCACCACGTATACGGCCCATCGATGTCCGGATGTAGCGCCCGTACGACATCGACGTAACCGCCTCCGGCCGGATCGAACACCTGCGTGAGCCACTCCCGTTCCTCCGGCAGGAAGCCGGAGTTCTTGGTGTTGCCGCGCCAGTTCTTCAGGTCGGCCTGCTGGTGGGCGATGTTCCAGTCGCCGCAGACGAGCACCTCACGCCCGTCGGCGGCGGCCCGCTCCCGCAGGCCCTTGAGGTAGGCGAGGAACTCGTCCATGAAGCGGACCTTCTCGTCCTGCCGCTCGGTGCCGACCTCGCCGGACGGGAGATAGAGGGAGGCGACCGTCACACCGGGCAGGTCGGCCTCGACGTAGCGCCCACTGCCGTCGAACTCGGCGGACCCGAACCCGACCCGCACGGCGTCCGGCGCACGCCGGGTGTACAGGGAGACGCCCGCACGCCCCTTGGCGGCCGCCGGCGCGTGCACCACATGCCAGCCCTCCGGCGCACGCACATGCTCGGGCAGCTGCTGCGGCTCGGCACGCACCTCCTGCAGGCAGAGCACATCGGCTTGCGTACCGGCGAGCCACTCCACAAAGCCCTTCTTCGCGGCGGCCCGCAGTCCGTTCACATTCACAGTGGTCACAGTGAGCACTGGGGCACCCTACCGGCACACTGGACAAAGTCCGGATTCCGCATTCTGCATAGGTGTACGATCCCCAGCATGCATATACGCCGCGTCCCCTTCGACCACCCCGACGCCGTGAAGCTCAACGACGAGGTCCAGGCCGAGTACCACGAGCGTTACGGCGACGGCGGCGACGCCACCCCCCTCGACCCGTCGGACTTCCGGCCGCCGAACGGCGTGTATCTGATCGCCTACGACGAGGCCGACCGCCCTGTGGCCACCGGCGGCTGGCGCAGCCAGGACGAGAACGACGAGGGCAACGAGGACGGCGACGCCGAGCTGAAGCGGATGTATGTGATCAAGGAGCTGCGCGGCCGCGGTCTCGCCCGGCGCATGCTCGCCGCCCTGGAGGACGATGCCCGCGCCGCCGGCCGTATCCGCATGGTCCTGGAAACCGGCACCCGCCAGCCGGAGGCCATCGCCCTCTACACCTCCAGCGGCTATGAGCCGTGTACCAAGTTCGGCTACTACCGCTTCTACGAGTCCAGCCGCTGCTACGCGAAGGCCCTGTGACGGGGGCCACTTGAGGGGCGGTCACCTGGCCCGCAGCACGACGTCGCCTGCCCCACAACGCACTAGAGCCCCGCCGGAATCCCGGCGGGGCTCTATGCTGCGTGGACCTGAGGGGATTTGAACCCCTGGCCCCCTCGATGCGAACGAGGTGCGCTACCGGACTGCGCCACAGGCCCTTGCAACGAGTGAAACTTTAGCATCCCGATCGGTGTGCTTGGAAATCCGTTCCCGCTGGACGCGGGGCCGGGGCCCGGCCGCCTACTCGTTGGCCGCCCGCGGCCGCTCCCCGTCCTCGTACTGGTCGAACAGCGGCGTACGCCCCCGCTCCCGCGCCCGCCGTGCCGAAGCCGCCCGGCGCCGCGCGTCCCCGCGCCCCTCGCCGTCCGCCTCTCGGGTGTCCCCCGTGTCCGCCGCCTTCGCATCGGAGGCGGACGACGCGGATGCGGGCGCCCCGGAGCCCTGCTCCCGCGAGCCCGCGACCGCGTCCTGGTCCCGCGTCACCGGACTCGACCGTGCCGAACTCCACGCGTCCAGCGCCCCGAGATCCACATCCGGCGTCGCCCGCGGCGCGACCGGCGCCGTCACATACGTCGGCAACGGCACCGGCACGGGCTCCCAGCTCTCCCCGTGCCCGGGCCGCCGCTGCCGCTCGCGCTGCTGATCGACCCACTCGGCGTGATCGGTCTGCTCCACCAGCGCCCGCCGGTCCGCGGCCAGCGCCGACATCCCGGGGTCGGTCTCCGGCTCGGGTCCTTCCTCCGGTTCGTCGGCCTCGGCCTCGGCCGTCGGGTGCCGGCGCGGCTGGCGCGCCCGCTCGCGGAGCCGCTGGGCCGCGGCCTCGGCCCGGCGCCGGTCCATCTGGTAGGCGAACCGGCGGCGCTCCTGGGTGCGCAGATAGGCGATGTACCCGCTGAGCAGCACGGCGGGCACGCCGGGCGCCCAGAGGAACGCGAGCCCGCCGACGGCCGCGACGATCGCGCCGAGCGTGAAGGCGAGGAAGAGCATGATGGTGGTGCGCCTACGGCGCGCGAGCACCTTCGAGCGCTGGGCGCGCGCTGCGGCCGCCTCCGCGCCGGGGGCGCGACGGGCCGGGGGGATCGGCTTGCGCGGGGACGCGGACGCGTCCGGCCGTGCCGGGGCGGGGACGGTGCTGCGGGCCTCGGACGCCTGCCCGGTTCCCGACGCCGCCTCCATGGCACCGCTCACCTGAGGGCGCGTCGGAGGCACGGCGAAGGCCCGGACGTCCACCGAGTCGGTGACGGCGTCCGGGGCGTCGATTTCGGGCTCCCCCTCGTCGGCGGAGCGCGCCCGCAGGTCCTTGGCGTACCGGCGCTCCATGCCCGCCCGTCCGGACAGCAACCGGATGGCTGTGCTGAAGCGTTCCGTCGGACGGGCCTCGTTCAGCTCGTCCTGCCTACGGAGCCACATCGGCACCAAGTAGGCGGCCCAGGCCCCGACAATGACTGCGTAGATGAGGCCGCTGCTGCTCACGCCTCACACGGTAGAGGGGTTTGCGTGAGGCCATCTGCCAATTGAGCCGGTGTGTCGCACGATCTGGCTGATATTTCGAGCTTTTTTTGGGACCGATGCGATCAGCAGGCTGACGTGCCCGCGAATTCAATGGCCCGGACCGGTCAGGAACCGATCATTTTCGAACACGTATTCAATTTCGGGTTACGCGGGATTCCCGGGGGCGTTCTGCGAGGTGTTCCGCGTCCGGGTCCGGCGCCAGCGGGCCAGCAGTCCCTCGGGGACTTCTTCCGCCGTGAGCGCGAACACGAGATGGTCGCGCCAGGCGCCGTCGATGTGGAGATAACGGGGCCTGAGGCCCTCCTCGCGGAATCCGAGTTTCTCCACCACGCGACGGCTGGGCCCGTTCTCGGGGCGAATGCAGACCTCGATGCGGTGCAGGCCGACGGTGCGGAAACAGTGGTCGACGGCCAGTGCCACGGCCGTCGGCATCACACCCCGGCCGGCCACCGCCTCGTCCACCCAGTAACCGACGTGCCCCGAGCACATCGAGCCCCAGGTGATCCCGGCGACCGTCAACTGCCCGACCAGCCGCCCCTGGTACTCGATGACGAACGGCAGCATCCGGCCCGCATTCGCCTCGGACCGCAGATGACGGACCATCTGGCGGTACGTCGGCCGGTGCGCGATCGGCCCGCCGGGCGCGGGCGGCGGAATGGTCGCCTCCCAGGGGCGCAGCCAGTCCCGGTTGCGCCGGTTGACCTCACGCCAGGCCCGCTGGTCGCGCAGCTTTATCGGCCGGAGGACGACATCGCCCTCCACCAGTTGGACGGGCCAGGATGGGCTGTTCAGCTCGCACCCCCACTGCTGGGTCTGGGGTGGTCACCGCCGCGGATCTGGTCGACGGCGTGGATCAGCAGGGGCTCCAGAACGGCCAGGCCGTCCCGCACGCCGCCGGTGGAACCCGGCAGGTTGACGATCAGTGTCCGGTCCGCCACTCCGGCCAGGCCCCGGGAGAGCACCGCGGTGGGCACCTTGTCCCGGCCGTGAGCGCGGATCGCCTCCGCGATGCCCGGCACCTCGCGGTCGAGCACCGCGCGCGTGGCCTCGGGGGTGCGGTCGGTGGGTGAGATGCCGGTGCCGCCCGTGGTGACGATGACGTCGTACCCGGCCTCCACCCCCGCCCGCAGCGCGGCCTGGACGGGGTCGCCGTCCGGGACGACCTGCGGGCCGTCGACGGTGAAGCCGAAGCCCTTGAGGCCGTCGGCGATCAGCGGGCCGCCCTTGTCCTCGTAGACCCCGGCGGCGGCCCGGTTGGATGCGGTGATCACCAGCGCGCTGTACGGCGCGACCAGCGCGCCGCCGAGCGCCGCGTCGAGAGTCATGCCCGGCTCCAGTCGCCCGACTTGCCGCCCGTCTTCTCCTCCACCCGTACGTCCGTGATGACCGCTCCCTTGTCGACCGCCTTGACCATGTCGATCACGGTGAGCGCGGCGACGGAGACTGCGGTGAGAGCCTCCATCTCGACGCCCGTGCGGTCCGTCGTCTTCACCGTGGCCAGGATCTGCACGGCGTCGTCCGCTACCGACAGATCCAGTGTCACACCCGACACCGACAACGGGTGGCACAGCGGGATCAGATCCGGGGTGCGCTTGGCGCCCATGATCCCGGCGATCCGCGCGGTGGCGAGGGCGTCGCCCTTGGGGACCCCTGCGCCGCGCAGCAGCTCGATCACGCGGGGCGAGACGAGGACGCGTCCGCTCGCGCGTGCGGTGCGGGCGGTGACGTCCTTGCCGGACACGTCGACCATGCGGGCGGCGCCCGCGTCGTCGAGGTGCGTCAGTCGGTCCTGTGCGGGGGATCCGGGGGTCTCCCCCCGGGAAGGCACGGTCATGGTGTGGCGCTCCTGGTCCGGGCCCGTCGCGGTGCGGCGCGCGGGCCTGTTGTGCGCGACACGGTACCGCCAACCTGGGGCGCTCAGCCGAGCAGGACCACCTCGACCTCGGCACCGGGCTCGACGCTCTCCACGTCCTCCGGTACGACGATCAGCGCGTCGGCGTGCGCCAGGGCGGCGACCAGATGGGATCCGGCCCCGCCGACCGGCGTCACCCGGCCGTCGGCGTAGCTGCCGCGCAGGAACTGCCTGCGTCCCTTCGGCGAGGTCAGCGGCTCGTCGGCGGTCAGGGTGGCGCGGGTGCGCGGACGGTGGACGTCCGTCAGCCCCATGAGGGTGCGGATCGCGGGGCGGACGAACAGCTCGAAGGAGACGTACGACGACACCGGGTTGCCGGGGAGGGCCAGCAGGGGGGTGTGGTCGGGGCCGATGGAGCCGAAGCCCTGGGGCTTGCCGGGCTGCATGGCGATCTTGCGGAACTCGATGCCGCTGCCCGGCACGTCCTGGTCGCCGACGTGCGACAGGGCCTCCTTGACGACGTCGTACGCCCCGACGCTGACGCCGCCCGTGGTGACCATCAGGTCGGCGCGCACGAGCTGGTCCTCGATGGTGGTGCGCAGGGTCTCGGCGTCGTCGGCGACGGCGCCCACCCGGTAGGCGATGGCGCCGGCGTCGCGGGCGGCCGCGGTGAGGGCGAAGCTGTTGGAGTCGTAGATCTGGCCGCGGCCCAGTTCCTCGCCGGGCTGGACGAGTTCGCTGCCGGTGGAAAGCACCACCACGCGCGGGCGGGGGCGTACGCGTACCGTGCCGCGGCCGATCGCGGCGAGCAGCGCGATCTGCGGCGGGCCGAGGACGGTGCCCGCTTCCAGGGCGCGATCACCGGCCTTGACGTCGCTGCCCTTCGCGCGTACGTGCGCGCGTGCCTCGGCCGGCCGGTGCACGCGCACCTGCCCGGAGGCGCCCTCGGGGCCGAGGCTGCGGGCCCGCATGCCGGTGACGGGGCCCTCTCCGAGGCCGCCGTCGGTCCACTCCACGGGCACCACGGTCTCGGCGCCGGGCGGCAGCGGGGCGCCGGTCATGATGCGGGCGGCCTGGCCGGGGCCCACGGTCCGCAGCTCGGCCTGGCCCGCCGCGACGTCCCCGACGACCTCCAGGACCGCCGGGAACTCCTCGCTCGCGCCCGCGACATCCGCGACCCGTACCGCGTACCCGTCCATGGAGCTGTTGTCGAACGGCGGCAGGGACACCGGCACCGTGACGTCGTCGACCAGGAGGCAGCCCTGGGCGTCGAGCAGTTGCAGCTCGATGGGTTCGAGGGGGCGGACGGTGTCGAGGATGTCCTCCAGGTGTTCGTCCACCGACCACAGGTGGTCCTGGCCGGTGGCGCGGGGCGCGGCGGTGCTCACGTGGCTACATCTCCTCGGTGACGTAACTGCGAAGCCAGGTCCGGAACTCCGGGCCCAGGTCTTCACGTTCGCACGCGAGTCTGACAATGGCACGCAGGTAGTCGCCGCGGTCGCCGGTGTCATAGCGGCGGCCCTTGAAGACGACGCCGTGCACCGGGCCGCCGACCTTCTCGTCGGCGGCGAGCTGCTGGAGGGCGTCGGTGATCTGGATCTCGCCGCCGCGGCCGGGCTCCGTCTTGCGCAGTATGTCGAAGATGCCCGGGTCGAGGACGTAGCGGCCGATGATGGCGTAGTTGGACGGGGCGTCGGCCGCGTCCGGCTTCTCGACCAGGTCGCTCACCTTGACGACGTCGCTGTCCTCGGTGGTCTCGACGGCCGCGCAGCCGTAGAGGTGGATCTGCTCGGGCGCCACCTCCATGAGCGCGATCACGCTGCCGCCGTGCTGCTCCTGCACCTCGATCATGCGCTTGAGGAGCGGGTCGCGCGGGTCGATCAGGTCGTCACCGAGGAGCACCGCGAAGGGCTCGTCGCCGACATGGGGAGCCGCGCACAGGACGGCGTGACCCAGTCCCCTGGGGTCGCCCTGGCGCACGTAGTGCATGGTCGCGAGGTCGCTCGACTCCTGGACCTTGGCGAGCCGCTCGGCGTCGCCCTTCTTCTCCAGAGCCGACTCGAGCTCATAGTTGCGGTCGAAGTGGTCCTCAAGGGGGCGCTTGTTGCGACCTGTGATCATGAGGACGTCGTCGAGACCGGCCGAGACGGCCTCCTCGACCACGTACTGGATCGCGGGCTTGTCCACGACCGGCAGCATCTCCTTGGGAGTGGCTTTGGTGGCCGGCAGGAACCGGGTGCCGAGGCCTGCTGCGGGAATGACAGCCTTGTTGATCCGTGGTTGCGCCTGAGTCATGCCCGCAACCATATCCGGTGCCTTTGTGGGGATTCCTCGGCTCCGGTCAGTACACGCTCATATGAGCATGTGAATTACAGTACGGGAGCGACGGATGGGTCACCTCGGACGCACGGGCGAGCCTGACAAGCGCACATTGCGGCGAGAACTCCTCGCGGTGAGAAACAGGTTGCCCGCAGATGACATGCAGGCAGCCGCGGCCGCATTCGCCGAGCACGCGCTCGAACTGCGCGAGCTGGCGCACGCGCGCACCGTGGCGGCGTACGTATCCGTGGGCAGCGAGCCCGGCACGCTCGCGCTGCTCGACGCGCTGCACGCGCGCGGGGTACGCGTCCTGCTTCCGGTGCTTCTGCCCGACAACGACCTCGACTGGGGCATCTACTCCGGGAGGGACTCCCTTGGGCGCGTCCAACACGCCGGGAAGATGCCCCTTTTGGAGCCCGTCGGCGAGCGGCTCGGCCCGGACGCCGTGACCGGCGCCGACGCCGTGCTGCTGCCCGGGCTCGCGGTCGACGCGCGCGGGATGCGGCTGGGGCGCGGCGGAGGGTCGTACGACCGGGTGCTGGCGCGTCTGGAGCGCGCGGGCGCCCGTCCCGCGCTGGTGGTGCTGCTGTACGACACGGAGGTCGTCGCGCGCGTCCCGGCCGAGCCGCACGACCGGCCGGTGCACGCGGTGGTGACGCCGTCGGGAGTGCGCCGCTTCCAGGGCTCCGGGATGTGAGGCCCGTCAGGCGAAAGGGCCCTCCACGCGCGCGTGGAGGGCCCTTTCGGGTTGTTCGCCGTCAGTCGGGTCAGGGCTTCAGGACCAGGGTGTCGCTCGTGCCCTTGTCGACCGCCTGCTTGGTGAACGACCAGTCCAGCAGCTCGCCCTTGGCCCACTTGTTGGTCTGGTCGGTGTAGTGGGAGCTGTAGGCGTGCCCGGAGGCGCCGGTGAGGTTGATCCACCTCGACTTGTCGAAGTCGTCGAGGTTGACCACCATTCGCATCGACGGCACCCACACGACGCCGTAGCCCCCGGCGGCGTTCCAGCCGGTCGCGTTGACCGTCGCCTCGCCGCCGCTGAGCTCCCAGGGGCCGCGGTTGAGGACGTACTGCAGGAAGCCGGGGCCGTCGGTGCCGAGGGTCTGGTTCTTCAGGAACAGGCGGTGCAGCCGGCCCCAGCTCCAGGTGTCGATGTCCTTGCCGAGCTTGGCGGTCAGCTCCCAGCGGGCGTCGATCATGGCGCGCTTGAACAGCTCGTCGCGGTTGTCGGCGGAGGGGCGGGTGCCCGACTTGGGGGTCGTCCACCAGTCGCTGTTCTCGTCGTCCATGAGGCTGCGCACCACCTCGAACCAGCGGTCGCCGCCGTCCGGCTGGGCCTGGTCCGCGTCGCGCTGGCCGCACTCGCGCACCCGCCGGTCCTCGTCCACCGGGCCGGTGGTGTTGACCGGCTCGACCCACAGGCACTGGCCCCTGACGCGCAGCTCCTTGGGCAGCTTGTTGCCGAACGCCAGCTTGAGGATGTTGCGCCAGACCGAGTTGAAGTAGGCGGCGGCCGCCGAGTCGGCGTCCTGGGTGTAGTCCCAGCCCTCCAGGAGCTTCTGCGCGTCGCGTACGTCCTTGTCGCCGACGTCGATCTTCAGCAGCTGGGGGACGAGCAGCTTGGCGATCTCGCTGCTGCTGTCCAGCTGCATCTGCCGCATGTCCTCGGTGGAGATCTTGCCGCCGCCCTTGATCTTCGACTCGATCAGGTCGGTGATCCGCTGACTGCGGGTGCCGTAGCCCCAGTCCGTGGTCAGCGTGTACGGGTAGTCCGTGCCGACGACGGCCTGGTTGGCGGTGACGATGTAGCCGCGCTGAGGGTCGTACTCGTAGGGCAGCTCGTCCTGCTCGATGTAGCCGGTCCAGCGGTACTTGGAGTCCCAGCCCGGCGCCGGGACGGAGCCGTCGTGGTCCTTCGCGCGCGTGGGGATCTTTCCGGGCAGCGTGTAGCCGATGTGGTTCTCGGTGTCGGCGTAGACGAGGTTCTGCGAGGGCACGTCGAACAGGGCTGCCGCGGCGCGGAAGTCCTCCCAGTCGGCCGCCTTGTTCATCGCGAAGACGGCCTCCATGGTGGTGCCCGGTTCCAGCGCGGTCCAGCGCAGGGCGATGCCGTAGCCGTCGCCGCGGTCGGGGGCGGCGGTGTCGACGGTGGCCTTCCTGCCGACCTTCACGAGCTCGCTGCTGCGGTCGGACAGCAGGGGCCCGTTGTTGGTCTCCCGGACCACGATCTTCTTTGACGCGCCGCCGGCGACCTTGATGGTCTCCTCGTACGTCGTGAAGGGCTTCACCTTGCCGTCGTAGAGATAGCCGTCGCCGGTGAGCTTCTCCAGATACAGGTCGGTGACGTCGACGCCGGAGTTGGTCATGCCCCAGGAAATGTCCTGGTTGTGACCGATAATCACACCGGGCATGCCCGCAAAGGTGTAGCCGGAGACGTCGTACTGGCACTTGCTGGAGACCGTGCGGCAGTGCAGGCCCATCTGGTACCAGACGGACGGCAGCGAGGCCGACAGGTGCGGGTCGTTGGCCAGCAGCGGCTTGCCGGTGATGGTGTGTTCGCCGCCGACCACCCACGAGTTGGAGCCGATGCCGTTGCCGTTCACGCCGACGGCCTCGGGCAGGTCCTCCAGCTCGTCGTAGAGGCCCGAGAGCTGGGTCTGGAGCGCCGAGGAGCCGGTGGACGAGGACGTGCCCGTAGAGGTGCCTGTGGACGTCCCTGTGCCGCCTGTGGAACCGCCGCTCGTGCCGTCCGTGGACGTGCCGCTCTCGCCGTCCGATGAGGCGCCGCCGTCGAACGTCTGGGTGAGTTCGTCGAACTGGCCCTGCTGGACGATGACCTGGTTCCGGTCGTACGGGTAGCGCGGGTACAGGTCGCCGATCTGCTTGGGGCCGAGGCGGCTGGTCATCAGGGCGCGGTCGATCTCGTCCTGCATGTTGCCGCGCAGGTCCCAGGCCATCGCCTTCAGCCACGCCACCGAGTCGACCGGGGTCCACTTCTCGGGCTTGTAGTCGTTGCTGAAGCCGAGCGCCGCGTACTCCACGGAGATGTCCTCGGCGCCCTTGCCGTCCAGGTAGGCGTTGACTCCCTTGGTGTACGCCTGGAGGTACTTCTTGGAGGCGGCGGACAGCTTGGTGTCGTATTCCTCCTGCGCGATGCGCCGCCAGCCCAGCGTGCGCAGGAACTCGTCGTTGTCGACCTGGCCCTTGCCGAACATCTCCGACAGGCGCCCGGCGGTCATGTGCCGGCGGACGTCCATCTCGTAGAACCGGTCCTGCGCCTGGACGTAGCCCTGAGCCATGAACAGGTCCTCGTCGGAGGAGGCGTAGACCTGCGGTATGCCGTAGCCGTCCCGCTTGACGTCGACGGGTGCGGTCAGGCCGGGCAGCGTGATCGAACCCTTGGTCTGCGGGAAGGAGGCACGCACCGTACTGATGGACCAGTACGCCCCACAGGCGGCGCCACCGACGATGGCCAGCACCAGCACGAGCACGATAAGTCGGGCTTTGCGCCCCTTCTTCCTGCCGGACTTGCCGGGCTGCTGACCCGTTGAGGCGGTGGTATTGGGGGGCATCGCTGTCCTTGCTGTCCTAACGCGAGCGGCAGGCGGTACTGGAGTGCTGGAGCAACCATAGGCGCAGGGCCCGGTGCGACTTGACGCGGAGTGGTGAACCAGCGCGGACTGACGTTCGATCTTGCCCGGGCGAATGTCAAGAAATCGTCAAGAGTTAGGTAAGGTAACGAAGTAACTGCATCAGGAAGGTCACCAGGAAAGGTCACCAGGAAAGGGAACGGCCGCTGAGTATCCACGACCTCAATGAACTTCTGCTCGTCTGCTCGCTCGTCCTGCTCGTCGCCGTGGCCGCGGTCCGGATCTCCTCGCGCAGCGGGCTCCCCAGCCTGCTCGTCTACCTGGGCATCGGCGTCCTCATGGGCCAGGACGGGATCGGCGGCATCCGCTTCGACAACGCCGAGCTGACCCAGGTCATCGGGTACGCCGCCCTGGTCGTGATCCTGGCCGAGGGTGGTCTTGGCACGAAGTGGAAGGAGATCAAGCCCGCCCTGCCCGCCGCCACGGCGCTGGCGCTGGCCGGGGTCGCGGTGAGCGTCGGGGTTACCGCGACGGCGGCGCACCACCTGGTCGGGCTGGAGTGGCGGCAGGCGCTCATCATCGGTGCGGTCGTCTCCTCCACGGACGCGGCGGCGGTCTTCTCCGTGCTGCGGAAGATTCCCCTGCCCGCGCGCGTGACGGGCACGCTGGAGGCCGAGTCCGGCTTCAACGACGCACCCGTGGTCATCCTGGTCGTCTCGTTCTCCATGGCCGGACCGTTCGAGCACTGGTCCGTGCTGGTCGGCAAGATCCTGCTGGAGCTCGCCATTGGTGCCGCCATCGGCATCGCCGTGGGCTGGCTGGGCTCGTGGGGGCTGCGGCACGTGGCCCTGCCCGCGTCCGGCCTCTATCCGATCGCCGTGATGGCGATCGCGGTCACCGCGTACGCGGCGGGCGCGCTGGCGCACGGCAGCGGCTTCCTCGCCGTCTACCTCGCCTCGATGGTGATGGGCAACGCGCGCCTGCCGCACTGGCCCGCCACGCGCGGGTTCGCCGAGGGAGTCGGCTGGATCGCCCAGATCGGCATGTTCGTCCTGCTCGGCCTGCTGGTCACCCCGCACGAGCTGGGCGTCGACATCCTGCCCGCGCTGGTCATCGGGCTGGTGCTGACCATGGTGGCGCGCCCGCTCAGCGTCGTGGTGTGTCTGCTGCCGTTCCGGGTGCCCTGGCAGGAGCAGGCGCTGATGTCCTGGGCCGGGCTGCGCGGCGCCGTGCCCATCATCCTGGCGACCATCCCCATGGTGAGCGGGGTGGAAGGCAGCCGTCACATCTTCAACATCGTCTTCGTACTGGTTGTCGTCTACACCCTCCTCCAGGGTCCGACCCTGCCGTGGCTCGCCCGCCTGCTGCGCCTGGGCGACGGCACCGAGGCCGCCGACCTCGGCATCGAGTCGGCACCCCTGGAGCAGCTGCGCGGGCATCTGCTGTCCGTCAGCATCCCGCGCGAGTCGAAGATGCACGGCGTCGAGATCAACGAGCTGCGGCTGCCCGCCGGGGCCGCGGTCACCCTCGTCGTCCGCAAGGGCACCTCGTTCGTGCCGCTGCCCACGACCGTGCTGCAGCGGGGCGACGAACTGCTCGTCGTCGCCACGGACCCGGTGCGGGACGCCGCCGAGCGGCGGCTGCGGGCGGTCGGGCGCGGGGGCAAGCTGGCCGGGTGGCTGGGGACGAACGGATCGACCTAGTCGCAGGTATCGGCGTAATCGCAGGTATCGATCAAATCGCAGGCATCGAGCAAATCGCAGGTGGTGCACCGTGTGGTGCTCGGTTTCACAGGCGCACCAGTCCTTCACCCCTGTACGATGCAGGCGTCACCCAGATCGAACCAACTCTGCCTGACGCAGAGCTGGCGCGACCGTATGGCGGCCGGAAACGCCCTTCGACGCAGTGGGCGCCGGTATCTACCGCAGTGCGCGCAAGAGGACAGCTCTCGGCACCCGGCCCACCACAAGCGGGCCGCGCTACCAGGCGGCAGAAAGGCAAGGGCCGTGGCGTCCACGGTCACCTCGTCGAAGACCTCTCGCCCGGGATACGGGCATCTGCTGCGCACCCGCGGCGCCTGGACGTTCCTGCTCCCCGGCTTCGCGGCACGCCAGCCGTTCGCGATGCTGACGATCTCCATCGTGCTGCTGGTGCAGCACACCACCGGCTCGTACGGCGTGGCAGGCGCCGCCGCGGCCGTCACAGGCGTCTCCATGGCGCTGTTCGCGCCGTACACCGGGCGTCTGGCGGACCGCTTCGGGCAGCGCGCCGTACTGATCCCCGGCGTGCTGGTGCACTCCCTCGCGGGCCTCACCCTGACGGCACTCGCGCTGGCGGAAGCCCCCCTGTGGGCGCTGTTCGTGGCGGCCGTCCCCACGGGTGCCTCGGTGCCGCAGATCGGCCCCATGGTTCGGGCCCGCTGGGGCGTGAAACTCCAGGG
This sequence comes from Streptomyces spinoverrucosus, assembly GCF_006539505.1. Lineage (GTDB taxonomy): Bacteria > Actinomycetota > Actinomycetes > Streptomycetales > Streptomycetaceae > Streptomyces > Streptomyces spinoverrucosus. Next base: position 52,720 of record NZ_BJND01000038.1, read on the forward strand.
CTCCCCTCTGATGACCACCGCCGCGGCCTTCGAGTCCGTCACGGACGAGCTGACCTTCGTCGTCGGCCCGCTGCTCGCCACCGCCCTGTGCACCGCCGTGGACCCGGCGGCGGGCCTGGTGACCGAGGCCGCGCTGACCCTGGTCGGCGGTCTGCTGTTCGCCGCGCAGAAAAGCACCCAGCCGACGGTCACCACCGGCGGGCACGCGCGCGTGGAGCACGCCTCGGGGCTGCGCGTCCCCGGAGTGCGGGTGCTGGCCGTGGCATTCCTCGGCATCGGGTCCGTCTTCGGCGGCATGCAGGTCTCGCTGGCCGCGTTCACCGAGTCCATCGGCGAGCCCGGCCTGAACGGCGTCCTGTACGGGATCTTCGCCGCGGGCAACATGCTCTCCGGCATCGCGTGCGGCGCCATCGCCTGGAAGGCGGCCCCACAGCGACGCCTGGTCGTCGGCTACGGCGCCCTCGCCCTGGCCGCCGCCGGCCTGTGGGCCGCGCACTCCGTGCTGCTGCTCGCCGGGCTCGGCCTGCTGGTCGGCATGTGCATCGCGCCCGCCCTGATCACCGGCTACACCCTGGTCGAGAGCCTGGTCCCGGCCGGGGCGCGCACCGAGGCGTTCACCTGGCTGACCGGCGCGGTGGCGCTCGGACAGGCGGGAGCCGTCACGGTCGCCGGACAGCTGGAGGACCGCTTCTGGGACGGCGCCGGGTTCCTGGTCCCGCTCGGGGGCACGGCGCTCGCGCTGGCGACCCTGGTCGCGCTCAGGTCGCGCCTTGCCGTACGGCCCCGGAGCCGTACCGTCGCACGTGGCGTCGGTCACCGCACGGCGGTCGCAGTGGACTGATCCCGAGGAATACGTCACTATGGACCGTCGTTAGCACTCATCGAGTGAGAGTGCCAGGAGGAAGACAGTGCCGACCTACCAGTACCAGTGCACCGAGTGCGGCGAGGGCCTCGAGGCGGTGCAGAAGTTCACCGACGACGCCCTGACCGAGTGCCCCAGCTGCAACGGCCGCCTGAAGAAGGTGTTCTCCGCGGTCGGCATTGTCTTCAAGGGCTCCGGTTTCTACCGCAACGACAGCCGCGGCTCCTCGTCGAGCAGCTCGCCGGCGTCCACGAGCTCGTCCTCGTCGTCTTCCTCCTCTTCGTCCTCCTCGTCTTCGTCCTCGGACTCGAAGGCGCCGAGCGCGGGGACGTCGTCCAGCAGCACCGCCGCCTGAGGCACCCGCACACTCACGGGACCCCACCGTCGTACGACTGGTGGGGTCCTCGGTCTTTCCGGCTTTCCGGCACCGGCTCCTGCGGTCGCACCGGTGGCGGCTACTGTGCTGAGCATGGCGAACGCAGAGATCGGTGTAATCGGCGGCTCAGGCTTCTACTCGTTCCTCGACGACGTGACCGAACTCCAGGTGGACACGCCGTACGGGCAGCCCAGCGACTCCCTCTTCCTCGGCGAGATCGCCGGCCGGCGGGTCGCCTTCCTGCCCCGGCACGGGCGCGGCCACCATCTGCCGCCGCACCGGATCAACTACCGGGCCAACCTCTGGGCGCTGCGGTCGGTCGGCGTGCGCCAGGTCCTCGGGCCCTGCGCGGTGGGCGGGCTGCGCCCCGAGTACGGGCCGGGCACGCTGCTCGTCCCGGACCAGCTGGTCGATCGGACGAAGGCGCGGGTTTCGACGTACTTCGACGGACTGCCGCTGCCCGACGGCACCGTGCCGAACGTGGTGCACGTGTCCCTGGCGGACCCCTACTGCCCCACCGGACGGTCGGCCGTCCTGAAGGCCGCGCGCGGGCGTAACTGGGAGCCGGTGGACGGCGGCGCGCTCGTCGTGATCGAGGGGCCGCGCTTCTCCACCCGTGCCGAATCGTTGTGGCACCAGGCGCAGGGCTGGTCGGTGGTGGGCATGACCGGCCACCCCGAGGCGGCGCTCGCCCGTGAGCTGGAGCTCTGCTACACCTCGCTGAACCTCGTCACCGACCTGGACGCGGGCGCCGAGACCGGGGAGGGCGTCTCGCACGACGAGGTGCTGCGGGTGTTCGCCGCGAACGTGGACCGCCTGCGGGGTGTGCTGTTCGACGCGGTGGCGGCGCTGCCCGCGAACGAGGAGCGGGACTGTCTGTGCGTGAACGCGCTGGGTGGGATGGATCCGGGGTTCGAGCTGCCGTAGCGGAATCGTAGTGGCGGTAACAGCGACGTCTGTGGAAGGTCGGAAGCTGCGGAACGTCCCGTTCGGGTGAGGGAGTTGTCCACAACCCGTCGGTAGTACACGGGCCTCAGCGGGCGGCGGCGCGAAGCCTCATCGTGGGCTGCAACCGATCCGTCGTCACAGGTGGTGGTCCTCGTGTCCTTCGCTGCGTCCTCCGTACCGTCCTCCGCTCCGCGTCCTCCTCGCCCGCTCGGCACCGACGCGCCTCCGACCTGCGAGGTGCCGCACTTCGCTCCCGTTCGCGTGCGCGGCGGGCGGTATCAGCTACGCCGGTTCGTACGGCATCGGCGGCGGGCCCTGGCCGCCGGGCTCGCGATCACCGCCGCCGCGCTGGTGGCGGCCGGCCCGCGTGCCCCGGCCGACGCTCATCAGGGCGACCGGGCCCGCGGGCATCCTGTGGCGGACCGCGCTCCGGAGCGCCGGGCCGTGGAGCGGGTGTCCGCGCCCGTGCGGATCGCCGACGCGGCGACGGTGCGGCTGCTGCGCCCCGGTGACCGGGTCGACGTCGTCGCCGCCGAGGAGACGGCGACGGGCGGTGCGGCCGATGTGGTCGCGCGCGGTGCGCTGGTGACCAAGGTGCCCGAGCCGCTGGACGGCGAGGTCGACAGCGGGGCGCTGGTCGTGCTCTCGGTCCCGCGTGCCACCGCGGCGCGGCTGGCGGGCGCGAGCGCGACGGCTCGGCTGGCGGTGACGCTGTGCTGAGCCGGATCGTGCGTGACCTCCTGTCAAGTCCTTCGAAGGAAGGGCCCGATTGGACAGGGCGGCCGAGCGCTGACGTAGGTTGCGGAGCGGTCTGTTCCACAACGTGTGCGTCCGAGGGGTGGCTCCGAAGTGAGCGAGAAGAAGGAACCGAGCGTCTGGGAGGGCTTCAAGGTCTTCCTGATGCGCGGGAACGTGGTCGATCTGGCTGTGGCGGTGGTCATCGGTGCCGCGTTCACCAACATCGTGAACTCGGTGGTGAAGGGGGTCATCAATCCGCTGGTCGGAGCGATCGGCACCAAGAACCTCGATCACTACAGCTCGTGCCTGAGCCCGACGTGCGAAGGCGAGCAGGGCATTCAGATCCTGTGGGGCTCCGTCCTCGGCGCGACCCTCAGCTTCGTCATCACCGCGGCCGTCGTCTACTTCCTCATGGTCCTGCCGATGTCGAAGTACCTGGCCCGCGCGGAGGCGCGCCGCAAGGCGAAGGACGGGACGCACGAGGTCATCGAGGTGACCGAGCTGGAGGTGCTCAAGGAGATCCGCGACGCCCTGGTCGCACAGCGCGGCTCGGGGCCCAACCAGCCGTAACGGCTCAGATGTGGTGGGGCGGCTTCTCGTCGAGGAAGCGCTTCAGGTCGGCCGCGCTGTCGCCGTCGGTGGCCGGCCGCTCGCCCCATCCGCGGTCCGTGTCGTCCGAGGACTGCTCGTCCAGCGGATCGTCGAAGATCAACGCGACCTTGGGCCGCTCACGCGGCTCGGGGGCGGGGGAGGTACTCATGCCTCCAGGGTACGGGGCGGACACCCACGGACACCGGGGCCGAGGAGTCGGCGACCGAGGTATCCGGCTGATCCTCTCTTACCAAGATTTTCCGGCCGGTATCTGCTGTCCTAGGAATCATGACGTCCAGCCCGACTCCGCCGCCCGCCTCGTCCGACGCGTCGGCCCATCGGAGGCCGCTGCGCCCGCTCACTGCCCGCGGTCGCGACGAGGTGCACCGCGTCGCCACGCCGCTGGAGCTCTTCTTCGACCTGTGTTTCGTCGTGGCGATCGCGCAGGCGGGATTCCAGCTGGTGCACGCCGTCGCCGAGGCGCATGCCGGCGAGGGCATCCTCAACTACGCGATGGTGTTCTTCTCCATCTGGTGGGCCTGGATGAACTTCACCTGGTTCGCCTCTGCCTACGACAACGACGACGCCCTCTATCGCGTGGTCACCCTGGTACAGATCGCCGGCGTCCTCCTGCTCGCCGCCGGGGTCTCACGGGCCTTCGAGACCCACGACTTCCTGCTCGTCTGGCTCGGCTACGTGGTGATGCGGCTCGCCATGGCCACGCAGTGGCTGCGGGCCGCGCGATCCGCAGAGGGCGCGGAACGCACCACGGCACTGCGGTACGCCGGTGGTGTACTGCTCTGCCAGGTCGGCTGGATGGGGCTGGTGCTCTTCCCGGAGCCCGCACGCCCCTGGGTGTTCCTGGTGATGGTGATCGCCGAGCTGTGCGTGCCGCTCTACGCGGAGAAGGCCCGGCCGACGTCGTGGCATCCGCACCACATCGCCGAGCGGTACGGGCTGTTCACGATCATCGTGCTCGGCGAGACGATCGCCGCGGCCACGGTCGCCGTGAAGACGGGCGTCGACGAGAACGACGCGCTGGGCGAACTGCTGCCGATCGCGGCGGGTGGCCTGCTGATCGTGTTCTCCGCCTGGTGGATCTACTTCGTGGTGCCGATCCACGGGCGCCTGCGCTCCAGCCAGGAGGCGTTCGTGTGGGGTTACGGCCACTACCTGATCTTCGCCTCGGCGGCCGCGATCGGCGCGGGCCTGGAGGTGGCCGTCGAGCAGACGGTCGGCAAGGCGCACATCTCCACCCTGTCCGCGTCCGCCGCGGTGACCCTGCCGACGGCGCTGTACCTGCTCACCGTCTGGGCCCTGCACTCACGCCACTTCAAGAGGGGCATCGCCCAGCAACTCGTGCTGCCGACGGCGGCGTTGCTGGTGATCTGCTGCACCTTCCTGCGCGACTGGGCGGTCCTCGCTGCGGGCGTCGTATCGGCGCTGGCGGTGGTGACCGGGACGACCTTGACGGCACGCCTTACCGCCCGAGAGCACCGGACGCAGACGGGCACGCCGGCCGGTTGACTTGGAGCGTGCGCTGAGGAACGCCCGCTGGGGCAGGACACTGGTCTCCATGACAGTTGATGCTCTGACGGACGTGACCGGCCTGCGGGTGGGACACGCGACGCGCACAGGCGAAGGCTGGCTCACCGGCACCACGGTCGTTCTCGCACCCGAGGGCGGGGCCGTCGCCGCGGTGGACGTGCGCGGCGGCGGCCCCGGCACCAAGGAGACCGACGCCCTCGACCCGCGCAACGTGGTGCAGAAGGCCGAGGCGGTGGTGCTGACCGGCGGCAGCGCGTACGGGCTCGACGCGGCGTCGGGTGTGATGGCCTGGTTGGAGGAGCAGGGGCGCGGGGTGCGCGTCGGGCCGGATCCGGCGCATGTCGTGCCGGTGGTGCCCGCCGCGTGCGTCTTCGACCTGGGCCGGGGCGGCGACTTCCGGGCCAGGCCGGACGCGTCCCTCGGCAGGGCGGCCGTCGAGGCGGCCGCGGCGAGCGAGATCGGCGCTCCGGTACCGGAGGGCTGTGTGGGCGCCGGTACGGGTGCCGCGGTCGGGGCGATGAAGGGCGGGGTCGGCACCGCGAGCGTCGTCCTCGACTCGGGGATCACGGTGGCGGCGCTGGTGGTGGCCAACGCTGCGGGGTCGGTGCTGGACCCGGAGACGGGGGTGCTGTACGGGGAGTTGTTCCAGGGGCGTGTGAACTACCCCGATGCGCAGGTGCACGAGGCGGCACGCACGCGGCTCGCCGAGAGCGCGGCGAGGAACGCCCCGCCGCCGCTGAACACCACGCTCGCGGTCGTCGCAACGGACGCGGACCTGACCAAGGCTCAGGCGCAGAAGCTGGCGGGCACGGCACACGACGGCATCGCCCGCGCGGTGCGGCCGGTGCATCTGCTGCACGACGGCGACACGGTCTTCGCGCTGGCGACGGGTGCCCGCCCGCTCGACGCCGCGCAGCCGCTGGCGCTGAACGAGATCCTGGCGGCGGGCGCCGATGTGGTGACGCGCGCGATCGTGCGGGCGGTGCGGGCGGCCGAGTCGGTGAAGGGGAGGGGGGAGGGGGAGGGCGGGGGGTGGCCCTCCTACACGGAGCTGTACGGCGGGAGTTGAGCGGCCCGCCCCCGCTCCCCCGCGCCCGAGTTCGGCAATTGTCCCGGTTCTGTCACGTGATGGCGTCCCCGGCGAGTGGAGGGAACCCCACCGGTCCCGGTCCCCTCTTTCTCCACGCAACCGGAGCGGATCACCCACATCACATGAACATGGAGCAGCCCGTGACAACGCCGGACATAGCAACGCGGCGCACGCTGGGGGCCTGTGCCGCCCTGATGGTCGGCGCGCTCACCCTCACCGCCTGCGGCGGCAACGCCAAGGCCAGTAACGACGGCAAGGGCGGCGGTGGCGGTGGCGGCGAGGCGAAGACCTCGGCGGCGCGGATCGTCATCTCGGCCAAGGACGGTTCGACCGGCGCGTCGATCAACACGACGGGCGTGAAGGTCAGCGACGGGAAGCTGACCGAGGTGAAGATGACGGTGGCGGAGACGGGGCAGGCCGTGCCGGGGGCCATCTCCGCGGACGGGCGGAGCTGGAAGCCGAAGGAGCAGTTGGAGCGGGGGACGAAGTACGAGATCGCGGTGACCGCGAAAGACGCGAGCGGCAAGGCCAGCGCCGCCGACTCCACGTTCACGACCGTGACATCGGCGAACAGCTTCATCGGGACGTACACGCCGGACAACGGGACGACGGTCGGGGTCGGGATGCCGGTGTCGTTCACGTTCGACAAGGCGATCAGCGACAAGAAGGCCGTGCAGTCGCACATCACGGTCACGTCGAGCAGTGGCCAGAAGGTGGTGGGGCACTGGTTCGGGGCGCAGCGGCTCGACTTCCGGCCCGAGGAGTACTGGAAGGCGGGCTCCAAGGTCACGATGAAGATCGACCTGGACGGGGTGGAGGGCGCGAACGGCGTCTACGGGGTGCAGAAGAAGACGGTCACCTTCACGATCGGGCGCTCGCAGGTCTCCACCGTGGACGCGGGCACGCAGACCATGACGGTCGTGCGCGACGGAAGGACCTTCAAGACGGTCCCGATCTCCGCGGGCAGCCCGGAGTTCCCCACGTACAACGGGCAGATGGTGATCTCCGAGAAGGTGGCGGAGACGCGGATGGACAGCCGTACGGTGGGCCTCGCCGACGCGTACAACATCCCGAACGTGCCGCACGCGATGCGGCTGACCACGTCCGGTACGTTCATCCACGGCAACTTCTGGTACAAGAAGGCCAATCCGCCCTTCGGCCGTTTCGGCAGCAGCCACGGCTGTGTCGGGCTCCAGGACGTGGAGGGCGGGCAGGGGGACACTCCGGCCAAGTGGTTCTACGACAACTCGCTCATCGGGGACGTCGTGATCGTCAAGAACTCCGCCGACTCCACGGTGGCGCCGGACAACGGGCTCAACGGCTGGAACATGGCGTGGAGCGAGTGGCTCGCCGGGAGCGCCGACTGACGAACACCGGCCGGGATCCGTACGAACACCGGCCGGGAGATCCGTACGAAGGCCGTCCGGCCAGCGTTTTTTGACGGAGTGTCGGGTCGCGTGGGAACTTCTCGCGCGGCCCGGCCGTTTTCCCGGCGTACGTTTTCTCGGTTCCCGGACATGATGTCCGACCGAGGGGCTACGGTATGCACCCACAAGGTGACATGCAGCAACGCCGGGAGAAACCTTGAGCGTCCCGTACGAGACGGCAGCGTACGAACCACCCGACGCGCCCGAGTCTCCGGAGGAGCACCTCGCGCGCCTGCTCGGACGCGCCCTGAACTCGTTCGAGCTGCCCGACGAGACGATAGGGCGGCTCGACAGCGCCCTGGCGTACGACAGTTCGCTGCACTGCGCGCACCACAGCGCGGGCCTGCACCAGGAGACGTACCGGCACACCTGGCTGCTCGCCGACGGCTCGGCGCTCACCCTCTGGGAGCTCGTTCACAACACCACGCCGGGCGGCGTCCCGCAGCACGAGGTGTACGTCGACTCGGAGGAGTTGCGCGCCGCGGGCTCCCGGCTCGGGGTGCCGCCGGACACGCCGGACTTCGAACTGCCGGTGCCGGTGGAGCTGTCGTCGATCCCCATGCCACGGCACGCGTACGTGCCGGACGACTCGGCGGATCACGCCCGTCGGCTGCTGCGCCGGGCGGAGAACCCGGACCGGCCCGGCGCGCAGACGGCCGCGCTGCTCGCAACGGCGTGCGCCCACCAGATCACGCAGGCCTTCGGGCGCCCCTGCCGCGCGGGACGCGCGGCGCTGGGTTTCTCGCTGTACGAGCACGCGTTCCTGCTGTGCGACGGGCAGGAGATCTCCCTGTGGGAGGTCGAGCACACGGCCACGCCGGACGGACGGCACATGTGCGAGGTGTATACGACCGAGGACGCGGCTCGGGAGGCGATGGAGCGGAGGGCTGCGCAGCTGTCCTGAGGGCGGGGCGCGTACGCGTCGCGCACGCCGGGTCATGAACAAACAGCACGGTCCAGGACCGACCTCGGTCCCGGACCGCGCTGCTTTCCTCGCTCGGTGCCTACGCCGCCGCCACCGGCTGCTTCGGCTCCGTCGGCACCGCGACCGGCTCGGGCTCCTTCGCCCCGGGGGCCGGCTTGCGCAGGCCCTTGAGGAGGATGACCAGGCCTGCCGTGACCGCCGTACCGACCGCGATGGCCAGCAGGTACAGCAGCGGCTTGCCGATCAGGAAGGTGACCCAGATGCCGCCGTGCGGGGCGCGCAGGGTCGAGCCGAACGCCATGGTCAGGGCGCCGGTGACCGCGCCGCCCGCCATGGAGGCGGGGATGACGCGCAGCGGGTCGGCGGCCGCGAACGGGATCGCGCCCTCGGAGATGAAGGAGGCGCCGAGGACCCAGGCGGCCTTGCCGTTCTCGCGCTCGGCGCTGGTGAACAGCCGCTTGCGGACGGTGGTGGCCAGGGCCATGCCCAGCGGCGGGACCATACCGGCGGCCATCACGGCGGCCATGATCTTCATCGCCGAGTCGCTGGGCGCCGCGACCGAGATGCCGGCCGTCGCGAAGGTGTACGCCACCTTGTTCACCGGGCCGCCGAGGTCGAAGCACATCATCAGGCCGAGCAGCACGCCGAGCAGGATGGCGTTGGCGCCGGACAGGCCGTTCAGCCAGTCGGTGAGGGCCTTCTGGGCCTCGGCGATGGGCTTGCCGATGACCACGAACATCAGGAACCCGACGATCGCCGAGGAGATCAGCGGGATCACCACCACCGGCATGATGCCGCGCAGCACCGGTGGGATGTTGATGCGCTGGATGCCGAGGACCACGCCACCGGCGATCAGACCGGCGGCCAGACCACCGAGGAACCCGGCGCCGATCGTCAGCGAGATCGCGCCGCCGACGAAGCCGGGCACGAGGCCGGGCCGGTCGGCCATGCCGTAGGCGATGTATCCGGCGAGGACCGGGACGAGGAAGCCGAAGGCCGCGGCGCCGATCTGGAACAGCAGGGCGCCCCAGCTGTCGACCTGGCCCCAGTCGAAGTGCTCGGTGACGGACTTGGCCTCGTTGATCTGGTAGCCGCCGATCGCGAAGCCGAGGGCGATGAGCAGACCGCCCGCGGCGACGAACGGGACCATGTAACTCACGCCGGACATCAGCCACTTGCGGAGCTTGGTGCCGTAGCCCTCGCCGGGCTCACCGGCGCGCTCGACGGGGGTCCCGCCGGGCCGGGCGGCGGCCGTGACCTCGCCGCGCGCCGCCTTGCCGCGCACCTCGGCGATCAGCTCGGCGGCACGGTTGATGCCCGCCTTCACCCCGACGTCGACGGTGGGCTTCCCGGCGAAGCGGTCCTTCTCCCGTACGGGCAGATCGTGCGCGAAGATCACGCCGTCCGCCGCCGCGATGACCGCCGGGTCGAGCCGGTCGAAGCCGGCCGAGCCCTGCGTCTCGACGACGACCTCGACGCCGACCTCGCGGCCCGCGTTCTCCAGGGACTCGGCCGCCATGTAGGTGTGGGCGATGCCGGTGGGGCAGGAAGTGACGGCGACGATACGGAAGGGACGCTCGCCGTCCGAGCCGGTGCCGGAGTCGTCCGAGTCGGCGGACTCGGCGACGGTGGCACCCGTGGCGGCGTCGGCGGAGGCCGCCCCCGACGCCGCCACGGAGTCTGTGGAGCCCGCGGAAGCGGCCGACTCCGTGTCACCGGCGGTTGCGGCCGCCGGAGTCTCGTCCCCGCGGATGAGCGCCGCCGCGGTCCCCGCGTCCCCGACGGCCCGCAGCGCGTCGGTGAACTCGGTGTTCATCAGCTGCCGGGCCAGCGCCGACAGGATCCCGAGGTGGGCGTCGTCGGCGCCGGTGGGCGCGGCGATCAGGAAGATCAGGTCGGCGGGGCCGTCCGCCGCACCGAAGTCGATCCCGGCCGCGCTGCGCCCGAAGGCGAGCGTCGGCTCGGTGACGTGCTCGCTGCGGCAGTGCGGGATGCCGATGCCGCCGTCGAGGCCGGTCGGCATCTGCGCCTCGCGGGCGGCCACGTCGGCGAGGAAACCGTCCAGGTCGGTCACCCGGCCCAGGGCCACCATGCGTTCGGCGAGAGCGCGCGCCGCCGCTTGCTTGGTGTCGGCGGACAGGTCGAGGTCGACCAGGTCCGCGGTGATCATGTCGCTCATCGCGGGCTCCTTAGCACGCATATCGCCCGTGAGGTGGAGTGGGCGGGAGAGGGGACGGGGGTGTTGTGGGGGGTTGTGGGGAGTGCGGGGGTGAGGGAGAGGGGGCCGGGGGAGCCCCGCCGCACACCTGCCGTTTCGGGATACGCCGGACAAATCGCCGTACGCACGCTCATGAGACCGGCTCCTTCAGCTCGCGGTCAACCGGTACGTCGGAGGTGACCGTCACCGCGGCCGGGTCCAGGTCGCCCGGCGTCGGCATCACGCTGCCGGGCAGCTGGACGGCGGCCGCGCCGTGCGCGATGGCGGAGGCGAGGGCCTCCGGGCCGCTGCCGCCGGCGATCAGAAAGCCGGCGAGCGAAGAGTCACCGGCGCCGACGTTGGAGCGCACGACGTCGACGCGGGCGCTGCCGAACCAGGTGCCCGCGCCGTCCACGAGGAGCTGCCCGTCGGCGCCCAGGCTCGCCAGCACGGCGCGTGCGCCCCGCTCGCGCAACTCCTCGGCCGCCTTCATCGCGTCGCCCACCGTCGCCAGGGGCCGCCCGACGGCCTCGGAGAGTTCCTCGGCGTTCGGCTTCACCACGTCGGGCCGCTCCCGCAACGCCTCCAGCAGCGCACGCCCCGAGGTGTCCAGCGCGATCCGGGCGCCCCCGGCGTGCGCCCGCGCGACCAGCTCGGCGTACCAGGACGGCGCGAGGCCGCGCGGCAGGCTGCCGCAGCACGCGATCCAGTCGGCGTCCCGCGCTTGCGTGCGCACCGTGTCGAAGAGCAGCTCCTGCTCCCGGGCCGACAGTTCCGGCCCCGGCGCGTTGATCTTCGTGAGGACGCCGTCGGCCTCCGCGAGCGCGATGTTCGAGCGGGTGGCGCCCGCGATCGGGACCGGTGCGACCTCGATGCCCTGCGCGTCGAGCAGATCGGCGACGAGCGCGCCCGGCGCACCACCCAGGGGCAGCACCGCCACCGTGCGCCGTCCGGCGGCCGCGACGGCCCGCGAGACGTTCACGCCCTTGCCGCCGGGGTCCATGCGCTCGCCGGTGGCGCGGATGACCTCGCCGCGCTCCAGGGCGGGGACCTCGTAGGTGCGGTCGAGGGACGGGTTGGGGGTGACGGTGAGGATCATGCGCGCACTACTTCCGTGCCGCCGCGCTCGATGGCGGTGGCGTCTTCGGGGCTCAGCCCAATGTCGGTGATCAGCAGGTCCACATCGCTCAGGTCGCCGAAGCGGGCGAAGTGCTCCTGGCCGTGCTTGGAGGAGTCGGCGAGCAGCACCACGCGGCGGGCGGCGGCCAGGGCCGCGCGCTTGACGGCGGCCTCGGCGAGGTCGGGGGTGGTCAGGCCGTGCTCGATGGAGAAGCCGTTGGCCGCCACGAAGACGACGTCGGCGCGGATCTCGCTGTACACCCGCAGCGCCCAGGCGTCCACGGCGGCGCGCGTACGGTGCCGTACGCGGCCCCCGACGAGATGGAGCTGCATGCCCGGGTGGTCCGCGAGGCGGGCCGCGATCGGCAGGCTGTGGGTGACGACGGTGAGCGAGGCCTCCAGCGGGATGGCGGCGGCCAGCCGCGCCACCGTCGTACCGGCGTCGAGGATCATCGTGCCCTCGGTGGGCAGCTCGGCGAGGGCCGCCTTGGCGATGCGGTCCTTCTCGTCGGCGGCCGTGGACTCGCGCTCGGCGAGGTCCGGCTCGAAGTCGAGTCGGCCGACCGGGATGGCCCCGCCGTGCACCCGGCGGACGAGGCCGGCGCGGTCGAGGGCCTTCAGGTCGCGGCGGATCGTCTCCGCGGTGACCTGGAACTCCTCGGCCAGCGCCACCACGTCCACCCGGCCGCTGTCGCGGGCGAGACGGAGGATCTCCTGTTGCCGCTCCGGTGCGTACATGCCCGTTCGCCTCCGATCCATGCCCGAACGTGTGGTTTCACTTCGGAGGCTACGCCCGGATTTCCGGAAAGTAAACAGGCTCGGACCTCATTCGGACATGAACGGACCCGCCCTCAACGGAAGCGCAAGGTAAAAGGCCCGGCACCTCAGTGCCGGGCCCAGCTCAGAACGGGTGCCTCAATGCACCAGCTCCGCCTCCTTCTCCACCACAGCCACCGGCTCCGACTCCCCCACACCGCCATCCACATGCTCCGCAGCCCGCCTCGGCAGCGCGAACATCAGCAGGAAGATCACCACCATCACCCCCGCGACCCACCCCACCGCATGCTGGAAGCCGTCCACGAACGCGGGCCCCGGCTGCACGGCCTCCGCCACCCGGTCGTCGACCACGCCGAAGAACACCACGGACACGAGCCCGAGGCCGAGCGCGTTGCCCATCTGCTGCACCGTGCTGATCAGCCCGGACGCCGAACCGGCGTGCTCGCGCGGCACCTCGGAGAGGATCGCGTCGGTCAGCGGGGCGACGATCAGGCCCATGCCCGCGCCCATCACGACCAGCGGCAGCGCCATCTGCCAGGAGGCGATGGCGAGGCCGTACCGCTCGGACTCCCAGATGTAGAGGGCCAGCCCGGCGGCCATCACCAGCGCGCCCGCCTGCAGCACCCCCCGTCCGAAGCGCGGCACCAGCTTCTGCACCGACACCCCGGCCGCCACCGACACCGCGATCGAGAACGGCACCCCGGTCAGCCCGGCCCGCAGCGGACCCCAGCCGAGGCCGTACTGCATATACAGCGTCCACACCAGGAAGAAGATGCCGAGCGCGATCCCGAACACGGTCTGCACGGCGATACCGGCCGCGAAGCTCTTGACCCTGAACAGCGACAGCTCGATCAACGGGGAGCCGTCGCGCGCCGCCTTGCGCCGCTCGTACGCCACCAGCGCGCCGAACACGACGAGCGCGGCGCCCATCGAGACGTACCCCCACAGCGGCCAGCCCAGCTCGCGGCCGCGGGTCAGCGGGTAGAGCAGCATCAGCAGGCCCAGCGTCACCAGGGCGACGCCGACGAGGTCCAGTTTCAGGGCGTACGGCGCCCTGGACTCGGTGATGAAACGGCGGCCCAGGACCAGGCCCGCGATGCCCACCGGGAGGTTGATCAGGAAGATCGGGCGCCATTCGAGGCCGAAGAGGTTCCACTCGGTCAGCAGGGCGCCGAGCAGCGGGCCGGAGACCGCGCCGAGACCGACGACCGCGCCGAACAGGCCGAAGACCTTGCCGCGTTCGTGCGCCGGGAAGGTGGCGTGCACGATCGCCAGGACCTGCGGCACCATCAGCGCCGCCATCGCGCCCTGCAGGATCCGGGCGCCGACCAGCATCTCCGGAGTGGCGGCGAGCCCGCAGAGCGCGGACGCGAGGGTGAAGCCGCCGATACCGATGAGGAAGACGCGTTTGCGGCCGTGGATGTCGCCGAGGCGGCCGCCGGTGATCAGGCCCGCGGCGAAGGCGAGCGCGTAACCGGCGGTGATCCACTGGATCTGACTGAAGGAGGCGTGCTCGTGGCGCTGGATCGACGGGATCGCGATATTCACGATCGTGACGTCGACGAGGTCCATGAAGGCGGCGGTCATCACGATCGCGAGCGCGAACCAGCGACGGCGGTCCGGTCCGGATGCGGCCACGGGCCGAGAGGCCATGGGCTGAGAGGTCTCGGTGGAGGTCATGTCTCGGAAACTACGGCCGCATTAGGTCAGATCGTGTCCTACTTCTGCGGCATCCTCGGACTCATGACGACGGACACTCCGGCTCGGCTCCTTCAACTGCTCTCCCTCCTCCAGACGCCCCGCGAATGGCCCGGCGGCGAGCTCGCCGACCGGCTCGGGGTCTCGCGGCGCACGGTACGGCGGGACATCGACCGGCTGCGCGAGCTGGGCTATCCCGTGCAGGCCTCCAAGGGCGCGGACGGCGGCTACCGGCTCGTCGCGGGCAAGGCCATGCCGCCGCTCGTCCTCGACGACGAGGAGGCGGTGGCGATCGCGGTGGGCCTGCGCGCCGGCGCCGGGCACGCGCTGGAGGGCGTGGACGAGGCGTCCGTAAGGGCGCTGGCCAAGCTGGAGCAGGTGCTGCCGAGTCGGCTACGGCACCGGGTGGCGACCCTGCAGACCGCGACCACGGCACTGACCAGCGGCGACGGACCGAGCATCGCACCCGAGACGCTGACCGTGATGGCGTCGACGGTGGCCGGCCACGAGCGGCTGCGCTTCGCCTACCGCGCCGGGGACGGCAGTGAGTCGCGGCGCCTGACCGAGCCGTATCGGCTGGTGTCCACTGGGCGGCGCTGGTACCTCGTCGCATACGACCTCGGGCGCGAGGACTGGCGCACGTTCCGCGTCGACAGGGTCAGCGAGCCGTTCGCGACCGGAGCCCGGTTCACGCCACGGGAGTTGCCGACGGGGAGTGCGGCGGAGTACCTGCGGCAGTCGATCCGGCGTCAGCAGGAGACGTACGAGGTCACTGTCACGTTCGACGCGCCCGCCGAGGTCGTGGCGGCGCGGCTGCGGGGGTGGCTGGGGGCGCCCGAGCCGCTCGACGAGGGCCGCTGCATGCTGCGAGGCAGTACGGCCGACGCGGTGGAGTGGGTGGCGGTACGGCTGGCGATGCTGGGCTGCGAGTTCACGGTGCGTCAGCCGACGGAACTCGTCGAGCACGTACGGGAGTTGGGGGGACGGTTGAGCCGGGCGGTGGAGTGAGGGGTCGTCTGCAGGCTCACGCCCACCGGAAGTCCCGCAGCGCCGCCAGGTTCCGCAGCGCCAGCTCCGCCGGACCCTCCGGTCCCGTCGCCGGGGCGGTCCCCGCCGCCCAGGATTCGACGGCCACCCGTACGACCGCACTCGCGACGGCCGCGGTGAAGCGCAGCTCCGAGGACGCGGTACCGGCAACGTTGTCGTCACTCTTCGTGGCCGCAGGTCCTCCCCTCTCCACCAGCACCTCCACCAACGTGTCCTCCGCAGCCCGGCACACCTCGGCCCACACCTTCCGCAACGCCGGGCTCGCCTCGGACATCCGGATCAGCGTCCGCACCCACTCCCAGGACGCCGCCGACACGCCCACGCCCGGCGTCAGCGTGCGCCGTACCGCGTGCTCCAGGGCCTGGGGGAGGGACAGTTCGCCCGGGGCCTCGCGGACGGCTTCCACCCAGCGTTGGGCGCCGGCCGCGTAGAGGGGGGCGACGGCCTCCTCCTTGGTGGCGAAATAGCGGTAGAAGGTGCGCGGGGCGATCCCCGCGGCCTGGGCGATGTCCTCGGCGCGGGTGGCGCGCAGTCCGTGCCGTACGAAGAGGCCCGCCGCCGCGCGGGCGATCTCCATCCGCGTCTCCGCCTTGCGCCGCTCGGTCAGGGAGGAGGACGGCGACGAGGAGGACGAGGAGGACGGCGAGGAACGCCGGGGCTGCGGTGCTGGGGTGGTGCTGCTCACGTCGGCAGGCTATGCCCATGTGGCACAATCTGCCATCCGGCGGGCCACCCCGGAGTTCAGGTACGGGGTGCCCCGCCACCCAGGCATGGCCTCAGCCCAGGAGCGTCGAAAAAGAGCCGGGCCCCGACGCCCGGGGGAAGGCGCCGAAGCCCGGCTCGGGAGGTCCCGGCGCCGGGGGGAGTGCGTCGGGACGTGGCTTCAGGTGTGTTGCTACGGCAGCTGCTGGTCACATGCGGTGCCGCGGGGCGTGCCGCAGGGACCGTCGGTGCCCGGGGGCTCACCCTCGGGCCCGAACTACCGTGCCAGGGGTCTTGTTCCCGGCACGCGTCGTTTGAAGCGGCGTTACACGGCCATGTTCGCGCGGGCCTTCGCCCCCCGGCGTACGCCCCCGCAACGATCGCCGTGCGCCACCTCGGGCGCCCCTCACGCGGCGGCGTCGAAGCCCGTCTGACGTGCCAGCTTCTTCAGCTCCAGCAGGGCGTGCTTCTCGATCTGGCGGATGCGCTCACGGGTCAGGCCGTGCTCCTTGCCGACCTCGGTCAAGGTCCGCTCCCGGCCGTCCTCGATGCCGTACCGCATCTTGATGATGGACGCCGTGCGCTGGTCGAGGCGGCCGATGAGGTCGTCCAGCTCCTCGCTGCGCAGCAGGGTCATCACGGACTGCTCGGGGGAGACCGCCGACGTGTCCTCCAGCAGGTCTCCGAACTGGGTCTCGCCCTCGTCGTCCACCGACATGTTCAGCGAGACCGGGTCACGGGCCCAGTCCAGCACGTCGATGACGCGCTCCGGCGTCGAGCCGAGCTCCTCGGAGATCTCCGCGGGCTCCGGGTCACGCCCGTGCTCACGGTTGAACTCGCGCTGCACGCGCCGGATCCGGCCCAGCTCCTCCACCAGGTGGACGGGCAGCCGGATGGTGCGCGACTGATCCGCTATGGAGCGGGTGATCGCCTGGCGGATCCACCAGGTGGCGTACGTCGAGAACTTGAAGCCCTTGCGGTAGTCGAACTTCTCGACCGCGCGCACCAGGCCCGCGTTGCCCTCCTGGATCAGGTCCAGCAGGGGCAGGCCGCTGCGCGGGTAGCGACGGGCGACCGCGACGACCAGGCGGAGGTTGGAGCGGATGAAGACGTCCTTGGCCCGCTCGCCCTCGGCCACCAGGGCCTGGAGCTCCTCGCGGGTTGCGTCCACCTTCGACTCCTCGTACCCGTCGAGGACCTGCCGCGCGAACACACCCGCCTCGATGGTCTGGGACAGCTCGACCTCCTTGGCGGCGTCGAGCAGCGGCGTCCGCGCGATCTCGTCGAGGTACATGCCGACCAGATCGCGGTCCGCGATCTCGCCGCCATGGGCGCGAACACTGCTGGCCGCGTCGACGGTCCCGCCTTCGGCGGACGTACGACGGGCGACGGCACGGGTTGCCATGCGTGCTCCCTTGCGATGGTGAGGTCAGCGGGTGGTCCTTCGGACACTCAGCACCCTCTCCGGTATCCCCTGCGGGTGCCCTGCATCCGATGGAAACAACGACTGGAATCAGGACAGAATTCCCAACCCACCCCTCATTTTTCTGATCATGCAGTACCCTGTCCGGCCACGTGAGGAGGACCGATGCCGTCGGGACATATAGAGGTGCAGGTCAGACCGGGAGTCGAGGATGATCTCGCGGCCCTCACCGACCTCTACAACCACTACGTTCGTGAGACGCCCATCACATTCGACACGGCGATCTTCACTCCGGAAGAGCGCCGCCCTTGGCTGCTCTCCCACCCGGAAGACGGGCCGTACCGGCTGATGGTTGCCACGGACGCGGACTCACAGGAAATCCTGGGGTACGCCACATCCAGCCCTTATCGCGCGAAGCCCGCCTACTCCACCTCCGTGGAGGTCACGGTCTACGTCGCCCCGCATGCCGGCGGCCGCGGCGTCGGCACGCTGCTGTACAAGGCGCTCTTCGCGGCCCTGGAGGGCGAGGACCTGCACCGCGCCTATGCGGGCATCGCGCAGCCGAACGAGGCGTCCACGCGGCTGCACGAGCGCTTCGGCTTCCGGTACGTCGGCACGTACCGCGAGGTGGGCCGCAAGTTCGGGCGGTACTGGGACGTGGCCTGGTACGAGAAGGAGCTCTGACGCGCCGGTGAGGCCGTCAGCCGAACTGCACCGACCGCTTCGCCAGCCCCATCCAGAACCCGTCGATCACGGACCTTTGTTCCCCCAGCTCCCCCACGGCATCCGCCGCGCCCATGGTCACGAACAGCGGTGCGAAGTGCTCGGTGCGAGGGTGGGCGAGCCGCCCGGCCGGGGAGGTGTGGGTGAAGTCGAGCAGCGCGTCCACCTCACCGGCCTCCAGCACCCGCCGGCCCCAGTCGTCGAACTCGGCCGACCAGCTCGGCACTCCCCCGCCGGGATGGCGCAGTGCGGCGAGGTTGTGGGTGAAGAAGCCGGAGCCGACGATGAGCACGCCCTCGTCGCGCAGGGGGGCGAGCTTCCGGCCGATCTCCATCAGCCGTGCCGGGTCGAGAGTCGGCATGGAGACCTGCAGGACGGGGATGTCGGCCTCGGGGAACATCTCGACCAGCGGGACGTACGCGCCGTGGTCCAGGCCCCGCTCCGGGACGTCCTGCACCGGCATGCCCGGCGCCCGCAGCAACTTCCGTACGGACTCTGCCAGTTCGGGGGCGCCCGGAGCGTCGTAGCGCACCTGGTAGTAATGCTCGGGGAAGCCCCAGAAGTCGTAGACGAGGGGGACGGTCCGGGTGGCGCCGAGGGCGAGCGGGGCCTCTTCCCAGTGGGCGGAGACGACGAGGACGGCCCGTGGGCGGGGCAGTGCGGCGGACCAGGCGGCGAGCTGACCGGGCCAGATCGGGTCGTCCGCCAGCGGTGGGGCACCGTGACTGAGGTACAGGGCGGGCATGCGCTCCTGAGCGGCGGCGGACATGACGACAGCTCCCTCCGGGAGGACCCAGTTGCTTTAAGTCTAAAGCTCTCCCGTCGACCTTAAGGGCTGTTAGTTTAAATTTCAAGGAGAGGTCTCGTACAGTGGAGCCCATGAACACGGCATCCGCATCCGCACCCGCGTCCGCACCCGTCGACGAGCCGAACTGGCTCACCGACGAGGAGCAGCGCGTCTGGCGCTCCTACATCGAGGCCGCCACGCTCCTGGAGGACCATCTCGACCGCCAGCTCCAGCGTGACGCGGGCATGCCGCACGTCTACTACGGCCTGCTCGTCAAGCTCGCCGAGTCCCCGCGCCGCCGGCTGCGGATGACCGAGCTGGCGATGCACGCGAAGATCACCCGCTCCCGCCTCTCCCACGCCGTCGCCCGACTGGAGAAGAACGGCTGGGTCCGCCGCGAGGACTGCCCCTCCGACAAGCGGGGCCAGTTCGCGGTGCTCACGGACCAGGGCCTTGAGGTGCTGAAGCAGTCGGCGCCCGGCCATGTGGCCGCCGTACGGCAGGCCGTGTTCGACCGGCTCACCCCGCAGCAGCAGAAGTCCCTCGGCGAGATCATGCGGATCGTCGCCGAGGGACTTCAGCCCAGCGAGGCCGGGGCGGACCTGCCCTGGCTTCGCTGAGGCCGTGCGGATGCCCGAAGGAGTACGCCGGGACTACTTCCCGACTGCTCGCAGGAGTACGCCTGGACAGGCGCCGTCAGCGGGTCAGTGCGCGACCACCGGCACCGGCACCTCGTCCTCGGCGCCCTCGCCCGCACCGGTCGCCGCGCCCATGTTCGGGCGGCCGGCGTTGACGAAGGTCAGGGCGATCACCGCGGCGACGACCAGGATGCCGACGGCGAACCAGATGGCGCTGGTGTAGCCCTGCACCAAGCCCTCCAGCTGGACGAGCTGCTGCTGCGAGGGGGAGGTCGCCGAGCCGATGTGGTCGGTGATGTACGACGTGGTCGCCGAGGCGGCGATGGTGTTCAGCAGGGCCGTGCCGATCGCGCCGCCCACCTGCTGCGAGGTGTTGACCATCGCGGAGGCGACACCGGCGTCGCGCGGCTCGACGCCCTGCGTGGACAGGGACATCGCCGGCATGAACGCCGTACCCATGCCGAGGCCCAGCAGCAGCATCGCCGGCAGCAGCAGAGCGGCGTACGAGGAGCCGATCTCCAGCTGGGTCAGCAGCAGCATGCCGACCGCGGCGACCAGGAAGCCGGGGCCCATCAGCAGGCGCGGGGCGACCCGGGTCATCAGGCGGGTGCCGATCTGGGTGGAGCCGGTGATCATGCCCGCGATCATCGGCAGGAAGGCGAAGCCGGTCTTGACCGGCGTGTAGCCCTTCACGACCTGGAGGTAGTAGGTCAGGAAGAGGAACAGGCCGAACATCGCGATGATCGCGAGGCCGAGCGAGAGGTAGACGCCACCGCGGTTGCGCTCGGTGAGCACGCGCAGCGGCAGCAGCGGGGCCTTGACCCGCGCCTCGACGAACACGAACGCGGCGAGCAGCACGGCCGACGCGACGAACATGGTGACGGTCACGGAGTCGCTCCAGCCGTCGGACTCGGCGCGGGTGAAGCCGTAGACCAGCGCGACCAGGCCGAGGGTGGACAGCAGGACGCCGGGGATGTCGAGTGGGTTGCGGTTGCGGCCGCCCTCCGGCTCACGGATGACGAACCAGGCACCGGCCGCGGCGATGATCGCGAACGGGATGTTGACGAAGAACGTCCAGCGCCAGTCCAGGTACTCGGTGAGGAACCCGCCGAGGATCAGACCCACGGCACCGCCACCACCGGCGATGGCGCCGTAGATGCCGAACGCCTTGGCGCGCTCCTTGGCGTCGGTGAACATCACCGCGAGCAGGGAGAGCGCGGCGGGCGCGAGGAGGGCGCCGAAGACGCCCTGGAGGGCGCGGGAGCCGAACATCATCGCCTCGTTGGTGGCGGCGCCGCCCAGTGCGGAGGCGGCGGCGAACCCGGCCAGGCCGAGGACGAAGGTGCGCTTGCGGCCCCACAGGTCGGCTATTCGGCCGCCGAACAGCAGCAGACCGCCGAAGGCGAGGGCGTAGGCCGTGACGACCCACTGCCGGTTGCCGTCGGAGATGCCCAGGTCCTGCTGGGCGGAGGGCAGCGCGATGTTCACGATGGTGGCGTCGAGGACGACCATCAGCTGGGCGAGCGCGATGAAGACCAGCGCTTTCCAGCGGTTGGCGTCGGGGACGCCGGGAGCCTTGACGGCTGTTTCAGACATGGGGGTACCCACTTCGGGACTTCGGGACGGAAAAGTGACGGTGAGTGACGTAAGTGGCGATATGTGACGGTCAGTGACGTACGTGGCGATAGGTGACGGTAAGTGACGGAAAGCTGGTGAGGTGAAGGTCAGTCGGCGGTCAGGCCCGGCGCAGGTCCTCCAGGGTCACCGCCGTGCCCGGCAGGTCGGAGCGGGCCGGGACCCGCAGACCGTCCAGGAACAGCTGCAGATGCCGGTGCACGAAGCGGTCGACGCTGAGGCACGCGGCACCCGCGGGCGGCCGGCTGAGCTGAGCGACGACGATCATCAGATCGCCGACCCCCACGTCGGCGCGGAGCTGCCCGGCCGCCTTGGCCCGCGCCATGACCATCTCGACCAGCTGCTCGACCCGGTGGCGTGCGGCCTCCAGGTCGGGGTGGTGCTCGTCGAAGGTGCTGGAGATCATCGGGCACAGCGCGCTGATCCGCTCGTCGGCGGAGGCGTGCACAAAGCGCTCCAGCGCCGCGAAGGCGTCGCCGTGCTCCGCGAGCGCCTGCTCGGCGGCCAGGGCCGTACGGTCCATGACCGAGCAGACGACCTCGCGGACCAGGGCGTCGCGGTCCGGGAAGTTGCGGTACACCGTGGCGTTGCCCACGCCGGCCCGGCGGGCGATCTCGTCGAGCGGCACGTCGGGACCGTGCTCGACGAACATCTCCCGGGCGGCGGTGACGATCCGCTCCCGGTTGCGCAGGGCGTCGGCGCGCGGCCGGGTCGCTTTGCGCTGCATGGGGGTGGCGGTCTGCACGGCGTACTCCTGGGTCGTCAGTGGGGCGATCCGGGGAGTGATCCCCCGTTTCGCTCGTACGCCGGGTTAAACGGGGAATCGCTCCCCGGTTATTTCCCATCCCCCGAAAGACGCACTGTGACCCCTGTCACAGCGCTCCCGCGCCTCCGGTCGCACCCCCGCTGACCGGCGCTTACTCAGCGAAAACCCACGATCGGTCTGCTCCAGCGCGCGCCCGCGCCGCACCCGGCACAGGGTGAATCAAAAGGGTGCAGCCGGAGACCGGTGGCTGCCTGGAGCGAAAGGTCCATGCATGCAGCCGTCCCGCCGTCGGATACGCCCGCGCCGAGCGGCCGCGCTCGGCGCCGTAACCGCTGTGACCTTTGTGGTGAGCACCTCGGCCGGGACGGGCCACCATACAGTGGGCTCGGCGACGGCGGGAGCGCGGCCGCTCGGCGCCCTGTCCCGTTCCTCCGCCCACGGCCCCTGCCTGATCAGCGGCAGGGCCGAGGTCCAGATGTCGGAGGGCATCCCGACCCCCGGCGGCTACGCCCGCTCCACCGGCACCGTCCGCGCCCTCACCCTGATGATCGACTTCTCGGACGCGCCCGGAAAGGGCCGCGCGCTGGACCGGTTCAACGAGTTCTTCCCGCAGACCAGGGAGTGGTTCCGCACCAGTTCGTACGGCCGCCTGGACTACCGTCCGGAAACCCCGATCGCCGACTGGCTGCGGATGCCGAAGTCGTTCCAGGCGTACGGCATAGAACGCGGCGCCCCCTTCGACCCCGGCTACCGGCGGCTGGTGCAGGACATCGTGGCCGAGGCCGATCCCAAGGTCGACTTCCGCGAGTACGACCTGCTGAACGTGCTGGTGACGCCGAACGCGGGCCCCTCGGCGCTGGACACGGTCCTCTCGGTGACCTTCGCGGGCAACAACGAGGCGCCCATGGCGGACGGCGTGTCCGTCGCCAACGCCTCCTTCGTCTACTCCCGCCAGGACGACGGCTCCGGCTCCTACGAAAAGACCGGCTACCGCGTCCTGCCGCACGAGAACGGCCATGTCTTCGGCCTGCCCGACCTCTACACCCAGGAGGGCGGGGCCGCGGTCGGGCACTGGGACATCATGAGCGAGGACTGGGGCGCCAACAACGACCTCCTCGGCTGGCACAAGTGGAAACTGGGCTGGCTGGACACGACCCAGGTGACCTGCGCGTCCGCTCCCGGCACGACCGAGCACACCCTCACCCCGCTGGCCCGCCCGGGCGGCCCCAAGCTCATCTTCATACCCCTCGACCGGCACACCGGATACGCCGTGGAGCTGCGCACCCGCGACGGCAACGACGAGACGGTGTGCCGGCCGGGCGTACTGATCTACAAGGTCGACGCCGATGTGGACACCGGCCACGGCCCGGTGACGGTGTACGACTCGCGCCGCGACAGCGGCGGCTGCACCCGCAGCCCGAACGTCCACGCCGAACTCTCGGACGCCACGTTCACTCCCGGGGAGTCCTTCGAGGACCGGGGGCGGGGGGTGCGGGTCGTGGTGGCGGGGGCGGATCTGGAGGGGAACCATGTGGTGCGGGTGACGCGGCGGTAGGGGGTGGGGGTGCTCGTCGGGTGGGGTGGCGGTGGTGACCAGGGAGTGGCGGGGGTGCCGGGGCGGGCCCTGTCGTTCCGGCGAGGAGTCGGAGCGGTTCCGCCGTTCCGGCGAGGAGTCGAAGCGGTTCCGCGCGAACATCGACGTGGCGGTGGTGACCGGGCAGGCCGGACACGATCCGGGGATCCGCCATTACCGTAGGCCTGCCGCGATCGCCGTACCGGAGAGAAGATGCCCGCCAACCCCACGCTGAAGGAGGCCGCCGCCCCCGCCGTGCCGGACGAGGCGGTCACGCCGTTGATCCGCGGGATCGCCGTGCTGCGGCAGCTGACGGAGGCGGGCGGCATCCTCAGCCTGAGCGCGCTGGAACGCGCCACCGGCCTCGCCCGTTCCACGGTCGACCGGATCACCTCCACCCTCTCCCACATGGGGTACGTCCGCCTGGACGGCCGGGACGCGGTCCTCGCCCCCCGCCTGATGGAACTCGGCAACGCCTATCTGGCCGCCCTGCGCCTGCCCGCCCTGCTGGACGCCCGCGCGGACGCCCTCGCCGACGAACTGGACGAGTCGGTGTCCCTCGCGGTCGCCGACGGCGACGGCATCCGCTTCATCCACCAGGCGACCCGCCGCCGCGCGATGTCCCTCAGCTTCCGCATCGGCGACCTGCTGCCCGCCGAACGCACCGCACCGGGCCCGCTGTTCGCGACGGAATGGACGGCACAGGACTGGAAGCGCTGGCGAGCACGCCGGGCGGCGAACCCGGAGAACCGCGACTTCCCGGCCGTACCCCCAGCCGAACACCCTTTGCCCCCCGAGGACTTCACGCGCCGCACGAACCAGGCCCGGCAGGACGGATGGGCTCTGGACGACCAGTTGATCGAGCCCGGGCTCGTCGCGGTGGCGGTTCCGGTACGGGATCCCCGTACCGGCCGGATCGCGTGCGCGGTGAGCGTGGTCAGCCACACCAGCCGGCACACCGCGGCCGGCCTGCGCGACACACTGCTGCCCCGGTTGCGCGCGGCGGTGGCGGCGATGGAGGAGGACCTGCGCACGGCGCCCCGCCCGGAACCCACCCCGGCCCCGTCCGGGCTGGCGACCTGGACGGGCGCGTCGAAGCAGGAGCTGGGCCGGGAGTTCGTGGAGTCGCTGGCCCGCGGGCTGACCGTACTGACCGCCTTCGGCGAGGGCCGGGCCGAGCTCACCCTGACGGAGGTCGCGAAGGCGACGGGCCTGGCCCGGGCGACGGCCCGCCGGGCCCTGATCACCTACGAGCACCTGGGCCTGGTCGCCCAGTCCCGCCCCGGCACGTTCACCCTCACCCCCCAGGTCCTCTCCCTCGGCTACCCGCCCCTGTCCCGCACCTCCCTCCCCCACATCGCCGCCCCGCACCTTGCGGCGCTGGCCGAACGCATCCACGAGTCGACGTCCCTGGCCGTACTGACGGCGGCCGGGGACGAGATCCAGTACACGGCGCGGGTGGCGACGGCCCGGGTGATGAGCGTGAACATCACCGTGGGCACCCGCCTGCCCGCATACGCCACGTCCATGGGCCGCGTCCTCCTGGCCGACCTCCCACCCGCCGCCCGCACGCTCGGCCCCCTACGCCGGCTCACGCCTCGCACGATCACCGACCCGCGCACCCTGACCCGCACCTTGGACGAGGTCCGGCACCAGGGCTACGCCCTGGTCGACGAGGAACTGGAGGAGGGCCTGCGCTCCGTCGCGGTCCCGGTACGCGACCGCACGGGCCGCGCGGTGGCGGCCCTGAACACGGCGATGCACGCTTCCCGACACACCCTCAAGCAATGCGTCGACGACCTGATCCCGGCCCTCCGCAAAACGGCCGACGCGATCGAGACGGACCTACACGTATCGAGCCGCTTCACTCGGGTCCCCCTGACCTAGCCGCTGCCCGTCCGGGCACATCCGCGCCCTCCAACGACACGGCCACTGACCTCGTGTGGACGATGGGCAGCAAGGTGATGAGATTCGCCTTTACCCGCACGATTCCTGGGAGCGGGACGCCGACGAGGTCACAGCCCGCGCCCAGGCACCCACCGGCCTGCGCGGAAACGGACAGTCTGCTGGTCGTGCGCCCCAGCGCACGGCCCGCCCGCTCCGGGCAGAGCCGGATCCAGCTGCTCACCCCGGTCAGCGTGCTCGGCTTCGCCCCTCGACACGGCTCTGTGGGTGGGACCGCCCGCCGCACGCCCAGGAGCGCAAGTCGTCATTCCGGCTACAGAGCGTGGCCTCGGTCGAAACCGTCCGCATCCTGCTGTATGCCCGGCCAGCGCCGTCGCCGAGCGCGACCTGCGGCCCCTCGTGGACCACCTGCGCCGCCGCACCACGAGCCCCGCACAGGAGGTGCCCGGTGGTCAGGCACCGCAGGCCGAGCGACAACGCGCCGAGCCCCTCAGCGTCTCGCTGTCCACCGCAATGACCTGCCGGCTTGCGGGCGAGGCCGACGATCTCGCCGCAGTGCTGGTGGCGGCATGGTGCCGGTCGGCGAGGCAAGCACCCACCGCCGGGGCGTCGCCGTCAACGCCCTGACGGCCCTCCCGAGGCCCTCGCACCCCACTCGGTGAGTTCGCCGATGCTCCTTGCGCCGGAAAACGACCGCTGGTCGGGCACGGAGTCACAACAGGGACGCAGGTCAGCAGCCCGGCCAGGGACAAGCGGACCCGGCTTCCAGCCCGGTGCCTGCTCCGTGCCCGCACTGCTACCCGCGCCTCACGCCAAGGAGCCGCGCAACCACGGAACTTGAAGCCGCCTGGTTTCAGCATGCCAACGTTTCGGGTCGCGAATTGTGCGAGAGGTATTGACGCTGATAACCGGTTCTCTCATCATCCAGTTGCTCGACACTTCGACCCTTGTTCGACATAGCGAACATTCAGTGCCGCACCACCGCACCACCCCGCCATCCGGACAGCCTCTGACGGGGCAAACCGGAGCCGCTTGCTCAAGGATGACGAGGTCCCGCATGCACAGACATGGTTTCAGCCGCAGACATCCATCCGCGGTGCTCGCCGCCGCGGTTGCGACCATGGCCGCGTTAGCGGCGATGCTCGTAGCCAGCCCCGCTCAGGCGGCCACCACCAGCGCCGTGCGTGGCGTTGGTTCCGACCGGTGCCTCGACGTGCCGGGCCCCAGCCAGACCGACGGCACGGAGCTGAACATCTGGGACTGCCACGGCGGGACCAACCAGCAGTGGACACTGACGGACGACAACCAACTGACGGTGTACGGCAACAAGTGCCTGGACGTTCCGGGCCACGCCACCACGGCCGGTACCCGGGTGCAGATCTGGACCTGTAACGGCGGTGCGAACCAGCAGTGGCGGGCGAACGCCGACGGCACGATCGTCGGCGTTCAGTCCGGGCTGTGCCTGGACGTCAGCGGCGGCGCCACGGCCAACGGCACGGCGGTGCAGCTCTGGAACTGCCACGGGGGCAACAACCAGAAGTGGACCGGCCTGTCCGGGACGTCGCCCACGTGTGCTCTTCCGTCGACATACCGGTGGACCTCGACCGGTCCGCTGGCGCAGCCGGCGAACGGGTGGGTCGCGCTGAAGGACTTCACCACCGTGCCGTACAACGGCCGGAACCTGGTCTACGCGACCACCTCTGACGGATCGTCGTGGGACACGATGGCCTTCAGTCCCTTCACGAACTGGTCGGACATGGCGGCGGCCACCCAGACCGGGATGGACCAGGGCCTGGCGGTGGCGCCCAAACTGTTCTACTTCGCGCCCAAGAACATCTGGGTGCTGGCCTCGAACGGGTGGGGTACCGCCTGGCCCTTCACCTACCGCACGTCCAGCGACCCCACCGACCCCAACGGCTGGTCCGCCCCGCAGCCGCTGTTCACCGGCAGCCTCCCCGAAGACTCGGAAGGCGTCCCGATCGACCCGACCCTGATCGCCGACGACCAGAACATGTACCTGTTCTTCGCCGATGACAACGGCAAGATCTACAGGTCGACCATGCCGCTCGGGAACTTCCCGGCCAGCTTCGGCTCCTCGTACACCACGGTCATGAGCGACACGAAGGAGAGACTGTTCGAGGCGCCGGAGGTCTACAAGGTCCAGGGCCAGAACCAGTACCTCATGATCGTCGAGGCCATGGGCGCGAACGGACGCTACTTCCGCTCGTTCACCGCCTCCAGCCTGAACGGTCCGTGGACCCTCCAGGCCGGCAGCGAGAGCAGCCCCTTCGCGGGCAAGGCCAACAGCGGTGCCACCTGGACCAACGACGTCAGCCACGGTGACCTGATCCGCGTCAACCCCGACCAGACCATGACCATCGATCCCTGCAACCTGCGGTTCCTCTACCAGGGCTACGACCCCAACACACCGCAGGGCACCCCCTACCAGCAACTGCCGTACCGGCCGGGCCTGCTCACCCTGCAGCGCTGACCCGCCTGATCCACGGTGACCGCGATGCGGTGCGCTCCGCCGACGCGTGGACGAGCTGTTTACGGCGTGGGCGGCTCCACCTGCCGACCGATGCTCACCGCCTTGAGAAACCCCGGCCGCACGTCGGCTGGGGTTCCTCCATGCCGTCGCCTCACTCGCGGAACAACCAATGTTCGGCTTGACCGCCAGGGTGCCGACCGGACGCTCAACTCGGCAGTGAAGGCAATGTGCGCCGAATCTACCGGGCGGGCATGCCGAGCGAGAACTTCCCGGGAGACTTCGGCTCCTCGTACACCCGCCAACGAGTGGCTTCCGCTTCGCCTCCCAGGAAGGAATTCCCCATGGTTCCCCTACGCAGTCGACTGCTGCGTCTCCTTTCGGCCACCGCACTGACGCTCACCGCCTGCGTCACGGCCTCCGCCGGCACGACCGCCGAGGCTGCGCCGGGCAGCCCCGCGCTCACCCCGCCGATGGGATGGAACAGCTGGAACAGCTTCGGCTGCGGGATCACCGAGGCGCAGGTCCGCCAGGCCGCCGACGCGATGGTGTCCTCGGGGATGAAGGACGCGGGCTACCAGTACGTCGTCGTCGACGACTGCTGGTTCGACCCGCAGCGCGACGCGCAGGGCAACCTGCGGGCCAACCCGACCAAGTTCCCCAGCGGCATGAAGGCGCTCGGGGACTACATCCACAGCAAGGGCCTGAAGTTCGGCATCTACCAGGCGCCCAACGAGGTCACCTGCGCGCAGGGCGTGGGGACCTACCCGGGTGCCACGGGCAGCAAGGGCCACGAGGCGCAGGACGCGGCCACGTTCGCCTCATGGGGCGTCGACTACCTCAAGTACGACTGGTGCTCCGGCAGCGGCACCCTCAGCGAGCAGGTCGAGCGGTTCACCATCATGCGCGACGCCCTGCGCGCCACCGGCCGCCCGATCGTCTACAGCATCAACCCCAACAGCTTCCACGCCCCCACCGGTGACAAGTACAACTGGGGCGAGGTCGCCGACCTGTGGCGGACCACCGAGGACCTGCTCGACATCTGGCAGAACAACAACACCAACAGCTACCCGATGGGCGTCGGGAACGTCCTGGACGTCACCGCGCCCCTGGCGGCGCAGTCGGGTCCGGGGCACTGGAACGACCCCGACATGCTGGTCGTCGGCCGTCCCGGCCTGTCCCTGACCGAGTCCCGCGCCCACTTCGCCCTGTGGGCGCTGATGGCGGCCCCGCTCATGGCCGGCAACGACATCCGCACCATGTCCGCCGACGTCAGCGCGATCCTGCGCAACCCCCGCCTGGTGGCGGTGAACCAGGATCCGCTGGGCGCGGGCGGCCGCAGGGTGCGCGACGACGGCGCCACCGAGGTGTTCGCCAAGCCCCTCGCGGACGGCTCGGTCGCGGTGGGCCTGTTCAACCGCGGCGGCAGCACCACGACGGCCACCCAAGTCGGCCTCACCGGCGGGTCGTTCACCCTCACCGACCTGTGGACCGGCGGCACGTCGAGCACCTCCGGCCAGATCTCCGCGAGCGTACCCGCGCACGGTGTCGCCGTGTTCAAGATGACCGGCGGCAGCCCGCTGGACGCCACCACCGCACGCCTGCGCAGTACCGGATCCGGCCGCTGCCTGGACGTGGACCGTTCCTCCACCGCGGCCGGGACGGCGACGCTGATCTGGGACTGCCACACCGCCGCCAACCAGCTGTGGACCACGTGGGCCGACGGCGAGATCCGCGTCTACGGCGACAAGTGCCTGGACGCCTCCGGCCAGGGCACCAACAACGGAACGCCGGTCATCATCTGGCCCTGCAACGGCCAGAACAACCAGAAGTGGACCCCCCAAGCCGACGGGTCGATCCGCAACGTCCACGCCGGTCTGTGCCTCGACGTCAACGGGGCCGCGACCACCAGCGGGACCCCAGTCATCCTGTGGACCTGCAACGGCCAGAACAACCAGAAGTGGACCACGCTCCCGTAACCCGCCACCCCTACCACGGCGCAGGGAGACGCCCGATCTGAAGCGGGACTTCGAGCCCATCGGGCTCCTGACCGTACGGCGATCAGCCCCGCTGATTCAGCAACCACTCGCAAGAGAGAGGGAACCCCATGAGAAAGTCCTGGATTCGCCCCCTGATCACGCTTGTCGCCGCCGCGCTCGGGGTGACAGCGGCAGGGGTGGCCCCTGCCTTCGCCGCCCCCGACACTCCTTTGCGGGTCATGCCGTTGGGCGACTCGATAACCTGGGGCGTGGGAAGCAGTACGGGCAACGGCTACCGGGCGCCGTTGTGGGACAAGCTTGCGGCCGACGGCCATCCGCTGGACTTCGTGGGCACATTGCGGGGCGGCTCGATGTCCGACCCCGACAACCAAGGCCACTCGGGATACCGCATCGACCAGATCGCCGCACTCGCCGACGCCTCGCTCACCCGCTACCGGCCCAATGTCGTGACGCTGCATATAGGCACCAACGACCTCAACAGGTCCTACCAGGTTTCCACCGCCACCGCCCGGCTGAAGTCCCTGGTCGGCCAGATCACCGCCGCCGCCCCCGACGCAACCGTCCTCGTGGCCTCCCTGGTCGTGTCCACCAGCGCCACGGAGGAGCAGTACCGTGCCGCGTACAACCAGGCCATCCCGCAGATCGTGAGCGAGGCACAGGCCGCGGGCAGGCGCGTCGCATACGTCGACATGAGCAGCCTGACCACGGCCGACCTGGCCGACGCCCTGCACCCCAACGATGCGGGCTACCAGAAGATGGCCGACGCCTTCCACCGTGGCGTCCAGGCCGCGGACAGCGCAGGGTGGCTGAGGAACCCGGCCCCCTCCCCCGCCCGCGTGCAGTCCGGCATCGCCGGCAAGTGCCTGGACGTCAACGGCGCCGGCACCGCCGACGGGACCGCCGTCCAGACCTGGAGCTGCGGCGACGGTGCCAACCAGTTCTGGTCCGCCTACACCGACGGCACCCTGCGCTCCATGGGCAAGTGCCTCGACGCCGCCGGCTGGGGCACCGCCAACGGCACCAAGGTGCAGATCTGGTCCTGCCACGGCGGCGCCAACCAGGTCTGGGAGCCCTACAACGGCGGCTACCGCAACCCCGCCTCCGGACGCTGCCTCGACGTTCCGGGCTCCTCCACGGCCGACGGCACGCAGCTCCACCTGTGGGACTGCAACGGCGGCTCCAACCAGAAGTGGACCACTCTGACCGCCGGATGACCGCCGGGGCGGCACCGGACGCATCCGTGCCGCCCGGCGTCAGGAAGACAGAACCCGGGAGCCGGGGCCGTTCGGCGCGGTTCCGGCACCCGCCACAGCGGAACCCGGGTGACCTGAAAAAGATTCCCGGCTCGTGGCAACCCTGTGCGTGGCCTGTGGCGACAAGGAAGCGGATCCGGCCAGTTCCGGGGCCGGGATCCGGCTTTCCACTGTTGAACAGCATGCAAGGAGAACGCCTCCCCATGAACAACCCCACGAACGGCGGGCGGCGCGGGCGTCACCGCCGTCGCTGGACCGCCACCGGTCTGCTGATCGGCGTGCCCGCCGTCATCGTGCCGTACTTCCTGTTCGTGCAGGAGGACTCGCAGGCGGCGCAGGTCGACAGTGACGCCTACTACCAGCTGGTTTCCGTGCGCAGCGGCAAGGTACTGGACGTCAAGGGTTTCTCCACCGCCGACGGCACCCGTGCCCAGCAGTACACCGACCAGAACACGGCCAACCAGCAGTGGCGGCTGAAGGACGCCGGGGACGGCTACTACGAGCTCGTCAACCGCAACAGCGGCAAAGTGCTGGGCATAGCGGGCAACTCGACTACCAAGAGGGCCGCCGCCGAGCAGCAGACCGACAGCTCCTCCGCTTCCCAGGAGTGGCGGATCGACACGGTGAGCGGCTCGGACGCGGTCACCTTCACCTCCCGCAAGAGCGGCCTGGTCCTGGACGTCTCGGGAGGCACCACGGCCCAGGGCGCGGCGGTCATCCAGTATCCGGGCCACGGCGGCACCAACCAGCAGTGGAAGCTGGTGAAGGTGACCGAGGCCCAGACGGCCGCGGCCGGACCGTACGTGTGGAAAAACGCCCAGGTGGTGGGCGGCGGTTACGTCACCGGGCTGGTGTTCAACCAGAAGGAGAAGGGCCTGCTGTACGCGCGCACCGACATGGGTGGCGCCTACCGCTGGGACACCGGGGCCGAGCAGTGGATCCCACTGACCGACTGGCTCGGCGAGAAGGACTGGAACCTGCTCGGTATCGACTCGGTGGCCACCGACCCCGTCGACCCCAAGCGGCTCTACCTCGGGGCGGGCACCTACACCAACAACTGGGCCGGCAACGGCGCGATCCTGCGCTCCACCGACCAGGGCCGCACCTTCAAGCGCACCGACCTGCCCTTCAAGCTGGGCGCCAACGAGGACGGCCGCGGGGCGGGCGAACGACTGGCGATCAACCCCGCGGACAACCGCACCCTCCTGCTGGGCACCCGCAAGAACGGCCTGTGGCGCAGCACGGACCACGGCGTGACATGGAGCCAGGTCTCCTCGTTCCCCGTCAAGAACGCGGCCAGCACTGGTGCGGGCATCTCCTTCGTGACGTACGGCCCGGCCGGCAGCAAGACGATCTACGTTGGCGTCAACGACAGATCCACCTCCCTCTACCGCTCCACCGACGACGGCCGCACCTGGCAGGCCGTCCCCGGACAACCCACCGGCCAACTGCCGCAGCACGGCGTGCTCTCCGGCGACGGCTCGCTGTACCTGACGTACACCAACAACCTCGGCCCCAACGGCGTCACGGCGGGCTCGGTGTGGAAGTACACGCCGGACCGCGGGGCGTGGAAGAACATCTCCCCCTCCCAGGGCAACTACGGGTTCTCCGGTCTGGCCGTCGACCCGCGCAAGCCCTCCACGGTGATGGTCACCACCCTCGGCCGCTGGTGGCCCGAGGACGAGATCTACCGCAGCACCGACGGCGGCACGACCTGGAAGGCACTGGCCGACAAGTCGGTGCGCAACGCCTCCGCCGCTCCCTACGTCGGCGACCACACCGGGCACTGGATGACCGCCCTGGCCATCGACCCCTTCAACTCCGGGCACGTGCTGTACGGCACCGGCAACGGCATCTGGCGCAGCAAGAACGCGAACGCGTCCGACACCGGCGGCACCAGCAACTGGGCCTCCGGCGCCCGAGGGCTGGAGGAAACCGCGCTGCTGGACGCGATCGCCCCGCCCGGCGGCGCCACCGTCGTCACCGCCATGGGCGACCAGGGCGGCTTCCGCCACGACTCCCTGACCAAGGTGCCCGCCGGGCGGCTGAAGAACCCGATGATGACCAACAGCACCGACATCGACTTCGCCCAGTCCAAGCCCGCGATGATGGTCCGCGTCGGCCGTGGCGGCGACAAGGACGGCGCCTACTCCACCGACGGCGGCACCAGCTGGACCGGCTTCAGGACAGAGCCGGTGACCAGTGCCCAGGACGGCCACATCGCGCTCGCGGCGGACGGCTCCGCCATCATCTGGACCCAGGCCGGCCAGGCCCCGTACCGCTCGACCGACAAGGGGGCGAGCTGGTCGAAGGTCAGCGGCCTGGGCACCGGCGCCGTGGTCGTCGCCGACCGCTCCTCGGCCAGGACCTTCTACTCCCTGTCCGGCGGCACCCTCTACGCCAGCACCGACGGCGGCGCGACCTTCACCGCCCGCGCCACCAACCTGCCCGCCGACGGCCGGCTCAAGGCCGTCCCCGGCATCGCCGGCGACTTGTGGATCGCGGGCGGTACCAAGGGGCTGCTGCACTCCACCGACGGCGGCCGCAACTTCACCACCCTCAAGACGGTGAAGTCCGCCTCGGCCCTCGGCTTCGGCAAGGCCGAGCCGGGCACCTCCTACCAGGCCCTGTACCTGATCGGCACCGTCAAGGACGTCACCGGAGTCTTCCGCTCCACCGACCAGGGCGCCACCTGGCTCCGCGTCAACGACGACGCCCACCAGTGGGGCGCCATCGGCGGCGTCGGCGTCATCACCGGCGACCCCGACACCTACGGCCGCGTCTACGTCGGCACCAACGGACGCGGCCTCCAGTACGGCGACCCGTCCTGACCCCACCCCCGAACGGGGCCGCAGCCACAACGCTGCGGCCCCGCCAAGGCTGAGGGATCTCGCCCGAGACGCAGACCGCGTCACTTCCCGGGTGGGCCTCCAACACGGCCTGCTCAACACGGGCACCGACGGAGCGGAGCATCCTCCGAGCCCTTGGTGACCGATGGCGACGCTCGACCCAAAGACCGAAACGGCCATGGCGATCGCGATCAGCGCCACGGGTGACGCACCGGGACGCCGCCCCTCCATTCAGAGAAGCACCCCCGCCGCGAAATCGTCGACGCGATCCGCTATGTCGTGGACACCGGCTGCAAGTGGCGGGCCCTGCCTGCGGATTACCCGCCCTGGCGCACGGTCTGGGGGTTCATGGCCCGCTGGGGCGCCGCCGGGATCGTCGGCCGGATCTGCGACCATCTTGCCGGCCGGCTCCGTCGCGACATGGGCAAAGGCCCCCGCGCGGTGGCCACCGTGATCGACTCCCGGAGTGTGAAAGCCGCGGAGCCCGTCTCCAAAGCCACCCGCGGCTACGACGCCGGCAAGAAGATCAACGGGCGCAAGCGCCACCTGGTCGTCGACACCCGGGGCCTGCCCCTGATGGTCATGGTCACCCCCGCCGATCTGCACGACGCCGCAGCGGCGAAGGAAGTCCTCTTCCGCCTGCGCCTGATGCACCCCGAGATCACGATCGTCCGGGCGGACTCCGCTTACGCCGGAAAGCTCGTGGACTGGGCGAAACAGCACCTCAACCTCACGATCAAGCCGGTCAGCCGCCCCAAGGACGCCTCGGGCTTCGTCGTGCTGCCGCGCCGCTGGGTGGGACTACGAACGGCTCATCCAGCCCTCTGAGACCCTGATCACCTGGGCGGCGATCACCCTCATGACCAGGCGTCTCGCTCGGAAGGGCGCTACACCAAGCCGGCCGAGGAATGCCGACGCCGACCAGCGGCTGAACCACTTCCTGCTATCCGCGGTTCGAGTCATAGCCCCACCGAGCCCGACCGTCCTTGCCCATGAAGCATTTGGCGGGACGACCATCATCAGCAATGCCGAGAGCACCGACGGGAGAACAGGCACAGCCGAACTGGATGCCCACCTGCCCGTCGAAGCCCCGGCCGCCTGTCCCACCATCGTCGTCTGCCCCTGCTTCGACGTCTTCCTCTGAGACGTCAGGTGAAGCGCTGTCCGTCGTCATCGTGGACGACGGCTCCCATGATGGCTCGTCTTCAAGGTCATCCATTACCGAGACCATGAAAATGCCCATGAGAGTGAGCGCGATAGCACGTCGACCTGGAGCACACCTTTAGGCTGTTCAAGCAGACGCTGGGCTGGACGAAGCCCCGGCTGCGGGAACCAGAAGCGGCCGACCGCTGGACCTGGCTGATCATCGCCGCATACACCCGGCTCGGGCTCGCCCGCCCGCTCGCCCGGGATCTGCGGCACCCGTGGGAGAAACCGGCTCCACCGGGCCGGCTCACCCCGGCTCGGGTCCGTCGGACGTTTCGAAACCTCCGCCAGCACATGCCCTGTCCCGCCAAAACGCCGAAACCCCACCGGTCCGGTCCAGGACGACCACCCGGCACCAGGAACAGGCGCCGGGCGCCCCGCTACGACGTGGGGAAAACCGTCCGACGTGAGAAGACACTCATCGCCCTACAACGGTTGAAAGGTTAAAGAACAAGATGAGCCCACCGACCCCAGCGACGACGGCAAACCGTACCGATCATGAACCCGCTGAGGCATCAGCCTCAGCCCACCACCCCACCCCGATCCGCTACCCTGTCAGGGGCCGCCACCTCAGTGGCGGTCCCTGGACCTTGCCCAAACCGCGGTGAATAGTCACTCAGAGTATTCATCCACGTTTTACGCAAGGCCCTGCCTTCGTGGGGCTTGTAGAAAACTCCGTCGCCGCAGGTCAGCGGGTGGCCAGGAGATCGCTCCGGAACACAAACTCGCCACTTCGGGAACGCTTAGCTGATCGCTGCAGGTCAGGGCCTGTCCTCAGATCACGTCGGTGGCTGTTACATCGTCACGAGCTGGGCACAGGGACAGCTGGATCTCACTTCAGTGAATCACCGGATTGTTGTCGGCTTCATTCCTCTTCTACTCAGCGGAGGCGTGGGTATCGGTTCTGACGGACGCTCAAGGCATGAGGAGTGCATTCCGAAAGAATTCGCCTTGCAATGTGCTGGCCGCGATCGACCGCCAAGAACGTGTGCTGCTGTGCAGAGTTCACGGCGAGTCTTCTTGGCGGCCGGTCACTTCGAAGGTAATCCGCATCCGCCCGTCACACTTCTCGGTCATTCACGTCCTGGACCCGCTCTTCTCCCACTGGTTCCTTGCACGCACTCCGGTAGTCGGAAGATTCAACCCACCACCGGAGCGAGGCGGTCTGGACGAATCGACACATATCTTCGTCGTCCGTCACAACAGAGTGAGGTCGATCAGTCTTCCCGTCAGCGCCCGCTCCGTTACGAATGCCGACTATGTCTGGCATCCGTTGTCGGACGTCGAGGACGAAGATTTTGATGTACATCCACGCGAACTCGGTCCATTTCTACGTGGGTATCTCGAGGGCTGGATTCCTGACGGCGTCATCACTCTCGTCGAATGACCACTCATTCCTGACCGAGGAGCATGCCCCGTGACAAGTGCTCAGCATCGACGCCAACCTTCAGGTCGTGGTCCATTGAGGCTGGAGGCCCGGACGCTTCTAGCAGCCGCCGGACTACCCGAAGCGGACAACGACGACCGCTACCGCGCCCACAGTGTTGTGGTTACTGATCGCGGCGAATCAGTCGACGTGGAGTGGTTCGTCTCTCGTAGTCTGCGTCGCGCCGCAGCCGACGAACAACTGCGAGGCTGGCCCATGGGCGCGGCGGACCGTGCGCAGGAGGCCGCTCGACGTCATCTGCACGCGGCCCTGTTCGGCATCCTGTCGGAAGTGGGTTACCTGGTGGAGGCTGATCCGGCTGACACTCCGGGTGCTCTCTCCGTTCGAGTCGGCCGGGTCTCCACACCCGCGACGCTGACCGAGGACATCAGGCGGATGCTTGCAGACCTACGTGGCGCTGCGGACAGCTCCGAGGAGTCTGGCCTGTCGCCGTGAGTGGAAAATCCGCACGTGGATCCGCCGGCCAGTTCCTCACCTCCCGCGGCTGACGTGCTGCGTGCCCGGTACGCGCGCCGTTTGACGAGCTCGCTCAAGGATCTGGCCGGTCCCGTGCACGGTCGCATCGAGTTGCCACTGCGTGTCGTGTGGTTGGGCCTGCGCGCCTACGACCTCGACCGACCCCGGCAGCGCATGAGCCTTTACCGCACCGTTCTGACGGAGGGACAGCGCGACGACCTCATAGCCTTCCTCAGTCACGACCTGCTGCTCGCCGAGTGGCCCGACCTACGCACGCTGATCAGCAGACACATTCGTGCGCCGGGTCGACCCAGCGGCGCGTCTGTACTACGAGAACGGCGAGCAGGAGAAACGAGTTGCCCGCGGCACGAAGTGGTTCTTCGTATCCGGTCGGGACGACGGCTACTGGCGGCGGGTCATCCTCTGTTTCCGGCATGTCGCCGGGGGCGAATACGAGGATGAGGCCGCTGTTGCAGTGCGCGCCTTCACCGGCCTCCGACCTGAGCCGCCCGGCTGCATGGGAGTCGTCTACGACGGCGCGTTCCACGGCGTCCATCGCGACGCCCTCGCCCGCCTCGGGCTGCTGGTGATCAACAAGCAGCACGGCTCCGTCAAACCCCGGGCGTACGAGCTGCTACGCCCCGGACGATGCCGGCACGACCTGTGGTGCGACCAAGGCCGCATCGCCGAACGTATCCTCCTCGACGACGGCACCAGCGTCCTTGCCCCCGTGCCGGTCACCCGACTCGAACACCGCGAAGGCCGCGACAAGAGCCGCTGGTACCACCTGCTGCGCATTCCGTGCCGTCACGGCGACCACGCTCACCGTGTCCAGGTCGGCATCACCACCGCCCCCGACGACCGCGGTGTCTGGGACGCCTCAACTGGCAAGCGGCGACCAAGTGACATCGAGCGCGGCTTCCATCGGGCCGAGTACCTTCAGCAGATCCCCGAAGCCACGCTCGCCCACCAGCTCGTCTACCCCCACCGCAGTGACGCGGAGTCCGTCCACAACCAGCTCATCAGAGCCTGTGGAACAACCGCATGATCTCCTACGGCCTCGACCGGCAGAAGGTCTTCATCCTGGGCTTCGCCCTCTCCCAGAACGCCACCAGCCACCGCGTCCATCTCGAACGGCATGCCCCACGTGAGGACCAATCCTTGCTGCCCGGAGTCGACTGACGGTCACGGGAACTCTCCTGCAGGCCCGCGGCCGCAGCCCTGTACCTGCTGCCGCCGAGCGGGCGGTCGTCCCCCTGGTCCGGCGGATGGAGGGGACCGGG
Source organism: Streptomyces spinoverrucosus (assembly GCF_006539505.1). Taxonomy (GTDB): domain Bacteria; phylum Actinomycetota; class Actinomycetes; order Streptomycetales; family Streptomycetaceae; genus Streptomyces; species Streptomyces spinoverrucosus. Next base: position 91,197 of record NZ_BJND01000038.1, read on the forward strand.
CGCAGGGCGGAATCGGAGGAATTCATCAGCAGTTTCTCCATGGTGGCCCGGGGGCCGACGGGCGGCTCGGCCTGGCCAACCGCCTGTCCGCGGACGTGACCGTGCGCCGGAGCGGTTCGCGCGGTCCTGCGGCGGCATGGGACGGGTCGGTGCTTGTTCATGCCGCGGCTCTCAGTCCGGATGCCGCCCGACGCGACGCTCGGGCAAATGCTCGTCGTGTGACCCCGCGAGATCCGGTTCCCGGGACGGCAGGATCCGGGAGGGGGCCACGGTGAACCCCACGGCCGCCCCGCCGCCGGATCGTGATCGCGCGAACACGGTGCCGTCGTGCATCTCCGCCACCTCGCGGACGATGGCCAGGCCGAGCCCGGACCCGGGCACGCCGTGGGCGGTGTCGGCCCGGTAGAACCGGTCGAACACCCGCTCCGCGTCCTCCACGGCGATGCCCGGTCCCCTGTCGGAAACGGTGATCGTGCCTCGACGGATGTGCACCTCGATGGAATTCTCGCCGTCACCGTCGAACTTGGCCGCGTTCTCCAGCAGGTTGCTCACGGCCCGTTCCAGTGCCTGGCGGCGGCCGCGGACCAAGCAGTCGTCGGAGTCGAGCAGGACGATCCGGCCGGTGCGCCGGTGCAGCCGCCGTGCGGCCCGGCCGGCCACCTCGGTCAGTTCCACGGGCTGTTCGGCGTCGTCGCGGCTCCGGGAGAGGGCCAGCTCGACCAGCTCGTCGACCAGGTGACCGAGCTCGCGCGTCTCGTCCTCAACGTCGTCGAGGAGCCGGTCACGGTCGTCCGGGGCTAGCTCGGTGGCGTAGCGCAGCACGCCCGCGTTGGTGGTCAGGCTGGTCAGCGGGGTGCGGACTTCGTGGGCGGCGTCCTGCACCAGCCTCTCCCGCACAGCCCGGGAGGCGGCGAGCCGGCGGATCATCGTGTTGAACGACGCCGAGAGCCGGGCGACTTCGTCGCGCCCGTCCACCGGTACCTCGCGGTCGACGTGGCCGTCGGCACTGATCTCCTCGGCGGCCCCGGCCAGCCGCACCAGAGACCGGGTGATACGCCGCGCGAGCAGCCAGCCCGCGCCCGCCGCGGCACACATGACAGCGAGGGCGGCTTCCGCGATCTCCATCGCCATACCGCCCAGCACGCCGAGTGTCGGAGCGAGCGGGATGGCCGCCTGCAGGGCCCCTTGGCCCTCGCCCAGTGCAATGGTGAGCTGGCAGTAGGTGGCACCGCCCACGTCGATCATGGTGGTCTCCTCCTGTCCGGGCGCGCCGGAGGCGGCGAGGGCGCGTCCGGTGTCGGACACCGGCAACTCCACGTCCGGGCCGCCGAGACGGGTGACCGTACCGTCGGGAGCCACAGACTGCACGATCGCCGGCTGCTCCCCGTCGTCGCCCGTGCCCGGGTTGCCGTCCGAGCGCCGCGTGACCGCGTCTGGGCGGGCATGCGCCGTGTCCCGATCCTCGGCCACGGCCAGTGCGACCATTCGGACCGTCCGGTTGGCCCCCTCGACGACGCGGTCGGAGGCGACGCGGAAGCTCAGCACACCGACGAGGACCGCCACCAGGGCTCCGACGGCGGTGAAGGCGAGGGTGAAACGCAGACGCAGGCTCATGGCCGCCGCACCCCGTAACCCACGGCACGCACCGTGTGGATCAGGTCGGGCGCGCCGACGTCGGCGAGCTTGCGCCGCAGATAGCTGATGTAGCACGCCAGATTGTTCGTGTGCGGCCCGCAGTGGTAGCCCCATATTCGGTGCGAGATCGTCGAATGGGCCAGCACGATCCCCTCGTTGCGCACCATCAGCTCCAGCAGGTCGAACTCGGTCTTCGACAGCTGCAGTTCCTTGTCCGCCCACCAGGCCCGGCGGGCGTCCGGGTCCATGTGCAGGGAGGCGATGCGCAGGCCGGCCGGTCTGTCCCCCTGAGCACCCGGTGAAAGCGCGGCCCGGCGTTGCAGCGCACGCAGGCGAGCGAGCAGTTCGGGGACCTGGAAGGGTTTGGGCAGATAGTCGTCGGCGCCCGCGTCCAGCCCGGCGACCCGGTCCGACGTGGCGCCGCGCGCGGTGAGCATCAACACCGGGGTCACATCACCGTCGGCGCGCAACACTCGGCACACCGCCACGCCGTCGACGTACGGCATCATCACGTCGATCACCAGGGCGTCGAACGACTCCCGACGGGCTCGGGTCAGCGTCTCGACCCCGTCAGCGGCGGTGACGACCTCATATCCCTGCAGCTTCAGTGCCCGTGCGAGGGACTCGCGGACAGCACGATCGTCATCGGCGATGAGGACACGGTTCGGCACCCCCACATGATGGCGCAAAACCGCCGGTCGTCCAGCAGCCGTTACCCCAGGAAACCAGCTTCCCTCGGACCACTCCGAACGCATTCGCCCCTGCCCGGCAGGGGCCCGGACTTTGCCCAATTCACCAGCGGCTCCCATGGAAATCCCATACGGCTCACCCACGATGGGAGCCCCTGCACGCACCACTCCAGGAGCCCCATGTCCACCGTGACCCATTCCCCCACCGCCTCTTCCCCGACGGCTTCCCCCGCACACGGATCACTACCGCGCGGCGTAAGACGAAGATGGGCACTCGTTCGCGGCATGGCCCTCGCCACCTGCATCGGCCTCGGCGTCGCCGGCTGCGGCTCCGACGGCTCCTCGTCCACGTCGTCCGAGGCATCTTCGAGCCAGAGTTCATCCACGACGTCGAGCACGGGCGCCGGGAAGGCGAACACCGCCGAGGTCGTCGCCGCCGCCAACGCGTTCCTCAAGACGCTCTCCGACGACGAGAAGGACACCGCCCTCTACGACTTCGACGACGAGGCCAAGGCCAAGGGCTGGTCGAACTTCCCGATCTCGCTCGCCGCGCGCAACGGCATCGAGTTCGCCGACCTCGACGACGACCAGAAGGCCGCGGCGCTGAAGGTCATGGAGGCCGCCCTCAGCGAGCAGGGTTACAAGGAGCTGGAGGATATCCGCATCGCGGACGAGTACCTCAGCGAAGTGGGGTCGTCGGGCAGCGGGGGCGGCCCCGGCGGGAGCGACGACTACGGCGCGGACAAGTACTACCTGGCCCTCTTCGGGGAGCCCAGCGAGACCGAGCAGTTCACGGTCCAGTTCAACGGCCACCACGCGGGATACAACATCACCTACTACAAGGACGACGTCAGCCTCTCCCCCACGCTGACCGCCATCGAGCCGTCGAAGTTCGAGACGGACGGCACGTCGTACGCCCCGCTCCAGGACAAGCGGGACACCACCATCGCGGCCATCGGATCGCTCAGCGACAGCGAACTGGAGAAGGCCGAGATCGACGGCAGCTTCGACGACCTGCTGCTCGGCCCCGGCAACGACGGTCCCTTCCCGGACCCCGAGGGCGTCGTTGTCGGCAACCTCACCCAGGAGCAGCAGGACAAGGTCACCGCGATGATCCGCACGTGGGTCGACGACCTGGACGAGGAGGCCGCCGAGGCGCTCATCGCCAAGTACGTCTCCGAGTACGACGAGACGTATCTGGGCTGGAGCGGCGCGACGACCATCGACAACAAGGAGACCTACGTACGGGTCGACGGCCCGTCGGTCTGGATCGAGTTCTCCAACCAGGGCGGCATCGTGGTCGACGGAGTGCACCAGCACACGATCTTCCGCGACCAGACCGCCGACTACGGATGGAGCTGAGGGTTCCACGGTGCGCCGTCTCCTGCCCGCACGTCCGTCGGCGGCTCGTCTGCTGCCGACGTTCCTGCTCGCGGCCTTCATGCTGGTCGGCGGCCTCGCGTCGCCGGCCGGCGCCCATCCGATGAGCACTTCGGCCGTCCTCCTCGATGTCCGCGGCGACCGGGTCGAGGGGGAGGTGCAGCTGCCCGTCGACCGCCTGGCCGTCGCCGTGGACCGGGACCTCACCCGGGAGACCGTGCTCGGCGCCGAGCGGGCGTTCCTCAAGCGGTACACAGCCGAGCACATCACGGCCGTCGGCGAAGACGACCGGCCCTGGACCGTCAGGCTCGGCACCGGTTCGGTCCGCACGATCGACGAGGTGGCGCACCTCGTCTATCCCCTCGAACTCCGCCCGCCCGACGGCCGGGTCACCACCTTCGACCTGGCCTACGACGTCATCGTCGAGGAACTGCTCACCCACAAGGTCATCGCCACCGTCCGCTACGACTTCGACCGCGGCATCCTCAAGACCGACGACGCCGAGACCCTCGGAGTCTTCGACTTCGACACCAAGAGCCTGAAGGTCCCCGCAGGCGAAGGCTCTTGGATCCGAGGCTTCGCCACCACCGCCGGCCTGGGTATCGAGCACGTCGGCGAGGGCGCGGATCACCTGCTGTTCCTCCTCATGCTGCTCATCCCGGCCCCGCTGGTGGCCGCAGAGGGCCGATGGCGCTCGGTCCCTTCATCGCGTCGCAGCATCGTCCACGTCGTCCACGTCGTCACCGCGTTCGCCATCGGCCACTCGCTCACCCTGGCCCTGGCGGCCACCGGGGTGATCAACCTGCCGACCCGCCCGGTCGAGACTCTGATCGCCTTCTCGATCGCCGTGTCCGCGGTGCACGCTCTACGCCCCCTGGTGGCCCGCGGAGAGATCCTCATCGCCGCCGGTTTCGGTCTCGTCCACGGCCTGGCGTTCGCCTCCCTCATCGGCGACCTCGGCCTCGACCGCGGCTCGCTCGTGACCACCTTGCTGGGCTTCAACCTGGGCATCGAACTGACCCAACTGCTCGTCGTCGCCCTGATGATGCCCTCCCTGATCGTCCTGGCCCGCACCGCCTTCTACCCCGCGTTCCGCATCGGGGTCGCCCTCCTCGGCCTGCTGTTCTCCGTCTCCTGGATGCTCGAGCGCGCCACCCTCACATCGACCGACCCCTTCGAGGGCGTCCAGACGTGGCTGGTCGACCACCCGCTGCTCGTCGCCGTGACGGTCGCGGCGCTGGCCGTCGTCGCCCGGCGCACCGCGCCACGGACGCCGTTCGACGGCGACGGAGCGCTTCGATCCGGAGCCCACTGACAGCGTTCATGCCTGCCCAGCCGCTGCGGCAGCCGTGCCCAGGGGGCAGCCCGGGACGAACCCCTCGTACACGATGCTGTCCTACGTGGGCACCTTCCCCCATCCGACCGCCTCCGATCCGGCGGAGAGGTACGGCCTGGAGAAGTCCACCGTCAGCCGTCAGCCGTCCCAGCTGGAGGCGGACGGCTTGCCGCGCCGGTGGCCCATCGTCGCGGCCGCGGACCGAGTCGCGGGAACTCACCGACACCGGCCGCGCCTGCCTCGCCCGCGTACGGCAGCACCCGCGCAAGGGGCTGCGGGAACGGCTCGGCCGGTGGCCGGACGAAGACGTCGAGACGTTCAGCCGCCTGCTCCGGCGGTTCGTCACGGAAGTCGACTGACGTCGGGGGCCCGCCCGGACACCGCTCGCGGTGCCGGCGAAGACGAGCGCTCAGCAGTGACCCAGAGAGGACGGACGGAGACCCGTATGCGACTCGGCACGCACATCCGCTGGTTCGTCCCCGTCAGAGGTCCGGCAGGCACCGCGTCGTCCCCGGAACGGCGGTGAGTCGGGTGCTGTACGCCGAACACCTTCGGCCCGGGGCCGTGTTCACCCTGGGCAGCGCCAAGATCTCCAGGGAGGAGATCCTCGCGATCTCGGCCGCCGTTTCGACCCGCTGCCTCTGCACACGGACGAGGACGCGGCGGCCGCGAGCCGCTTCGGCGGCCTCATCGCCGGCGGCTTCCACACCGCGGCGGTCCTGCGACGCCTCATGGTGGATGCCGTGTTCTCACGCGCCGCCATCATCGCCGGCCGGGAGATCAGCTCCTTGCGCATGCCCTACATGACCCTGGCCTACCTGGCCGCCCATACCTCCACGGTGCGACTGGGCTCTCTGGTCACTGAGGTGACGTGCCGTCGCCCCGGCCTCCTCGCCTGGATCGCCACTACGCTCGACGTGCTGTCCGGCGGCCGGGCCACCCTGGGCATCGGCGCGGCCTGGTACGACCGCGAGCACCACGGCCTGGGCGCGGCTCGGGAAACCGACCGCCCGGGGCGGCCCGGCAGACCGCGATCAGACTGGGGCTGCCGCCGATACCGGCCTTCGTCCTGCCCCGCCCCCGGGCCGCGGCCGGCGGCCTGGCCTCAGCGGCTTCGCCGACACCGAGTACAGCGAACTGAGCGCCCGTACTGACCACCGTCCACATCGACGCCGAGGTGCATGGGCGGCTGGCCGCCCAAAGGGTGCTCGGCCTGGAGGCCGCTGACCCACCCGCCCTCCCGGGCGGGTGATCGTCCGCGACTCGGCCTGACGGCCGCGCCGGTGTGGTCCGGGGCTTCGACCACTGTCGGGCGGGCGGATGAGGCATATGGCGCACCCCACCATGCATGTCTGACGCAAGTTCTCCGTAAGCGCAGGACGGATGGTGGTTTTCCCGGTCCTGCAGCGAACACTTGGTCACCGAACACTTGGGGACGGAAATTAACAGAGCCGGTACGGGCGCCTTCGCCTCAGCACCGAGCCTTGGAGCAGGACATGACCGTGGACCCGCGAGCACGCGACGTTCTCGACACACTCGATCTCCGACTGCCGGCGGGCGGAATTATTCCTTTCCGTCAAACCAAGTATTGCGCTGACCAGGTTTTCCATGCTTCGTCAAGGCGCCGAAAGTGGGTGAAGCATCACCTGCGGCACGGGCGCCACCGAAGCTGCATGGCGGAATAGAATGAATCGCCGCGATCAAATCAACACCAGTCATAATGCCGAGCTCTTCCTCTTGGATATCTCGACCAAATTGTGCACCAATGAAAGGAGGGGATGATGCAGATGACCGCTGTGCGTGGAATACCGGTGGATATTCCCACGCAGGACGGCAGTGCGGACGCCTACCTGGCGCATCCGGACGGCACCGGCCCGTTCCCCGCTGTCCTGCTCTACATGGACGCCTTCGGGCTGCGCCCGCACCTGAAGAAGATGGCCGACCGTCTGGCCTCGTCCGGGTACATCGTCTTGGTACCCAACGTCTTCTACCGCCACGGACGGGCGCCGGTGATCGACCTGCCCGACTTCGTCGACCCGGCCGCACGCCCGGAGCTCTTCCAGCGGATCGGACCGATCATCCAGTCCCTGACGCCTCAGGCGGCGATGCGGGACGCCGACGCCTACCTGCACTGGCTGGCCGAATGCCCGATGACCAGGGGCGGGCCGGTCGGCGTCACCGGCTACTGCATGGGCGCCGGCCTGGCGTTGCGCACGGCCGGCAGCTACCCGGACCGAGTGGCCGCCGCGGCCGGCTTCCACGGCGCGAACCTCGCCTCCACCGCGCCGGACAGCCCGCACCTGCTCGCCGACCGCATCACCGCGGAGCTGTACTTCGGCCATGCCGACCAGGACCGCGCACTGCCGCCCGAGCAGATCGAGCGCCTGAACAAGGCCCTGGCCGAGGCGGGCGTACGCCACCGCTGCGAGGTGTACGCGGGGGCGCATCACGGATTCACGCAGGCCGATACCGCCGCCTACGACCAGGAAGCCGCGGAACGCCACTGGGCGGCACTGCTGGACCTTCTCTCACGCACACTCTGACCTGCTGAACCAAAAGAAGCGCTGCACGCCACAAAACCAGTCCGACCCTCACCGGCGGAATGCCGGTGTACAATTCTGCAGCGCACGAATTGTGTAGCACACGAAATTGCATCCCGGTTGGTAGTCCGGGGCGCAGGCCACTGGCGATTACGCCTGGCTGCGTCAATCGTCCTCTCCCTGGTGGAGGCCCGGTGTGCTCCCGAGTACGAGAACTATTTGCACTGGGAGTACTTTTGCCTGGGATGCGTATTGTCATCGTCGGCGGCGGGCTTGCCGGGATGACGCTGGCCCACTACCTGAACCGGCACGGCCTGGACGTGGCCGTCTACGAGCGCGACACGAGCATTGGCGCCCGCGAGGCCGGCTACCGGATCCACATCAACTCCACCGGCACCTCCGCCCTCTACGCGGCCCTGGAGCCCGAGCTGTGGGAGCTGTTCCTGGCGACCTCCGGCATGCCCAACGACGACATGCTGCTGTTCGACGAGCGGCTCAACCCCCGTCCGGGCCGGGACAAGTCCGCCACCGAAGGCATCGGGGTGCCCACCGACATCCCGGAGCACCTGGTGGTGTGCCGCTCGACACTGCGCCGGATCCTCCACCTCGGCCTGGAAAAGACCGTCCACTTCGGCGCCAAGGCCACCGGGTATCGCTCCAACCCGGACGACACCGTCACCGTGCTCCTCGACACCGGGGAAACGGTCGAGGCCGATGTGCTGATCGCCGCGGACGGCATCAACTCCGCCCTGCGGGCCCAGAGGCTACCGCAGGTGAAGGTCGCCGACCTTGCCGCGCGCTGCATCGCCGCGAAGGTCCCGATCACCGAGGAGACCAAGGCCAAGCTGCCGGCGCAGCTGTTCAACACCTTCTCGCTGGCCTACGCCTCCGACTACACCGGGCTCACCCTGGGCCCGCTGGAGCGCAGCAATCCCGACTCGCCGCTGGTCAAGAAACAGGACCAGGACTTCCAGGACGAAGCCACCAAGAACTACGCGCTGAGCATCTTCAACTCCCGCGTCGAACTCATGATGCCCGACGCCGAGTTGTTCGCCGCCACGCCTGAGCGGCTGAAGGCGTACGCGCTGGAGCGCGTGGCCTCCTGGGATCCCGCCCTGGTGGAGACCGTCCGGCTGTGGGACGTCACCACGGTGCAGCCACTGACGCTGCGCAGCTGCGGGCCGGTGACCGCCTGGGAGCCCTCGAACGTGACCGTCATGGGCGACTCCATCCACGCCATGAGCCCGGCGTTGGGCATCGGCGCCAACACCGCGCTGCGCGACGCGCACGTCCTCGGTGGTGAACTGCTCGCCGTCGCGCGGGGCGACAAGGCGCTCCTGGACGGCATCGGCGCCTACGAAGAAGCCATGCGCGGCTACGGCTACCGGGCTCTCCGGATGTCCGCGGCCGTTGGCGAGAAGGTGATCGGTCACCTCCCACTGCCCGAGTAGGCGCACACGTCAGCGTCCACGAACCCGGGGTGTCCCGGCTCCGGCCCCAGCCGGGGCCGGGACACCCCGGCATCCGTGTCCCGGACTTCTCCTCCCCGCAGCCGCCCCGCCCCTACCGCACCGCCCTTCAGCCACGCCAGGCGGAGAACATTTCGCCCCCCTGGCCTTTGTCACCGGCGCCTCGTCCGGCATCGGCGCCCACCTACGCCCGGCTCCTCGCCACCGAGTGCGATTTCACCCGGCGCCCGGCGCGTCGACCGGTTGAACCACCTCGCCGACGGACTACGCGAGGCCGACACGGCCGTCGAGGTCCCACCCGCCGGCCTCGGCCTACGCTCCGACCTGGCCACTGGGACCGACCGCCTCGCCGCCGGGGACGTCCGGTTGCTGATCAGCAATGCCGGGGCCGGCGGCTGCGCCGAGCTCGCAAACGTCGATCCCTCCGAAGCCGACCGCGTGCTCACCCGCAACGCCCTGGCATCCGTCCAGTTCGTGCGCGCCGCCCTCCCCGGCATGCCGGCCGCCGACGACGGCACCACCATCGCCGTCGCCTCCCCGCCGGTATTCAGCGCCGGACAAGTCGACCGGCGGATGCCTCCGCGCACCCTGTACGCCGCCGCGAAAGGCCGCCACCGTGGCTTTCTTCCTGGCCCTCGCCCACGAGATCACGCCGCGCCATCCGCGCCCAGGTGGTTCGCCCCGGAGTGGTGGCCACCGAGTTCAACGGCGGTTTCGCTGACAGCGTGCCCTTCGCCATGACCGCGGAAAGCGTGGCCCGGGCAAGCCTCGCGGGCCTGCGGCTGGGCGAGACGATATGCATCCCCGGCCTCGAGTGCCAGACCGAAGCTCTCGACACTCTCCTGGCCACCGAAACCAGTGTGCTGAGCGGCGGCAACCACCACGCTCACCCTGGTGCGACTACGCTTCGCCGACGAAGCGGCCGACGGGTTGGGGCTGCCCGCGATGCCGCAGTTCGTCGTTCCCGGCCCGAGGGAGGCCGGCACCCGCGCCGTCGAAGCGTTCGGCACCGCGCACCCCGAGGTCACGGCGGTGGCCGCCCTCGATGACGACATCGCGCTGCATGTCCCGACCGCCCTGCACGACCTGGGCCTCGCCGCCCCCGACGACGTGGCGCTGATCCGCTTCGACGACACCGAGTGCAGCGCCCTGGCCACGCCCGCGCTAACCGCCGTGCACATCGACGCCGAGGGCCTTGGCGTCGAAACGACCTCATCCCGGCACGGGGGCGGATCGTCGTCCGCGGCTCGGTGTGACCGACGCGGACGATTCCCCTCCCCCGTGGTTGTCCGGTCAGCCGCGCCGGTGTCCCGCGGGCTGGGCGGTGTCCGCCTGGGCGTTCTCGGCGGAGGCGGTCGGGCGGCCGTGCCGTGCCGCGCTCCCGGCCTTCGCCGCACCGACGGGAGCCTGCTGCTTCGGCCGGCGCAGCAGGACGACCGCGCACAGGGCGGCGATCAGCGCCAGCGTGGCGGCCACCACGAGGCAGAGGCGCATGCCGTCGAGGAGGGAGTCGCCCAGGGCGCCGTAGATCTGCTGGGCCGTCGAGCCGAGGTCCAGCCCGGCGACCGCGCCCAAGCCGCCCTCCTTCGCCGTGTCGACGATGGTGTGGGCCTGGGCGCCGGTGATGCCGGCGTCGGCGAGATGGCCGGGCAGGGCGTCGACGGCGCGGGTGGACAGCAGGGCGCCGAGAACGGCCGGGCCGAGCGCGCCACCGACCTGACGGAAGGCGTTGTTGGCGGCCGAGGCCATGCCCGCCAGGTGGTGCGGCACGGCGGCGACGGCCGTGGCCGTCATCGGCGTGGTGACGAGCCCGAGGCCGACGCCCAGCACGATCAACCGCCAGGCGATCGAGCCGTAGGAGGTGTCGGCGTCGAGGTTCGTCATGGCCAGCAGAGCCCCTGCGGCCAGCAGCAGACCGACGGTGATCATCCAGCCGGCCGGGACGCGGTGCATCAGCCGTCCGGCCGGCGCCCCCGCCACCATCGCGGCGACGGGAACGAGCAGCAGTCGCGCGCCCGCCTGAAGCGTGCCGAGCTGCTGCACCATGCCGAAGTACAGGCTGAGGACGAAGAAGAAGCCGATCAGCCCGAGGAACATGATCAGGGCGACCATGGCGGTGGCGGTGAAGGCCGCGCTGCGGAACACCGCCAGGTCCAGCATGGGGCTGGCGCTGCGCCGCTCCACCAGGACGAAGGCGACCAGCGCTGCGACGCCCAGCGCCAGCGCGGCGACCACCTTGGTGGCGGTGAAGGAGTCGGCGCCGCCCTCGATCACGCCGTAGACCAGCGCGGTGACGCCGACGGCCGCGGTGATCTGGCCGGGCCAGTCCAGCTTGCGCCCGTGCGGGGCGCGCGAGTCGGTCAACAGCGGGGCGGCGACGACCATCGCGACCAGTGAGACAGGGATGGACAGCAGGTAGATCCAGCGCCAGGCGAAGTGGTCGAGTATGACGCCGGCGATGACCGGGCCGACGGCCAGGGCCGCGAGCATGGCCATGGCCCACATGCCGATGTACTTGCCGCGTTCGCGGAAGTCGGGCACCGCGTGACTGATCATGGCCAGCGTGGTGGGCAGCAGCGCGGCCGAGCCCAGACCGGCCAGGGCCTGCCCGGCCCACAGGGTCTGGATGTTGTGCGCGCACAGGGCGACCGCCGCCCCGGCGGCGCAGAAGAACAGGCCGGCCTGGAACACCTTCTTACGGCCGTGGACGTCGCCGAAGACGCCGGCGGTCATGATGAAGGCCGCCATGGGCAGGACGAAGGCGTCCTGCGCCCAGGACAGTTGGGCGGTCGAGGTGCTCAGCGCCCGCTGGATGGCGGGCAGGCTGACGGCGACCGTGGTGACCGGCAGATAGGCGACGAACACGCCGAGGCAGGCCAGGACGATCGTTGCCGCCCGCCGGTCGGTCGGCCTGATCGCCGTTGTGGTGGCATTCACGCAAATACTCCGGATTCTCCCGTGCGGCACGGTGCGCCGCGGTCGGGGGAGGGGGTGGGTGGTACTCAGGGGCCGCCATGCCGGGGCGGGCAGCCCCGACCTGCGGGACGCGGCCGGTGGCGTCCCGCAGGCGTCGGTGGGTGAGGGTGTGACGGTTGCCCGGCGGCTTACGCGGTCGGTCCGAACTCGGGCCGGTATGCGGCCGGGTGGACGCGGAGGTCGACATTCGAGCGGACGGGCCGGCACGGGGCCCCGGAGACGGTGGCCCGGATGCGCATGACCGGATCACCTGGGTTGTCCCAGACGCCCTCGGCCTCGGTGCCGGGCTCGTACCAGGCGGACATGTAGTCCGGGTTCCGGGTGGGACCGGCATGGTTCAGGGCACGGACGAACGCCTCTCTGGGGATGGTGGTGTCGTACGGTGACGCGGTCGTCCTGTCGGCGCAGCGCCGCTTCATGGCCCGGAGCGCCCGTGGGGGATGCGAGGAGGGCACTCCGGGCCGGTCAGGGAGCGGCGGCGCCCCGCCGGGCAGCCGACCGGCAGACGCCCACAACCACGGTCACCGGCACCGGCACCGGCACCGGAGCCACGTCACCGAGCCGAGTGCTCATGGGAGTCACGGCCCTTCCTCAAGGACATGACCCAGCATCCATCTCGCTGCCTCAGACCATGAACTTCACAGCCCGAAGTGAATAGAAACCTCTACCTACCCCCTATGCAATGGAACACTCTCCCCGTGATCGATGATGTAGACAGGAAAATCCTCCACGCCCTCCAGTGCGCGCCCCGTGCCCCGTTCCGCCGCATCGGCGATGTAGCGGGTGTGTCGGAGCAGACCGCAGCCCGCCGTTACCACGCCCTGCGCCGCAGCGGGGTCATGCGGGTGGTCGGCCTGGTCAACCCTGTGGTGTACGGGCAGGCCCAGTGGATGGCCCGCATCCGCTCCCGCCCCGACCGGGTCGGGCCCCTGGCGGACTCCCTGGCCAAGCGGCCGGACATCGCCTACGCCAACCTGGCCTCCGGCGGCTCGGAGATCATCTGCATGATCCGCTCCCCCGTCGACGTGGAGCGCGACGACGTCCTGCTGCGCCAGCTGCCCCGCTCGGCCTCCGTCCTCGACGTCAGCATCGACCTGCTTTTGCATCCCTTCGGCGAGACCGGCACCAATGAATGGACCGGCTACGGCGCCGGCCTCAGCCCCGACCAGGTACGGCAGCTCACCGGCGAACAGCCACCCGCCCCCGCCGGACCACTCCGGCCACCCACGGACGAGGACGCCCCCCTGTTGGCCGCCCTCGCCGAGGACGGCCGCACCACCCACACCCGCCTCGCCGAACTCACCGGCTGGTCCAACGCCCGCGTCGCCCGCCGCCTGGCGGCCCTGGAGACCTCCGGCACGCTGTCCTACGACGTCGACCTGCTGCCCGAACGCCTCGGCCACGCCCTCAACGCCACCCTCTGGCTGCGCGTCGCCCCCGCCTGCCTCAAACAGGCCGGCGAGGAACTCGCCCGCCATGCCGAGGTCGCCTTCGCCGGCGCCATCAGCGGCCGGCACAACCTGATGGCCACCGTCATCTGCCGCGACGCCGAGGACTTCTACCGCTACCTCACCACCCGCGTCGCCGCCATCGACGGCATCGACGCCTACGAGGTCAGCATCCGCGTCCGCCGCCTCAAGCAGGCGGCCTCACTCATCTTCCAGGGCCGCCTCGTCCATCCGGCGCCGGCATGATCGACGAAGTCCAGACGACAGTTCGTCCCGGATGGACTCTGCGGTTCTCACCCATGCGCAGGCGGCAGTCCCACGCCTCAGCGCAGGGTGAAAAAGATCATGGGGTTGTCCCTGCTTTCCCGAAGAGGGTGTCCCAGAGCGAGGGTTCGTTTGACGTCGTTGAGGCGGTCGTGGATCTCGGGTGCGCGGGCCCGGGAGGGGATGAAACAGGTGTTCTCCCGGTCGGCGAGCCAGCGCAGGACGACCGCGCCCTCGGTGAACGGCAGCGGCCTGCGGCCGTGGAAGACATCGTGGACGCACACCGGTATGCCCGGCCGCATGCGCGGGAACAGCTCGCGGATGTACCAGCGGGCGAAACTCGCCGAGTGCGCCGCGTCGATGAAGAGGAAGTCCGTGCCCGCCGCGCAGCGGCTGTCAGATGCAGCGGGATCTTCTCCGGGTTCTCCCGTGTGTCTCCCTGCGTGAACGTCCAGCGGCCGGTGGACAGTTGCTCGGGGGATGTTGCGCACAACGCGGTCCACGACGTCGTACGAGTACAGGTGGCCGGCGCCGTTGTCCCTCAGTGCCTGGAGGATCCAGGTGGTGGACCAGCCGTGGAAGGTGCCGATCTCCACCACCGTCTCCGGTCGGGTCTCGCGCAGCAGGAGGTAGGTGATCTCCGCTTCGATGTCGTCGAGTTGGGCCTTCAGCGAGGTCGGCGACGCGAGCAGTTCCCGCTGCTTCTCGCGGGCCCGGTCGAGGTCGTCGGCGTAGGCGCGGTAGAGCCGGATGTGTGATCGACGTCGATGGTCTGGTGCATGAGCGCTCCGTGCGAAACCGGTCTGGTTGATCAGGGTGCGGTGACGCTAGGGCGTGGGGACGAGGCTGCACGTCCCACCCAGTTGCCAACTCCGGTGGCACACCCGGGTATGAAGTGACGGAGCCCGAGGCCAGGGTATGCCGGTGCCACGATCGTGACGATGGTGCCGGGCTTGCCCGTCCGTGATGACCGCAGCAGGCCGCGTCGGGCGTGGTCAGCCGGACCTCCCCGGAGCGACCAGCCCCGACTCGTACGCCATGGCGACGAGCTGGGCCCTGTCGCGGGCACCGAGCTTGGCGAGCAGCCGGGTCATGTGGGTCTTGACGGTCTGTTCGGCCACCACCAGCGTCTCGGCGATCTCCTTGTTCGACAGGCCCTGCGCGACCAGCAGCAGGACCTCCGTCTCCCGTGGCGTGAGGCCGTTCAGCCGCAGGCGGGTGTTCGGGCGCGGGACGGAGCGGCGCCGAGCCACGTCCTCGATGAGGCGACGGGTGATGGACGGGGCGAGCAGCACATCACCTGCGGCGATCACCGCACCGCCTGGATGAGTTCGGCGACCGGGGCGTCCTTGAGCAGGAAGCCGCTGGCCCCGGCGTGCAGGGCCTCGTAGACATAGTCGTCGATGTCGAAAGTCGTCAACATCAGCACCTTCGGGCGGTGCACCACACCGGGCGGCGGATCGAGCAGCCGCCGGGCCGCCTCCAGCCCGTCCATCTCCGGCATCCGTACGTCCATCAGCACCACGTCAGGGTGCGTACTGCGGCTGACCTCGACGCCGAGCCGCCCGTTGGGTGCCTCCCCCACGACGTCGATGTCGCTCTGCGCGGACAGCAGCGCGGCGAAGCCCGACCGCACCATGTCCTGGTCGTCCACGACGACCACGCGGATAGTCATGCCCATCTCTCCTGTCCTGGTCACCTGACGAACCCGTGCGGCCCGGCCACGTGGCGGGGGAGTCGTGGCTGCGGCGGCATCGCCGTACCACTGCGGCCGGGGTGGAGACCGGGCTCCACTCTCACCTCTCGGCAGGGACCACCGCCTCGGCCGAACGGTCATGAGCAACCGGCCCGGACACGCGGAATCTCGGCCGAACGGCGGATTGAGGGGCACGGAGCTGACAGGCAGAGTCCGGCGGGTTCTCGACCCACGTCCGCGTCCAACGGCTCACGGTCGGCCCCATCTCGGCCGCCGGATCGTCGGCATCGCCACGGCGCGCGGACACCCCGGCTGAATCCGCCGCACAGAATCCAACGAGAGACGACATAACCATTGACCTGCCGTTTGGCGCACCCCTACCTTCTGACCGATTCACCGGACTTCGTCCGGTGAATCGGTCAAGAGTGGCGGTGGTGCACGGGCGTGTGCACCGAAGACCTCTTTCACGACGCCTCGGGGGCAGCGTCCCGGCAAGATCACGTTCTTTCTCGTCCAGGTCCTCGCCGCCGGACTCGCCGTCGCCGGTCTGGCCAGCCTTGACCGGCAGGAGCCGTCGGCGCCCCTGGCCGTCGAACCGACCGCCGTCAGCACCAGCCAGATCGATGTCACTCCGCCGCCGATGGGCTGGGCGTCCTGGAACAGCTTCGCCAGCAGCATCGACCACACCGTCATCAAGCAGCAGACGGACGCCCTGGTCTCCTCCGGCATGGCGGCGGCCAGGCGTTGGTGCCGGTCCACACGTTGCGGACGGCGGCGGAGGCGGT
>NZ_BJND01000039.1 GCF_006539505.1 Streptomyces spinoverrucosus
GGGGGCCGGTCCGACCGAACGGACCGGCCCCCGCCGTGCGTTGTGCCCGCCGATCCACCGGCCACGGCGATATCGTCGCCGGGTGACGAGTCTTCCCGGAGGCAGCGACAAAGGCGGCTCCGCCCCGGAACCCCACCCCATCGTCTGCGCCCGCTGCGGCACCCAGGCCCGCGCTCCCCAGCCGACCTGGACCTGCTCCGTGGAAAACGGCAAGCGCCGCTACTTCTGCGAGGCCTGCTCTCGGGAGAACTTGAGGGCTATTGAGGGGCGACTGGATTCGGCGTGGTGGTGAGGCCGGCTTCTCCGGGGGCCTCCCCTCCCCCTCCCCCTCCCACCCCGCCCCGCCCCGCCGCCCCCCGAAAACCGGCAGCCCAGTAGCCCGGCTCACGCCTCGGCCGCCGCCGTGTCTCCCTCCTCCACAACCTCCTCCAGCACGAACCCGGGCAGCCACTCCTCCAGTTCCTCGCGCAGGCGGACCGTGGCGTTCAGTTGGCATAGGACGCCGATTGTGCTGAGGGTCACTCGGTGTATCAGGAGGTACGCCGGGGGGAGGTTGAGCTGCTTGCCGAGTTGGTATGCGGGGGAGCGGATGTCGGCCACGCGGGCCGCCTGGCTGCGCATCCAGCCGCGGGTGAAGGTGAACTCGTCGACTCGGGCCGGTTCGATGATCGGCAGGAGGTAGTCGAGGACTGCGTCGGGGTCGAGTTCGATGGACTCCTTGATGAAGCCTTCGGCGCAGAGCAAGTCGTAGACGGCCTGGGCTTCGCCGTCCAGCGTCATGCGCAGGGAGTCGCCGATGGGGGTCGGCAGGCCGCCCGGTAGGCGGTCGACCGTGCCGAAGTCCAGGACGCCCAGGCGCCAGTCGTCCTCCCCGGCCGGACCGCCGGGCAGGAGGCGGAAGTTGCCGGGGTGCGGGTCGGCGTGCAGCAGGCCCGTGCGGGCGGGGCCGGAGAAGAGGAAACGGGCGAGGAGCTGGCCGGCCCGGTCGCGCTGCTCCTGGGTGCCGTCCGCGATGATCTCCGACAGCGGGATGCCCTCGATCCACTCGGTGATCAGGACCTCGTCGCACTGGTGGACCACGGCGGGCACCACGACGTCCGGGTCGCCGGCGAACTCCTCGGCGTGCGCCTGCTGGGCCTGGGCCTCCAGGCCGTAGTCCAGCTCCTCCGAGACGCGGTCCTTCAGCTCCGCGATCAGCGGCTTGATGTCCATGCCGGGGATCAGCGGCCCCAACAGCCGTGCGAATCGGCTCAGTTGGTTGAGGTCGGACAGCAGGGCCTCGCCGGCTCCCGGGTACTGCACCTTGATCGCTACCTCGCGGCCGTCGTGCCACACCCCGCGGTGCACCTGGCCGATCGAGGCCGCCGCGGACGGCTTGTCCTCGAACTCCAGGAACAGCTCCCGCCAGTCCTCGCCGAGCCGCTCCGCGAGCACCCCGTGCACAGTGCGCGTCGGCATCGGCGGCGCCGCGTCCTGGAGCTTGGTCAGGGCCGCCCGATAGGGCCCGGCGATCTCCTCGGGCAGCGCCGATTCGAAGACGGACAGGGCCTGCCCGAACTTCATCGCGCCACCCTTGAGCTCGCCGAGCACCTTGAAGAGCTGCTCCGCGGTGCGCTGCTGCAACTCGCGGCCGACGAGCTCCGCGGACTCGCCGACGATCCGCTTGCCCAGGCCCCAGGTCGCCCGGCCGGCGAAGCCGAGCGGCAGCGCGGCGAGCTTGGCGGTCCGGGTGACCGCCTTGCGGGGAAGATCAGACATGCGCCCTCCAAGTCCCAGCCGGCCGCGCCGCGCCTGCCCGACGGCGTACGTCCGTTGACGACCGTTCCACCGCCATTGTCTCTTGTGCTTCCCCGTCCTTTGAGGCGCGTTCCCCCTTGGGTTTCTCCGTACCCTTCTCGGCGGCCCCGCACGGGCATGCCGGATGCGCCCAAACCGGTCGTGCGTGCCAGTGGAGGGCTGGGACGGAGATCTCCCAACGGGCTCCCGCGCTGGTGGGACGGCGGCCGTCGAGGAAGGCGAGGGCATGTGCGGCCGTCAGGCCGGCGACCGTGGTGGCCAAGGTCACGTCGCAGGGGCGGACGTGGCGCTGCCGGCCCGAGCGCCACTGGGCGATCAGGCGGGGCCAGGTCGGGTCCCGGTCTGTCCGGTGTTCGTGGAGGCAGCGGGCGCAGCCTGTCTCGCCCGGCAGGACGAAGGGGCCGACCACGCCGGTGCCCTCGACGACCCCGGCGTAAAGGTGGGGCGTGCCGGAGGCGATCATAGGCTCGGCGGTGTCCGGGGTGAGGGCGTGTACGGCGACGTCGTCGCGTGGGGTGAGGATCACCAGGGAGAAGCCCGGTTCGGCCGGTTCCGTCGGTGTGCGGTGGTCGCGGCGGGGCTGGCGGTCGGGTGCGGCCCTGCGGACGACGCGGCGGGCGGCCTCGTCGCGGCGTTCGCCGATGGACTCGGCGGGCAGCCCGCCCGGTGCCACGTCCCAGGGTTCGACGCAGCCGCCGTCGCGCACGTCCACCTCGCCGACGCCCGCGCTCGACAGCAGCGCGGCCACCGTGGCGCCCACGCGGCCGGCGCCCCGTACCTGCACCCGCAGGGAGCGGCGGGCGGCGAGGTGTCGGATCGCGTCGCCCGGTTCGGCGGTGGTCAGGGACAGCGTGGCCAGGTCCGGGCGCAGCCGGTCGAGGACGGCCTGTCTGCCGCGCAGGGCGTCGGCGGCGGGTCCGCCGCCCCTGGCGTCGTCGAGGAGTCCGGATCGGGCGAGCCGCCGGATCAGTTCGTCGACGTGGCCGTCGGGCAGGTCCATCCGCCGGCCCTCCTCGCGCAGGAGCGGCAGCCCGCGTGTGCCGTTGAGCAGTTCCAGGAAGCTGCCCGTCGCGGTGTCCATCGGACCCAGCGTCATCGCGTGAGCCGGCGTCATGCCGAACTGCACGGTGTTGAGGTCGCGCCAGCCGCGCCGCAGCGCGGGTTTCACCATCGGATGCATGACAGGCCCCCGTAGTCATGAATGTCCCTGAAAGTCACTGTTTGTCGGACGAGGTGGCCGGGCTGTTCCGGGCCGGCCGGGTCGTTGCCGACGAGTGCCAGCATGCCCGGACCGGCGGTGCGGCGCCGAAAGTTATCCACAGGTGGGGGATGTTTGTCGTACAAATCAAACGCATGGTGGGGGATCGGAATCGAACCGTCCCGGACTCGGGACTTCCCCCGTGTGCAGCGGGTAACGTCGGGGCGTGTCCGCCGACCCACTGCACCGCGCCGGAAAGCCGCACCGCAGCACGACGAGCCCGCCGCCGAGCGGTTCGAAGGCGAGCGTGATCGAGGTGCGCCGGAGTTCCCGTCGACGCCGGACGGTCTCCGCGTACCGTGAGGGCGATCGCACCGTCGTGCTCATTCCAGCCCGGATGTCCGAGGCGGAGGAGCAGCGCTGGGTGAGCGTCATGCTGGACAAGCTGGCCGCCCAGGAGAGCAAGCGTGTGCTGGGCGACTCCGAACTGACCGAGCGAGCCGAGCGGCTGTCCGCCCAGTACTTCGACGGCCGCGCGCGGCCCACGTCGGTGCGCTGGGTCACCAACCAGAACACACGCTGGGGTTCGTGTACCCCTTCGGAGGGCAGCATCCGCCTGTCGCACCGGCTGCAGGGCATGCCCGAGTACGTCGTCGACTACGTGCTCCTCCACGAGCTGGCGCATCTGCTGGTGCCCGGGCACGGGCCCCGCTTCTGGCGGCTGCTGGAGGCGTATCCGCGGACCGAGCGGGCCCGGGGCTACCTCGAAGGGGTGGTCGCCGCCGACCGGTTGCCGCATCTGCCCGCCGCGCGCGGGGAGTGATCCGCTCTCGCCGCACCTGCTTCGGGCGTGGCTGAGAACGAGGTTGTGTACCGGGTCTGTACCGACTTCGGCCGGTGTCCGAGTTTGCCGTTAGCCTGGCGCGACGCACTAGCACTTCGGGATGGGGGACGGTCGTTACGCATGGCCAGGGAATTCCAACGCGGCCACAAGGCCCGGATCAGTGACCTCACCGCGGGCACGGATCTGTACGTAGGTGTGCAGATTTCGGGCCCCGGACTGACCTTCGACATCAGCTGCTTCGGTCTGGACGCCGACGAACGGCTTTCGGACGACCGGTACTTCGTGTTCTTCAACCAGCCGAAGTCTCCCGAGGAGGCCGTCCAGCTCCTGGGTGCCCAGGCGGGCGACACCGAGTCCTTCCGGGTCACGCTCGACAAGATCCCGGCACAGATCCAGAAGCTGTCGTTCACGGCGACGATCGACGGCGCCGGGCAGATGTCGCAGATCAGTCCCGGCTACATCCGCATCGTCGCGGGCGGCGAGGAGGTGGCCCGGTACTCGTTCAACGGCTCGGAGTTCTCCACCGAACGGGCCGTGATGCTGGGCGACTTCTACCTGAAGGACGTGTGGCGGTTCGCGGCCGTCGGACAGGGTTTCGACGGTGGCCTGGACGCGCTGCTGAAGAACTTCGGCGGCGAGGTGCTCGAAGAGGAGACACCGGCCGAGCCGCAGCCGCAGACCGGTGGCGCTCCCGGTTTCGCGCCGCCCGGACAGGCCTCCGCGCCGCCCGCGTTCGGCGTCCCGACCGGACCGGCCCCGACACCCGCTCCGACACCGGCCCCTGCTCCGGCGCCCGCACCCGCTCCGGCGCCCGCGCCACAGCCCGCCGCGCAGGGCTTCGCGCCGCCCGCCGGAACCACCCCGCCCCCGGCACCCGCCCCGGCGCCCGCGCCCCAAGTGCACACCGCGCCCACCGTCGTCGCGCCCATGACCCCGCCCGGCGGCGCTCCCGTACCGCCGCCCGCCCCGGCGCCCGCGCCGCCCTACGGCGGCCAGCCGCAGCCCCCGTACGGGCAGCCGCCCCAACAGCAGCCCCCGTACGGCCAGGCCGCCCCGGGCCAGACCGCCCCGCTGCCCCCGGGGTACGCCCAGCCGCCCGCACCGCAGGCCCCCACGCCGCCCCCTGGCTACGGACAGCCCACCCCGCCCCCGGGCTACGGCCAACAGGCCCTCTACGGGTCGCCACAGGGCGCGCCCCAGGGCGCCCCTCAGGCACCCGGTGTCGCCGGTGCGCTCCAGAAGTTCAAGGAGACGCCCACCGGGCAGCGCTGGACGCAGCAGAACAAGAAGCTCGTCCGTGTGGACCTGGGCATCGGCGGCCAGCCCGTGCTGGCCCGGCAGGGCAGCATGGTGCTCTACCAGGGCAAGGTCGACTTCAGCTACAAGGGCGCCGGGTTCGCCGGCCGGATCGTCGGCAACGCGACCGGCCAGGAGATGCAGCTGATGCGCTGCACGGGCCAGGGGCAGGTGTTCCTCGCCGAGAACTCCACGATGCTGCACCCCATCGAACTCCAGGGTGACGGCATCTGCGTCTCCGCCGAAAACGTCCTCGCGTTCGACGAGAGCCTCCAGTACGAGGTCCGCCGCATCGAGGGACACGGCATCCCCGGCGGTGCGCTGTTCACCATGCAGTTCACCGGCACCGGCACCATCGTCGTCAAGACGCACGGCACGCCCGTGGTGCTGCCGGTCACGCCGACGACGTTCGCCGACTGCAACGCCGTGGTCGCCTGGTCGGCCGCCTCCCAGGTGGTCGTCTCCAGCCAGGTACGGATGCGCCGCAACGCGTACCCCGGCGACACCGGGGAGAGCGTCAACCTCCAGTTCCGGGGCGCGCCCGGCAACTTCATCGTCGTCCAGCCGTACGAGATCTAAAGGGAGAGCCCGTCATGAACCAGCCGCTCGCGGGCTACGCCCCCGCACCCGTCACCGCCCGCATGGAAAACCACGGCAACCACATGCTGAAGGTCGCCATGCAGACCGGAAACGACCTCCTCGCGCGCGTGGGGTCGATGGTCGCCTACGAGGGCTTCATCCAGTACGAGCCGAACCCGCCGGCCGTGCGCCAGGTCGCCCGCGACTGGATGACCGGCGAGGGCGCACCCCTGATGAAGTGCTCCGGTGACGGACTGCTCTATCTCGCCGACTACGGCGCCAACGTCGTCGTGATCAACCTCAACGGCGACGGCATCTCCGTCAACGCCACCAACCTGCTCGCCTTCGACGCGCATCTGACGTGGGGCGTCGAACGGGTGAAGGGCCTGGCGAAGTTCGCCGGGCAGGGGCTGTGGAACACCAAGATCTCCGGGCAGGGATGGGTCGCGCTGACCTCCCGGGGCAAGCCGATCGTCGTCGACTGCGGCGGTGGCGAGGACGAGACGTACGTCGACCCGGACGCGCTCGTCGCCTGGTCCCCGAACCTCAAGGTGAAGGGCAAGCGCAGCTTCAAGGCGCAGTCACTGATCGGCCGGGGCAGCGGCGAGGCCTACCAGATGGCCTTCTCCGGCCAGGGCATCGTCGTCGTCCAGCCCAGCGAGGACAGCACCGACCATCTCCGGGTCCGGGGCTGAGGGGGAGCACCACACCATGCAGAGTCCGCTTTTCGCCCACAACGACCAGCAGAGCCAGGAGCGCTGGAGCCTGCAGAACAAGCAGATGCTGCGCGTCACTCTGGAGGGTCACGACGACATCCTGGCCCGCAAGGGCACCATGGTCGCCTACCAGGGGCTCGTCGAGTTCGACGCCGAGTTCCAGAGCAACCGGCAGGCACGCGCGCGTGCCCGCACCGGTGAGGGCCTGGACCTGATGCGCTGCCACGGGCAGGGCACGGTCTACTTCGCCAACCTCGCCCAGCACATTCACGTCGTCGACGTGGACCAGGACGGACTCACCGTCGACAGCAGCTATGTGCTGGCGATGGACTCCGGGCTGCACCACGAGGTCATCGCCGTCGACAGCTTGTACGGCATCTCCGGGTCCGGGAAGTACCAGCTCAACATCACCGGCCGCGGCCGGGTCGCCCTGATGACCTCGGGCGCGCCGCTGATGATGCAGGTCACGCCGGACAAGTACGTCAACTGCGACGCCGACGCGATCGTCGCCTGGTCCACCGCGCTGCGTGTGCAGATGCAGGCCCAGACGCACTCCTCCGGGGTGTGGCGGCGCCGGGGCAACACCGGTGAGGGCTGGGAGCTCAGCTTCATGGGCACCGGCTACGTGCTGGTCCAGCCCAGCGAGCTGCTGCCGCCGCAGAACGCCCAGATCGGCTCGGGTCTCGCTGCGCAGTACGGCATGGGGCAGCAGGGGGCTCGGGGGCAGAACCAGGGCAACGTCTGGAGCTGACCGTCCGGAAAGCAAACGTAAGGGGCGCCTGCCTGTGCGGGCGCCCCTTACACGTTCAGAGCCTGGCGCGGGTCGCCTCCACCAGGCGCACGACCGAGTCGTCGGCGACGTCCGCGACCTCGTCGTAGGGGAACCAGCGCAGGTCGAGGGACTCGTCGCTGATCGCCTCCACGGCTCCGGCCGGAGCGAGCGCCGCGTACTGGACGTCGAGGTGCCAGGCGCACGGCGTGTGATGCCGGTCCAGGCGGACCGGACCGCCCGGCAGCAGCGTCAGACCTCCGATCCCCGACTCCTCGGTGCCCTCGCGTAGGGCGGCGGCCGCCAGGGAGACGTCCCCCGGCTCGCAGTGGCCGCCCATCTGCAGCCACATGCGCAGCTTCCGGTGCAGCGTCAGCAGCACCCGGCTGCGCTCCGGGTCGATCACCAGGGCGCTCGCCGTGATGTGGCCGTCCGCGAATGACTTCCACATGCCGTCCGAGTGGGCCGCCAGGTGATCGAGGTAGACGTCGCGCAACTCTTGCTGGTCCTCGTAGCTCTTGAGTACAAGGACCGCGTCGTCATACAGGCTCACTCGGCGTCGTCGCCCTTGTCGTCGCCCTCGTCCTTCTTCAGGTTCGGCTTACCGGCGGAGCCGTCCGCCGCCTCGCCGAGCATCTTGTCCAGCTCGGAGAAGTCCAGCTGCTCGCGGTGCACGAAGCCGTCCGGATCGTCCAGGTCGTTCGCGGTCGGCAGCATGTCCGGGTGGGCCCACAGGGCGTCCCGGCCGTCGACACCGCGCGCGTCCGTCAGGGACGCCCACAGGCGGGAGGCGTCGCGCAGCCGGCGCGGGCGCAGCTCCAGGCCGATCAGCGTGGCGAAGGTCTGCTCGGCCGGGCCGCCGGTCGCGCGACGGCGGCGCAGGGTCTCACGCAGCGCGTCGGCGGACGACAGGCGCGGCTTCGCGGCCGCGTGCACCACCGCGTCCACCCAGCCCTCGACGAGCGCGAGCGCCGTCTCCAGACGGGCCAGCGCCGCCTTCTGCTCCGGCGTGTCCTCCGGCTGGAACATGCCCTGCTGGAGCGCGTCCTGCAGCTGCTCGGGGTTCTGCGGGTCGAACTGGCCGACCACGTCCTCCAGCTTGGCCGTGTCGACCTTGATCCCGCGCGCGTACCCGTCGACCGCGCCGAACAGGTGCGAGCGCAGCCACGGCACGTGCGCGAACAGCCGCTGGTGGGCGGCCTCGCGCAGGGCGAGATACAGCCGCACCTCCTCCTTGGGCACGCCCAGGTCCTTGCCGAACGCCTCGATGTTCACCGGCAGCAGCGCGGCCTTGCCGGCCGGGCCGAGCGGCAGGCCGATGTCGGTCGAGCCGACGACCTCGCCCGCGAGCACGCCCACGGCCTGCCCGATCTGCGTACCGAACATCGCGCCGCCCATCGAGCGCATCATGCCGATCAGCGGGCCGGCCATGGCCTGCATCTCCTCCGGCAGGACGTCGCCCATGGCGGCGCCGACGCGCTCGGCGACCGGGTCGACGAGCTCCTGCCACGCGGGCAGGGTCGCCTCGACCCACTCCGCGCGGCTCCAGGCCACCGCGGAGGCGGCGCCGGACGGCAGGGACGTCGCGTCGTCCAGCCACAGGTCGGCCAGGCGGACGGCGTCCTGGACCGCGGTGCGCTCGGCGGGGCCGACGCTCGCGTCCTTCGTGCCGTCCGACGTGCCCTGGGAGACCGTCTGGCGGGCGATCTGCTTGGCCATGTCCCAGTTCACCGGGCCGCCCTCATAGGAGAGCATCTGGCCCAGCTGCTGGAACGCGGCGCCCAGGTCGGTGGGGTTCAGCGAACCGAACATGGCAGCGAGCGGATTGTCCGCGCCGGGGCCACCAAAGCCTCCGGCACCGGGCAGCCCGCCGAAACCGAACGGGTTGGCCGGTCCCTGACCACCACCGCTCTGCTGGTCCTTCTTCTTGCCCTCGTCGCCGTCTTCCGGCTCCTCCGGCGGAAGGCCGAATCCGAATGGGGTGTCACTCACGGGATTCCTCGGCTGTTAAGGCCGCCGGTCTTCCCCGACGGCACGACTGCCCGACAACACCACCCAGCCTAGACACCCCGGGCGGTTCGGGCCTCGGTGCTTCGCCGACTCGCGGCCTGCGGCAGGATGGATGCCACCTGGTACGTACGCCTCACTCGCGCTCGTATGTGAAGACAACCGCTGGAGACACCCGGTGAGTTCCCCAGATCCGCAGGTTCGCGCAGCGCGAAACCTGTCAACCACTCCCGCCCTGCGCGGGCCCGTCGTCGCGGTCACCGGCGCCGCGTCCGGCGTGGGCGCGCTGCTCACCGCGCGGCTGGCCGCGTCGGACGAGATCAAGCAGGTCATCGCCATCGACGAGCGGCGCGGCGAGTGCGCGGCGGCCCAGTGGCACATCCTCGACGTGCGGGATCCGGCGATCGCGGAGAAGCTGCGGGGCGCGGACGTGGTGGTGCACCTGGCGCTCGACCTGGACCTGGAGACGGACGCGGCCGCCCGTACGGCCTACAACGTGCGCGGGACACAGACCGTGCTGACCGCCGCCGCGGCGGCCGGGGTGCACCGAGTGGTGCTGTGCACGTCGGCGATGGTCTACGGGGCGTTGCCGGACAACGAGCTGCCGCTGTCGGAGGACGCCGAGCTGCGGGCGACGGCGGAGGCCACCGGGGTGGGGGACCTGCTGGAGATCGAGCGGCTGGCGCGGCGTGCGCCGCGGGCGCACCCGGGGCTCAATGTCACCGTGGTGCGGCCCGCTGTCCTGGTGGGAGGCACGGACACCGCGCTGACCAGGTACTTCGAGTCGCCCCGTCTGCTTGTCGTCGCCGGGTCGCGGCCGGCCTGGCAGTTCTGTCACGTCGAAGATCTGTGCAGTGCTCTGGAGTACGCCGTCCTGGAGAAGGTCGAGGGGGAGCTCGCCGTGGGGTGCGACGGGTGGCTGGAGCAGGAGGAGGTCGAGGAGCTGAGCGGGATCCGGCGGATGGAGCTGCCGTCGGCGGTGGCGCTGGGGGCGGCGGCGCGGCTGCACCGGATCGGGCTGACGCCGTCGCCGGCTGGGGACCTGGCGTACACGATGTACCCCTGGGTGGTCAGTGGGAGCCGGCTGCATGACGCCGGGTGGCGGGCCCGGTGGACCAATGAGGAGGTGCTCGCCGAGCTGCTGGAGGAGGTGTCTGGGCGGCATACGGTGGCCGGGCGGCGGCTGGGGCGGAAGGACGCGACGGCTGCGGGGGCCGCGGGGGCGACGGTGGCTCTGCTGGGTGCGGCGGCCGTGGTGCGCAGGGCTCGGAAGGCTCGGCGGCGACTCTGAGGGGCCGCGGGCTGCGGCGGACGTCGGGGTTTCTCGCCCCCGCCGCCCCTACCCGTCCCATCCCGGGGGCTGCGCCCCCAGACCCCCGCTTCGGCCTGAACGGCCTCGTCCTCAAGCGCCGGACGGGCTGAGAAGATGCAGCCCGCGCCGAAAAGCAGGCGTCTCCCTGTATGAGGCTCCAACGGCCACGCACGCGTGCCTGGTGAATGCGCCATTCCCGCGTGTCACGCGCGTGCGGCACGATGGACGCATGGCAGCCACCAATGATCACCCTGGCGAGCAGGGCGCACAGCAGCCCATCAAACTGATCGCCATCCGCGAGTCGGCCCTCTCCCTCGACGAGGTCTTCCGGGCCGTCGGGGACGACGCCGCCGGGGGCACCGCCCTGTTCGTCGGCACCGTGCGCAATCACGACGGGGGTGCCGACGTCGACGCGCTCGGGTACTCCTGTCATCCGAGCGCCGAGGCCGAGATGCGGCGGATCGCCGAGAAGGTCGTCGCCGAGTTCCCGGTGCGGGCGCTGGCCGCCGTACACCGTGTGGGGGATCTGAAGGTCGGGGATCTGGCCGTCGTGGTCGCCGTGTCCTGTCCGCACCGCGGGGAGGCCTTCGAGGCCTGCCGGAAGCTGATCGACGACCTCAAGCACGAGGTGCCGATCTGGAAGCACCAGAAGTTCTCCGACGGTACCGAGGAGTGGGTGGGGGCCTGCTGACCCTCCAGGCGGGCGACTCCGGTTGCGTAACCGCACCCCCGGCATGAGCGTTGTCAGTGCGGATGGTTAATCTGTTGATCATTCAGTTCGCGGACGCTCATGGGGTTGGAGGTCGGCATGGCGGCGCTCGCCTGGTTGCTGATTCCGCTTGGGGCTGCTGTCGGCGCGGGCCTGTGGGGCAGTTGGGCCAACAGAACCCGCAAGGCCCGCAGCGACGGCCCCGAGCTGGACGGCTACGCCCGCTTCCGCGCGGCCATGGAGAAGTCCCACACCGGCCCGTGACCCCGTCAGGCGGCCCTGACAGTGCGCTGACAGAGCCGTCCCGTAGTGTCGTGCCATGCCACGCCGCACCGCGACGATGCTCGCCTCCACCCTCATGCTGATCGCGCTCCTGTGCGCGGGAGTGCTCATCCCCGTGCCGTACTCGGAGATGTCCCCGGGGCCGACGGTGAACACGCTGGGGGACCACGACGGGGAGCCGGTGCTGCGGATCTCCGGACGCAAGACCTACCCGACGGACGGTCACCTCAACATGACCACCGTCCGCGTCACCAGCGCCGACTACCGGATGAACCTCGTCGAGGCGGTCTACGGCTGGCTGGCACACGACAACAAGGTCGTCCCGCACGACACCCTCTACCCGGACGGCAAGACAGAGGAGGAGTCCACACAGGAGAACGCCGAGGAGTTCAGCCAGTCCCAGGAGAGCGCCAAGGTCGCCGCCCTGAAGGAACTCGGCGTCAAGGTGGAGTCCTGGGTGATCGTCTCCACCGTCGTGAAGGACTCCCCGGCGGAGGGCAGGCTGCACGCCGGTGACGTGATCAAGGCCGTCGACGGTACGGCGGTGAAGGCGCCCGGCGACGTGGCCGAGCTGGTGACCAAGCACAAGCCGGGCGAGGACGTCGTCTTCACGATCGTGCCCGCCAAGGAGCAGGCCGCCGCCGAGAAGGAGAACCGCGAGCCGCTGAAGACGGAGAAGGTCACGATCACCACGACGACCTCCGACGACGCCGGTGAGAAGCGCGCCATCGTCGGGATCTCGGCCGGAACCGACCACACCTTCCCGTTCACCATCGACATCAAGCTCGCCGACGTCGGCGGCCCGAGCGCCGGCCTGATGTTCGCGCTCGGCATCTACGACAAGCTCACCCCGGGCTCGCTCACCGGCGGCTCGTTCGTCGCCGGCACCGGCACCATAGACGACGGCGGCAGGGTCGGCCCGATCGGCGGCGTCGAGATGAAGACCGTCGGCGCGCGCAGCATGGGCGCCCAGTACTTCCTGACGCCCGCCGACAACTGCGCGGCCGCCGCCAAGGACACCCCCAAGGGCCTCACCCTCGTCAAGGTCAACACCATCGACGACGCCCTCGGCGCCCTGAAGGACATCCGCGACGGCAACACCGCCGACCTGCCGAAGTGCACGGCCAAGGGTTGATCAGGAGGCGTATCGGTACGGCGCTGGGGGCGCCCCCATGATCGGAGGGCGCCCCCAGCGCCGTATACCGAGCACGCGCGCGCGTACCCGGCGTCGTACCGAAACCCCTCAGTCAGCGAACGTCGCCGCCAGCGCCTCCGCGAGGCCCGGAACCAGCTCGGAGCCGGTAAGGACCTCCGTCGGGGAGTCCTTCTCGCGCAGCCGCAGGGCCGACTCGCGTGCGCCGTCGCGCAGCACGGCGACCGTCATGCGGACCTCCTGGCGCTCGGGGTGCCGGGCGACCCACTTGGCGAGCGCGGCCTCGTCCAGATCGTCCGGGACCTGGGCCTCGGCGGACGGCGGCAGCATCAGCCGCTCCACCGTGAGCGCGCAGCCGACCACCGCCTCGGGCCAGGCGATGGTGCCGAGGAACTCGTCGAGCGGCTTGTCCGTTGGGATTTCGTCCTGCTCGATCGGGGTGAGACCGGCGGCGTCCGGCTCGTCACCCAGGCCGAGCTGCGCCGCCAGCGCGGGTTCCTGGGCCCGCAGCTGAGCGGTGTCTACGAGGGCGAAGAGGCGTGCGGGCTGGTCCCAGCCGAGGCCGGAGGCGTACTCGTCGATCTCGAGTACGGCCCGGGTGAGCGGGCTCGCCGCCATGGGTGTGTTGGACATGGTCACAATCCTGCCTCGTTCCCGCCCGGAATCGGGAACCGAGTAAAGCGTGAGTAAGTTGCATAGGTGAGGGCCTACGATCACGGGGCCCATCGACGGCCCGCGAAAACGGGGGCCTGACAGACCAACAGCGATTTTCGAGGTGCCACCTTGGCTTTCCAGATGCCGGACCGCGGCGGAGGCCCGACGGGGCCACGGATCAGAGTGGGCCGCCCGTCCCGGCGTGTCCGGACCCTGCTCATGACACTGGGCGTCCTTGCCGTGCTCGGCATGGCGTTCACCATGTTCGCGGGCTTCTGGACTGACTGGCTGTGGTACCGGTCGGTGGACTACTCGTCCGTCTTCACCACCACCCTGTGGACCAAGATCGGGCTCTTCGTCGTCTTCGGCCTGCTCATGGCCGTCGCCGTCGGGTTCAACATCTGGCTGGCCCACCGGCTGCGCCCGCCGCTGAGCGCGATGTCGATGGAGCAGCAGAGCCTCGACCGCTACCGGATGGGCATCGCGCCGTACAAGAAGTGGCTGCTGTTCGGGATCACCGCCCTGGTGGGCCTGATCGCCGGCGCGTCCGCGTCCGGGCAGTGGCGGACCTGGCTGATGTGGGTCAACGGCGTGCCGTTCGGGCAGAAGGACCCGCAGTTCCAGCTGGACGTCGCGTTCTACGCCTTCGACCTGCCCTGGTACCGGTTCCTGCTCGGCTTCGGCTTCGCCGCCGCGATCCTCTCCCTGATCGCCGCCGCGCTCACCCACTACCTGTACGGCGGGCTGCGCGTCACCAGCCCGGGCGCGCGCGCCACGGCCGCCGCGACCGGCCATCTGTCGGTGCTCATCGGCTTCTTCGTCGCGCTGAAGGCGGTCGCCTACTGGCTCGACCGGTACGGCCTGGCAGTCAAGTCCAGCGACTTCAAGGCGACGGACAACTGGACGGGCCTGAGGTACGTCGACGCCAACGCCTACCTGCCGGCCAAGACGATCCTGTTCTGCATCGCCGTCATCTGCGCCCTGCTGTTCTTCTCCACGATCTGGCGCCGCACCTGGCAGCTGCCGCTGATCGGCTTCGGCCTGATGGTGCTGTCGGCGATCCTGATCGGCGGGCTGTACCCGGCGATCGTGCAGAAGTTCCAGGTCCAGCCGAACGAGCAGGCCAAGGAAGCCCCGTACGTCAACAAGAACCTCAAGGCGACGCGTGAGGCGTACGGCATCGACGGCACGCAGGTCACCGAGTACTCGGGCACGGCCAACACCAAGGACGCCACCAAGCTGCGGGACGACGTCGACGCCACGGCGAGCATCCGCATCATGGACCCGAACATCGTCTCGCCGACCTTCCAGCAGCTCCAGCAGATGCGGAAGTACTACGCGTTCCCGACCAACCTGGACGTCGACCGCTACGGCTCGGCCGGCAAGGAGCAGGACACGGTCATCGGTCTGCGCGAGCTGAACTACGCGGGCATCGACAAGAAGAACTGGATCAACAACCACTTCCGCTACACCCACGGCTACGGCGTGGTCGCCGCGGAGGGCACCTCCGTGGACTCCGAGGGCCGTCCGGTCTTCACCGAGTCCGACCTGCCGTCCAAGGGCCAGCTCGGCACGTACGAGCAGCGGATCTACTACGGCGAGAAGACCAACACGTACTCGATCGTCGGCGGTCCCCAGAAGGAGATCGACTACTCCGACGACAGCGGTGAGAAGACCTACAGCTACGAGGGCAACAGCGGCATCAACCTCGAGAACCCGATAAACCGGGCCGCTTACGCGGTGGCGCTCAACGAGCCGCAGATCCTCTACTCCGGCGCCATCGGCGAGGGTTCGCGGATCCTGTACAACCGCACGCCCAAGGAGCGCGTCGAGGCGGTCGCCCCGTGGCTGACCATCGACGGCGACGCCTACCCGGCGGTCGTCAACCACCGGATCCAGTGGATCGTCGACGCGTACACGACCACGAACGGATACCCGTACGCCTCGCGTACGACCCTCGGCGACACCACCGCCGACTCGCTGACCGCGACCAACGACCAGCGCACGGTGGTGGCCCAGCAGAACCAGGTCAACTACATCCGCAACTCGGTGAAGGCGACCGTCGACGCCTACACCGGCGAGGTCAAGCTCTACCAGTGGGACACCCAGGACCCGGTCCTGAAGACCTGGATGAAGGCCTTCCCCGGCACGGTGGAGCCCAAGTCGAAGATCTCCGACGCGCTCATGGCTCATCTGCGCTACCCGCAGGACCTGTTCAAGGTCCAGCGCGAGCTGCTGACGCGCTACCACGTGAAGGACGCCGACACCTTCCTCAGCGGCAGCGAGGTGTGGCAGGTGCCGGACGACCCGACCAACAAGTCGGGCGACGCGGTGCCGCCGTACTACCTCAGCATGAAGATGCCCGACCAGAGGGAACAGGCGTTCTCGCTGACGACGACCTTCACTCCCAACGGCCGGGACAACCTCAGCGCGTTCATGGCGGTCGACGCCGAGGCGGGCAAGAGTGACTACGGCAAGATCAGAATCCTGAAACTGCCGACGAGTACGACGGTCAACGGACCCAAGCAGGTACAGAGCCAGTTCAACTCCGAACAGGACATCGCCGAATCCATCCGGCTGCTGAGAGGCGGCGACTCGGAGGTGGAGTACGGCAACCTGCTGACCGTGCCACTGGACGGCGGTCTGCTCTACGTCGAGCCGGTCTACGTACGCGGTGGTGGACTCCAGTACCCGTTGCTGCGCAAGGTGTTGGTGAGCTACGGCGGCAACACCGCGTTCGAGGACACCCTCGACGAGGCCCTCAACAAGGTGTTCGGGGTGGAGGGTTCAACCCCGCCGCCGGAGGAGGACACGGGCGAGGGCGAGACCACTACACCGCCGCCGACGAGCGACAACCCGACGGTCCAGGAGGCGCTCAACGACGCCCAGAAGGCCTTCACGGCCGGCCAGGAAGCGCTGAAGAAGGGCGACTGGGAGGCGTACGGACGGGCGCAGGACGACCTGGAGGCGGCGCTGCGGCGGGCCGAGGAGGCACAGTCGCGGGCCGCGGGCACCGGCGGTGCCACCAGCAGTCCGAATCCCACCGGGAGCCCGAATCCCACGGGGAGCCCGAGCCCTACCCCCAGTCCGCAGAGCGGCTGATCGAAAAGCTCCTCCCGCGTCGTGATACGGTTGCCAAACAACGACGCGGGGTGGAGCAGCTCGGTAGCTCGCTGGGCTCATAACCCAGAGGTCGCAGGTTCAAATCCTGTCCCCGCTACTGAAGTCGACGCGCTGTCGGCCCAGGCGAAGGCCCGGATCCTCCAAGGGATCCGGGCCTTCGTGGTGTGCGAACGCATGTGCCGACGCCCGGTATCGCCGTGCCGCCATGGGGAGTTGGGAGATCTGTGTTTGACTTGTCTCTCTGTGGGCATGTCGACAAAACGCTGAAGTGACCTCACTGGCTGCGGTATACCAGGTGTACCCAGGTTGCAGGTGGTGCGACGATGGACGTTATGGGGGACAAGGCAACTCTGTTCGAGACAGGGCGATTTGTGACGCCTTCCGGCCAGGAGGAGACCCGGGACGACGAGACCGGCGAGGCGGCCGAGGAGGCGCGTCAGCGGCTCGCCGCCGAGGCCGGTGACGTCGAGGCGATGAGCGTCCTCGGGGCCATGCTGCTGCGCCGTGGCGACCTCGACGGAGCCGAACCCCATCTGCGCGCCGCGACCGCCGAGGGCGACCGCGCCGCCGCGAACAACCTGGGCGTCCTGCTGCACCAGCGGGGATACGCCGACGAGGCCGCCGGATGGTGGCGGATCGCCGCCGTCGCCGGCAGCGCGGCCGCCGCGCACGCGCTCGGGCGGCACCACCGGGAGCGGGGCGACGAGCCGGCCGCCGAGTACTGGCTGCGGCAGTCCGCCGAGCAGGGGCACGTCCTGGGGGCCTACGCGCTGGCCGATCTGCTGGAGCACCGGGGGGACGACGCCGCCGAGCAGTGGATGCGGGTCGCCGCCGAGCGGGGGCACCGGGAGGCGGCGTACCGGCTGGCGCGGACGCTTGATCGCAGAGCGGCGCGCGAGGGCGGGGCCGGAGCTGACAACGGTGTCGGGGCCGCGGGCGATGCCGCTCCGGGTGCTTCTCCGCAGGAGGAGGCCGAGCAGTGGTACCGGCAGGCCGCCGCGCGCGGGCATCGGCGGGCCGCGCTGCATCTCGGGGCGATCCTGGAGAAGCGCGGGGAGCTGAAGGAGGCCGGGCGCTGGTATCTGACCTCCGCCAAGGACGGGGAGCCGCGGGCCGCCTGTGCGCTCGGGTTCCTGCTGCGGGACGCGGGGGACGAGGAGAGCGCCGCCGTGTGGTGGCTGCGCGCCGCGCAGGACGGCGACGGCAACGCGGCGAACGCGCTGGGCGCGCTGCACGCCGAGCGGGGGCAGACGCAGACCGCCGAGCGGTGGTACCGGGCGGCCATGGACGCCGGGGACATCAACGGGGCGTACAACCTCGGGCTGCTCTGCGCCGAGCAGGGGCGGATCGGGCAGGCCGAGCAGTGGTACCGGCGTGCGGCGTACGCCGGGCACCGGGAGGCGGCGAACGCGCTGGCGATTCTGCTGCTCCAGGGGGGCGACGAGACCGGGGCGGAGCCGTGGTTCTCCAAGGCCGCGGAGGCCGGGAGTGTTGATGCCGCCTTCAACCTGGGGATTCTGTACGCCAAGCGGGGCGAGGACGTGGCCGCCCTGCGCTGGTACGAGCGGGCGGCGGCCGCCGGGCATACCGAGGCGGCGTTGCAGGTCGGGATCGCGCGGCTGCGGGATGGGGACGAGTTGGCGGCGGAGCGGCATCTGCGGTGTGCGGCGGGGGGTGGCAGCGCGGAGGCGGCGTACCGGCTGGCGGCCGTGCTCGACGCGCGGCGGCCGCCGGTGTCGCCGCATGAGCTGGGGGAGCCGTCGCACGAGAAGTCCGAGTGCGAGGAGTGGTACGAGCGGGCGGCGATGCAGGGGCATCGGCGGGCGCAGGTGCGGGTGGGGATGCTCGCGGCCGCGCGGGGGGACGTGGTCGAGGCGGCTCGGTGGTACCGGGAGGCGGCCGAGGCGGGGTCGCGGAACGGTGCGTTCAATCTGGGACTGCTGCTGGCTCGGGAGGGCAGTGAGCCGGAGGCGGCGGTGTGGTGGACGCGGGCGGCCGATGCGGGGCATGGGCGGGCGGCGTTGCGGCTCGCCCTCGTCTACGCGCGTCGGGGGGAGCTGGCGGAGGGGCAGCGGTGGGCCGACCGGGCGGTGTCGCTGGGGCCGGGGGAGGTGGCTGAGCGGGCGGCGCGGTTGCGGGATGCGTTGCGGGAGGAGATGTCTGCGTGACGCGTTAGGGGCGGGCGACTGGCGCTCGGCGCTGGTGTGGGCGGGGTTGGCTGGTTACCGGGCGCTGGTGCTGGGGTGGAGTCGCTCACCCGCGCTGGCGGGGTGCCGCT
Source organism: Streptomyces spinoverrucosus (assembly GCF_006539505.1). Lineage (GTDB taxonomy): Bacteria > Actinomycetota > Actinomycetes > Streptomycetales > Streptomycetaceae > Streptomyces > Streptomyces spinoverrucosus. The sequence goes on from NZ_BJND01000039.1 coordinate 18,718, forward strand.
GCGCCCACCCGTGCTGGCGGGGTGCCGCTGCGCCCACCCGTGCCGCCCCAGCGGCACGACTGCCCGCAGCTACGCGGGGCTACGCGGCTACACAGCTGCGCGGGGGTACCCAGCTACGCGGCTGCCGGGCTACGCGGCTTCGCGGCGCCACGGCCACGCGGCGCCATGGCCAAGCGGGGTTGCGCGGCTGCGTGGCGACGCGGCTGCACGCCCCCAGCGGCACGACTGCCCGCAGCTGCGCGCGGCTACGCGGCTACGCGGCTGCCGGGGCTATGCGGCTGCCGGGGCTATGCGGCTGTGCGGAGCCACGGCCACGCGGGGGCTACGCGGCTGCGCGGCGCGACAGCCACGCTGCGCCACAGCTGCTCGGCGACGCGGCTGCACAGCTATGCGGTTGCACAGCCACACGGCTACATAGCTACACCCCTACACATCCACGCGGCTAAACGGCCGCCCACGCTGCCGCGCCGCAGCCGCCGCGCCATTACGTGCCGCGTCGTTAGGCGCCTGAGCAGGGGTTCTTAAGTGATTTGCTTCTGTTGGCGTCCTTGACGTAACGTTGCATTCACCGACGCGGGGTGGAGCAGCTCGGTAGCTCGCTGGGCTCATAACCCAGAGGTCGCAGGTTCAAATCCTGTCCCCGCTACTAATGGCCGAGGGCCGGAATCCAGTCACTGGATTCCGGCCCTCGGTTTTTGTGCCCTGCCACCAAGGGCAGCCGCTGCTTACGCCGACGCGCAGTTCGGGCACAGGCCCCGGTACGTCACCTCGACGTCCGAGACCGTGAAGCCGAAGCGCTCCGAGTCGGGGAGGTCGGCCAGCGGATTGCCCGTGGGGTGGACGTCGCGGATCGCGCCGCACCGGGCGCACACCAGGTGGTGGTGCGGGCTGCGCGCGTTCGGGTCGTACCGCTTGGCGCGCTTGTCCGTGCTGACCTCGAGCACCTCGCCGAGGGAGACCAGCTCGCCCAGCGTGTTGTAGACGGTCGCCCGGGAGATCTCGGGCAGCTTGGCGACAGCCCGGGCGTGCACCTCGTCGGCCGTCAGGTGGACGTGTTCGCCGTCGAGGACCTCGGCCACGACGCGCCGCTGCGCGGTCATCCGCCATCCGCGTCCGCGCAGCCGTTCCAGAAGGTCACTCATGAGGACCAGCCTAGCAGCAGGAGGAACAATTCCCGAACAGGTGTGATTTTGGAGCTTGAATTGACTTAGACAAAGTCCATTGTAGGATCGAGTACGGCTCTGGTCGAGGGACAGGAAACCGGCCGAGGAGCAGGAACACGCAAGGCATGACACAGGAGGCGCACGTGACCCAGGGACCGCTCACGACGGAGGCCGGTGCTCCGGTCGCCGACAACCAGAACAGCGAGACCGCGGGCGTCGGCGGCCCGGTGCTCGTCCAGGACCAGCTCCTGCTGGAGAAGCTGGCCCACTTCAACCGTGAGCGCGTCCCGGAGCGTGTCGTGCACGCCCGTGGCGCCGGTGCCTACGGCACCTTCACGGTGACCGCCGATGTCACGCAGTACACGCGGGCCGCGTTCCTCTCCGAGGTCGGCAAGCAGACCGAGGTCTTCCTGCGCTTCTCGACGGTGGCCGGCAACCTCGGCGCGGCGGACGCCGTCCGTGACCCGCGTGGCTTCGCGCTGAAGTTCTACACCGAGGAGGGCAACTACGACCTCGTCGGCAACAACACCCCGGTGTTCTTCATCAAGGACGCCATCAAGTTCCCGGACTTCATCCACACCCAGAAGCGCGACCCGTACACCGGCTCGCAGGAGGCGGACAACGTCTGGGACTTCTGGAGCCTGTCTCCCGAGTCCACGCACCAGGTGACCTGGCTGTTCGGCGACCGCGGCATCCCGGCGTCGTACCGCCACATGAACGGCTACGGCTCGCACACCTTCCAGTGGAACAACGAGGCGGGAGAGGTCTTCTGGGTCAAGTACCACTTCAAGACCGACCAGGGGATCAAGAACCTCACCGCCGAGGAGGCCGAGATCCTCGCGGGCAAGGACCCCGACTCGCACCAGCGCGACCTGCGCGAGGCCATCGAGCGCGGCGAGTTCCCGACCTGGACCGTGCAGGTCCAGATCATGCCGGCGGCCGACGCGGCGACGTACCGCTTCAACCCCTTCGACCTCACCAAGGTGTGGCCGCACGAGGACTACCCGCCGATCGAGATCGGCAAGCTGGAGCTCAACCGCAACCCGCGGAGCGTCTTCGCCGAGGTCGAGCAGTCGATCTTCAGCCCCGCCCACTTCGTGCCGGGCATCGGCCCGTCCCCGGACAAGATGCTCCAGGGCCGCCTCTTCGCGTACGGCGACGCCCACCGCTACCGCGTCGGCATCAACGCCGACCAGCTGCCGGTGAACCGTCCGCACGCCACCGAGGCGCGCACCAACTCCCGTGACGGCTTCCTGTACGACGGCCGGCACGGCGGCGCGAAGAACTACGAGCCGAACAGCTTCGGGGGACCGGCGCAGACCGGCCGTGCGCTGTGGCAGCCGTTCGACGGCTTCACCGCCGGCACCGGCAACCACCCGGCGCCGGTGCACGCCGAGGACAACGACTTCGTCCAGGCGGGCAACCTCTACCGGCTGATGTCCGAGGACGAGCGGGAGCGCCTGATCAACAACCTTGCGGGCGCCCTCTCCCAGGTCTCGCGCGAGGAGATCGTCGAGCGCGCGATCGACAACTTCCGTCAGGCGGACGCCGACTTCGGCAAGCGGCTGGAGGCCGCGGTCCAGGCCCTGCGCGGCTGACACCACCAGCACTGGACCGCTTGCCGAGTGGACGGGCCGGATCTCCTGTACGAGGGGATCCGGCCCGTCCGTATGCCTACGAGCATGTCTGCTCAGGCCGGCACCTGCTGCCGTACCGGTGCCCAGCAGCGGATGATGTCGCGGACCGAGACGATCCCGGCGGGTTCGCCGCCGTCGAGCACGATGAGGTGCCGGAAGCCGCCGTGTGCCATCGCGCCGGCCGCCTCCTCCAGGGTCCACGACGGGGCCGCGAACACGACGTCGGTGGTGGTGTGGTCGTGGGCGTGTTCGGTGTCGGGGTTCTGGCCGAGGCCGACGGAGTTCAGGATGTCGCGCTCGGTGAGGATGCCGATGCCGCCGGCGTCGGGGTCGTGGACCACGGCCGCGCCGACCCGACGGGCGGACATCAGCGCGGCGGCCTGCCGCAGGGTGTGAGTGGGGCCGATGGTGAGGACGACTGTGCTCATGGCGTCACGTACGAGCATGGATGGAGCCACCTCCTGGAGTGTCCCCGCCCTGTGTTCCGTTTGTTCACCGTTTCACAAGTTCACAAGTGGGGGGACTTTCAGGGTGGCAGGTAAAGCGGGGGTCAACAAGTGGGCGTTCAGTAACGCTGGTTGAGGTACGCCAGCAGCTCGTCGTGCAACAGGCCGTTCGACGCCGCCGCGTTGCCGCTGTGCGGGCCGTGGCGGCCGTCGAGGCCGGTGAAGGTGCCGCCGGCCTCCGTGACGATGATGGCGTTCGCGGCCATGTCCCACAGCGACAGCTCGGGTTCGGCGCACATGTCGACCGAGCCCTCGGCGACCATCATGTACGGCCAGAAGTCGCCGTACGCGCGCGTGCGCCACACCTCGCGGGTCAGGTCCAGGAAGCCGTTCAGGCGGCCCTGCTCCTCCCAGCCGGAGAGGGAGGAGTATGCGAAGGAGGCGTCCGGCAGCTTGGAGACGCGCGAGACGTGCAGCCGGCTCGCGGAGGTGAGGCTGCGGCCGCTGAAGGCGCCGTGGCCCTTCGCCGCCCACCAGCGACGGCCGAGAGCGGGGGCGGAGACGACGCCGACGACGGGCTGATAGCCGCCCTCCGACGCCTCCATCAGAGAGATCAGGGTCGCCCAGACGGGGACGCCGCGTACGTAGTTCTTGGTGCCGTCGATGGGGTCGATGACCCAGCGGCGAGGGCCCGTGCCCTCGACGCCGTACTCCTCGCCGAGGATCGCGTCGCGCGGGCGGGCGCGCTGGAGGTGGTTGCGGATGAGTTCCTCGGCGGCCCGGTCGGCCTCGGAGACCGGCGTCATGTCGGGCTTGGTTTCGACCTTCAGGTCGAGGGCCTTGAAGCGGTCCGTCGTCGCGGCGTCGGCGGCGTCCGCGAGGACGTGGGCAAGACGCAGGTCGTCGAGATAGTCGGGCATGTGACGAACGGTATCTGTCGTGGTCGGTACGGGGCTACAGGGGGCGGTGGTGGGCGCGTTGCGCACCCGCCCCCTCAAATACCCTCAAGCTCCCACCTCCGACGATCTGCACGAACCCTTGACAGTGCCCCCACAGCCGTCAAATCTGGGCGCAAAGTCCGTCCCTCCAGGGAGGCGATGATGCCTGCTGCCCGGGAGTCCCTGCTGGACGCCGCCTATACGGCGCTCGCGCGGCGGCCGTGGGCCGCGGTGCGGATGGTGGACGTGGCCGCGGCGGCCGGGGTGTCCCGGCAGACGCTGTACAACGAGTTCGGAAGCAAGGAGGGGCTCGCCCGGGCGCTGGTGCGCAGGGAGGCCGACGGGTACCTCGTCGGTGTCGACCGGGCCCTCAGCACACACAGCGACCCGCGCGAGCGGCTCATGGCGGCCGCCGAGTGGACCATCGTGGCCGCCCGCCAGAACCAGCTCGTCCGCGCCATGCTCACCGGCTGCTGGAGCGAGCGGCTGCCCTCGCCGACCCTGGAAGCGGTGCCGTCCTCCTCCGCCGTCCCCGCGCAGCGCCGGGCCGACGGCCCGTTGCCCTCGCCCGGCGACTTCGTGGCGCTGGTCCGCGACCGGGCCGTCGCGGTGCTGGCCGGGCCCGGCGTGCCCAGGGCGGACACCGCCGACCTGGCGCGCTCCTGCGAACTGGTCGTCCGTCTCGCGCTGTCCTGCGTGGCCGCACCGCCCGGGGACGGCGGCGTCACGGACCTGATGCGCGGCGCCCTGCACCGGCAGCCGGTGTAAGCCCTTAGGTCTCAGCCCTTAGATCTCAGCCCTTAGATCTCAGTGCGCCGAGCCGGACAGCTGCAGCCCGATGATGCCGATGATGACCAGGCTGATCGAGACGATCTTCAGCGTGGAGACGATGTCGCCGAGGAAGATCATGCCGTAGATGGCGGTACCGGCCGCGCCGATGCCGGTCCACACCGCGTACGCGGGACCGACGTCGAGTTTCTTCAGGGAGAGTGTCAGCAGGCCGAAGCTGCCGATCGCGAAGACGCAGAACGCGATGGTCGGCCAGAGCCTGGTGAAGCCGTTCGACAACTTCAGACAGATCGCAAAGCCGGTTTCGAGCAACCCGGCCACGATGACCAGCAGCCACGCCATGTGCTGTCCTCCCCGTTTCTCCACGAACTGTGACCGCGTGTCAGGCGTTTGTCAGGGTTGGCATCCGGCTTTTGCGATTATGCCCTTACCGAACCCGCCGCAAGACAAACCCCGCGTGAAGAGAAACAACGCGACCCTCGGTCCCCTTCCTTCCGGTTCCTTCCGGCGGTCAGTCGCCTTCCTTCCGCTCGCGCGTGGCCAGCAGCCGCCGCAGCGAGTACAGCCGGGCGGGATCGGCGTGCCCCCCGGCCACCCACTCGTCCAGCGCGCAGTCCTGCTCGTCGTGACTGCACGCGCGCGGGCAGCCCTCCGTGCCCGGCTTCAGGTCGGGGAAGGCGTGGATGACCCGGGACGGATCGATGTGCGCGATTCCGAACGACCGTACGCCCGGCGTGTCGATCACCCAGCCGTCCGTGCCGGTCAGCGGCAGGGCGAGCGCCGACGTGGTGGTGTGCCGACCGCGTCCGGTCACCGCGTTCACCCGCCCCGTCAACCGCCGCCGCTCCTTCGGCACCAGCGCGTTGACCAGGGTCGTCTTGCCGACGCCCGAATGCCCGACGAACGCCGTGACCTTGCCCTCCAGCTGCTCGAACACCCGCTCCGCCGCATCGCCGCTGTCCAGCTCCTCGCGGCTGGTGACGACGTACGGGATGTCCAGGTCGCCGTACAGCTCCAGGAGCGTGTCGGGCGGGGCGAGGTCCGACTTGGTCAGCACCAGGAGCGGGTCCAGGCCGCCGTCGTACGCCGCCACCAGGCAGCGGTCGATCAGGCGCGGGCGTGGCTCGGGGTCGGCGAGGGCGGTGACAATGGCGAGCTGGTCGGCGTTGGCGACGACGACGCGCTCGTACGGGTCGTCGTCGTCCGCGGTGCGGCGCAGCACCGATGTGCGCTCCTCGATGCGCACGATCCGCGCGAGCGTGTCCTTCTTGCCGGACAGATCGCCGACGAGGGCGACCCGGTCGCCGACCACCGCCGCCTTGCGGCCCAGCTCGCGGGCCTTCATGGCCATGACCACGCGGTCCTCGACCAGACACGTCAGGCGGCCCCGGTCGACGGTGAGGACCATGCCCTCGGCCGCCTCCTCGTGCTTTGGGCGGATGTTCGTACGCGGCCGGGTGCCCTTGCGGTTGGGGCGGGAGCGGATGTCGTCCTCGTCGGTGTGCTTGCCGTAGCGGCGCATGGCGTGTCCCCTACGCCCCGAGCATCCCGGTCCACAGTTCGGGGAAGTCCGGCAGGGTCTTCGCCGTCGTCGCCACGTTCTCGATCTGTACGCCCTCCACCGCGAGGCCGATGATCGCGCCGGCGGTGGCCATGCGATGGTCCTCGTACGTGTGGAAGATCCCGCCGTGCAGGGGGCGCGGGCGGATGTGCAGACCGTCGGCGGTCTCGATGACGTCACCGCCGAGTTCGTTGATCTCCTTGGTGAGCGCGGCCAGGCGGTCGGTCTCGTGCAGCCGCAGATGCGCCACCCCGCGCAGTGTGGAGGGGGAGTCGGCGAGGGCGGCGACCGCCGCGATGCCGGGGGTCAGTTCGCCGACGTCGCCGAGGTCGACATCGATGCCGTGGATCGTGCCCGAGCCGGTGAACACCAGGCCGTAGTCGGTCAGTTCGCAGGAACCGCCCATTTCGGTGAAGATCTCGCGCAGCCGGTCGCCGGGCTGGGTGGTGCGGGACGGCCAGTCCGGGATCAGCACCTTGCCGCCGGTGACCAGGGCCGCCGCCAGGAACGGCTGGGCGTTCGACAGGTCCGGCTCGATCGTCAGGTCCCGGCCGAGCAGGGCACCGGGCGTGACCCGCCAGACGTTGCGCTCGCCGCCCGACTCGGGGGTGTCGACCTGGGCGCCGACCGCGCGCAGCATGTCGACGGTCATCCGGATGTGCGGCATGGACGGCAGCGTGGAGCCGATGTGGCGGACCTCCACGCCCTGGTTGAAGCGCGGGCCGGACAGCAGCAGGGCGCTGACGAACTGGGACGACGACGAGGCGTCGATCTCGACCGGACCGCCGTCCAGCGCGCCCCCGCCGTGCACGGTCAGCGGCAGCGCGCCACGGCCGTCGTCGTCGATCCGGGCACCGAGCACGCGCAGCGCGTCGATCACGCCGTTCAGGGGACGCTCGTACGACCTCGGGTCGCCGTCGAAGCGGATGGGACCGTCGGCGAGCGCGGCGACCGGCGGCAGGAAGCGCATCACCGTGCCGGCGTTGCCGACGTCGACCGTGGCCGGGCCGCGCAGCCCCGCGGGGAGCACGCGCCACGCCTCGCCGGTGCCGTCCGGGCCCACGCCCTCCTCGATACCGACGCCCATCTCCCGCAGGGCACCGGCCATCAGCAGCGTGTCGCGGGAGCGCAGCGGGCGGCGCAGCCAGCCCGGCTCCGAGGCGAGGGCGGCGAGCACCAGGGCACGGTTGGTCACCGACTTGGATCCGGGCACATGGACCGTCGCGTCGACGGCTCCGCTCGCGTGCGGGGCGGGCCAGAGGGCGGTGTCTGCGGGGTTCTGCGCCATGGGCCCCACTCTAGTAGGCGGCGGTGGTTCGGGTACGAGTGCGTTGTGGCTGGTCGGGCAGTCACCGGCGCGCCACCGCGAGCGGCTCACACCTCCAGGAGCCAGCGCCCGCCGCCGATCAGGGAGCTCAGCGACACCACGTGGAAGAGGAACAGCCACAGCCCCGCCGGTACGTTCGTCAGCCGCGACAACTGGTCCGCGTCCGAGTCGCCCGCGCCGCCCCGGCGCCGCTTCGACTGGAGTTCGAACGCCGGGCGCACCCCGCCGAGCAGCAGGAACCACACCACCACGTACGCGAACACCGCCTGCACCTGGGGCCCGGCAAGCCAGGAGACCAGGACGAACGCGCCGCCGGTCAGGAAGACGGTCAGGACGCCGTAGGCGTTGCGGATCATCACCAGCATCGCGAGCAGCAGGGCGGTCGCCACCCACAGCAGCAGGGTGATGTGCCCGGTGGCGAGCAGCGCGGCGCCGCCGAGGCCCAGCAGTGGGGGAGCGGTGTATCCGGCGGCCGCGGTGAGGATCATGCCGATGCCGTAGGGCTTGCCCCGGCTGACCGTGAGGCCGCTGGTGTCGGAGTGCAGGCGTATGCCGGTCAGGGTGCGGCCGGTGAGCAGCGCGATCAGGCCGTGGCCGCCTTCGTGGGCGATGGTGATGGCGTTGCGGGCGACGCGCCACAGCCCGTGCGGGACGATCACGGCGAGGGCGGCGGCCAGGGTGGCGAATACGACCCACAGGTCGGGGTCGGGCTGGGTGCCGACGAGCTCGTCCCAGAGGGAGGTGGCTGTAGTGCTGTCCATGTTCCGGCGGCGCTCCCTCTGATCGGCGGGGTCTGGCAGTGTGGCACGTACGTGCGGACGGTATCTGAGACGCCGACGTGGCAGCGATCGTTCCTGGCGGCAAACGTGCAGGTCACAGCGTTGGAGTCGGGGAGTGATCCGGGAGGCGGGTCATGCGGGACCGGTCCCGGCGCGGCGCCACTACCGTGCCGACATGCCGCGACTCGACCGTGATCAGCGTCCCCGGGGCGGGCGCTCCCGCCGCAAAGCCGGACTTGTGCTCGCCGCTGCCGTGAGCCTGCTCAGCGCCGGGTGTTCGAGCGAGCAGCCCGCGCCGCGGCAGTCGTCCCCCAGTCCAACACCCTCGTCCTCCGCCTCCGCCTCCGCCTCGGCCCCCACCTCCGCACCGGCGCAGCCGATCAAGTACACCCAGAAGCAGCTCGCGGCGCGGCCGTGCCTCGCCCTCGACGAGCGCGACCGCGCCGCCCTCGGAATCAGCGGCCCGGGGGAACAGTCGTCCGGCAAGCACGGGGCGCAGTGCGCGTGGAAGCTGGGCGGCCAGTACGTCAGCCTCGCACTGGATCTGCCGCTGTCCTACGCGAAGACCATGACCAAGAACGGACGCGTCTCGCAGGTGCCGGTGGGGCAGCACAAGGCCATCCAGTCCGAATTTCAACGGATCTGCTTCATCTTCGTCGCGGTGGACGATGTCAACCGCTTGATCGGCACCACGACCATTCCGGACCGCGGGGTGTCGCAGGACGGAACATGCCCCGCGGGCGCGTCGGTCGCCGCCGCTGCCCTGACCCACATCCGATGACGAGGTCTGCCACTCTTGGACGTGTGAGGCGGCATGATCCAGCGGTCTCGCAGGTTGGAGGGGCGGTCAGATATGTGCGGACGGTATGCGGCGAGTCGTAGGCCCGAGGATCTCGCAGGGATCTTCGAGATCGAGAAGTGGGAGCCGGAGGAGACCCTGGAGCCCGACTACAACGTCGCTCCCACCAAGGAGGTCTACGCCGTCCTCGACCGGCCTCTGAAAGACGTGGCCGACCCGCGCCCCGTTCGGCAGCTGCGCAAGCTCAAGTGGGGGCTCGTCCCGTCCTGGGCCAAGACGCCCGAGGGCGGCGCCCGGATGATCAACGCCCGCGCCGAGAGCGTCCACGAGAAGCCCGCCTTCCGCCGCGCCTTCGCCGCCCGGCGCTGCATCGTGCCCGCCGACGGCTACTACGAGTGGGTCACCGGCAAGCAGGAGCGGGACCTGGAGGTCGAGGGCAAGAAGAAGCGGCCGCGCAAGCAGCCGTACTTCGTGCTGCCCGCCGACGGGTCCGTCTTCGCGATGGCCGGGCTGTACGAGTTCTGGCGCGACCGGACCCTGCCCGACGACCACCCCCAGGCCTGGTGGGTCACCTGCTCGGTGATCACCACCGAGGCCGAGAGCAGCCCGCTGGCGGTGGCCCCCGCCGAGGGCCCGTACGCGCTCGCCGACATCCACCCCCGGATGCCGCTGATGCTCACCCCCGACCGCTGGGACGCCTGGCTCGACCCGTCCCGCACCGACCCCGACGATCTGCGCGAGCTGCTCGCCCCGCCCCCGCCCGGCCTGATGCGCGCCTACCCGGTGACCACCGCCGTCTCCAACGTCCGCAACAACGGCCCGGAGCTGCTGAAGGAGCTGGAGGGACCGGTGGAGGGCACACTCTTTTGATGTGAGCGAGATCATCGAGACCGAGGCCGGGGCCGCGCGCATCACCTGGCACCGGGCGAAGCGACCCAAGTTCGTCCTGGCCGTCAGTCATGGCGCGGGCGGCGGCATCGAGGCGCGGGACCTGACGGCGCTGGCCGAGGTGCTGCCCGGACATGGCGTGACCGTGGCGCGGGTCGAGCAGCCCTGGCGGGTGGCCGGCAAGAAGATGGCGCCCGCGCCGAAGACGCTGGACGTGGGCTGGCGCGGCATCTGGGCCGCGGTGTCCGAGCCGGGGCTGCCGGTGATCTCCGGCGGCCGCAGCGCGGGTGCCCGGGTGGCCTGCCGTACGGCGACGGAGCTCGGCGCCGCGGCCGTTCTCGCCCTGGCCTTCCCGCTCCACCCGCCCGGCAAGCCGGAGAAGTCACGTGCCGAGGAACTGCTCGGAGCGGGGGTGCCCACCCTCGTCGTGCAGGGCGGGAACGACCCCTGGGGAAAGCCCCAGGAGTTCCCCGCGGGGGAGTACGAGCTGGTCGAGGTGCCGTACGGCGATCATGGCTTCGCTGTGCCGAAACGGGCGGAGATCGGTCAGGATCAGGCTGTCGCGATCATCACGGACGCGGTGGTGAAGTGGACCGGGTCACTGGAGTAAAGATTCGGGAATGCTCCGGCCCCGACCACTGTTGAGGCGGACAGAAGTGCTGATGACCAGCACCGACGTCGTAGGAGAGGAAGTCCGCCGCATGGGTTCGACCTTCTGCCCGGCCCGCAGCAGCCGTACTGACCTGGACTGGACGGTGCTGCACGCGGCCAAGACCGCCCCTGTTCGGGCGGCGGCGGGTGCGGATCGTCGTCTATCCTCCGATTCTGGTGGGATCGGCTTCGGTCCTGCCCAGATCGCTGAGGAGGTGGGTCCGGTCACCGGTACCGACGCAGGGACCGACAACGGCCAGGCGGAGCTGCCCGAGGGCCAGGGCAACAGCGCGGAGACGACCGCGGAGCGCAGTGCGCGCTTCGAACGGGACGCGCTCGAATTCCTCGACCAGATGTACTCGGCCGCGCTGCGCATGACACGCAACCCGGCCGATGCCGAGGACCTGGTGCAGGAGACGTACGCCAAGGCGTACGCGTCCTTCCACCAGTTCCGCGAGGGCACAAACCTCAAGGCGTGGCTGTATCGGATCCTCACCAACACGTTCATCAACTCGTACCGCAAGAAGCAGCGCGAGCCCCAGCGCAGTGCGGCCGAGGAGATCGAGGACTGGCAGCTCGCCCGCGCCGAGTCGCACATGTCGACGGGCCTGCGCTCCGCCGAGTCGCAGGCGCTCGACCACCTGCCCGACTCGGACGTGAAGGAAGCGCTGCAGGCGATCCCCGAGGAATTCCGCATCGCCGTCTATCTCGCGGACGTAGAGGGCTTTGCGTACAAGGAGATCGCGGACATCATGGGGACACCCATCGGTACGGTGATGTCCCGGCTGCACCGGGGCCGCCGTCAGCTGCGCGGCATGCTCGAGGACTACGCCCGTGAGCGCGGGCTGGTCCCGGCCGGCGCCGGAGAGTCGAACGAAGCGAAAGGCTCGGGCTCATGAGCTGCGGAGAGCCGCACGAGACGGACTGCAGTGAGGTCCTCGACCACCTGTACGAGTTCCTCGACAGTGAGATGCCGGACGTCGATCGCGAGAAGTTCCAGCACCACTTCGAGGAATGCTCGCCGTGCCTGGAGAAGTACGGCCTGGAGCAGGCCGTGAAGAAGCTGGTCAAGCGGTGCTGCGGGCATGACGACGTGCCCACCGACCTGCGGGCCAAGGTGATGGGGCGGATCGACCTGATCCGCTCCGGGCAGGCCGTGCCCGAGCACGACGTGACGGCCACGGCGCAGGAGTCCTGACTCCGCGCACTTCAACGCACCCGGTGCCTGTCACCCGAATGCGTTAATCGGCCGTCCGTCGGCCCGCGTTCCCTCCGTACCGCCCTAGGCTCCGGAGCCTGAAACAGGCATGGACCGGGGGAGGGCGTCGTTCATGGAGGCGGTTCCGGCGATGACGCTGCTCGCCGTCCTGTACGCCGGCGGGGAGTGGCTCGCCCGCAGGAGGTTTCCCGGCACCTTCTACCCCGTCCTGCTCGCCGCGGTGTTCCTGCTGCCGGCGCCCGCCGCCGCGCTGGTCGCGCTGCCGGGTGCGCTGCTGTCGCCCGTCGAGCAGCGCCCCGCCTGGCTACGACGGGTCTGGCGGGCCGCCGAGCTGGTGGTGGCCGTGTGGGCGGCCGGGCGGGTGTTCCGGGCGCTGGGCGGGCGGGACGCCGTGGAGGCGTCCGACGTTCCGTACGCGCTCGGCCCGGCGGCGGGTGCGGTGCTGGCGTTCTGCGCGGTGCTGACGGTGCTCGACGGGGGGATTCTCGTCGTCGCCGAACGCGTGCCGGTACGGCGGGCCTGGCGAGGCCTGCTGCTGAGGTCGCTGGCGCCGGTCGGCGTGCACGGGCTCGCCGGACTGATGATGGCCGTACTGTGGCGCAGCCCGTACGGCCCCCTGGCCGCGCTGCTCGTGCTGCTGCCGATGGGCGTGTCCTGGTGGGCGTTCGCGCAGTACCACCGGGAGCGGGGCGCCCACCAGGCGACCATCCGGGCGCTGGTGCAGGCCGTCGACATCAAGGACGAGTACACCCGCGGGCACAGCGAACGGGTCGGGCAGGCATCGATGATGATCGCGCGCGAGCTGGGCATGGACGACGAGCGGGTCGAGGTACTGCGGTTCGCCGGGATCCTGCACGACGTGGGCAAGCTGGGCGTGCCCACACGGCTGCTGCGCAAGGACGGGCCGCTGACGCCCGAGGAGCGGCGGGTGATCGAGCTGCACCCGGAGTACGGGCACGAGATGGTGCGGGGCATCTCGTTTCTGGGCGAGGCCCGGGCCGCCGTACTGCATCATCACGAGCGGCTGGACGGGAGCGGGTATCCGTACGGGCTCGTCGGGAGTCAGATTCCCGAGTCCGCGCGGGTGGTCGCCGTTGCCGATGCGTTCGACGCGATGACGTCCACCCGGTCCTACAGCAGGGCTCGGCCTGTCGCTGTCGCGTTGGAGGAACTGGAGCGGTGTGCGGGGCGGCAGTTCGATCCGGTGATGGTGGCTGCGCTGGTGCGGGTGGTACGACGGTCCGGGTGGGACCCCGTTGTCACCGCTGACGGCGTGCCGTCCCGTCGCGTTCCCTCACCCGCACCTGTTTCCGGTCGGGCAGGAGCGCACCGTTGAAACGCGGTCGAGCTCTCCCTCTGATCCACGGCTCCGCCGCCCTCCTCGCCCTTTTCTCCCTCGGCGCCACCCTCTGGACCGGCGTCGAGCAACGCGGCATCGCGCTCGCCTTCGGTGCGCTCGTCGCCCTCGGTGAACTCACCCGCTGGCACGGACCGCAGGTCAGGGAGGCCGCGCCGCTCGGGGCCGCCGGGGCGTTGTCGTACGCCCTGCTCGGGGAGGACGCCGGGCGGGCCACCACCCACGGAGTCGCCCAGGTGATCAGCGTCGTGCTCGCCGCCTCGCTCGTCGGGTGTGTGCCGCACATCGCGCGGGGGCGTGGAGGCGTCTTCGACCATCTGGCGCGGCGGGTGCTCACCGTCGGGTTCGCCGCCGTGTGCTTTCAACCGCTGTACAACCACGGCACATTCGCGGACTGGAGCGGACCCGCCTACGCCCTGCTGCTCATCGCGCTGCTCGCCCTCACCGCGCTGTGCGACGCCGTGCTCGCCGCCGCGCTGGCGCACTCCCGCACCGGGTGGCCGTTCGGGCCGCTGCTGCGGGACGAGCTGCGGGGCATGCCGGGGATCGGGTCGGCCGTGGGTGCGACCGGGGCTGTGATGGCGCTGGGTGTCGCGGTCGTCGGGCTGTGGGCGCTGCCCGTGTTCTGTCTGCCGCTGCTGCTCACTCAGGTGTCCCTGCGCCGCTACGCCGCCGTGCGGACGACGTACCGGCAGACCATCGCCTCCCTGGCCCGGGCCACCGAGATCGCGGGGTACACCCCGGCCGGGCACGCTCGCCGGGTCGCCGCGCTGAGCCGGGCCGTCGGGCGGGACCTGGGGCTGAGCGAGCCGGAGCTCACCGTGCTGGAGTACGCGGCGCTGATGCACGACATCGGGCAGCTGAGCCTGGTCGACCCGGTGCCGGCCGGGGCCACGGCCGGGCTGCCCGGCGCCGAGCAGCGGCGGATCGCGCTGCTGGGCGGGGCGGTCGTACGGCAGACCGGGGTGGACGCCGAGGTCGCCGTGGTGGTGGAGCGGCAGGCCGATCCGTACCCCGAGCAGCCACCGGCCGCGCGGATCGTGCGGGCGGTGAACGCCTACGACGAGAAAGTGCGCGACGCGGGCCCCGGCGGGCCGCTGACCGCGCTGGAGGAGCTGCGGCTGGGGACCGCGGGGGACTACGCTCCCGAAGTCGTCGAGGCGCTGGCCCGGGTGCTGTCGAGGGAGGGTCTGACCCTGCCCTCGGCTGGGTAACCCATGGGTAATGAGCGCCCTTCCAGCCGCACGTGGTTGGATGCGAAGGAGAGGGTGTCCGGGGGCACAGGCCAGCCCACTGAACGGAACTGGCAGGCGGGAATCGTGAGGATCTTCGGCAAGGGACGGCACCGGCCCTCCGCCTCCTGGCGGCAGGCCACCGACCGGGCGTTCACGCTCATCGGGGACGGCCGGTACGAGGACGCGGGCGCGCTGCTGACGCGGGCCGCCGACCTGGAGCCCTGGCTGTCGGAGTCCTGGTTCAACCTCGCCCTGCTGCACAAGTTCCGGCACGACTGGGAGCAGGCCCGCGCGGCCGGTCTGCGGGCCGTCGCCCTGCTCGACCGGGAGACCGGCGCACCCGACTGGTGGAACGTCGGCATCGCCGCCACCGCCCTGCAGGACTGGCCGCTGGCCCGCCGCGCCTGGCAGGCCTACGGACTGCACGTGCCCGGCGGCGCCACGGACTCCGGCGAGCCCACCGGTATGGACCTGGGCAGCGCGGCCGTACGGCTGTCGCCCGAGGGTGAGGCCGAGGTCGTGTGGGGGCGGCGGCTGGATCCGGCGCGGATCGAGGTGCTGTCCATCCCGCTGCCGTCGTCGGGGCGGCGCTGGGGCGAGGTCGTCCTGCACGACGGGGTGCCGCACGGGGAGCGGACCACGGCTGCCGGGCACTCGTATCCCGTGTTCGACGAGATCGAGCTGTGGGCGCCCTCGCCCGTGCCCACCTGGGTGGTCCTCCTCGAGGCAGCCACCGAGGCCGACCGGGACGCGCTGGAGCAGCTCGCCGCCGACGCCGGGTTCGCCGCGGAGGACTGGTCGTCGTCCGTGCGGCTGCTGTGCCGGCTGTGCTCCGAGTCACGGATGCCGGCCGACGAGGGCGACGGGGAGCATCTGGACCCGCACGACCACAGCGAGCCCGGGCATCCGGGGCCGCTGGGGCATCGGACCGACGGGCAGCTGTGGGTGCCGGAGCGGGAGTGCGGGGTGGCTGCGCCGGCTTCACTGGTTCGGGGGTTGTTGGACGGGTGGGTCGCGGACTCACCCGATTCGAGGGACTGGCGGGATCTGGAAGAGGTCTGCTGACCGGCCGCCGTACCCTGTATCAGCATCACACCCCAGTTTTCCCAGGAAGGCGTACGTCGGTCATGGCGCAGCAGGACACCGATCAGCAGCACGCGGGCGTGCTCCCCGTGGACGACGATGGCTTCGTCATCGACACCGAGGAGTGCGAGGAGCGCGAGGCGGCCTGGCGTGAGCGGGGCACCTCGCGGCCGATCACCGTGGTCGGGAACCCGGTGCTGCACAAGGAGTGCAAGGACGTCACCGACTTCGGCGAGGAGTTCCAGCAGCTGGTCGCGGACATGTTCGCCAGCCAGCGCACCGCCGAGGGCGTGGGCCTGGCCGCCAACCAGATCGGCGTCGACCTGAAGGTGTTCGTCTACGACTGCCCGGACGACGAGGGCGTCCGGCACGTCGGCGTGGTCTGCAACCCCAAGCTCGTCGAACTGCCCGCCGAAAAGCGCCGGTTGGACGACAGCAACGAGGGCTGTCTGTCGGTGCCGACGGCGTACATGCCGCTGGCCCGCCCGGACTACGCGGAGGTGACCGGGCAGGACGAGCGGGGCAACCCGATCAAGGTGCGGGGCACCGGTTACTTCGCTCGGTGTTTGCAGCACGAGACCGACCACCTCTACGGCTACCTCTACATCGACCGGCTCTCCAAGCGGGAACGCAAGGACGCGCTGCGGCAGATGGCCGAGAACGAGCCCCGCTACCCCGTGGTCGCGAACGACTGACACCTCACCCGTCCCCCGCGTACGGCGTCTGATCAGGCTGCTCAGCCCGACCAGGCGCCGTTCGTCTGTCCGTCGCACGTTCGATCGGATGTGTGCCGCGAGTGATCCAGAACCAGTCATGAGGCGGGAGAATCTCGGCACTGTGGGGTAGTGAATGAAGCAAATCCGTTCCCAGAACGGTCAGTTGTGGTGCTGAATGGGATGTGCGGGATACGCAACGGCGCACGCCCGGCACAGCGGCAGGGTGTGCGCAACTGGCGGCTGAGAGGGGTTTGTTCGTGCCTGCTTTCCCACACAGCACCACAGCGACCGCAACCGCGGTCGCGATCCCACCTTCGCTGTCTCTCCCGGTGATCGAGGCGGCGTTTCCCAGGCAATTGCACCCGTATTGGCCCAGGCTCCAGGAGAAGACCCGTACATGGCTCCTGGAAAAGCGGCTCATGCCGGCGGACAAGGTTGAGGAATATGCCGACGGCCTGTGCTACACCGATCTCATGGCGGGGTACTACATTGGCGCCCCCGATGACGTCCTGCAGGCGATAGCGGACTACAGCGCGTGGTTCTTCGTCTGGGACGACCGGCACGACCGCGACATCGTCCACCACCGCCCCGTGGCCTGGCGCCGACTGCGGGCCCGGCTGCACGAGGCGCTCGATTCCCCCCAGGATCACCAGCACCACGCGGATCCGCTGGTCGCGGGGTTCGCGGACAGTGTGCTGCGGCTGTACTCGTTCCTGCCCCGTACCTGGAACGAGCGGTTCGCCCGGCATTTCCACGCGGTGATCGAGGCGTACGACAGGGAATTCCACAACCGTACCGAGGGAATTGTCCCGACGGTCGAGGAATACCTGGCGCTGCGCCGGCTCACGTTCGCGCACTGGATATGGACCGATCTGCTGGAGCCGAGCGCCGGGCAGGAACTCCCGGACGCCGTGCGAAAGCACCCGGTCTATCGGAAGGCGGCGCTGCTGAGTCAGGAATTCGCCGCCTGGTACAACGACCTCTGTTCCCTGCCCAAGGAAATCGCGGGCGAGGAGGTGCACAATCTCGGAATCAGTCTCATCACCCATGAGGGACTGACTCTCGAAGAGGCAGTCGTCGAAGTGCGGCGGCGCGTCGAGGAATGCATAGCGGAATTCCTCGTCGCCGAACGGGAGGGCTTACGCTTTGCGGACGCCCTCGACGACGGCACCGTTCGCGGAAAGGAACTGGGTGCTGCCGTACGCGCCTGCCTCGGGAATATGCGGAACTGGTTCAGTTCCGTCTACTGGTTCCACCACGAGTCCGGCCGCTACATGGTCGACAGCTGGGACGACCGGTCCACGCCCCCGTACGTCAACAACGAAACGGCAGGTGAGAAATGACCGTCGAGTCAGTCAAGCCCGAAGCCGAAGTGCGCCCGGCTGCGGAACTGCGTGAACCGCCCCTCGCGGGCGGTGGTGTCCCGCTCCTCGGCCACGGCTTAAAGCTGGCGCGCGATCCGCTGGCCTTCATGGCCCAGCTGCGCGACCACGGTGACGTGGTCCGGCTGCGGCTCGGCCCCAAGACGGTGTACGCCGTCACCACCCCGGCGCTCACCGGCGCCCTGGCGCTGAGCCCCGACTACAAGATCGACGGCCCGCTGTGGGAGTCCCTGGAGGGCCTGCTCGGCAAGGAGGGCGTGGCCACCGCCAACGGGCCCCGTCACCGGCGCCAACGCCGCACCATCCAGCCCGCGTTCCGGCTCGACGCGATCCCCGCCTACGGGCCGATCATGGAGGAGGAGGCGCACGGCCTCACCACCCGCTGGCAGCCCGGCGAGACCATCGACTGCACCTCCGAGTCCTTCCGGGTGGCCGTGCGCATCGCGGCCCGCTGTCTGCTGCGCGGCGAGTACATGGACGAGCGCGCCGAGCGGCTGTGCCTCGCCCTCGCCACCGTGTTCCGCGGTATGTACCAGCGGATGGTGATCCCGCTCGGGCCGCTGTACCGGCTGCCGCTGCCCGCCAACCGGGAATTCAACCGGGCGCTGGCCGATTTGCATCTCCTCGTCGACGAGATCGTGGCCGAGCGGAGGGCATCCGGTCAAAAGCCGGACGATTTGCTGACGGCATTGCTGTCCGCGAAGGACGAGAATGGCGAGCCCATCGGGGAACAGGAGATCCACGACCAGGTGGTCGCGATACTCACCCCGGGGAGCGAAACCGTGGCCTCCACGATCATGTGGCTGCTCCAGGTGCTCGCCGAGCATCCGGAACACGCGGACCGGATCCGGGACGAAGTTGAATCCGTGACCGGTGGCCGGCCCGTCGGATTCGCGGACGTCCGCAACCTCACGCACACGAACAATGTCGTCGTGGAGGCGATGCGTTTGCGCCCCGCCGTATGGATACTGACCCGGCGGGCGGTCACCGACACGGAACTCGGCGGCTATCGCATTCCGGCCGGGGCGGACATCATCTACAGTCCGTACGCGATACAGCGCGATCCGCGATCGTATGCGGACAACCTGGAGTTCGACCCCGACCGGTGGCTTCCGGAACGCGTCAAGGACGTGCCGAAATATGCCATGAGTCCGTTCAGCGTGGGTAATCGCAAGTGCCCGAGCGACCACTTCTCGATGGCCCAGCTGACGCTCATCACGGCGGCGGTGGCGACGAAGTACCGCTTCGAGCAGGTGCCCGGATCGAACGACGCGACCCGGGTGGGCATCACGCTGCGTCCGCACCGGCTGCTGCTCACGCCGGTGCCCCGGTGACGGTCAGGCGGCCTCCGGGCCCCTGAACGTGCGCCGGTAGGCGTTGGGGGTGGTCCCCAGCGCCCGCACGAACTGATGGCGCAGCGCGGCCGCGTTGCCGAACCCCGTTCGACCGGCGATCGCGTCCACCGTCTCGTCCGTCGCTTCCAGCAACCGCTGGGCCAGCAGCACGCGTTGGCGCAGGATCCAGCGGTACGGAGTGGTTCCCGTCTCCTGCTGGAAGCGGCGGGCGAAGGTGCGCGGGGACATCATGGCGCGGGCGGCGAGCTGCTCGACCGTCACCTCCTGGTCGAGGTTGCGTTCCATCCACACCAGCACCTCGGCGACCGTGTCGCACTCGGAGCGGGGCAGTGGCCGCTCGATGAACTGCGCCTGACCGCCGTCGCGGTGCGGGGGCACCACCATCCGCCGTGCGATCTTGTTGGCGACCTCCGGCCCCTGCTCCTTGCGCACGATGTGCAGGGCGGCGTCGATGCCCGCTGCCGTACCGGCCGACGTGATCACCGGGTCCTCGTCGACGTACAGCACGTCCGGCTCGACGACGGCCCGCGGATACTGCCGTCCCAGCTCCTCGGCGTGCCGCCAGTGGACCGCGCACCGCCGTCCGTCCAGCAGCCCCGCGGCGCCCAGCACGAAGACCCCGGAGCACACGCTGAGCACCCGCGCACCCCGCTCGACGCCCCGGCGCAGGGCGTCGAGCAGCTCGGGCGGAAACGTCCGCGAGTCGTAGGACGAGCCCGCCGGTACGGCGATCAGGTCGGCGCTCTCCAGGCGCTCCAGCCCGTGCTCGACCTGCATGGAGAAGCCGGCGTTCGACCGCAGCACCGGCCCTTCCGCCGAGGCGACCGCGAAGTCGTACACCGGCAGCCCGTCGTCGCTCCGGTCGATGCCGAAGACCTCACAGATCACACCCAGCTCAAAGGGGTTCACACCGTCGACGAGGACGGCCGCCACGTTCTGAAGCATGCCCCCAGTGTGCCTCGGCGGTGGCAGTAAATCGAGGGTCCACGACAGTCCTGCCACTGTTGGTAAGGAGCATCAAGCGCGACAGTGGTGTCCATGAACGCGAACCAGATCGAAGCACTCATCGGAATGCTGGCCGTCGCCGGACTCTTCGTGATCATGTTCCTCCCCGCACTGATCGGCATGGCGCACGAGCGCCGCGTCGACCGAGAGATCAGGGAGGCCCAGGACCACGCCAAGGAAAAGGAGGATCAGAAGTCCTCGTCCAGGTCGACCGTGCCCTCCACGGCGACCTGGTACGCCGAAGGACGCCGCTCGAAGAAGTTGGTCAGCTCCTGAACCCCCTGGAGCTCCATGAAGGAGAAGGGGTTCTCGGAGCCGTACACCGGGGCAAAGCCGAGGCGCGTCAGGCGCTGATCGGCGACACACTCCAGGTACTGCCGCATCGAGTCGGTGTTCATACCCGGGAGGCCGTCACCGCACAGGTCGCGCGCGAACTGCAGCTCGGCCTCGACGGCCTCCCTCAGCATGTCGGTGACCTGCTGCTGGAGCTGGTCGTCGAAGAGCTCCGGCTCCTCCTTGCGGACGGTGTCGACCACGTCGAACGCGAAGCTCATGTGCATGGTCTCGTCGCGGAACACCCAGTTGGTGCCGGTCGCGAGGCCGTGCAGCAGACCCCGGCTGCGGAACCAGTAGACGTACGCGAAGGCGCCGTAGAAGAACAGGCCCTCGATGCACGCGGCGAAGCAGATCAGGTTGAGCAGGAAGCGGCGCCGGTCGGCCTTGGTCTGCAGGCGCTCCAGCTTCTCCACCTCGTTGATCCACTTGAAGCAGAACTCGGCCTTCTCGCGGATGGAGGGGATGTTCTCGACGGCGTCGAAGGCCGCCGCCCGGTCGTCCGGGTCGGGGAGGTAGGTGTCCAGCAGGGTCAAGTAGAACTGGACGTGGACCGCCTCCTCGAAGAGCTGCCTGGAGAGATACAGCCGCGCCTCGGGGGAGTTGATGTGCTTGTACAGCGTCAGCACCAGGTTGTTCGCGACGATCGAGTCCCCCGTCGCGAAGAACGCGACCAGACGGCCGATCAGATGCTGCTCACCCGGCGTGAGCTTCGCGAGGTCGGCGACGTCCGAGTGGAGGTCGACCTCCTCGACGGTCCAGGTGTTCTTGATGGCGTCCCGGTAGCGCTCGTAGAAGTCGGGGTAGCGCATCGGGCGGAGGGTGAGCTCGAAGCCGGGGTCGAGAAGGTTCTGGTTGTTGCTGGGCATTACTGGCAGGCCTCGCAGGACTCGGGGTTCTCAAGGGAGCAGGCGACGGCGTCTTCAGGTGCCGTCTGCTGCACGGGGACAGTTGCTCGGGCGGCGCGGGCGATGCGGGTCGCCGGGCGGGAGCGCAGGTAGTACGTCGTCTTCAGGCCCGACTTCCAGGCATACGCGTACATCGAGGAGAGCTTGCCGATGGTCGGCGTCTCCAGGAAGAGATTCAGCGACTGGGCCTGGTCGAGGAACGGGGTCCGGGCGGCCGCCATGTCGATGAGGCCGCGCTGCGGGATCTCCCACGCCGTGCGGTACAGCCGTCGTACGTCCTCGGGGATCCAGGCGAAGTCCTGCACCGAACCGTTCGCCTCGCGCAGCGCCTCACGGGTGCGGGCGTCCCAGACGCCGAGCGCCTTCAGGTCCTGCACCAGGTAGGAGTTGACCTGGAGGAACTCGCCGGACAGGGTCTCGCGCTTGAAGAGGTTCGACACCTGCGGCTCGATGCACTCGTAGACACCGGCGATCGAGGCGATGGTCGCGGTGGGCGCGATCGCCAGCAGCAGCGAGTTGCGCATGCCGACGGAGGCGATCCGCTCGCGCAGCGCCGCCCAGCGCTCCGGCCAGGTCAGCTCGACGTCGAAATGGTCCGGGTGCAACACGCCCCGCGCGGTACGGGTCTTGTCCCACGCGGGCAACGGCCCGTTGCGCTCGGCGAGGTCGGCGGACGCCTCGTACGCGGCGAGCATGATGCGCTCGGCGATGCGGGTGGAGAGCTTGTGAGCCTCGGGCGAGTCGAAGGGCAGCCGCAGATTGAAGAAGACGTCCTGCAGACCCATCGCGCCGAGGCCGACGGGGCGCCAGCGGGCGTTGGAGCGGCCCGCCTGCTCGGTCGGGTAGAAGTTGATGTCGACCACGCGGTCGAGGAAGGTGACGGCGGTGCGGACGGTGGCGTCCAGGCGCTCCCAGTCGATGCTCTGAGTCGCCGTATCGACAAAGGCACCCAGGTTCACCGACCCCAGGTTGCAGACCGCCGTCTCCCCGTCGCTCGTGACCTCCAGGATCTCCGTGCAGAGGTTCGAGGAGTGGATCACCTGGCCCGGCTCGGCGGTCTGGTTGGCGGTCCGGTTGGCGGCGTCCTTGAAGGTCATCCAGCCGTTGCCGGTCTGCGCGAGGGTGCGCATCATCCGGCCGTACAGCTCGCGGGCGGGGAGGGTCTTCTTGGCGAGGCCTTTTCGTTCGGCCGCCCGGTACGCCGCGTCGAACTCCTCGCCCCACAGGTCGACCAGCTCGGGCACGTCCGAAGGCGAGAACAGCGACCACCGCGCGTCCGCGTTCACCCGGCGCATGAACTCGTCCGGGATCCAGTGCGCCAGGTTGAGGTTGTGCGTACGGCGGGCGTCCTCACCGGTGTTGTCCCGCAGCTCCAGGAACTCCTCGATGTCGGAGTGCCAGGTCTCCAGGTAGACCGCCGCCGCGCCCTTGCGCCGGCCGCCCTGGTTCACGGCGGCGACCGAGGCGTCCAGCGTCTTCAGGAACGGCACGATGCCGTTGGAGTGGCCGTTGGTGCCGCGGATCAGGGAGCCGCGGGAACGGATGCGGGAGTACGCGATGCCGATGCCGCCCGCGTGCTTCGAGAGACGGGCCACCTGGTGGTAGCGGTCGTAGATGGAGTCCAGCTCGTCCTTGGGGGAGTCCAGCAGGTAGCAGGACGACATCTGGGGGTGCCGGGTGCCGGAGTTGAAGAGGGTGGGGGAGGAGGGGAGGTAGTCGAGGCGGCTCATGAGCCCGTAGAGCGCGGCGACTTCATCGACCGACCGGGGGGTGTCGTCCTCGGCGAGACCGGCGGCGACGCGCAGCATGAAGTGCTGGGGCGTCTCGATGACCCTCCGGGTGATCGGGTGCCGGAGCAGATAGCGGCTGTGCAGGGTGCGCAGGCCGAAGTAGCCGAAGCGGTCGTCGGCTTCCGGATCGATCAGGGCGTTCAGGCGGTCGGCGTGCAGGCGTACGAAGTCGGCCGTACGGTCGGCGATGAGCCCTTCCCGGTGCCCCACCGCGACGGACTCGGTGAAGGACGTGACGCCTTGTGAGGCGGCCTCGGCGGCGATGGAGATGGTCAGCAGCCGGGCGGCCAGCCGGGAGTAGGCGGGGTCCTCGGAGATGAGACCGGCGGCGGCCTCCGTGGCCAGCTCGCGCAGCTCCGCCTCGTCCGCTCGGGCGGAGCGGCCGCGCAGCGCGGCGGCGGCGACCCGGCCGGGGTCGGCGTCGGGGAGGTCGGCGGTCAGCTCGGTCAGGGTCCGCAACAACGCGGTTCCGGGGCCGTCGGACTCGGGGGTCGCTGAGGCCGGTTCGGCTGGCGCGATGGTCACGTGGGGCTCTCCCTCGCTCGGCACGGGGGCCTTGCGGAGGGCAGGGGGCAGCACACGAGCGCACGCGGCGTCGCGTCCACCGGCCCATTCCACGAGGCCCGGACGTCAGGGCACCCGGACCGGTTGGCCGGGCGCACTGTCGGCAGGTCCTCGGACTGACTCTCGTACCACGACATGCGGGCATACGTGTACGAGTACACCGTTGCGGGACAGTTCCGGATTCGCACCGGATTCCCCTGCGGCGACAGCGAGCATGAGCATACATCTTGTGCCGGGTGCGGAAGCCACCCCCATATGTTGTGTCGCCGATGACTTCAGAGCGTCAACTCGTAGGTGATTAGCGTGATGTCGTCGAGGTGGGGGATCGGGTTCCAGTCGCGGTCCGGTGTGCGGGTGAAGCCCAGGCGTTCGTAGATGCGGTGGGCCGAGTGCATGGTGCGCTGGGTCGACAGGACGATGCGCGTGCAGCGGGGCGTGGTGCGTGCGCGGTCGATGCAGGCGCGAACGAGGGCTTCGCCGATACCTCGGCCGCGGGCCTCGTGGGCGACGGCGAGCATGCGGATCTCCGCCTCTCCGGGGCGCGCTATGTCGGCCATGGGGCCGCCGGACGGGACGAAGGTCACGCCGCCGAGGATCCGGTCGCTCTGTGCGGCCACCAGGACCTCGGCTGCGGCGGCTCGTTTGGCGACGTTGCGGAGTTCGTCGAGGTATTCGTCGCTCTCGCCGAAGTCGAGGAGGCCGTCCTGGAGGTAGGCCTGGGCCGTGATGTCGCCGAGGGTTTGGTAGTCGGTGGGGTGGGCGGGGCGGATGGCTATGTCCATGGGGGTGAGTGTGTACGACAGCGGGCCGCCGTGGTGCTTGGTGTTGGCGGCCCGCTGCGGGTTGTGTGGGGTTGAGCGCGCAGTTCCCCGCGCCCCTTTGGGGCGTTGTTCTCGCGTTCCTTAGTGGCTGGACCCCGCAGTCGCCGGGGGGAGTTCCACCTGTACGCCGGGGTCGCCTGCGTCTGCCGTGTAGTCCGAGGGCTTGGTTTCGTCCACGCCCTCGGGGGCCTTCGCCGCCTTCAGGACGAAGGTGAGGACCACCGTCACCACCAGGTTCAGGATGAACGCCGTCAGGCCGATGTAGCCGATCTCGCCGATGCCGGGGATCTCCGCCGACGAGCCGCCGAAGTGCTTCTGTGTCGGCGAGGCGACGCCGTACGCCGCGACCGTGCCGTAGATCATGCCGACCGCCCAGCCGGCCAGCAGCGCCCAGCGGTGGAACCAGCGGGTGAACAGGCCGCCGACCAGGGCGGGCATGGTCTGGAGGATCCAGATGCCGCCGAGGAGCTGGAAGTTGATCGCGACCGTCTTGTCCATGCCGAGGACGAAGACCAGCGCACCGACCTTCACCAGCAGGGACACCAGCTTGGAGACCTTGGTCTCCTGAGCGGGCGTGGCGTCCGGCTTGATGAAGTCCTTGTAGATGTTGCGGGTGAAGAGGTTCGCCGCCGCAATCGACATGATGGCCGCCGGGACCAGCGCGCCGATGCCGATCGCCGCGAACGCGATGCCCGTGAACCAGTCCGGGAACATGTTCTCGAACAGCTGCGGGATGGCCAGCTGGCCGTTCTCCACCTTGATACCGGCCGCGATGGCCATGAAGCCGAGCAGGCCCAGCATGCCCAGCATCAGCGAGTACAGCGGCAGGATCGTGGAGTTGCGGCGGATCACGTCCCGGCTGCGGCTGGACAGCACAGCCGTCACGCTGTGCGGGTACATGAACAGCGCGAGCGCCGAGCCCAGCGCCAGCGTGGCGTACGTCCACTGCGAGGCGGCGGTCGGTACTAGTCCGCCGGCACCCGCCGCCGTGTACTTCTCGCTCGCCGCGCTGAAGATGTCGTCGAAGCCGCCCAGCTTGATCGGGATGTAGATGATCGCGACGGCGATGACGATGTAGATCAGAGTGTCCTTCACGAATGCGATCAGGGCCGGCGCCCGCAGACCCGACGAGTACGTGTACGCGGCCAGCACACCGAAGGCGATGAGCAGCGGAAGGTCCTTGATGAACCAGTTGGTGTCCTCACCGCCGCCGATGCCCATCACGTCCAGCACGGCCTGGATGCCGACCAGTTGGAGCGCGATGTACGGCATCGTGGCGAGGATGCCGGTGACCGCCACCGCCAGGGACAGACCCTTCGAGCCGAAGCGGCCGCGGACGAAGTCCGAGGTGGTGACGTACCCGTGCTTGTGGGAGACCGACCACAGCCGCGGCAGGAAGACGAACATCAGCGGGTAGATGAGGATCGTGTACGGCACCGCGAAGAAGCCCGCCGCGCCCGCCGCGTAGATCGCCGCCGGTACGGCGACGAAGGTGTACGCCGTGTAGAGGTCGCCGCCGAGCAGGAACCAGGTGATCCAGGTGCCGAACGACCGGCCGCCCAGGCCCCACTCGTCGAGGCTGTGCTCGTTCTCCGCCTTGCGCCAGCGCGCGGCGAGGAAGCCCATCACCGTGACGGCGACGAAGAAGAGGATGAAGACGGCGAGCGCGACGCCGTTCACGCCGTCGTTCATGCTCCCGCACCCCCCTGCGCCTTACGGGCACGCTGGTCGCGCTGCCACAGCCGGTAGGCGATCATGGTGAGCGCGGTGGAGATCACGACCCAGGCCATCTGGTACCAGTAGAAGAACGGGATGCCGATGAACGTCGGCTCCGCCTTCGCGTACGAGCTCACCCAGAGCATGGCCACGAAGGGCGCTATCAGGCAGAGGGCGACGACGACGCGCACGGGCGTCACCACCGGCCCTCTGTTCACATCTGGGGCATCTGACATGTGACGGCTCCGTCCCCTCACTGATCACCTGGTGTAATGCGCAGGCAATCTAGGTCACGGTGTCCCGCCACCGGAAGCCCTTGTTCACATATCGGTATCTCAGCCCGGTATCTCAGCAGCAGCGGAAACCCTGCCGCGGGTCCTTTTCCTGCCGGTCTGTCCGCATTCGCTCGAACTCTCGCCGGGACGGCACCTCCGCCTCCGGGTGGTCCTTGCGAACATGCGCGACATAGCGGTCGTACGCCGACTCGTCGGTCAGCTCACGGACGTACCAGCGCGACGCCCCTAAGCACGCGTGTCAGCGGTGACGGCATGGCGCGCCTCCTCCTTCTCCTGCGGTGTAGGGAAGAGCCCGGCCGGTGCCACGAGCTTCGACTCGACGTACGGCACCTCGCTGAGCGTGGTCAGCGCGGGCCGTCGCAGGTGCCGGACGCAGATCCGGGCCGCGTCCACCAGCACGACGACGATCAGCAGGGCGAGGACGGCGGACAGGACGCCGTCCACCGTGGAGTTGGTGACGACGGTGTGCATGAGAAGACCTTCTGCCAGCTGGCGGTCAGTGTGACGACGGCGTCCCAGGCGAGCGGAACGCCGGTGATCCACGCCCACTTGAGGCGGCCGGACTTCACCAGGAGGGTGGTGCAGACGGCGAGGGCGACGGCCGCCAGCAGCTGGTTCCGCAGACGATCGCGCTGGCCGTCGTATGCGATGACGGGAAGACCGTAAGGCGGGTGATGTGACCTGCGCTACACCGAGGCGGGGTGATGCCTCGGGCTTTATGCCTCGGGCCGCTTCAGCCGTGCGACGAACTTGTAGCGGTCGCCGCGGTACACCGAGCGCACCCATTCCACCGGCTTGCCGTCGCGGTCCAGGGAGTGCCGGGACAGCATCAGCATCGGCAGGCCGACGTCGGTGCCGAGGAGTCCGGCCTCCCTGGGGGTGGCCAGTGAGGTCTCGATGGTCTCCTCGGCCTCCGCGAGGTGGACGTCGTACACCTCGGCGAGGGCGGTGTAGAGGGACGTGTACTTGACGAGCGACCTGCGCAGGGCCGGGAAGCGCTTGGCGCTCAGGTGGGTGGTCTCTATGGCCATCGGCTCACCGTTGGCCATGCGCAGCCGCTCGATGCGCAGGACGCGGCCGCCGGCGGTGATGTCGAGCAGCTCGGCGAGCCGGTCGTCGGCCGTGATGTAGCCGATGTCCAGCAGCTGCGAGGTGGGTTCCAGGCCCTGGGCGCGCATGTCCTCGGTGTACGAGGTGAGCTGCAGCGCCTGCGAGACCTTCGGCTTCGCGACGAACGTGCCCTTGCCCTGGATCCGCTCCAGCCGCCCCTCGACCACCAGCTCCTGCAGGGCCTGGCGGACGGTGGTGCGCGAGGTGTCGAACTCCGCGGCCAGCGTGCGCTCGGGCGGGACCGGTGTGCCGGGCGGCAACGTCTCCGTCATGTCGAGCAGATGCTTCTTCAGGCGGTAGTACTTGGGCACGCGCGCGGTACGGACGGCCGTCCCGTTCTCGTTCTCCGCACTGCTGACCTCAGTGCTCATGCTCCGCCTTCCCGGGCTGCGTATGCGGCTCACATCGTGGCACGGCAGCGTACTGGCATGTCCTCCGTACGTTGCGTGATCCCTCTGTATACCGTCGCCTTCTGTTTTGGTCTAGTCCACAGCTTGAGTGGTCTAGTGGCAGTGTGCCTCGCTCGGCCGGTGTTTTCGAGGGCTTCTTACTTAAAGGTTCCTGCATATGTAGGTCCCATAACGGCTGGTCAAGGCCCTTCGAGCGCCCTTGACACCCTCCATGGTCTGGTCCAAGCTCCCCCTACTGGTCTACACCATTGGTCCAGGTCCCGGCCCATGGGCAGGGGGGTGTGGCATCCCTGAGGAGGGTGGCGTGAAGCGCAAGCTGATATCCGCGATCGGTGTCGCGGCAATGATGGTCTCCATCGCGGCGTGCGGGGGCGACAAGGGCGACGAGGGCAAGGCCGGGGCGGACGGCTACGCGGGCCAGACGCTCACGGTGTGGGTGATGGACGGCTCCTCGCCGGACCAGTGGCAGAAGGACGTCGCCGCCGCCTTCGAGAAGAAGACCAAGGCGAAGGTCAAGTTCGAGATCCAGCAGTGGAACGGCATCCAGCAGAAGCTGACCACCGCCCTGTCCGAGGAGAACCCGCCGGACGTCTTCGAGATCGGCAACACCCAGACCCCGGCCTACGCCAAGACCGGCGGCCTCGCCGACCTCGCGGACCTGAAGTCCGAGATCGGCGGCGAGTGGACCGAGTCGCTGAACAACTCCTCGGTCTTCGAGGGCAAGCAGTACGCGGTGCCGTGGTACTTCGCCAACCGCGTCGTCATGTACAACAAGAAGGTCTGGGCCGACGCCGGCATCAAGGACACGCCCAAGACCCGCGACGAGTTCTACGACGCCCTGAAGACCATCGGCGAGAAGACCGACGCCGAGCCGATCTACCTGCCCGGCCAGAACTGGTACCACTTCGTCGGCCTGGTGGTCGGCGAGGGCGGCGAACTGGTCAAGAAGGAGGGCGACAAGTACGTCTCCAACCTCGACGACCCGAAGGTCGCCGCCGCCATGGAGACGTACAAGAAGTTCCAGGCCCTGTCCAAGGCGCCCAAGGACAAGGACGAGGCCACCCCGCAGCAGGGCGAGGTCTTCGCCAAGGGCAACGTCGGCGCCATCATCGCGATGGGCTGGGAGTCCGGCATCGCGATCGAGGCCAACCCCAAGATCGAGGAGCAGATCGGCTACTTCACGATCCCCGGTGCCACGGCCGACAAGCCCGAGGGCGTCTTCCTCGGCGGCTCCAACCTCGCGGTCGCCGCGGGCAGCCAGAAGCAGGAGCTCGCCAAGGAGTTCCTGAAGATCGCCCTGTCCGACGAGCACGAGGGTCAGCTGGCCAAGCTCAACGGCGTCATCCCGAACAAGGAGTCGCTGCAGACCAACCTGAAGGGCAACGTCGTCGCCGAGGCGGCCGCGCCGGCCGCCGCGGGCGGTGGCACCACGCCGCTGATCCCGGAGTGGGCCGCCGTCGAGAACGCGCCCAACCCGATCAAGACCTACATGACCGCCGTGCTGAACGGCAAGACCCCGGCCGAGGCCGCCCAGCAGGTCGAGGACGAGTTCAACAAGCGGCT
Source organism: Streptomyces spinoverrucosus (assembly GCF_006539505.1). Classification (GTDB taxonomy): domain Bacteria; phylum Actinomycetota; class Actinomycetes; order Streptomycetales; family Streptomycetaceae; genus Streptomyces; species Streptomyces spinoverrucosus. Next base: position 48,559 of record NZ_BJND01000039.1, read on the forward strand.
GTCACAGGAGAGCTGAGCGCATCGGGGGTGGGAGCCGTCATGCGGTTGCCACCCCCGTGCTCCACGTAGGTCGAGAGAGAGATCGCGAGCATGACCGTGCAGACCGAACGGCCGCCCTCCGGTCCGGTGGATGTGGTGAAACCCGGCGGCCCGGACTCCGGCGGGCCCGGGCCGCGCGCCGCGGCACGCCTCGGGGCGTTCGCCCCGTACCTGTTGCTGCTGCCCGCCTGCGCGGCCACCGTGCTGCTGCTCGGCTGGCCGCTGCTGAAGGACGTCCTGCTGTCCTTCCAGAACCTCAACATGGCGCAGCTGATCCAGCACGTCACCGAGTGGAACGGCGTCGACAACTACAAGGAGGTCCTCACCGGCGAGGACTTCTGGCGGGTCACCCTCCGCTCGATCCTGTTCACGGCGGCCAACGTCGTCCTGATCATGGTCCTGGGCACGCTGGTCGGCCTGCTGCTGGCCCGCCTCGGCAGGCGGATGCGGGTGACGCTGATGATCGGGCTGGTGCTGGCCTGGGCTATGCCGGTGGTGGCCGCGACCACCGTCTACCAGTGGCTGTTCGCCCAGCGCTTCGGCGTCGTCAACTGGGTGCTGGACAAGCTCGGCTGGCACTCGATGGCCGACTACAGCTGGACCAGCAGCCAGATGTCGACGTTCTTCGTCGTGACCGTGCTGATCGTGTGGATGTCCATCCCGTTCGTGGCGATCAACCTGTACGCGGCGACCACGACGATCCCGGGCGAGCTGTACGAGGCCGCCGCGCTGGACGGCGCCGGCGCGTGGCGGAGCTTCACCACGGTGACGCTGCCGTTCCTGCGGCCGTTCCTCTACGCGACGACCTTCCTGGAGATCATCTGGGTCTTCAAGGCGTTCGTGCAGGTCTTCACCATCAACGGCGGCGGCCCCGACCGGCTCACCGAGATCCTGCCCGTCTACGCCTACATCGAGGGCGTCGGCAACCAGCACTACGGCATGGGCGCGGCGATCGCGGTCCTGACCATCCTGATCCTGCTCGCCCTCACCGCCTATTACTTGCGGATCGTGCTCAAGCAAGAGGAGGACGAGCTGTGAAGCGCTCGCTCTTCGGCCGCCTGTGGCCCAACGTCACGGCCGTCGTCCTGTTCATCGGCTGCGTCTTCCCCGTCTACTGGATGTTCGCGACGGCCTTCAAACCGACCGGCGACATCATCTCGGAGGACCCGGTCTGGTTCCCGACCGACGTGACCCTTGAGCACTTCCGGACGGCGACCGACGCCGACCACTTCTGGACGTTCGTCACCAACTCGCTGACCGTCACCGTCCTCGCCGTCGTCTTCTCGCTGATCATCGCGCTGGCAGGCTCGTTCGCCCTGGCGCGGATGCGGTTCAAGGGGCGGCGCGGCTTCGTCGTGGGCTTCATGGTCGCCCAGATGGCGCCCTGGGAAGTCATGATCATCGCGATGTACATGATCGTGCGGGACGCCTCGATGCTGAACAGCCTCGTCCCGCTGACGGCCTTCTACATGATGATGATCCTGCCCTTCACCATCCTCACACTGCGCGGCTTCGTCGCCGCCGTGCCGAGGGAGCTGGAGGAGGCCGCGATGGTCGACGGCTGCACCCGGGTCCAGGCCTTCCGCCGGGTCATCCTGCCGCTGCTCGCGCCGGGCCTGATGTCCACCTCGATGTTCGGCTTCATCACCGCCTGGAACGAGTTGCCCCTCGTCCTGGTGCTGAACAAGGACATCGAGGCCCAGACGCTGCCGCTGTGGCTGACCAGCTTCCAGAGCGTCTTCGGCAACGACTGGGGCGCGACCATGGCGGCGTCCTCGCTGTTCGCGATCCCGATCCTCATACTCTTCGTCTTCCTGCAGCGCAGGGCCGTCAGTGGTCTGACCGCCGGCGCGGTGAAGGGATAACGCCCTCGATGACCACATTCGCCAGCGACACCGACACACTGACACGTGACGCGCTGACGGTCCTCCAGCCCGGCTTCACCGGCACCGCGGCCCCCGACTGGCTGCTGCGCCGCCTCGGCGAGGGCCTCGCCTCCGTCGGCCTGTTCGGCCGCAACATCTCCTCATCCGAGCAACTCGCCGCCCTGACCGCCCAGTTGCGTGCGGAACGGGACGACGTCCTGGTCGCCATCGACGAGGAGGGCGGTGACGTCACGCGCCTGGAGGTGCGGACGGGCTCCTCCTTCCCCGGCAACCACGCCCTCGGCGCGGTGGACGACGTGGAACTGACGAGGGAGGTGGCCGCGGAGTTGGGCCGCCGCCTCGCGGCCTGCGGGGTGAACTTCAACTGGGCCCCGTCGGCGGACGTCAACTCCAACCCGGGGAACCCGGTCATCGGCGTACGGTCGTTCGGCGCCGACCCGGCACTGGTCGCCCGGCACGCCGCCGCCTACGTCACCGGCCTGCAGTCGGTGGGAGTGGCGGCCTGCACCAAGCACTTCCCCGGCCACGGCGACACGAACGTCGACTCCCACCACGCCGTGCCCCGCATCGACGCGGACCCGACCGTGCTCGGGGACCGGGAACTGGCCCCGTTCCGCGCGGCGATCGCGGCGGGCACACGGGCGGTGATGAGCGCCCACATCCTCGTCCCCGCACTGGACCCGGACCGCCCGGCGACGCTGTCGGGCAAGGTGCTCACGGAACTGCTGCGCGGCGACCTCGGCTACGACGGCCTGATCGTCACCGACGGCATGGAGATGCAGGCCATCGCGGCCACTTACGGCATCGAACGCGGCAGCGTCCTCGCCGTCGCGGCCGGCGCCGACGCGATCTGTGTGGGCGGCGGCCTGGCCGACGACGAGACGGTACGGCGCCTGCGCGACGCCCTCGTGGCGGCGGTGCGCGCCGGTGAACTCGCCGAGGAGCGGCTGGCGGACGCGGCGGCACGGGTCCGCAGGCTGGCGGCCTGGACGGCCTCCGCGGCGAAGGCTGCCGACCTGGGCGGCGCCGACAGCGAGGTGGGTCTGCGGGCGGCCCGACGGGCGTTGCGGGTGACGGCGGCGGACACCTTCACGCCGCTCACCGAGGCGCCTTACGTCGCCGCGCTCACCCCGGTCGCCAACATCGCCGTCGGTGAGGAGACGCCCTGGGGCGTGGCGGCGGAGCTGACCGCCCTGCTCCCCGGCACGCAGGCGGGCACGTTCATGGGGGACGACGCGGGCGGCGCGGCCCTGGCGGCGGCGGGGGAGTGCCGCATCGTGGCGGTTGTCCGCGACGAACACCGGCACCCGTGGATGGCGACGGCCCTCGACACGCTCCTGTGTGCCCGCCCGGACACGATCGTGGTCGAGATGGGCGTCCCCCAGGCCGCTCCCCGGGGCGCGCTGCACATCGCGACATACGGCGCTGCGCGGGTGTGCGGGCGGGCGGCGGCGGAGGTCATCGCCGGGGTGTGAGAGCTGCGGGGTCCTCTCCTTTGGACGTCCTCTCCCGGGGAGAGGAGGATCGGAAGGGTGAGACCGCACCGAGGGCTCTGCCCGGAGGTGATGCCGCGATGACACCCCCCACTGAACGATCAAGCCGGTCCTCCGCGGCCGTCGGCATGAGACCGCCGCCGCGAGCGGTGGGCGCCGCCGACGTGGGACTGCTTCTCCTCCGACTGGCAGTGGGCGTGATCCTGGCGGGTCACGGCGCGCAGAAGCTGTTCGGCTGGTTCGGCGGGCCGGGTCTCGACGCCACGGGGAAGGCCTTCGCCGAGCAGGGGTACGAGCCGGGCGCCTTCTTCGCCGGGCTGGCGGGAGCCTCCGAGGTCCTCGGTGGCCTGGGCCTGGCCGTCGGGCTGCTCACCCCGCTCGCCGCGGCGGCCACGGTCGGGGTAATGATCAACGCCATGGCGTCGGCACCCGAGTACAGCCTGTGGCCTGCCGGGCCCCCGTCGTTCGCATACCCCCTGCTCCTCTGCGTCGCCGCCCTCACCATCGCCGCAGCGGGCCCCGGCCGCCTCTCCCTCGACACCTTCTTCCCTTGGCGGGACGGCGGCTGGATCCCGTTCCTCGTGGCACTGGGCTTGGGTGTGCTGGCGGGGGTGCTGGTGTTGGTTTTGTGAGGCGTATGTGGCTGGGGGCGGCTGGTGCGGGGGCCGGGCGCGGCGGAACGGTCCTGGGGGCGGCTGGGCGGTCCGCGGCGGGGTGACGGGTGCCGGGCGTGGCAGGCAGGTCCGGGGCGCGCGGTGACTGGTCCCGGTGGCGGCTGACCGGTCCGGGGCGTCGCGGCCCGTGCCGGTGACGGCAGGTCGGTCCGGGGCGCGGTGACGGGTCCCGGGGCTGGTCCCGGTGGCGGCTGAGCGGTCCCGGCCGCGGCTGAGCAGTCCCGGCGGTGGCAGGCCGGTCCGGGGCGCGGCGGTTGGTTCCGGTGGTGGCAAGCCGGTCTGGGGCGTGGTGACTGGTCCCGGCGGCTGGTCCCAGCGGCGGCTGACTGGTCCCGGCGGTGGCAGGCCGGTCCGGGGCGCGGCGGTTGGTTCCGGTGGCGGCTGGCCGGTCTGGGGCGTGGTGACTGGTCCCGGCGGTGCGGCAGATTGGTCCCGGCGGCGGCACCCGTCCGGGACGCGGCGGCTCGTCCCGGCGACGGAAGGCCGGTCCCGGGCACGGCAGACCGGCCCAGCCAGCTCGCGGCCCCGGCCACGGCAGACCGGTCCGGTCGCGACAGACGGGCCCAGCAATAGACCGCCCGGCCAAGGACAGACCGGCCCCGGTCACCACCAGGACCCACCAGTCCGGCGCCCGCCACGCCCCGTCGGCTAAATCCCCTGCCACTCCGGCTTATTGGCGTACGTGTGCCGGAAGTAGTCCGCCAGCTTCAGCTCGGACGCGGCGGCCTCGTCGACCACCACGGTGGCGTGCGGATGCAACTGCAGTGCCGACGCCGGGCACACCGCCGCGACCGGCCCCTCCACCGTCGCCGCGACCGCGTCCGCTTTCCCCTCACCCGTCGCCAGCAGCACCAGGTGCCGCGCCTCCAGGATCGTCCCGATGCCCTGCGTGATGACGTGGTGCGGGACCTGGTCGATGTCGCCGTCGAAGAACCGCGCGTTGTCGATCCGGGTCTGCTCGGTCAGCGTCTTGATCCGGGTCCGTGAGGCGAGCGAGGAGCAAGGCTCGTTGAACCCGATGTGCCCGTCCGTCCCGATCCCGAGCAACTGCAGATCCACGCCACCGGCCTCGGCCAGCGCCCTGTCATACGCCTCGCACGCACCGGGAATGTCCTCGGCCGTACCGTCCGGCCCCATGAACGCGTCCATCCCGATCCCGAGCGGCTCCAGCACCTCCCGCCGCAGCACCGACCGGTACGACTCCGGATGCTCGGCCGGCAGCCCCACGTACTCGTCGAGCTGCGCTATCCGCGCCCGCGAGGCGTCCACCGCGCCGGACCGCACCTTGGCCGCCAGCGCCTGGTAGATGGGCAGCGGCGTCGAGCCGGTGGCCACGCCGAGCAGTGCGTCGGGCTTGCGTCTGAGCAGCTGCGCCATGGCCTCGGCGATCAGCTCGCCGCCCGCCTTGGCGTCGGGAACGATGACAACTTCCACGCTGGGCCTGCCGATCTGAAGAGGGGACTCGAAGGGCACCCGGAAGGGGCCATGTGGTTTAGACCAATCTAACAGAGCGGCCCTCTCGGACCCAGGTGAAGACAAGCCGAAGGCTGCATGCTTGCGGAGGCGGGAGCCGGGGCGGGGGAGTGGAATGGTGCTGTCAGGAGACAGGGCCGAGACGCAGAGGAACCCACATGACCGCCACGACCCCGTACCCTCACGACCCCCACGCCCCCCACAGCGAGGTCCCCGGCCGGATCATGGCGCGGGAGATGGCCGAGCAGCCGGCGGTACTGCGCCGGATCCTGGACAAGGGCGCCCCCGCCATCCGCCAGGTGGCCCAGGACATCGCCGCCCGCACACCCCGCTTCGTCCTGCTGACCGCCCGCGGCACCTCCGACAACGCCGCTCTCTACGCCAAGTACCTCCTCGAAGTCCGAGTCGGCTTCCCCTGCGGCCTCACCTCCATGTCCACCACGACGGCCTACGGCGCCCGCCCCGACCTCACCGACGTCCTCGTCATCACCGTCAGCCAGTCCGGCGGCTCCCCGGACCTGGTCGCCTCCACTCGGGCCGCCCGCGAGGCCGGTGCGATCACCCTTGCCGTCACCAACAACCCGGACTCCGCGCTGGCCGGCGTCTCCGAGTACCACATCGACATCCTGGCCGGACCGGAGAAGGCGCTCCCCGCGACCAAGACCTACACGGCCTCGCTCCTCGCGCTCTACCTCTTCGTCGAGGGCCTGCGCGGCGGCGACGGCGCCCCGGCCAAGGTGCTGCCCGGCCTCGCCGAGCGCCTGCTCGCCCGGCACGACGAGGTCCGCGCCCTCGCCGCCCGCTATCGCTTCGCCGAGCGCATGGTGATCACCTCACGCGGCTACGGCTACCCAACGGCCAAGGAAGCCGCCCTCAAGCTCATGGAGACCAGCTACATCCCCGCCCTGTCCTACTCCGGCGCCGACCTCCTGCACGGTCCCCTCGCCATGGTCGACAACGTCTCCCCGGTCATCGCGGTCGTCACCGACGGCAAGGGAGGCGAGGCGCTCGAGCCCGTACTCGACCGGCTGCGCGGCCGGGGCGCCGACCTGGTCGTCATCGGACCCAGGAGCGAGGTCGAGCGCGCCTCCGCCGGTTTCGTCCTGCCCACCGAGGACGTCGCCGAGGAGGTCCAGCCCATCCTGGAGATCATCCCGCTCCAGCTCCTGGCCTACGAGGTCACCATCGCCCGCGGCCAGGACCCGGACGCCCCTCGCGCGCTGGCGAAGGTGACGGAGACGCGCTGAGAGATCACGACGGGCGCGAGCGCATGCAGGGGGGCGAGTGCATGCAAGGGGGCGAGTGCATGCAAGGGGAACACCTACGTCAGCGAACCCCCGGTCGCGTCCACCCAGCTCCCTGTCACCCACCGCGCCCCACCCGAGGCCAGGAAAGCCACCACATCCGCGACGTCGGCGGTCTCGCCCACCCGGCCGAGCGCCGATATCGCGGCGGCTTGCGCCCACCCGCCCTCGGTTCCGTACAGCAGCCCCGCCGTGTTGTCGGTGTCGATGATCCCGGGCGCCACCGAGTTCACCGTGATGGCCCGGGGGCCGAGCACCTTGGAAAGGTCCCGGGAGAAGACGTCCAGCGCGCCCTTCGTCATCGCGTACGCCATGTTGTCCGGCATCACTGCGGTCCGGGCGAGCCCCGACGAGACGTTGATGACCCGGCCGCCGTCCCGCAGTCGCGCCATGCCGTGCCGGACGATGAAGAACGGCGCTTTCACGTTCACCGCGAAGACCCTGTCGAACTCCTGCTCCGTGATCTCGTCGATCGGGCGTGTGTTCCCGATCCCGGCGTTGTTCACGAGGATGTCCAGTCCGTCGGCGTGCCGGTCGAACTCCGCCCACAGTGCCTCGACGTCCCCCGGCAGCCCCAGCTCCACGCCGATCGTGAACGCCGCGCCGCCCGCCGCCTCGATCGCGGCCACCGTCTCCTTCGCCGCCGTCTCGTTCCTGCCGTAATGGACCGCGACCCGCGCGCCGTCCCGCGCCAGCCGCTCGGCGATTCCTCGCCCGATGCCCCTGCTCGCGCCCGTGACCAGCGCCGTCCTGCCCGTGAGCACGCCCATGCCGCCGCCCCCTTCGTATTTTCCTAGCGGTCGCTACAGAAAGACCGTACAACACCCCGCCGACATTTCTCTAGTGCCCGCTATAAAATGCCCTCCATGGTGAACAGTCCGAAGACCGGGAACGCCGGGGAGAGCAAGGCGAAGGGCAGGCCACGTGGTCGCCCCCGCTCCTTCGACCGCGCGACCGCGCTGGAGAAGGCCCTGATGGCCTTCTGGGAACACGGCTACGAGGCCACCTCCGTCTCCGATCTCACCCGTGTCATGGACATCGGCGCCCCCAGCCTCTACGCGGCCTTCGGCGACAAGCGCTCCCTCTTCGAGGAGGTCGTCCAGGAGTACGGCACGAGATACGGCTTCTTCACCGAGCGCGCCCTCGCCGAGGAGCCCACCGCCCGGGCCGCCGTTGAACGGACCCTGCGTGAAGCCGCCGTCCAGTACACGGAACCCGGGCATCCGCACGGCTGCCTCGTCATCCACGCCGCAGCCAACTGCACCACCCCAGAGGTCGAACAGTCCCTGCGAGCCCGGCGCAACGCCAATATCGCGGCCTTCGAAAACCGCATAAAAACGGACATCGCCACAGGCGAGCTCCCACCCGACACCAACGCCGCCGCCCTGGCCCGTCACGCCGGCGCCATGATCCAGGGCATGTCCCAACAGGCGCGCGACGGCGCGAGCCGCGCAGAACTGGAGGCTCTCGCGGAAATTGCCATGGCCATCTGGCCCCGTACGTGAGCCAGGCGGGTTAGGCTGCGAAGCGCCAACTCCACACAGTCTTCAACAACAAACCGCCCCCAACGCATGGACACGGGTAGTGGTCTAGTCCACAATGCGTGCAGGGCGACGTAGAAACGAAGAGCCTCCGTCTTCCCCGCACAGGAAGGCGGATCGAGGAACCGGTGCTCTCTGCCCTGACTGCCCCGGCTCCTCATCCTTCGGCCGACCGGGACCGCACACCCCACGGCCGATGTTGCTCCGGGCTGCGGTGCCGGGAGGGTTGAGGGTCCCTCCCAGGCGCCGCGGCCCGCGGGTGTTTTCGGCCCCGTCCAGACACTTTTAGGACCTGCACAAACCCCCAGGTACGCTCGCAGACGTGCCCTCCATGAACGAACTGGTCCGCCAGCACACCGCCCTCGACGACTCCGATCTCGAGTGGCTCCATCTGCTGGTCTCGGAGTGGCAGCTGCTCTCCGACCTCTCCTTCGCCGACCTGGTCCTGTGGGTCCCCACCCGCGACGGCACCCGCTATGTCTCCGTCGCCCAGATGCGGCCCAACACCGGCCCCACCTCCTACCAGGACGACATGGTCGGCCACCTCGTCCCGCGCGGCCGCCGCCCCATGCTGGACGCGGCGCTGGACGAGGGCCGGATCGTGCGCGAGGGCGACCCGGAGTGGCGCGAGGAGGTCCCGGTCCGCGTCGAGTCGATTCCGGTACGACGGGAAGGCCGCGTCCTCGGTGTCATCGCCCGCAACACCAACCTCCTCACCGTGCGCACCCCGAGCCGCCTGGAGCTGACGTACCTCCAGAGCGCCTCGGACCTGGCGCAGATGATCGCGGCCGGTGCCTTCCCCTTCGCGAACCAGCAGCTCGACATGGACGCCTCGCCCCGCGTCGGCGACGGCCTGATCCGGCTCGACGCGGACGGCATCGTCCAGTACGCCTCCCCGAACGCGCTGTCCGCCTACCACCGCATGGGCCTCGCCGCCGACCTCGTCGGCCACCATCTCGGCCGTACGACCGCCGAACTCGCCCCGACCCGGGGCCCGGTGGACGAGGCGCTGGCCAAGGTGGCGAGCGGCTGGGCGCCACGCGAGTTCGAGATCGAGGCCAACGACGGGGTCATCCAGTTCCGGGCCATTCCGCTCAAGCCCAAGGGCACCCGCATCGGTTCCCTCGTCCTGCTGAGGGACGTCACCGAACTGCGCCGCCGCGAGCGCGAGTTGATCACCAAGGACGCCACCATCCGGGAGATCCACCACCGGGTGAAGAACAACCTCCAGACCGTGGCCGCGCTGCTGCGCCTCCAGGCCCGGCGCATCGAGTCCGAGCGCGGCCGCGCGGCCCTCGAAGAGGCGGTACGCCGGGTCGGCTCGATCGCGATCGTGCACGAGACGCTCTCTCAGAACCTGGACGAGCGCGTGGAGTTCGACGAGATCGCCGACCGGGTGCTGGCGATGGTCGCCGAGATCTCCCCGGGCAAGGTCACCGGCCGGCGCAGCGGCCGCTTCGGCATCCTGGACGCCGAGGTCGCCACCCCGCTGTCGATGGTGCTCACCGAGGTGCTGCAGAACGCCCTGGAGCACGGCTTCCGCGAAGGCGACACCGGCACGGTGGAGGTGTCGGCCGTGCGGGGCGGTACGACGAAGGAGGCCCGCCTGCTGGTCACGGTCCAGGACGACGGAGTCGGCCTGCCCGAGGGCTTCGACCCGCGCACCTCAGGAAACCTCGGCCTGCAGATCGTACGGACGCTGGTGGAGGGCGAGTTGGGCGGTACGTTCGACATGGTCCCGGCACCGGAGCGCGGCACGCGGGTCATCCTCGACATCCCGGTGCGCGCACAGAAGTGACGCACGCGCACAGCAAAGAACCCCGGACCGTAGGAACGGTCCGGGGTCAGTGCGCATCGGGGGTACTGCGCGCTGCGGCTCGGGGGCGGGAGATGCGTACTCGCTGTACGCGCCGCCAAGCTCAGGCTGTCACGCGGGGTGGGTAGATCAGGCGGAGGCCTGACGGGCCCGGTTGCGGGCGGCGCGGCGCTTCATGGCGCGGCGCTCGTCCTCGCTGAGACCACCCCAGACGCCGGAGTCCTGGCCGGACTCGAGCGCCCACTGCAGACACTGCTCAATCACCGGGCAGCGACGGCAGACGGCCTTGGCTTCCTCGATCTGCAGCAGCGCAGGACCGGTGTTGCCGATGGGGAAGAAGAGCTCGGGGTCTTCCTCGCGGCAAACGGCGTTGTGACGCCAGTCCATGGCTGCTACCTCTCCTTGGTATTACGTGAAGATTGCTTGTGAATGTGAACGCTTTCACGAATCCCTCAACAAGTGAAGGGCCGACCGCCGAGTCTTCCCCGGCGTGGTCCTTGGTGTGAAGAGGGGTTCCGGTGATCTGTGGAGGCCGGTGTTGCGGGCCGTCCCGATCGCCATGTAGAGACTCGCAAACCTCGGCGGCGGATACAACCCCTTCCGGAAAGTTTTTTTTGATTCCTCGGTGTCGACTAGGTCACAGCCGTACTTCCATGGGGTGGATCCTGGCCTAAACGTTCGAGTGAAAGGACTTTAGCCCCTTCTGCTCACACAATCACACGCAGTGCACGGCGTACGCCTGTGAACGTCACGCTGGTACGCAGCCCGAGGTGGTCACCGTCCATCTGAAGGGGCAGTGGCGCCTTCGAATGCAAGGTGAACTCACTCAGGTCGTGCAGGGAGACGGCGTGCTTGCCATGGGGTCCGCGCTCGGGGGACGAAGTGAGCAACTGGGTGCCATACCGGGCAACCGCGGCCGTCGACATCCGGCTGAGGGCGAACACATCGAGTCCGGTGTCGAACGACGCCTTGGGCGAGGCGTACATCGGGCGATTGCCGAGAAACGTCCAGGGGGCGGTGTTCGACGCTATGCACAGGAGCAGATCCGTCACCGGGTCCTCGCCCGCCCGCTCCAGGGTGATCAGGCCGTGCCGGCGGCTCGGCTCGCCCAGCAGCTGGCGCAGCACCTGACGGACGTAGAGCGCGTGCGTCGACTTCCGGCCGCGTTCGCGCTGCTGCTCGACCCGGCCCACGACGCCGGCGTCGAAGCCGAGTCCCGCGTTGAAGGTGAACCAGCGGGACGGCACCGCCTCGTCCTCGGTGCCCTTCGTGCCCGAGGTCAGACCCAGTCCGACGGTCCGCTCGCTGCCCTCGCGCAGCGCGTCCAGCAGGGCGCCGGTGGCCTCGACGGCGTCGTTGGGCAGGCCCAGGGCGCGGGCGAAGACGTTGGTGGAGCCGCCGGGGACCACGGCGAGGCCGGGGAGGTGGTCGGGGTCGGGGCCGTTGTGCAGGAGGCCGTTGACGACCTCGTTGACCGTGCCGTCGCCGCCGAGGGCGACCACGAGGTCGATGTCGTCGCTCTCCGCGGCCTGCCGGCCCAGGTCGCGCGCGTGCCCGCGGTACCCGGTGGTGACCGCCTCCAGCTTCATCTCACTGGCGAGCGCATGAATCAGGACATCGCGCGTACGTGCGCTTGTGGTGGTTGCCGCCGGATTGACCACGAGAAGTGCACGCATGACTGGCAGGGTACCTACTGGGTGGTACCGGGCACAGGCCGGACCGGGATCCGGCGGGAGATCGAGGCGTGAGCCTGGACACGGGTGACCGGAGCCGTGCGCGGGGCCTTCCACGGGGCCTTCCGGGGCTTCGGGAACCCGAGGGCTACCCTTCTGGGGTGAGCTCTCAGCAGAACCCCACCCCCGCTTCCGAGGCCGCCGCAGAGGCCGGCCCCCGTCCCGTCCGGCTGACCGTGGCGGCGGCGCTGGCCGCGCTGGAGGGGCTCGCGCTGGTGGTCGGCGGCATCTGGATCCTCGTACTCGGACTGACCGGGCACCCGGACGACCGGCAGCAGGCCGTGACGGGCGGCGTCACGCTGATTGTGCTCGCGCTGCTGCCGCTGCTCGCCGCGCGCGGGCTGCTCGGCCGGCGCAGCTGGAGCCGCGGCCCGGCCGTCATCACGCAGATCATCTCGCTGCCGGTGGCCTACAACCTGCTCCAGGCCGACAGCATGGCCATCCCGGGCGGCATCGCCCTGGCGGCCGTCGCGGTCGCGTCCCTGGTCCTGCTGCTCAACCCCGAGACGACCCGGGCCCTCGGAATCCGGGGACCCGGCAACGCGGAGAAGTAGCGCCGACTACTCCTCGACCAGCAGCTTCTCCCGCAGCTGCGCCAGCGTCCGGGCCAGGAGCCGGGAGACGTGCATCTGCGAGATGCCGACCTCCTGCGCGATCTGCGACTGGGTCATGTTGCCGAAGAAGCGCAGCAGCAGGATCCGCTTCTCGCGCGGCGGGAGGTCCTCCAGCAGCGGCTTGAGCGACTCGCGGTACTCCACGCCCTCCAGCGCCTCGTCCTCCGCGCCGAGGGTGTCGGCGACGGCCGGGGACTCGTCGTCGGTGTCGGGGACGTCCAGGGACAGCGTGGAGTACGCGTTGGCGGACTCCAGGCCCTCCAGGACCTCCTCCTCCGAGATCGCCAGCTTCTCGGCGAGCTCGTGGACCGTGGGGGAGCGGCCGTGCAACTGCGACAGCTCCGCGGTCGCCGTGGTCAGCGACAGGCGCAGCTCCTGCAGCCGGCGCGGCACGCGCACCGCCCAGCCCTTGTCACGGAAGTGCCGCTTGATCTCGCCGACGACCGTCGGGGTCGCGTACGTCGAGAACTCCACGCCGCGGTCCGGGTCGAAGCGGTCGACCGACTTGATCAGGCCGATGGTGGCGACCTGGGTGAGGTCGTCCAGCGGCTCGCCGCGGTTGCGGAAGCGGCGCGCGAGGTGCTCGACGAGCGGCAGGTGCATCCGGACCAGCTGGTTGCGCAGCTCCGCGTACTCCGGGCTGCCCTCCTTCAGCTTGCGCAGCTCCACGAACAGGGCGCGCGCACCGCTGCGGTCCTGCGGATCGTGCTGCGTGGGCTGTGCGCCGCGCGCGGCCGCCGTGTCAGGCGTGCCGGGCGTGTCGTGCTGCGCGTCGGGCACCTCCTGCACGTCCTGCTCCGCGTATCGCTCGTGCTCGCTCATCGTCCCGCCCGTCGCCCTTCCCCGAGCCCTCGTCTCCTCCCCCACTCTCGACTTCGCTCGAGCGGGAGGACCCCCATGGACAGGGGACACCCCCATCCGCAGCTCCAGAGGCGCACTCTGCACGGCACCCTCCTGATCCCGCTGCCCATCGTCCAGGAAGCCGGCCTCCGACGCGTCGGAGCCGTCCTCCGGGTGCGGCCGTGCCTGCTCGGGGATGCCGTCGATGCCGTCCGTCATGCGACGGGCACCGCTCGGACCGTCCCCCAAGCTCTCGGCTCCGCTCGCGCCGGGGGCGCCTCCGGGCACCCCCGGCGGCAGCTCCCGTGTGCCGCGCTCTTCGTCCCGCACCGGCCCGTCCCCGTTCCTCACGCCGGCCCGGGTCCCGCGCCGCGCTGTTTGTAGAGGCTGATCGAAACGGTTTTGTCGTCGTCCACGGCGGAGGAGACCTTGCCTGCGAGGGCGGACAGCACGGTCCAGGCGAAGGTGTCCCGCGAAGGGGCGTGACCGTCGGTCGTGGGCGCCGAGACGGTGACCTCCAGCGAGTCGTCGACGAGCCGGAAGACACAGCTGAGCACCGAGCCGGGCACGGCCTGCTGGAGCAGGATCGCGCAGGCCTCGTCCACCGCGATGCGCAGGTCCTCGATCTCGTCGAGGGTGAAGTCCAAACGGGCCGCGAGGCCGGCCGTGGCCGTCCGCAGCACCGACAGGTAGGCACCCGCAGCCGGCAGCCGGACTTCCACGAAGTCCTGGGTCGCGGGCTCGCCTGCGATCTGGGACACCCTCACCTCCAAGGTGGTACAAGCTCTACGGGGCCGAGGGTCGCCCCTCGGGGTAACGCGATGTGTGTTCAGCGGTGACGCTACCGCGCTCGGAACCTACCTGTCCCCGGGACCCCAACCCCTTGCTGTCACTCATAGTAAACACATGAATACGCACAGTGGCTAGAGGGTGGGCGCCCCCAATTGGGAAGAGCGCGCGCCGGGTTGACGTACCCACACGTCAGACGCTCGAACCGTCGGGCCGGGAGGTCACGAGCCGGTCACACGAGCACGTGGTCCACGAAACACCATCGCCAATTCTCCCCCGGTTCGAACGTCCTCATCACCGGATGACCGGACTCCTTGAAATGCTCCGTCGCGTGCCGGCCCGGCGAGGAGTCGCAGCAGCCGACATGACCGCAGCTGAGGCACAGTCGCAGCTGCACCGGATGCGAGCCGTCCGCCAGGCACTCGGGGCAGGTGTCCGTGAGGGCACCGGGCTCCGGGTGCGGCAGCGCGTCGGCATGCGTGCACTGTTTCATGATTGCCAGGTTACGACGGGCGTGCGGAAGGCCGCGCGGAAAAACGAGGCGGGCGAGAACCATGGACGTGATGCCACTGCTGATGCTGGTGGCGGGCAGTGCCGCGATCGCGGCGGCCGGCCGGCGCACCCCCGTGCCGGCGCCGCTGCTGCTGGTCGCGGTCGGCCTCGCGGTGTCGTACGTGCCCGGAGTGCCGGACTACCACCTCGACCCGCACATCGTGCTGCCGCTGATCCTGCCGCCGCTGCTGCACACCGCGGCCACCGAGAGCTCCTACCTCGACCTGCGCGCACAGCTGCGGCCGGTCGCGCTGCTGTCGGTCGGGTACGTGCTCTTCGCGACCTTCGTCGTCGGCTGGGCCGCCTATGTGATCGTCCCGGGGCTGCCGCTGACCGCGGCGCTGGTGCTGGGTGCGGTGGTGGCGCCGCCGGACGCGGTCGCGGCGACCGCGATCGCCCGCCGGGTCGGACTGCCGTCCCGGCTCACCACGATCCTGCAGGGCGAGTCCCTGGTGAACGACGCCACCGCGATCACCGCCTACCGCGTCGCCGTCGCGGCCGCCGTCGGCGAGAGCGCCACGTGGGCCGGCGGGATCGGCGAGTTCCTGCTCGCGGCGATCGGCGGCATCGGCGTCGGACTCGTCCTCATGGTGCCGATCCACTGGCTGCGCACCCACCTCAAGGAGCCCCTCCTCCAGAACACCCTCTCCCTGCTGATCCCGTTCGTCGCCTATGCCGTCGCCGAGGAGGTGCACGCCTCCGGTGTCCTCGCGGTCGTCGTGGTCGCCCTGTACCTCGGACACCGCGCGTGGGAGGTCGATTTCGCGACCCGCCTCCAGGAGGGCGCGGTCTGGAAGATGGTCGCCTTCGTCCTGGAGTCGGCGGTGTTCGCCCTCATCGGCCTCCAACTGCCCGTGGTACTCGAAGGACTGGGGGAGTACGAGGGGCTGGAGACCGCCTGGTACGCGCTCGCCGTCTTCCTGGTGGTCGTCGCGGCCCGGTTCGTGTGGGTGTACCCGTCGGTCCTCCTGCCGGGGATGCTGTCGGAGCGGATCCGGGAACGGGAGGCGAACCTCACCTGGAAGGGCGCGTTCATCGTCTCCTGGGCCGGGATGCGGGGCGTGGTCTCGCTGGCCATCGCGTTCTCGATCCCGCAGGTCGTGGAGGGCGGCGAGCCCTTCCCCGGCCGCAACCTGATC
This sequence comes from Streptomyces spinoverrucosus, assembly GCF_006539505.1. Lineage (GTDB taxonomy): Bacteria > Actinomycetota > Actinomycetes > Streptomycetales > Streptomycetaceae > Streptomyces > Streptomyces spinoverrucosus. The sequence continues at coordinate 64,452 of NZ_BJND01000039.1, forward strand.
CTCTTTTTGACCTTCACGACGGTCATCGGCACCCTCGTCGTCCAGGGCCTCACCCTGCCCCCGCTGATCCGGCTGCTCAAACTGCCCGGCCGGGACGCCCAGGCCGAGACGCTCGCCGAGGCCAACGCCCAGGCCCAGGCGTCCCTCGCCGCCGAGCGACGCCTCGACGAACTCCTCGCCGACGAGCGCAACGCCCTGCCCGAGCCGCTCGCCGACCGGCTGCGCGCGGTCCTGGAGCGCCGCCGCAACGCCGTCTGGGAACGCCTTGGCCAGCCCAACCCCATCACCGGCGAAACCGCCGACGACACCTACCGCCGCCTCGCCCGGGAGGCGATCAGCGCCGAGCGCGAGGTGTTCGTGAAGCTGCGCGACGGTCGCTATATCGACGACGAGATGTTGCGGACGTTGTTGCGCCGGTTGGACCTGGAGGAGGCGGCGGCGTATCGGGAGGCGACGTAGGCGGGTTCACATAAAGGGCCGGCCGGTCACGACGGCCGCCACCGTGCTCCCGCGCGCGAAGGCGCCTTCCTCGGCCAGGGTCATAAGTCCGTACAGCATTTTGGCGACATACAGACGCTCGACGGGCAGCCCGTGCCGGTCCTCGAAGTCCGCGGCGAAGGAGTCGAGTTCGGGGGTGGTGCGGGCGTAGCCGCCGAAGTGGAAGCGGTCGTCGAGGTGCCAGTCGCCGCGCGGCCCACCGAAGGCGGCCTCCTGGAGGTGCCGTATGCCGGCGGTCAGGAAGCCGCCCTTGAGCACCGGTATGCCCAACGCGCGCTGCCCGGGGCCCAGCCCCGCCGCCAGCCCCGCCAGCGTCCCGCCCGTTCCGCAGGCGATCGCCACGACGTCCGCCTGCCCGCGCAACTCCTGGCCGAGCGCCTGGCAGCCGCGTACGGCCAGCGAGTTGCTGCCGCCTTCGGGGACCACGTACGCGTCCTCGGCGCCGATCGTGCGTAGCAGGGCGGCGAGGGTGTCCGGCTCGGTCTTGCGTCGGTACGTCGATCTGTCGACGAAGTGCAGGCGCATGCCGTCGGCCACGCAGCGGGCGAGGGAGGGGTTTAGGGGCCGGTCGGCGAGTTCCTGGCCGCGGACCACGCCGACGGTGGCGAGGCCGAGGAGGCGGCCCGCGGCGGCGGTGGCGCGCAGATGGTTGGAGTACGCGCCGCCGAAGGTGAGGACCGTGTGGCCATGGGCCGCGGTGAGGTTGGGCGCGAGCTTGCGCCACTTGTTGCCGATGAGGTCGGGGTGGATCAGGTCGTCGCGCTTGAGGAGGAGCCGTACGCCCCGCCGCGCGAAGCGGTCGTCGTGCGCCTCCCGCACCGGGGAGGGAAGCCGCGGGTGCAGGGTCGCCAGGGCGTCGGGGCTGGTCACCAGGCCATTGTCGCCCGCGGGCTACTTCAGTCGCTCGGCGATCCGCTGTCGCATCGCGGCCATCGTGAACCCACGCGGGTCCACCTTCCCCGGCTGCCACTCCAGATGGCCGATGACCGACCGGTGCGTCCAGCCGTGCTGCCGGCACACCGCGGCGGCCGCCCGCTCGATGGCCTCCAGCTGGGCCTCGGGCCAGGGGTCCTCGCCGTCGCCGAGGTTCTCGCACTCGAAGCCGTAGAAGTGGCGGTTGCCGTCGGTGTTCTTCTCGTTGTCCGGGGGCAGCGCCTTCTCCGCGATCACCGCGCGCAGGACGTCGTCGTCGCCGAGGCCCGCGTGGTTGGCGCGGCCGTAGCCGACGAGGTGGACCCTGCCGTCCTTGGTGATGACGCCGTGGCACAGCGGTCCGGGCAGGCCGTCGTAGCCGTTCCGGCAGAGGTCCACGGTGTACTCGCTGCCCTGGGTCACGGTGTGGTGGATCATCACGCCGTGCACGGGACCCCACGGGCCCACGTGGTTGCGGTTGTGCTCTCTCCAGTCGCCCACCTCGACAACGGTGAGGCCTTCGTCCTGCAGGCAGTCGAGGAAACGGTTCGCGGGCAGGGGTGAGGCCATGTGTGCCTCCTTCGTGCGGCGCGACGACCGCCCGTCGCGGCCGCCTCGTACATGCTGCTTGTACCGAATCGCGAGGAACCGGAACCGCCCGTTCGTACAGTGAGCGAGCGGATTCGGTCAGGCTGGTGGTCGCACAGCGGCCACACACCGTTCGAAGTGGAACCCATGTGTGCCCAGCGGGAGTTGATCCAATCCCGCTCGTTCGGGTAATAGCACGAACGCGGTGTGTGATGGAAGGCTTGCTCGCGGAGATCGGTGCCCGGCGCACACCGCTGCCAGGGCATGACCGGGAGGGCAATTCCTTATGTCGGTAGGCGAAGAGGTCCGCACGGAGCAGACCAAGCCGCAGCAGAGTCTCGGCACGGCGGCCGCGCGGAACCTGGCCACCACGACCAAGTCCGTACCCCAGATGCAGGAGATCAGCTCGCGCTGGCTGCTGCGCATGCTGCCGTGGGTGGACGTGCAGGGCGGCACGTACCGAGTGAACAGGCGGCTCAGTTACGCCGTGGGTGACGGACGCATCACCTTCGTGAAGACCGGCGACCGTGTCGAGGTCATCCCCGCGGAGCTGGGCGAGCTGCCGGCGCTGCGGTCGTACGAGGACGCGGAGGTGCTGACCGAGCTCGCCCAGCGCTGTGAGCAGCGCGAGATCCCCGCGGGCGAGGTGATCGCCGACTTCGGCAACCAGACCGATGAGGTGTACCTGCTGGCGCACGGCAGGGTGGAGAAGATCGGCCCCGGTCCGTACGGCGACGACGAGAGCCTCGGCGTACTCGCCGACGGGGCGTACCTCGGCGAGCAGGCGCTGCTCGACCCGGACGCCATCTGGGAGTTCACGGCCCGCGCGATCACCCCCTGCACGGTCCTCGTCCTGTCCCGCCAGGACGTCGAGCAGCTCGCCGAGCGCGCGGACTCGCTGCGTGAGCACCTGGAGCAGCGGCGGTCCATTCCGCGGCAGCGCACCAACAAGTACGGCGAGAAGGAGATCGACCTCGCGGCCGGTCACGAGGGCGAGCCGGACATCCCGCACACCTTCGTGGACTACGAGGCGCGGCCCCGCGAGTACGAACTGAGCATCGCCCAGACCGTGCTGCGCATCCACACGCGCGTGGCCGACCTGTACAACCAGCCGATGAACCAGACCGAGCAGCAACTCCGGCTGACCGTCGAGGCGTTGAAGGAACGCCAGGAACACGAGCTGATCAACAACCGTGAGTTCGGCCTGCTGAACAACTGCGAGTACGACCAGCGGATCCAGCCGCACGACGGTGTGCCCGGCCCGGACGACATGGACGAGCTGCTCAGCCGCCGGCGCGGCACCAAGATGTTCCTGGCCCACCCGCGCGCGATCGCCGCGTTCGGCCGTGAGCTCAACAAGCGGGGCCTGGTGCCGGAGACGATCGACGTCGCCGGGAACCGCATCCCGACCTGGCGCGGTGTCCCGATCTACCCGTGCAACAAGATCCCGGTCACCGAGGCCCGGACCAGCTCGATCATCGCCTTGCGTCTCGGCGAGGCGGACCAGGGTGTGATCGGTCTGCGCCAGTCCGGTATCCCGGACGAGATCGAGCCCAGTCTGTCGGTGCGGTTCATGGGCATCAACGAACAGGCCATCATCAAGTACCTCGTGACGGCCTATTACTCGGCGGCGGTTCTGGTGCCGGACGCGCTCGGCGTGCTGGAGAACGTCGAGATCGGCCGCTGGCGGTGACCTTCCCGGTCCGTGTGTCGTGTCCCCGCCCGTCAGGGCGGGTACACCTCGGGGTATGCGCCCGGCCGGAGCGGAAGCGCCACTGCCCGCAGACTCTCCCAGGGGGGACCTCGATCCCATGACCGAGTCCATGACCGAGTCGACGACCCAGCCCACGCACCAGTCCACCACCCAGGCCGTGACCACCCAGACCCTGACCACCCACTCCCTGGCCAGAGAGGAAAGGCGGAGTTCCATCGCGACCCAGACGGACAGCGGTCCGGGACCGGTCGACGGCCCCGAGGCGGCGGTGATCCTGGAGGGTGCGCGGGCGATGGTGGATCCCGAGCTGCGCTCGGCGGTCGACTCGCTGCCCGGGGCAATGCGCCGGATCGCGCGCTACCACTTCGGCTGGGAGCACGCCGACGGATCCCCGGCGGCGGGTAACGCGGGCAAGGCGATCCGGCCGGCGCTCGTCCTAGCCGCGGCCGCCGCGCTCGGCGGCCCCCGGGCACAAGCGAGTGCCGTACGGGCGGCCGCCGCGGTGGAGCTGGTGCACAACTTCACGCTGCTGCACGACGACGTGATGGACCGGGACACCACCCGCCGGCACCGTCCCACCGCGTGGACGGTGTTCGGCGACACCGACGCGATCCTCGCCGGCGACGCCCTCCAGGCGCTCGCCCTGCGCCTGCTCGCGGAGGACCCGCACCCGGCGTCCGCGACCGCCGCCGCCCGGCTCGCGGCCTGCGTCGTCGAGCTGTGCGAGGGCCAGCAGGCCGACACGGCGATGGAGCGGCGCGGGCCCTGCGAGGTCAGCCTCGACGAGGTCCTCGCCATGGCCGAGGCCAAGACCGGGGCGCTGCTCGGGTGCGCGTGCGCGCTCGGCGCGCTGTACGCCGGGGCCGCCGCGGCCGATGTCGAGGCGTTGGACGCGTTCGGCCGGGAGTCCGGGCTCGCCTTCCAGCTCATCGACGACGTCATCGGCATATGGGGCGACCCGAGCCGCACCGGCAAGCCGGCCGGGGCTGACCTCGCCGCCCGCAAGAAGTCCCTGCCCGTGGTCGCCGCGCTGGCCTCCGGGACACCGGCGGCCGTCGAACTCGCCGAGCTGTACGAGGTGCCGTACGCGGGCGGTGACCTGGAGCCCACGGTGCTGGCCGTGGAGCGGGCCGGCGGGCGGGACTGGGCGCAGGTCCAGGCGTCCGAGCGGATGGCGCGGGCCATGCACGAGCTGTCCCGTGCGATTCCCGACCCGGAGGCGGCGGGCGGGCTGCTCGCCCTCGCCGAGTTCGTGACGCGCCGCAGCACCTGAGCGGCGACGCGCGGCAGCACCTCAGCGCCGACGCGCCCCGAGAAAGACCCCGGGACCGGCGGGGCGTGCGGTTCCTGACCCCGTACGCACTCCGCCGGTTCCGGCTCCGGCGGATCCCGCACATCCCCACGGTGTGCGGGACCCGCCGTTACGCGCTGACGCCGCCCGCCGCGCTCATGTCTCCGGCAGTACGGTCGCCACGATCCGCTCCACGAGCCCCTCCGGCACATCGACCCCGGGCAGCACGCCGTCCAGGACGTCCGGCAGCGTCAGGTGCTCAAGGATCAGCCCGAGCATCGCGAGGTAGAGCACGGTGACGGTCTCGTCGCCGCCGGGCAGTCCGGCGGTGCGGTGGAACTCGATGCCTTCCTCCAGATCGGCGCGCACCGACCGCGTGTAGGAGGCGCGCAGTTCGGGGCGGCGCGTGGCCTCCAGGCGCAGCTCCAGCAGCGCCAGATAGCCCGTGCGGTCGCGGGTCGCGCGCCCCATCAGGTCGTGCATGAAGGCGGTGACCAGCGAGCGGTCCCTCGGCCGGGTCATCAGTTCGGCGATCACCGCGGGGTCCGGTGCGAGCCGTACGTGCACACGGGCGTCGATCTGGCGGAGCAGTTCGTCGCGCCCGCTGAAGTAGTTGGAGGCGGTGCCCACCGGCACCCCGGCCGCCGCGTCCACCGCGCGGAAGGTCAGCCCCCGCGCTCCCTCACGGGCGAGCACCTCGACCCCGGCGTCGACGAGCGCGGCCCGGCGCTCAGGGTTGCTGGCCATGCGGAATTCCCTCTCCCACTTTCCCGGTCCCGGAAATTTGGCTTGCGACCACTACAGTCGAAGTACTACAACTGGAGTCGTTGCAGCGACGGCCGACAGCCTACGAAAAGAGACCGGCTTGCGAAAGCTCACCTACTTCATCGCCTGTTCCATCGACGGCTTCATCGGGGACCCGGACGGCGACGCGTCGGCCATGCTCCCCTTCGTGGACGCGGAGTACTTCGAGTTCCTCAAGGCGGAATACCCGGAGACCATGCCCACCCACGGCAGGCGCCCGCTCGGCATCGACGACCTGCCGAACAAGCGCTTCGACACGATCATCCAGGGCCGCGCCAGCTACGACCTGGCGCTGAAGGAAGGCGTCACCAGCCCGTACGCCCATATGCGCCAGTACGTCGCCTCGCGCACCCTGGCCGAGTCGCCCGACCCCGAGGTCGAGATCATCGCCGAGGATCTGGTCGGCAGGGTCCGCGAGCTGAAGGCCGAGGACAGCGCGTTCGACGTGTACCTCTGCGGCGGATCCCGGCTCGCGGGCGAGCTGATCGACGAGATCGACGAACTCGTCATCAAGTCGTACCCGATCGTGCTGGGCAGCGGCATGCCGATGTTCGGCTCCGGCTTCGCGGTCGGCGAGTTCACGCTGGGGTCGGTGCGCACGTTCGGCAACGGCGCCGTCGTGAGGACGTACAGCAGGAAGCGCTGAGCCGCCGTCCGCCCTACGCTTGGGGGCATGGACAGCACAGAACATGTCTGTCCCGAATGCGGACAGCCCGTCGATACGGTGATCCGGCGCCACAAGACGCTGGGCGCGTGGGTTCCGGTGTGGGTGGCAGGACCGTGCCGGAACCCCAAGTGCGAGGCGTACGCCGCGGAAGGTGCCCTGCCCGAGCACAAGCTGCCGGCGACGCCCGCCCCCACGAAGAAGACCGAAACCGAAACCGTGGCGAAGAAGTCCTGAGAAAAGAACTCCGACCGCGTGTCGAGAATCCCCGGCCGGCTCCGACGTCCCCTGTGAGAGCCGCCCACGCCGGGCGGCCGATCAGAGGGAGACGACGATGAAGTACCTGGTCATGGTGCAGGGCACGCAGGCGGACTACGAGGCGATGCGGGGCAACGCCTCCGCGCACTCCCCGGCCTGGAAGGAGCAGGACCTGCAGGCCATGTACGCGTACATGAGCGCGATCAACGACGACCTCGCCGAGACCGGTGAACTCGTCGACGGACAGGGGCTGGCCGAGCCCGCCAAGACCCGGCTCGTCGGACTGGACGCCGACGGCAAGCCGGTGATCACCGACGGCCCGTACGGCGAGACCAAGGAACTGCTGGCCGGCTACTGGGTCCTGGACTGCGCGAGCCTGGAGCGGGTCACGGAGATCGCCGAGCGGGTGGCCCGCTGCCCGCAGCCCGCGGGCGCCCCGGAGTACCCGGTGGTGATCCGGCCCATCATGGAAGGCGCCGGCGACATCGGCTGAGCGGCACCGATGCACCGCACCGACGAGGTCGAGGACCTGCTGCGCCGCCACGCGCCGCAGGTCCTCGGCGCGCTGGTGCGCCGGTACGGCCATTTCGACGCCGCCGAGGACGCCGTACAGGAGGCCCTGCTCGCGGCGGCCGGGCAGTGGCCCTCGGCCGGGGTTCCGGACAATCCGCGGGGCTGGCTGATCAAGGTCGCCGCGCGGCGGCTGACCGACACGCTGCGCAGTGAGGCGGCGCGGCGGCAACGGGAGGAGCGAGCGGCGGCGCTCACCCCGCGCGACGCGTTCACAGCGCCGCCGCCCGGCCCGGACCGGGCGCCGCGCGAGGACGACACCCTCACGCTCCTCTTCCTGTGCTGCCACCCCGACCTGACCCCGCCCGCCCAGATCGCCCTCACCCTGCGCGCGGTCGGCGGCCTGACGACGGCGGAGATCGCCCGCGCCCACCTGGTGCCCGAGCCGACGATGGCCCAGAGGATCAGCCGGGCCAAGCAGAAAGTGCGGGGCGTGCGCTTCGGCCGCCCGGACAACTGGGCGGAGCGGCTGCCCGCTGTCCTGCACACCCTCTACCTGATCTTCAACGAGGGCTACACGGCCACCTCCGGCGCCGCCCTCCAGCGCCGCGAACTGGCCGGTGAGGCGATCCGGCTCACCCGTGCGGTGCACCGGCTGCTCCCCGACGACGGCGAGGTGGCCGGTCTGCTGGCCCTGATGCTGCTCACCGACGCCCGCCGCGAGGCGCGCACGGGGCCGCACGGGGAGCTGATCCCGCTCGACGAGCAGGACCGGGCCCGCTGGGACAAGGCGGCGATCGAGGAGGGCGTCGCCCTGGTCACCCGGGCGCTATCCGGGGGCCGCCCGGGCCCGTACCAGCTGCGTGCCGCCATCGCCGCCGTGCACGACGAGGCCCCGTCGGCCCGGGCGGCCGACTGGCGGGAGATCCTCGGCCTGTACGACATCCTCGTCCGCCTGGTGCCCGGCCCCGTCGAGCGCCTCAACCGTGCCGTCGCCGTCGCCATGGTCCACGGCCCGCACGCCGGCCTCGCCGAACTGGACGCGCTGGAGGGCGAGCTGAGCGGCGGCCACCGTCTGGACGCGGTGCGGGGGCATCTGCTGGAGCGGACCGGGGAGTACGAGGCGGCCCGCGCCGCCTACGAGTCGGCGGCCGGAAAGACACTGAGCCTGCCGGAGCAGCGGTACCTGCAGGCGCGGGCGGCGCGGCTGAGGCGTTAGCGTGACCCCAAGTGCCGGGATTGCGGGGAGGGTTGCGTGACGACGGAGGCCGGGGGCGGGCGGCGTAGGGCATGGCGGTGGGCCGTGCTGGTGTGGGCCGTGACCGTGGCCATCGGGGGCGGGCTGACGCTGTGGTTGCAGGAGCCGGCCGAGCCGCCGGGGCCGTACCGCTGGGAGGAGGCGACGCCGTCGCCGATGCTTCACCAGGACAGCGCATGTTCCCCGCCGACGCCCCTGCCCACCGAAGACGGCATCTTCGCCTACGCCTGCATCGTCACGAACGACTAGGCAGCCCGCCCGTCTCCGGGTCCCGGCCGGTCAGGCAGTAGGTGCCGCCCGCCGGGTCGCGCATCACCGTCCAGTGCGTGCCGGCGGCGACGAACGTGGCCCCGAGTCGCTCGTGTTCGGCGCGGGTCGCTGCGATGTCGGCGCAGGCCAGGTCGAGGTGGGCGGAGAGCGGCTGATCCGTGCCGAGACGCTGGAGCAGCACCCGCACCGGCAGTCCGGCGGGCGGCGAGACAACATGAAACTCCGGGAGAGAGCCCGGCACGGACGCCCAGCCGACCAGCACCTCACTCCAGAACGCGACCTCGGCGTCGTACGAGGAAGGCGGGACGTCGACGCACACCTGATCGAGCCGGCTGCCGCGCACGACGGGCGGCCGCACCGACTCCCCGTGCCAAGGCACGGCACAGAACAGCTGGCCCGCGGGCGACCGCAGTACGGCCCACCCCTCGTGCTCGGCGACCATCCCGGCCCCCGCCCGCACCGCCGCTGCGGCGAACTCCCCTACGTCGTCGACGGCGAAGTCCAGATGCGCGCCGCCGGGCCCGGAGTCGACCCCCTGCACCTTCACACACGCGTCCGTCCCCTCGACGGGCAGCAGGGTGATGAACTCACCCCGGCGTGCGGAGAGCCGGGTGTCCGTGACGGCGGTCCAGAACTCCTCGGTGGCAGAGAGGACTTCGGTGGGGCGGTCGATGAAGGCGTACGTCCAGTGGATCGTCATGGCGGTGATCGTAGGCGGCGAGCCGAAGCCACAAGGAGCCCGAACACCGAAGGGACCCGACCGGCAGTCCGGTCGGGCCCCTTCACCTGCCCCTGACAGACGGTGATGCACCAACCGCCGGCCATGTACGAGGCGTCAGGCCTTCTTGGTCTCCCAGAAGATCTTGTCGATCTGGGCGATGTAGTCCAGAGCCTTCTGGCCGGTGGCCGGGTCGGTGGACGCCTTGGCGGCCGAGAGGGCCTTCAGGGTGTCGTTGACCAGCTGGTGCAGCTCCGGGTACTTCTCGAAGTGCGGGGGCTTGAAGTAGTCGCTCCAGAGCACCGAGACGTGGTGCTTGGCCAGCTCGGCGCGCTGCTCCTTGATGGTGGTGGCACGAGCCTGGAAGTGCGGGTCGTCGTTGCCGGCCATCTTTTCCTGGATGGCCTTCACCGACTCCGCCTCGATGCGGGCCTGGGCCGGGTCGTACACACCGCAGGGCAGGTCGCAGTGCGCGCTGACCTTGACCTTGGGGGCAAACAGGCGGGAAAGCATGAAGCATTCCTTCCTCGTGATCGTCTTCTCAGGGGGGACATTACTCCCTGAGCGACTGGATTTCGCGAGTGCCCCCATGGGCTTAGGACAAAAGTCCGGGGTGAGACTGAGACTGGTGGAGGATCGAACCGGGGAGGTGCCGGGGATGCCGGAGCTGTCGCAGGAGACCGAGCGCGAAAGGGGCGTCCCGCCCTTCGGACTGGCCGAGGTGACCGGGCCGTCCATGGTGCCGACGCTGTACCACGGGGACCGGCTCCTGCTGCGCTACGGCGGTCGTGTCAGGCCGGGGGACGTCGTCGTCCTGCGTCATCCCTTCCAGCAGGACCTGCTCGTCGTCAAGCGGGTGGCGGAGCGCCGCGAGGGCGGCTGGTGGGTGCTCGGCGACAACGCGTACGCCGGCGGGGACAGCACCGACTACGGGGTCGTACCCGACGAGCTGATCCTGGGTCGGGTCCGGTTCCGCTACCGGCCGCGTCGGCCCGATCAGCGCTCGCCGCTGGCGCTGCTGCGCTGGGCGCTGTCGGCGGCCAGGCCCGTCTTCTCCGACCGGTCGGCCTCCAGGCGTTTGCGGGCCCGGTAGGCGGCCACGTTGGCGCGGGTGGCGCAGCGGTCGGAGCAGTAGCGCCGGGAGCGGTTGGTGGATGTGTCGAGGTAGGCGTTGCGGCACGGGGCCGCCTCGCACAGGCCCAGGCGGTCCACGCCGTACTCCGTGAGGTGGAAGGCGAGGCCCATCGCCGCGATGGCCGCGTAGCCCGCGGTCGCGTTCGACGGGTGGTCGGCGAGGTGCATGTGCCACAGGGGGCGGCCGTCGTCGTCGCGGAAGTCGTGGCCGGAGATCTGCGGGCTCACCGGGAACTCCAGCAGCAGCGAGTTCAGCAGGTCCACGGCCAGGGTCTCGTCGCCGCCGTCGGCCGCCTCGAAGACTGCGCGCAGCCGGGCCCGGACCGAGCGGAACCGCGTCACGTCCGCGTCGGTGGCGCGGCGGGCCGCCGACTGGTTGCCGCCGAAGAGCTCCCGGACGGCCTCGACCGAGGTCAGCGAGTCCTTGCCCCGGGCCGGCTCCTCGCTGTTGACGAGTCGTACGGCGTAGTCCGAGTAATAGGCCAGTTCCACTTGTAGTCCTTACGGATGGGCTCTATGGTCGTGTCTGCGGTCGCGTAACAGCCGATCGTGCTTCCAGGGTATTACGCAGGTGAGTCAAGAGGGGGTTTTCCATGACCACGAGCATCGGCACCGACTGGAACGCCTGGCAGGAGAGCTGGGACCGGCAGCAGGAGTGGTACATGCCGGACCGCGAGGAGCGCTTCCGGGTCATGCTGGACTTGGTCGAGGCCTTCGCCGGCACCGCGCCGCGGGTGCTGGACCTCGCCTGTGGCACCGGCACCATCACCGCCCGTCTGCTCGCCCGCTTCCCCGACGCCACCAGCACCGGCATCGACCTGGACCCCGCCCTGCTCACCATCGCCCGCGGCACGTTCGACGGCGACGACCGCGTCACCCTCGTCGAGGCCGACCTGAAGGACCCCGACTGGCCCACACGGCTGCCCTACGACACGTACGACGCCGTCCTGACCGCCACGGCCCTGCACTGGTTCCACGCCGAACCCCTTCAGGCGCTGTACGGCCGGATCGCCGGGCTCGTCCGGCACGGTGGCGTGTTCATGAACGCCGACCACATGATCGACGACACCACGCCCCGCATCAACGCCGCCGAGCGCACCCTGCGGCACGCGCGGATGGACCGGGCGCAGAAGGACGGTGCCCTCGACTGGGCCGACTGGTGGCAGCTCGCCGCCAAGGACCCCGTCCTCGCCGAGCCCACCGCCCGCCGCTTCGAGATCTACGGCGACCATGCGGACGGCGAGATGCCGTCGGCGGCGTGGCACGCGCGCGTGCTGCGGGAGCAGGGGTTCGCGGAGGCGCGGCCGGTGTGGTGCTCGCCGTCCGACGCCTTGGTGCTCGCGCTCAAGTAGCGGGGCATGGAGAAGGGGGCGGTACGGGTTCTCCGTACCGCCCCCTTTTCAGAGGCGGTACGGAAAGTCCGTAGCGCCCCCTTGCTCAGCGCAGCGTCACAGCACCTTCGACAGGAACGCCTGCGTCCGCTCGTGCTGCGGGTCGGTCAGGACGTCCCTCGGGTTGCCGGACTCGACCACCACGCCGCCGTCCATGAAGACCAGGCTGTCGCCGACCTCGCGGGCGAAGCCCATCTCATGGGTGACGACGATCATCGTCATGCCGGACTCGGCGAGGTCGCGCATGACGTCGAGGACGTCACCGACCAGCTCCGGGTCGAGGGCCGACGTCGGCTCGTCGAACAGCATCAGCTTCGGGTCCATCGCCAGGGCCCGGGCGATCGCGACGCGCTGCTGCTGGCCGCCGGAGAGCTGCGAGGGGTAGTTCCCGGCTTTGTCGGCGAGGCCGACGCGCTCCAGGAGCTGCATCGCCCGCTCCCTGGCCTGGGCCCTGCTGGTGCCCTTGACCTGGATGGGCGCCTCGATGACGTTCTCCAGCGCCGTCATGTGCGGGAACAGGTTGAAGCGCTGGAAGACCATGCCGATGTCCCGGCGCTTCAGCGCGACCTCGCTGTCCTTCAGCTCGTACAGCTTGTCGCCCTTCTGGCGGTAGCCGACCAGCTCGCCGTCGACGTACAGCCGCCCGGCGTTGATCTTCTCCAGGTGGTTGATGCACCGCAGGAAGGTCGACTTGCCGGAGCCGGAGGGGCCGATCAGGCAGAAGACCTCGCCGGTCTTCACCTCCAGGTCGATGCCCTTGAGGACCTCGACATGGCCGAAGGACTTGTGGACGCCCTCCGCCTTGACCATGGGGACGGTGGTGTGCTTCACGGTCTTCTCGGTCTCTTCGGACTTCTCGACCTTCTCGACCTTTTCGACGTTCTCGCTCTTCTCGGTCATGCCATGCCTCCCTTCGGGCGGCCGAGGGACAACATGTTGGCCTTGATCTTCTGGAACGGCGTCGGCGGCAGCGAGCGGCTCGAACCGCGGGCGTAGTACCTCTCAAGGTAGTACTGGCCGACGCTGAAGACCGAGGTCAGCAGCAGGTACCAGGCGGCGGCGAGGAACAGCATCTCGGCCGGGGCGCCGGAGGTCTGGCCGATGTCCTGGGCCACGCGGAACAGCTCGGAGTACTGGACCACGGACACCAGCGAGGTCGTCTTCAGCATGTTGATGACCTCGTTGCCCGTCGGCGGCACGATCACGCGCATCGCCTGCGGGATCACGATCCGGCGCAACGTCTTGGCGTGGCTCATGCCCAGCGCGTGCGCCGCCTCGGTCTGGCCCTCGTCGACCGCGAGCAGACCGGCGCGGCAGATCTCGGCCATGTACGCGGCCTCGTTGAGCCCCAGGCCGAGGAGCACGGTCAGGAACGGGGTCATGAAGTCGGACCACTCGTCCCGGTAGATCGGCCCGAGGTTGATGTACTCGAAGACCAGGCCCAGGTTGAACCAGACGATGAGCTGGACCAGCACCGGTGTGCCGCGGAAGAACCAGATGTAGAACCACGCGATCGACGAGGTCACCGGGTTCTTCGACAGGCGCATCACCGCCAGCAGGATGCCGCCGACGATACCGATCAGCATGGACAGCACGGTCAGGAGCAGCGTGTTGCCCACACCGCCGAGGATGCGGTCGTTGAAGAAGTAGTCCGGGATCGCCCCCCAGTTGATCCTGCCCTGGGAGAACGCGTAGATGACGCCGCCCAGCAGGGCGAGCGCGACGACGGCGGAGACGTACCGCCCGTAGTGCCGGACCGGGATGGCCTTGATGGCCTCCGGTCCGGCCGGGGGCGTGTCGGCCGGACCCGTCGTCTTGTCGATGTCAACAGTCACGGGTGTTGCCTTTCAGTGCCGCTGGTCGCTGACCGCGCGGTCACTTGCCGCCGTTGATGACGGCCTTGTCGACGGCGCCGTCCTCGACGCCCCACTTCTTTATGATCTTGTCGTACTCGCCGTTGGCGATGATCGCATCCAGGGCGGCCTGGAGGGCGTCCCGCAGCTGCGTGTTGTTCTTGGCCACCGCGATGCCGTACGGAGCGGCCTCGACCTGCTCGCCGACCAGCTGGAAGTCGTTGCCGCCGCCGGAGGTCTTCACGGCGTACGCGGCGACCGGGAAGTCGGAGGAACCGGCGTCGGCGCCGCCCGCGCGCAGGCGGGTCTGGGCCTGCTGGTCGTTGTCGAAGGCCTCGATGCTCAGCTTCTTGTTCTTCGGGCACTTCGCGGCCTCGGCCTTGGCGAGGTCCTCGGAGACCGTGCCGCGCTGCAGCACGATCTTCTTGCCGCACAGGTCGGACCAGGTCTTGATGCCCTGGTCGTCGCCCTTCTTGGTGTAGATGGAGACACCGGCCGTGAAGTAGTCCACGAAGTCGACGCCCTCACCGACCTTCTTGCCGGTGTCGGAGTCGATGCCCTCCTGGCGGTCCTTGGTGTCGGTCATCGCCGACATGGCGATGTCGTAGCGCTTGGAGCGCAGACCGGTGATGAGGGTGTCGAAGGTGCCGTTCTCGAACTGGAACGTCACGCCGAGCTGCTTGCCCATGGCCGCGGCGAGGTCCGGGTCGATGCCGACCGTCTTGCCGGAGCTGTCCTTGAACTCGACCGGCGCGTACGCGATGTCCGAGCCGACCTTGATGACGCCCTTGTCGCGGATCTCCTTGGGCAGCTTGTCGGCCAGCGGGGCCGCGACCGGCGTGGCGGTGTCCGCGTTGCCCGAGCCGCTCTCCGTCTGGTCACCGCAGCCGGTGAGAAGCAGGGCGCCTGCGACCGCGATCGCACCGACCGCGGCTAGCCGGGAACGCGCGGCGGTCGTACGACGGGTGGAGCTTGCGGTCATTGTGGGTTCCTCCGGCGGATGGGTGAAGTGCCGATGGGCGGCAGTTGCCGACGGGTCGACGAGAACACACAGCTTCGGGTGTCGCGACCTCGTGTGATTACGGGCATCTTGCCATTCGGACTGGAGCATTCAGGTGACCCGCCATGTCAAAATCGGATAACGGGTGACCCCCGAACCAGACCACTCCGGTACATCACGACCGGACCTTCTACGGGAATGTGCGGTTCCGGCCGCAAGATCTTCGGCGCGTCTCAGGATGTGGATGTACGGAAGTCGTTGTTTGGCGGCTATTGCGTCCTTGTCAAGAGTTTGCCGGGCTCTTGTCCCCATATTCAGGCATGAGTCATGTCACCGGCATGTGATCTTCCCGTTATGGACTCGTCGGCGACGCCCATCGTCCGGTAAGAAGGTTCTTTACACCCCTCATCCGGGGCTCAGGGCGCGTGTGCGGCGCGCCCGTCGCGTATGTGCCCGTACGCATCACTCACTGGGCCGTACGCGGTGCCCGCCCACTCCTCACCAGGAGTGGAACCCACCCTCAAACCATGAACACTTAAGGGGTCAGACAAAGTGGCAGCGGAGATCGTCAATCCTCGCAGCGACAGCAGTACGGAGCAGGAGGGAGGGGCCGAGCCCCTCGATTCCTTCGATCCGGCGTTCGCGCTGCACCGCGGCGGCAAGATGGCTGTGCAGGCCACCGTGCCGGTCCGTGACAAGGACGACCTGTCCCTGGCGTACACGCCCGGCGTCGCGAAGGTGTGCACCGCGATCGCCGAGCAGCCGGAACTCGTCCACGACTACACGTGGAAATCGTCCGTCGTCGCCGTCGTGACCGACGGTACGGCGGTGCTCGGACTCGGGGACATCGGGCCCGAGGCCTCCCTCCCGGTGATGGAGGGCAAGGCGATCCTGTTCAAGCAGTTCGGCGGGGTGGACGCGGTGCCGATCGCGCTCGCCTGCACGGACGTGGACGAGATCGTGGAGACCGTGGTCCGCCTCGCGCCCTCCTTCGGCGGGGTGAACCTGGAGGACATCTCGGCGCCGCGGTGCTTCGAGATCGAGCGCAAGCTCCAGGAGCGGCTGGACATCCCGGTCTTCCACGACGACCAGCACGGCACGGCGGTCGTGACGCTGGCGGCCCTGCGGAACGCCGCGCGGCTGACCGGGAAGACGCTCGGCGATCTGCGGGCGGTCATCTCGGGCGCGGGCGCGGCCGGGGTCGCGATCGCGAAGATGCTGGTCGAGGCCGGGATCGGGGACGTCGCGGTCGCCGACCGCAAGGGTGTCGTCTCCGCCGACCGGGAGGACCTGACGCCGGTCAAGCGGGAGCTCGCCGGGTTCACCAACAAGGCCGGGCTGTCCGGGTCGCTGGAGGCGGCTCTGGAGGGAGCGGACGTCTTCATCGGCGTCTCCGGCGGTACGGTGCCGGAGGCGGCCGTCGCCTCCATGGCCGAGGGCGCGTTCGTGTTCGCGATGGCCAACCCGAATCCTGAGGTGCACCCCGATGTGGCGCACAAGTACGCGGCGGTCGTCGCGACGGGGCGGTCGGACTTCCCGAACCAGATCAACAATGTGCTGGCGTTTCCGGGGATCTTCGCGGGGGCGCTGCAGGTGCGGGCGTCGCGGATCACCGAGGGCATGAAGATCGCGGCGGCGGAGGCGTTGGCGGGTGTCGTCGGGGACGACCTTGCCGCGGACTACGTTATTCCGTCGCCGTTCGATGAGCGGGTGGCGCCTGCGGTGACTGCGGCTGTTGCGGCGGCGGCGCGGGCTGAGGGGGTTGCTCGCCGCTGACGCCTGTTTTGGGTGGCCCCGTCCGGTTTGGGCGGGGCCATTGCTTTGCCCACCCGCCCGTCCGTTCGGGTGGTTTGGGGGGTGGGCGTCGCAGGTGGGGGTGGGGCGGTGTTGGCGGGTGCGGGTTTGGGGGTGTGGTGGGTGCGTGGGTGGTGGGGGCTGTGGTTCGGTGCGGGTTGTCGTGGGCTGGTCGCGCAGTTCCCCGCGCCCCTGGGGGGTTGCAGTTGCCGTGTCCTTGTGGCAAGAGGGTGTGTCTCACAGGCTTCCGGCGTTCCGTTGGTGGCTGCTGGAATCTATCGTCGGCTGCATGTTCGCTGTCTACGCCGCCCGCATCGATCGTGACCAGCCGTTGAGTGGCCTGGAGTTGGGGGAGCGTCCCGCCCCCGAGGCCAGGGCCGGCTGGAGTGTCGTCGACGTCAAGGCCGCCTCCCTCAACCACCACGACCTCTGGTCCCTGCGCGGCGTGGGCCTCGCAGAGGACAAGCTGCCGATGATCCTCGGCTGTGACGCCGCCGGCGTCGACGAGGACGGCAACGAGGTCGTCCTGCACTCGGTCATCGGCCAGACGGGGCACGGGGTCGGGCCGGAGGAACCCCGTTCCATCCTCACCGAGCGCTACCAGGGGACGTTCGCCGACCAGGTCGCCGTACCGACCTGGAACATTCTGCCCAAGCCGAAGGAACTCTCCTTCGCGGAGGCCGCCTGCCTGCCGACCGCCTGGCTGACGGCGTACCGCATGCTCTTCACCAACGCCGGGGTGCGCCCCGGCGACTCGGTGCTCGTGCAGGGCGCCGGGGGCGGTGTCGCCACGGCCGCGATCGTGCTCGGCAAGGCCGCCGGGCTGCGTGTCTTCGCCACCAGCCGGGACGAGGCCAAGCGCAAGCGCGCCCTGGAGCTGGGGGCCGTGGAGGCGGTGGAGTCCGGGGCGCGGCTGCCGCAGCGCGTCGACGCCGTCATCGAGACCGTCGGCGCCGCGACCTGGTCGCACTCGGTGAAGTCGCTGCGGCCCGGCGGCACGCTGGTCATCTCCGGCGCCACGAGCGGTGACCGGCCGTCCCATGCCGAACTGACCCGGATCTTCTTCCTGGAGCTGAAGGTCGTCGGTTCGACGATGGGCACGAAGGACGAACTGGAGGACCTGCTGTCCTTCTGCGCCGCCACCGGCGTACGTCCCGTCATCGACGAGGTGCTGCCGATGGACCGGGCCCGGGAGGGCTTCGAACGGCTGGAGTCGGGCGAGCAGTTCGGGAAGATCGTGCTCAGTAACGGCTGACGGTTTGTGGTGGTCTCGTCGGAGGCCTGTATTGCGGCCGGTCCGGTTTCGGATCGGCCGCTTTTGGTCTGCCTGCGCGGCTCCTCATCCTGTCAACTGGGGTTGACGGGAGGCGCTCTGTCAATCTAGGTTGACGTCATGACCGAAGCTACCGAACTCGCCGAGCGGGCCGGTGACCGCGATCCACGGGTCGGGCTGCGTGCCGTCGCCGCGTTGCGGCGGCTGCTGGAGCAGTTGGAGGCCGTGCAGGTGCGCAGTGCGCGCAATCAGGGCTGGTCGTGGCAGGAGATCGCCGCGGAACTCGGTGTGAGCAGGCAGGCCGTGCACAAGAAGTACGGGAGGCGATGATGTTCGAACGGTTTACGAAGGATGCCCGGGCGGTGGTGAAGGGCGCCGTCGAGCAGTGCGAGGAGGCGGGGGCGCAGACCGTCGACGCGGAGCATCTGCTGCTCGCGCTGCTCGACCATGGGGCCGGCCGGGGTTCGTTCGCGCTGGCCGCGCTCGGGCTGGCCGAGCGGCGGGAGTCGGTGGCGCGGGCGCTGGACGAGGCCCGGCGGCGAGCGGGGCTGTCACAGGCCGAGGCCGACGCGCTGGCCGGGCTGGGGATCGACGTCTCGGAGATCGTGTCCCGGGTGGAGGAGGCGCACGGTGTGGGTGCGATGGCCGGTGACCGGAAGGACAATGGGTGGTGGGGCGGGCACCGTTCCTTCAGTCGGGGTGCCAAGGACGTACTGGAGAAGTCGCTGCGCATCGCCGTCGCCCGCCGCGAACGGTCCATCGGCGACGAACACCTCCTCCTCGCCCTGACCGCCCGCCCGGGCGTCCCCGCGGAAGTACTCGCCGACCACGGCGTGACGTACGAGTCGGTGACGCGTGTACTGGGCGGCGGGGGAGAGGTGAAGGCGGGCTGAGGCGGGGACTGGTGGTGCCGGGCCCACCACCGAGCCCGCCAAGCCGCACCCTGCGGAAGAGGTTGCCGCCCTCGGCTCAACCCCGCTTCCCGGACGCGGGGTTGCCGCACCTACCCCTTCGGCGCCCGCAGCAACGCCCCGATGTGCGCCGCCGCCGTCGACAGATGGCGGCGGGCGTCCCGGAGTTGGTCCTGCGTCACCCCGTGGTCGCGGGCCGCGTCGCGGATGTCGTCGCGGAAGCGGTCGAGGAGGCGGTCCAGGTCGCGGGCCGGGTCGCCGGTGGAGGTGTCTTCGTGGGACCAGGCCGGCTCGTAGTCGGCCGGGAAGTCCTCCGGGGTTGTCGAGTGCTCCGGTGCCGGGGTCGGCCCGGCCGCTCCGCCTCGGCCGAAACCGAAGTCCTTGCCGAAGTCCCTGCCGTAGTCCTTTCCGAACTCGCCGAACTCCTTGGCGAGTTCCGTCAGGCCCTCGCGCAGCCCCGTAGGCCAGTCGCCTCGCGCGAAGTGGTCCTGCACCTGCTCCTGAACCCGCTGGGCGATGCGCTGCATCTGCTCCTGTGCCTGCGCCCGGGCCCGGTCCTGTGCCTCCTTGGCCTGGCGCCGCGCCCGCTGGGCCTCCTCGCGGGCCCGACGGCTCTCGTCCTTGGCGCGCCGGGCCTGTTCCTTCCACTCCTGCTTGGCCCGCCGCATCTCCTCCTTCGCGGCACGCCAGGCCTCCTTGTCGGTGTACTCGGTGAAGTCCCCGGTGTCGCCGTTGACGGCGCCGCCCTTGCGGGCCTCACTCATCGCCGCCCGCATCTCGCGCCGCAGATCGCCCGCGGCGCCTCGCACATCGGCGCGGATCTCGGCGGCCAGCTCCGCCACAGACTCGCGGATCTCCAGCTCCAGGTCGGCCAGTTCACCGCTGCGGTCGGCCAACTCGGCGCGGCCGGCGTCCGTGATGGCGTACACCTTGCGGCCGCCCTCGGTGGTGTGGGTGACCAGGCCCTCGGCCTCCAGCTTGGCCAGGCGGGGGTAGACGGTGCCGGCCGAGGGCGCGTACAGCCCCTGGAAGCGTTCCTCCAGGAGGCGGATCACCTCGTAGCCGTGTCGCGGGGCCTCGTCGAGCAGCTTCAGCAGGTAGAGGCGGAGGCGGCCGTGAGCGAAGACGGGGGGCATGTCAGAGCACCTTCTTGTCGGTCGTGCCATCGGCCGGGGCGCTGGTCGGCGTCGTACCCTCGCCCGGGCCGGAATCCGAATTGTCCCCCGAGGCATCGCGCGGTTCGTCCGCCGGGTCGGCCCACGGTCCGTCGTCCTCCACGGGCGGGCGGCGCAGCAGGGCGATCGAGCCGGAGACGGTCGTGGCCTTCAGCCGGCCGTTGCCCGCGCCGAGGCGGCCGGTGATGCGCTTGGCGCCCCACTGGCCGGTGACGCGGAGATCCTCGAACGCGTTGGAGACGGCCCCGCTCGCCGTGTTGGCCTCCACCTCCGCGTCCGCCGGATGCGGCAGCCGGATGGCGATCTCGCCCGAGACGCTGGTCAGGCTGACGTCGGTGGGCCTCGCGGTCGGGTCGAGGTCGACGATCATCGAGCCGCTGACCGAGTCGGCCTTGACGGCGGAGCCCGCGCCCTCGACCACGGTCAGGTCGCCCGAGACGGAGTTGAAGCGCAGGTCGCCGCTGAGGGCCTGGGCCTCCACGCTCCCGGAGACGGTGTCCGCGCGGACCGGTCCCACGAGCCCGACGAGTGTGGTGTCCCCGGAGACGCCCTTGACCTCCGTGCCCCCCTCGATCCCGGAGACCACGGCGGCGGCGCTGACGACGCCCACCTCCACGCGCGTACGCACCGGAACGGCCAGCGACACCTCGGCACTGCGGCGCCAGCCCTTGCGGTCGAGCCACTTGAGGAAGCCCTTCCAGGGAAGGTCCTCGTACGCCACCGTGAGCGTGCCGCCCTCCTGGGTGACGAGCAGGGGCGGTCCCTCGATCTCGCCGACCTGCAGGCGGGCGGAACCTTCGTCGGTGCCCACCACGTTCACCGTGCCATTGACGATGCGTACATGCAGCTCGCTCACGGGCTCGTCGAAGGTGAGCTTGCTCGGCTCGGCGACGGACCATTCGGACATGATGGGGACCTCCTCGACACGCCATATCGCGTCTTACGTGATTCACGATATATCGTGGCCGCGGGAAGTCAAGACACTCTTTTCGGTGGCCGGCGCCCCAGTGGTCGGCACCCGACGACGACACACACAGACGACGACGCACAAAGGGCGCCCGAAGGCGCCCTCGACCGCACACCCGGGCGCCGACACGCGCCCGGCGTGGCCCTACTCCTCGTCCTCGTCGTCCAACCGCGCCAGCCATGTCGCCAGCCGCTCCACCGGCACCTCGAAATCCGGGTTCAGATCGACGAACGTGCGCAGTTGCTCGGCGAGCCACTCGAAGGTGACCTCCTCCTCGCCGCGCCGCTTCTCCAGCTCTTCGATGCCTCGGTCGGTGAAGTACATGCCTTCAGAATATGCGCCACTTGGCGCGTTAGCGGCCTCCCCCGGGAGGCGTACGGAAGGCTAGCCTCGTCACGGTTTCAAGTGTGAACCGGCTGTGGCCGGTTGGACGGAACGCGAGTTCGACGGGGGAGCGGCATGAGTCACATTCAGGACATCGAACTGCCCAACGGCATGGTCGTCACCGCCCGGATCGGGAGCGCGGACGCCTACGGAGACCAGGAGGACGTCGGCTTCACCGAGGCCGCGCGGGCCAAGGTCGAGCAGCTTCAGGAACTGATCAGCGGCGTGGGCAGCACGGTGCTCGACGCCGCCCGTGCCGCCAGACCCACCGAGGCCGCCATCACCTTCGGAGTGGAGCTGACCGCCAAAGAGGGCCTGGCCGTCGCCGTCCTCGCCCGGGGAGAGGCCAAGGCCTCGCTCCAGGTGACCCTGACCTGGCAGCTCGACCGGCAGGCCGACCCCCGGCCGGGATCCACCGGCGTATGACCGAGCCCAACGAACGCCTGCACGCCCTGGCCAAGGCCGCCACCGTGCACCTGCTCCCGGCCGACGGGGAGGACAAGCCCCTGTGGGGCAGCGGCTTCTTCGTGGCCCCGGGCTGGGTGCTCACCGCGGCCCATGTGCTGCGCCAGCACCTGAGGGCGGACCGGGAGCTGACCTTCCGGGTGCGGGGCGAGGGTGTCGACGCCGAGGCGCGGCTGGCGGAGTGGCTCCTCACCGACCCCGACCGGCCCGTCGTACCCCTGGACGAGGACATGGCCTTGGTGCGCCTGCTGGGTGAGGCCGAGGAGTATCCGCACGAGTGTGTGTGGCTCGCCGACCGGGCGGTACGGCACTCCGGTCCCGTCAAGGTGTACGGCTACTATCCCGAGCCGCCGCACACCCACGCCCGGGCCGTGGACGCCGACATCAACGGCCAGGAGGACGGGTACGGGCTGATCATCAAGCCCGACATCGACTTTCCGGCCGGGGTCTCGGGCGGCCCGCTGCTCGACCCGGTCACCGGGGCCGTCGTGGGACTGGTGAAGTCGCGGCGGAAGCAGCAGGACGGCGGGAAGGCGGTCGCGATCGCGGCGATGCGCCGGTTCGGCGAGACGTACCGCGCCGTCATCGCCGCGCACGACCGGTGGCACGGCACGGAGCCGGTCTCCGAGAGCGGCGACAACTGGATCGAACAGCAGGCCGGTCCCGCGGCCGACGGCGGTGCCGGGTGGACGCCGGCGGACCGGCGGGAGGCGCTGAACCTGCTGGCCGCGCTGCCCGCGCCACCCGACGCGCCCACCGTCGAGATCCTCGCGACGCGGGCCCGCAGCGGCAGCAAGTGGCCGAGCCCGACGCCCGACCTGCGGACCTGGCGCGACGGCTACGGGCTGCTCTACGAGGGCGCGCACCCGCTCGGTCCGCTCACCTTCCTGCGTTACCTCAAGTTCGTCGAGGCCTACGCACGCTCCCGGGGCGAGGCGTGCCCCGCGCTCGGCGCCTGGATCGAGCGGCGGCTGCGCCGGGACCCGCGCCGTGAGATGCATGCCTTCGTCCGTGACGTACGGCTCCCGGACGAGTTGCGTCCCGCCCCGGCGGAGCGGACCGGCCGCATCGTGATCCCGTATCCCGGCCCCGGCGAGGGTCCCACGGTGGCGGTGCTCCTCGACCCGGTGATCGGCTCGCAGCCCACCCGCTTCTTCTGGCAGATCTGGCTCGACGGCGGCGACGGCACGAGTGAGCCGGAGCTGTACCAGACCGACGACTCCGTCCACGGCAGGCTCCCCGGGGAACTGATCCAGGCGCTGCGCAGACCGCTGGGCGACCTGCTGCGGGCCAAGGACCGCCAGGACCGGCCGGTGCCGCTCGAAGTGGCCCTGCCCGCCGAGTACTTCGACACCGCGGTGCACCGCTGGCGCTTCGACGACATCGCCCAGCTCGACGACGCGGGACACCTCGGCGCACGCCGTCGGGTGGTGCTGCGCTCCCTCGCGCGCCGGGGAGATCCGGACAAACTGTGGGCCGACCGCTGGCAGGCCATGACCGCACAGCGGCGCTTCGTCGGCTGGCGCACCCCGCAGCGCGGTGTCGTGACCACCGGCCGCGGCTACCGGGACGCGGCCTTCGACCGCATCCCCGTGATGTGCCGCCCGGCCGGCCGTGGTCCGGGGCGGACGGCGATGAAGCTCGCGCTGGAGAACGGGCACGGCGTCGCCCTGTGGCACATCGAGGGGCACGTCACCCGCACCTGCGCCGACGACTGCGACACCCTCTACGCCAAGGCGCAGGAACTGCTCGGCACCCTCGACTCGCTGGCCGAACTCCCGGACCGGCTGCGGCAGCTGCGGCAGGACATCAGCGAGCGGCGTGCCGACCACAGCTGGGCCGAACCGCTGGCGCTGCTGTACGACGACCCGCGGCGGCCCCTCCCCGCGGAGGAGACCGAGACCCTGGACGCGCCGCTGTGAGCACCCCGCGCGCCCGGCGCCACCGGCCGAAGAGCACCCGTGGCGGCTGGCCGAAAAGATCTGTGCCGCAGGCCGGAGATGGGTACATTTCCAGGGGCCCGTTGTGGGCGCGCAACGCCCCCGTCGGCCAGGACGTGGACCACCACCGACCGTCGACGAGGAGCGCAGCATGAGCGAGTGGTTCGTCTACCAGGGCAGTGGGCGTCCGGATCCGGCCAGGATCGACCGGCTGCCCGACCCGCCGCCGTGGCGCGCCTTCGACGCCCCGGTCGTGCCGTACGACGTCCCGGTCCTCGGCTCCGCCACCCGGCGCAGGCTCGGCACCGGCACCGCTCCGCTGCCGATCCAGGACCCGGACACCCTCGAACTCGTCAACGCCGCCCTGTATCTGAGGCGCCCGCTGCTCGTGACCGGCGAACCGGGCGTCGGCAAGTCGACGCTCGCGCACTCCGTCGCCTACGAACTCGGACTGGGCCGGGTGCTGGAGTGGCCCATCGTGTCCCGCAGTGAACTGCGGGACGGCCTCTACACGTACGACGCCATCGGCCGGCTGCAGGACGCCCAGCTCAGGCGGGCGGCCGAGGCACGCACGCCGGCGTCCGGACCGGAGTCCGAGGACATCGGCCGGTACATCAAGCTCGGCCCGCTCGGCACCGCGCTGCTCGCCGCCGAGCGGCCCCGCGTGCTGCTCATCGACGAGCTGGACAAGAGCGACATCGACCTGCCGAACGACCTGCTGAACGTCCTGGAGGAGGGCAGGTTCGCGATCCCCGAGCTGGAGCGGATCGCCGACCGGACGCCGGTGGTGCGGGTGCTCACCGACGACGGACGCAAGGTCGAGGTGACGGAGGGACAGGTGCGCTGCCGCGCGTTCCCGTTCGTCGTGATGACCAGCAACCGGGAGCGCGAGTTCCCCGCCCCGCTGCTGCGCCGCTGTATCCCGCTGGACCTCAAGGCGCCCCGCGACGAACGCCTCGCCGCGCTGGTCCAGGCGCACTTCGGCCAGGACGCCTACGAGGCCAACCACGACATCGTCGACCACTTCACGGAGGCCGAGACGGACGGCGCGCTGCGCCCCACCGACCAGCTCCTCAACGCCATCTTCCTGGCACGCCGCCCGGGACGCGGCACGGCGCGAGGAGATCTCCGAGCTGCTGATGCAGCCCCTGGACCGCGGGCCCAGGTAGCCGATGTCCACGGGGGCTCCCGGCATCCCGGCCGGCGCCATGAGCGATGCGCTCGCGGCGCTGGTCGCACGCATGCGCGACGCGGGCATCGTCCCCGGCGTCGAGGAGCTCGCGGACGCCCTGTGGCTGGCCCGCCACCTGCCCGCCCCCGACCGCCGGCCGGACGTCACCTCCCCCAGCACGCCCAGCCGCACGCCCGCACCGGCGGACGGCACCGATCCGCTGTCCTTACGGGCGGCCGCGGACGGCCCGGTCACGGCGGACAGCGAGGACCGGCAGCCCGACGGCGCAAGGCTGTTCGCCCCCGGCCCCGGAGGCGACGACACCGGCACCCGGATGGCGCCCGTGAGCGTCCCCGCCGCACCGGTGCTGCCCGAACCCCTCGCCCTGCAACGCGGCATGCGCCCCCTCCAGCGCTACCGCGCACCCGTACGTCCCGTGCCGCGCACCCTCGACGAGCGGGCCACCGCCGAACGGGCCGCCGAGTCCGGGATCGTACTGCCCGTGCTGCGTACCGAGCGGCGCCGCGAGGCACGGCTGCTGCTCCTGATGGACGTCTCCACCTCCACCGTGGTCTGGCAGCAGATGCTCGACGAGCTGCGCCAGGTCTGCGAACGCGCCGGCGCCTTCCGGGAAGTACGGGTGCAGTACCTGCACGAGGCACCCGGCGGTCTCCCCGGCTATGCCGCCACACCCGAGCACATCCGCCCGCTGCACGCTCCCGAACAGCTCAGCGACCCGACCGGGCGACGCCTGACCCTCGTCCTCAGCGACTGTGCGGGCCCCATGTGGCGCAGCGGCCGGATACAGCGGCTGCTGTACCGCTGGGCGTCGACCGCGCCCGTCGCCGTGGTCCAGCCGCTGCCGCAACGGATGTGGCTGCGCACCCATCTGCCCGCCCGGCGCGGCATGCTGCGCCGTCGCGAAGGCCCGGCCGGGACGCTGGAGTTCCAGCCGGACAACGGACGGGTCGAACAGGGCGCGCTGCCCGTCCCCGTGCTGGCGCTGCGCCGTGGCTCGGTGGAGGGCTGGGCCCGGCTGGTGTCGGGCACCACGGGGCAGTCGCTGGCCACGGCGGCCGGCTGGGTGCACGCCGACCACGCCGGGTCCAGCGCGCCGGTGCGGGCCGCGGCGGACCTCAGCGGCGCCGAGCGCGTCCGGGTCTTCTGGCGGGCCGCCTCACCGGAGGCCCGCCGCCTCGCCGTGTACCTGTCGGCGGTGCCGCTGTACCTGCCGGTCATGCAGCTCGTCCAGCACGCCATGCTGGCCGGCAGCGGCCCCGAGGCGCTGTCCGAGGTGCTCCTCGGCGGACTGCTCAGGCGCCGGGAGGACGCGGACGACCCGCGGGCCGTGCGCTACGACTTCCTGCCCGGGGTGGCGAGCGAGCTACGGTCGCGGCTCGCCCTGGAGGAGGCCCAGCTCCTGTTCAAGCACTGCTCCGAGTACGTGGACCGGAAGTTCGGCCGCAGCGTGCGCAACTTCCCGGCCCTGGCAGGGGCGTTCCTGCGGGGAGCGGTGGATCCGGACGTACCGGGGCCGCCCGTCGGCCCGGTGGAGGACGAACCGGCCGGGCTGCGGGCGTTCGCCGAGGTGTCGGCGGACGTGCTGCGGGACCTCGGTGCGCGGATCCCGGCGGCCCCGAAGCGACCGGAGCTCACCGCCGGGGAGCTGCTCGGCAAGGGCAGGGAAGCCATAGGGCGGTTCGAGGGAGAAGGCCTCACCCGCGAACTCGACGCCGCCGTGCGGTACTTGCAGCAGGCGCTGGAGATGTCGGCACCGGATCGGGAGCGGCTGTCCGCGGCCGAGGAACTGGCCAACGCCCTGCTGGTGCGCTGGCGGGTGCGACGGGTCGGGGACGATCTGCGGGACGCCTGGGAGGCGATCAGGGACCCGGATCGGCACGGGGCGCCCGGAAGCCTCACACGCGGGCTGGTCTGCTGGGCGCTGGCCGGTGAGGTGAGTGGCCGCGGCCTCGACTTCGAGGGCGTCCCCGGCAGCCTGCGGGACTGGGCCCGCGACGCGGCACACGGCCCGTACCGGGCGGAGGAGTTCGCCCGCGCCGTGCTGCTGTACCTGGCCGACCGGGACCTGTCCCTGGCGATGCGGGGTGCGGGCTCCTGCCCGGAAGGCCTGAACGGTCCGCGGACCGCCGCTGCGACCCTGCCGTACGTGCGGCGGGCCATCGCGGAGGCGGGCGTGGACCACCCCGGGGCGAACGGGCCCTATCCCGCGCACGACCCCGAGGAGTGGTACCTCACCCACCTCCAGCTGGCCGTCGACGCGGCCGATGTGCGGCTGACCTTCGCCGGGCGGGAGCGCGCACAGATCGTACGGGGGCAGTTGCTGCTGGATCTGGCGCGGCAGTACGCCGGACAAGGGCGGACGAGGACGGCCCGGCCGCTGCCGGAGCGGGCCTCCGAGCTGGCGCTGCGCGCCATGGACGACTTCCGGGCAGCGGCCCGCGGCAAGCGCGTCCTGTCGGAAGAGGAGCGCTGCCGCGCCTGGCTGGCGGTGGCGTCGGCCATCGAGCTCGCCTGGGCGCCGGACGACGAGGGCCGGGACCGCCAGCTGCTGTACGCCGTGGATCAGGCGCTTCGGGCCGCGAGTGGGGACGTGGCGCTGCGGCGGGAGTGCTATGCGCGGTCGGCGCGCGTCTATCAGGCGGCCCACGACCGGACCGGTGATCCCGACCAGTTGGACCGCGCCGTCGAAGCGTGGGCGCAGGCCGAACGGCTGCTGGGCGAGGACGATCCGGGCCGGGCCGACCTGCTCTACGACTACGGCACGGCTCTGATGGACAGGGGCGTGGCGCACGCGTCGGCCGACGACGCCACCCGGGCCGTCTCCCTGTTGCGCACCGCCCTGCAGGACACCCCGCCGGGTCATCCCGGCATCCCGTTTCGCTGGGCCGGCCTGGGCCAGGCGCACGTAAGGCGCTACGACCTCCAGCAGGTGCTGTCCGACCTGTACGAGGCGGAATGGACGATGGGCGAGGCCATCCGCAGCTCCGAGGAGCCCGAGTTCCTCGTGCGCTGCTGGATGATCCGGGCCTCCATGCTCGAACTCCTTCACTACGAAGCGCACAGTCTCACCCATCTGCACCGGGCGATCGAGGCCTACGGACACGCCATCGAGCTCGCGCAGGAGGCGGGCCTGGACGACGTACTGGCCGAAGCCCGCCGGGAGCGCGCCCGCCTCCGCGAGCGAGAAACGGGCCGCGAGTGACCGCCCCGCCGGACGACACCCACATACCGCTGCCCGTCATCCCCCGACCGGACCGGACCGACCACCCGGTTCTGGCGGCGATCCTCGCCGAACTGGGCAGCAGGGACGGGGAGCCCACGGTCGTCGCCCACTACGAAGACGCCCCGTGACCACGCATCCGCGGTGGCCGTACGCCGCCCTGGACACGACGGCTCACCGCCCCACGCCGCTGCGGCAGTTCGTGCTGAAGGTGCACAGCCGCTGCAACCTCGACTGCTCCTACTGCTACCTCTACCGGGGCAGGGACGACGGCTGGCGCGACCGTCCGCCGCGCACGCCCGAGCCGACCATGCGGCGCACCGCGGCCCGGATCGCCGAGCACGTACGGGCACACGGTCTCGACCGCATCCGCGTCGAACTGCACGGCGGTGAGCCCCTCCTCGCAGGACCGGAGCCCGTCCTCGCCTACACCCGGGCCGTCCGCGAGGCCGTCCCGGCCGGCTGCCGGGTCACCGCCACCGTCCAGACCAATGGCACCCGTCTCACCGACACCGCCCTCGACGCCCTGGCCGGGGCAGGGGTCCGCGTCGGCCTCAGCCTCGACGGCGGGCGCGCCGCCCACAACGCCCGCCGCGTCGACCACGCCGGCCGCCCCGCTTGGCCCGCCGCCCGCGCGGCCGCCCGCAGACTGGCCGCGCGCCCGGAGTCGTACGCCGGGATCCTCTGCACGATCGACCTGGACGCCGACCCGCACGACGTCTACAGGTCGCTGCTCGACCTCGCCCCGCCCAGTGTGGACTTCCTGCTCCCGCACGCCAACTGGGCGCACCCGCCGCCGGGACAGCCGCCGGGCCGCCCCGGCCGGCATCGCCCCCGCCCCACCCCCTACGGCGACTGGCTCGCCGTCGTCTTCGACGACTGGTGGGACGGCGGACGGCAGCGCACCCGGGTTCGGCTGTTCCAGGAGATCGCCGCCCTGCTGCTCGGCGCGCCCAGCCGCGCCGAGGCCGTGGGGCTGTCCCCGATGGCCGCCGTCGTCGTGGAGACGGACGGCGCCATCGAACAGGTCGACTCGCTCAGGTCGGCGTACCCGGGCGCGGCGGAGACCGGCCTGGACGTCTTCCGGAACTCGTTCGACCAGGCCCTGCGCCATCCCGGGATCGCCGCCCGGCAGCTCGGCGAGCGGGCACTGGCCCCGGAATGCCTCGGCTGCCCGGTCGGCCGGGTGTGCGGAGGCGGCAACTACGTGCACCGTTACGCTCCCGGCACCGGCTTCCGGCATCCCAGCGTCTACTGCGCCGACCTGGAACGGCTCGTGCGGCACGTCGCCGACCGGCTGGAGCGGACCGTGCGCGGGTCGACGTAAGCCTCGAAGCCGGACCAACTTGGCCCCCATGCAAGCAATCTGACGCACAATTGACACATCGGCGCACGGACGTGACAGGTCGCACGAGGGGATTGCGGGATGACGGCGGAGCTCGGACACGTCACGGTGGTCTTCGCCGGGCAGAGCGAGTCCTGGGCCAAATGGATCGACCACCAGATCCGGGCCGCCGGGCCGGCCACGACGCTGGTGCGCTGGAACCCGCTGCGGCGACCGGCCACCGGCGAGGCGCTGAAGGAGCTGCTGAGCGCCCCGGGCCGGATCCTGCTCGTCATCGACGACTGGCACGAGCAACTGGACCGCGACCGCATCGACGCCTGGGCCGGCGTGCTCAAGCAGCTGCTGACGGAGCACCCGGACCGGGTCGCCGCCGTGAGCGTCACCGCCCGGCCGATGCCCGACGCCGTCATAGCCCTGGCCCCCGTCGAACTGCGCGGGCTCAGGCCCGAGGCGGCCCGCCACCGCGTACTGCGACTCGCCGGGATCCCGGCCCCCGACGCCCTGGACCTGCGCCGCGGCCCGCGCTTCCCGGACGACCCGCCGGCGGTGTGGGGCGGGGTGCCGCGCCGCAACAGCCGCTTCGTCGGCCGCTTAGAGCTGCTGGAGCAGGTGTACGGAGCGCTCTCGGCGGCCGGAAGCGACGGCGCCGCCGTGGCGCTGCGCGGGCCCAGCGGGCACGGCAAGACGCAGCTGGCGATGGAGTACGTCCACCGGTTCGCGGGCGAGTACGACATCGTCTGGTGGGTCAGCGCCGCCCAGCGCGTCACCGCCCGCCAGCAGTTCGCCGAGCTCGCCCCCGCGATGGGCGTCGCGGCCACCGGCGACCTGTCCGCCACCATCAAGGCCGTCCAGCGCGAGCTCGACGGCACCGCACGCCCCTGGCTGCTCGTCCTGGACGGGGCCGCCGACCCCGAGCGGCTCAGCGGGCTCGTCCCCGAGGGACGCGGCCACGTCCTGATCACCACCCATCGCGGCGAGTGGTCGGCCCATGCCGAGGTCATCGAGGTGCCGGCCTTCGAACGCCGGGAGAGCATCGCTTTCGCCCGGCGGCGCGCGGACCGGCTCAGCGACGACGAGGCGGAGCGGCTCGCCGAGGTCGTGGAGGACATGCCGCTGCTGCTCGACCAGACGGCCGCCTGGCTCCAACTCAACCGCGGCGTGCCCGTCAACGACTACATACGCGACATCCGGGACGGCAAGCCGGACCGTTTCGGGGTCATGGCCTCCGGCCACCACCCGAAGTACGAGGTCGCCTGGGCCAAGCTGATCAACACCCTGCGGGAGAGCCACGAACCCGCCTGGCAGCTGCTCAACCTGCTGGTCTGCTTCGCCCACGACGTGGTCCCGGTACGCCTGCTGCAGACGGCCCGGCCCACCGAACTGCCGCCCGAACTGGCCGAGCTGGTCGCGGAGCCCAGCAGCTGGAACACCGCGCTGCGCAGACTCTCCGAGATCACCTCCATGCGCATCGAGTACGAGCAGGGCCCCCGCCTGGACACGCAGACCGTCGGCACGGTCCGAATGCACCGCCTCTTCCACCGCTTCGTACGGTCCGTCCAGTCGCCCGCGGACGCCGCACGCTACTCCGCCGCCGCCCGCAGGGTCCTGGTCTCCGCCGACCCGCGCGACTCCGCGTCCGCCGGCAACTGGGCCCGGTACTCCGCGATCATCCCGCACCTGGAACCGTCCGGTGCGCTGGAGTCACCCGACGGCGAGGTGCGCGACCTCGTGCTGAACTGCGTCGAGTACCTGCGGATGCGCGGCGAGTACCACGACGGCTGGTTGCTGAGCCGGCTCGCGGTGGACAGCTGGCGGCCCAAGTTCGGCGACACCGACCGGTCGGTGCTCGTGGCCGTCCACCAGCTCGGCAACATGCTGCGCAGACTCGGCCGGTACGCCGACGCGGAGGACGTGGGCCGGGAGAACCTGCGGCGACTGCGCGAGGCCGGAGGGGTCCGGCCCATCGAGCTGATCCGCGCCAAGGACGGCCTCGGCGGCACGCTGATGGCGCTCGGCCGCTACACCGAGGCCCGCATCCTGTTCGAGGAGGCCGCCGAGAGCGCCGCGGAGGAGCTCGGCGGCGAGAACGTGCCGCGCACCCTCAGCATCCGCAGCAACCTCGCCGTCGCCATAGGCCTGCAGGGCCACTACGCCGAGGCGCTCGCCCTGCACCGCGGCGTCTTCGAGGCCCGGGTCCAGCTGCTCGGCGGCAAGGACGCCGCCACGCTCAACTCGGCGCTGCGCAGCGCCTGGATGCTGCGGCTGCTCGGCCGGTACCGGGAGGCCCTGACGATCCAGGGCCACAACTCCCGCGTCCACAGCCAGGTCCTGGACCGCAACCACAGCCAGACGCTGCAGGCCGAGCACAATCTCGCGCTGTGCGCCCGCCGGGACGGCGACCTGCAGTTCGCGCTCGCCATGATGCGCGGGGTGCGGGAGAAGCTGCTGCGCCGGCGCGGCGCCCTGCACCCCGAGACGCTGATGGTCTCCTGCGACTACGCGATGCTGCTGCGGGACATGGAGCGCACAGCCGAGGCCAGGGAACTCGCCGAGCTCACCGCCGGGCAGTACGCCGCCCAGCTCGGCGAGCAGCACCCGTATTCCGTCGGAGCACGGGACAACGTGGCCACGGTCATGCGGGACATGGGCGACCGACGCGCCGCCCTGGAGCTGTCGCTCACCACCATCCGGGAGATGGAGCAGGCCGTCGGACGGGACCATCCGTGGGCCATCGGCTGCGCAAAGAACGGCGTCGCCGCCCTCGCCGCCAACGGTGACACGGACGCCGCGGCGGCGCTCGGCCGGGACGCCGCCGAACGCTCCGCCCGCGTGCTCGGCGAGGACCACATCCTCACGATCAGCCTCCGGGCCGGCCTCGCTCTCGATCTGGCCGAACTGGGCGAGCGCGCCGAGGCCGAGACGCTCCACGCCGATGTCGCCGACCGGCTCACCGCCCTTCTGGGCCCCGACCATCCGCACACGCAGTACATCCTCTAACGCCACCGCCCCTACTGGGACTTCGAGCCGCAGCCGATCTAGTCCTCGGAACGGCGAAGGGCCCGGTTCCGGAAGCTTCCGGAACCGGGCCCTGTCAGGCGTACGTCAGAGGCTCACGCCTCGAACACCTCACGCACCAGCTGCTCCTGCTCGGCCTGGTGGCGCTTGGCCGAACCCACCGCCGGCGACGAGCCGTGCGGGCGGGAGATGCGGCGCAGGCGCTCGCCGTGCGGGACCTCCGCGCCGACCGCCAGGTCCAGGTGGTCGATCAGGTTGAGGGCGATGAACGGCCAGGCGCCCTGGTTCGCCGGCTCCTCCTGGGCCCACAGGTACTTCTCGGCGTTCGGGTACTTCTTGATCTCCGCCTGGAGCTCCGCACCCGGCAGCGGGTACAGCCGCTCGATGCGGATGATCGCCGTGTCCGTGACGCCGCGCTTGACCCGCTCGGCCTCCAGGTCGTAGTAGACCTTGCCGGCGCAGAAGACGACCTTCTTCACCGCCGCCGGGTCCACCGACGCGTCGCCGATGACCGGGCGGAAGCCGCCCGTGGTGAACTCGTCCGCCTTCGACGCGGCGGCCTTCAGACGCAGCATCGACTTCGGCGTGAAGACGACCAGCGGCTTGTGGTGCGGGTTGTGCACCTGCCAGCGCAGAAGGTGGAAGTAGTTCGACGGGGAGGTCGGCATGGCGACCGTCATGTTGTTCTGGGCGCAGAGCTGCAGGAAGCGCTCCGGGCGCGCGGACGAGTGGTCCGGGCCCTGGCCCTCGTAGCCGTGCGGGAGGAGCAGGGTGACGCCGGACGTCTGGCCCCACTTCTGCTCCGCCGAGGAGATGAACTCGTCCACGACCGTCTGCGCGCCGTTGACGAAGTCGCCGAACTGCGCCTCCCACAGCACGAGCGCGTCGGGGCGGGCCAGCGAGTAGCCGTACTCGAAGCCCATCGCCGCGTACTCGGACAGCAGGGAGTTGTAGACGTTCAGGCGTGCCTGGTCCTCCGACAGGTACTGCAGCGGCGTGTACTCCTCGCCGGTGCTGCGGTCGATGATGACCGCGTGCCGCTGGCCGAAGGTGCCGCGCTGGGAGTCCTGGCCCGCCAGACGGACCGGGACGCCCTCCAGGAGCAGCGAGCCGAAGGCGAGGGTCTCGCCCATGCCCCAGTCGATCGTGCCGTCCTCGACCATTGACGCCCGGCGCTGCAGCTGGGGCAGCAGACGCGGGTGGACGGTGATGTGGTCGGGGACGTTGACCTGGGACTCGGCGATCCGCTTGACGATCTCCGAGGTCACGGCGGTGTTCACGGCGACCGGGAACTCGGCCTGCGCTTCCGGCGTGTGGACCGTCGCCGGCTGCGAGGTGGCCTCGCGGACCTCGGTGAAGACCTTCTCCAGCTGGCCCTGGTAGTCCTGCAGCGCCTGCTCGGCCTCTTCCAGGGTGATGTCGCCGCGACCGATCAGGGACTCGGTGTACAGCTTGCGCACCGAGCGCTTCTTGTCGATCAGGTCGTACATCAGCGGCTGGGTGAAGGCCGGGTTGTCCGACTCGTTGTGACCGCGGCGGCGGTAGCAGATGAGGTCGATCACCACGTCCTTGTTGAACGCCTGGCGGAACTCGAAGGCCAGGCGGGCAACGCGGACGACCGCCTCCGGGTCGTCGCCGTTCACGTGGAAGATCGGGGCCTCGATCATCCTCGCCACGTCCGTCGCGTACATCGACGAGCGGGAGGACTCGGGCGCGGCCGTGAAGCCGACCTGGTTGTTGATCACGATGTGGACCGTGCCACCCGTGCGGTAGCCGCGCAGCTGCGACATGTTCAGGGTCTCGGCCACCACGCCCTGGCCCGCGAAGGCCGCGTCGCCGTGGATCGCCACCGGCAGGACCGTGAAGTCCGTGCCGCCCTTGTTGATGATGTCCTGCTTGGCGCGCGCGACGCCCTCCAGGACCGGGTCGACGGCTTCGAGGTGCGACGGGTTCGCGACCAGCGACACCTTGATCTGCTCGCCGTCCAGGCCGGTGAAGGTGCCCTCGGCGCCCAGGTGGTACTTCACGTCGCCGGAGCCGTGCATCGACTTCGGGTCGAGGTTGCCCTCGAACTCGCGGAAGATCTGCGCGTACGACTTGCCGACGATGTTGGCCAGGACGTTCAGGCGGCCGCGGTGGGCCATGCCGATGACGACCTCGTCCAGGCGGGACTCGGCGGCCGAGTCCAGCACCGCGTCCAGCAGCGGGATGACGGACTCGCCGCCCTCCAGCGAGAAGCGCTTCTGGCCGACGTACTTCGTCTGCAGGAAGGTCTCGAAGGCCTCCGCCGCGTTCAGCCGGCGCAGGACGCGCAGCTGCTCCTCGCGCTCCGGCTTGGCGTGCGGGCGCTCCACGCGGTCCTGGATCCACTTGCGCTGCTTGGGGTCCTGGATGTGCATGAACTCGATGCCGGTGGTGCGGCAGTACGAGTCGCGCAGCACGCCGAGGATGTCGCGCAGCTTCATCATCGACTTGCCGGCGAAGCCGCCGACGGCGAACTCGCGCTCCAGGTCCCACAGGGTGAGGCCGTGCTCGACGATGTCGAGGTCGGGGTGCTTGCGCTGGCGGTACTCCAGCGGGTCGGTGTCGGCCATGACGTGGCCGCGGACCCGGTAGGAGTGGATCAGCTCGAAGACGCGGGCGGCCTTGGTGACGTCGTCGTCGTGGCTGGCGTCGATGTCCTTGAGCCAGCGGACCGGCTCGTAGGGGATGCGCAGGGCCTCGAAGATCTCGTCGTAGAAGCCGCTCTCGCCGAGGAGCAGGTTCGCGACCTGGCGCAGGAACTCGCCGGAGGCGGCGCCCTGGATCACCCGGTGGTCGTAGGTCGACGTGAGCGTCATGACCTTGGAGATGCCGAGCTTGTTCAGGGTGTCCTGGGAGGTGCCCTGGAACTCCGCCGGGTAGTCCATGGAGCCGACGCCCATGATCACCGACTGGCCGGGCATCAGACGCGGCACCGAGTGGACGGTGCCGAGGCCGCCGGGGTTGGTCAGGGAGACCGTGACGCCGGTGAAGTCGTCCATCGTCAGCTTGCCGTCGCGGGCGCGGCGGACGATGTCCTCGTAGGCCTGCCAGAACTCGAAGAAGTTCAGCGTCTCGGCCTTCTTGATCGCCGCGACGACCAGCTGGCGGTCGCCGTTCGGCTTGACCAGGTCGATGGCGAGGCCGAGGTTGACGTGCGGCGGCTTGACGAGGGTCGGCTTGCCGTCCTTCTCGCCGAACGACCAGTTCATCGACGGCATGGCCTTGATGGCCTGCACCATCGCGTAGCCGATCAGGTGCGTGAAGGAGATCTTCCCGCCCCGGGCGCGCTTGAGGTGGTTGTTGATGACGATGCGGTTGTCGAAGAGCAGCTTCACCGGAACCGCGCGGACCGAGGTGGCGGTCGGCAGCTCCAGGGAGGCGTTCATGTTCTTCGCGACGGCGGCGGCCGGGCCGCGCAGCGTGATCAGCTCCGGGCCGTCGGGGGCCGCGGCGGCCGGCTCGGCGGCGGCCTTGGGCTTCGGCTGCGGCTTGGCGGCGGCCGGGGCGGGAGCCGGGGCCGGGGCCTTGGGCTGCGCAGGGGCCTGGGCCGGGGCAGGAGCGGCCGCGGCGGGCTTCGGGGCCGCGGGTGCGGCCGGGGCCGCCGCAGCGGCCTGGGCGGGCGCCTGAGCGATGCTGGTGGTCTCCGCGGCCCCCGCAGCCGCGGTACCCGCCGGCGCCGGGGTGGCAGCCGCCCCCGGCTTGTAGTCGGCGAAGAAGTCCCACCAGGCGCGGTCTACCGAATTCGGGTCCTGGAGGTACTGCTGATAGATCTCGTCGACGAGCCACTCGTTCGGACCGAACGCGGCCGCGGGATTCTTGCCCGCTTGGTCTGCGTCGGTCGAGACACTCGATGCGTTACTGGGGGACTGTGGCGACACGGCGGCAACCGCCCTCTTCCGCTTCACAAGGTGATGGACAGCGGGAATAAAGGCTACGCCTCCACGACCGAGAAGGTGAGGTCGGGCCCGTTCATCGTCGCGTAAGTCACATCAGAAGGCGTGTTTCGGGGCTTGAAATGGCGGGAAACAAGCGTGGTTCCGCTGCAAAAGGGATGCGCGAGCACGGCCCGGCGCGCTGAAGACGCGGGCCTCGACCTGATCACACGTGTCCGGCAGCGCGGACGCCCGTGGATCTTGTGGCTCCGCTTCGAACTTTACGTCAACTTGGCACAGAAGGCAGGCCCGGAAGGGTGACAAGGATCCGGCAACCCCGCTCGGATTCGGCCACCCCGATCCTGCCGCCGTGCAGATCCACCGCCCAGCGGGCGATCGCCAGACCGAGGCCGGTGCCGCCGTCGCTGCCGGGGCCGTGTGGCCGGCTGACCGCACCCCGGTTGAACCGCTCGAAGACCCGGTGCCACTCCGAGCGCGGAATGCCGGGGCCCTCGTCCAGGACCTCCAGCTCCAGCGACTCCGGCAGCGCCCCGCGCCGCGCCCTGACCGTCACCCGGCCGTGCGGCGGGCTGTGCTTGACCGCGTTGTCGATCAGATTGGCGACGACCTGGTGGATCCGCTCCGGGTCGGCGTGCGCGGTCAGCTCCGGCGGAGACACGTCGAGGTGCAGATGGACGTCCGTACGGGTGTGACTGCCGGAGCCGGAGGCGATGCCCGCGCGCGCGGAGGCCACCATGTTGGCCTCCTTCAGCACCCCGGACAGATACGGCCACACCTCGAACCGCCGCTGCTTCAGCGGTACGACGCCGTTGTCCAGGCGGGACAGGTCCAGCAGCGTCTCCACCAGCCGCCCCAGCCGTTCCGTCTGCTTCAGGGCCGTACGCATGGTCTCGGGGTCGGCCTGCGTGACGCCGTCCACGATGTTCTCCAGCACGGCGCGCAGGCCCGCGATCGGCGTCCGCAGCTCGTGCGAGACGTTCGCGACCAGCTCCTTGCGCTGGCGCTCCTGGGCCTCCAGGTCGTCGGCCATGCGGTTGATGGTGACGGCCAGGTCGCCCAGCTCGTCCCAGCGGTTCTCCCGCACCCGGCGGGTGTAGTCGCCGTGCGAGATGGAGCGGGCCACCGCGTTCATCTCGTCCAGCGGCGCGGTGAGCGAATGCGCCACGAACTGCGTGATCAGCAGGGTGGCGATCATCGAGAAGACCGTGATGAAGCGCAGCTCGGTCTCGGTGCGCATGGCGATCATCATCAGACCGGTGGTGATCAGCACCGAGATCACGACCAGCGCGCCCAGCTTGGTCTTGATCGAGAACGGGCGTACGCCGCCCCAGGGCTCCCCGGGGCTCCTCCGTGCGGCCGGCCGCCCCTCGCTCATGGCGTCGGTGTCTCCAGCGCGTAGCCCACACCGTGCACGGTGCGGATCCGCTCGGCGCCGATCTTCCGGCGCAGCGCCTTGATGTGGCTGTCGACGGTCCGGGTGCCGGAGGCGTCCGCCCAGTCCCACACCTCGGCCAGCAGCTGCTCACGGGAGAGCACCGCGCGCGGGGTGTTCGCCAGGCAGACCAGGAGGTCGAACTCGGTGGGGGTGAGGTGGACGTCCTCGCTGCGCACCCGCACCCGGCGCTGCGCGTGGTCGATCTCCAGCTCGCCGAGCCGCAGGATGCCGCTGCGCGGCGTCGCGGCGGCCAGCGCGGCCCGCTCCACCCTGCGCAGCAGTACGTGCACGCGTGCGGCCAGCTCACGCATGGAGAACGGCTTCGTCATGTAGTCGTCGGCGCCGACGCCGAGTCCCACCAGCATGTCGGTCTCGTCGTCGCGCGCGGTGAGCATCAGCACCGGCACCGGCCGCTGGGCCTGCACGCGCCGGCAGACCTCCAGACCGTCGAAGCCCGGCAGCATGATGTCCAGGATCAGCAGATCGGGCTGCCAGGCCTCGGCGGTGTCGACGGCGGCCGGACCGTCGGTGGCCGTCTGAACGAGAAATCCCTCGGCGCGCAGACGGGCCGCGATGGCGTCGACGATCGTCGGGTCGTCCTCGACCACCAGAACCCGGCGCTGTGCGCCCGGGGTGGCCGCCGCGGTGCCGTTGTGGGAGGTGTGTGTCTGCTCCATCGCCCGCCCCTGAAGTGTGCTTTCCGGAATCCGTGGGGTGATCCCATGACTGCGCTTGACGCTTGAATGATCGGCGTCAGGGGAGCAGCGTACGGGGAGTCACCGCAGCTCGGCTATCCAGGTCGGACGCCGAGATGCACGACGTCGGGAACGCCCCGGGCAACGGGGATCTCTTCGGTACGCACATGCCGGAAACCGGCATTCCGCAAGCTTCCTTCAAATTCCGGGGAGGGTTTCGCCGACCATACGGCGAGCACCCCGCCGGGCCTCAACACCCTTGCGCAGCCTGCGAGTCCGGCCTTCGAGTACAGCCCCGCGTTGGCTTCCGTGACGGTCCAGTCGGGCCCGTTGTCGATGTCCAGGCACAGCGCGTCGAACGTGGCGGAAGTCTCATTGACGTAATCGACCAGATCCGTTTCGACGATCTCCGTACGGGGGTCGGCGAGGGCATTGCCGGACACTTCGGAAAGGGGCCCCGCGCGGTGCCAGTCAATGACGGCGCGCTCCCGTTCGACCACGGTGATCCGGCCCCAGCGCGGGTTGCCGCAGGCATGTGCGAGCGAGAATCCGACACCGAGCCCGCCGATCAGTACATGTGGGTCGGGGCGCCCGTCGAGGGCGCCGAGCGCCGCGTCGACCAGCAGCCGTTCCGAGCGTCCGTCGGAGGTGTCCATCAGGAAGCAGCCGTTGGCGATGATCTGCAGCAACGCCCCGTGCCGCCGCAGCACGACTTCGCCGTGCGGGCCCTCACGACGGTCCAGGACTTCGGGGATGTCGTAGGTGGTGGGCATCAGCCCATCCTGGCACTTCTCTGACGGAATGTTGACGCAATTACGGAGACGGCGTTGACGGGAGGTGAAGGGTGGGGCGCCGGATCTTGGGTACGGGTTCGTGGCGCCGGTCATAGACAGCGGGCCGGGGTGGGCGAAGGGTGGGGGTGACGGAAGGAGCGCCTCACTGTGGAACGCACCGCTGCGGCCGATACGACGGACTGCGCCGCGCCTTCCGATACGACGTCCGCTGTGGCTTCCGATACGGCGACGTCCGCCGCGGCTTCGGGCATGACGACGCCCGTGGCCCTTCCCGGCAAGCGCCGTGTGCTCGACGGGATCCCGCGCCAGCGCGGCCGAAGCGTCGCCGCGACACCTGAGCCCTCGCTGCCCTCCCGCCGCCCCTGGCGGCTGCTGCCCACCCCGACCGGAACACCGTTCACCTTCGCCTACGGCTCCGTGCTGGCCGGTACGTCGCTGGTGGCGGCCTACGCCGACCCCGAGTTGGTGCACCGCCTGCTTCAGGGCTCCAGTACCGATGTGGCGCACCTCGTGCGGGCGCCCGTGCTGGTGCTGGTGGCCAGCGCGTTGTGGATCGCGGGCGGGATCGTGTCGCCGTTCGCGATCGGCTTCCTGCTGGTGCTCACCGCGCTGGAACGGCGCATTGGCGGGGTGCGGACGGCCGGTGTCTTCCTGCTGGGGCATGTGCTGGCCACGCTGGCGACCGAGGTGCCGGTAGGGCTGGCGGTGCTCGCGGGTCGGCTGCCCGAGAGTTCGCTGCATCGCCTCGACTACGGCGTCAGCTTCGGTGTCGCGGCGGGGTGCGGGGCGCTGGCGGGGCTGTTCGGTCCGTGGGTGCGGTGGCCGGTGCTGGCCGGGCTCGGCGCGGTGCTGCTCAGTGAACTGCTCGCCTTCACGGACCCGTTGACCGACTGGGGGCACCTGATCGCGCTGGCGGTCGGGATCGCCACCTGGCCGGTGATCCGGCGTCGGGCGCGGGGCGACTCCGGTGCGTCCGATGATTCCGAAGTGCCTTCCTCACACCGCACGGCCGCCCTACGCTCGTGACGTGGACGTGCCGATGCTCATCCTGCTGGGAGCGGTGGGGGGTGCGCTGCGCGGGGCCCTCGACCTCTACATCCAGTTCGTGAACTGGCGTTCGGCGCGGAGCCGACATCGGCAGCCGGGGCAGGGACAGCCGCCGGAGCAGGGGCAGGAGTTGCCCGCTCCCCGGTTTCTCGACTACTTCGACCCCGCCGTCGATCTGACCGCCGCTGTGGTGCACAGCGCGATGGGGGCCGCCCTCGCGGTGCTCTTCGGCATGACCGGGCAGATCAGCGGGCCCTACGCGGCCATCGTGGTGGGTATCTCGGCGCCGGTGATCCTGACGCAGCTCGCGCGGATCCAGTCGGTGAGTGAGGCGGTGGGGCCGGGTCCCGTCGAGTCGTCCGCGCAGCCGGTGCCTGCGGTGGCGCCGGTGGAGGGCGGTGATGCCCCGGCCGCGCCCGCCGTCGCGGGCGGCGGCGTGTCCGTGCCCGCCCAGCCTTCGCAGCCCTCCCAGTACGTCCGGCCCGCCGCCGTCCAGCCGGACGCCGAGAGCGCCGGGCCGCAGCCG
>NZ_BJND01000040.1 GCF_006539505.1 Streptomyces spinoverrucosus
GTCGGACGCTCCGGCCCGCTGGGGCGCTCGCTCCCGGTCGTCAGGCGGTCAAAGGTCTCTGAGGGGGCGCTCGCCTCCCGGTGGTCAGGCGGTCAGGGGGCGCGCTTGGAGGGGATCACCTCCAAGCCGTCAGGCGGTCAAGGGTCTCTCATCGGGCGTCATCCCCCGCCGTCAGCACCAGCCCCGACGTCGGCACGCCCGTCCCCGCCGTCACCAGCACCCGCTCCGCCCCGGGCACCTGGTTCACGGACGTGCCGCGCAGCTGTCGTACCGCCTCCGCGATCCCGTTCATGCCGTGCAGGTACGCCTCCCCGAGCTGCCCCCCGTGCGTGTTCAGCGGCAGCCGCTCCTCGGCGACAAAACCGGCCGCCTCACCGCGCCCGCAGAACCCGTACTCCTCGAGTTGCAGGAGCACGAAGGGAGTGAAGTGGTCGTACAGGATCCCCACGTCGATGTCGGCCGGACCGCACCCCGCCGTCCGCCACAGCTGCCGCGCCACCACCGCCGCCTCCGGCAGCCCGGTCAGATCACCGGCGTAGAAGCTCGTCATCTGCTCCTGCCCCCGGCCCGCGCCCTGCGCGGCCGCCGCGATCACGGCCGGAGTGTGCGGCAGGTCCCGGGCGCGTTCGAGCGAGGTGACGACGATGGCCTGGCCGCCGTCCGTCTCCTGGCAGCAGTCCAGCAGCCGCAGCGGCTCGGCGATCCAGCGGGAGGCGGCATGGTCGGCGAGTGTGATCGGGCGGCCGTGGAAGTACGCCGCCGGGTTGGCCGCGGCGTACCGGCGGGCGGTGACGGCGACCGGCCCGAAGGCCTCCTCGGGAGTCAGACCGTAGGTGTGCAGATACCGCTGGGCCGCCATCGCCACCCACGACGCGGGCGTCAACAGCCCGAACGGCATCACCCAGCCCAGTGCCACGCCCTCCGCCGACGGCTCCCGATGCCGGACGCCGGAACCGAAGCGCCGCCCCGAACGTTCATTGAACGCGCGATAGCAGACCACCACCTCCGCCGCCCCGGTCGCCACCGCCAACGCCGCCTGCTGCACGGTCGCGCACGCCGCGCCGCCGCCGTAGTGGACGCGGGAGAAGAAGGACAGCTCGCCGATGCCGCACGCCCGGGCGACGGTGATCTCCGGGTTGGTGTCCATGGTGAAGGTCACCATGCCGTCCACGTCGTCCGGCGTCAGCCCGGCGTCGTCGAGCGCCGCCCGCACGGCCTCGACGGCCAGACGCAGTTCGCTGCGCCCGGAGTCCTTGGAGAAGTCGGTGGCGCCGATCCCGGCGATCGCCGCCCTCATGAGGTGCCCCTGGCCGAGGTGCCCCCGGCGGGCAGCGTGAGGGTCACCGTGCCGGTGACATGCCGGCCGATGCCGTTGTCGCCGGTCACCCGGACCACGGCCGTCGGTCCGTCGATCGCCTCGATGCGGCCGGTCAGCACCATGGTGTCGCCGGGGTAGTTGGGCGCGCCGAGCCGGATGGCGACCTTGCGCAGGACGGCGGTGGGGCCGAAGTGGTCGGTGATGTAGCGGCCGACCAGGCCGTTGGTGGTCAGGATGTTCATGAAGATGTCCGGGGAGCCCTTCTGCCGGGCGACTTCCGGGTCGTGGTGCACGTCCTGGTAGTCCCGCGAGGCGATCGCCCCGGCCACGATCAGCGTGCGGGTGACCTCGATCTCCAGCACCGGCAGCTCGTCACCCACGTTCACGACAGCCCTCCTCGAAACAGCTCTCCTCGGAACACGGGCAGCACCAACTCGTCGTCGTACCGCCGGAACTCCAGCCGCACCGGCATCCCGATGCGCACCTTGTCGTACGGCACCCCGACCACGTTGCTGACGATCCGCACGCCCTCCACCAGCTCGATCAGGCCGACGGCGTAGGGAGGGTCGAAGGCCGGGAAGGGCGGATGGTGCATGACGACGTACGAATGGACCGTGCCGTCCCCGGCCGCGCGGACGGTGTCCCAGTCCAGGCCGCCGCACGCGTCGCAGCCGGGGAGCCAGGGGAAGCGCAGGGTGCGGCAGTCGGCGCAGCGCTGGATCAGCAGCTCGTGCCGCTGGACGCCCTCCCAGAAACCGGCGTTGTCACGGTTGACGACGGGGCGGGGCCGGGTGTCGGCCGGGGCCTTCTTCCGGCGGGCGGGGGCGTACTTGAGGATGCGGAAGCGGTGCGTACCGGCGAGTTCGCCACCGGCGTGGATGCGGGTGCGGGTGGTGACGAAGTAGCCGGTGCCGAGCTTGGTGGTCTTCCTCACCGACACCGACTCGATCACCGTGTCGAAGGTGATCTCGTCGCCGGGGCGCAGGGGGCGCAGATACTCCTGCTCGCAGTCGGTGGCGACGACCGAGGTACAGCCGGCCTCGTCGAGGAGGCCGAGGAGTTCGTCGTACGCCGGTGTCCGCGTCGTATGGCCTGCGAGTCCTCCCATCGTCCAGGCCTGGAGCATGGTGGGCGGGGCGATGGCGCCGGGGCCGGTGTAGGCCGGGTTGGTGTCGCCGAGGGCCTCGCACCAGTGGCGGATCATGGGCAGGTTGACGGGGTCCTTGCCGGTGCCGGCGAGGGTGGCGGGGCGGCCCTCGTAGGCCTTGAGGCGCGCGAAGAGGTCGTCGTCGCCGGTGCGATCCATGCCGTCCATGGCCGTCGTACCCCCTTCCCTCGGGCAGCTTCTGACTGTCCGTCAGATAACCACTGCCTGTCAAGGCCGGTACCCACCGATGAAACGCCCGCCCGATGAAACACCTGCCCGACGGAAGCACCTGTCCGCTGAAACGCCTGCGCGGCGGCGCCGAAGCACCGCCGCGCGGACTGACCTTGTTCACCCCACTGAGCACACCCCACACGGAAGTCGAGGGGGCCGGCGCCGGTGCGCCGACCCCCTCAAATCACCACCAGGGGTAGAAGTTGACGGCGACGTTCTCGTTGCCCTGCTGGAGGGCCGTGTACGCCGAGTCGTCGACCTGCGCGGTGTTGCTCTGGTTCGAGGCGCCGGCGCCGACCGCCTGCTGCTGGGTGGTGGACGAGTTGCCGCTGTTGTCGTCGCCGACACCGCTGCCGATGATGCCCGCGAACGCGTTGGTGACGGAGGCGGTCGATCCGTTGTCCGCGAAGGAGCCGTTGTCCGCCGTCGCAACACCGGCGAAGAGGGCGGCTGCGAGCGGAAGGGCGGAGACTGCGGCGACAACGCGGGCGGTACGGATACTTGCCATGTTTGCTTCCTCCAGTAGCAAATACGCCCGGCCGGACGGCCGTGAGCGTGAAGTACTGCGTGGACCAGGGCAGTTGGCCGACCGCCCCGGCGGTGTGAGCACGACGTCGCGTGATCAGAATTGCCCACCGAATCCCCGGCGAACCATCCCGGAAGGCGCTATTCGCCCTCAAGCGTGATGACAAGTCGATAAACCCCCTAGGTCACGCTGACCCCTCACTTCAGGACACACAGGACGCCTCGCCCCCAAGCGGCACAAGGGATGAAGCGTTCCGCCAACCTTCCGGACAATCCCCTGCCCCCCGGCGCGGCGCGCGCTCCCCCTCTTCCCTTCTTCGAACACTCGTACGAAAATAAATCCATGGCCACCATCGACCGGCAGGCCACGACGCTGGCCCTCGCACACGCCCTGTCAGCCGCCGAGCGCGGCCTGGCCGTCATCCCCCTCTCCCGGACCAAACTCCCGGCCCTCCGTTCCCCCCACCACGCCGACCCGACGGCCCCCGCCTGCCACGGTGAGTGCGGCCGCTTCGGACACGGCGTGTACGACGCCTCGACCGACCCGCGCCGAATCCGCGAACTCTTCGCCGCCGCCCCCTGGGCCACCGGCTACGGCATCGCCTGCGGCCTGCCCCCACACCACCTCATCGGCATCGACCTGGACACCAAGTCGGGTACGGACTCCTCGGCCGCCCTGCGCGAACTGGCGCTGCGGCACCTGTTCACGATCCCCGAGACGGTGGTCGT
Organism: Streptomyces spinoverrucosus; assembly: GCF_006539505.1. GTDB lineage: Bacteria > Actinomycetota > Actinomycetes > Streptomycetales > Streptomycetaceae > Streptomyces > Streptomyces spinoverrucosus. Next base: position 3,951 of record NZ_BJND01000040.1, read on the forward strand.
CCTCACCCCCAGCGGCGGCCGCCACCTGTGGCTGACCGGACCGCCGGACGTGGCCGTCCCCAACTCGGCCGGCCGCCTCGCCCCCGGCATCGACATCCGCGGCGCCGGCGGCTACCTCGTCGGCCCCGGCTCCCGCACCGACCACGGGGTCTACGGCACGGCACCAGGCACGGCCCACCTGGCCCCGGCCCCCTGCCCACCGGCCCTACTGCGCCTCCTGCTCCCCCCACCGCGCACGCCGTCCACACCGAGTGGCCGGACCGCCGGCCACGGCCAAGGCCTCGTCCAGTTCGTCCTCGCGGCACACGAGGGCCAACGCAACACCCGCCTCTTCTGGGCAGCCTGCCGCGCCTACGAAAACGGCCTGACCCCCGACCTGATCCCGGCCCTCCTCGAGGCGGCCCTCGGGACGGGGCTCACCGAACGGGAGGCCCGAGCGACGATCGCGTCGGCGGCACGGCTGACGGGGCGGCCGTGAAACGCCCATGATCAGGCCGGTGGGTTCGGGCCGGTGGAGGCGCTGCCGGCGGTGGGGTGCGTGGGGGGGGCGTTCCACTCCACGGCGGTGGACGAGGCTCATGACCCGGTCCTGTGGCAAGACCTGTGAGCACGCAGACGAGCACGTTGATCGACATGGAGATGTGCTCCACCGTTGCACCGTCGGAGTAGGCGCAGTCGCTGCGAAGAGGCGCCATTGGCAGCTCCCGCCCAAAGCCGCTCCGCCGACCGCGCTGTAATGTCAGCGCCCCCAGATCACCCGCTTCGAAACGCGAGTCTGCCGTGTCCATACGTGAGACCTTCACCGACCTGTTCAAGCGCACGACGAAGACTGCTGCGGGCGCGTCATTCGCAGTAGAACAGCTCTGCCAGTGCTCTCCGGCTTGGCCTGGTCTGGAGACGACAGCGAACGGCTACGTGCTCCCCGCCGAGGCGTCCAGTCACTACAGCGTTCTGACCAACCCCGAGATAGGACCGTTTGTCGCACGCTGCACCGGCTGTCGGGCCCGGTACCCCCGCCCGTGGGTGATCCCGCCAGGCGCCCCCATGCCGTTCGATTGGGCCCAGGAGTGAGAAGCGACGCGTGCCCCTCGCGTGCCCGATCGCCCGGGAACTCACAGGGAATCGCAGTGCTCTACGGTACTCGGACATGAACAAGCCCCCGACCTCAATCCCAGGTCAGGGGCCGTTCACCTGCGGTGGGTGTGGGATTTGAACCCACGGTGGCTCGCGCCACGACGGTTTTCAAGACCGTTCCCTTAGGCCGCTCGGGCAACCCACCTCCGCCCCGCCACCTGTGGCGGAGCGGATACAGCGTACCGGCCCCACGCGTCAGCCGTGCGAGCGCCGGGATTCCCGCACGGCGTGGGCACTGGTGATCGCGGCCGCGAACCACAGCAAGGCCGAGCTGAGGGCGAGCCGACTCTCCACATGAGCTGCGGCGGCCGCCGCGTAAACGGCGATGGCCACCCCGGCACGGCTGCGATCGAGGGCACGTCCCGCCACGGCCGCACGATCGACGTCCGCCCCACAAGGAGCCGGATCGCGACGGCCCGGGCGGCAGGGCCCAGCTGGCCATCGCGACGAGCGCTCCGTTGTTCGCGATCTTCTTCGTCTCGCCCTTGTTGAAGTAGGCGGCCTCGACGGTCTGGACGATGTCGTCGCCGTCCAGCCTGTAACTGGTCGGCACGGGCGCGCCGTTGGCGTCCTTTGCCCAGGGCGCCTCCACCGTACCGAGCGTGACGTGCACGCCTTCCGCGGTCTCCTTGGTGATCTCGAACCCCCCTTCCCCGTCCTCCGCGATCTGCGCGCCCTGCGGCAGGTCGAGCCCGAAGCGCTGCTGCGCAGGCAAGCAGGAGGCTCAGGGAACCGCTTCCCTCGCTGGTGGCGGTGACAGAGCCAGTCGCCTGGTTCGGGGCGCTGACCGTCACCACGCCGTCCTCGGTTTCGGTCACGGCCTGTGCCGGCGTACCCGTCCCGTGCCCGCTTGGTCAAGATCAACCTCAGCAGGCCAACCGGGACAGACCGCATGCCGAAGGGGTGCCCCTCCCTGAGGGACACCCCTTGAGGCCAGGCCCGTGAGGTCAGCTGTCGCCCACCCGGGAACCCAGGGTGACCTCGACCGTGTTGGTCTTGCCGTCGCGTTCGTAGGTGATCATGACCTTGTCGCCGGGCTTGTGGGTCCAGATCTCGCCGATCAGGGTCGGGCCGCTGTCGATCACCGTGTCGTCGAGCTTGGTGATGACGTCGCCGGGCTTCAGGCCGGCCTTGTCGGCGGGGCCGCCCGCCTCGACCGGATCCGTGCCGCCCGCGCCCGTGTCGGTGATCTTCGCGCCGTCGCTGGTGTCCTCCAGGGAGACGGACGCGCCGATCTTCGCGTACACCGGCTTACCGTTCTTGATCAGCTCCTGGGCGACGTACTTCGCCTGGTTGATCGGGATGGCGAAGCCCAGGCCGATGGAGCCGGACTGGCCGGTGCCGAAGCCGCCGTTGCTGCTGGACTGGATCGCGGAGTTGATGCCGATGACATTGCCCTTGGCGTCCAGCAGCGGGCCGCCGGAGTTGCCGGGGTTGATGGAGGCGTCGGTCTGCAGGGCGCTCATGTACGACGCCTGGCTGCCGGTGCCGTCGCTGGAGGCCACCGGGCGGTTCTTGGCGCTGATGATGCCTGTCGTGACCGTGTCCGAGAGGCCGAAGGGAGCGCCGATCGCGATCGTGGCGTCACCGACGGCCACCTTGTCGGAGTCGCCGAGGGTGAGCGGCTTCAGGCCAGAGGGCGCGTTCTTGAGCTTGATCACCGCCACGTCGTAGCCCTGCGCGTTGCCGACGACCTCGGCGTCGTACTTCTTGCCGTCCGGGAACGTGGCCGTCAGCTGGCCGCCGTCGACCGCGTCCGCCACCACGTGGTTGTTGGTGACGATGTGGCCCTCGGTGTCGAAGACAAAGCCCGTGCCCGTGCCGCCCTCGCCGCTGCTGCTCTCGGCCTCGATCGTGACCGTGCTCGGCAAGGCCTTGGCGGTCACCGCGGCGACCGTACCGGCATCGCGCTTGAAGTCGCCGCCGCTGTCCGGGGCGGAGACGGTGGTGGAGCTGGTGTCGTCGTTCCTGGCCAATGTGTAGCCGAGACCGCCGCCCAGGCCGCCCGCGACCAGCGCGGCCACCAGGACCGCCGCGAGCAGACCACCGCGCCGGCCGCCGGGCTTCGGCGCGGGCTGAGCGTACGAGGTTCCCCAGCCGGAGCCGTCACCCGCTCCGCCGGTGCCCTGGTCGGGGTACGCGTGCGTAGGCGGCGGGGGCGGCCAGCCGCCCTCGGGCGCGGTGTTCGGGGAGCCGCCCTGAGGGGTCGCCGACGCGTACACCGGTGCACCGGGGGCGTGCGGCGGCTGCTCCGGTGCGCCGGGGGCGCCCGGAGGTGTGACGGGCATCGGTGTCGTCGGCGCGTCGGCCTCGGGGGCGTGGGCGGGCGCGGGTGCGGGCTGCCGCGGGGAGGCTGCGGGGGTGTCCACCGGCACAGGAGGTGCGGACGGGGCCGGGGGTACCGCAGTGCCCTCGTTCTCGGTGCTCACAGCTTTTCTCCTCGGTCCACTGCTGTTCGGTCAGGCGGCGATGCGCTGCGCCTGTGCTCGCTTGTGAATTTTGTATGCCGTCAGCTTTTCCCACAGGACGTCAGGGCACCATAAGCGGTAGCTGTGGGAGTCCGACTCACCTTTACATAGGACCAGTCCGACTAAAAGTGCGCATTCCCACCGCGGCCGAACCACCTCCGCCCCCACGGCTACCCCGCCCCGGTGGCACCATGACGCGGTGACCCACGCACGACAGCACCGGATCCAGGTCGTCGCCCACCGCGGTGCCTCGGAGGACGCCCCCGAGCACACCCTGGCCGCGTACCGGAAGGCGATCGAGGACGGGGCGGACGCCCTGGAGTGCGATGTCCGGCTGACCGCCGACGGACACCTCGTGTGCGTCCACGACCGCCGCATCAACCGTACGTCCAACGGTCGCGGCGCGGTCTCCGCGCTGGAGCTGGCCGATCTCGCCGCCCTGGACTTCGGCTCCTGGAAGTACCGCGGGTCACTGCACCACCGGGACGAGGAGCCCGACTGGGTGCACCGCCCGGAGGACCCGGCGGAGACCTCCGTACTCACCCTGGAGCGGCTGCTCACCCTCGTCGCGGACTCCGGGCGGCGGGTGGAGCTGGCGATCGAGACCAAGCACCCCACACGATGGGCCGGGCAGGTGGAGGAGCGGCTGCTGACGCTCCTGAAGCGGTTCGGGCTGGACGCTCCGGCGACCTCCGAGGAGTCCGCGGTGCGCGTCATGAGTTTCTCGGCGCGCTCCCTGCAACGGATCCGGGCGGCCTCGCCGACGCTGCCGACGGTCTATCTGATGCAGTTCCTCTCACCCCGGCTGCGCGACGGACGACTGCCCAATGGTGTCCGGATCGCGGGCCCCTCGATCCGGATCGTGCGCAATCACCCGACATACATCGAGCGGCTGAAGCGGGCCGGGCACCAGGTGCACGTGTGGACCGTGAACGAGCCCGCGGACGTCGATCTCTGCGTTGACCTGGGCATTGACGCCATCATCACCAACCGCCCGCGCGCGGTGCTGGACCAGCTGGGTCGCTGACCCATGAAACGAACCTTGACCTTCGGGCCCGCCTGCACCATCCTCCGGTCTCGGCTACACCGTCGAAATCCAGCCACACGCTGACCGGTCCATTACGGGGAGTGCTCCGGCGCGTTCGGTCCGTATTCGATTGTTGCGAATGCGTCGCCGGACATGGATTGGCCGGTTTCCGGTACAGGCCAATGGGGCATCCACACCGTGGCGTGGGGCGAAGGAGGTCTCGGGGGTGGCGTTGGTGGTGGCACAGGAGGTGCCCACGTCGTCGAGCATGGCCGTACCCCATGGCCCTGCGGGCGTGGGGAAGGCGCGGCACCGGATGCGCGATCAGTTGCGCAGAGGTGGCGTGACGGAAGCGGTCATCGACGATGCCGTACTGATCCTTTCCGAACTTTTGAGCAACGCGTGCAAACACGGCCGGCCACTGGGCGACGCCCTGGCCGGGGACGGTGACGTCCGGGCCGCGTGGCGCGTGGACCCGGGCGGCAGGCTGGTCGTGGAGGTGACGGACGGTGGCGGACCGACCCGTCCGGCCCCGTCGACCCCTTCGGTCACCGCACACGGCGGCCGCGGGCTGAACATCATCACGGCACTGGCCGACGACTGGGGCGTACGGGACGACGCCCAGGGCGAGGTCACGGTCTGGGTCGTGGTCCACGACGGCGTGCACGATCCCGCTGCGGGGCACCGGCGCGACGACTTCGCTACGCGTGTCACGGCCCCGCCGGTCTCGGCCATACCCGAGCTGGACTTCGCCGACGCGTTCGACGACCTGGACTGAGACGACGGCGACGTCTTCTCCGCCACGTTGTCCACAACGCCCCCGTCATCCACAGGGTCCCGTTCCCCCCGCGCACAAGCGGCTAGGCTCCCGCCGTACGAGACGAGCCGTAACCGGGAGACACCCACCATGGCCAAGAAGCGACCCCAGACGAAGGCCACGCGCCCGCAGCTCACGGATGGAGAGATCCCGGTGGTCGGCGCCCGTGAGCCCTGCCCCTGCGGCAGCGGACGCCGTTACAAGGCGTGCCACGGCCGGGCCGCCGCACAGGCAGCGACCGAGCTGGTGCATCGCCCGTTCGAGGGCCTGCCCGGCGAGTGCGACTGGGTCGCCCTGCGCGAGCTGGTCCCGGCGGCCACCGCAGAGCTGACCCTGAAGGACGGCCTCCCCGAGGGCGTCCCCTCGGTCACGCTCGCCACGGTGCTGCCGATGGCCTGGCCCGCCCTGCGCCGCGACAACGGCTCGGTCCTGCTCGGCCTGCAGAACGACACCGCCTCCGGCGACATCAGCCGCGACCTCGCCGACACGCTGCTGCGGGCGCTCCAGGCGCAGCCCGGCACCCCGGTGAAGGGCCGCCGCGCCCCCGCCGAGGGGCCCCGCCTGCAGGACCTGCTCGACCCCAAGGCCCCGTTCGAGCCTGTCGTGCACCCCGGCTTCGAGTTCTGGGTGCCGGACCCCCAGAGCGCCACGCCGGACGTGACCGCCTCCCTGGAGCGTGCCAACGCCGCCGCCATCCCCACGGTCAAGCTGCAGGGCGTCGACGCGGCGTACTGGTGCCAGACCCCGGAGAAGAACCACCTGCGCTGGGTCATGCCGCACCCGGAGGAGCAGCTTCTGGACGCCCTCGCGCGCCTGCACGCGGCCGGCCGGTCCAACCTGGGTGAGGGCACCCGGCTCGTCGGCTCCTTCCGGGCGCACGGTCTGACCGTGCCGGTGTGGGATCTGCCGAGCGGTGTCACCGCCGATGACATCGAGAAGCCGGCGGCCGAGTTCGCCGAGCGGCTCGCCGCCGCGCTGGCCACGGACGCGCCGCTCACCGCGGACGAGCGCCGCGCGCGCGGCGGCCTGACCAACCGACAGGTGACCCTCAGCTGACGCCCAGGTCGGCTCGGCAGCTGACTAGTCGGTCAGCCGGGCGGCTCACCGGATCCGGTGAGCCGTCACAACTCCCGCTGCCAACAAGCCAGTCGGTGTCCGAATAACCGAGGAAAACGGGAGATCGAATTTGCGAACCGCCGATCTCTTGTTACCGTTCCAGTAGCCCGGTTGCTGGTGCATCCCCCGTCGCCAGCAACCGGGTCTTTCCATGTGCGGAGACACTCACGCAACGCCGCCGTTGATCAACTGCCCGTAGGCGCCCAGGAGTTGCTCCCCGAACGCAGCAGTGACGAGCCCTGTCCGCCGCGGGCCGCGAACTCCGCGACCGCCGAGTACGCCGTCGGCTCGCCCCGCATCCGCTCCCGAGGCGTCTCGCAACTGGCCGACTCGTCCTCGGCGCCCACCGGGCACCGCATCTGCACCGTCCGCCCGTTCGGCCCCATCAGGCTCAGTACGGCGTCCAGGGCTTCGCCGGTCGGGTTGCGGTAGTAGGTGCGCGCCCAGGACTCCTCGCCCTGCGTCAGCACACAGGTCTGTGCCTCGATGCCGGTGGGGGAGGTGACTTCGGGTCCGCAGCGGGTGGCGGTGGCCAGGCCGAGGCCGAGCAGGGAGGGGGAGCGGGCGGGGTCGGACGCGGCGGCCTCCTCGCCGGGAGCCTCGCCGTCGTCGCGAGACACCTCGGCGTCACCGCGCGACTCCTCGGCGCCCGGCACCTTGGCATCCCCGCGCCCCGACACCCGTACGGCCCCGGACTCATGGTCGTCGCCCACGGGTCCCGCGGACGCCATGGCCAGCGGCAGCGCGATCGCGCACGTCACGACCGCCCCGAGGGCGAGAAGGCGGAGATTCATGAGGGGACGATAACGACCAGAACGGGGCGCCCGGTCCCGCGCGCGCCCGACACCCTCAGAACTCGGGCGCGCTCACACCCGTACGAGTGAGGGCGTCGACCACGGCGTCCACCACGGCCTCCACATCGGGCACCCACGGAGCTGCCGAGCCGGGCAGCGGTGCGCGCTCCCAGCGGATCTGCCCCTGACCGGTCTCGGACGGCGGCAGCGCGAGATAGCCGCCCTCGCTGTGGAAGCGCAGGGAGCCGGGGACGAAGTCCTTGGCGTAGAGCAGTTCGCCCAGTTGTTCCATGGAGTACGGCCGGACCAGCACGGCCCAGCGGGTGCGGGAGGCGAGGACCGGGCCGAGACGCATCCCGGTGCGGTCCAGCGCGGCCAGGGCACGAGCGGCAGCGGGAGCCGGCAGGCTGACCGCACACGGTGCGTTGCCGCCGGTGGCCAGGATGATCGGCGCCGTGGGCCGGTTGGTCCACCACCAGCGCACCATGCGCTCGTCGGTGGTGGCCGCGAGCAGCCCGGGGTCGAAGGGGTGCGCGCCTGGCACCGTGCACTCCGGGTCCGGGCAGCCGCAGCGGGCCCGGCCCTGCGGGTCCGCCGTGACGCCCGGGAGTACGGGCCATTTCCATTCCGTCGCGAAGGTCAGGGCCGCGCTGATCACCTCAGGCCTCCCGTCGTTCCGCCTGGACAGGAGCCTGCGTCGCCTTCCGAGGATCTCGCGCATGAGCGCTCGTTCCTTTCCGTTGCACGCCTGGCAACACCGTGGTCCACATCACACCATGTGTCGATCACTTCACTGTGCGTACCTGTTGGCGCATCACACCCCGGCTATCGAGCACGGGGAGCCCCTATGGGCCGAGCGTTGGCTGCGACCGCGTCCATACTGCGTCTACCAAAAGCATGGGCGTGGCGTGGGGTGGCGAAGTGTGGCGTTTGCCGTCCCGCGTATTTCTCTTCGCCGCCGTCACGGGAGGATGGGGCTCGGTCGTCGGTGGCTAAGACGCCCGGCTCCGTCACCAGGTTCCGGGTGCCCCCCAACCACCCCTGGCCTTCACCGAGTACGTACCCATCACGACCGCTGTGACGCTCCGTCGAGCAAGCCCAGTCGACCGCAATAGGGCATTACCTGAAGCAGTTTTCAGCCAACTTCCGCTTTCCGCAAGAGATCCCGGGAGATCCGGTCCCGGAGCCACAACAGAACCACGGACACCAGGAATCCCAGCAGGACAATGCTGGACATCTCCTCACGACTGCGTGTAGATGTGGAGACACTGCTAGCGGCGCAAAATGACATGGGGGTTTGCGATGCTTTTGAGCGAAATGCACCGGTCGGAAAGCCGGACGCCATGAACGCCCCGCACCCTCCGAAAGTGGCTGGAATCGATTCAACGGTTCCGGCACCCGCACACACTGTCGCGCCCTCCTCCCCGACCACCTCCGCCGTCACCACCGGCCCCGGCGCCCTGCTCCAGGACCGGCTCGCCGGCTGGGTCTCCGACCTCACCACGCTGCACGAACTCACCGAACGCCTGGCCCGTACGGGCACCCTGGCCGACGCGCTCCAGGAACTGCTGCGCGCCGGAGCGGCCCTGGTGGGCGCCCGGCGCGGGCTCGTCGTACTGGAACCGGCCGACGGCCTCGGCCCGCGCAGCACCATCGGTCTGGGCCTCGCCCCGGCGGATCTCGGACACATCGAGACCGTGCCGCGCGGTTCGATGCCGTACGGCGATCTGCTCGACGCTCCCGTCGGGCCGCCGGGTGGCGTCCGGGAGATCGTCCGGCCCGATCTGTTCGCCGAGGACGGCCTCGACCCCCGCCACCGCGAGGTGGCCCGCCGCCTCGGCTACGCCGCCAGCTACGCCCTCCCCCTGTCCACCGACGCCGCGGACCGCCTCGGCGCCGCAGTGTGGCTCTACGACGAACCCGCCGAGCCGGCCGAACGGCAGCGGCACCTCGTCGGCCTGTACGCCCGTTACGCCGGCGAACACCTCGCCCGGCTGCTCGAAGTCGAGCGCACGCGCGCGTGCATGGCGACCATCTCCGAGGAACTGCTCCCCTCCCGGCTCCCCCGCGTCTGTGGCGTCCAGCTCGCCGCCCGGCACCGCACCGGCCCACGCGGCGGCGGCGACTGGTACGACGCGCTGCCGCTGCCGGACGCGGCCCTCGGTCTCGCCGTCGGGTCCGTCACCGGGTCGGGGCCCAGCGCGGTCGCCGCGATGGGACGGCTGCGGGCGTCCTTGCGCGCGTACGCCGTGATGGAGGGCGAGGACCCGGTCGCCGTCCTGTCCGACCTCGAGCTGTTGCTCCGGCTGACCGAGCCCGCCCGTTCGGCCACCGCCCTGTTCGCCTACGTCGAGCCCGCAGTGCACAAGATCACGCTGGCGGGGGCCGGGCACAGTCCGCCGCTGCTGATCGGGGAGCGGCGCACGGAGTTCGTGGAGACGTCGGTCTCGGCGCCGCTCGGGATGCTCGCCTGCTGGGAGGCGCCCAGCGTGGAGGTGCAGGCGGAGCGCGGAGAGACGGTTCTGCTCTACACCGACGGGCTGCTCCAGCGCACCGGCGACCCCGTGGACCGCGCGTTCGCCCGGCTGCACGCGGCGGCGGCCGGGTTGCCGCGGGCCAAGCGCCGGGATCCGGACGCGCTCGTCGACCATGTCCTGCGGACCGTGCTGCCGGACGGGCTGGACTCGGCGGACAACGAGGAGGACGTGGTGCTGCTGGCGGCGCGGTTCGAGTGACGCGCGCCTCCCGGGCGAGCTCGGTAACAGGTCCTTCGGCCCTGGGCCCCCTTTCGTGCGACCGTACGATGGAGGAGGTCCAGTGCCGTATCGAGGAGGATGACCGTGGCCGAAGAGCTCCCGGAGACCCCGGTGGAGGCTTCTGAGGAAGAGCCCGTCAAGCAGCGCAAGAACGGCCTGTACCCGGGCGTGTCCGACGAGCTGGCCGAGAACATGAAGTCCGGCTGGGCCGACACCGAGCTGCGCGACCTGGAGCCGATCCCCCAGGCCGCCGAGACCGCTGCCCGCCGCGCCGCGCTGTCCGCGCGCTTCCCGGGCGAGCGCCTGGTCGTCCCCGCGGGCAACCTGAAGACCCGCTCGAACGACACGGAGTACCCCTTCCGCGCGTCGGTCGAATACGCGTACCTCACCGGTAACCAGACCGAGGACGGCGTCCTGGTCATGGAGCCGGTCGCCGACGGTCACCAGGCGACGATCTATCTGCTGCCGCGTTCGAACCGCGAGAACGGCGAGTTCTGGCTGAACGGGCAGGGCGAGTTGTGGGTCGGCCGCCGGCACTCGCTCGCCGAGGCCGAGCAGCTGTACGGCATCCCCGCGTCGGACGTCCGCGAGCTGGCCGGCAAGCTGCGCGAGGCGACCGGCCCGGTGCGGGTCGTACGCGGGTACGACGCCGGCATCGAGGCCGCGCTGACCGACAAGGTCACCGCCGAGCGGGACGAGGAGCTGCGGGTCTTCCTTTCCGAGGCGCGGCTGGTCAAGGACGAGTTCGAGATCGGCGAGCTGCAGAAGGCCGTCGACTCGACCGCGCGGGGCTTCGAGGACGTGGTGAAGGTCCTCGACAAGGCCGAGGCGACGAGTGAGCGCTACATCGAGGGCACCTTCTTCCTCCGCGCGCGGGTCGAGGGCAACGACGTGGGCTACGGCTCCATCTGCGCGGCCGGGCCGCACGCCTGCACGCTGCACTGGGTGCGCAACGACGGGCCCGTGCGGTCGGGTGATCTGCTGCTGCTGGACGCGGGCGTGGAGACGCACACGTACTACACCGCGGACGTGACGCGGACGCTGCCGATCAACGGGCGGTTCAGCGAGATCCAGCGGAAGATCTACGACGCGGTGTACGAGGCCCAGGAGGCCGGGATCGCGGCGGTGAAGCCGGGGGCGAAGTACCGGGACTTCCATGACGCGGCGCAGCGGGTGCTCGCCGAGAAGCTCGTCGAGTGGGGGCTTGTCGAGGGGCCGGTCGAGCGGGTGCTGGAGTTGGGGCTTCAGCGGCGGTGGACGCTGCACGGGACCGGGCACATGCTCGGCATGGACGTGCACGACTGTGCGGCGGCGCGGACCGAGACCTACGTCGATGGTGTGCTGGAGCCGGGGATGTGTCTGACCGTCGAGCCCGGGTTGTACTTCCAGGCCGATGACCTGACCGTGCCGGAGGAGTACCGGGGGATCGGCGTCCGGATCGAGGACGACATCCTGGTGACCGAGGACGGGAACCGGAACCTCAGCGCTGCGCTGCCTCGGCAGGCGGATGAGATTGAGGAGTGGATGGCCTCGCTCAAGGGGTGAGGTGTGGGTGATGGCCGGATACCAAGTGGGTGTTCGGCCATCGTTGCGGTCTGCGGGTTCGTTGAGGCTGGTCGCGCAGTTCCTCGCGCCCCTGGCGGGCGTCCAGGAACAGGGCGCCCGCCAGGAGGGCCGCGCTGCCCCTTGGGCTCCACTCGCGTGCCTGCAGGTCGGCGTCCAGGGACTCCAGAGCCTCTGCGCCCGCCTTCGTCGCCGTACCGCCCGCATCCAGGACCCGGCGGGCACCCTCCTGGACATGCCGTAGGCCGAGTGGGCCCGCGGTATGCAGGAGTTCGGTGTCCTGGAGGGTCGACATCACCGTCAGCAGGGCGTCCAGGCGAGCCTGTGGTTCGGTGGCGCCGGCCGAGCGGGACACTGTGAGCGCGTCCAGCGCCCGGCGTAGGTGAGGGAATCCGGCGCGGGCCTCGCCCCGGGCGCCCGCGGCGCCGTACTTCGCCGAGACCGTGGAGCCGCGGGACGGCCGCAGCGGGGCCCGGCGGTCCGGGTGGGCGGCGATGCGCTTTGCGGCCGCCATCACCTCCCGCGCACCGGCCCCCTGGGTGAGGGCCGAGGCGGCGACCAGAAGGCCCAGCGTCCACAGGGCGCCCCGATGGCCGCCGCCCGCCAGGGCCACCGAGTGTTCGGTGCCGCGGCCGATCGCGCCCAGCTCCGCGCGCAGGTGGGGCGTGGGTGCGCCGGTGCGGCGGGCGGACGCGGCCATCGCCGCCAGCCCAGGGGCCAGTGCCTTGGCCGACCAGCGCAGGCTGCGGTGGTCCCGGCCGGTGGTGCGGGCGGCGAGGTCGCGGGGGTCGGGCAGGCCGGGCTTGGGAGCCAGCGCCAGCTGCACGGTCAGCGCGTCCACGGCGGCCTGCGCCAGCGCCTCGTCGTGGCGGCGGGTCATGGCCGTACCCCTCAGGAGGATGCGGAGGGGGCGTCGCTCGGAGGCGTGCCGCCCTCCCCGCCGCCGCCCGCGCCGGTGTTCTCGGCGTCGGGGTCGATGGCGAAGGTGAGGAAGCCCTTGTAACCACGGGACGGGTCGGCCTTCTTGACCGCCTTCAGGGTGAGCAGGCCGCCGACGGCGCCGCCACCGTCGTAGACCATGTCGTTGTCGAGGGTGGTGTAGCTGCCGGTGTGCTGGGAGTACGGCTCCAGGGTGAAGATCTCCTGGGCGATCTCGTCGTCGAAGAACAGCTGGCCGGTGTAGTTGACCTTGCCGCCCTCGTAGGTGCCGTCCTCCTTCTCGCCGCCCGTGTGCACCTTGACGTGGATGTGGCAGGTGCGCGGGGTGTACCAGCCGGGGAAGATCGTCTCGAACTTGACCACCCCGTTGGCATTGGCGATCTGGTAACCACGCAGGTAGGTGTTGTCGTTGGCGGTGGAGCCGTCCTCGCTCTCGGCGGGGGCCGAGCCGCCGGGGTTGGCGGTGGTGTAGCCGGAGTAGTAGCCCCAGGCGTCGCAGTGCCAGATCTCCACGGCCGCGCCGGGGACGGGGGTGCAGCCGTCGGTGGCGTCGACGACGGTCAGGCGCAGCGTCAGCGGGACGCCGCTCTTGCCCTCGGTGATGTCCTTGCGCACCAAGGCACCGTCGAGGTAGTAGGGGCCCTCTGTGACGCTCGACATCAGCTGCATGCAGGTGCTGGAGCTGGTCGAGGTCGCGGAGGCTGTGGTGGCCGTGGCGGTCGTGGCGGTCGTGGTCCCGGTCGTCTCGGCGTAGGCCGTCTGGTATCCGGCGACGCCGAGGCCGCCGGCCACGACCGTGCCGCCGGTGACCGCGATGGCCCGGCGCCGGGTGATCGAGGTGTCTTTGTGGGTTCCCTGCTGGTGATTCTCCGTCATGGGCAGGAACGTAGGGAGGTCACCAGTCAGGGAGTTGGGGCCCGGCTGAGCGTGGCCTGTGAATGCCGAGGGAGCTTCCCCGACTGGGCCGCTGCTTCAGCGCTACACCGCCATCAGCGGCGCGTCCTCTCTCCACTTGAGGATCTTGTCGAAGCTCACCACGGCCCCGTCCCGGCCGGGGTTGTTGCCGATGTGGACGTGGTCGGCCAGTTCCTCGATGAGGCACAGGCCGCGGCCGTGCTCGGCGTCGGTGCGGGCGGGAAGCGGACGCGGGTGGGGGCGGGCGAAGCCCGGGCCGGAGTCGGTGACCTCGATGCGGCACTTCTCGCCGTCGAGATAGGCGGTGACCCGGTACGCCCCCGAGGAGCTGCCGTGTGCGGTGTCCCCGCCGTGCTCCACGGCGTTCGCGCAGGCCTCGGTGAGGGCGACGGAGAGGTCGTAGGAGACATCGGGGTCGACGCCCGCCGTCTCCATCGTGCCGAGCAGCAGGCGCCGGGCGAGCGGCACGCTCGCGGCTTCGCGCCGCAGATGGAGTGACCACCAGATGCTCATGCTCCAGCCTCCTGGCCGCGGCTCGACATACCGTTACGTATTACCGCGCGTACGCGTATGTAAGCGCGGATTCAACGTGATGCCGCCCATACGGGGGATGTGCTGAGTGTGGCCGGCGGTGTATGTGGGACCTGAGTGTTCCAGACGGGTGACCGGCGGTAGCAGGCGCGCCGGGCAGACCGGCACAGAAGGGGACCTTCCGGATCGTACGGAATCTTGCGGACCTGCCGTATGGCCGCGATAAGCCCAGTGCGATGATGAGCCCGCCATGTCTGCCCCCCACCCGCGCACAGCGCGCCCCGGAGCCGGGCTCCGGATACTGCGGGCCGCGGTCTTCGCCGCGGTCTGCGTCGTGCTGTCCGGGGCCGGGCACGCCATCGCCTCCTGCGCCACGGTTCCGCTGTGGACGCTGGGCGCGGGGTTCCTGGGCGTGCTCGCGGTCGCGGTGCCGCTCGCCGGGCGGGCGCGCTCGCTACCGGGGATCGCTGCGCTGCTGGCGGTCGGACAGACCGTGCTGCACACGCTGTTCGGGCTGGGGCAGCACGGTACGGCGGCGACCGATGCCGCACACAGCGACGCCACGCTGGTCGCGCAGGCCGCCCGGCTGGTGTGTGGAACGACGGCGGCGGCGCTCAGTCCGGCGCAGGCGCAGCGGATCCTCGTAGAGGCCCGGCTGTATCAGCCCGAACAGGGTGGGCACGCCGGGCAGCACCCGGACGCCATGTCCGCCACCGCCGACCCCTCCGCCGCGCTGCTGCCGTCCCTGCCCATGCTGCTCGTTCACGTCCTCGCGGCGGTCGTCGCGGGCTGGCTGCTGCGCCGCGGGGACCTCGCCCTGCTGCGGATCGCCGAGCTCTCGGCGCATTCGGTCGCGGAGGGGGCGCCCGTACGATCCCTGCGCGCGGCGTTCGCGCTGGCGCGCGCCCTGCGTGCCGGGCTCCTGGGGACGCCGGACGCCCGCCCGCGCTTCCGGTGCGCTCCCGCACGCGCGGTACCCGAGCCTCGTACCACGGCACTCCAGCACACGGTGATCCGGCGGGGACCGCCTGCCGCCGTGCTCGTTCTCGCTGCCTGACGCGACGCGCGCCGCCACTTCCTTCCGTGGGCCGCCGCCGTCGCGCGGCACGCGCGCGTACCTCTCGTTTTCCGCGAGGCTCGTATTCCGCAAGGCTCGTATTCCGCGAGGCTCGTTTTCCGTGGGGCCCTCAACAGGCACCCGCACGCGCGCGTACCCCTCTTCACCAACGGAATCTCACTCGAAGTGGAGTGCTCATCGCCATGAAGGCTTCCCGTCTCGCCGCCGCCGGTGCCGTCGCCGTCTCGGCCGTCTTCGTCCTGTCCACCCCCTGCTTCGCGCACGTCACCGTGCAGCCGGAGGGCACGGCCGCCAAGGGCGGCTACGCGGTCGTCGACTTCAAGGTCCCCAACGAGCGCGACAACGCCTCGACCACCAAGCTGGAGGTCAGCTTCCCGACCGAGCACCCGCTGTCGTCGGTGATGCCTGAGCCGGTGCCGGGCTGGGAGGCCAAGGTCACCAAGTCCACGCTGGACAAGCCGATCGAGGCGCACGGGCAGCAGATCACCGAGGCGGTCACCAAGGTCACCTGGACCGCCGACGGCAAGGGCATCGAGCCGGGCTACTTCCAGAAGTTCCCCGTCTCCGTGGGCGCCCTGCCCGAGGACGCCGACGAACTCGTCTTCAAGGCGATCCAGACGTACTCCAACGACGAGGTCGTGCGCTGGATCGAGGTGCCGCAGGAGGGCCAGGAGGAGCCGGAGAACCCGGCGCCCGTGCTGGAGTTGTCCGCCGCCGAGGACGACCACCACGGCTCCGGGTCCACGGCCTCCGACGAGCCCTCCGACGACGCCTCGGCCGCCGCCGCCAACACCACCGCCGAGGCCGCCGAGCCGGCCGACAGCACCGACACCACCGCCCGTGTCCTCGGCGTCGTCGGCATCGTCGTCGGCGCGGCCGGTGTGGCGTACGGCGTCCTGGCCGGCCGCCGGCGCGACACCACCGCCTGACGCCTCCCCCTCCGACGGTGTGCGCGGGGGCGCACGGCACGTGTCCTACGACCCGTTAGGCATCGCCGCACGACCTGTTAGGCATCGCCGCACGAGCCGTAAGGCATCGCTGCACGCCCCCGGCGTACGCCGGATATCTCACATCTGGGAAATTTTTCTATGCGCAAGAAGACGTTCGCGGCGGCCGCGCTGCTCGCCGCCGCCTCCCTGACCCTGTCCGCCTGCGGCGGCGGTGGTGAAGACGCCGGTTCGCCCGTCTCCGTGGTCTCCGAGGACGCGGGCTCCGACAAGGCGGCCACCGTCCTCGACCAGCCGTTCGAGAAGCCCGATCTGGTGCTGACCGACACGAAGGGCGAGAAGTACGACCTCCGCAAGGAGACCGCGGGCAAGCCGACGCTGATCTACTTCGGCTACACCAACTGCCCCGACGTGTGCCCGCTGACGATGAACAACATCGCCGTCGCCAAGACCAAGCTGCCCAAGGCGGAGCAGGACGAGCTGCGGATCGTGTTCGTCACCACCGACCCGGACCGGGACACCCCGGCCGCGCTCGGCAAGTGGCTCAAGGGCATCGATCCCCAAGTCATCGGCCTGACCGGCGACTTCGACACCATCCAGGCCGCCGCCCGCACGCTCGGCATCACCATCGAGCCGCCGCACAAGGAGAAGGGCAAGATCGTCTCCACGCACGGCACCCAGGTCGTCGCCTTCTCGCCGAAGACCGACGCGGGGTACGTGCTCTACGGCGAGGACGCCACCGTCGACGACTACATCAAGGACCTCCCCAAGCTCGTCAAGGGGGAGAAGCCGTGAGGCGTACGGCGGTGACGGCGGCCCTGCTGACCGGGGCGCTGGCGCTCGCGGGGTGCGGTTCGGACTCGGCGGCGGACTCCAAAGCGGAATCGAAGGCGGGCTCGAAGGCGGAAATCTCCGTCAGCGCCGCCTATATGCCGCAGCCCGTCTCGGACTCCATGGCGGCGGGCTTTCTGACCATCGCCAACAAGGGCGGTACGGCCGACGCGTTGACCTCCGTGACCAGCGACATCGGCGAGGTGACCGTGCACGAGACGGTCGACTCGGCGATGCAGGAGGTCAAGGAACTCCCGGTGCCCGCACACGGAGAACTCGTGCTGAAGAGCGGCGGAAACCATCTGATGTTCGAGAAGCTGAAGCGCAAGCCGAAGCAGGGCGAGACGGTCTCCGTCGAACTGCACTTCGCCCAGTCCGACCCCGTCACGGTGAAGATGCCGGTGAAGTCCGCGACGTACACCCCGCATTCCGGGCACTGAGGGAGGACCACCTTGACACCGACCATCGCTCCCCGCGTCCGGAGCCTGGTGCTGCTGCTCCTGGCCGCCGCCGGGCTGCTCCTCGGCGGCGCCGCACCCGCCTCCGCGCATGCCGCGCTGACCGGCAGCGACCCCCAGCAGGGGGCGGTGGTCGACAAGGCCCCGGCGCAGGTCTCGCTCACCTTCTCCGAAACCGTCTCGCTCTCCGACGATTCGCTCCAGGTGCTCGACCCCAAGGGCAAGCGGGCCGACACCGGCGAGGCGAGCAACGTCAGCGGGACGACGTACGCCGTGAAACTGCACTCGGGCCTGCCCGACGGCACGTACACGGTGGCCTATCAGGTGGTGTCCGCCGACAGCCATCCCGTCTCCGGCGCCTACACCTTCTCCATCGGCGCGCCCTCCTCGACCTCCGTCTCGGTGACCGAGCAGACGGCCGGGGGCGGGGTCGTCGGGTGGCTGTACGGATTCGGGCGGTATGTGTCGTACGCCGGGTTCATTCTGCTGGCGGGCGGGGCCGCCTTCGTCCTGGCGTGCTGGCCGCGCGGCTCGGGCGTGCGGGCGGTGCAGCGGCTCGTCGTCTCCGGGTGGGTGACCCTCACGGCGGCGACATTGGGGCTGCTGTTGCTGCGCGGCTCGTACACGCGATCCGGGGCGCTCGGCGAGGTCTTCGACCTCGATCTGCTCGGGCAGGTGCTGCAGACCAAGACGGGGGCGGCGCTGGTCTCGCGGTTGCTGCTGCTCGCGGCGGCGGCGTTGTTCATCGCCGTGCTCTTCGGGGCGTACGACAAACGGGACGACGACGAGAAGCGGGATCTGACGTTCGGGCTGGCGCTCGGCGGGGGTGTCGTGGCCGCGGGGATCGCCGCGAGCTGGGCGATGGCCGAGCACGCGTCCACTGGGTTGCAGCCGGGGATCGCGATGCCGGTGGACGTGGTGCATCTGCTGGCGGTGGCGGCCTGGCTCGGTGGGCTGAGCGCGCTGCTCGTCTCCCTGTACTGGGCGCCGGCGGAGACTCCGCTTCAGGCGAGTGCGGTACGGCGGTTCTCGCAGGTCGCCTTCGGCAGTGTGATCGCGCTGGTCGCGACCGGCCTCTACCAGTCGTGGCGGCAGGTCGGCTCCTGGTCGGCGCTCACCGGGACGCAGTACGGCCAGTTGCTGCTGGTCAAGGTGGGGCTGGTGGTGCTGCTGGTCGGCGTCGCGTGGATTTCGCGGCGGTGGACCGGGCGGTTGGCGGACGCCGTGGTCGCTGGTGGGGTGGGGAAGCGGCGGGAGCGAGCCGAGGCCGCGGCGCGGTCGACTTCCGGTGGCGGCTCCAAGGGGGCGTCGACTTCGAGTGGCGGCTCCAAGGGCGCCGGGCCCGGTTCCGGGGATTCCAAGCGGGCCGCCCAGCTCGCGCGGCAGCGGGCCGCCGTGGACGTGGCCCGGCAGAAGCGCGAGCGGGACGCCGATCCGAACCGCTACGGGCTGCGCCGCTCGGTGCTGGCCGAGGCGGGCGTCGCGGTGGTCCTGCTCGCGGTGACGACCGTTCTGACGTCCACCGAGCCGGGGCGCACCGTGGAGGAAGCCGAGGCGGCCGCCGCGTCCTCGTCGTCCGCCGCGGCCTCGGCCGCCGGGGTGGTCACCCTGGACATGGCCTTCGACACGGGCGGCACGGACGGCAAGGGCGTCGTACGGGTCGACATCGACCCCGCGCGCGTGGGCGGCAACGAGATGCATGTCTACGTACAGCGCCCCAATGGGCGGGCCTTCGACATCCCCGAGGTGAAGGTCGCCTTCACCCTGGAGTCCAAGAACATCGGGCCCTTGCCCGTCACCCCCGACCACATCACCACCGGACACTGGTCGGCCAGCGGAGTGCAGATCCCCATGGCGGGCGAATGGAAGATCGCCGTGACCGTGCGGACCTCCGACATCGACCAGGTGACCATCTCCAAGAACGCGCAGATCGGCTGAACATCACCATGGCTGAGCACATGGCCGACCACACGGCTGACCAGTCCCTTCCGAAGGCTCGCACCGCCGGGACGCCTGAGACGTCTGAGACGCCTCCAATGGGGGCCGTTTCAGCGGACGCCCTCCCCAGGGAGGGCCTCTCGCGGCGGGCGCTGCTCGGTACTGCCGGTGCCACCGGGCTGGTCCTGGGTGCGGCGGGCGGTGCCGTCGGGTACGCCGCCGCGCCCGCGCAGGCGACGCCGCTCACCTCGCTGGGAGCCGACCAGGTGATGTTTCACGGGAAACATCAGCCCGGGATCACCTCGCCGATGCAGGCGCGCGGCCACCTCGTCGCCTTCGACCTGGCGGCCGGCGCGGGCCGCAAGGAGGCGGCCGCGCTGCTGCGCCGCTGGTCGGAGACGGCCCGGCGGCTGATGGCGGGCGAGCCCGCGAGGGACGGCGACACGGATGTGGCGCGGGACGCCGGGCCGTCGTCGCTGACGATCACCTTCGGGTTCGGGCACAGCTTCTTCGGCCGCACGGGCCTGGAGAAGCAGCGCCCGGTCGCCCTCGATCCGCTGCCCGCCTTCTCCTCCGACCAGCTCGACAAGGCACGCAGCGACGGCGACCTGTGGGTGCAGATCGGTGCGAACGACGCCCTGGTCGCCTTTCACGCCCTGCGCGCGATCCAGAAGGACGCGGGCAGCGCGGCCCGGGTCCGCTGGCAGATGAACGGCTTCAACCGGTCGCCGGGGGCCACGGCCCACCCCATGACGGCTCGCAACCTGATGGGCCAGATCGACGGCACGCGGAATCCGAAGCCGACGGAACCCGACTTCGACCGGCGGATCTTCGTGCCGGAGTCCGGTGCGGCCGACCCGGCATGGATGGCGGGCGGCTCCTACGCCGTCGCACGCCGCATCCGCATGCTCCTCGACGACTGGGAGCGGCTCTCGCTCAAGGACCAGGAGGACGTCATCGGGCGGCGCAAATCCGACGGGGCGCCGCTGTCGGGCGGGTCCGAGACGACAGAGATGGACCTGGAGAAGACGGACGCCGAGGGCAACCTGGTCGTCCCGATCAACGCGCACGCCCGGATCAGCCGACCCGACCAGAACGGGGGTGCGGCGATGCTGCGGCGTCCGTTCTCGTACCACGACGGCTTCGACGGGGACGGGGTGCCGGACGCGGGGCTGCTGTTCATCTGCTGGCAGGCGGATCCGCTGCGGGGGTTCGTGACCGTGCAGCGGAAGCTGGACCGGGGGGACGCGCTGTCGCGGTTCATCCGGCATGAGGCGAGCGGGCTGTTCGCCGTGCCGGGTGGGGCGGCGGAGGGCGAGTATGTGGGGCAGGCGTTGCTGGAGGGGTGACTGGTGCTTCGGGCGCACTCCTTGGACCCGGGGGCCCATTAGGGTGAGGACATGCCAGCGAGCTATGCGTATCTCGGTCCCGAGGGCACCTTCACCGAAGTAGCTCTGCGTACGCTGCCGGAGGCGGCGACCCGCGAGCTGATCCCGTACGTGTCCGTGCAGTCCGCGCTCGACGCGGTGCGCGCGGGTGAGGCCGAGGCCGCGTTCGTGCCGATCGAGAACTCCGTCGAGGGCGGCATCACGACCACCCTCGACGAGCTGGTCGCGGGCGAACCGCTGATGATCTACCGCGAGGTGCTGCTGTCGATCACCTTCGCGCTGCTGGTCAGGCCGGGCACCAAGCTCTCGGACATCAAGACGGTCTCCGCGCATCCGGCGGCCCAGCCGCAGGTGCGCAACTGGCTGAAGAAACATCTCCCGGACGCCATCTGGGAGTCGGCCGCCTCGAACGCCGATGCCGCACGCCTGGTCCAGGAGGGTCAGTACGACGCCGCCTTCGCGGGTGAGTTCGCGGCCGCCCGGTACGGCCTGGTGGCCCTGGAGACCGGGATCCACGACGCGGAGAACGCGCAGACCCGGTTCGTGCTGGTCGGCCGCCCCGCCCGGCCTGCCGCGCCGAGCGGGGCGGACAAGACGTCCGTGGTGCTGTGGCAGCGCGACGACCACCCCGGCGGCCTGCGCGACCTGCTGGGCGAGTTCGCCACCCGGGGTATCAACCTGATGCTGCTCCAGTCCCGGCCCACAGGCGCCGGTATCGGCAACTACTGCTTCTGCATCGACGCCGAGGGCCACATCTCCGACCGCCGGGTCGCCGAGGCGCTGACGGGGCTCAAGCGGATCTGCCTGCAGGTGCGCTTCCTCGGCTCGTACCCCCGCGCGGACGTGAAGCCGGCGGATGTGCAGCCTCCGCTGCCCGGTACGTCGGACGACGAGTTCACGTCGGCGGCGGACTGGGTGGCTCGGTGCCAGGACGGCCGGTTCTAGTCAGTCACCGGTCAGTCTTACCTGCGTATTTTCGTTATCCACAGGCGTTATCCACAGGTCCGCTTCTCGACCTGGGGACAAGTCGACAGCGAACCATGACCCTGTCGACAAATCGCCCTACAGGGCCTCCCGGCGTCCACCAGCGCGCAGGTCACCCTTCGTCCACTCTTTTCCTTCGGGCAACTCTTTGGAGCGATGTATTTCCACTCGAAAGCGGGCGTAAGGGAGGTTTGCCCTGGGAATCCAAAGATCCATCAGCGCGCTTCGGATTGATCAATTCCGAATCCACAGATCTTCCGCACACCCTGTGGATAACTTTTCGGGAGGCATGGATTCCTGTGGACAACCGAGACCCCAAGTCCCGCTCCCCACAAGGAAATCCAGTCAACCGGTCGCCCCTCGACTGACCCGATCAAGGGATCGGGAAGATCATTATTGACGAGGGTGCACAACAGCTGGCAATTACCGCATAACGTAACGTAAGCCGCAGCTCGGAATAGTGAGTCGTGGGCCGTCACCCCGCACCGGTAGCCTTGAGCGCGTGATTGACCTTCGCCTGCTCCGTGAGGACCCCGACCGTGCGCGCGCCTCCCAGCGCGCCCGTGGAGAGGACGTCGCGCTCGTCGACGCTCTCCTGTCTGCCGACGAGCGGCGCAGGTCGTCCGGCGTCCGCTTCGACGAGCTGCGCGCCGAGCAGAAGGGGCTCGGCAAGCTGATCCCCAAGGCCACCGGGGACGAGAAGGCCGAGCTGCTGAAGAAGGCAAGTCAGCTCGCCGCCGACGTCAAGGCCGCCGACGCGGAGCGCGACGCGGCCGACGCCGAGACCCAGGAGCTGCTCCTCAAGCTCGGCAACCTCGTCCACCCGGATGTGCCCGTGGGCGGCGAGGAGGACTTCGTCACCCTGGAGACGCACGGCACGATCCGCGACTTCGCCGCCGAGGGCTTCGAGCCCAAGGACCACCTTGAGCTCGGCCAGCTGCTCGGCGCGATCGACGTCGAGCGCGGCGCGAAGGTCTCCGGCTCGCGCTTCTACTTCCTCACCGGGGTGGGCGCACTGCTGGAGCTGGCCCTGGTGAACGCCGCGATGGCGCAGGCCACGGCGGCCGGCTTCACACCGATGCTGACGCCGGCGCTGGTCCGTCCGCAGGCCATGGGCGGTACGGGCTTCCTCGGCCAGGCCTCCCAGGACGTCTACCACCTCGACAGCGACGACCTGTACCTGGTCGGCACCTCCGAGGTGGCGCTCGCCGGCTACCACATGGACGAGATCCTCGACGCCGACCGCCTTCCCCTGCGCTACGCGGGTTTCTCGCCCTGCTTCCGCCGCGAGGCGGGCTCGCACGGCAAGGACACCCGGGGCATCTTCCGCGTGCACCAGTTCGACAAGGTCGAGATGTTCTCGTACGTCGCTCCCGAGGATTCGCAGGCCGAGCACCAGCGCCTGCTGGAGTGGGAGAAGCAGTGGCTGACCTCGCTGGAGCTGCCGTACCGGGTCATCGACGTCGCCTCGGGTGACCTGGGCGCCTCGGCCGCGCGCAAGTTCGACTGCGAGGCGTGGATCCCGACGCAGGGCAAGTACCGCGAGCTGACCTCGACCTCGGACTGCACCGAGTTCCAGTCCCGCCGCCTGTCGATCCGCGTCCGTGAGGGGAAGACCGTACGGCCGCTGGCGACGCTGAACGGCACCCTGTGCGCCGTACCGCGCACGATCGTCGCGATCCTCGAGAACCATCAGCAGGCCGACGGCTCCGTGCGCGTGCCCGAGGTGCTGCGTCCGTATCTGGGCGGCCGGGAGGTCCTGGAGCCGGTGGCCAAGTGAGCGACACGGCTCCCGCCGCACGGTTCCCCTACCGGCTGATCGCCACCGACCTCGACGGCACGCTGCTGCGCTCCGACGAGTCGGTCTCGCGACGCACCCGGGATGCGCTCGCCGCGGCCACCGCGGCGGGCGCCGCGCACATCGTCGTCACCGGGCGCGCGGTCCCGTGGACCCGGCACATCCTCGACGACCTCGGCTACAGCGGCCTCGCCGTCTGCGGCCAGGGCGCACAGGTGTACGACGCCGGTGAGCACCGCCTGCTGACGTCGGTGACCCTGGACCGGCAGCTGGCGGGGGTGGCCCTGGCCAAGATCGAGGCGGAGGTCGGCCCGCTGTATCTGGCGGCGAGCCGCGACGGCCTGGACGGCGAGGTGCTGGTCGGGCCGGGGTACGCGCTCCAGGGCGGGCTCCCCGCGACGCCCTTCACGGAAGTCTCCGACCTCTGGTCGGCGCCGCTGAACAAGATCTACATCCAGCACCCGACCCTGACCGACGACGAACTCGCGGAGGTCGCCCAGCGGGCCGCGGGCGGTTTCGTCACCGTCACCATGGCGGGCCAGGGCATCGTCGAACTCCTCCCCCTCGGCCTGTCCAAGGCGACGGGGCTGTCGCTGGCGGCCCGGCGGCTGGGTGTGAAGGCCGCGGACACCATCGCCTTCGGCGACATGCCCAACGACATCCCGATGTTCGCCTGGGCGGCCCGGGGCGTGGCGATGGCCAACGCCCACGAGGAACTGCGGGCGGTGGCGGACGAGGTGACCGCGTCCAACGAGGAGGACGGGATCGCGGTGGTGGTGGAGCGGTTGCTGGGCTGACCCAGCGGCTACGCATCTCACCCTGAAGTTGGCGCAGTCCCAGTGACAACGTTGCGCGGAGGATGCACGGATCGAACGTGCGCGGGCTTTCCAGGCCCGACCGCGGTTTAGCAAACCGGTGCCTTACCACTCGGCCAATCCTCCGGGTGGGCGGCCCACGCGAGAGCGACATCGCGTGCTCGAAGCGGCCGCCCCGGGCAGCTCCCCGTGCGGGGCGGACTCGACGGAGCGGTGGCGACTACTCCGGAGTCCGCCGCGGGCTGCCCTGACGGGAGCTGGACGTACTGCCGTGCATGGACATCGTCCGGCTCCTCTCCCAGACCGTGGCGCCGGACTCACCGTCCGGCGATGTGGACAGAACTACTATGTCGTCACGGTGAGTTGGCCGCCACTGATTAAAAGGCCGGGTGAGGCCGCGTACGTCCGCTACCGGCGGCGCCACTTGCGGCGGCGCGCCTTGCTGAAGAACCATCCCGCGGGCGGCTCGTCGGAGCGCCACGGCTGTGGCTCGGGCTTCTCACGGCGCCAGCGGGCGGTCAACATGCGGGCGCGGGCGGACGGTTCCGACGTTTCGGCCGCGCGTATGAAGTCGTCGTCCAGGACCAGGTCGTCCCAGGCGTCGTCCCCGGACTGTCCGCGCTCCTCGTGTCCCGACATCCCGCCTGCCATCCCCGTCCTCCAGTTCGTGCAGTGCATCCCCTTCATCCAGTGTGCCTGGACAGAGGTGAAGCCCCCGTCAGGTCCGGGCCCTGTCAGGGGCCCGGACCTTTACTCCGCTACTCCTCGCCTGCCAGCGTCAGCGACCGCAGCTTCTGCCCGGCGTACCAGGTGGCCAGCACGGTGACCACGACCAGCAGCACCGTCGCCGTCGGCAGCCCGACGTCCGAGGTCACCAGCTCACCGTTCCCGACGCGGTGGGCAACCGCCAGCGACCACTGCTGGACGCTGAGGGTGCGCGCTCCGGACACCAGGGAGCCGAACAGGGCCTCCCAGACCAGCGCGTAGACCAGGCCGAACACCACCGCGTGCCGGGAGACCGTGCCGAGCAGCAGGAAGAGCGCGGCGTAGGCGATGGAGGCGACCAGCGCGGCCACCGTGTAGGCGACGGCGATCTGCTGGCTGTTGCCGTTCAGGATGAACCCTGCGATCAGCGTGGGCACCGCCGAGAACACCATGGTCACCGCGATCGCCACGATCAGCTTGGTGAAGATGATCGTGGGCCGCTTCACCGGCTTGGACAGCAGATACACCACCGAGCCGTCGTCGATCTCCGGGCCGATCGCGCCCGTGCCCGCGATGACGCCGATGATCGGCACCATCGTGGCCAGCGCGAGCCCGCCCAGCAGATCGGCCGCCGTCTGGTCGTCGGCTCCGGCGAGGCCGCGCACGACCACGGAGATCGCGATCAGCAGCAGGGGCAGCGCGCCGAGGATGAGGGCCCGGCGCCGGCCGAGCAGGGCCCGGTAGGTGAGCCGGGCGACTGTGGGGTCGTACATCTTTGGCCTCCTACGCCGCGACCAGATACGAGAACACGGACTCGAGGGACTCGTCGGACGGCGAGACCGTCAGCAGACGGATGCCGTGGTCCCGGGCCACCCGCGGCAGCAGGGCGGTGAAGCGGCCGAAGTCGACGGCCTGGACGCGCAGCGCGCCCTCGGTGAGGTCGACTTCGATGCCGGACGTCGACGGGTCGGCGATCAGCGCGGCCGCGAGGGCGCGGTCGTCGCTGGAACGCACCAGGTAGCGGTGCGGCCGGTCGGTCATCAGGCGGCGGATCTTGCGGAAGTCACCGCTGGCCGCGTGCCGTCCGGCGACCACGACCTCGATGTGCCAGGCGAGTTGCTCGACCTCTTCGAGGATGTGCGAGGAGAACAGCACCGTGCGGCCCTCGTCGCCCATCCGCCGCAGCAGGTCCATCAGCTGCATGCGCTGGCGCGGGTCCATACCGTTGAAGGGCTCGTCCAGCAGGAGCAGCGAGGGGTCGTGGACCAGCGCGCTCGCCATCTTCACGCGCTGCCGCATGCCCTTGGAGTAGGTGGCGATCTTGCGGTCCTGCGCGTACTCCATCTCGACCGTCGCGAGGGCCTTCTGGGCGGCCTTGGCGCCGAGGCCGTGCAACTCGGCGTTGGCGACGACGAATTCGCGGCCGGTGAGGAAGTCGTACATCGCCTCGCGCTCGGGGACGATGCCGATGTGCTGGTAGATCTTCTCGTTGCGCCAGACCTGCTGGCCGTCGAGGGTGACCGTGCCGGTCGAGGGAGCCAGGAAGCCGCCCATCATGTTGATCAGGGTGGACTTCCCGGCGCCGTTGGGGCCGAGCAGGCCGGTGACGCCGGGGCCGATCGTCATGGTGATGTCGTTGACGGCGACGACGTTGCCGAACCAGCGGGAGACGTGGTCGATGGAGAGCGTGGTCACAGTCCCACCTTCTTGTAGCGGCGCATCAGCAGGCCGTAGCTCGCGGCGATGAGGCCCAGGGTGACGATGACGTAGACGACGCCCTCGGCGTTCGTGGGGCCGACCCCGCCCGGGAACGCCGAGTCCGCGCCGAGGAAGGCGGACTGCACTCCGTCGATGAGGGTGATGGGTGAGAAGAGGCCGATCCAGGCGATGGAGTCCGAGGTGCCCTGCGCGTCGGCGATGGCCTGCAGGGTGGACACCGCGCCGTAGGAGATGGTCAGCACGGCGATCACGGCCGCGATGCCGAAGCCGCGGCGCGGCGTGACCGACGCGATGACCAGGCCGATGCCTGCGAAGAGCAGCGAGAGCAGTGCCACGGAGACGAGTCCCTGTGCGAATCCCTTGGTCTGGTCGGCGAAGTCGAGCTTGGCCAGCAGCGCGCCCACATAGAGGACGAGCAGCGGGGCGGCGGTGAGGATGAACATCGCCGAGGCCAGCGCCGCGTACTTCGCGCGCACATAGTCCGCGGTCTCGATGGGCCGCGAGAAGTACAGCGGCACCGTCTTGAATCGCAGGTCGCGCGAGACGGCCTGGGGCGCCTGCGAGGCGATGTACAGGCTGATCACCGCCTGCATGATGATCGCGTAGCGCGTGTAGCCGACCGGCAGGTCGTTGGCCTTGGTGGCGACCGCGACGGCGACCATGATGGCCGCGGGCACGCACATCACCACGAACAGCAGCATCGGCAGCACCTTGGACTTCACCGAGCGGCCGAGGCCGTAGGCGCCGCGCAGGGACTGCGAGTAGAGGGAGCGGCGGGCGTAGGCACGGCCCAGGCGCGGGCCGTCGTACGTGCGGTAGCCGATGTTGTGGATACGGGTCTGGTCACCCGGCGCCGTGGATACGGGCTGCTCAACCGCCATGGCGGACCGCCTCCTTCCGCTGCTCGTCGGTGTCCGTGCCGGTGTCCGCACCGGTGTTCGTGTCGGTCGTGAAGACCTCCGCGATCTGGTGCCGGCGCTGCTCCATGCGGACCAGGCCGAGACCGAGGTCGGCGACCGTGTCGCGGACCAGGTCGTAGGTCTCCTCGCCCTGCGCGGTGAGCAGCAGGACATGGCCGGCGCCGGGCAGTCCGCTGCCGGCGTCAACAGTCACCCCGCGCGCGTGGAGCGCGTCGCGCACCGCGCGGGTGCCGTCCGGGTGCTCGTCGGTGTCGGTGACCTCGATGGCTAGCGTCGTGGTGGTCTGGGTGAAGTCCGTGGTGGAGCTGGAGCGCAGGAGCTTGCCGCCGTCGACCACGACCACGTGGTCGCAGGTGCGCTCCAACTCGCCCAGCAGGTGCGAGGTGACCAGCACGGAGATGCCGAAGTCGGTGTAAATCCGGCGGATCAGGCCGAGCATTTCGTCCCGGCCGACCGGGTCGAGGCCGTTGGTCGGCTCGTCCAGGAAGACCAGCTGCGGGTCGTGGACAAGGGCCTGCGCCAGCTTGACGCGCTGCTTCATGCCGGTCGAGTAGCCGCCGATCGGGCGGTAGCGCTCCTCGTACAGGCCGACATGGCGCAAGGTGTCCGCGGTGCGCTCGCGCGCGGCGGCGGGCGGGAGGCCGGACATGCGCGCCATATGGACGACGAACTCGGTGGCCGAGACGTCGGGCGGCAGACAGTCGTGCTCCGGCATGTACCCGACGCGCTCGCGGATGGCGGCGCCCTTGGTGGCGACATCGAGTCCGAGCACTTCGGCGCGGCCCTCGGTGGCGGGGGACAGACCCAGCAGGATCTTGATCAGTGTGGACTTGCCGGCTCCATTGGCTCCGACGAGTCCGGTCACACCGGGCCCGACGTCCACGGAGAGCCGGTCAAGAGCGGTCACCCTGGGGAACCGCTTGCTCAGGCTTTCGGTCGCGATCACAGTCACGTCTTCGACCGTAGTGATCCGCGCCACGCAAGTCGTCAGACCGCAGAGCCGTCTTGAAGTCACCCTCGAGTATTACGGGACCCTAAGGGTCCCCCTGAGGTCGAACGACGCGCCACGGGTTGTCCACAGGCGCAGGCATGCCTATTGACGCAGCCTCTAACAACTGTCACATTCAGCGGTGTCAAGTTACGAGCACGTACCGCAACCAGTGGGACGGGGTGCCATGGCGACGGCAGTGACCAGTGAACGCTCGGCGGAGCTGCGTGGGTTCCGCAAGGTGCAGCGACTCGCCTACGAGTGCGCGGAGGCCGTGGCCGCCCAACTGACGCCGGGTGTGACCGAGCGTGAGGCGGCTCGGATGCAGCGCGAGTGGCTGCGCCAGCGGGGCGTGCGGGACTGGTTCCACCTGCCGTTCGCCTGGTTCGGCGACCGCACGGCGTTCGCGGGCTTCCGCATCCCGCTGCAGTTCTTCCCCACCAACCGGCGCCTTGAGCCGGGGATGCCGTTCATCCTCGACATGGCACCGGTGTTCGAGGGCCACACGGCGGACATCGGCTACTCGGGCTCGCTCGGCATCAATCCCGTACAGAACAAGCTGATGGCCGACCTGGAGGCGCACCGCGAGCTGATCCTGCGCGAGGTGCGCGAGCGGCGCTCACTGCGGGAGATCTACGAGGACGTGGACCGCCTCATGGTCCGTCAGGGCTACGCCAACCGGCACCGCGCGTACCCCTTCGGAGTGATCGCCCACAAGGTGGACCGGGTGCGGGAGCGCCGCTGGTCCCCACGGTTGTTCGGGTTCGGCACACAGTCCCTGAAGGGCCTCGCCGCCGACGCGTTGCACGGCCACCGTGAGGGCTGGTCCCCGCTCTGGTCGCCGTACCGCTTCTCCGACCACCCGCCGCAGCCGGGTCTGTGGGCGGTCGAACCCCATCTCGGTTTCCGGGGCACGGGCGCGAAGTTCGAGGAGATCCTCGTCGTCACCGACTCGAAGGACCCCGAGGAGAGCGCCTTCTGGCTGGACGACGATCTGCCGCACGTGCGGCGCTGGGCGGAGGAGAAGTGACGATGCCGGCAGGCGCGCGGGAGCGCTGGGTGCGTACGGGCGGGGTCGAGCTCTGTGTGGCCGAGCTGGGGGATCCCAAGCAGCCGACGGTCGTCCTCGTGCACGGCTATCCGGACAGCAAGGAGGTGTGGTCCGAGGTCGCGACCCGCCTCGCCGGACGCTTCCACGTCGTGCTGTACGACGTCCGGGGCCACGGCCGGTCGACGGCACCACAGCCACTGCGCGGCGGGTTCACACTGGAGAAGCTGACGGACGACTTCCTGGCCGTCGTGAACGCGGTGAGTCCGGACCGTCCGGTGCATCTGGTCGGGCACGACTGGGGCTCGGTGCAGGCCTGGGAGTTCGTCACCGTCCGGCGCACCGAGGGCCGGATCGCCTCGTTCACCTCGATGTCGGGGCCGTCCCTGGACCACTTCGGCCACTGGATCCAGCAGCGGATCAAGCGCCCCACCCCGCGCCGGGTCGGCCAACTCCTCGGCCAGGGCGCCAAGTCCTGGTACGTGTACCTGCTGCACACACCCGTCCTGCCCGAGCTGGCCTGGCGCGGCCCCCTCGGCAAACACTGGCCGCGCATCCTGCAGCGCATGGAGAAGGCCCCCGCCGACGCCTACCCGACCGCATCGCTGCCCACGGACGCGGCACACGGGGCGTGGCTGTACCGGGACAACGTACGGCGTCGGCTGCGCAGACCGCGCCCGGACGCGTACGCGCACGCGCCCGTGCAGCTCATCACGCCCCTCGGGGACGCGTTCTTGTCCGAGCGGCTCTACAACGATCTGGAGCGGTGGGCTCCGCAACTGACCCGGCGGACGCTCCCCGCCAGGCACTGGGTCCCGCGCACCCGCCCGGACCAGCTGGCCGCCTGGATCGAGGAGTTCGTGATCGCGAACGAAGGAGGCAGGCCGGTGATCGAGGCGACAGGCCGCTACGCGGACCGTTTCGGCGGGCAGCTCGTGCTGGTCACGGGCGCGGGCAGCGGCATCGGCAGGGCCACGGCGTTCGCGTTCGCGGAGGCCGGCGCGCGCGTGATCGCCGTCGACCGGGACGCGGAGGGAGCGTCCCGGACCGCGGAGATGTCCCGCCTGATCGGTGCGCCGGAAGCCTGGGCCGAAATGGTCGACGTCTCCGACGAGCAGGCGATGGAGAAGCTCGCGGAGAAGGTCGCGACCGAGTACGGCGTCGTGGACGTCCTGGTGAACAACGCCGGTATCGGCCTGTCCGGACGCTTCCTGGACACCACCCCGGAGGACTGGCGCAAGGTCCTCGACGTCAACCTGTGGGGCGTGATCCACGGCTGCCGGCTCTTCGGCCGGCAGATGGCCGAGCGCGGGCAGGGCGGCCACATCGTCAACACGACCTCGGCGGCGGCGTACCAACCCTCCCGGGCACTGCCCGCCTACAGCACCTCCAAGGCCGCCGTGCTGATGCTCAGCGAGTGCCTGCGCGCGGAACTCGCCGGGCAGGGCATCGGCGTCACGGCCATATGCCCCGGCTTCGTCAACACCAACATCACCTCGACGGCACGGTTCGCGGGAGTGGACGCGGCGGAGGAGAAGCGGCGCCAGCAGCGGTCCGCACGCCTGTACGGGCTGCGGAACTATCCGCCGGAGAAGGTCGCCGACGCGATCCTGCGGGCGGTCGTGCGCAACGAGGCGGTGGTGCCGGTGACTCCTGAGGCCCGCGGCGCCTACCTGCTGTCGCGGTTCATGCCGGGTGCGCTGCGCAGGATCGCCCGGGTGGAACCACGGTTGTGAGCGGGGCACGCGCATGAGCGAGCCGACGTACCGCATCGAGGACCTCGCCCACCTCACGGGCACCACCGTCCGCACCATCCGCGCCTACCAGGACCGCGGCGTCCTCCTCCGCCCGGAACGCCGTGGCCGAGCCAACGCCTACACGGACGCGCACGTCACCCGCCTCCGCCAGATCGCCGACCTCCTGGACCGGGGCTACACCCTGGCCTCGATCAAGGAGCTGCTGGAGGCCCACGACTCCGGCCGCGGCCTCGGCGGGGTCCTCGGCCTGGTCGCCGAGGTGGACGGCCCATGGACCGACGAGGAGCCGTCCCGGATCACCCGCGCCGAACTGACCGACCGCTTCGGCGGCATCCCCGACGCCGCGGCGATCGCCCAGGCCGTCGAGCTGGGGGTACTGGAGCCCGTACCGGGCGACGAGGACGCGTTCGTCGTGCCGAGCCCTCAAGAGCTCGCCGTGGCCGTGGAGTTGCATGCGGCAGGAGTGCCGCTGTCCGCGCTCTCCGATCATCTGCGGGAGTTGAGGGCCCAGGTCGAGCACATCGCCTCCCGCTTCCTGGAGTTCACCACCGAGCACGTCTTCGCCCGCTACCTCGACGGACCCCACCGCCCGACGGACGCGGACGCGGCAGAAGCGGCCACTCTCGTACGACGGCTGCGCCCCCTGGCCCGTCAGACGGTGGACGCGGAACTCGCCCGCGCGATGCGGGTGTTGGCGTCCCGGCAGCTGCGCCGGCACCTCGGCGGAGGCGGGGCCGTGGAGGCGGGGGGCGAGACGCGACTGGTGCGGATACCGGCGGACACGATGCGGGCCGTGGAGGAGCTGGTTGGCGCGGAGCAGGCGGGTACGTTTGTCACTCTCGCCGCTGAACGGGAGGTTCGGGCGCGGGCCTTGGATTGCCTGGCGTCACGCGAGACAAAGACCCCCAAAAGTGACGAAAAGTGATGAAGCAGGTGGGTGCTTGTCCACAGCTCCGCCCATCTCCCTGTGGATAACTCCAGGTAGTTGTGGATCAAACCTCCCGAGCAAAATCAAGTGCGTGATCCGCGTCTCTCCCGGCACGCTGAAGGCATGGACGACAGACGCACCGTGAAGGTGTCGAAGTACCTCTCGAAGCACCTGCGCCACCAGCCGGAGCGCATCGGGCTCACCCTCGACGAGGGCGGCTGGGTCGAGGTCGACACACTGATCGCGGCGGCGGCCGCGCACGGGTTCCGGTTCACCCGCGAAGAGCTGGACCACGTGGTCGCGACGAACGACAAGAAACGCTTCGCCATCGAGGGCACCCGGATCCGCGCCAGCCAGGGCCACAGCATCGAGGTCGACCTCGGGTTGCCCCCGGCGACCCCACCGCCGTACCTCTACCACGGCACCGTGGCCGGCAACCTGGACGCGATCCGCGCCGAAGGGCTCAGGCCCATGAACCGCCACGACGTGCACCTCTCGGCCGACCGCGCGACCGCGACCCGGGTCGGCGCCCGCCGGGGCCGCCCCGTGGTGCTGGCCGTGGACGCGGGTGCGATGCACCGCGACGGCCATGTGTTCCAGGTCAGCGCGAACGGGGTGTGGCTGACGAAGGACGTACCGCCGCAGTACTTGCGCTTTCCCGAGCGGCACTGAGCCTGCGTGATCCCTGGTGTGGAGTTTGGTATGGACCACCTGCCCACGACCGAAGCCGCCGCACCGCCGCACGACGATGTGCCCGACTTCCTGGTCGTGCCGCTGCCGGGAGACCGTACGCACAAGGAGTTCATCCTGCTGATCACTCTGACGCCGTGGCTGAGCCGTCACGTGCGGTGACTGTTTCACGTGAAACACGCCAGGCCGCTTAGGCTCGGCTCCATGAGTCTGCGTCTGAGCACTGTGATCCTCCCGTACCGCCGCTGGCACGAGGGCAGCCGATCGGCCTGGCAGCGCGCGGAGCAGCTCGGTTTCCACACCGCGTACACCTACGACCATCTGTCCTGGCGCAGCTTCCGGGACGGCCCGTGGTTCGGCGCCGTACCGACGCTGACCGCCGCCGCGGCCGTCACCGACCGGATGCGGTTGGGCACCCTGGTGACCTCGCCGAACTTCCGGCATCCGGTGACCCTCGCCAAGGAACTGATCTCCCTCGACGACATCTCTGGCGGCCGGATCACGCTGGGTATCGGCGCGGGCGGCACCGGCTTCGACGCCACCGCGCTGGGGCAGGAGGCCTGGGCCCCGAAGGAGCGTGCCGACCGGTTCGCCGAGTTCGTGCCGCTGCTGGACCGGCTGCTCACCGAGGACGCGGTGTCGTACAAGGGCGACTACTACGCGGCGCACGAGGCGCGCAACATCCCCGGCTGTGTGCAGCGCCCCCGGCTGCCGTTCGCGGTGGCCGCCACCGGCCCGCGCGGGCTGAAGCTCGCAGCCCGCCACGGGCAGGCGTGGGTGACGACCGGCGATCCCAAGCTCTACACGGACGGCACGCCCGAGCAGTCGGTTCAGGCCATTCGGCGGCAGGCCGAGCGGCTCGCCGATGCCTGCGCCGCGATGGGCCGCGACATCTCCGGCATGGACAAGGTCCTGCTCACGGGCTTCACTCCGGACCGCAACCGGCCGCTGAAGTCCCTCGACGCGTTCGTGGACTTCGCGGGGCGGCACCAGGAGCTGGGCTTCACCGAGATCGTGATCCACTGGCCCATCCCCGACTCGGACTTCGCCGCGGAGCAGAAGGTGTTCGAGCAGATCGCGATGGAGGCACTGGCGCAGCTGGGCTGAGCCGAGCAGCCGTCG
Source organism: Streptomyces spinoverrucosus (assembly GCF_006539505.1). Taxonomy (GTDB): domain Bacteria; phylum Actinomycetota; class Actinomycetes; order Streptomycetales; family Streptomycetaceae; genus Streptomyces; species Streptomyces spinoverrucosus. Next base: position 38,125 of record NZ_BJND01000040.1, read on the forward strand.
CTGGGCGCAACGGCACAGGTGGGCAGCGGTATCCACTCACCTGTGCGGACTCCCGCACGGCCGTGCAGGCATATGCGCGAGAATGGCCGGGTGACCTCAGCGACTCGACAGCCCGAGACCCCGGCCGCCGCAGTTCCGCCCCGGCTGATCGCCACCGACCTCGACGGCACCCTGCTCCGCGACGACAAGTCGGTGTCCCCACGCACGATCGCCGCCCTCGCGGCCGCCGAGGAGGCGGGCATTGAGGTCTTCTTCGTCACCGGCCGCCCGGCTCGCTGGATGGACGTCGTCAGCGACCACGTCCACGGTCACGGCCTCGCGATCTGCGGCAACGGCGCCGCCGTGGTCGACCTGCACGGCGGCCCCGGCACCCACCGGTTCGTGAAGGTGCGGGAGCTGGCACGGGAGAACGCGCTCGACGCCGTACGACTGCTGCGGGATGCGGCGCCCGGCACGGTGTACGCGGTGGAGCAGACGTACGGCTTCTACCAGGAGCCGGACTATCCGAAGCTGCACATGGAGGTCCCGGACGCCCTGGCGCCGGCCGAGCAGCTGCTGGCGCCGGACGCGCCCGGGGCGGGCGAGCCCGTGCTCAAGATCCTCGCCTATCACCCCGAGATCGACCCGGACGCCTTCCTCACGCTGGCCCGGCTCGCCATCGGCGAGCGCGCCAACGTCACCCGGTCCAGCCCCAGCGCCCTGCTGGAGATCAGCGGTCCCGGCGTCTCCAAGGCCAGCACGCTCGCCCTGTGCTGCGCCGAGCGCGGTATCTCCCACGAGGAGGTCGTCGCCTTCGGTGACATGCCCAACGACGTCGAGATGCTCACCTGGGCGGGCCAGTCGTACGCCATGGGCAACGCCCACCCGGACGTGATCGCCGCGGCGTCGGGCCGGACGGTCGCCAACAACGACGACGGGGTGGCGGTCGTGATCGAGCGGATGCTGGCGGAGCGGGTCTGATCGTCCGCGAGGGCGGTCAGACCCGCTCCGCCGTCGTATCGGACGTTGGCTCATCGGCGTCAGAGGTGGACCCCTCGTGCCGCCAGCCACGGCACCGGATCCACCCCCGACCCCAGTTCCGGAGTGACCCGTACCTCGAAATGCAGGTGAGGGCCGGTCGAGTTGCCGGTCGTACCGGACTGACCGATCCACTGACCCGGCGCCACGCGGGCCCCCTGGTCGACGGCGACCGAGGCGAGGTGGGCGTACTGCGTGTAGTAGCCGCCGGGGTGCGCGATCACGATCTGGATGCCGAAGGCGCCGCCGCAGGACACCTTCACGACCCGGCCACCGCCGACGGACCGCACCGGCGTGCCGATCGGCACCGCGAAGTCCTGCCCGGTGTGCCGGTTCGCCCACCTCGCACCGCCGCTGCCGAACCGCGCTGACAGCTGGTACGTCTTCACCGGCGCCACCCACCCGCGTTTGCGGGACACGTCCCGCTGGTGGAGGCGGACGGCACCCCGGCAGGTGCCCGACGCGGCGGAGGAGTCGGCCTCCGCCTGCAACCGCCGGCGGGCCTCCTCCAGTTTGCGCTCGATGTCCCGCTTCAGCGCCGCGAGCTCGGCGTTCCGCCGCTCCAGCGCCTTCCACTCCGCCGCGGCCTTGCCCTCGTCCGCCGCGAGCTTGGCCTGCGCACGACGGCTCCTGCTGATCGCGTTGTTGACAGCGAGGTCCGCCTTCGACACGGCGTGCTGTCGGCGGAGCAGTTCCTCAGGATTGTCGGCGAGGAGCATGCGTGCGGTGAGGGGGACGTCCCCGCCGCTGCGGTACTGGGCGCGCGCGATCCGGCCCAGGTCCTCGTGCAGGGCGGCGAGCTGCCGCCGTTCGCGGTCGAGGTGTGCGTCCAGCCGCTGAGCCCGCGCTCGATGCGCCTGGACCTGCCGCCGTCCCTGTTCGTACTGCCGCGTCGTCGCCGCCGCGTCCTCGTACAGCCGCGCCACCTCGGCGCTGACACCGGGATCGGCGCCGCCCCGGGCCGGGCTCCTCCCGGGCGTCTCGGTGGGCCGGGCCGCGAGCACGGCGAGCGCGCACAGCAGCGCCGGAACGAGCCAGCGGGGGCGGCGGGATGAGCGCATGTCAGCGATCCTGGCCCGCACGGCCTCTGTGGTCCTGTCGAAGTCGTACGCCTGGGGGACGTCGCGCACGGATGGAGCAGAGCGCTACGGCCGAACAGGGGGCGGTGCCCGGTGGTCTGACGGGGCGTTGGTCAGTACGGCGCCTGCCGCACCATCCTCAGGCCGCTGCGGACATCAGCAGCTCCGCCTCGGCCTCCCGTTCCGCCATGGCCCGCAACGGGCCCTCCACCACGGCCAGCTCCGCGTACGGTCCGCGCTGCACCACCCGTCCCTCGTCCAGCACGATCACCTCGTCGACGGCCTCCAGCCCGGCCAGCCGGTGCGTGATGAGCAGGGTCGTACGGCCCTCGGTGGCGGCCAGCAGGTCCGCGGTGAGCGCGTCGGCCGTCGGCAGGTCGAGGTGCTCGGCGGGCTCGTCGAGGACGAGGACGGGGAAGTCGGCCAGCAGCGCACGGGCCAGTGCCAGCCGCTGTCGCTGCCCGCCGGACAGCCGCGCCCCGTGCTCGCCGACCAGCGTGTCGAGCCCCTCGGGCAGGCCGTCGGCCCAGTCGAGCAGCCTGGCGCGCTGCAACGCGGCGCGCAGTTCGTCCTCGGTGGCGTCCTTCCTGGCGAGCAGCAGGTTCTCGCGCACCGAACTGTCGAAGAGGTGCGCGTCCTGCGCACACAACCCGACCAGCCGCCGTACGTCGTCACCCTCCAGGGCGTACGCGTCCACACCGGCGAGCGTGTACGAGCCGGCGTCCGCGTCCAGGAAGCGCAGCAGCACCTGCGCGAGCGTCGTCTTGCCGGACCCGGACGGGCCGACCACGGCGATCCGGCGCCCCTTGTCGAGCGTCAGGTCGAGCCCGGCGAGCGCGTCCCGGTCCTGTCCGGCGTGCCGGGCCGTCAGTCCCTTGACGACGATCGGGAACGGCGACGCGGGCGCCTGCCGCGGCCGCTCGGGTTCGCGTACGGGCTCGGGGGCGTCCAGCACCTCGTACACCCGCTCGGCGCTCTTGCGCACCCGCTGCCGGAACTGCACGGCGAGCGGCATCCCGAGCACGGCTTCGAAGGCGGCCAGCGGGGTGAGCACGACGACGGCCATCGCCACGCCGTTCAGCCGTCCGGCGGCGACCGCCTGGGCGCCCACGAGCGCGGCGGCCGTGACAGTCAGCCCGGAGATCAGCGCGGTGAGCCCGTCACCGATCGCGGTGGCGGTGGCGGCGCGCGAGGCGATCCGGGTGAGCGCGGTGTCGGCCTGCCGGGTCTCGGCGGTACGTGCGGGCAGGGCGCCGGCGACGGTGAGTTCCGCGGTGCCGGTGAGCAGGTCGGCCACGCGCGTCGCGAGTACCCCTCGGGCGGGGGCGAGCCTGCGTTCCGCGCGCCGCGCCACGGCGGCGGTGACCAGCGGGACGCCGGCGCCGGCCGCGAGCAGTCCGACGGCGAGCACCGTGCCAGCCTCGGGCAGCAGCCAGCCGGTGAAGCCGACGGCGGCCGTGGAGACGGCGACCGCGGCACCGGCGGGCAGCAGCCACCTGAGCCAGTAGTCCTGCAGGGCGTCCACATCGGCGACGAGCCGCGACAGCAGGTCGCCCCGGCGGGCCTGGCGGAGCCCGGCCGGCGCCAGCCGTTCCAGTCGGCGGTAGACGGCCACCCGGGTGTCGGCCAGCATCCGCAGCACCGCGTCGTGCGACACGAGCCGCTCGGCGTACCGGAACACGGCCCGCCCGATCCCGAAGGCGCGCGTCGCCGTTACGGCCACCATCAGATACAGCACGGGCGGCTGCTGCGAGGCCCGCGAGATGAGCCAGCCGGAGGTGGCCATGAGCCCGACGGCACTGCCGAGGGCGAGACTGCCGAGCAGCAGAGCCAGACCCAGCCGCCCGCGCCGGGCACCGGACAGGGCACGGACACGGGCCAGGACACCGGCATCGTCGCGTGTCGCGGGGGCGGCCTCGTGCGTGTCCCGAAGGGGCTCGGAGTCCGGGGCCGTCTCGATCGTCCCGCGAAGGGTCTCGGGGTGGTCCAGGCCCGTTTCGATCCTCCCGCGAAGGGCCTCGGGGTGGTCCAGGCCCGTTTCGATCGGCCGAGTGGCCTCCAGCGACAGCCCGGTGGCCACGCGAGCGGGGGAGACGGCCTCGTCGAGCCCCGCCGCCTGTTCCGCCCCGTCGAGCCGCGCCCCCCATTCCGCCCCGTCCAGCCGCACCACCCGGTCCGCCACGCCCAGCAGCGCCGGCCGGTGCACGACCAGCAGCACGGTCCGCCCGGCCGCCAACCGCCGTACCGCCGCGACGACTTCCGCCTCGGTCTCCCCGTCGAGCGCGGCCGTCGGCTCGTCGAGCAACAGCACGGGCCGGTCCGCGAGGAAGGCCCGGGCCAGCGCGAGGCGCTGCCGCTGCCCTGCGGACAGTCCGGCACCGTCCTCGCCGAGCACGGTGTCGACGCCCTGCGGGAGGGCGTCCACGAACGCGAGCGCTCCCGCGTCCGCCAACGCCCGGCGTACAGCGGCGTCGTCCGCGTCGGGGCGGGCCAGCCGTACGTTCTCGGCGATCGTCCCGGCGTACAGGTGCGGCCGCTGCGGCACCCAGGCGATCCGGGCCCGCCACTGCTCCAGATCGACCTCGGCGAGATCCACTCCCCCGATCCGCACGCGGCCCTCGGTCGGTCGCACAAACCCCAGCAGCGCGTTCAGCAGCGTCGACTTGCCCACACCGCTCGGCCCGACGAGCGCGACCGTCTCCCCGGGCTCGACGTCGAAGGTCACGTCGGACACGGCGTCCATGGCCCGCCCGGGGTACCGGACGGTGACGCCCTCGAAGGACAGCGCACCCGCCGGTGGGGTTCGGGTCCCCGACTCCGGCACCGGCGTCTGAAGGACCGAGAAGATCTCCTCGGCCGCGGCGAGCCCCTCGGCCGCCGCGTGGTACTGCGCACCCACCTGCCGCAGCGGCAGATACGCCTCGGGCGCGAGGATCAGGATGACCAGGCCGACGTACAGGTCCATCTCGCCGTGCACGAGCCGCATGCCGATGGTCACGGCGACCAGCGCGACCGAGATCGTGGCCAGCAGCTCCAGCGCGAACGACGACAAGAACACGATCCGCAGCGTGCGCATCGTCGCCTGCCGGTATTCGCCGGTGATCCGCTTGATCGACTCGGCCTGCGCCTTGGCCCGTCCGAACACCTTCAGGGTCGGCAGCCCCGCGACCACGTCCAGGAAGTGCCCGGACAGCCGGGACAGGAGCCGCCACTGACGGTCCATCCGGGACTGGGTGGCCCAGCCGATCAGCACCATGAAGATCGGGATGAGCGGCAGGGTGCCGACGATGATGGCGGCGGAGACCCAGTCCTCGGTGACGATCCGCGCCAGCACGGCCACCGGTACGACCACCGCGAGCCCCAGTTGCGGGAGATGGCGCGAGAAGTAGTCGTCGAGGGCGTCGATTCCGCGCGTGGCGAGGGCGACCAGCGACCCGGTGCGTTGCCCGCTCAGCCACCCGGGGCCCAGCTGCGCGGAACGCTCCAACAGCCGTCCCCGAAGCTCCGACTTCACCGCCGCGCTGGCCCGGTGCGCGGCGAGTTCGGTGAGCCAGGAGACCAGCGCACGGCCGCAGGCGACGGCCACCAACAGCATTAGGGGAGTGCGGAGTTCGGCGACGGACAGCCCGTGCTGGAACGCGCCGACGACCGTCTCGGCGATGAGCATGGCCTGGGCAATGACCAGTCCGGCGCCGATGGCGCCCAAGCCGACAACCGCCACCAGGAAGAGGCGGGTGGCGCGGGCGTAGCGCAGGAGACGCGGATCGATGGGTTTCACGTGAAACATGCCCTTCAGTCCCGTGGGGTGTGTTTCACGTGAAACACACCCCGGCCGGACTCAATGTGCGGCTTCGGCGATGTGCTGCGTACCGATCCGCTTACGGAACACCCAGTACGTCCAGGACTGGTAGAGCAAGACGATCGGTGTGGCGATCGCCGCGCACCAGGTCATGATCTTCAGGGTGTATGGGCTCGACGAGGCGTTGGTGACCGTCAGGCTCCAGGCGTCGTCGAGCGAGGACGGCATGACGTTCGGGAACAGCGACAGGAAGAGCATCGCGACGGCGGCGACGATGGTGACGCCGGAGAGCGCGAACGACCAGCCCTCGCGCCCCGCCTGGTTCGCCATCAGCGCGACGACCAGCGCGGCCACCGCCACCACCATGGCGACCAGGCTCTTGCCGTTCCCGCTCTCGACCTGCGTCCAGAGCAGGAAGACCACCGCCAGCGCGGCCGTGACAAGACCGACCTGGAAGGCCAGCTTGCGGGCCCGCTCCCGGATGTCCCCGACCGTCTTGAGTGCCGTGAACACCGCGCCGTGGAAGGTGAACAGCGTCAGCGTCACCAGACCACCGAGCAGCGCGTACGGGTTGAACAGATCCCAGAGGGTGCCGACGTACTCGAAGTTACGGTCGATCTTCACGCCCCCGACGATGTTGCCGAAGGCCACACCCCACATGAACGCCGGGATCAGTGAGCACCAGAAGATCGCGTGCTCCCAGTTGCGCTGCCAGTTCTCCTCGGGCCGCTTGACCCGGTACTCGAAGGCGACGCCCCGGACGATCAGGCAGACCAGGATGAGCAGCAGCGGCAGGTAGAAGCCCGAGAAGAGGGTCGCGTACCACTCGGGGAAGGCGGCGAACGTGGCGCCACCGGCCGACAGCAGCCACACCTCGTTGCCGTCCCACACCGGGCCGATCGTGTTGATCAGCACTCGCTTCTCGGGCCGGTTGCGGGCCAGCAGCTTGGTGAGGACACCGACCCCGAAGTCGAAGCCCTCCAGGAAGAAGTAGCCGGTCCACAGGACGGCGATCAGGACGAACCAGACGTCGTGCAGTTCCATGACTGTGCAGCTCCCTCGGCCTAGTACGAGAAGGCCATCGGCTTGTCGGCGTCACGCGCGTCGCCGCCGATCTTCGTGGGCGGGTTCAGGTCGGCCTCGGTGAGCTCGGGCGGGCCGGCCTTGACGTACTTCACGAGCAGCTTGACCTCGATCACGGCGAGGATGGCGTAGAGCGTCGTGAAGACGATCATCGACGTGAGGACCTCGGCCTGGGAGACGCCGGGGGAGACCGCGTCGCGGGTCTGGAACAGGCCGTAGACCACCCACGGCTGACGGCCCATCTCGGTGAAGATCCAGCCCCAGGCGTTGGCGATCAGCGGGAAGGCCATCGTCCAGAGCGCCACCAGCCAGTACAGGCGGGTGAGCCGCGGCCGGAGCGGCTTCCTCAGCAGCACCACATGCGGTACCTCGTCCTCCCCGGTTCGGTACGCGGCCGGCAGCAGGAACTTCTTCCGGGTGAGCCACAGCCCCAGCAGGCCGATGGAGAACGACGCCATACCGAAGCCGATCATCCAGCGGAAGCCCCAGTAGGCGACGGGGACGACGGGCTTGTAGTCACCGGGGCCGAACTTCTCCTGAAGGGCCTTGTTGGTGTCGTTGATGCCCGGCACGTACGACTCGAAGTCGCTGTGGGCCAGGAAGGAGAGCAGGCCGGGTATCTCCAGGGCCACCTTGTTGTGCCCCTTGTCGACGTCCCCGTACGCGAACACCGAGAAGGGCGCCGGCTTCTCGCCGTCCCACAGTGCCTCGGCCGCGGCCATCTTCATCGGCTGCTGCTCGTACATGACCTTGCCGAGGGTGTCTCCGCTGACCGCGGTGAGCAGGCCGCCGACCGCCACGGTGACCAGGCCGAGTCGGAGGGACGTCCGCATCACCGGGATGTGCTTCTTGCGCATCAGGTGGAAGGCGGCGATGCCCACCATGAAGGCGCCGCCCGTCAGGAAGGCCGCGGAGAAGCTGTGGAAGACCTGGTTGAGCGTGGTGTTCTGGGTCAGCACGGCCCAGAAGTCGGTGAGCTCGGCCCGCCCCTTCTCTTCGTTGATCCGGTAGCCGACCGGGTGCTGCATCCACGAGTTCGCGGCGAGGATGAAGTACGCCGACAGCAGCGTGCCGATCGAGACCATCCATATGCAGGCCAGGTGGATCTTCTTCGGCAGCTTGTCCCAGCCGAAGATCCACAGGCCGATGAAGGTGGACTCGAAGAAGAAGGCGATGAGGGCCTCGAAGGCCAGGGGCGCGCCGAAGACATCACCGACGAAGCGCGAGTAGTCGGACCAGTTCATGCCGAACTGGAACTCCTGCACGATGCCGGTGACGACACCCATGGCGATGTTGATCAGGAAGAGCTTGCCCCAGAACTTGGTCGCCCTGAGGTACTTCTCCTTCTCGGTGCGCACCCAGGCGGTCTGCAGGCCGGCCGTGAGGGCGGCGAGCGAGATCGTCAGGGGGACGAACAGGAAGTGATAGACGGTGGTGATGCCGAACTGCCATCGCGCCAGAGTCTCCGGCGCCAAAGCCAATTCCACGTCGTCTCTCCTTACATCGCCGTGGACACTGCGGCAGTTTGCCCCTTTTGCCCAACAGATCCCAGGGAAACCGGGGTCGCTTGTGAACGCGTTCACATTCACAAGCCATTATGACGCACAGATTCTCGACACCCCAAGGGGGGTCCTGTTACTTGCGTCAACCCTTGGCAGTAACTTCAACATATTGTTGAATCACCGCTATGCAGACGCAGCCGACACAGATCCGGATCTCCTGGCCCGCGGGTCACCTCACCGCGAGCCTCCACGACACCCCGACCACGCAGGCCCTCATCAAGGCGCTGCCGCTCGCCTCCACCGCACGCACCTGGGGCGAGGAGGTCTACTTCGACACGGGCGTCGCCGTTTCACGTGAAACGGACGCACGGCAGGTCGTCGAGCCCGGCACGGTGGCCTTCTGGACCGACGGCGACGCCCTCGCGCTCCCCTACGGGCCCACGCCCGTCTCCCGAGGCGACGAGTGCCGCCTCGCCGGCCCGTGCAACATCCTCGGCCGCGTCGACGGCGATCCCCGCCTCCTGGCGTCGGTCCACGACGGCGACCCGATCCGGGTGGAGGTCGTGGACGCCTGAGCGCGGGCATGATTCCCAGGGACCGGGCGACCGCCCTTGACTGCGTCGCCGCGGTCGCCGCCTCGCCCTGCCTCAGAGCTCCTTCCGGAACCCTTCCGTCACCTTCAGGAAGATGTCGTTCCCTTCGGCCTCCCCGATTGTCACGCGCACACCCTCGCCCGGGAACGGCCGCACGATGACCCCCGCCTGCTCGCACGCCGCCGCGAAGGCGACCGTGCGCTCCCCCAGCGGCAGCCAGACGAAGTTGGCCTGGGTCTCGGGGACCGTCCAGCCCTGCTCACGCAGCCCGTCGACCACGCGGTTGCGCTCACACACCAGCGACCCGACCCGGCCGAGCAGCTCGTCCTCGGCGCGCAGTGAGGCGATCGCCGCCTCCTGCGCCAGCCGGCTCACCCCGAAGGGCACCGCCGTCTTGCGCAGCGCATCCGCCACGGGCTCGTGCGCGATGGCAAACCCGACGCGCAGACCGGCCAAGCCGTACGCCTTCGAAAACGTCCGCAAGACACAGACGTTGGGCCGCTCGCGGTACAGCTCGCAGCCGTCCGGCACCTCGGGATCGCGGATGAACTCGCGGTACGCCTCGTCGAGCACGACCAGCACATCACCCGGCACCCGGTCCAGGAAGCGCTCCAGTTCGGCCCGCCGTACGGCCGTGCCGGTGGGGTTGTTGGGGTTGCAGACGAAGATCAGCCGCGTCCGGTCCGTGATCGCGTCCGCCATCGCGTCCAGGTCGTGCACGGCCCCCGGCGTCAGCGGCACCCGCACGGACGTGGCACCACTGATCTGCGTGATGATCGGGTACGCCTCGAAGGAGCGCCAGGCGTAGATCACCTCGTCGCCGGGCCCGCTCGTGGACTGCACCAGCTGCTGGGCGACCCCGACCGAGCCGGTGCCGGTGGCCAGATGGGACGCGGGGACGCCGAAACGGTCGGACAGCTCGTTCACCAGGTCCGTGCAGAACATGTCCGGGTAGCGGTTGAAGGACGAGGCGGCGGCCGTCACGGTCTCCATCACGCCGGGCAGCGGCGGATAGGGGTTCTCGTTGGAGGACAGCTTGTAGGCGACCGGCCGGTCGGCCGCGGCCGGCCGGCCCGGCTTGTAGGTGGGGATTCCCTCCAACTCCGCGCGCAGCTTGGGGCTCGTCTCGCTCACCGCAGTCCTCCTCGCGACCACCGGCGGCCCCTGACCGCCGCCGGCTTCCAATGCTTCTCACCTTATGAGGATTCGGCGCCACTGCGTATGGGTGGGACAGACCCCATCAGCCAGACCCCATCAGTCTCATCAGCATCATGGGCATCACCGCATGAAGGCGCACGAATCGGGGGGCGCGCCACACATATATCTACGCGCCGGTGGCTCACGCCGTAGCGCGCATCCCCCGGTCAGGTGAGTTGAGACCTCTTCGAAACATCGGGGTCTTGGCAGGCTCGTGCGCGCCGACAAGCCACGTACTGCGCCAGAGGGCTGCAACTCCCTTGTTATCCAAGGCATTTGACACCCTTTGACCTTGCAGAAACGTGCCTGTCAACGGGTGCATATGCGTCCGCACTACCCCACCGCATGAGCCCTACTATCGGCTCGCCATGACAGCAGCAGGGAAGCACCAGGTGAGCCGCGCGGAAACCTCTCGTCGAGGCAGTCGGCCGGGCCGGGCGGGCATCAGAGATGTGGCCGCCGCCGCCGGGGTCTCCATCACGACCGTCTCCGACGCACTCAACGGCAAGGGCCGGCTCCCGGACGCCACCCGACGCCATGTCCGTGAGGTCGCCGACCGGCTGGGCTACCGCCCGTCGGCCGCGGCCCGAACGCTCCGTACCGGCAAGTCCGGACTGATCGGCCTGACCGTGACGACGTACGGGGATGAACCTTTCACCTTCACGGAGTTCGCGTACTTCGCCGAGATGGCCCGCGCCGCCACCTCGGCCGCGCTCGCCCGCGGCTACGCCCTCGTCATCCTGCCCGCGACCTCCCGCCACGACGTGTGGTCGAACGTCGCCCTCGACGGCACCGTTGTCATCGACCCCTCCGACCACGATCCAGTCGTCAGCGAACTGGTCAGGCAAGGTTTACCGGTCGTCTCCGACGGCCGCCCGGCCGGCGCGCTCCCGGTCACGGCCTGGGTCGACAACGACCACGAGGCCGCGGTGCTCGGCATCCTCGACCACCTCGCCGACGCCGGCGCCCGCCGGATCGGCCTGCTGACCGGGACCACGACCGACACCTACACACACCTGTCCACCACGGCGTACCTGCGCTGGTGCGAACGTGTCGGCCAGGACCCGGTCTACGAGGCGTACCCGGCGCACGATCCCTGCGCGGGCGCCGTCGCCGCCGACCGCCTGCTCGCCCGACCCGACCGGCCGGACGCCGTCTACGGCCTGTTCGACCCGAACGGCACCGACCTGCTCGCCGCCGCCCGTCGCTACGGGCTGCGCGTACCGGACGATCTGCTGCTGGTCTGCTGCAGCGAGTCGACCGTTTACGCCAACACCGAGCCGCCCATCACCACGCTTTCCCTGAAGCCGCGCCGGATCGGCACGGCCGTGGTCCAGCTGCTCATCGACGCCATCGAGGGCGTCGAGTCGGACCGGCCGGTCGAGCAGGTCATACCTACCGAGCTGATCGTGCGCACCTCGTCGCAGCGGCGCTCCCCGCGCACCACGGTCAGCCCACCGCGGACGCCCGACTAGGACCTGTCGTTCGGATCAGGTCGGCTGAGAGAAACCACGCCTTTCAGCCGACCCGAGCGCGTGCCAGACTCCGCGACGTCGGCATGATCCAAACGACAGACCATAGGGCTGAAGCACCACACAGGGGTGACGCGGCACGCTCATCGGGCCGGTGAAAGCCCGGCCCAATCGGGGCGAAAGCCGCGGTGAACCGGAGTCCCGCCCGATTCACTACCCCTGGGTCATCACATGGCGCGATCCGCATTCCTATGATGGGCCCACGACACCGCGGGCCGCTGCGACCAGGCAGTCCGATGCGGTGCAGATGCGGCGCGATGGTGGAGGGGTCGATGACTCAGGGGGCCGGTCAGGGACCCGAGGTGGAGCGGACGGCGACGCTGCGCGACTTCCGGGTGCCCGCTTACGTCCACGAGACCGGTCCGTACGTCCACAGCGCGCACCCCGGCGACGTCGTGAGCCCCGTCGCCGAGCCGGTGGACTACCCGCAGGAGTACACGCCCACGGAGCGCGACCTGCCCGTCATCAACCGGGGTGACACGGTTCAGGTGACCGTCGATCCGCTGGCCGTGCCGGCCCCGCAGCCGCAGCCCACCACCGGCCCCGGGCCCCTGTACGTCGTGGGCGACGTACACGGCTATCTCGACGAGTTGGTGGCCGCGCTGCAGGAGAAGGGCCTCATCGACACCGCCGGCCAGTGGTCTGCGGGGACCACCCGGCTGTGGTTCCTGGGCGACTTCACCGACCGCGGCCCGGACGGCATCGGCGTGATCGACCTCGTGATGCGGCTGTCCGCCGAGGCCGCCGCGGCCGGCGGCTACTGCAAGGCCCTGATGGGCAACCACGAACTGCTCCTGCTCGGCGCCAAGCGGTTCGGCGACACGCCCGTCAACTCCGGCGCGGGCACCGCCACCTTCCAGGCCGCCTGGCTGCTCAACGGCGGGCAGAAGACCGACATGGACCGGCTCCAGGACCACCATCTGCAGTGGATGGCCCGCCTCGACGCGCTCGTCGAGATCGACGGCCATCTGCTCGTCCACTCGGACACCACCGCCTATCTCGACTACGGCGACTCCATCGAGGCCGTCAACGACAACGTCCGCGAGGCCCTCACCCGTAATGACGCGGACGAGGTCTGGGACCTGTTCCGCAAGTTCACCAAGCGCTTCTCCTTCCGCGACGAGGGCGGCGCCGACGCCGTACGCTCACTGCTCGATACGTACGGCGGCACCCGTATCGTTCACGGCCACAGCCCCATTCCCTACCTGCTCGGCGAGGTCGGCTCCGAGGACGGCGAGGACGGCAGCGGCCCGGCCGTCGAGGGACCGCACGTCTACGCCGAGGGCCTCGCCATCGCCATGGACGGTGGGGTGACCATGGCCGGAAAGCTACTGGTCCAGCAACTTCCCCTGGATATCTGAGCGTTCCCGGGGCAGGCGTATCCCGACGGCGGACCGGCGCACGACGGCGCAGGCCAGGGGTCAATTTCTTCAAACCCCCTGTCACGGCGCACCGTCACCGCTCTACCATCGCCTTATCCGTAGCAGGCTCCCCTCCGTTTCTGCCCGACGGCTCGTCAGCGTGCGAGCCCCAAGCCCTACGGAGCATCGGGGGATGCACATGAACAGCGTTCCGCAGCACCTGTTGAGCGAGGACCGCCAGGAATACGAGCGGCTCCTCGATGAGGCGCTGCGCTCCGCACACCACCGACCGGAACTGGCCGCTGTGGGACAGCGGCTCAACCCCGAACAACTGCGCACCATGGCGCTCAACGCCACCGCACTCATCACGGCGGCCGCGGCGACCGAGTACCAGTACTACGTCAAGGTCCGCGAGGAACTGCGCCGCCCGGCGCCGTCCACCCCGTCGACCGCCCGCGAGTCCGGTTCCACCGAGCCGGGCACGGGCGCCGTGGGGCTCGCCACCACCATGGGAGAGGCCGCCGCCGAGACCGTCGGCGCGGGCGCCGTCGCCATCCTCGCGGTCCTGGCGCCGGTCCTGGCCGGCACGGCCGCGGTGATCTTCCTGCTCGTCGGCTACACCCTGAAGATGCTCGACCCCGAGCCGGGCATCGCCCAGACCATGGTCACCACCGGATGGGTGTTCGGCGCCGTGACCGCGGTCGCGATCCTGCTCGCCGCCGTGGGTCTGCTGCTCACCGCACTGCGCAACCGGCCCGCGCGCGAATCCGGGCCGTACGGCGAACTCGGCGGCGAGGTGGCCAGGGCCAGGGAGGCCTGGCGCCAGGCCCTGCTGGAGAACGGCATCCTGCCGTTCCTCCGGGAGGCGCTCACCGCCCCAGGTCCGGCCGCACTGCACCGTACGGCTCCGACGATCCCGACCAGTCGTATGCCGCACCTGGGCTACGACCGCCCGGGCTTCACCAGCCCCGGTGACGGCCCGTCGGGCGCACGCCCGAGCTTCACCAGCCCGGACTACACCAGCCCGGACTTCGGAGGCCCGGACCACAAGCCGGAATGACCTGCGGCTTGCGCCCCCACCCGGGTGCGCAAGCCGTCGATCCGGCGGTATCGGTGCGCTGTCGTGTGCGGGCTGCTCCGAGACGACGACGGGGCCGCGTGGCCTCGGCGACGCGACCTTCGCGCCCCCGTCGAGTCGTCTCGGCTCAGTCCGCGATCGGCAGATACACCCGGTTACCGGCCGCCGCGAACTCCTTGGACTTCTGAGCCATGCCCTGCTCGATCTCTGCCTGGCTACCGCCGTGTTCGCGGCGGATGTCCTGGGAGATCTTCATCGAGCGAAGGATGATCCCTCACAGGCAGTGCCATACCGGGATGGCATGGTGCCGGCCATGGACATCGACCGGTTCTGGCAGCTCATCGAATCCGCGCGTTCTTCCGCGGCCACCGTCGGCAAGCCGCTCGACGAGGTGCTGGTGAGCCTGCTCGCCGACCGCCAGCCCCAGGAGATCCTTGCGTACGCCGCGAGGTTCGACGAGGTGCATGACGGCCTGTACCGGTGGGACGTCTGGGCCGCCGCGTACCTCATAGGCGGTGGTTGCTCCGACGACGGCTTCATCGACTTCCGAGCGGGGGTGATCGCCCTCGGCCGCGAGTGGTACGAGCGCACCACCGCAGAGCCGGACAGCCTTGCCGAGCATCCTGCCGTGGTGGTGGCGACGTCGGCTCACCACGACGAGGCCCTGTTCTACGAAGCCATGAACTACACGGCTTCCAGCGCCTTCGAACGCCTCACCGGCGACCCGGATGCCTTCTACGAAGCCTGGGCCGGGTACCTGCCCGCTGATGAAGAGGGACGCGCGGAAGCGGACATGGGCGAAGACTTCGACTTCGACGACGCCGAGGAGATGCACCGGCGGCTCCCCGCCTCGCGCGGCTCCATCTCGGACCGAGCGGCTAGATGTAGTCGAAGTACCGAATCCACCAATCGACTCGGTCCCCGGGGCGGTACGTGGCCAGGGGACTCAGTCCGTCGTACGGACGGGTGAGCAGGCGCTCGGGGATCGGCACGTAGCCCAGGTCCGTGAGAGCACGCTCGACTCTGCGCAGGTCGGTGACGTCGAGCGCGCCTGCCTCCACCGCCTCATCGGCATCGGAGTAGACGCCCGGGTTCTCTGCGGCTACGACTGCCATCGATCCGAAGTTGCTGACCAAGACGACGATCCGCTCCCCGCGTGCTGTGGCCTCCGCCGGCACTTCGACCCTGGCGTGCAGGCTCGCGTCCTGCACCTGGCGATCGGCTGTGCATCGGGTGTTGAAGTCGGCGTCCAGCCTGGCTACCAGTTGATCGAACAGCGCGCGCGTCGCCGCGTGGTCGTAGCCAGGTGGATGCTCCACCAGCTCTGGATCGTCCAGGCGGTGAAGGAGGGCGTTCAGGTCGGCATCGCTGTACGTCATCTGCCCAGGATGGCGAAACAGCCACAAGCACACGGCTCGGTCCTGCGGTCAGTGCGCCAGCGGCAGGTAGACACGGTTGCCGGAAGCCGCGAACTCCTTGGACTTCTCCAGCATCCCGGCCTCGATCTCCTCCGGAGTGGCGTCCGCCTCGCCGCCGAACTGCTCTGTGATGCTTCTGCTGATCTTCATCGAGGACGACTTCACTCCGGACTCAGCCGCACCCGCAAGGGATGCACGCAAATCACCGGGCTGCGTGGATAGAACAGAGCTCTACCGAGCGTCGTCCCATTGTCGTACCGGGGTGGCACAGTGCAGCATCATGAACATTGACCGGTTCTGGAACATCATCGAATCCGCACGTTCTGCGGCCGGCGCCTCCGGCGGGCTCTTCGACCAGGCGCTGGTGGAGCTCCTCGCCGGTTGCCCTTCCCAGGAGATCCTTGAGTATGCCGAGCGGTTCGATGAGGTACATGACGCTCTGTACCGCTGGGATGTCTGGGCGGCGGCATACCTCATCGGCGGCGGCTGCTCCGACGACAGTTTCGTGGACTTCCGAGCGGGAGTAATCGCACTCGGGCGGGACTGGTACGAGCGCACGGCTCTGGATCCGGACAGCCTCGCCGGGCACCCCACCGTCATTGAAGCTGTAAGTACCCACCGCGACGAGGTGCTCTTCTACGAAGACGTGAACTACGCCGCCAGCGGCGCATTTGAACGCCTTACAGGAAACCCGGATGCCTTCTACGAGGCCTGGGCTGAGTACCGGACATCTGATGAGCAGGACAGCGACGCAGCGGACATGGGGGAAGACTTCGACTTCGACGACGCGGATGAGATGCATCGGCGACTGCCCCGTCTGGCAAGGCTATACCTCGGAGCCGACGACTAGGGGAGTCGCAATCCGCACCCTCCAAGCGGAGCAGGACGACCCGCGACTGCTCGAAGAGGCGCGGGCCGTTCTGTAGGGCTCCGACTATTCCGCCAGTGGCAGGTACACCCGGTTCCCGCTCGCCGCGAACTCCTTCGACTTCTGCAGCATCCCCGCGGCGATCTCCTCCGGCGACGCCCCCTCAGCCGCAGCACCGAACCGCTCTGTGATGCTTTGGCTAATCTTCATCGAGCAGAACTTCGGCCCGCACATCGAGCAGAAGTGCGCCGTCTTGGCGGGCTCGGCCGGGAGGGTCTCGTCGTGGAACTCACGTGCCGTGTCCGGGTCGAGGGCGAGGTTGAACTGGTCCTCCCACCGGAATTCGAAGCGGGCGTCGGACAGCGCGTCGTCCCATTCCTGCGCACCGGGGTGCCCCTTGGCGAGGTCGGCTGCGTGAGCGGCGATCTTGTAGGTGATGACGCCGGTCTTGACATCGTCGCGGTTGGGCAGGCCCAGGTGCTCCTTGGGCGTGACGTAGCAGAGCATGGCCGTGCCCCACCAGGCGATCATCGCGGCACCGATGCCGGAGGTGATGTGGTCGTACGCCGGCGCGACGTCCGTCGTCAGCGGGCCGAGCGTATAGAACGGAGCTTCATCGCAGATCTCCTGCTGAAGGTCGATGTTCTCCTTGATCTTGTGCATCGGGACATGTCCCGGGCCCTCGATCATGGTCTGCACGTTGAAACGCTTCGCGATCCGGTTGAGTTCCCCGAGTGTCCTCAACTCCGCGAACTGTGCTTCGTCGTTGGCGTCCGCGATCGAGCCGGGGCGCAGCCCGTCGCCCAGCGAGTACGTGACGTCGTAGGCGGCGAGGATCTCGCAGAGTTCCTCGAAGTTCTCGTACAGGAACGACTCCTTGTGGTGCGCCAGGCACCACGCCGCCATGATCGAGCCGCCGCGCGAGACGATGCCGGTCTTGCGGTTGGCGGTGAGCGGCACGTACGCCAGGCGTACGCCCGCGTGGACCGTCATGTAGTCCACGCCCTGCTCGGCCTGCTCGATGACCGTGTCCTTGTAGATCTCCCAGGTCAGCTCCTCGGCCTTGCCGTCGACCTTCTCCAGCGCCTGGTAGAGCGGCACCGTGCCGATGGGGACGGGGGAGTTGCGCAGCACCCACTCGCGGGTGGTGTGGATGTTGCGGCCGGTGGACAGGTCCATGACCGTGTCGGCGCCCCAGCGGGTCGCCCAGGTCATCTTCTCGACCTCCTCCTCGATGGAGGACGTCACCGCCGAGTTGCCGATGTTGGCGTTGACCTTCACCAGGAACCGCTTGCCGATGATCATCGGCTCGATCTCCGGGTGGTTGACGTTCGCGGGCAGTACGGCCCGGCCCGCCGCGATCTCCTCCCGTACGACCTCGGGCGAGATGTTCTCCCGGATGGCCACGTACTCCATCTCGGGCGTGATCTCGCCCCGGCGGGCGTACGCCAGCTGCGTGACCGCCTGTCCGTCGCGGCTGCGGCGCGGCAGACGTGGGCGGCCGGGGAAGACCGCGTCGAGGTTGCGCAGCCCGCCGCGCGGCGAGGTGTGCTTGATTCCGTCGTCCTCGGGACGGACGGGACGGCCCGCGTACTCCTCCGTGTCACCGCGGGCAATGATCCAGTTCTCCCGCACCGGCGGCAGGCCGCGCCGGACGTCGGTGTCGACGAGTGGATCGGTGTACGGGCCGGAGGTGTCGTACAGCGTGACCGACTGCCCGTTGGTGAGGTGCACCTGGCGGACCGGCACGCGCAGGTCGGGGCGTGAGCCCTCGACGTACGCCTTGTGCCAGCCGATGGACTTCCCGGCCTCGCCGTTGCTCGCGTCGTTGGTCGCGTTCTGGGTGGAGGCAGGCGTGCGTGCGTCCTTGTTGGCCATGAGACCTATCTCCCTACGCCGGCATTACCCGGTAACAGGTTCGGCGGTCGACGCAGCGGTTTCCGTCTGTCGGCGTTTCATGGGAAACATCACTCGGGCCGAGTCATGTTCCACGTGAAACATCGCGAAGACGGAGGTCAGCGCCCTCTCAGCCCGGTGCTCCGAGCTCCCGCGTGTACAAAGGTGCCCCCACGCTAGCGTCAATTCGGGCGCGGTGAACAGAGGGCCCCGGTCGTTCTTGCGATGATCGGTCGGTGACCACGAATCAGCAGCCCCCGTTCCCGCCGCACGAACCGCCGCGCGGAACCGGCTCCGGCATGGGGTCGGGAAGCGGCTCGGGCATGGGTGGGGGTGGTACTTCAGGCAGAGGACCGGGCATGGGGCGGGGTGACGCTCCTGGCACGGGGGCGGGCCTGGGGCGGGCTGACGCTCCTGGCACGGGGCCGGGTCGTGAATCCGGGTTCGGCGGCGCTCCTGGCACGGGGCCGGGTCATGGACCCGGGTTCGGCGGTGGTCCTGAGCATGGTGCCGGCCACGGTCCCGGCGGCCGTGTGTACGGCTCTGTGGGCGGGTACCGCGGCGGTGGAGGGCCGGGGGCGGGTCCCGTTGCCGAGGGCGGACAGGGGCACCGCTCTGGCCCGGGTGGCTGGCATGAGCACGGGGCGGGTGCCGGGGGCGTTCCCGGGCAGGGCTCCGGTCATGGCGAGGGGCCGGGGTACGGCCCCGGCCTGGGCAGTGGCCAGGGGCACGGTTCCGGCGCGGGTGACGGCCACGGGCGCTCCGGGCCCGGCGGCGGGCAAGGACACGGTCCCGGCAGCGGCAGCGGCAGCGGCAGCGGCAGCGGCAGCGGCCAAGGGCACGGCCACGGTCCCGGTGACGGGCCAGGACACGGCCCCAGCGGCGGACAGGGACACGGCGGCGGACACGGGCACGGCCACTCGCACAGTCACGCGCACGGTCCCGCCGCCCCCGTCTCCATGCACCTGCGCAAGGTCATCGCCGCGGTACTCATCCCCTTCGCCGCGGCCGTCGTGGTCGGCCTCGCCGTGCTGTGGCCCGGCGGTGCCCCTCCGCACGAGCGCACCGGCGTCGGCTTCGACCGGCAGACCCAGCAGGCAACGGTCACCAGGATCGAGGAGTTGCCCTGCGACTCGGTCAACGCCTCGGCGGAGACACCGAACGGCGACACCTCCACCGCCGAGGGATCCTCCGCCCAGCAGCAGGCGAACGGCACCTGCAAGCGGGCCACCATCCGGATCGACACCGGCAACGACAAGGGCCGTACCTTCACCGAGATCGTGCAGCCGGACCAGTCACGGCAGTTGCACCAGGGCGAGAAGGTCGTGGTCGCCTACGAGCCCTCCGCGCCCAGAGACCTGCAGTACTCGGTCACCGACGTGAACCGCCGACTCCCGATGGCCCTGCTCGCCGGCCTCTTCGCACTGGCTGTCGTGGCCGTCGGGCGGCTGCGCGGCGTGATGGCGCTGGTCGCGCTGACCATCAGCTTCATGGTGCTCAACTTCTTCATTCTGCCCGCGATTCTGCAGGGCTCGAACCCGCTGGTCGTGGCCGTGGTCGGGGCGAGCGCCATCATGCTGATCGCCCTGTATCTGTGCCACGGGCTGTCGGCCCGAACATCCGTGGCAGTTCTCGGCACGCTGATCTCGCTGCTGCTGATCGGCATCCTCGGTTCGCTGTTCATCGGCTGGGCCGCGCTCACGGGCAACACCGACGACAACACCGGGCTCATCCACGGCTTGTACCCGTCGATCGACATGAGCGGTCTGCTGCTGGCCGGCGTCATCATCGGTTCGCTCGGTGTGCTCGACGATGTGACGGTCACGCAGACCTCGGCGGTCTGGGAGCTGCACGAGGCCAACCCGACGATGGGCTGGCGCGGGCTGTACCGGGCCGGCATCCGTATCGGCCGCGACCACATCGCCTCCGTCGTCAACACCCTCGTCCTCGCCTACGCGGGCGCCGCGCTCCCGCTGCTGCTGCTCTTCTCCATCGCCCAGAGCAGCGTGGGGACGGTCGCCAACAGCGAACTGGTCGCGGAGGAGATCGTGCGCACGCTGGTCGGCTCGATCGGCCTGGTGGCCTCGGTGCCGGTCACCACGGCCCTCGCGGCGCTGGTGGTGTCGGCCGACCGGCCCGGCAAGGAGGCCGACACACGCGCGGCTGCCGACGCCGGCGGCCACGAAGCTCCGGTGCCGGCCCGCAGCGGGAGGGGACGGCGGCGCAAGCGCTGAGTACCGACAGCCTGCGCAGCCGTAGTCACAGCAACCCCAATGACCTCAGGCGAAGCGTTACGCCAACGCCCTCATCGCACGCCTCACCCCGCGCTCTGCTCCTCCGCCAGAATCCGGTCCAGCGCCTCGTCGAGATGGGCGTCGAAGTCGGCGAGGGAGCCCTCCTGGCCCAACGGCACGAGCTTGTCCGTGCGGTCGAGGAAGGCGACCAGCGGGGCCGTGGAGGAGCGGAACAGCGCCTGGTCGCAGCCGACCTGAAGCCGGATCAGGACATCGCCCAGCGACTCGGGATCGACCGGCGAGACCCGTACATCGCCCTCCCCGCACGGCCGCCCGACCCCGTCGATCAGCAGTTCCCGCCCGAAGGCCCAGGTCACCGGGGCGTCCCCGGGCAGATGGAAGGTCAGCCGCACGGCGTAGGGATCGCACGTTTCGTAGCGCAGCTCCACAGGGATGCGGAAGGAGAGCTCCTCGGAAACGAGAAAGCTCATCATGACCTCTGCCTGTACGGACTCGCGCATCGCCTACCCCGTCACTTGCCGTTCGATTGGCCGGGAATGAACCTCTGATACCTGGTGGCATCTTGCTGAACGTACACACCAGATCACAAGGAGTGAGTTTTCAGATACTGATAGAGATCGCGAGTGACCCGAGCGCACGGCCCACCTCGCTTTGCAACTGCCGGGCTGCGGGAAGCAGTCGGTCCGCTTGGTGGCTGGGGAGCGAGATGGCCATCGTCCCCGCACTGTCACCCACAGTGATCGGAATGGCCGCGCACACCGTCCCCAGCGCGTACTCCTGGCGCTCGGTCACCGGTTCCATCCGGCTCGTTCGTTCGAGTCGTTGCAGCAGGGCGCGGCCGTCGCGGACGGTGTACGGGGTGATCGACTGCACGGGATAGCGGTCGAGGTGGTCCCGGCGGGTGTTCTCGTCCAGCTGGGACAGAAGGCACTGTCCGATGGCGTGCGCGTGGCCGGTCTCGCGGAAGTCGGCCCACTCCTCCACCGCCGGATTGCCGGGGGTGTCGGAGACGCACATGACCTCGATCTCGCCGTCGCGGTAGATCGCGTAGTACACGGGCACGCCGATGGAATCCCGCCAGCGTGCGAGGGCCGCGTTGACCGTGCTGCGACGTTTCTGCTGGGCTCCGCTGCTGCTCAGCCGCTCGGCCGCCTCGCCGAGGAAGAACAGGCCTTTCTCACGGCGCAGATAGCTCTCGTGCACCAAGGTGCGCAGCAGATGGTACGTCGTGGGGAGGGCGACGCCGGTCTCGCGGGCCAGTTGCTTGGCGGGGGCGCCGTGCTCGTGCTCGGCGACGGCCTCCAGCAGGCGCATGGCGCGCTGCACGGACCCGATGAGGGTGGCGTTGTGCCGGGGCGTGGGGGGTGCGTAGGGATCTGCGGGTGCGGTGTCTGCCGTGGCCAAGGGTCACTCCCGAAGCGCGAGGGGGGCAGCCCGTGCAAGGGGTGCACGGGAGGGGGTGTACGGGTGTGTACGCCGCTCGCGGGGTCGCCCCCGCGTCGGGTTCCGGACTCTATTGGCCTGCCACCGCTCTCAGACCGTCCGCCCGGAAACTTCCCTCCCCCGAGGGAACCGGTCATTCCTGTTACCGGCTCCCGTCACCCACATCTGTTACCAGTCGCCACGCGACGAGGAGTTCGTCGTGAACTTCCGTACGACGTAGATGAGTCCGCCGACCAGGGCCACGAAGACCAGCAGCTTGAACAGCAGTCCGATCACGAAGCCCACGACGTTGGCTATCACGCCGCCGAACACGACCAGGGCGATGACCGGCACCGCGATCCACTTCACCCACCACGGCAGACCCGCGAAGATCTCTCGCATCGCCCTCGCCCTTCTCTCTCTCCACTGTGATGTCCTGCTTCGATGCTAGGGCCGGCGAGGTGCCCGACGGGTGCCGCGCAGCCCTTGTCCTCCCCTGATCGATCCCCTAGGGAATCCGGGGACGCGAGAGCCACGAACCCCGAGCCGACGGGTCAGTTCTCGGGCGGCGAGAACACCACAAGCACCCGCAGGTCCTCGCTGATGTGGTGGAACTTGTGGGCCACCCCGGCCGGGACGTACACCACGCTGCCGCGGGCCACCTCGGTGGTCTCCATACCGACGGTGATCGCGGCGCGGCCGCTCACCACGAAGTACACCTCGTCCTGGTTGTGCGGTTTCTGCGGGTCGTGCTCGCCCGCGTTGAGCGCGTACAGACCAACCGACATGTTCCGCTCCCGCAGAAACTGAAGGTAGGCCCCCTCGTTGGCGGCGCGCTCCGCCTCCAGTTCGTCCAGCCGGAATGCCTTCATCGCCTCGTCGCCCTCGCGCCCGTATTCGTAACCGATCTCGTCTGCCACGATCAGACACATGATGAATTTCGTAGTCAAGACGATCGCCAACGCGGGCGCCCTGGCGGTCGCCGTATGGCTGCTCGACAAGATCACCCTGACCGGGGACAGCACCGGGAAGAAGGTCGGCACGCTGATCCTGGTCGCGCTGATCTTCGGCCTCGTGAACTTCGTGGTCAAGCCGATCGTGCAGCTGCTGAGCCTGCCGCTGCTCATCCTCACCCTCGGCCTGTTCACCCTGATCGTCAACGCGCTGATGCTGCTGCTGACCTCGTGGCTCGCCGACAAGCTCGACCTGAGCTTCCATGTCGAGGGCTTCTGGACGGCCGTACTGGGCGGCCTGATCATCTCGATCGTCTCCTGGGCGCTCAACGTCGTCCTCCCGGACCGGGACTGAGCGCCATGACCTACCGCATCAGCTTCGTCTGCACCGGCAACATCTGCCGCTCCCCGATGGCCGAATCCGTCTTCCGCGCCCGGATCGCGGAAACCGGGCTGGACGGCCTCGTCGAGGTCGACAGCGCCGGCACGGGCGGCTGGCACGAGGGCGAACCGGCCGACCCGCGCACCGTGGCCGTGCTCCGGGAGCACGACTACGGCAGTGAGCACATCGCACGGCAGTTCCAGCCGTCGTGGTTCTCCCGGCTCGATCTCGTCATCGCGCTCGACTCCGGGCACCTGAAGGCGCTGCGCCGCCTCGCCCCCACCGAGCAGGAGGCTGCGAAGGTGCGCCTGCTGCGTTCCTACGATCCCGCCGCGGGCGACGACCTGGACGTTCCGGACCCCTATTACGGTGGCCGGGACGGCTTCGAGGAGTGCCTTGAGATGGTGGAGGCGGCGAGTACGGGACTGCTCGCCGCGGTACGCGAGCACCTGGAAGGACGGGCGGCATGAGCGGTTCTGCACGCGGTACGAGCGCGGAGGGGGGCGTCGGCGAGGGCACGCGCGCGGTGCGGGCGGGGCTGCCCGAGCCGGTGAAGCACGAGCCGACCCTGCCGGGTCCGGTGTTCGCCGCCCACTACCATCTGCCGGGCGAGTCCACGGGACCGTACACCTACGGCCGTGACGAGAACCCGACCTGGACGCACCTGGAGCGGGCGATCGGCGAACTGGAGGCACCCGGGCGGGACGGCGTCGAGACGCTCGTGTTCGCCTCCGGGATGGCCGCGATCTCGTCGGTGCTCTTCTCGCAGCTGCGCACGGGCGACGCGGTCGTGCTGCCCAGCGACGGCTACCAGGCGCTGCCGCTGGTGCGCGCGCAGCTGGAGGCGTACGGCATCGAGGTGCGCACCGCGCCGACCGCCGGCGACGCCCAGCTCGACGTCCTGGACGGCGCGAAGCTGCTGTGGATCGAGACCCCGTCCAACCCCGGGCTCGACGTGTGCGACATCCGGCGGCTCGCCGAGGCGGCACACGCGCGCGGGGCCCTGGTCGCCGTCGACAACACGCTCGCCACACCACTCGGACAGCGCCCGCTGGAACTGGGCGCCGACTTCTCCGTCGCCAGCGGCACCAAGCAGCTCACCGGGCACGGAGACATCCTCCTGGGGTACGTCGTCGGCCGCGACGCCGCAGCCATGGCCGCCGTACGTCGCTGGCGCAAGATCGTCGGAGCGATTCCGGGACCGATGGAGGCCTGGCTCGCACATCGGTCGATCGCCACGCTCCAGCTGCGCGTCGAGCGACAGAACGCCGGCGCCCTGGCGGTGGCCGAGGCGCTGCGCGACTGGCACGAGGATCTCGGGGTGCGCTACCCGGGGCTGATGAGCGACCCGTCGCACAAGATCGCCTCGCAGCAGATGCACCGTTTCGGGTGCGTGGTGTCGTTCACGCTGCCCACGCGCGCGCGTGCGGACCGTTTCCTCGACGCGCTGCGGCTCGTGGACGACGCCACGAGCTTCGGCGGAGTGCGCTCCACCGCCGAGCGGCGCGGGCGCTGGGGAGGGGACGCGGTGCCGGAGGGCTTCATCCGGCTGTCGGTCGGCGCCGAGGACCCCAAGGACCTGGTGGCGGATGTGCTGCGCGCACTGGACGAGTCGGCGCAGTGACGCTCACGGACGCCCGGTGGGGGTCCGACTACGCAAGACGGACGGTCCGAGCCTCCCCCCTCGTGGCTCGGACCGTCCTCGGTTCCGCGCGCGAAGAACCGCGCGACCAAGGCTAGTTGACTCTCTGTCAGTGTCCAATCACTGTAGCGACAGAGACCTATCGACTTATTTATAGTTGGGCCCTGCCTCAGGGGTGGGAGCAGCGCACGGGAAGGGGTGGGGGGCGCCATGGATCTGGCCTTGCTGCGCACGTTCGTGACCGTGCACCGGGCCGGCTCCTTCACCCGCGCCGCCGCCCTGCTGGGCCTCTCCCAGCCGGCCGTCACCTCACAGATCCGCACCCTCGAACGGCAGCTGGGCCGTCCCCTGTTCCTGCGGCAGGCGCGCGGTGTGACGCCGACGACCATGGGCGACGAGCTCGCGCACAAGGCCGCTCCGCATCTGGACGCGCTGGTGGAGATCGCCGAGAGCGGGCTCGACGACGAGTCGTCCTTACGTACGTTGCATCTGGCCGGGCCCCCGGAGTTCACCGCCGAGCGGGCGCTGCCCGCGCTCGTGGAACTGACCGGGGAGGACGGCCAGGGGTTCGCCCTGCGCGCCTCCTTCGGCAACGCGGAGGAGACGCTGGAGGGGCTGGCCGCCGGCCATCATGATCTGGCCATCAGCACGGCCCGCCCACGCGGCGCCCTGCTCACCGCGACTGCGCTCTGCGACGAGGAGCACATCCTGGTCGCTGCTCCGCGCTGGGCGGAAGAGATCGACACCGGGGCGCTGCGCGACAAGGGCGCGCCCGCCCTGGAGAACCTTCCCGTCGTCGAGGTGCACGAGTCGCTGCCCTTCGTCGCCCGCTACTGGGCCTCCGTCTTCGACTCCCGCCCGGCCGCATCCGGCACCGTCATCGTCCCCGATCTACGTGCCGTCCTGGCCTGTACGGCCGCGGGCGCGGGGCTCGCGGTGCTGCCCCGCTATCTGTGCGCGCCCGCCCTGGAGCGCGGCAAGGTGGTCGCCCTGCACGAACCGGCGGTACCGCCCCTGCGGACGTACTTCCTGGTGGTGCGCACCGGAACGCTGGCCATGCCGCATATCGCGCGGGCGCACGAGTGGCTGCAGCGGGCGGCCACTGACTGGTGCTGAAGGGGGCGAGGCGGGTGTGGGTCCAGGCGCATGGCGGCTTCACTCCCCGGGCCCGGCGGGTGACGATCCGCGATGTTTCACGTGGAACATGTCGGGCCACATTTCTCCCATGACCGTCCGACCCGTGGTCAAGCGCACCGCCCGCGCCGTTCTTCTGGACGGTGACGACCTGATCCTGATCAAGCGCACCAAGCCCGGTGTCGATCCCTACTGGGTCACTCCCGGTGGCGGGGTCGACCCCGGTGACCCCACCGTCGTCCACGCCCTGCACCGCGAGGTGTACGAGGAGCTGGGCGCCAAGATCACCGATGTCGTGCCGTGCTTTGTGGACACCGTCGAGCACATCGGCGAGGACGGCGGGGCGACCGGCGTGAAGGTACAGCACTTCTTCGTCTGCCGACTCGAATCCATGGATCCGTCCCTGCGGCACGGTCCCGAGGTCGACGAGCCCATGGGCGCGTACGAGATCGTACGAGTGCCGTTCACCCGCGTCGGGATCGCCTCCGTGCATCTTGTCCCGCTGTCGCTGCGGCACTACCTCGACGGGAACATCGAGGGCGTACGGGCAATGCACGCGCCCGATCTGGGCTGAGCTGGTCGGCGTTCGGTGTCGCACCCGTCAGCTACTGGCGGCGACCAGCTCCTCCACGGAGTCGTGCCGTATGCGCTCGGACGGGATGCCGACGTCCCGCAGAACGTCCACGCCGCTGCGGATCATGCCGGGCGGGCCCGAGAGATAGGCGTCGTACTCGTTCCAGGGACCGTACTCCCTTATGGCGTCGGGGAGCTGGATGTGCGCCTGCTGGTCGATGATCGCGCGTACGGAGAGCCATGGGTGCGTCTGCTGGAGCCTGAGCATCGTGTCGATGTCGTACAGGTCGTGGTCGGTGCGGGCGCCGTAGAACACCTCGACCGGTCGCCGCTCGCCGTGTTCGGCTACGTCCTCGATCAGGGCCTTGATCGGCGCGATGCCCGTGCCGCCGCCCAGGCAGAGCAGGCCGCTGTCGGTGGTGTGGTCCACGGTCATCGAACCGGCGGGTGGGCCGAGGCGGATGACGTCGCCGGGCCGGGCGCGGTGCACGAGGGCGTTGGAGACCCAGCCCGCCGGGACCGCCTTCACATGGAAGCTGAGCAGTCCGTCGGAGCGGGGCGCGGAGGCGAAGGAGTAGTGCCGCCATATGCGCGGCCACCACGGTGTCTCCAGGCTCGTGTACTGCCCGGCGAGGAAGGGATAGGGCTGGTCCGGGCGGACGGTGATGACGGCGACGTCCGGGGTCCTCAGGTCGTGCGAGACGACCTCCGCGTACCACCAGGCCGGGGCGCGCAGCTCGTCCGCGGCCGCCGCGTCGATCATGACCTGCGAGATCGTCGTGTACGCCCGTACCCAGGCCGCCTCCGTCTCGTCGTCCCAGACGGACTCGGCGTACCGGCTCAGTGCCCCGATCAGACACTCGCCGACGGCCGGATAGTGCTCGGGCTGCGTGCCGTACTTGCGATGGCCGCGGCCCAGGTTCTGCAGATAGGGCACGAGCACGTCGGTGTTGTCGATGTGCTCGGCCGCCGTCAGCAACGCCTTGAGCAGGCGGTCCCGCTGGGCGTCCATCGCGGCGGGGAACAGGGAGCGCAGGTCGGGGTGGCGGACGAAGAGCAGGGCGTAGAAGTACGAGGTGACCTTGTCGGCGACGGGGGCGACCGTGGACATGGTGCGCCGGATGAGGACGGCGTCCGGGGAGGCGTCCTCTTGGGGGGCGGGGGTGGTGGACGGCTCGGCGTGTGGGGCCGGACTGGAGGGGGCGGCTTGCGGGGCGGTGCCGGTTGGTCTGGCGTGCGGGTGCGGGGCGGCGGAGCTGGGCGCGTCCGGCTGTGGGGGCGGGACGGAGCTGGGTGCCTGCGGTTGTGCTTGCGGGGCGGGGCTGGGTGCCTGCGGCTGGGGTTGCGCGGCGGCGGAGCCGGGTGCCTGCGGTTGTGCTTGCGGGGCGGGGCTCGACGGCTCGCTGTGCGGGGCCGCCGGGGCGGTGGACGGCTCGGTGTGCGGGGCCGGAGCGGCGGAGGGTTTCCCCCCGGCAGTGAACAGGGACGGCTCGGGGTGGCCCGCCGGAGCGAGGCGTTGGGTGGGCACGCGGTGCGGGGCGGGCGGGGCCTCGGTGAGGGCCGCCGTGCGCTGGTCGGAGGGCTGCGGTTCGGTGCGGGTCGGGGGCGGCGCGGGCGTGGATGTGGCCGCCCGGGTTATTCGCTTCTGATCCGCCGCGACATTGGTGGCGGCGGGCCCCGCACTGTGGGCGGGTGACGCGGCGAAGCCCTCCCACGGTGCTGCCTGCGGCGTCTGCGGCGGCCCGAGCGGCCCCGGGCCGTGCGTTCGCTCGTGCGGCTCCGGGGGCCGCGATCCGGTCACCGCATCAGGAGCGGGGGCCCCTCCCGGTGTCTCTGCCGCCCGCACCCAGGGGGACGCGCCAGTGCCGTGTATGTGGGGCGTCGGCTCAGCGTCAGCTGTGTCACCGGCGGGCGGGACACCGAGGGTCGGGTGGGCTTGGCCGTCGGCAGCCGGGTCAGTCGTATGCGGCTGGGAGAAGGTCTCGGCGACGTAGGGCCGGGCAAGCGGCTCGTCGACTTCGAGATGTCCGTGCTGCTCCGTGCGCTGCGAGGTGGCGTCCGGTACGGCCTCACCGGTGGGCGCGCCCGAGTCGGGTCCTGGCGTGGCCCGGCCCACCGGGCGCATGCCGGCGAGGCGGCGGCCGTCCGTGGCCTCCCGCTCGGTCCCCTGAGTCGGCTCCGGCTTCTTCCGCGGCGTGAACCAGCCGCCCCCGCCGCCCGAAGTGCCGTTGCCGTCCGACGTGGTGGTCGGAGCGTCCATGGTGTGCCTCGCCTCGAACATCTTTCGGTCGGTCTGCGCACTTCCTCGGTTGGAAGATGCCTGCTTCCTCCGCAGCCGGCTGCTGTTCCCGTTCGGCGTCGCGGCCAACGCAGCCATAGTCAACTCTTGTTCCCGCCGCGTACGGACAAGTAGGACGAGAGTGTGACATTGGCCGCAGTGTTCTCACCGCAGCGTCCCACTTCACATGGACGCCCCGGTCGCTTAACCGAGAATGCGGGTCTTCGATCTCTCCGTCCCGTTAGGCTGCATTGCCCTGTCCCCGGCCCCAACGGGAAGCGTGCTCCGCATCCCATACAGGGAACCGGAGTCGACCATACCGGCCACCGCCCCGCACACAAGTCCCCCCTTCCACGACCACGAATTTGACTATGGGGCGATCCAGCGATTCCCCCAATTACGGCGCGTGCCGCACCAATTCGTAGGCATCCCACAGATCCTGCTCTCGGTGACACGGATGGATGCTCGACGTTCGCCGATGTTTCACGTGAAACACCCCGCGCTTGTCCATGTGCCCCGCATTCGCCCACGAGTTGGCCAAAAGGGCGTACCTCTCTGCCGAAACAGGTGGACGTCAAGGGCACCGGTCAGACAGCCTGACCTGCGTGCCTACTCCTTCCCTCGCTGCTCTGCCGATTCGCCGTCTGACCCGTCGCGACCTCAAGGCCTGCGCGGACTTGTCCGAGGACCGGGGGTGGCCGCGCGAGGAACACAAGTGGAGCTTCCTCCTCACCGCCGGGACCGGATACGGCATCGACGACCCTCAGGGAGGGCTCGTGGCCGCCTGTGCGGTCACCGAGTACGGACCGCAGGAACGCCCGGAGCTGGGAGCCGTGGGGATGGTGCTGGTCGCCGAGCGGCACGCACGCCAGGGCGTCGGGCGCCGGTTGATGCAGCACGTGGTGTCGACGATGGGCACCACGCCACTGACTCTGCACGCCACGCCGAACGGTCGCCCGCTCTACGAAGAACTCGGCTTCAAGGTCACCGGCCGCGCAGAAATGCTGCGCGGCTTTTTCATGCCCGGCGGACCCGAGCTCAGAGTGGCCACCCGCCCCGCAACCGGCGAGGACCTCGCCAAGATCCTCCGCATCGACGCCGAGGTGTTCGGCGCCGACCGCACGCACATCATCACGCGCCTGCCCGCCTTTGCCGACCAGGTTCGGGTCGCCGAGGAGGACGGCCGGATCATCGGCTACGCGGCCGCCTGGCCCAACATGAACACGCATGTCGTCGGCCCGCTGATCGCCCAGGATACGGAGACCGCGAAGGCGCTGATCGCCTCGCTCGCCGCCCACACCGACCGCCCGCTGCGCACCGACATCGACGTCCGGCACGAGGAGCTGGTCGCGTGGGCGAAGGAGCGCGGCATGGCATCGGTCGCCTTCAACGCGGTGATGACGTACGGGGTGGCGGAACTCCCGGGTGACTGGCGTCGGCGTTTCGCTCCGCTGACGGTGGCAGCGGGCTGAGGTCCGGAAAGGGAGAACGCCGGTCCCGTGGGGAACCGGCGTCCTGTCGTCGACGAATGGAGCTGCCGTCAGGCGAGCGCCTCGACGGCGGCCGTGGCGAAGCCGTGGTCCTGCTCCGGGGCGCCGCCGCCCACTCCGATGGCACCGATCAGCCGTCCGTCACGGTGAATCGGCAGGCCGCCCGCGATGAACAGCAGCGGCCGGTCGAGCGCGGTCTGCAGGGAGTGGAACGGCCCATCGGGCTTGACCGCGTCGACGAGATCGGCGGTCGGCGCGTTCAGCTGGAGGGCGGTGTACGCCTTGCGGGTGCTGGTCTCTCCGGAGATCAGCACGGCCCGGTCGTCACGCCGGAAGGCGAGCAGGTGCCCGCCGGCGTCCAGGACGGTGACGCTGACGGTCGCTCCGGCGGCCTCGGCGGCGCGACGGGCCGCGGTGACGAGAACCTCGGCGTCCTGGATGGTCAGCGGCGCGACGGCGGTGGTGGTGCTCATTGCGGGTTTCTCCTTGCATGTATTGCTGGTGTCGGGGTTCGGCCGGGCGGCGCGGGGACGGCCCTGGCCCCGCGTGGCCCCGGCTCGGTTCAGTGGTGATCGGACGGTGGGGGGCGTACGGCGGGGCGTACGGTCCTGCGGCGTCCGGCGCGTTCAGTGGCGGATGGCGGCCCGCTCCTCAGCGGGGACGCCGGCTGCGACGACGGCACTCGGGGTGCTCTCACGACGCTCCAGCGCGGCCGAGAGGACGGCGAGGAGCAGAGCGGCCGCGGCGAGGACGGCGCCGACCCAGTTCGGAGCCGTGTAGCCGAGGCCGGCCGCGATGACCAGGCCGCCGAGCCAGGCGGAGAGGGCATTGCCCAGATTGAAGGCGCCGATGTTCACGGCGGAGGCGAGAGTCGGGGCGCCGTGCGCCTGGTCGAGGACGCGCTTCTGCAGCGGCGGGACGGTCGCGAAGCCCAGGGCGCCGATCAGCGCGATGCTCACGGCCGAGAGGACCTTGTCGTACGCCGTGAGTGTGAAGAGCGCGAGGACGACCGCGAGGGCGCTCAGGGAGACGTACAGCATCGGCATCAGGGCGCGGTCGGCGAACTTGCCGCCGACCAGGTTGCCGCCGACCATGCCGAGGCCGAACAGGACCAGCAGCCAGGTGACGGAGCCGTCGGCGAAGCCCGCGACGTGAGTCATCATCGGCGCGATGTAGGTGATGGCCGCGAAGACGCCGCCGAATCCGAGGACGGTCATCGCCATGGCGAGCAGGACCTGGACGTTCTTGAAGGCGGCCAGTTCGTGCCGAAGGTGAACACCCTCGGGCTTGGGCATCTCGGGGACGAGCTTGGCGATGCCGACCAGGCCGACGACACCGAGCGCGGCGACGATGGTGAAGGTGACGCGCCAGCCCAGGGACTGTCCGACGAGCGTGCCCAGCGGGACGCCGACGACGTTGGCGACGGTGAGGCCGGTGAACATCATCGCGATGGCTCCGGCCTTCTTGTCCGGAGCGACCAGCTCGGCGGCGACCACCGAGCCGATGCCGAAGAAGGCACCGTGGGCGAGTGAGGCGACCACCCGGCCGATGAGCATCACGGCGAAGGCGGGGGCGAGGGCGGAGAGCAGGTTGCCGACGATGAACAGACCCATCAGCACCATCAGCATCCGCTTGCGGGAGACCTTGGTGCCGAGCACGGTCATCAGCGGGGCGCCGAACATCACGCCGAGTGCGTAGCCGGTCACCAGGAAGCCGGCTGTCGGGATGGAGACCCCGAAGTCGGTCGCGACCTCAGGCAGCAAGCCCATGATCACGAACTCGGTCGTGCCGATTCCGAAGGCCCCGATCGCGAGGGCCAGAAGCGCGAGAGGCATGGGGGGATACCCTTCCCAGACGATTGCAGGAGCGCTTTGCGTGCGTCCACAATAGTTGCAGACGCGGGCTATATGCAACCGCAGGCTATTGCACGGTTGCTCTATCCTGGATTCAGCCGCTCCGGGACGGAGGAAACGCCAATGACAGCGACGGACCCCGCACTCACCGCCCTCGCCCAGGGCTGGTCCGCCCTCGCTCTGCTGCACGGCAGGATCGAGGCGCACATCGAGCGCGCCCTGCAGGCCGGGCACGACTTGAGCGTGCGCGAGTACTCCCTGCTGGACGTGCTCAGCCGGCAGCACGACGGCGACGGCGGGCATCTGCAGATGAAGCAGGTCGCCGACGCGGTCGTCCTCAGTCAGAGCGCCACCACCCGGCTGGTCACCCGGCTCGAGGACCGCGGTCTGCTGGAGCGGTATCTGTGCCCCACCGACCGCCGTGGCATCTACACGAACGTGACCGAGGCGGGCCTGAAGCTGCTGGAGGATGCGCGGCCGACCAATGACGCCGCCCTGCGTGAGGCGCTCGACGAGGCGGCCAAGAACCCCGAGCTGGCCCCGCTGGTCCGGGTCGTGGAGTCGGTGAGCGTGCCCGCATAGGGTGCGGGCATGGGAGATCTTGAGATACGAGCCGCGGTCACGGACGACCTCCCCGCGATCGTCGGCATGCTCGCCGACGACACGCTGGGCGCGCAGCGGGAGTCACCGGACGACCTGACCCCGTACCGGGCCGCGCTGGAGCGCCTCGGCGCCGACCCGAACCAGCGCCTCGTCGTCGCCGTTCGCGAGGGCCGAGTCGTCGGCACGCTTCAGCTCACGATCATTCCCGGGCTCTCCCGACGTGGCGCCACCAGGTCGATCATCGAGGGGGTCCGTATCCACGCCGACGAGCGCGGAAGCGGGCTCGGTACCCAGCTCATCGAGTGGGCGATCGAGGAGTCCCGCCGACAGGGTTGCCAGTTGGTGCAGCTGACGTCCGACAACTCCCGTGTGGACGCCCACCGCTTCTATGAACGGCTTGGCTTCACGGCGTCCCACGTGGGTTTCAAGCTCCAGCTCTGAGCTCTGGGCCCTGGAGAAGCGAGCGGACCCTGCGCAACGAAGGGCCATGTTTCACGTGAAACATGGCCACTCCTCCGCACCTTGAGATGGCCTCGCCCCGCGCCTTGAGCCCGGACGCCTAACCGATCCCCCGCCACCCCTCCGGGTCCACTCCACCCGGCACATCCGCTGTCTCGTCGTACGGCTGACGCGTGAACACGAACGACCCGAGGTCCAGATGGCTCACGGACCCGTCAGCCCGCCGTACGGGCCGCAGCACCTCTCCGGCGTAGTAGCCCTCCAGCCCTGTCCAGGTGCCGTCCCCATTGGCCCGGAAGCGGGCGCCACGCCCCTTGCCGGACAGCGGCTCCAGCGACACCCCACCTCCTCCGGTGAGGCGCAGACCGAAGGCGTACGTCCCCCAGTACCACTGACCCGCCAACTCCAATACGGACGGGTCGACTTCAGGCAACGGGCGCCACGGTTCGGGGATGCGTGGCTCGGCTTCGGCGACGATGCGGACGAGGTCGGCACCCACCATCGACAGCAGTGGACCGGAGGTGCAGTTGGCGAGCACCACCGCCGCCACGTCGTCCGCCACGCTCAGGGTGAGATTCGCGAGGAAGCCCGGCAGCGAGCCGGAGTGGCCCACGAGCAGCCGACCGTCCCGGTGCTGGATCTGCAGCCCGAGTCCGTACGTCACCCCGTCCGCGACATCCGCGGCCTCGGCCGGCGCCGCGGGCGCCCGCATCTCCCGTACGGTCTGCGCACTCAGCACCCGCTCGTCGCCCTGCGCGAGGAACACGGCGAACCGGGCCAGGTCCCCGGTGGTCGACCAGAGCTGACCGGCGGGAGCCATCCGCCCGAGATCCTCAGCGGGCTCCGGCAGCAGCACATCGGCCCATGGATGCACCGCCCAGCCACCGGCGTGCGGCGCCGACGGCTGCGCACTCGTCCGGTCGAGACCCAGGGGTTCGAGCACCTCGCGCCGCAGCACGTCTTCCCAGGGGGCGCCGCGCAGCCTCTCGACGAGCGCGCCCAGCAACGTGTAGCCGGGGTTCGAGTAGTGGAAACGCCGCCCGGCCGGATGCAGGAAGGGCTGTTCACCGAGTACGTCGGCCAGCTCCGGGCGCAGTGAGCCCGGGCTGCGCTCCCACCACGGCGCAGGGGACTCGGCGGCCAGCCCGCTGGTGTGTGCCAGCAGTTCGGCGATGGTGGCCTCACCGGCACTCGTGCCCGGCAGATGCTTCTCGAGTCGGTCACCGAGGTCGACGAGGCCCTCGTCGCGCAACCGCAGCACCAGAACCGCGGTGAAGGTCTTGGTGATCGAACCGATCCGGTACTGCACGTTCTCGTTGGGCACCTGCCCGTCCACCGACGTCCGCGCCCCGTGCCACACGGCACGCCCGCCCCGCACGACCGCCGCGACCATCGACGGGGCACGTCCCTCGGACTGAGCCACGGCAAGCCGGTGCAGCAACGCCCGGCGCGTGGCGGGCAGCAACTCTTCCTGAGATGTAGTCATGCCCTCAGTCCATCCGGCCGGACGACAGACGTCGAGCACATTTCCCCACGCGCAGCAGCCTGGCGATGACCGACCATGAGAGCTACGCCTTCCGGGCGTCCGCGATCTTGTCCAGTTCGCGCATGGCCTCGGCGTGCGCGCTCATCCGCCGGCTCACCGTGCCGGTGGTGAAGAGCGCCACGCCTGCCGACGACACCGGCACGGACAGCCCGAGCACGGCCAGGGCCTCGGGCCAGTCGCGCTCGTTCTCGCAGTAATCCCCCTTGTGGAGCCCCTCGTTGGCCGTACCGCCCTCTGTCAGCAACCGTGATTCACAATCATGTCCACAGATGGCCGCCGAATCTAGCAGCGGCTTCCCGTGAACTGCGGCTTCTCTGGTTGTCTCATGGCTTGGCCGATGAGTTCTGCCTCACCGCCGCGTCATTTCCGGGCAGGAGGACGACCTTGCCGAGGTTGGCACGGGCTTCGATGATCTCGTGCGCTCGTGCCGCATCAGCCAGCGGAATTTGGGCGTGAATGGCCGGCTGCAACTGCCCGGACATGGTTAGCTTCCACAGCTCCTCGCCATGCTGGTCATAGAGCTCACGCTGAGTGTTGGCAAACCTCGCCATGGTGAGCCCGGTGATGGTTTTCGATCCTGCCAGGAGGTCGAAGGCGGGAACGGTGCCGCCGCCCGAGTTGAAGAAGACGAGTCGCCCGCCGGGTGCAAGGGCAGAGAGGGCGCGTGGGAGTAGATCTCCGCCGACTCCGTCCAGGACGACGTCGACTGGCTCCCCCCAGTGCTTGCTGTCGTAGGTGACGATCTCGTCGGCGCCGAGACCGCGGAGGAACTCCGCCTTGGTGTGTGAGCTCACCGCCGCGACGACCCGTTCAATGCCCTGAAGCTTGGCCAGTTGGACCGCGAGATGCCCCACTCCGCTCGCGGCGCCCGTGATGAGGACCGACTCGCTCACCAGGGGGCGGGCCGTGGCGAGGGCGGCGAGGGCGACGTGTCCACTGCGCACGAGCGCGACGGCCTGGACGGCGCTCGCTCCGTCCGGTATGCGGCTCGCCATGAAGCCGGGGGCGATTGCCAGTTCGCAGTACGAGCCGCCGCTGAAAGTGAGCGACGTGATGCGGTCGCCGACCTCGAAATCCGTCACGTCCGAGCCGAGTGCGATCACCGTTCCGGCGACCTCGCCTCCAAGGACTCCCGGTAGCGGCGTCCTGCCGTCCTCGCCGCGAACCTTGCGCACGGAGGGAAGGGTCACGCCGATGGCTTCCGTGCGGACCAGCAGTTCCCCCGGGCCGGGCTTGGGGGCCTCCGCGTCTTCGACGCGGAGCACTTCCGGACCGCCGTACTCATAGAAACGAACCCGCCGCATGCGCACCTCCAGGTCATTGGGAGACCCAACGATAGCGAAAGATCGTAGGGAGCCCCAACGATTTTCCGGTTAGTCTGGCCTCATGTCCGAGACCACCCGCGCTCCCGCCCGTATCCGCTCCCTCCCCAGCTGGCTCCTGGGCCGTGCCGCAGCTCGGGGACACCGGCTCGTCGCCGAAGCCCTCGCTCAGGTGGGCATGCGGATGATGCACCATGCCGTGCTATCGGCAGTCGCCGAACTGGGACCCGTATCGCAGGCGGAGCTGGGCCGCAGCCTGAGCATCGATCCCAAGGACATGGTCGCGATCCTCAACGATCTCCAAAACGATGGCCTCGTGACCCGAGCGCCGGACGCCAAGGACCGCCGTAAAAACGCCATCGCCCTTTCGCCGAGCGGGAAACGTCGCCTGATTCAGACCGAGAGACTGGGCCGTGAGGCGAACGATGAGTTGACCGCTGCTTTGACGCCTGCCGAGCGGACCCAGCTCATGGGTCTCCTCGTGCGCATAGTCCAGCCGGAAGAGCCCTGCGTTGAAACTGACCCAAGTAGCGAATAGCAGCTCGTCACGCATGCCGGGAAGACAGGGCGGGACGGCAGGGATGCCGGGGGCTTGCTCGCCGGCGCGGAGACCGGCGTCGTGGCTTGCTCTTCCGCGGGGGCGGAGAGGGATCTTGTGGGGGTGGGCCCAGGGGCCATGTTCGCGGTGCTCATGCCGGCTTCGCGGGGGAGGTCCGGCACCCCGTTCAGCGAGCCACGATGCCGTGGACGCTGCGATCGAGGTCTGCGAAGAGCAATCCGGCCAGCTCCAGGCGGGGTTCGTAGTCGCGCATGGTCGCTGACCAGTAGGTACCCGAGTAGTGCTGCCCTCGGTGCCAGCGGGTCAAGTCTGTGCCATGTCCACGAACCGGGAGTAGTGGCCCTGGAAGGCGACCGTGATGGTTGCGGTCGGGCCGTTTCGGTGCTTGGCGACGATCAGGTCGGCCTCGCCCGCGCGGGGCGACTCCTTCTCGTAGGCGTCCTCGCGGTGCAGCAGGATGACCATGTCGGCGTCCTGCTCGATGGACCCGGATTCACGCAGGTCGGAGACCATCGGCTTCTTGTCCGTGCGCTGCTCGGGGCCACGGTTCAGCTGGGAGAGCGCGATGACCGGGATCTCCAGCTCCTTGGCCAGCAGCTTGAGGTTTCGGGACATGTCCGAAACCTCCTGCTGTCGGCTCTCGGAGCGCTTGGAACCGCCGGACTGCATCAGCTGGAGGTAGTCGATGACGACCAGCCGGAGGTCGTTGCGCTGTTTCAGGCGGCGGCACTTGGCGCGGATCTCCATCATCGACAGGTTCGGGGAGTCGTCGATGTAGAGCGGGGCCGCGGAGACGTCCGGCATCCGGCGGGCCAGCCGTGTCCAGTCCTCGTCGGTCATCGTGCCGGAGCGCATGTGGTGCAGCGCGACCCGGGCCTCGGCGGACAGCAGACGCATCGCGATCTCGTTGCGCCCCATTTCGAGCGAGAAGATGACGCTCGGCAGGTTGTGCTTGATCGACGCGGCCCGGGCGAAGTCCAGCGCGAGCGTCGACTTGCCCATCGCGGGACGCGCGGCGATGACGATCATCTGGCCCGGGTGCAGACCGTTGGTGAGCGAGTCGAAGTCGGTGAAGCCGGTGGGCACCCCGGTCATCTCGCCGGTGCGTGAACCGATCGCCTCGATCTCGTCGAGCGCACCCTCCATGATGTCGCCGAGCGGCAGATAGTCCTCACTGGTGCGCTGCTCGGTGACCGCGTAGATCTCGGCCTGGGCCCGGTTGACGATCTCGTCGACGTCGTCGTCGGCCGCGTATCCCATCTGCGTGATACGGGTGCCTGCCTCGACGAGGCGGCGCAGGACGGCCCGCTCATGGACGATCTCCGCGTAGTACTCGGCGTTCGCCGCCGTCGGCACCGTCTGGACGAGGGTGTGCAGATACGACGCGCCACCGACCTTGTTGATCTCGCCACGCTTGGTGAGCTCGGCGGCGATCGTGATGGGGTCGGCCGGCTCGCCCTTGGCGTAGATGTCGAGGATCGCCTGGTAGATCGTCTCGTGCGCGGGCTTGTAGAAGTCGTGTCCCTTGAGGATCTCCACGACGTCGGCGATGGCGTCCTTGGACAGCAGCATGCCGCCCAGCACGGACTGTTCGGCGTTGAGATCCTGCGGCGGAACTCGCTCGAAGGACGAACCTCCGCCGTCCCAGGCGCCGTTCTCCCGGCCTCGCTCATGCTGCTCTTCGCGACCCCGGCCGCCGTCCCCGCGGCGGCGGGAGGGCAGACGATCGCTGGGACCACTGTCGGCCCACGGGTCGTCCAAGGGCTCGGAAATACTCACCGAGCCACCTCCTCCCGTCCGCCGAGCGGACCTCACCGTGCCCGTCATTTCTACGGCACGGCACTGACAACTGAGAGGCCCGGCTCCGGTTCTCGCGCGTTGGTTTTGTGACGGTTTCACAGCCGACGGAGGGAGCGGGCGCCGGACCACGGTAGGCCCCCGGGCACCGTCAGCCAATCTGGTTATCCACAGGCCATGTGGACGACGGCCCCGATGCTGTGGACAACTCCGCGAAACCTGTGCACGACCCGGTGGACAGGCCTGTGAACAAGCCCGCACCGCCGCCCTCAAACTGCTCCTGACCTGCGCCTTTCCCATCCACCGGCTGTGCAGAAGAAAAACTTCCCCAGTCAGCGCAAGATCGCTTCGAACAGTGCACAACAGTACACACGATGCCAGGTCAAGTAAGGGGCACAATGGCATTGCATCTCTTACCTGTGGAAGATTAGATTGGTGCTCATGACACAGGCTCCCGCGACCCCCAGGGCCGCCCGGCGACAACACGATCGGGAGATCGTCTCGCTGGCCGTCCCGGCCTTCGGCGCACTGGTCGCCGAGCCCCTCTTCGTCCTGGCCGACAGCGCGATCGTCGGCCACCTCGGCACGGCCCAACTCGCCGGACTCGGTGTCGCCTCAGCACTCCTGACGACCGCCGTCAGCATCTTCGTCTTCCTCGCCTACGCCACCACGGCGGCCGTGGCCCGACGAGTTGGCGCCGGTGACCTCCCGTCAGCGATCCGTCAGGGCATGGACGGTATCTGGCTGGCACTGCTGCTCGGCGCCGGCGTCATCGCCGTCGTCCTGCCCATGGCACCGTTCCTCGTGGAACTCTTCGGCGCCTCGGACACAGCGGCCCCCTACGCGACCACATACCTGCGGATCTCGTCCCTCGGTATCCCCGCCATGCTCGTCGTCCTCGCCGCGACCGGTGTCCTGCGCGGTCTGCAGGACACCAGGACGCCGCTCTACGTCGCCGTCGCGGGCTTCGTCGCCAACGGCGTCCTCAACGCGGTCCTCGTCTACGGCGCCGGCCTCGGCATCGCAGGCTCCGCCTGGGGCACCGTGATCGCCCAGTGCGGCATGGCGGCCGTGTACCTCGTGGTCGTCATCCGCGGAGCCCGTCGGCACGGCGCCTCACTGCGCCCGGACGCCGCCGGGATCAGAGCGTCCGCACAGGCCGGGGCGCCACTGCTCGTCCGCACGCTATCGCTGCGGGCCATCCTCATGATCGCGACAGCCGTCGCGGCCCGTCTCGGCGACGCCGACATAGCGGCCCACCAGATCATCCTCTCCCTGTGGAGCCTGCTGGCCTTCGCGCTCGACGCCATCGCGATCGCCGGACAGGCCATCATCGGACGCTACCTCGGCGCCGACGACCCGGAGGGAGCCCGCGACGTCTGCCGCCGCATGGTGCAGTGGGGCATCGCAGTCGGCCTCGTACTCGGAGTTCTGGTCGTCGTGGCCCGCCCGGCCTTCCTCCCTCTGTTCACCAGCGACTCCGCCGTGAAGGACACCGCTCTTCCCGCCCTGCTGGTGGTCGCGCTCTCCCAGCCGATCTGCGGCGTGGTCTTCGTCCTGGACGGCGTCCTGATGGGAGCCGGCGACGGCCCATACCTTGCCTGGGCGATGCTCCTCACCCTGGCGGTCTTCACTCCCGTGGCGCTCCTCGTGCCCACCTTCGGCGGCGGGCTCACCGCGCTGTGGGCGGCCATGACTCTGATGATGACGGTCCGAATGCTCACCCTATGGCTGCGCACGCGCTCGGGCCGATGGCTCGTCACCGGCGCGACGCGGTGAGCAAGTTGTCCCGCGAGAAGCAGGACGTCAAGCAGCAGGACGTCAAGCAGCAGGACGCGTAGCCCGGCTCGGCGTTTCACGTGAAACAGCCCCCGATGGCCGATGTTTCACGTGAAACACCCACGGCCGACCGCTCACCACAGGAGCCACAAGAGACATCCACCCAACAACTGGCCACAAGAGACACCCACCCCAACAACACGAGTGGGGCCGCACCCCGAAGGATGCGACCCCACTCCCTGCTTCAACGAGCGCAGCGCTTACGCAGCGACGACCTCGATGTTGACCTTGGCGGCAACCTCGGGGTGCAGACGCACGGACGTCTCGTGGGCGCCCAGCGTCTTGATCGGAGCGCCGAGCTCGATGCGGCGCTTGTCGACCTCGGGGCCACCGGCAGCCTTGATCGCCGAGGCGATGTCGGCCGGGGTGACGGAACCGAAGAGACGACCGGCGTCGCCGGAGCGGACGGCCAGGCGAACCCTGACACCCTCGAGCTGGGCCTTC
Organism: Streptomyces spinoverrucosus; assembly: GCF_006539505.1. Taxonomy (GTDB): domain Bacteria; phylum Actinomycetota; class Actinomycetes; order Streptomycetales; family Streptomycetaceae; genus Streptomyces; species Streptomyces spinoverrucosus. The sequence continues at coordinate 79,099 of NZ_BJND01000040.1, forward strand.
ACCTGGTTGGCCTGCTCGATGGTCTGGATCTCGTGGATCTTGCGAGCACGACGGATCTGCTCGACGTCCTTCTCGCCACCCTTGGTCCAGCGGATAGCGAACTTCCGCGGGATCAGGTAGTTGCGAGCGTAACCGTCCTTGACGTCGACGACATCGCCCGCGGCACCGAGGCCAGAGACCTCGTGGGTGAGGATGATCTTCATGAGTCGGTCACCCTTCCCTTAGCGCGCGGTGGACGTGTAGGGCAGCAGCGCCATCTCACGGCTGTTCTTGACGGCCGTGGCGACGTCACGCTGGTGCTGCGTGCAGTTGCCGGTCACGCGGCGGGCACGGATCTTGCCGCGGTCGGAAATGAACTTCCGCAGCATGTTCGTGTCCTTGTAGTCCACGTACGTGACCTTGTCCTTGCAGAAAGCGCAGACCTTCTTCTTCGGCTTGCGCACAGGCGGCTTCGCCATGGTGTTTCTCCTGTGTGATCAAGAAGTGTGGGTACGACCCACCCTCGGCCGTGAGGCCTAGAAGGGGGGCTCGTCCGAGTAGCCGCCACCGCTGCCGCCGGAGCCACCGCCCCAGCCGCCGCCACCGCCCTGCTGGCCACCGGCGGGAGCGCCGGTCGCCCACGGGTCGTCGGCGGGAGCGCCGCCGCCCTGCTGGCCGCCACCGGGGCCACCGCCCCAGCCGCCGCCACCCTGGCCGGCACCGCCGCCGTAACCACCCTGGCCACCTCGACCCGTGGTCTTGGTGACCTTGGCCGTGGCGTTGCGCAGGCTGGGGCCGACTTCCTCGACGTCCAGCTCGAAGACCGTGCGCTTGACACCCTCACGGTCCTCGTACGACCGCTGCTTCAGCCGGCCCTGCACGATGACGCGCATGCCTCGCTGGAGCGACTCGGCGACGTTCTCAGCCGCCTGGCGCCAGACCGAGCAGGTCAGGAACAGGCTCTCGCCGTCCTTCCACTCGTTGGTCTGACGGTCGAAGGTGCGAGGCGTGGACGCGACACGGAACTTCGCGACCGCCGCACCGGAGGGGGTGAAGCGCAGCTCGGGGTCGTCGACAAGATTGCCGATGACCGTGATGACGGTCTCGCCTGCCATGGGGGAACCTCTCGGCGGGTTTGCTGCTGCTGGCTGCTTGTGGTGCTACTCGAATCCCGGGATCAGCTGAGCGGAAGCTCAGTGGGTCTCGGGGCGGAGGACCTTGGTCCGGAGGACCGACTCGTTCAGGTTCATCTGGCGGTCGAGCTCCTTGACGACCGCAGGCTCGGCCTGCAGGTCGATGACCGAGTAGATGCCCTCGGGCTTCTTCTTGATCTCGTACGCGAGACGACGACGGCCCCAGGTGTCGACCTTCTCGACCTTTCCGCCACCGTCACGGACGACAGAAAGGAAGTTCTCGATCAGCGGGGAGACAGAGCGCTCCTCGAGATCGGGGTCGAGGATGACCATCACCTCGTAGTGACGCATGTGGAACCCACCTCCTTTGGACTCAGCGGCCACGGTCGTTCCGTGGCAGGAGGGTTGTGATGCGTACGCAACGGTATCGGCCGCCACTGACAATCGGGACCCCGATCGGGGTATCCCGCTGTGGCCTGGGCAGACACCGGTGCAGACGGTACAGAGTACCCGCACACCGGCTTCCGGTTGAAATCCAGCCGCGGTGCCCGTCAATCTGTACACATCGGGTGTGTAAGGCGCTACGATGCGCCGCCTTCCGCAGGAGGTGCCCCATGGCACAGGCATTGCGACCCAACACCGCCGGATCCCTCTTCGCCACGGACGGCCGACCCCATCCCGTCCAGGACGCACTGCTCGCGGTGACCCTGGTCCTCGGAGTGGTCGCCTTCGTCACGGCGATGTTCGACGGCCTTCATCTGATCAGCTCCTGGACTGGCCTGGTGGGGATCCTCACCGGGGCGTACGGCCAGTGGATCTCGGAGACGACCCGCGAACGCTTCGGACTGGTGCTGGGCCTCGGCGCCTCGGCCGTCGGCTTCTTCCTGGGCATGGCCCACGGGGGGCTGTTCGGCGGGCTGTTCTGACCCGCTCGACCACAGTCTCGTAACACCGCGCTGAGCCCCTCGGGGCACAGCGCTCGCCGCCGCGGCCGCGACAGGCCGGGGCGAAGGTTGCGTACGCCCAGTCGGGGCGCTCGTGGGGCGCAGTAGGCTTCGGCGCGAGAGCCGGAGCCCCTGACCCCATGGGGACACACCAGCCCGAGGAGCGCCCCGAATGAGCCTGACCCTGAGGACCATCAGTCGAGAGCAGCATCTGGCCTACATCCAGAGCCTGCCGTCGGCGAGTCACATGCAGGTTCCGGCCTGGGCGGACGTCAAGGCGGAGTGGCGCTCGGAGAACCTCGGCTGGTTCGACGAGCGGACCGGCGAGCTGGTCGGCGCGGGCCTGGTCCTCTACCGCCAGCTGCCCAAGATCAAGCGCTACCTCGCCTACCTCCCCGAGGGCCCGGTCATCAACTGGTTCGCGCCGAATCTCGACGACTGGATCCAGCCGATGCTGGCCCACCTCAAGCAGCAGGGCGCGTTCTCCGTGAAGATGGGCCCGCCGGTGATCATCCGGCGCTGGGAGGCCACGTCCATCAAGAAGGGCATCCAGGACCCGGACGTCAAGCGTCTGCGGGACATCGAGGCCGACTTCATCGAGCCGCGCGCCTTCGAGGTCGCCGACAAGCTCCGTCGTATGGGCTGGCAGCAGGGCGAGGATGGGGGCGCCGGCTTCGGCGACGTACAGCCCCGCTATGTCTTTCAGGTGCCGTTGGCGAACCGCTCCCTGGAAGAGGTCCACAAGGACTTCAACCAGCTGTGGCGCCGCAACATCAAGAAGGCCGAGAAGGCGGGCGTCGAGGTCGTCCAGGGCGGTTACCACGACCTCGAGGAGTGGCAGCGGCTGTACGAGATCACGGCCGTGCGCGACCACTTCCGGCCCCGCCCGCTGGCGTACTTCCAGCGCATGTGGACGGCCCTCAACACCGAGGACCCCAACCGGATGCGGCTGTACTTCGCCCGTCACAACGGCGTGAACCTGTCCGCGGCGACGATGCTGATCGTCGGCGGGCACGTCTGGTACTCCTACGGCGCCTCGGACAACATCGGCCGCGAGGTCCGGCCCTCGAACGCGATGCAGTGGCGGATGCTGCGCGACGCCTACGCGCTCGGCGCCACCGTCTACGACCTGCGCGGCATCTCCGACTCGCTGGACGAGTCGGACCACCTCTTCGGACTGATCCAGTTCAAGGTCGGCACGGGCGGGCAGGCCGCCGAGTACCTCGGCGAGTGGGACTTCCCGCTGAACAAGCTGCTCCACAAGGCGCTCGACATCTACATGTCGCGCCGCTGAGCCCCGGACGTTTGGTTCGATAGCTTCCACACCTCTGATACACCGCAGCCACGAGAAAGGTTCCAGGTCCGGCCATGGCGCTCACGCTCTACGTCGACACCGCGCGCTGGCGGGCGCACCACAAGCACGTGCAGGAGCAGTTCCCGGGGCTCGTCCCGGTCTGCAAGGGCAACGGCTACGGCTTCGGACACGAGCGCCTCGCGGAGGAGGCCACACGGCTGGGCTCGGACATCCTCGCCGTGGGCACGACGTACGAGGCGGCGCGCATCAAGGACTGGTTCGGCGGTGACCTGCTGGTGCTGACGCCGTACCGGCGCGGCGAGGAGCCCGTACCACTGCCCGACCGTGTCATCCGCTCGGTGTCGTCGGTCGACGGCGTGTACGGCCTCGTGGGTGCCCGCGTGGTCATCGAGGTGATGTCCTCGATGAAGCGGCACGGCATCAGCGAGCAGGACCTGCCGCAGCTGCACGCCGCCATCGAGAACGTCCGGCTGGAGGGCTTCGCCATCCATCTGCCGCTGGACCGCACCGACGGCTCGGACGCCGTCGAGGAGGTCATCGGCTGGATGGACCGCCTGCGTGCGGCCCGGCTGCCGCTGCACACGATGTTCGTCAGCCACCTCAAGGCCGAGGAACTCGCCCGGCTCCAGCAGCAGTTCCCGCAGACCCGCTTCCGCGCCCGTATCGGCACGCGGCTGTGGCTGGGGGACCACGACGCCACCGAGTACCGCGGCGCCGTCCTGGACGTCACGCGCGTCGCCAAGGGCGACCGCTTCGGCTACCGGCAGCAGAAGGCGGCCTCGGACGGCTTCCTGGTCGTCGTGGCGGGCGGTACGTCGCACGGAGTGGGCCTGGAGGCCCCCAAGGCGCTGCACGGCGTCATGCCGCGCGCCAAGGGCGTCGCCCGCGCCGGCCTCGCCACGGTCAACCGGAACCTCTCGCCGTTCGTGTGGGGCGGCAAGCAGCGCTGGTTCGCCGAGCCGCCGCACATGCAGGTGTGCATCCTGTTCGTGCCGGCGGACGCCCCGGAGCCGAAGGTCGGTGACGAGCTGGTGGCCCATCTGCGGCACACCACCACGCAGTTCGACCGCCTCGTCGACCGCTGACGGCGGCGACGTCCACAACAGCCGGAAGGCCGTACACGGAATCGCCGTGTACGGCCTTTCTCATGGCCCGGCTCCGGGCGTACGACGTCCGTGAAGGGCTGTTCGCTCAAAGCGAACTGTCGGTCGCCTTCCCGCTGCCCCACTCCACCTGAGGCCCTTCGAACTGGGCCGCGTGCCGCGGCGGATGGGCCGCAGGCCCGAGGACGAACACGTCCTCCGCCCGGTCGAGCACACCCCCCGAGGGATCGTCCTCGCCGCCCTGGCGCACCACGTCCCGGTCCGGCATGAGGATGTCGCGCACGACGACGACGCACAGGTACAGGGTCCCCAGCAGGTGCACGCCGATCGCCCAGTGGTAGCCGTCGGTCGGCAGCCCCTTGTGGGCGTCACCGCTGGTCGTGTACGCGAGGTACATCCAGATGCCCAGGAAGTACGCGACCTCGCACGCCTGCCAGATCAGGAAGTCCCGCCACTTCGGCCGGGCCAGCGCGGCCAGTGGGACCAGCCACAGGACGTACTGGGGCGAGTAGACCTTGTTGGTGAGGATGAACGCCGCGACGACCAGGAAGGCCAGTTGGGCGAAGCGCGGACGGCGCGGCGCGGTGAAGGTGAGTGCCGCGATGCCGACGCAGCACAGCAGCATCAGAAGCGTGGCGAGGGTGTTGACCGTCTCGGTGCTGAGCGGGTCACTGGAGTTCTGGACCAGGATCAGCCAGAAGGACCCGAAGTCGACGCCCCGATCCTGGCTGAACGTGTAGAACTTCGACCAGCCGTCGAAGGCAAAGAGCATCACCGGCAGGTTCACGACCAGCCAGGCGACGACCGCACCCGCCAGCGCCTTGCCGAAGTCCCGCCACTTGCCCGCACGCCAGCACAGCAAGAACAGCGGCCCCAGCAAGAAGAGGGGATAGAGCTTTGCGGCCGTGGCGAGCCCCAGCAGCACGCCGAAGGCCACGGAACGGCCCCGCGACCACATCAGCATCGCCGCGGCCGTCAGAGCGACCGCCAGCAGGTCCCAGTTGATGGTGGCGGTCAGCGCGAAGGCGGGCGCCAGGGCGACCAGCAGACCGTCCCAGGGGCGCCGGGCGTGCGTCCGGGTCACGCAGACGGCGATGACGGCCGCGCAGACCATCAGCATGCCGGTGTTGACCATCCAGTACCACTGCTGCTGGTCCTGCATGCTGCCGGTGCCGGGCGTGAGCCAGGCGGCGACCTCCATGAACACACCGGTCAGCACCGGGTACTCGAGGTACTCCATGTCGCCGGGGATCCGGTCGAAGTACGGCACGAGCCCGTCAGCGAAGCCACGCCCGTTGTAGAGGTGCGGGATGTCCGAGTAGCACGCGTGCGTGTACTGCGAACTGGCACCGAAGAACCAGGCGCCGTTGTAGCAGGGCGCCTTCTGGACCAGTCCGAGGGCGAACACCCCGATCGCCACGAGCGCGATCACCCGCACGGGAGTCCACCAGGACGTCCCCAGTAGGGCGCGCCGTCCGAGGGGACCGCCGATCAGCTCACTGCCGCTCGCGGCGACCTCGTCGGCCGTGGTGGGCCGCACCGGGTCCGGCTCGTGTGCGCTCACTCGCGTCGTTTCTGCACTGGGCATGGCCCACATCCTGCCGTACGTGTCTAGGAGTACGCCGAGGGCCGCCGCACCTCAGCGGTGCGGCGGCCCATGTTTCACGTGAAACACCCCATCTCGGTTTCACGTGAAACACCGTCGATGGGAAATTCGGCGGCTAACCGGTCGTGCCTTGGAAGAGGCCGCCTCCGTTGCCGTTGCCATTGTTGCCGTTCTCCCCACCCGACTCCGTGGGATCGGGCGATGTGGTCACACCACCGTCGGTGCCGCCGGTGTCCGTACCGCCGGTCCCCGTGCCACCGGTGTCCTGACAGTTCCAGTCGAAGGGCTCACAGGTGTCGCTCGCCGAGGGCGAGGGAGTGACTTCGGACTCGGTGGGCGTCGGCGTCGGCGAAGGGCTCTCCTCCACCTCCTCGGTCTCGGTGACCGTGGGAGTCGGCGTCGGCGTCGGCAGCTCGTTGACCACCTCGCCGATGGGCTCGGGCTCCGGGAACGCCTTTGGCTCCTCGCCCTTCAGGGCCTGCTCCATGTAGTCGTGCCAGATCTCCGACGGGAACGAGGCACCGTGAATCGACTTCTGATCGCCCGTTCCGTACATCTCCAGGAACGTGCGGTTCTTGATGTTCTCGTCGTCGGGGTACCGGAACATGCTGATCGCGGTCGACAGCTGCGGGGTGTAGCCGACGAACCAGGCCGACTTGTTGCCGTCGGTGGTACCGGTCTTGCCGGCCACCTCCCGACCCGTCAGCTGGGCGTTGGAACCCGTACCGTCATCGACCACGGTCTTCAGAACGTCGGTGACGTTGTCGGCGACCTTCGCCGTGAAGGCCTGCTCGGCCGTGACCTCGTGCTCGTAGAGCGTGCCGTCCTTGTCCGTGACCTTCTGCACGGAGTACGGGTCGCGCTGCTTCCCGCTGGCCGCGAAGGTGGCGTACGAGCCCGCCATGCGGATGGCGCTGGGGTCGGAGATACCGAGGGAGAACGACGGGTAGTCGATGCCGGCCAGGCTGGTCTCCAGCACACCCGCGCGGACGGCCGCCTCCTTGACCTTGTCCAGGCCGACATCCATGCCGAGCTGCACGTAGGCCGAGTTCACCGAGAACTGCATCGCCTCTCGGAGGTCGATCTGGTGGTTCGGTGGGTCGCCGTACGTCTCGTCACCGTCGTTGACCTGCAGCCACTCCTCGCCCTTGTCGTTGTGCCAGATCGAACCGTCATAGTTCTTGATCTTGAGCTTGTTCTTGCCGCTGTACAGGCTCTTCGGGGAGACGAGGGTGCGCTCGTCCTGGGCCTGGGTGGGGCCGAGGTCGGGATCGCGGACCCCCCACGTCATGGCGGCCGCGAGCACGAACGGCTTGAACGTCGATCCGACCTGGGCGCCGGTTTCGTTGGCGTTGTTGGTGAAGTGCTTGGTCGCGTCCTCACCGCCGTAGATGGCCACGATGGCACCGGTCGCCGGATCCACGGAAGCGCCGCCGAACTGGACGTGCGTGTCCGTCTTGGGTCGCTTCTTGGGGTCGATGTTGGCCTTCTGGACCTTCTTGACCGCCTTCTCGAGCTCGTCGACCTTTTTCTTGTCGAAGGTCGTGTAGATCGAGAGGCCGCCTTCCCGGAGCTTGCGCTCGGTGACGCCGGTCTTTTCGCTGTTGTTGAGCAGGTAGCCGTTGGCGAGGTCCACGAGGTAACCGATCTGGCCGCTCAGCGCCCTGTTCGCCCGGGGGTTCTCGACCTTCGGCAGTCCGGTGTGCTTGGCTCGCTCCGCGGCGTCCAGATGACCGTACTCGACCATCTTGTCCAGCGTGTCCTGCATCTGCCTCAGGGCCCGCTTCGTGTTGGCTTCCGGCGTGGCGGCGGGGTCGATGGACGTCGCGCCGGCCGGGTCGTAGTACGTGGCGCCCTTGAGCATGGCCGCCAGGAAGGCGCACTCGCCCGCGTCCAGGTCGATGGCGTCCTTGTTGAAGTACGCACGTGCGGCCGCCTGGATACCGAAGGCACTCCGGCCGTAGTACGCGGTGTTGAGGTAGCCCTCCATGATCTTGTCCTTGGGGACGGAGGTGCCCACCTTGATGGAGACGAAGAGCTCCTTGAACTTACGGGTGAGGGTCTGCGACTGGTCGTCCAGCATGGCGTTCTTGACGTACTGCTGAGTGATGGTGGAACCACCCTGCGTCTCGCCGCCCCGGGCCATGTTGAACACCGCGCGGGCGATGCCCTTCGGGTCGATGCCGCTGTCCGTCTCGAAGGTCTTGTTCTCCTGGGAGATGACCGCGTACTGCATGTTCTTCGGGATCTGCGACAGATTGATGATCTGCCGGTTCGTCTCCCCGCCCGTGGACACCATCTCGGTGCGGTCGGACCAGTAGTAGACGTTGTTCTGCGCCTTGGCCGTCTTCGCCACGTCCGGGACGCCCACCATCGCGTATCCGATGCCCGCGACGGCCACCAGACTGCCGAAGAAGCCCAGGCACAGGCCGGAGACGAGCTTCCAGGACGGCACCCAGCGGCGCCAGCCGTACTTGCCCGCGCGCGGATAGTCGATGATCCGCTTCCTGTCGGAGGCCGCCGCGCGCCCCCGACCCGGTCCGGCCGCGCCGGCCCGCCGGCTGCCCCGGCCGGGGTCGGCCGCTCTGCGACGACCGCCCCCACCTCTTTGTGCCGCGCGCCGGGCCTCGGCGCGGCCGCCGTGCGGGCGCTCCTCTCCTCCCGACCCATAGGAACCCGACCCGTACGCGTCGGAAGGAGACCCGGTGGCGCCTCGCGGTGCCGCACGGCGGCCGGAGGACGAACCGGACTGGCCGCGTCGGGCCGCGGCACGTCCGCCTCCCTGCGGCTGCGGCGGTTTGCGACGGTGCTCGCTCATCGAACGACTACTCCTAGGGCAGGCGCACCCTGGCGCGCCTGGAAACGGCGGCTGGTTTCCGGTCCCCCCGAAGTACGGATGTGGTCCGTTCCGCATTCATCCGTACTGCACCGAGGACGAGGACGCCCCCAGAGGCAACTCGGTTCCCGGTGGTGTGCATGCCGCACAGACTACGCAGCACCAAAACCCACCGAGTCCTGAAGTTCACCCCAAAACAGGCAACTTGCTTCCTACGAATCAGTGATGTGACGCCGTTCACGATTCCCCCTCTTGTCGCATTCCAGGGGTCGTTCTATCGTCGTGATGTATCGAGTCGATACATCAGCGCGACATAAAGACCGTGACGGCCCGACCGCAGCAGAGAGGAGGCGACAATGAGCCGGCGTTCCGGGATCCTCGAGTTCGCCGTACTCGGCCTGCTCCGCGAATCTCCGATGCACGGCTACGAGCTGCGCAAACGACTCAATACGTCACTGGGCGTGTTCCGTGCGTTCAGCTACGGGACGCTTTACCCCTGCCTCAAGACGCTGGTCGCCAACGGCTGGTTGATCGAGGAGCCGGGGAACACCTCCGAGGACGCCCTCGCCGCTCCGCTCACCGGCCGTCGCGCCAAGATCGTCTATCGGTTGACGGCGGAGGGTAAGGAACACTTCGAACAGCTGCTCTCGCAGACCGGGCCGGACGCGTACGAGGACGAGACCTTCGCCGCCCGGTTCGCCTTCTTCGGCCAGACCTCCCGTGACGTACGCATGCGCGTGCTGGAGGGCCGCCGCAGCCGGCTGGAGGAGCGCCTGGAGAAGATGCGCGCCTCCCTGGCCCGCACCCGGGAGCGCCTCGACGACTACACCCTCGAGCTCCAGCGCCACGGAATGGAGTCCGTGGAGCGCGAAGTGCGCTGGCTGAACGAGCTCATCGAGAGCGAGCGGGCCGGGCGGGACCTTCGCGGTTCCGCCACCGGGGGGCCCGCTCAGCAGGACACCACATCTGGAGCGTCTGGCGACCTGCCCCGGCCCGGGGACACCTCTCGGCCGGATTCGTCCGACGACACCGCCACGTGAGGTCCCCGTCAGGGCCTCACCGAGTACACACAGGGAGCAACCGGAATGGGTTCGGTTCGCGTAGCCATCGTCGGCGTGGGCAACTGCGCCGCGTCGCTGGTGCAGGGAGTCGAGTACTACAAGGACGCCGACCCGGCGTCCAAGGTCCCCGGCCTGATGCACGTCCAGTTCGGCGACTACCACGTCCGTGACGTGGAGTTCGTCGCCGCGTTCGATGTCGACGCGAAGAAGGTCGGTCTCGACCTCGCGGACGCCATCGGCGCCTCCGAGAACAACACCATCAAGATCTGCGACGTACCCAGCACCGGCGTGACCGTCCAGCGCGGCCACACCCTCGACGGCCTCGGCAAGTACTACCGCGCCACCATCGAGGAGTCCACCGAGGAGCCGGTCGACATCGTCCAGGTCCTCAAGGACAAGCAGGTCGACGTCCTCGTCTGCTACCTGCCCGTCGGCTCCGAGGACGCGGCGAAGTACTACGCCCAGTGCGCCATCGACGCCAAGGTCGCCTTCGTCAACGCCCTCCCCGTCTTCATTGCCGGTACGAAGGAGTGGGCGGACAAGTTCACCGAGGCAGGCGTCCCGATCGTCGGTGACGACATCAAGTCCCAGGTCGGCGCCACCATCACGCACCGCGTCATGGCGAAGCTGTTCGAGGACCGCGGCGTCATCCTGGACCGCACGATGCAGCTCAACGTCGGCGGCAACATGGACTTCAAGAACATGCTCGAGCGTGAGCGCCTTGAGTCCAAGAAGATCTCCAAGACGCAGGCCGTCACCTCCCAGATCCCCGACCGGGACCTCGGCGAGAAGAACGTCCACATCGGCCCGTCCGACTACGTCGCCTGGCTCGACGACCGCAAGTGGGCGTACGTCCGTCTGGAGGGCCGTGCCTTCGGTGACGTCCCGCTGAACCTGGAGTACAAGCTCGAGGTCTGGGACTCCCCGAACTCGGCCGGCGTCATCATCGACGCCCTGCGCGCCGCGAAGATCGCCAAGGACCGCGGCATCGGCGGCCCGATCCTCTCCGCGTCGAGCTACTTCATGAAGTCCCCGCCGGTCCAGTACTTCGACGACGTGGCCCGCGAAAACGTCGAGAAGTTCATCAAGGGCGAGGTCGAGCGCTAGAGCTCACCTCCCTTCCTGCTGGGCTGAGGGTCCCCGAGGCAGTGCGCCCGGGGACCCTCCCCGTATGTGAGGCTGTGCCCATGGCCGTCGTACGTGATCTACGCGTCCTGCTCCGCTTCCGGAACTTCCGGCGCCTGCTCGCCGTGCGGCTGCTCTCCCAGGGCGCCGACGGCGTGTACCAGGTCGGGCTCGCCACCTACGTCGTCTTCTCCCCGGAACGGCAGACCTCACCCGCCGCGATCGCCTCGGCCATGGCGGTCCTGCTGCTCCCGTACTCCCTGGTGGGCCCGTTCGCCGGCGCCCTGCTCGACCGCTGGCGCCGCCGCCAGGTCTTTCTGTACGGCAACCTGCTGCGCGCCCTGCTGGCGTCGGCGACGGCCATCCTGATGATCGCCCAGGTCCCGGACTGGCTCTTCTACGTCTCCGCCCTGTGCGTCACCGCCGTCAACCGCTTCGTCCTCGCGGGCCTGTCCGCCGCGCTGCCGCGCGTGGTCGACGGGGACCGCCTGGTGATGGCCAATTCCCTCTCCCCGACGGCCGGAACCCTCGCCGCGACCGCCGGCGGCGGCCTCGCCTTCGTCGTACGGCTGTTGATCGCGGACTCCGATGCCGCCGTGGTGCTGCTGGGCGCCGCGCTGTACCTCTGCTCGGCGCTGGCGTCACTCCTCATCGGACGGGAACTGCTGGGGCCGGACCGGGAGTTGGTGCAGCCGCGTCTGAAAGCGGCGCTCTCCGGTACCGCCCGGGATCTCGTGGCGGGTCTTCGTCATCTCGCCGAACCCGCACGGCGGCAGGCCGCCTGGGCGCTCGCGTCGATGACGCTGATGCGGTTCTGCTACGGCGCCCTGACGGTCATGCTGCTGATGCTCTGCCGATACGCCCTCACCACCAACACCGACGACGGACTCGCCCTGCTGGGGCTGGCGGTGGGCGTCTCGGGCGCCGGTTTCTTCGCGGCGGCGGTGCTGACCCCATGGGCCGCCGGCCGGTTCGGCCCCGGCCACTGGATCGTCATCTGCGCCGCGTCCGCCGCCGTCCTGGAGCCCGCCCTCGGCCTCCCCTTCACCACCGAGCCCGTCCTGGTCGCGGCCTTCGTCCTCGGTCTGACCACCCAGGGCGCGAAGATCTCCACGGACACGATCGTGCAGTCCTCGGTCGACGACGGCTTCCGGGGCCGGGTCTTCTCCGTCTACGACGTCCTGTTCAACGTCGCCTTCGTCGCCGCCGCAGGGGTGGCCGCCCTGATACTGCCGCCGGACGGGCGCTCGGTTCCTCTGGTGCTGACGGTGGCGGTGATCTACGGGGCGGTTGCAGGGGCTATGGCCCGCTTTGAACGCCGCTGATGTCACATCAGAGCCACAGAGCTGCTCCCGAGTTCGGAGTTGTCAGTGGGGAGCTGTAACTTACGTGCGTCTTACGCGCGACTTTTCGCGCGTTCTCACGTCTACGTTTCCAGGGGGACCCCCAGTGACTACTCCGCCGCCCCAGGGCAACCCGTTCGCGCAGGGCCAGAACCCGTACGCGCAGGGCCAGCCCCAGACTCCGGTCCCCCCGGAGCAGCCGCGCCGCAAGCCGAGCTTCAAGACGATCAAGAATGTGGTCATCGTCATCGCAGTGCTCACCGTGGCCATCGGCGGCTACATCGCCAGCCGGGACGACGCCGATCAGGCCGCCGTGGGTGACTGCCTGAAGAGCACCTCGTCCTCCTCGGACCGTATGGAGGTCGTGGAGTGCACCTCCGCCGAGGCGGAGGCCAAGGTCGTGAAGAAGATCGACGGCCACTACTCCGAGGTCACCGCCGAGACCGAGTGCCGCAAGGTCGAGGAGGCCACGGGCTTCTACGCCGAGACCGGCGACGGGGCCGAGTTCCTGCTCTGCCTCGGGGACGTCTGACCGACCCCAGCAGCGAGGGGCGATGTTTCACGTGAAACATCGCCCCTCTTCTGCATCCTGGAAACCTTGCGACGGGCCTATGTTTCACGTGAAACATAGGCCCGTTTCACGACCTCAGCTCTGCTCGGCCCACCACTCCTTGAGCGCCGCGACCGCCTGGTCGTGCTCCATCGGGCCGTTCTCCAGGCGGAGCTCCAGCATGTGCTGGTAGGCGCGGCCTACCGCGGGGCCCGGCTTGATGCCCAGAATCTCCATGATCTGGTTGCCGTCGAGGTCGGGACGGATGGCGTCCAGTTCCTCCTGCTCCTGGAGCTGGGCGATCCGCTCCTCCAAGCCGTCGTACGCCCGCGACAGCGCCGCCGCCTTGCGCTTGTTCCGCGTGGTGCAGTCCGAGCGGGTCAGCTTGTGCAGGCGGTCGAGCAGATGTCCCGCGTCCCGGACATAGCGGCGGACGGCGGAGTCGGTCCACTCGCCGGTGCCGTAGCCATGGAAACGGAGGTGCAGCTCGACCAGCCGCGCGACGTCCTTCACGAGTTCGTTGGAGTACTTGAGCGCCGTCATCCGCCTCTTGGTCATCTTCGCGCCGACCACCTCATGGTGGTGGAACGAGACCCGCCCGTCCTTCTCGAAGCGACGCGTGCGCGGCTTGCCGATATCGTGCAGCAGCGCGGCCAGGCGGAGGGTCAGGTCGGGGCCGTCCTCCTCCAGCGCCATCGCCTGCTCCAGAACGATCAGCGTGTGGTCGTAGACGTCCTTGTGACGGTGGTGCTCGTCCCTCTCCAGCCGCAGGTCCGGCAGCTCCGGCAGCACATGATCGGCGAGTCCGGTGTCGACCAGCAACGTCAGGCCCTTGCGTGGGTTCCGGGACAGGACCAGCTTATTCAGTTCCTCCCGGACCCGCTCGGCCGAGACGATCTCCAGGCGCCCGGCCATCTCCTTCATCGCCTTGACGACCTCGGGTGCCACCTCGAAGTCGAGCTGGGCGGCGAAGCGTGCGGCCCGCATCATTCGCAGCGGGTCGTCCGAGAAGGACTCCTCGGGAGTGCCCGGCGTACGCAGCACCCGCGCCGCCAGATCGTCGAGCCCGCCGTGCGGGTCGATGAACTTGTTCTCCGGCAGCGCGACGGCCATCGCGTTCACGGTGAAGTCGCGCCGGACGAGGTCCTCCTCGATGGAGTCGCCGTACGACACCTCCGGCTTGCGGGAGGTCCGGTCGTAGGCCTCCGACCGGTAGGTCGTCACCTCGATCTGGAAACCGTCCTTCTGGGCACCGACCGTGCCGAAGGCGATCCCGACGTCCCAGACGGAGTCCGCCCACGGCCGGACGATCTTCAGTACGTCCTGAGGGCGGGCGTCGGTCGTGAAGTCCAGATCATTGCCGAGCCGGCCGAGCAGCGCGTCCCTGACGGAGCCGCCGACCAGGGCGAGTGAGAACCCGGCCTCCTGGAAGCGGCGGGCAAGGTCGTCGGCGACAGGCGCGACCCGCAGCGGCTCATTCATCGCGTGGGGCGGCACCTGACTCAGGGCACGGGTGTCATCGTTGGCGTTCGGCACAACAGAACAGGGTACGTGGCCCGGACGACCGCGAGCGTCTCGATTAAGTACGAGCGAACACCGCCGTCGATACGGCACAAGGCCAGCCCTCACGACGTACGGAGGCGTTCCTCTTTATAGGCGCACATACGGGACAGCGGCCCCGGCTCCCCCGATCTTGTGGAGCAGTCCGCGGCACTTCCCCTCAGCGCACATCGTTACCATGCGGGGACGCACATTCCGACGACCACTGACGACGACGAGGGACGGGCGAGCGCGTGGCCGAGGCGGCAGACTTCCAGGGGACGAGTCCCTCACCTGCCCGCCGGTGGCTGAGGCGCACCGGAGCGTTGCTGGCCGGGGCGCCGCTGCTGGCAGGGCTGTTCCAGCTGCCCGCCGCCCCCACCGCAGACGCCGCCGGTCAGACCTCCGCGCAGCAGGCCTCCGGCTCCCGCACGGTGAGCGTCGCCGTCGACTCGCTCACCCCCAGCGCTCCCACCGAGGGCGACACCCTGACCGTCGCCGGCACGGTGACCAACAACGGCAAGCAGGCGGTCACCGACGCCCATGTGGACCTCCGTGTGGGCCCCGAGCTGACCACCCGCTCGGCCATCGACAGCGCCGCCAAGCGCACCGGCTACTTCCCGGGCGCCGACGGCACGGAGATCGACGACGCCTACCGCCAGGAGTTCGCCAAGCTCACGCCGGGCGTCGCGCAGCGCTTCAGCATCTCCGTACCGGTCGACGAACTGGACCTCGGCGAAAGCGGCGTCTACCAGCTCGGCGTCGCCCTCTCGGGCGAGACGTCCGCACAGTCCTGGGACCAGGTGCTGGGCATCCAGCGGACGTTCCTGCCGTGGCAGCCCGAAGCGGCGGACACGACGACGAAGACGACGTTCCTGTGGCCGCTCATCTCCACCGCGCACATGACGGCGGAGACGGGCTCGAACGAGCAGCAGACGCCGGTCTTCCTCGACGACGACCTGGCCAAGGAGATCTCCCCGGGCGGCCGCCTGCAGCAGCTCGTGTCCCTGGGCAGGGACCTCGACGTCACCTGGGTGATCGACCCGGACCTGCTGGCCTCCGTCGACGCGATGGCTCGCGGCTACCGCGTGCGGAGCGACGGCGACACCATCAGGGGGGGCACGCACCAGGCGGTCGCCAAGCAGTGGCTGGCCGATCTGCAGAAGGCGGTGGCGGACAAGGAGGTCGTCGCCCTGCCCTACGGCGACCCGGACCTGGCCTCCCTGGCCCACAACGGCACGAACGTCACCGGCTCGCTGAGCCGCCTCAAGGAGGCCACGGACGTCGTCGCCAACACAGTGGAGACGATCCTCCACGTGAAGCCGAACACCGACTTCGCCTGGCCCGTCGACGGCGCCGTGGACCCGTCGATCGTCAAGGTCGCCACCTCCGCCGGCGCCGACAAGGTGATCGCCCGCAGCGACAGCCTGGAGGAGACCGGCGGACTGTCGTACACGCCGTCCGCGGCCCGTCCCATCGGCGGCGGCACCACGGCAGTGGTCGCGGACGCGCGGCTGTCGACGGCCTTCCAGGGCGATCTGACGAAGGCGTCCACCACGACGCTGTCCGTGCAGCGCTTCCTCGCCCAGAGCCTCGCCCTCAACCTCCAGACGAACCAGCAGCGCAGCATCGTCGTCGCCCCACAGCGCATGCCGACCGCGAGCCAGGCCCGGGCCATGGCCGAGGCGATCACGGCGCTGCAGAGCGGCGGCTGGAGCGAGTCCCAGAACCTCAGCGCCGCCGCCAAGGCCAAGCCGGACCCCGGGGCCACCAGGAAGGTGCCGACGGCCTCCGACTACCCCTCCTCGCTGCGCAAGCAGGAACTGCCGCGCACGGCCTTCGAGCAGATCGCGCGGACACAGGCCAAGCTGGACGGCTTCCGGGTGATCCTCACCGACCAGTCCCGCGTGGTGACCCCCTTCGGGCGGGCCATAAACCGTGAGATGTCCACGTCGTGGCGCGGCCGGGCCACCGAGGCGCAGAACTACCGCGACGGCGTGGAGGACTACCTCGACAGCCTCGCCGAGGGGGTCACGCTGATCGACAAGTCGGAGACCAAGCTCTCCGGCCGCAGCGCCACGATCCCGGTGACCGTCCAGAACAACCTGGTGCAGGACGTCGACCACCTGTTCCTGCGGCTCACCTCGACCAGCCCGACCCGACTGGCGATCGGCGGCAGGGCCTACGCCGAGCAGCCCGTCACCGTCTCGGGCGGCCACAGCCAGTCGGTGAAGTTCGCCACGTCCGCCAACGCCAACGGCCGGGTGACCGTGAAGGCCCAGCTGTTCACGGAGGACGGCAAGCCCTACGGCATGCCCGTCTACTTCGACGTGAAGGTCACCGAGATCACCGCCACGGTGATGCTGGTCATCGGCGGCGGCGTCCTGCTGCTCGTCCTCGCCGGCTTCCGGATGTACACCCAGCGCAAGCGCGCGGCCGCACGACAGGCCGAGGAGGACCGCCCGGACACGGCCGACGACGACGCCGAGCGTGCGCAGAACCCCGAGGGCCCCACGGAACGTCTCAAGGAGGAGTCGGGTCCCCGGCCCGGGGCAGGCGCCCCGGAGCAGCCGAGTGACCCTGTGCCGGACACCCCAGCGGAAAGCGCAGACCCGTCCGGGACGGGTGAGAGAGTGGACCGTTGAGATGTCGTGGCCGGTTGGCCCGGGACGATGAGGTGGGGTAACCATGAACGCGCCGTACGACGGTGACCGCGGCCAGGCTGCGGGCAGCTCGGGCTACCCCGAGGGCCCGCCGCCCGAGCACGGCCAGGTGCCGCCGCAGCACCCCGCGGACATGTACCTCCAGGACGCCTACGAGCAGGACCCCTACCGGGCGCAGGACCTCGCCGCCCAGGACCCGGTCACCGAGGCGCTCTACGACCGCGCCGCGCACCCGCCGCCGCCCCCGGGCACGTATCCGTCGCCGCAGCAGCTGTACGCCCAGCCGCCCCAGTCGCCGTATGCGCCCGACCCGCGTGTGTGGGCCCAGACGCCGGCGCCCGAGCCGGCGGGTCCCACGCAGCACCTGCCGTACGGCGACGACCCCCGCACGACCCAGTACGTGGGCGTCGACGATCTGGTCACCCAGTCCGGTGACCAGCGCCACGAGCCCGACGCCTTCGCGCACCTGTTCCGTGATCAGCAGCAGACCGGCGTCCGTCCGCCGATGGACTACCCGGGCGTTCCGAGTCCGGCCACCGGGCAGGGCCCGGCGGGACAGTACGAGGGAACGCACGACGCGCAGGGTCAGTACGGCGGCGCCCAGGCGCCCGCCGATCAGTACCAGGCGCCCCCTCCGCGACCCGTCGCCGAGCCCGCTCCGGCCCCCGCCGCACCGGCCAAGGGCGGACGGGCCGGGGGTCTGCTGAAGTCGAGCGCCGTGATGGCGGCGGGCACGATGGTGTCCCGGCTGACCGGGTTCATCCGGTCAGCGATGATCGTCTCGGCGCTGGGTGTCGGCCTGCTGGGCGACACCTTCCAGGTCGCGTACCAACTGCCGACCATGATCTACATCCTGACTGTCGGCGGTGGCCTCAACTCGGTCTTCGTGCCGCAGCTCGTGCGGGCCATGAAGGAGGACGAGGACGGCGGCGAGGCCTACGCGAACCGACTGCTGACGCTGGTCATGGTGGCACTCGGCGCGCTCACGGTCCTGTCCGTGCTCGGCGCGCCGCTGCTGATCCGTCTGCTGTCCGACGCGGTCGCCAGCGACCCGGCGGCCAACGAGGTGGGCGTCACCTTCGTCACCTACTTCCTGCCCTCGATCTTCTTCATGGGCATCCACGTGGTGATGGGTCAGATCCTCAACGCCCGCGGTCGCTTCGGCGCGATGATGTGGACCCCGGTCCTGAACAACATCGTCATCATCGTGACGCTCGGCATGTTCCTGTGGGTGTACGGCACGGCCGAACACTCCGGAATGAAGGTCACGAACATCCCGCCGGAGGGCCAGCGGCTCCTGGGCATCGGGGTACTGCTCGGACTCGTCGTACAGGCCCTGGCAATGATCCCGTACCTGCGCGAGACCGGATTCAAGCTGCGCTTGCGCTTCGACTGGAAGGGCCACGGCCTCGGCAAGGCCGTGACGCTCGCCAAGTGGACCGTCCTGTTCGTCCTCGCCAACCAGGCGGGAGCACTGGTCGTCACCCAACTGTCCACCGCGGCCGGCAAGGACTCGCCCGTCGACGGCACAGGCTTCGCCGCCTACGCCAACGCCCAGCTGATCTGGGGGCTTCCGCAGGCCATCATCACCGTCTCCCTCATGGCCGCCCTGCTGCCCCGCCTCGCGCGATCCGCGGCGGAGGACGACGCCGGTGCCGTCCGCGACGACATCTCTCAGGGGCTGAGAACGACGGCAGTGGCGATCGTGCCCATCGCCTTCGGCTTCCTCGCACTCGGCATCCCGATGTGCACGCTGATGTTCGGTTCCTCGGGCAGCAGCGAGGCCACGAACATGGGTTACATGCTGATGGCCTTCGGCCTCGGCCTGATTCCGTACTCCGTGCAGTACGTCGTCCTGCGCGCCTTCTACGCGTACGAAGACACACGCACTCCCTTCTACAACACGGTGATCGTGGCCGCCGTCAACGCCGGTGCCTCGGCCCTGTGTTACTTCGTCGTCCCCGCCCGCTGGGCCGTCGTCGGCATGGCCGCCTCCTACGGCCTCGCCTACGTGATCGGCGTCGGTGTCGCCTGGCGCAGGCTGCGCAAGCGGCTCGGCGGCGATCTGGACGGGGCCCGCGTGATGCGGACGTACGCGCGCCTGAGCATCGCCTCGGTGCCGGCGGCGCTGCTGAGCGGCGCGGCCTGCTACTACGTCACACAGGCGCTCGGCCAGGGCGTCGCAGGTTCCCTCGCCGCGCTGGTGGCCGGCGGAGCCGTCCTGCTGGGCGTCTTCTACATCGCCGCCCGCCGTATGCGCATCGAGGAGCTGAACTCGCTCGTCGGAATGGTCCGAGGGCGTCTGGGCCGCTGAATCGGGGGGTACGCGCACAACCATCGTCCGCCACCGCGTGTCGTGCATAGCGGCGGACTGTGGGCACAATTGGTTTCGGCGTCGGACGGCGCGCAACGGAGTTCGGCCGGCGCGCTATGGATGGGGAGGCAGGAACGACGGTGGCGGAACGGAGCACGGCTGCCGTCGACGTGGCAGACAACAGCGGCGACGAGCCGCTGACCGCCAAGGCGGACCAGGCGGACCAGTCCACGGCCGACGGGGTGGCCAAGAACCTGGAGCGGGACACGGAACACGACGAGGCACAGGGGAGTGGCGGGACCGAGGGTTCCGGAGCGAAGGCCTCGCCGCCCGAACTGCACAGCGGTCACAAGCTCGCCAGACGCTACCGACTCGAGGACTGTGTCACTCGTCTGGACGGTTTCAGCAGTTGGCGTGCGGTGGACGAGAAGCTGCGCCGCGCTGTCGGCGTGCATGTCCTGCCCGCGGACCACTCCCGGGCCCGTTCCGTGCTGGCCGCGGCCCGCTCCTCCGCGCTGCTCGGCGATCCCCGTTTCGTCCAGGTCCTCGACGCCGTCGAGGAGAACGACCTGGTGTACGTGGTGCACGAGTGGCTGCCGGACGCGACGGAGCTCACCACGCTCCTGTCCTCCGGGTGCCTGGAGCCGCACGACGCCTACCAGATGGTCAGTCAGGTCTCCGCCGCCATGGCCGCCGCGCACCGCGAGGGCCTCGCCCATCTCCGGCTGAACCCCAACGCTGTCCTGCGCACGTCCACCGGGCAGTGGCGTATCCGCGGCCTGGCCGTGAACGCCGCTCTGCGCGGCATTAGTTCCGACACCCCGCAGCGCACCGACACCGAGGCGATCGGCGCCCTGCTGTACGCCTCGCTCACCCAGCGCTGGCCGTACGAGAGCGACGCCTACGGTCTGTCGGGGCTGCCCAAGGACGTCGGCCTCATCCCCCCGGATCAGGTGCGCGCCGGCGTCCACCGCGGCCTGTCGGAGCTCGCCATGCGCGCGCTCGCCAACGACGGCGCGACCGCCTCACGGCACGAGTCCCC
Source organism: Streptomyces spinoverrucosus (assembly GCF_006539505.1). Classification (GTDB taxonomy): domain Bacteria; phylum Actinomycetota; class Actinomycetes; order Streptomycetales; family Streptomycetaceae; genus Streptomyces; species Streptomyces spinoverrucosus. The sequence goes on from NZ_BJND01000040.1 coordinate 99,652, forward strand.
CTGCACGACGCCGGAGGAGCTGGTGAAGGCGATCGGCGAGATGCCCCGCATCCGCCCGCCGGAGCCCGCGTTCACCGCGCCGCCGGACTACCAGCGCACGACGTACCAGCAGGGCACCTACGGCCGCCCCGCACCGCACCCCGGCGTCACCCAGCCGGTGTCGTCCCCGCCGCCCCCGCTGCAGAGCCGTACCGGCAAGGCCCTGAAGTGGGCCGTCTCCGCGCTGCTCATCGCCGCGCTGGGGCTGGGCAGCTGGCAGCTCGCGGACGCCCTGATGGAGCGCGGCACTCAGTCGGACGACCCGAACAAGTCGCAGACCACGGACGGAAACGACAAGAGCTCCGCGGAGAAGAAGCCGACCGCCAAGCCGCTCACCATCGAAGGCGCTCAGGAGTACATCGCGAGCGGCGAGGCCCAGGCCCCCGAAGACGTCGGCCGCACCTACGACGACGACAGCTCGACCTTCTGGCGCACCAAGCGCTACAACGACGGTCCGGAGCTGGCTCCCTACAAGCCCGGCGTGGGCATCGTCTACGACCTCGGCTCGTCCCAGGAGATCTCGGCCGCGTCGATAGGGCTCCGGTACCCGGGTGACCACACGACGGTTCATCTCTATGCGACCGACTCGCTGACCCCTTCGACGGGGGTCGACGGAATGCAGGAGATCGGAACCGCCACCACGAGCGGCACCTCTCTGACGGTCAACGCGTCGAAGTCACTGAAGACGCAGTACGTGCTGTTGTGGATCACGGCAGTGCCGAACGCACCCACCGACGGCTACAGCGGCGCCGGTTACAAGCAGGCCGTCACCGACGTGAAGTTCACGGGCTGACGTCTCACCGAAGGGGGAGGGGGTCCGATGGCGGAAGGCGCCGGGTACGAGACGGCGAGCGATCAGGATCTGCTCGCCCGGCATGTGGAAGGCGACCCCGACGCCTTCGGTGAGATCGTGCGGCGGCACCGCGACAGGCTCTGGGCGGTCGCCCTGCGGACGCTGGGCGACCGCGAGGAGGCCGCTGACGCGGTCCAGGACGCTCTCGTCTCCGCCTACCGGGCCGCCCACACCTTCCGCGGCCAGTCGGCCGTCACGACCTGGCTGCACCGGATCACGGTGAACGCCTGCCTCGACCGCGCCCGTAAGGCAGCCTCCCGGAAGACGTCCCCCGTCGACGACACCGAGCGGCTGGAGCAACTGCTGGAGCCGCACGAGTCGGCCTCGGCGCCCGCCGAGCGCAACGATCTGCACCGCCAGCTCCTCGAAGCGCTCGGCACCCTCCCACCCGAGCAGCGCGCGGCCCTCGTCCTGGTGGACATGCAGGGCTACCCGGTCGCCGAGGCCGCCCGCGTCCTCGACGTGCCGACCGGGACCGTGAAGAGCCGCTGCGCCCGCGGCAGAGCCAGGCTCCTGCCGCTGCTCACCCATCTGCGACCGGAAAACTCCGCTGACGAGGAACAGCCGGCCGCTGGACGGAACCGGACGCAGGGGACATCCGTCCCACCGGCAGCGGGACCGCACGATGCGGGCCCACGGAATGCAGGGCCAAGCGATTCAGCTGCTGTGAAGGGCGGAGGTGGGCGAGCGTGACTTCCACGACGGACACGGCCGGGCACCCGGACGTCACGGAGATCTCCGACCTCACCGAAGGCCTGCTCCCCCCGTCCCGGACCGCGGACGTACGACGCCATCTGGACGAGTGCGAGCTCTGCGCGGACGTCTTCGCCTCACTGGAGGAGATCCGCGGCATGCTCGGCACGCTGCCGGGCCCTGCTCGCATGCCCGCCGACGTCGCCGAGCGGATCGACGCCGCGCTCGCCGCGGAGGCGCTGCTCAGTGCCACGGCGCCCGACGCGGTGAGTACCCCGGCACCCGTCGAAGCGGCCCGCGCGGGCGACGGCGCGCATGTTTCACGTGAAACATCGACCCCGGCGGATCGCCCCTCGGGTCGTGCCCGCACCTCCACCACCGGACCGGGCCGCAAGGAGCGCAAGCGTGGCGGGCGCCGCAGGGTCGCCGTCCTGGGAGCCGTCCTCTCCGTCGGGGCCCTGGGGCTGGCCTCCCTCCTGGTGTCTTCCCTTGAGGGCGACCAGGGCACCACCGCCCAGAAGCGGCCGTCCGCGGCCGCGGACACCTTCTCCGAAGGGAAGCTGGAGCAGCAGGTCGCGGACCTCCTCGCCAAGACCGAGGAGTCCGGTGGCCAACGCACCCCACGTGATCTCCCTGAGGAGTCCGGCTCCGACGGTCCCCGCATCCTCACCAGGCCCACGGTCCCGGTGCCCGAGTGCGTACAGAAGGGCATCGGACGCGACGACGAGGCTCTGGCGACCGAGCCCGGCACATATAAGGGAGCGACCGCCCTGCTCGTGGTCATGCCCGACACCTCGGACCCCTCACGGGTCACGGCCTACCTCGTCAATGCCACCTGCGTGAAGGACTCGCCTTCCGCCTCGGCCGAGGTTCTGCTGAAGCATTCCTACAAGCAGCCTTGAGAGCACTAACCGCTCCCGCTTGAGAGCACTATCCGCTCCCGGGACGGCTCTCCCGTGTGCCCGGACACAGCGGGAATGCGAGCCCCTTAGGATCCGTTGGGTGGGGTGAGAGTCTGAGAGGGGCTCCCACCGGTCGAACGACGCAGTCCAGAGACGAGGAATCAAGCCG
>NZ_BJND01000041.1 GCF_006539505.1 Streptomyces spinoverrucosus
GCCCCCGATCAGCACGTTCGGCGCGCCGGTCACGATCATCGCGCCGCACGTCGTCTGGTCGCGGGCCCGCGCGGCCGGCAAGCCGCCGATGAGGACCTGGCCCTTGGCGAGCGCGGTCGGGTCGGGCTTGATCACGTTGGTCGGTCCGAGGGCCGCGTGCTGCGGGATCGGGCAGGTGATCACGCTGCCCACGCCGCTGACCACCGTGGTGGCGACGGCCGCGGGGCGGCCGCCGATCAGCACGCGCGCCACCGCCTGAGCGGCGGGGCCGGGCGGCGGCATGGCGATCACACCGCCGTGGCTGGTGGGGTCACCGGTACGGGCTGCGGCTGGCATACGGCGCTCCTTGCGGCAGATAAGAACTGGGTCAGTTGATCCGGATGAGCTTGGCCTTGAGGACGCCGAGCAGACCGCCGTCGACGGTGACGCCGGAGCTGCCGCTGATGTTCACGTCACGGCCGCCGATCTTCACCCCGACCCTGCCCTGGATGTCCACGTTCCGGCCGGACACGCTCACGTTGCCCCGCCCCGCGTCGAGGGTGATGCCCTTCTTGTCGAGCAGGACCGAGCTGAGCGGGCTAGTGCCCTTCCTGGCGTACACCGTCAGCTCGATCTGCCCCTTGCGCTGGTCGAGGCGTACTTCGAGCCGCTCGTCGGCGCTCACGAGACGGACTCCGGACAGGCCGGGAGCCCGTGCGTCCAGCAGCTCCATCCGATGCCCCGAACGCGACACGATGGAGCGGCGGTTGACCTTCCCGGTGGTCTTGTCGATCAGCGGGACGTCGTGCGGCGACGGCTTGTCGACGCCGTTGTAGAGCCCGCCGATGACGTACGGGCTGTCCAGCAGGCCCTGTTCGAAGCCGACCAGGACCTCGTCGTTGACCTCGGGGCTGACGACGCCTCCGCCGCCCTTGCCGCCCCACTGCACGGTGCGCACCCAGTCGGTGGTGTACGTGTCGTCCAGCCAGGGGAACTTCAGCTTCACCGCGCCGTTCTCGGCGCCGCCCGGCTCGCGTACGTCCGTCACCACCCCGATCGCGAGCCCCGGCATGCGCGGCCCGCGGGCCGGTGCGTTGGCGCCGGTCACCAGGCCGGTCAGGGAGCGGTCGGGGCTGGCGCTCACCCAGACCGTCGTGCGGTATCCGCCGTCCGGTTCGAGGATGTGCTGCACCGCCGTCGCCGTATAGCGGCCCGAGAACGCCTGCCCGACGTTGCCGAGCGCCACGGGCTTGCCCGCCCGCAACAGGGGATTGCCCTCGGCCACCACCTCCAGCTCCCCGAAGCCCGCGCTGACCTGATCGGCCACCGCGTCCGCGACCGCCTTCGTCTCGGCCTGGGTGCGGTACGGGGTGTCGGTGACGGTCAGCTTCGAGGACTTGCCGAACCGGGCGGCGAGCGCCGGACTCAGCCCCGGCACCACCGTGTCACTGTTCACCGACGGCTGCCGGGCCACCAGCGGCCGTTTCGTGGTGACGTCCCAGCCGCGCACCTCCACCTGCTGCGCACCGTCCGCGGCCGACAGGGAGGCCCGTAGCGCCAGCAGGTTGCGGCCGTACTCCAGCACCATCGGGTTCCGGGCGGCCGACGTCGACGGCGCGGGCGCGCCGGACGCCTTCGTCGGCCTGGTGAACTGCAGCAGCCCCTTGTCGTCGACCCGCACCTGCGCGCCGCTCTCGGCCGCCAGGAACTGCAGGAAGTCCCAGTCGGACACGTTCGCCTGCGACAGCTGCTTGTAGGTGACCGGCGCGGCCTGCACGGTGCCGCAGGCCAGCCCGGCCCCTGCGGCCACCTTGCGGACGATGGCCGACGCCGTCATGTTCCGGTACGCCACCACCTTCCGGCCCCGCTGCAGACGATGCGCCTTCGAATACGCACGCACCACCGTGAACGAGCCCGTGCGGTCCCGGTCCACCTCCAGGGCGGTCACCTCGCCGTTGAACAGCCGCTCGCGGGCCTGCCCGGTCACGGTCATCACCGAGACCTTGAGCGGGGTGCCGATGGTGATGCCGGTCTTCCTCAGGAACTCGTGGTCGGGGTCGCGGAAGGTGAGCACCGCCGCGTCCGGCAGGCCCACGTTCTCGTCGACCACGCAGCTCACCAGCTGGGCGGCCCAGACCGGCGGGAGTTCGCCGGGCGCCTCCACGATGGGATCCGCCGCGAACGACCGGCCGTCCCGTGCCCCGGCTGTCACTGTTCCTCCTCAGCGCCCGCGTCGCTCAGTGCCGGCACCACGAGTTCGGTGCCGGGTACGAGCGCCATCGGGTCGTCGATGTCGTTGGCCTCCGCGATGACCCGCCAGGCCGTCGCGTCGCCGTATTCCTGCCAGGCCAGCAGGGCCAGGCTGTCGCCCGCGACGACGACGTGCGTACTGCGGGCGGTGCGCGCGCCGGACGTCGGGTTCTGGCCCGCCGGGCCGACGCTCGCCTCCTCGATGGACAGTTGGCAGGTGGCCCGTAGCGGCTTGCCGTCCACGTCGAACAGCGTGTACGTCACGGACAGGCTGGAGAGCACCCCGTCGAACGACGTCGTCCGCGCGGTGCCCCACTCGAACCGCACCCACGGGCTGGCCGGTTTCTTGCGGCCCAGGCTGGCCTTCGTCGGCACGCAGGCCTTCATCAGCTTCTCCACCGCCTGCTCCACGGAGTTGTCGTGTGTGGCGGTGGCGTCCAGGAACACCTCCAGGCTCAGCTCGCGCGGGCCGCTGCCGACGAACTCGGGCAGCGCCGACTCCTCCGCCATCCGGGACGGGGAGCGCCGCCACTCGGTGGTCTTGCGCAGCTCCAGGGAGGAGGGGTTGAACTGGAGGTTGATCCGCGCGAGCGCCCCGCCGGGCTTCGCGCCGACCGAAGCGGGGGGCTCCTTCAGGGTCAGCTGGGCCCTGGCCCGACTGGTGCGGGACGCTGGGGGCATGCCGGGACTTCCTTTCCGGGACGATCACGTGCGCGGGGTTCATGAGGGCGGGTCAGGAGGGACGCAGCCCCTCGTGGGCGATCTCCAGGGTCTCCACCGCGGCCTGTGAGCTGCTGGGGTCGAAGGACGGCCCCTGCCAGCGCACCGGCACGATCCCGAAGACCTGCCAGCTGATGATTCGCGTCAGGTCCGGTTTCAGCGCCACGATCTCGCCGTCCTTGGGCTCCACCCGCTTCAGCGTCTCGTCGAGCCAGCGGCCGATCTTCGCCGTGTCGGCGGTGACCGGCCGGGTGAGCGTGATGTTCGACCAGGTCACCCGCCCAGGCAGGTTGTGGGTGAAACCGTTGTTGCCGCCCTCGGCGTAGGTCTCGATCTCGACCTCGGCGCCCATGCCGGAGCAGGTGTGGAAGGCGCCCAGGTCGTTGCCGCCGATCGCGAGCCGGAAGAACACGCTGGTCGCGAAGATGTTGTCCGTCATTCGTCCGTCATCCGTTCCGTGCCGGGCCCTCAGCGGCGTCCGTCGTAGGGGCGGCCTGTACGTTCCCGTCCGCGCCGCAGCTCGGTGCGCAGCAGCCGGGCCATCGGGTCGAGCAGGCGGCGCGCGAGGTCGTCCAGGTCGATGCCGGGGTCGTCCTGGGCTGTCTCGGCGCGGTGGGCCGTGCGCTTGGCGGAGGCCGACCGCGAACGGCCGTGCGCCGACTTGGCCGGTTCGGCGAGGTCACCGGCGACGGAGGCCGAACGCTGCCGACCACGCGTCGGGAGCGCCTTGTCCATGTTCCCCGGGAGTACGGAGTCGTCCGCGCTGTGGGGCGCTCGCTGGACGGGGGTTGCCGCGTCGCCGGGCGCTACGGGTCGGGGGCGGACCACGGGTACGTTGCGCGCCGGTGCCGACGCCGACGGGGCTGAGGGGCTGTTCGCGAGCGGCGGCGTCTGCGGGGCGGTCACGGGGAGGGGCCGCGCTGGTACGGCGGTGGCCGGGGCGAGTGCCCCGTGGGTCTCGCGGTGGGGCGACGCAGGGCGGACGATCGGGACGCGCTGGACGGCGACGGAGGAACTGGGGGTTCGTGGGCCCGAGTTCTCCGGGGTGGTGTTCGGGGTTGCGGGTGCAGCAGCGTACGTACCCGGAGACGGGCGTGCAGGTGTCCCGGTGTCGGTCTGGGCCTGGGGGGCGGGCGGGTCGCCCGGCCAGCGCATGGCCACCACGGGACGGGTGCTGGAGCGGGCGGCGGCGGGGGGCTGTGCCACGTCTTCCGGAGCACGGGTGTTCAGGGTGAGCGGGCGCGCGGGGAGCAGTTGGAGGGTGAGGGGTGCGGCCGGGGTGGAGTGTGCGGCGGTGCCGGTCACGGTGAGCGGGCGCGGGTCGGGGGCCGCGCCTACGGTGCCGTGGGGGCGGGGTGCCGGGGCGGGGGGCTGGTCGGTGGCAGGGGTCCGGGTGCCCGGGGTGGCTTCGGCCGGGGCGCGGGCCACGACGACGGGGCCCGGGGCGTCGGGGACTTGGGGGCGTTGGGTGCCGGGGTGTGGTGCGTTCTCTACCGGAACTACCGGAATTGCCACGCCCACGGCGCCTTCCGGCGCGGCGGCCGGGGACGGCGGAGTCACCAGCGGCGTGGCGGGCGCGTTTCCGTGGTCCGTGGGACCGGGCGTCGAGGTGCCCTGGGCGGAGGAGTCGTCCACAAGGCGGCGCTGGACATCGATCGACCCCAGCAACGGCGCGGCGGGCGCGCCCCAGTGCTCCGTAGGACCAGGCGTCGAGGTGCCCTGGGCGGAGGAGTCGTCCACGAGACGGCGCTGGACGTCAACCGACCCCACCAGCGGCGCAGCGGGCGCGTCCCCGTACTCCGTAGGACCAGGCGCCGAGACGCCCTGGGCGGAGGAGCCGTCCACGAGACGACGCTGGACGTCAACCGACCCCACCAGCGGCGCAGCGGGCGCGCCCCCGTACTCCGTGGCACCGGGCGCCGAGACGCCCTGAGTGGAGGAATCGTCCACGAGACGACGCTGGACATCGACCGACCCCACCAGCGGCGCGGCAGGCGCGTCCCTGTGCTCCGTAGGACCAGGCGCCGAGACGCCCTGTGCGGAGGAGCCGTCCGCAAGGCGGCGCTGGGCGTCCACCGACCCTTGCAGCGGCGCGTTCGCTCCGCTCTCTCCGCGCGCGGGCACTGCAGAATCGCTCGGCGTCCGTTCGCGATCCGGCGCGGGCCCCCGGTCGTCCTGGCGGGCCGGAGCGCGCTGGACGTCTGGGCGGGAAGCGCGGGCGCCGGACCGGGCCGAACCGGGTACGTCGGCGCTCGGCGGCAGCGCGGGCAGTGGCGCGCCCAGGCCGCCACGCGCGCGTGCCCCGGACCGACCCGAGTCGGACGTCCGGCGCGGGGCGGAGCCCTCCTGAACCGTTCCCCGCACGCCGCCGTCGGACGTGCCAGCGCCTTCCGTCTGGCGCTGGACGACAGGAAGCGCCGGACCGGACGCCGGGCGCGGGGCGGCGGTGCCCTCCGCCAACGGTGTGGCCGTGGAGGGCAGTTCGGTCAGCGGGGCGCCGAGAGGGGCGCGGCTTCCCGCGCGCGTGGCGGAACGCTGTACGGGGGCCGTCGAGGGCGCCCCAGTACCGGCCGGTGCTGTCGTGGCGGAGCCGGGTGGGTCAGGGATTGCGCCATGGCGCGGCGCCGGAGAGGCGACCGGCCGCAGGGCGGGGATACGGCGCACGGGTCCGGCCTGGCGCCGGGCGACGGTCAGGCGGGGCCCCACCGGGCGGAGCTGGACGGCCAGGTGGGACACATCGGCGCCAGCGGCGGAGGGCACCTCCGTCCGTGACCCCGTCGCCGTGCGCTGAACGGCCGGACCGGAAGACGTACGCCCCCCTGAACCGCCCGGCGACCGAGATGCGCTCCCGGAGTCCGGCCCAGGCGCGCCGGGCCGTGGGGTCAGGGGCCCGTCGACCGCTGTACCCGGGACCACCGCGACCCGTCGTACCAGCGGAATCTCCCGCGCGGCGGCCGGACGGCCGATGTCGGCGGGCCTCACGACCGGGGCCGTGCCCGGCTCCACGGCCCGTTGGACAGCGGGAAGCGACGAGGAGAGAACGGCGGGGGAATCCGCGGACGTGAGGCCGCGCGTGCGCGCAGCATCGGCCGAACGGCCCTCCCCCGCAGTGCTGTTGTCGCCGGAACGCGCGACCACGGGCCCGGACCCGGCGCCCGCGCCCACGCCCGCGCCCTCGTCCGCCAAGCCGGACGAGGCCGAGCTGGACGTCGTACGGGACGAGCCGGAACCGGAACCCGACGAACCCGCCGCCCCCGACCCGGACGAGCCCGATCCGAACGCCCCCGACCCCAACGATCCCGAACCCGACGCCCCCGACGACCGCACCCCCACACGCGCCCCGCGCACGACGGGCGTCGCCCCGCCGGCCGACGGCCGCCCCGCGTTGTCCGGGTTTCCGGCGTCCGAAGTACCGCCCAGCACCCCCTCCGCCCCCTCCGCCCGCACCGCCCGAAGCAGCAACGGCCCCCCACCCACCCCCGCACGAACGCCCCGCGCAGCCGCCGGACGGGCAACCCCACGCACCAGACCAGCCGGTGCCGTGGGCAGCACGGCATGGCCAAGGTCGGTGTCGAACGACGGGTTCTGCCAGGCCGCAAGACCCGCGCGGAAGACGAGACCGTCGCTCACGCCGAGCGGGGCACGGGAGACGGTGAGTTCCGGCGACGCCGTACGGCGCCAGCCGCCGTCCCAGTCGCCGGGCACGGAAGGAACCGAGGCACCGGCCGTCCCGGAGACACCCGAGCCGTCGCCGTCCGGGGCAGCGGATGCCGCCCGGCGGCGGCGCCACCTGTCCCGCCATGCCATCTGCTCAACCGCCTTCGTTCATGCGGGTGTTGATACGGGCGATCTCCGCCACCCACTGCTGCCGTTCGCCGTGGGTCAGGTCGAGGATCTCCTCGCGTGGCCAGTGGAAGTGATAGGCGATGTACGCGACCTCCTCCCGGAGCCGGGGAAGGGCGTACGTCACGATTCCCCCAGGCGCCCACCCGAGAGGTCGACCTCGAAGCCGCCCTCGCAGTGCGGGCAGGTCACCGCCGCCCGGGTGTGGCCCTCGCTGTTGACGCGGCGGTAGAAGTCCTGGAGGAACGCGACGTCGGTGGCGTACATCCGCTCCACGATCCCGGCGTGCACATCGGTGATGTCGCCGATCCGGGTGATCACCTGGCTCAGCAGTACGACGCTCAGGTACGCCGGGTTCTCCTTGACCCGCAGATCGATCTGCGGCCGCAGCTCGTCCCGGGCCGTGGCCAGCCGCATCGCGCCGTGGCGGTGCACGGTGCCCGCCTCGTCGACGTATCCGCGCGGCAGTTCGAACTCGAACTCGGTGCGCAGCCCGTGGTCCTGCCGGGGCGCCGGCGCGGCGGCGGAGGGTGCCGCCGCCTGCTGCGATCCCGGGGCGGGCGCCGTCATCTGGAGGATCTCGTCCAGGTTGCCCGCCGTCACCGTACGGCGCTTCATTCGACGACGATCTCCTCGAACACGATCGTGACGGACTCGGTGGCCGGAGACGAATCGCCCGCCTTCAGGGACGGGCCCTCCCACTTGGAGGCCCAGCCCTGCATCAGCTGGATACGGCGGACCGTGGTGCCCTCGGTGTCCTTGATCTCGATGGTGAGGTTCTGCCGCGCGGAGTTCACGGCGCCGTTGTTCAGGGTCTCCTTGATCCAGTTGGTGAACTCGCTGCTCTGGTCGAGTCCCCGGGTGATCGTGATCTCGCCGGCCTGCCGGGCGCCCGGCTGCTTGCGGATGATCTGCTTGCCCTCCGCAGTGACCTGCTTGACCTCGACGACATCCTCCTCGACGGTGAACCCGCTGATCTCCTGGATCGACTCGACCAGGTAGCCGCCGAGCTGCACGCCGAAGACATGGGTGGAAAGAGCATCGCCCGTTGCCATGACTGTCTGTCACCTTTCCTTACGGATCCCTTGGCGGACCCGTGGTCACTCGTCGATGAGGCTGGTGCTGTCGGAGAACTGGGCCAGCCGGAACACCACGAACTCCGCGGGCTTGACCGGCGAGACGCCGATCTCGCAGACGACCCGGCCCTGGTCGATGGACTCCTGCGGGTTGTTGTCGCGGTCGCACTTGACGTAGAACGCCTCTTCGGCGGTACGGCCGAACAGCGCGCCCCGCCGCCACTCCTCGGTGAGGAAGGCCGTGACGTTGCGCCGGATGCTCGACCAGAGCCGGTCGTCGTTCGGCTCGAAGACCACCCACTGGGTGCCGAGGAGGATCGACTCCTCCAGGTAGTTGAACAGGCGGCGCACGTTCAGGTAGCGCCAGGCCGGGTCGGAGGAGAGGGTGCGGGCGCCCCATACCCGGATGCCCCGGCCGGGGAAGGCCCGTACGCAGTTCACGCCGATCGGGTTCAGCAGGTCCTGCTCGCCCTTGCTGAGCCGGATCTCCAGATCGACCGCGCCGCGGATCACCTCGTTGGCGGGTGCCTTGTGCACGCCGCGCTCGGCGTCGCTGCGCGCCCACACACCGGCGATGTGACCGCTCGGCGGGACGGTGGTGTTGCGTCCGGCGGCCGGGTCGAAGACTCGCACCCACGGGTAGTAGAGGGTGGCGTACCGGGAGTCGTAGCCCGCCTCGTCGTTGCGCCAGGTGCGCACCTGCTGGGCGTTGAGCCCGGGCGGGGCGTCCAGGACGGCGACACGGTCGCCCATCTGCTCGCAGTGCGAGATCACCGCGAGCTGCACGGTGCGTACGCCCTCGGCGTCGATGTCGCCGCGCTGGTAGGCGCTCATCAGGTCCGGCACCGCGACCATGGTGATCTCGTCGATGGTCTCCAGGCCGCCGAAGCCGGTGCGGGCCGCGGCGTCGCCGACGTACTCCGCGGGGTCGAGGCGGACCACCTCGCCGGAGCCGGTGCCGGAGCCGGGCGTGGCGGGCGCGGCCGGGGCGTCGGCCAGCGTCACGGTCTGGTTGGCGGGCCTGGTCTGGGAGGCGCCCTGCTGCTCGGTGACCTCGATCAGCTTGGAGGCGCGGGCCTGGTTGACCAGGTAGCCCTTGACGTTCTTGCGGGTGGAGGCGTCGTACGTCTCCGCCACTTGCTCGCCCTGGCGGACCAGCACCTTGAAGCGGTCCTCGGGCGGGTTCTCGCCACCGGCGTCGGCGACCTCCACCGACACTCCGGAGACGCCCGGCCGGGCCGCGACCAGGAAACCGCCGAGCTCGACCGGTTCAGCCGCCTTGGCCTCCCGGCCCCGCCGGTCACCGCCCGCCGCCGGGGCGGAGGTGTCCTCGGCCGAGCCGCCGATCCGGACGATGTACGCGGCGCCGCCGCCGTTGGCGAAGTAGCCGTAGACCGAGTGGGGCAGATAGGCGCCCTCGGTGAAGCCGCCGAACAGCTGCGTGTACTGGTCCCAGCTGGTGACCAGCGTCGGCGTGTGGAACGGCCCGCGCTCGGCGAACCCGACGAACGCGGCGACGGCGGTGCCGACCCCCTCGATCGGTCGGGCACCGGACTGCACCTCCTCCACGTACACGCCCGGGGTGAGGTACGTCGGCATGCTCGCTCCTTCGCGTCCTGCGGGTCGGTCACCTGTGTCCAGGCCGAGTCTCGGCGAGGGCCCCGGCACGGCGACAGGGACGTGCGGACCTGGGCGGGGGCAAGACCGCTGCCTTTCCGGACGCCCCGCGCTGACCGTCCGGGCGTCGCTCGTCGCTGCCCCCGCACTGCCCGCGCGGACCTGGACCCCTTGTCCGCCCGCACGGTCCACTGGGGGGTCGTAGCAGGGGTGCGCCGACGAGGAGGCAGCGGGTGCAGACGTCCAGGCCGCGCACCGAGCGGACCGAACCACGGCAGCCGGCACGCCGCCAGGCCGCCGCCCGGTGGGAGACGGCCGGGGGCAGCGCCGCCCGACGGGAAACGTCCGGGGGCGGTGCCGCCCTGCCGCCCCCGCTCACCGCCGAGGTGCTCCGAGCGGTGCAGCGCAGTGCGGGCAACGCCGCGGTGACCGCCATGATCGCCCGCCGCGCACGCCCCGCACCCGCCCCGGAGCAGCAGCCGGACACCGGGGTGCCAGAGGTCCTGGGCACCGCCGGAAAGCCCCTCGCCGGGCCGGTGCGCCAGGAGATGGAGTCCCGGTTCGGCACCGACTTCTCCGACGTACGGCTGCACACCGGGGCCGCCGCCGCCCGCTCGGCCCGCGCCATCGGCGCCCGCGCCTACACCTCCGGCAGCCATGTCGTCCTCGGCGCCGGGGGCGGCGACAAGCACACCCTGGCGCATGAACTCACCCATGTCGTCCAGCAGCGCAACGGTCCGGTCTCGGGCACCGCCACCGGACACGGGTTCGCGTTGTCGGATCCGGGCGACCGCTTCGAGCGGGCCGCCGAGGCCAACGCGCACAAGGTCATGTCCGGGCCGGTGCCGGACGTGCAGCGGCTCCCGGCAGCGGAGCCCCACGCGGAGGCGGGGGTGGACACGGTGCAGCGGGCCAGCACCACCGTGCTGGAGAACGCGGTCGTGACGCACTACAGCCCCAGCAAGAGAAACGCCGAGCCCGCACGGGACCTGACCATCCAGCGTCCCCGGACGGTGACCGGCCCCATCACCCCGACGGGCACCGCCGGCCGGCCGGGCGCGCCGAACCCGATCGCGGTCAAGACGCTGCACACCGCCTACAAGAACAAGAAGGGTGCGCGTGGGGCGCCCACCGAGGCGCAGGTGTGGAAGGACCTGTTCGGCGGGGCGGGTTACGACCGCGGCCACGTCATGGGGCTGGAGGTGGGCGGCAGCGATGTCACGCAGAACATCGTCCCCCAGTGGTCCCTGAACCAGGGCACCGGCATGTGGCGCCGGATCGAGCAGGCGCTGGTGGGGGTGAGCACGGGCGACCTTCGCTTCGAGGTCAACTATCAGATGGGGCAGGGCAATCACCGGCGGGTGATGATCCCGGTCCGGATCGACATCTACCTCGACAACGCCTCCTACAGCTCGTGGGAGAACGAACCGGACACCAACGACCTGATCAGGGCGGGCCGGGACCCGAGCGACGCGGCGCAGTACTACATGGAGGCGAAGGAAGCGCTGAACGGCCGGACGACGCTGACCGAGGACGAGATGCAGAACTTCGCCCTGGCGGCGCTGTCCGAGGACAGGGCCACCTTCCTCGCCTACCGGGACTACGAGGCCGCGGTCGCCCAGGGCCAGAACCCCGGCAGCAGTACCGCCGACACCCACATGCAGGGCATGACCCGCTCGACCTTCTCCAAGGACCGCCGGGACAAGCTGATCGACTCGTACGTCAGCGCAGGCTGGGTGACGAAGTCCGGCACCGGCGCCACGGCGACCTACACCCTGGACGACGTCCCGGCTCCCGCGCCCGACAGCGACGTCAGTTCCAGCAGCGAGTCCGACGTCGAGATGTCCGACGACTCCCAGTTGCCGTCGCCAGGACAGCCGTTCGCGAGCATCCAGTACGGCTCGCAGAGCAGCGACTCCGATCCGGACTGGGAGGACGACCGGATGTCCACGGGCTCCTGATCAGGCGTTGCCGGCGTCCGCCATGTACGGACCGAACTCGCTCTCCAGGACCAGCCGTCCGAGCTTGCGGTACTCCTGGGCGACCGCCGTCACCACCTGCCGCATGGTGAGCGGCCGTCCGGACTCCGCCGCGAGGTAGGCGGCGGTCACCGCGCAGGCCCGGATCGAGCCGCCCGCCAGTTCGAAGCGGTCCGCGCAGAAGCGGAGGTCGAGGTCGTCGGCGCGGGGCAGCCGCTCGCCCAGGCAGCGGTCCCACAGGGCGAGGCGCTGGCCGGCGTCGGGCACCGGGAAGTCCGCCACCACGTCCAGGCGGCGCGTGAACGCCTCGTCGAGGTTGGCCCGCAGATTGGTGGTCAGCACCGCGATCCCGTCGAACGACTCCATGCGCTGCAGCAGATACGCCGACTCGATGTTGGCGTGCCGGTCGTGCGCGTCCTTCACCTCCGAGCGCTTGCCGAAGATCGCGTCGGCCTCGTCGAAGAGCAGTACCGCGTTGACCGCGGACGCCTCGGTGAAGATCCGCTCCAGGTTCTTCTCGGTCTCGCCGACGTACTTGTCCACAACTGTGGACAAGTCCACCACGTACAGGTCCATGCCCAGGTCGGCGGCGACGACCTCGGCGGACATGGTCTTGCCGGTGCCGGACTCCCCGGCGAACAGCGCGATCACCCCGCGCCCCCGGCCGCCGCCGGGCCGCATCCCCCACTGCCCGAGCACCTGCTCGCGGTGCCGTGCCCGCAACGCCAGTTCGCGCAGCCGCCGGTGGGTGGCGGGCGGGAGCACCAGGTCGTCCCAGCCGACGCCCGGCTCCACCCGGCGGGCGAGCCGGTCGAGCCCGGCGCCGTTCTGGGCCCGCACGGCGGCGCGCAGATCGTCGGGGCCGACGGGGCGGCCCGCGAGGGCGGCGGTGCGCAGCGCCACGTCGGCGGCGCGGCGCAACTGCCCGGAGTCCAGACGGTGCGCGGCGACCGCGCGGGCGAGGACGTCGGCGTCACCGGTCACACCGGGGCCGTGGTCCGCACCGGCGACCCGCGAGTCCGGGCGGTGCGCGGCGACCGCGTCGGCATCGCCGGTCACACCGAGCTCGTGGCCCGCACCGGCGACCCGCGAGTCCAGGCGGTGCCCGGCGACCGCGTCGGCATCGCCGGTCACACCGAGCTCGTGGCCCGCACCGACGACCCGCGAGTCCAGGCGGTGCCCGGCGACCGCCCGGGCGAGCACGTCGGCGTCACCGGTCACACCGGGCCCGTCGCCCGCACCGGCGACCCGCGAGTCCAGGCGGTGCCCGGCGACCGCCCGGGCGAGCACGTCGGCGTCACCGGTCGCACCGATCCCCTGGGCATCGGCGGCCCGTTCGAGGGCGTGCCGCCAGCGCGCGGCCTGGCGCTCGGGAGAAGGCGCCGGCACGGTCAGTACGACGGGGCTGTCGGCCGCCCACGCCGGGTCCCAGCCGACGGTGCCGTGCGTGAGCAGGGGGATCCCACGCAGCGCCGCGCACAACGCCCCCAGCGTGCGGGCCCGTTCGGCGGGTTCGGCGGGCAGCGCCTCCAGGGGGCCGAGGACGACCCCGGCACCGGTGAGGCGGGCTTCCAGCGCGGCCACCCGGGCGAGTTCCGGTACGTCGCCGGAGCGCCGGGCGAGCGCCACCGCGTCCAGGACCAGCGGACGCAGCCCGGCCGCGCGCAGGGCGGCGACGGCCAGTCCCTCGGCGTCACCGCCCCGCCCGCGCAAATGCACGAGCCCGACACCGGTCCCGGCCGCGATCGCCGCCCGCTGCACCTCCGCGGCCTCGGCGGTCGGGTCCTCTCGGGCCTCGCCGAGCACCCCGGCGAGCCGGGCGTCGGGCCGGTCGCCGCCCAGGAGGTGCGCGGTGACCCGGTCGGGCACCACCAGGACACGGGACAGCGGCGGCCGTTCGGGCTCGGTGACCTCCACCAGACCACCCGCGAGCAGCGGCGCCCCGGGCGCGAGCCGGAACCGGGCGGACGCCGCGCCGCCGACCCCGCACAGCTCCAACGCCAGCCCGACCGTGGGCCGACGCCGCGTCAGGTCGTCGTTGAGATAGCCGTAGAGCCGCTCGAAGCGCGCGTCCAGATCGGGCGCCACCGCGACCAGCAGCAGATCCAGATCCAGCGGCTCCAGCCCGAACCGCCGCGCAAGCCCGCCGAGTACGGAACCGGCGGGCGGGTGCCAGGGTTCATGCCCGGGTACTTCGAGCCCACCCGGCTCGTCCAGAATGCGCGCCACCGCCTCGGGGGTGAGGTACTGGCCCCGGTACGGGTCGTCGGGATCGGGATCGGCGTCCCGACGAACGGCGACGGCATGCCGGACACGCTCCTCGACGAGCCGAAGCCGCGTCCATACGGGGTCGACGTCGCGGGTGATTCCTGGCCTGCCGGTGCCTTCCGGCCCGCCGATGTCTCCCGGCCCGCCGATGTCTCCTGGCCCGCCGATGTCTCCTGGCCCGCCGATGTCTCCTGGCCCACCCGAGACCTCCGGCCCGCCCGGGCGACGGCTCCGGGCATCTCCGCCGGTGGCCCCCGGTCCACCGGAAACTCCGGGCCCGCCCGAGACTTCCGAACCACCGGAGACCTCCGACCCACCGGAGACCTCCGCCCCGCCCGGGCGACGGCTCCGGGCGTCTCCGCCGGTGGCCCCCGGTCCACCGCAAACTCCAGGCCCGCCCGAGACTTCCGAACCACCGGAGACCTCCGACCCACCGGTGACGTTCGGTCCCCGGGCGACCTCCGACCCCCCGGACACCTCCGACCCCCCGCTGACAACAGACTCCGCAGTGTCCATCACGCCTGCCGATCCCCCCGTCGACGGCGACGCGCCGCAGCAGCCGGCCGCTCGCGCTCCCCGGCGAAGCCCTCCGCCCCCGGGTCGCTCACCTCCGTGTAGCGCAACCGGCGTCCCGGCGAACCCTCCCCGCCCTCGCGCCGCGCCGCCGAGCGCACCACGAGCCCCTCCGTGACCGGCGGTGCGGCGGCCGTGGTCACCCCGGCGAGCGGCGCCCGTACCCGCACCCCGAGCGACGCCTTCAGCTCACCGCCGAGCGCCGACCACACGTCGGAGGCGGCCGGTGCGTCGAGGCCGGCGCCCGCGGTGTCCAGGCTCACGGTCAGGCCGAGTTCGGCGAGCGTGCCGGTGAGCAGCTGCGCGGGCAGCGTGTCGTGGGCCACCAGACGGGCCAGGACCTGCGAGAGCAGCCGGTGTTCGTCCTGGGGCCGGTTCGCCCACGCCGTGACCAGGTACGTCAGCTCGAACCAGCGCGGCGGGCTGCGCCGCGCCACGAGGTGGCCGTCCTCGTCGTACACCTCCCCGGCGCCGCTGCCGCGCCGAGTGGCGTCCTCGCGGATGTCGTACAGGAAGACGCAGACCGTCGGTGCGCTGCGGCGCGCCGCCCAGTCCCGGGTGGGGGCGTCGAAGACGACCTCGACGCCCGACGCCTCCAGGCCGGATTCGCCGAGCAGTCGGCGCAGCCCCTCGTCGACCTCGTGGATCACCGGCGCACCACCTGGTCGGGCGGCTGGATCGTGCCGCTGACCACCAGGAAGTCGGTCTGCACCGGCGAGAACCCGGGACCCCTGGCGGTGATGACGCGCGGCCCGGTCTGGTCCTTGGCGAGGATGAGCAGCTGGCCGATGAACGTGCCGTCCGGCTTCGGCACGGTCGGCGCCGCCGCCGCGGTGATCCCCGGCTTCCAGCGGAACCGCACCGGCACGCCCGGCGGGAAGTCCGTACCGCGCACCGAGGTGACGAAGCCGGGCTTGCCGATCGGCGGCACCGCGACGATCCGCGGCTGGAGGATGCGGATCCGCTGCCGGGCGGTGTTGTCGCCCCGGTCGGCGTCCGTGCCGGTGGTGGTGAGGTCGCCGGTGACGCGGCCGGTCAGCGCCTTGTCGGGGCTGAGCACGACCCGTACGACGGTACTCGCGCCCGGTTCCAGGTCCGGCAGCGCACACCGCCAGGAGCGGTCGCAGCCCGCCGGCGGCCCGCTGTTGGGGATGCCCCGGGGCAGGCCGATACGCAGCCGCAACCCGGTCGCCAGCGCGTTGCGGCCATTGCGCACGGTGTACGTCACCACGACGCGCCCGCCGACGTAGCCGGGGTTCGGCTGGGCGGTGACGCGCACCCCGGGCCCGGCCTCGGGCGCGTCCGGCTCCGGCGGCACGGTGGGCGGCACGGTCGTCGGCGGCGCGGGAGTGGGCGGCACAGCAGTGGGCGTGGGCGGCGTCGGGCTCGGGCTCGTCGGCGGCGGGGGCGGCGGAGCCTCACGCACCGGCACCACGGTCCGCCCCGCGTTGTCGCTGGGCCGCGGGTCCAGGACCGTACCGGCGACCGACCAGTCGACCGGCGCGTCGCCGGGCGTGACGCCGGTGAGGGTGACGTTCACCGGCACGGTGCTGCCGGGCGGCACCACGCCGACGTCGCACTGCAGGGAAGCGGCGTCGCAGGTGCCGCCGGGCCGGGTCAGCCGGGTGACGCGGACGCCGGGCGGCGGGGCGATGGTGAGGCGGGTGCCGGGTGAGGCAGCGGGGCCGTTGTTCACGACGTCGACGCGGACCGTGGTGGACCGGCCCACGACGACCTCCGCCGTCGTACCAGGCGCCCGCACCGCGAGGTCCACGGACTGCTGGACGCTCGGCTCCTTCTGCCGCCCCGGGAGACCGGCGGTGAGCGGCGTCAGCTCGCCGGACTCGATGTCCAACAGGGACAGCTTCTCAGGGCTGTTGCCCGGCAGCCCGGCGCGGGAGCTGAACACCAGCCCGGAGCCGTCGGCCGTCCAGGCGGCATCCCGCGGCTGGTACGGGCCGGTGGCGGAGGTGTCCGGCAGTTCCCGGCCGCAGGCGCCGGGAAGGTCGCGGGCGGTAGCGGGCAGCAGCACCTGGCAGTCGTCGCCGTTCACGGACGTCAAGAGGATGCCGCTGCGCTCATCGACCCGGCCGCCGCCGTTCTTGCGGTTGAAGGCGATGCTGAGCCCGTCCGGGGAGAACGCCGGGCTGTCGTCGATGACTTCGCAGTCGCCCGGGCAGACCGTGGCGCTCAAGTCGCGCTGTGCGCCCAGGTCGTTCACGGGCACGGTCCAGATGTGCTTGTTGCCGCCGCCCCCGTCGATCACGTGGTTGCGGGTGAAGGCCAGGGTGGTGCCGTCGGAGGACCAGGTGGGCTGGGCGTCCTGTCCCTGGAGCTGCCCGGCGGGCGGGGTGATCTGGCCGGTGATCGCACCGGTGGCCACCTCCGCGATGAGAATCCGGCTCGGTCCGGCAGCCTCTCCGACGCCGCCCGGCGACGTCCGCACGAAGGCCAGATACTTGCCGTCCGGGGAGAACGTCGGATCGGTGTCCCAATCGTTCGGGCCGCGCGCCGCGAGCGGCAAGGGCGCCGCGTTGGCACCATCGGCGTCGGCCATCCAGATCCGCTCGATCCGGCCGTCGGGGCTGTCCTCGAAGCGGGTCACCACGATCCGGCGGCCGTCGGGCGTGTAGTTCTGCCGCTCGGTCCACGGGTCGTACCCGGGCGCGGGCTGGAACAGCGGGTCCTTGGCGGGATCGGTGTTGGTGTCGGCCGCCGGGTCCTCCTTGAGGATCGTCAGCCCCAGGTCGCGCGGGTCGACCCCGTCGGACCGGACGTCCTGCAACGTCACCACGTTCGGCCCGGCCGCCGAGGTGCGCTCCACCACCACCCCGCCGCCGTCGAGCGGTCCGAGCCAGGTGGGCGAGAGGACCTCCCGGTCCTCGTTGAGCACCAGCGAGGGAACCTGTTCCGAGTGTGCGGTCGTCCGGAACACATGGTCCCAGTCGCCCTCGCACTCACAGGTGATCTCGGGGCTCAGGAACAGCACCCCGTCCCCGTCGGGCAGCCACGCTGCCCCGTGGGCACGCCAGTTCGCCTGCCCGCCCCCGAGCAGCGGCTCGTCGGAGGTCCCGTCGGTCACCCGCAGCCGGGGCAGGGACTGCCCGTCGACGGTGGTGGTGGCGGTGTACGCGATCCAGTTCCGGTTCTCGTCGTCGTTCACCGGGTTCCACGCGGGCTCGGTGGCCGCGCCGTTCGCCGGATCGGTGACCCGGGTGGCGGTGCCGCCGTTCAGCGGCCGTACGTAGATCTGCTGCCCGGCGAGCGGATCGCTGTCACTGGAGTACGCCAGCCGCTGCCCGTCGGGGGACACCGTCGGCCACTCCTCGTCGGAGGGCGTGTCGGTGAGCCGGGTCAGGCCGGTGCCGTCTGTCCGCACCAGCCACACATCCCGCTGCGTCCCCCCACCCAAACCGCCGGATCCGGCCGAGTCGAACACCACGGCCCGGCCGTCCGGCGTCAGCCGGGGGTGCGCCGCGTCCATGCCGCTGGTGAGCCGCCGTACGGAACCGTCCGCGGACCGCAGATAGATCTGCGGGTTCTTCTCGTCACGCCGACTGGCGAAGACCATCTGGTCGCCGAGGGCGGACGGCTGGACGTCGAGGTGGGCCGGGCCCGCGCCGAACAGCGGGGTGCTGGAGGTCGTGGTGTCGACCCGGCCGAGACTGCGGTGCCGGGTACCGGCGTACGCGATCCGGGTGTCCCCGGCGGCCTTCGCCCGCGGCCGGGACTCGGCGCTGCCCTGCCCGGCGGCGGCCGTGACCCCGAGCAACGGGATCAGCAGCAGCAACGACGTGCCGAGTCTGCCCAGGCGGTACCGCCCGCCGGGGCCAGCGGTTCCCATCACGGTCCCCCTCGCAGTGTGGTGCGGCATCGGGATGTGCCCCCGCCACCCTGCGACAGCCGCACACGACGCGGCAGGGCGGCGGGGCCGCACCCGGGGGAAGCGCGCGATGCGCTTTCGGGCAGTCCCGGCTTCCTCAGATCAGCCCGTTGCGCAGCGCGTAGCCCACCGCGTGGGCCCGGTTGCGCAGTTGCAGTCGCGTGATGATCTCGTGCAGGACGTTCTTGACGGTCCGTTCGGAGTACGACGTCTTGCGGGCTATCTCCGCGGTGTCCAGGCCTTCCGACACCAGGCGCAGCATGTCCGCCTCGCGCGTGGTCAGCGTGGACAGGGACACGCCCCGCGGGTCGAGCGCCGAGCGCTGGAGGCTGCCCACGTGGGTGAGCAGCTTGCCGAGCAGGTCGCCCGGCAGCACGCCCTCGCCGTTGGCTGTCGCCAGGACCAGGTGCAGGAGCTGGTCCTGGTCGGCCTCGGCACGCCGCAGCACCGCCGCCACGCCGCACTCGATGACGCGGGGCAGTGTGCCGGGCCCGAGGGTGCCGACGACGAGGCCGGTGCGGGTGGCGGTGTTGTGCCGCAGCCGGTGCAGCAGGGCGGCCACGTCGTCGTCGACGTGGTCCACGATCACCAGCGACACCTGGGCCTGCTCGGCGTCGGTGTCGTCGAGCAGGTCGACCTCGGGGCGCTGGCGCAGCTGCTGGACGACGCCGACGCGCAGCACCGGATCGGCGGCGTAGACGGCGACGGTCACCCGCTCCGGGCGGCCGGAACGGGAGGCGGGGCGGTGCGTGTCCCGCGCCGGAGCGGCGGGCACGCGGGACGTGGTGGTCGGGGCCGGGCTGTGTTCCGTAGGGCAGGTCATGGAGGGTTACCTGTCTCATGGGTTCGTGGGGGGTGGATACGGGCTCGATGCGACCACCGCCAAGGCGGCGCCCGCGAGGCGGCTCGCCGGAACAGCAAGGCCCTGCAAGCGAGTTGGCCCTGACTCGGCGGGCATCGCGACTGCCCAGGTGTTGCCCTCGCGCTCCTCGTGACGCCCCCGGACCCGGCCCTACCGTGCTGGCGTGACGCCTTCTGCAGCCGCTTCCGGTCCCGGCGCGCCCGGTCTCGACATCCCGTCGGTGACAGTGGCGCCGGGTGACACCGCCACGACCACTGTGACCGTCCGCAACGACAGCGACATCGTCGAGGCGTACAGCCTGGAGGTCGTCGGCGACTGCGCCGCCTGGACGACCGTGGAACCCGCGCGGGTCTCGCTCTATCCCGGCACCTCCGAAACGGTGACGATCCGTCTGGAGCCACCGCGTTCACCGGAGATCCGGGCCGGTGAGATGCCCCTCGGAGTGCGGGTGCTGCCGACCGAGCACCCCGAGTCGGTACGGGTCCTCGAAACGACCGTGCACATCGAGGAGTTCCACGAGCTGCACACCGAGCTCATCCCGCGCCGCCGGCGCGGCTGGCTGCGCGGCCGCTACCGGCTGGCCGTGCGCAACCAGGGCAACTCCCCGGTGCGGGTGGGCTTCACCCCCGGCCAGCAGGGCGAGGAGCTGGCCTTCGCCTTCAACCCGGCGGAGCCGAAGCTGGAGCCCGGCGAGTCGACGGAGGTCGGACTTCGGGTCCGCACGGCCAAGCCGGTGTGGTTCGGCGCCCCGGCGACATGGCCGTTCACCGTGAACGCCGCGGAATCCCGCGACGAGGAGGACACCCCCGGAGACGAGCCCACCGCCCCGGCGCCGCTGGACGCGGAGTTCGTCCAGATCCCGATCTTCCCGAGATGGCTGCTGGTCCTGCTCGCGGCACTGCTGGCGCTGCTGCTGGCCTGGTTCGCACTGGTGCGCCCGGCGGTGCGCAGCGCCGCCAAGGAAGCGGCCACCGAAGCGGTCCAGCCACGCCCGACGCCCGCCGGACAGGGCGACGGACAGACCCCGGGCGCCGCCCCCGGCGGCGGCACGGACGCCCGGCCCGGTGGCGGCGGCCAGGAGTCGGGCGCACCGGCCGGCGCCGGTCCCGGCGGAGACGGCGGCTCGGGCACCGGCGACGGCACGTCGGTCGGCGGGGGCCAGCAGAGCTCGGCGACGATCGACCTGGAGACGTCCGCCGGAGAGACGAAGACCGGCACATACCAGGTCCCCCAGGACAGCGTCTTCGGCGTGACGGACATCGTCGTCGCCAACTTCCAGGGCGACGAGGGCCTGTTGACGATCACCTTCGGCGACCGCAAGGTCACCACGATCGCGCTGGAGACCTTCCGCAACCAGGACTATCACTGGGTGACCCCCATCAAGATCCCTGAGAACGACACCGTGACCGTCGAAGTGACCTGCCAGAAGCCGGGCACACCGGCCACCGGCCGACAGGCGGCGGGATGCCACGAGGTCCTGAACGTGAGCGGCGTGCTCAGCCGCACCACGCAGTGACTCCAGCCTCACACGTTCGACATTGTCGATCGGTGTAGGCGCCATCCGAAAGCGTTGGATCTTGTTCCGACCGGAAATAGACAACCTCGGTCTGAAAACCAGCGACATAAGTGAACATCAGTCACTGACCCACCCACCCGTCCGACGCCCTGCGTTTCGGTCACACCCAGGTGATCGGAACAGCCCCCTACGCCAAGTGCACCTCCAACGCCGCCCGCACCCCCGACTCCAACGCCCCCTCGATCCAGGACGGTTTCACCGAGGTGTGGTCGCCGGCGAAGTGGAGCGGGCCCTCGGGGGCGCGAATGGCCGCGAGGAGTTCCGTGTGCTGGCCGGGGAGCAGGACGGACGCCTCGCCGTAGGCGTACGGGTCGCGCAGCCAGCTCTGGGTGCGGCCGGCGCCCGTGTAGAAGACCTCGACGCGCTGGCCGTAGACCTGTTGCAGGCCCCGCAGGGCGTGCGGATAGCGGGCGTCGTCGTCGAGGGAGTCCCAGCGGGAGGCGTCGTCTGCCCAGCTGTAGGAGGCGAGGACGACACCGCCCGCGCTGCCGTGCACCGGGTGGGACGGGTTGATCAGGAAGCGGTTGGCGTTGTCCGAGACCGAGCCGCCGCCGACGATCCCCGCCGCCTCCGGCTGGTCACGGGTGGCCCAGCGGTTGGCGGCGTAGTGGACGCGCTGGCCCGCGGTGATGTGCCCGGGCGGCACGGACGGATGCGCGCCGAGCAGGCTGCCGTCGGCGGGCGCCCGGCCCTGCCGGTACTCCTCGTACAGCCCGGGCCGCACCGCGTCGAGCTCCCGCTTCCAGTCGTCCTCGCCGAACTCCCACCACCGGCGGCTGAATTCGAGCAGCACCTTGGTCGCGCTGTCGTAGTGCAGCTCGGCCACGGCACGCCGTTTGCCGTACGACATCAGCGGCCTGACCTGCATCTGCCGCAGCCCGGAGAACGGCACCGTGACGATCGCGAGGTCACCGGTGAACTCCTCGCGGACCACCTTGCCGTTCCGCCCCTCGGACACCGTGTCGATCCACACACGCGGCCCGCCGGGCCGGACGTGGGAGAGGTCGCCCTTGCGGTCCGGGTCCCACCACTCGATGTGCGTGGCCCGGCGGTCCATCCGCACCACGTCCGCCACCTGCCGCAGCAACGCGTCCGGCAGCATCGCCGTACCGCCGGTCAGCTCCCAGAACTCGGTGTCGGGGCTGATCAGCGACTGGCTGATGAAGCTGTGGATGAAGGACAGCGGCAGCCGTGAGGTCAGGTTCTCCAGGGTGCCGATCAGGTCGATGGTGCGTTCGTCGAAACCGGCCTGCTCGGTCAGGAACCGGTACATGGACCAGTCACCGAACCGCTGGATCACCCGCGCCCAGCCCTCGACCCGCTCCGGCATGGGCTTGTCGACCCGCTTGCCGTCCGGCCCGGCCGTGCTGAACTCGTCGCGTACGGGGTCCAGGGCCCTGCGCAGGATCGTGCCGGAGGGCGTGTCCCAGTACTTGCGCGGCACGCCGAACGACCGGTTGACCTTGCGCGGCGCCCGCGCGTACTCGGCGCGGCGCATCCGGACGCCGTTGACGTGCAGCCAGGCACGGTTGACCGGCCTGCCCTCACCGTCGACGTCGACCAGGTGGAACCGGCGCTTCTTCAGGTCCAGTTGCTCGATGAGAGCCATCACCAGCGGGTGGCTGCCGGGGATGCGCATCGCCCCGGCCTCCGCGTACTGCCGTGGATCGGCGAACGGCTGCGCCGCGTTCTCGTGCCCGCCGGTGCGGAAGGTCTTGATCCGGCCGCCGACCCGGTTGCCGTTGGCCTCCAGCAGCGTCACGCGATGTCCGGCCCGTTTCAGCAGCCAGGCGGCCAGAAGACCGGCCGGGCCCGCGCCGACCACCAGCACCTTCTTGGCGTCCTTGGTCCGCGCGCGGGGCAGCCCGTCGCCGAGGATCTTCCGGTACGTCGGCACCAGCGGCTCGTTGCGCTCGTCGACGACCAGCAGCGCACGGGCCACGGCGAGACAGGTGTCCCAGTCGGCGGTGGATCTGGGCGGACAGGGGGCGGCGGCCGGGGCCTGCGGGGGAGCGGCGGGTACGGCGGGTGCGGCGGCGGCCGGGTCGGCGGCGGTCAGTCCCAGCGCGGTCGCGGTCGCGGCCGTACCGGCCACGGTGGTGAACTGTCGCCGGGAGAACGGACGGTGGGTGCCTGTGGTGATGGTGGTGCCGTGGTCATCCATACGTCCCTGGATACGGGGGACGGCGTACGTCCGGCAGCGCGATCGGCGCCGACCACCGGAACGTGGGAGCGCCCCGGGGCACGCCCGACGCCCGGCGACCGCCTGAGCGGACGTATCACTCCCACGCGCCCGGCGCGCACCACCACCGGTGCCCGCCGGGAGGTTTGACGGGCGCGGCGGCGTTCAGCGCAAGCTCAGAGGCCGAACTCCTGAGGGGACAGGCCCAGCACCGAGCAGGCCTCCCGCAGCACCTGCTCCTCCGCCGGTGCGACATAACCGTCCGCCCCGGCGATGACGAACCCGGT
Source organism: Streptomyces spinoverrucosus (assembly GCF_006539505.1). Taxonomy (GTDB): domain Bacteria; phylum Actinomycetota; class Actinomycetes; order Streptomycetales; family Streptomycetaceae; genus Streptomyces; species Streptomyces spinoverrucosus. The sequence goes on from NZ_BJND01000041.1 coordinate 23,096, forward strand.
CTGGACGACCGCTCTGGCCTCCGCCGGCTTCTTCGCCGCCTTGGCGATCTCCTGCATGACCTGCGTCTTGCCCTGCGGGAAGTCGAACGCCAGCCGGTCGACGTGCTGGTTGAAACGCTGGCGCAGCTGCTCCGGCGGGAAGTTCTGCAGGACGTCGTTGCTCAGGATCAGCGACTCCACGTGCTGTCGCTCGGTCGGGTCGACATGGCCGTCGGCGGCCGCGACCAGGGCGCACATGGCCATGCTGGCGTCCCGGTAGGCGCCGCTCTTCAACTCCGTCTTCAGGGAGGTGAGCTGCGACTTGAGCGTATTCACCAACTGGGCCCGCGAGCCGCCCGAGGACCCGGAGCCCGGCCTGCCGTGCCCGCCGGCACCGCCGAAAGCGCCATGACCACCCTGCCCACCGTGTCCGCCCTGTGCGCCGGAGCCACGCGCGCCCTGGGCCTGCTGCTGCAGGTTCTTGGCCTGGTCCTTGATCCGATCCCACATAGCCATCCGTGCCACCTCGGCTTCAGCCGTGTCGTTCCGGTCGCCGGCGTGCGTGTCCGCACCCGTCCTCCTGGCAACGCCTGCCCGTTCCCCGAAGTTCCATGACCACGCCCGGACGGCCCAAGGCAAGTGACGCGGATCACGCACGGCGGACCGATCACTTGCCCGCCCGCCGCCGGTCATCACGTGCGACAACCGCAGGATCTCCCGGCAGAAAAGGACGCGACCGCCATGACCGCACCCGTGAAGGGCCCCGCCAGCTACTTCCCGTCGATCGAGAAGAAGTACGGCCGTCCGATTGCGGAGTGGAAGGACCTGATCCGCGCCTCGCCCCTGACCAAGCACATGGAACTCGTCTCCTGGCTCAAGACCGATCACGGCCTGGGCCACGGCCACGCCAACGCACTCGTGGCGCACACCCTCGCCGAGGACTGATGCACGGGCCGCCAGCAGGGCGTCTACCGGGAGGTGGCGCTCTGTTTCGGGATGATCCGGGGTGAGGAGGGGCGGTCGCGTCGCGGTGGGGGCGGTGCGGCGTTCGGGTTCACCCGGCGGATCTCCTGGGTCGTGGAGGTGCCCGGCTCATCACTGGGCGGGGGCGGGGAGGGCGGCCGCGAGCGGTGGCGGGGCAGGGTGCGCCGGGGCGGGCGGGTCAGGGTGATCTGCCGTACGAGCTGCTGAAAGCACGCCAGCGCCGCGAGACCCGGCAGGGCCGCCGTCACGATGTCCACGACGGTTCTGGGCGCCTGCGCGACACATAAAAGCATCGCCGCGGACGAAAAGAAGAGGATCACACACCAGGAGTGCACGGCCCGGCGTTGATGGAGCGCTGCGCGCAGGACGGACAGCGAGGCGACCACCCACGGACCGTAGATCAGCAAAGGCCACAAGGAAACGATGCCGTTGTCGGTACGGTTAACGGAAAGACGCAGCGGTTCGTAGACGGCCAGTCCGCCGAAGAAACTCACGCCGCATGCGATGACCGCCGCCAGCGCGGCCATGACCCGGCTGACTGCGCGAAGGATGTTCGGGCCGCCGCGTTCACGTGGCTTGCGGTGACCTTTCGGGGAATCCCTCAACGGTGGCAGTTCCGCCGTGATCTCCTGGAGATTTTCCAGCGGTGTGCCGGGGGCGGGAACGGTGACCGGGGCATCCGCCGGGGGGACGCCGGAGGCCTCCTCCGCCAGCGCGTCCTGGAGCATGAACGCCAGCTCCTCGGCGGGATCCCAGCCGGAGTCCGGTGGAACCAGGGGTTGCGAGAACGCTTCGGACGGACCTCGATGCCGGCCGGTGCCATGACCCTGCGTATACATAGCGAATTCTTGCTATTTCGCCGTAGGGAAAGCGGACGTGCCCTGCGACCTGATCCACCGTCGGGCGAGATCGGCTTCCATCTCGGCCATGACATCCAGAAAATGGCGAAGAATCGGCTCGGTGGCCCGGAGTGTGACGGGGGGTCCGTCTTTGGTAAGTGTTCCGTTGACACTGGCCGAGCAGTGTGCCGGGGCGGGAATGTATGTATAGGGACCCATGGTCACCGCATGTCCCGCAAACCTGCCCCCTCGCTGCTGACTCGCCAACAGGCCGAAAATACCGTCCCTGGTTGCCTTGGTCATATCCAAACTAACGGCACCCGATTGCGCCGGATGCGCAGCAAACGGGTGAAGGATCAAGGTAATGAAACGATTTCCCCGCCCGGCAATAAGCAGATGACTCGCCTTACATTCCGGTGCGGGCGCCCGGCGGCGTCGGGCCCGCCGACGGCGCTCATCACCGCGTAACCCGCAGCCCACTGCCCGCGGGCGCCGTCGTCCGCGTACCTTCATACCTTGCGCCGAGCACGAAACAAGGACGAGCCAGTGAGAGAACAAGGGACCGCCGTGAAGGACGTACACCCACTGCCCCACCGCACGCCGGTCCCGACCGACCATCCGGACCCCGTCCTGGACGTGGTCGTCCCGGTGTACAACGAGGAGACGGATCTGGAGCCGAGCGTCCGGCGGCTGCACGCGCACCTGCGCGACACCTTCCCCTACCCGTTCCGTATCACCATCGCCGACAACGCCAGCACGGACCGCACCCCGGAGATCGCCGTCCGGCTGGCCGATGAACTGCCCGAGGTGGAGGGGCTGCGGCTGGACGAGAAGGGCCGCGGGCGGGCCCTGAACACCGCATGGTCCCGTTCGTCGGCACCCGTGCTCGCATACGTCGACGTGGACCTGTCCACGGAACTGGCCGCGCTGCTCCCGCTCGTCGCCCCACTGATTTCCGGGCACTCCGACATAGCCATAGGCACCCGCCTGGCCCGCGGTTCCCGGGTCGTGCGCGGCCCCAAACGGGAGTTCACCTCCCGCGCCTACAACGCCATCCTGCGCTCCACCCTCGCCGTGGGCTTCTCCGACGCGCAGTGCGGTTTCAAGGCGGTACGGCGTGATGTGGCCGAGCGGCTGCTGCCCCTCGTGGAGGACTCGGGCTGGTTCTTCGACACCGAGATGCTGGTCATCGCCGAGCGGGCGGGACTGCGTATCCACGAGGTGCCGGTGGACTGGGTGGACGACCCCGACAGCCGGGTCGACATCGTCGCCACGGCCCTGGCCGACCTGCGCGGCATTGCCCGGATCGGGGCGTCGCTGGCGCGCGGCACCCTGCCTCCGGCGGAACTGCGGCGCAGTGGTGAGGGCGAGCCGTCGGGCGGACTGGTGATGCAGCTCGTGCGGTTCGCCGCCGTGGGAGCGGTGAGCACCCTCGCATATCTGCTGCTGTACTCGCTGTTGCGCCCGATGATGGGTGCCCTGTCCGCCAACGCGCTGGCGCTGCTGATCTGCGCCATCGGCAACACGGCCGCCAACCGCCGCCTCACCTTCGGCATCCGCGGCCCCGGCGGGGTCGTACGCCACCAGGCCAGGGGTCTTGCGGTCTTCCTGCTCGGCCTGACGCTCACCAGCGGCTCGCTCGCCGTCCTGCACCAGGTGGCGCCGTCGGCCGGGGCCCGCGTCGAACTCGCCGTACTGATCGCCGCCAACCTGACCGCGACACTGCTGCGGTTCCTGCTCTTCCGAGCGTGGGTGTTCGGCGCCCGGCCGCGCAGGCGGGCGGAATCCGCCGTTTCATGAACGGGAGTTGCGTGTCGGCACGCGGCGCTGACGATCGTTCCGTCAGATGAGGTCGGCCACCACCAGGCGGGTGGCCTCCGCGAGCAGGGCCTCCCTGGGTGGGGTGTCGTGGCCGGAGCGGTCTGTCATCACGGCGAGGACGAGCGGTTCGGTGTGCGGTGGCCAGACGATGCCGATGTCGTTGGCGCGGCCGTACTCGCCGGTGCCCGTCTTGTCGGCCACCGTCCAGCCCTTGGGGACACCGGCGCGGATGCGCTTGGCGCCGGTGGTGTTGCGGACGAGCCAGTCCTTGAGGAGGGCGCGGCGGTCGGGGGTGAGGGCGTCGCCGAGGACGAGGTCGCGGTAGGTGGTGGCGATGGCCCGGGGTGTGGTCGTGTCGCGCGGGTCGCCCGGGGCCATTCCGTTCAGTTCGGGCTCGTAGTGGTCCATGCGGCTGACCTTGTCGCCGAGGCCACGCAGGTACGCCGTCAGTCCCGCCGGGCCTCCGACGTCCCGCATCAGCAGGTTTCCCGCCGTGTTGTCGCTGTAACGGACGGCCGCGTCGCACAGTTCCCTGACCGTCATCCCCGTCTCGATGTGGTCCTCGCTGATCGGCGAGTAGGACTGCAACTCGGCCCGTGTGTAGGTGACCCGCTGGTTCAGGTGGCTCAGGGGGTGCTCGTGCAGCACCGCCGCCGCGGCCAGGGCCTTGAAGGTGGAGCAGAGCGCGAAGCGGTCGTCCGCACGGTAGTTCAGGGTCGCTCCCGTGCCGGTGGCCAGGGCGAATACCCCCAGCCGGGCTCCGTGGCGGCGTTCGAGTGCCGCGTAGCGGGAGAGGTCGGGCGTACGGGTGGAAGAGGGGCGCGGTGGCCTGGCGCTCGCGCGCTCCTCAGGTGCGGCGCGGTCGCACGCCGACGCTCCCAGCGGTACCAGCACCGCGCCCAGCAACAGTTGCCTACGGGACAGACCAGGCATACGGGACTCCCTCCTGCTCATGACTCGGGCACCGCCGTCAACAGGCTGTGGACAACCGGGCCCGCCGAGCCGCCGCCCGTCACGCCCTCCTCCACCACACACGCCACCGCCACATTGCCGCGATACGCCACCATCCAACCGTTGTTGTCCTGCTCCTCCGACACTTCCGCCGTGCCCGTCTTCGCCCCGACCTCGCCCGGCAGATCGGCCAGCACCCGCGCCGTACCGTCGGTCACGGTCGCCCGCATCAACTCCCGCAGCTGTGCCACCACATGCGCCGGAAGCGGAGTCGTCGTCGTCCCGCCCGTGTCCCCCGCCGTGATCGTCGGCTGGTGGAACGTCCCCGACACCGCCGTCGCCGTGACCGACGCCATGATCAGCGGGTTGGCCTGCACCCGCCCCTGCCCGATCATCGACGCCGCCTTCTCGGTCTCGTCCCGGGGTACCGGCACCGAACCGTCGTACGACGGGATCCCGACGCGCCACTCCTGCCCGACACCGAAGTACTTGGCCGCGACCTCACCGAGTTGCCCGTCCCCGAGCTTGCCCCGCAGGCTGATGAACGCCGTGTTGCACGACTCGGTGAAGTCCTTGCGGAAGCTCGCCCCCGGGAACTCGGAGGTCTCGACGTTGTGGAACTGCTTCCCCACCGTCAGGTACTTGGGGCAGTCCACGACGTCGTCCAGCCCGACGGCCCCCTTGAGCAGCAGCGCGGTGCTCGTGACGATCTTCCAGGTGGAGCCGGGCGCGTAGGTGCCGGAGACGGCCCGGTTGAAGCCGGACGACGGCGAGTTCGCCACCGCCAGGATCTCCCCGTTGTCGATCCGCAGCGCGACCAGCGCCGCGTTCTTGCCGTCGGCCTCACGAGCGAGCGCCTGCTCGGCGGCGGACTGCCAGTCGGCGTCGAGCGTCGTACGCACAGGGCCGTCGTCGCCCGAGCCGTCCTCAGGCGCCTCCCCGAAGCGGGCCTCCGTACGCTCCACCTCTCCCGTCACCCGGTCCACCAGCCGCACCGCACCCCGCGGCCCGGCACCGGCCCCACCGACCTGCCCCAGCACCGGCCCAAGGGACGGGTATTCGTCGGTCGTCAACATGACCCCCTCCCGATCCGTCGCCTCAGGCGCCCCCGTCTCCTCCCGCTCCAGACGGAACTTCTCCGTCTCACTCAGCCGCGGATGGACCAGCGACAGCCGCCAGTCCACCTTCCAGCTCCCGTCCCCCTGCTCCCGCAACGGCAGCTCCGACTTGTACGTCCATGTCCCCAGGTCGGTGATGGGCATCCGGGCCGTGAACGGGACGGTGACAGTCCCGTCCTCCGCGAGCAGGGGCTGCGCGGCCGTGAGGTTCGGCTTGCTGATGTCGAGCCCGGCCGTGAAGTTGCCCAGCACCTCCTGGGCCGTACCGGGACTGGTCGTCCGCGCGGCCGCGCTCGGCAGACGGCCGCCCGCCCAGTCGGCCAGGAACGCCCGCGCCTGCTCCAGGGCCGCCGGATCGGGCCCGGCGTCGCCCCGTGCGAAGGGGCCGACCCCGGCGGCGTACGCCCCGCCGGCCCCGACGGCGAGCACCACCCCGACGGCGGCCACCGCTCTCACCCGACGCCGCGGTCGTCGTCGTCTCGCCGTCCAGGTCGTGGCGGCGGAGTAATCGCTTCCCGACATGTGCGCCTCACGGTTGTCCATGCCCCGAGCACAGCAACGCCCCACCCCACCTGTCCAAGTCCGATATCGATCTCGGATTCATCAATCCGCGATATGGTCGCTGGTCGTGGACCTGGTTCGGCACCTGGAGTGCTTTGTGGCTGTTGCAGAAGAGTCACACTTCGGCCGTGCCGCCGCCCGTCTCGGCATGGCGCAGCCACCCCTGTCCCAGCGCATCCAGCGCCTGGAACGCGAACTGGGCGTCCGGCTGTTCGAGCGCACCAGCCGTCAGGTGCGGCTCACCGAGGCCGGCGCCCTGCTGCTGACGCGGGCCCGTGAACTGCTCGCCCGTTCGGAGGAATTCCTCGCCACCGCGCACCGCATCCGGGACGGCGAGACCGGCCTGCTGCGGGCCGCGCTGCCGCCGGACCTGTCCGGCGAGACGGTCGCCGCCCTCCTCGCGGACTTCGACCGGCGCCACGACCTGGCCGCGCCGGAACTGGAGCTGCACGAACTGTCCACCGCCCAGCAGCTGGCCCGCTTCGCCTCCCGCGACCTGGACGTCGGCCTCATCCACCACCCCTGCGACATCACCGGCCTGGAACTCGGCCCGGTCCTGCGCCGCGACCTCGGCGTACTGCTGCCACCCGGCGCCCCGGCCGCCGACCTCACCGAGGTGCCCCTCGCCTCCCTCACCGGCCACGACCTGATCCTCTTCCCCCGGACCGACGCCCCGGCCCTGTACGACGACCTCCTCACCACGTGCGCCCGCAACGGCTACACCCCGCCCGCCGTACGCCACGCCCAGGGCGCCAGCTTCGTGCGGGGCCTGGTGCTGTCCGCCGGAGCCGTCGCCCTCACCCCACGCGACACCGTCACCGCCCCGGACCTCGTCTGGCGCTCGCTGGCCGGTGCCCCGCTGGCCTGGCGGCACTCTGTCGCCTGGCCCAAGGGGCGCGGGAGCACCGCGGTGACCGCCTTCGCGGACGCGGCCACCCACGCGCTGCGCGGCACCGCCGGCGCCGCCCCCGACGTACCGACCCGTCCGCTCCATCTGCGCCCGGCATCGGAGTACTGGCTGTGACCGACGCCCTCGGCCGTGTCCGTGCGGCCTTCGCCGAAGCCGGGGTCACCGGCTGGCTGCACGCCGTCGACATCGACACCGGCGCGCAGCTCGACGCGGGCGCCGACCAGCCGGTGTGCACGGCCAGCGTCCACAAGCTGTGTCTCCTCGTCACCCTCCACGAGCTCGCCGACACGGGCGACTTGGACCTGACCGAGCAGGTCGACTGCCCGCCCCTCGGCCGCACCCCGGGCCCCACCGGCCTGGCCGCCATGCGGGACCCCGTACGCATGTCCCTGCGCGACCTCGCCTACCTGATGACGGCCGTCAGCGACAACACCGCCGCCGACCTGCTGCTGGGCCGCGTCGGCCTGGACGCCGTCAACCGCACCACGGCCCGCCTCGGCCTCACCCGCACGCACGCCGTGCACACCTTCGGCGAACTCCTCGCCACCCTCAGACAGGACGCCGGGCCCGGCGGCGCGCGGATCCTGACCGACCCGCACGTCCTGACCCGCCTCAGGGCCCTCGACCCGGCCCGCACCAACCGCAGCACGCCCCGCGACATGACCCGCCTGCTGAGCGCCGTATGGCGGGACGAGGCCTGCGCCCCCGAGCACGCCGCCGCCGTCCGCCGCCTGCTCGGCCTCCAGGTCTGGCCGCACCGCCTGGCCTCCGGCTTCCCCTTCGACGACGTCCACGTCGCGGGCAAGACCGGCACCCTGCCGACCCTGCGCAACGAGGTCGGCGTCGTCGAGTACCCCGACGGCGGCCGCTACGCCGTGGCCGTCTTCACCCGCACCGCCAACCCGGCGGCCACCCTCCCGGCAGCGGACTCGGTCATCGGTACGACAGCCCGACTGGCGGTCGAGGCCCTGCGCGCCCGCACATGAGCCACCGGGCGGGAACTGGTACCTCCCCTTCCCTCCCGCCGCTAGGATCCCCGCATGGTCGAACTAGCCGAAATGATCCGGGAGTTGAGGCAGGAGCTGAACTGCGCGCTGGCCGGTGGCGGCGATGGGCCCGTGCGGTTCGAGTTGGGGCCGGTGGAGATCGAGGCGACCGTCGCCGTGGGGCGGACGGGCGGGGCCGGGGGGAAAGTGCGGTTCTGGGTGGTGGAGGCGGGCGGTGAGGCGCGGGTCGACTCCTCGCGGACGCACCGGATCTGCCTGACCCTGCAGCCGAAGCTCGTCGCCCCCGACGGCACCCACCACGCCGTGCTGATCACGGGCGACGAGGCGGAAGGGGAACGCTAGGGCGTCTCTACCCCCTGACGTGGGGGGACGACTGGCCGTACGCTGGTCGGCACTGTCAGTGGTAACTCAGGCGGCACTGGTGGCGGGTCGGGAGGTCACGGGGGTGGAAGGGCGCAACCCTGCGCGGGTTCGCAACGAGCTGGTGGCCGAAGTCGTCGACGTACTCCAGGAGTCGGCCACGCTGCGGCACACGAGCAGCGCGGACCTGCTGGTGACCATGCTGGGGCAGGAACTGGGCGCACCGGTGGAGCCGTTACGCGGTGAGGCGTTACGGCCCTGGCTGCTGCACCTGGTGGAGAAGTGCGCGGGCGTGCCGGACGGGCTGCCCTGCCTGGTGCGCTGTCTGGGGTACGTCGAGCAGCAGTCGACCGCCGTGACGGCGCTGCGGCGGCTGGTGGACGAGTGGGAGGCCGTCGATTTCTTCGACGGGGCCGATCTGCATCCGCTGCGGCCGCTGCTCCAGGAGATCCGCTCCGCGTCCACGCTGGCCGCGATGGCGCGCCGCGCGAGCCGTTCGCGCACCCAGGAGCTGCCGTCGTGGTGCGACACGGGCTGGGCGGTGTTCCTGCGGCTGGCCGGGGACAACTCGGCGGCGAAGGAACTCCCGGTGAGCATGGCGTTCTTGTCCCTGGCCGCCGACCAGCTGGTCGAGGACGGGCGGAGGGACGCCGCCGAGCGGCTGCGCCGCTGGAACCGCCGGCAGGCCCGCACCTGGGGCCTGGAGGACAAGATGGCCGAGTGGCAGCGCGGCAGCGGCGTCGCCGAACCCGTGGCCTCCTCGCTGATGCCGGCGTATCTGATGATCCAGTTCGAGCCGGACGGCGTGGACCGCGACCGCTACTACCTCTCCCACTGGCGGCAGTCCGACGCGGAGGGCTGGCACCCGGTGCCCGGCGAGACCCTGCATCTGCACCGCGACGAACTCCCCTCCGAGGTCGAACTGCTCATCGAGCAGACGGAGGAACGCTGGTCGGATCTGCGCCAGCCGGTGGTACTGGAGTTCATCCTCCCGTGGGAACTGCTCGGCGAACCCGTCGAGTGGTGGCACAAGGAGTCCGACTCGCCCTCCCCGACCCCGCTGGTGATGGACTACGCCGTCCTGGTGCGCAGCTTCGAGCGGCTCAGAAGGGCCGCCTGGCACCGGCCCTGGCACAACAAGTGGCGGCACTTCAAGGAACGTCCGGCCGACACCCACTCCTACTGGAACCGGCCCGGCCACTCCCACTTCCATCTGGAGCGGGAGCTGAAGGAGGACGAGCACGCCGTCTGCCTGGTGCTCAGTGAACCGCCGGGCACCGACTCGGTCACCAGCCGCCAGGAGTACCTCGCGGGCCTGCGGGCGGGCGTCCCGGCCATGATCTGGCACCGCGGCGACTGCTCCGACCCGGCCTTCAAGGAGGCCGTCGCCGACATCGTGCAGGACCGGGGGCTCGCCGGTCTGCTGGAGCGGACCGGAAGATGGCGCAAGGATGCGCTGGCCATGGGGCCCGAGGGGTGGGACAACCACGTGGGACGCCATCTGGCGATCCTGCTCGACGACCCGGAACGCCGGCCCGTGCCCCCGGGACCCGACCATGCGCGGGGGGAGCGGCCGACCGGGTCAGAGGTGCACGGAACGCCCGCCCGCGAGCCGAAGGGTGACCCGAATTGAACGAGCGTGCGCGTAACCGCCCGCCTGTGTTTCAGGTCGGCCTCACTGCTTCCGTCATGCTTTCGTATGCACCCGGCGCGAGCCCCCGTGCGCACTTGCTTCACGAACGGAACCGCTGTCAGGCTTTGCCCGTGGCTGTCACGCATGCCGGGGGTCTGCGCGACTCCGCCACCCGCTCATCGTCACTACGACGCCTTGAGGGCACGCATGCATGATGACGATGGCCAGCGACCGGAGGAGTCCGCACGGGCACGCCGTGAGGCCGCTCATGTCCTGAGCCGGCTCGGTCAGCAGCCGGGCGGGCCCGAGCCCGCGGAAGCGGTTCTGGTCATCGACACCCACCCCACCATGCGGGTGTGGTACGAGACGGTCCGCGACGACCTGGTCGAGGAACTCGAACGAACGGGCGCCTTCACCCGCGTACGGGTGGTACGGCTGCTCGGCACCGACGAGACCGACGCGGCCCGGGTGAGCCCTGAGGAGCCGTTAGGTCCCGTCCCGGAGAAGGCCCGCCGCGTGGTGCTGGTGCTGACCGACGGCCTCGCGGCCGGGTGGCGGCTCGGTGCCGTCCAGCCGCTGCTGCGCGGCTGGGGGCGGACCTGCCCGGTCGCCGTGGTGCATCTGCTGCCGCAGCAGATGTGGTTCCGCACCGGCCTCGACGTGTACCGGGTGCGGATCCGGGCCCCGCACGGCTGGGCCGCCAACAGCGCCTGGGACTGGGAGGAACGCGAACCCCCGGCCGGGCCGCGGGACACCGACGAGGCCGGCGCCGAGCGGGACGGTACCGCCGTCGTCGTACCCGTGCTGGCGCTCACCGGGCCGTGGGCGGCGGCGCTCACCCGGCTGGTGTCCGGACCGGAGCCCGAATGGCTGGATCTGTCCGCCATTCAGGCCCGCGAGTGGAAGAGCCGGCCCGACGCGGCCCGCGCGCTGCCCTGGGCGGAGGAACTGCCCGACCCGCTCAGCACCGTGCCCGCCGCCGAACGGGTCTCCGACTTCCGGGCCGTCGCCAGCCCCACCGGGTTCGCCCTGGCGACCCGGCTGGCCGCCGCGCCGCTGAGCCTGCCCGTCATCCGCCGGATCGTCGCCACCACCCCGGACGCCGGGCCGGTCCACGTCTCCGAGCTGCTGATCAGCGGACTGGTACGGCCCACCTGGGAGCACGGCGAGGGCCCGGCGGACGTGGTGTTCACCTTCGCCCCCGACATCCGCAAGGAGCTGCTGGCGCTCGGGCGGCGCAGCGCCACCGCCCGGGTGCTGCGCGAGGTGCGCGCCCTGTTCGCCGCGGACGACCTCGCCCGCACCCTGCTGCCGCCGCCCACCGAGCCGCTGGACACGCTGGCGATGCCGCATGTCGGCAGCCGCAACATCGCCTTCCTCCGGGTGGAGCTGACCGCCCTGCGCGCCCTGTCGGGCCGCTACGACCAGCGTGCCGCCATGCTGGCGCAGGTGCTGAGCTGGCACGATCGGCGTTACGCGGTCAGCCTGGAGAAATCACCACGCGGAGTGCCGGGGCGGGTGGCGGCGGCCCGGTCGGCCGTCGACGCCACCGACCCCGCCCCCCGGACCCCCTCCGAAGGAGCCTCGCAGATGCCGACATCACCCCAGCGGACCGTGGAGACGGGCGACCGCACGACACAGCCGCGTGTCTGGGGGAACCTGCCGCCGCGCAACCCGAACTTCACCGGGCGCACCGAGCTGCTGGAACTGCTCGACCAGCGGCTGCGCGAGGGCACCACCACCGTGCTGCCCGAGGCGATCCACGGCATGGGCGGCGTCGGCAAGACCCAGCTGGCCATCGAGTACGCCTACCGGCACCAGTCCGAGTACGACATCGTGTGGTGGATCCCCGCCGAGCGGCCCGGCCAGATCGGGCAGGCGCTGGTGGAACTGGCCCAGCGGCTCGGCCTGGTGACCACCACCGAGGCCAACATCGCCGGACCCGCCGTCCGCGAGGCGCTGCGCGAGGGTCGGCCGTACTCCCGCTGGCTGCTGATCTTCGACAACGCCGACAACCCCGAGCAGGTCCGCCACTACTTCCCGCAGGGCGGCAACGGCACCATCCTCGTCACCTCCCGCAACCGGCGCTGGGGCCAGGTCGGCGGCTCCCTCGAAGTGGACGTGTTCACCCGCGAGGAGAGCAAGGAGCTGCTGCGCCGCTCCGGCCCGCCGCTGCGCGACGACGAGGCCGACGCGCTGGCCGAGGCGCTCGGCGACCTGCCGCTGGCGCTGGAGCAGGCCGCGGCCTGGCGGGCGGAGACCGGGATGCCCGCCTCGGAGTATCTGCGGCTGTTCGAGAACAAGCGGATGGAGCTGCTCGAAGTGGCCCCGCCGCCGGACTACCAACTCCCCGTCGCCGCCGCCTGGAACGTCTCCCTGGACCACCTGGAGACCCGCAGCCCGGCCGCACTGCGGCTGCTCCAGCTGTGCTCCTACTTCGCGCCCGACCCGATCTCCCGTTCGATCTTCTCCGGACTCGGCAACAGCAGCATCTTCCCCGAGCTGGACGCGGCACTGAACGACCCGATGCGGCTCGCCCGGGCGATAAGGGAGGTGAACCGCTACTCCCTCGCCCGCATCGACCACCGGACGAACTCGATCGAGATGCACCGCCTGGTGCAGCTCGTCCTGAACAACCGGATGACCCCCGAGGAGCAGTCCCGCATGCGCCACGGTGCCCACACCCTGCTGGCCGCTGCCGACCCCAAGACACCGGAGAGCCCCGCGAGTTGGCCCCGGTACGCGGAGCTGTACAGCCATGTCATCGCCTCGGACGCGATCAAGTCGGACCAGCCGTGGGTGCGTCACCTGGTGCACAACATCGCGAGGTACCTGTTCTTCTGGGGCGACCACGACGTGTCTCTGGACTTCTCGGAGCAGGCCTGGGAGTCCTGGCTGACCATCTTCGGCGAGGAGGACCAGCAGACGCTGCTCATGGGGCGGCAGGTGTGCTTCATGTACTGGGTGGTGGGCCGGTTCGACGACGCCGCACGGCTGGTGGCGCGCCTGCGGGAGGTGTACGAGCGCACCGCGCCCGACGACCAGGAGGACACCCGGGAGAGCGCGCTCGACGCGATCCAGATGGAAGCCGCCGTACGCCGGGCCGAGGGCCGTTTCGCCACCGGCGCCGAGCTGGACCGCATCGCCTACGAGCGCGCCCAAAGGGCCTTCGGCGACGAGGACCCGACCACCCTCAACATCGCCCACAACTTCGGTGTGAGCCTGCGCCTCGCCGGTGACTTCCGGCAGGCCCTCGAACTCGACCAGCGCACGCTGGCCATGAAACTGCGGCTGTTCGGCCGCGAGGACCGGCGGACCCTGATCACCGAGAACAGCGTCGCCATCGACGTCCGGGAGACCGGCGACTACGTCGGTGCGCGCTCCCTTCAGGAGCCCGTCCTGGTCGCCTGCCGGGACGTGTTCGGCCACGGCAACCCCACCACCATCGAGACCATGCGCCAGCTGAGCGAGGCCAGCCGCAAGGGGGGCGACCACCTGCGCGCGCTGGAGCTGGCCACCGAGGCCCACGCCCAGTTCACCCGCCGCTACGGCGACACCCACCCCCAGTCGCTGGCCGCCGCCCTCACCCTGTCGGTGGCACTGCGGCAGAACGGCGACCTCCAGGCGGCCCGCACCCGCGGCCTCAAGGCCTGCGAGGGCTACCGGCAGATCTACGACCAGCACCACCCGCACGTGCTGTCCGCCGACGTCGACCTGGCCGTCACGCTGCGCATGCTCGGGCAGCCGGAGGAGGCCCGCCGCCTCGACGAGACGGCCCTCGCCTCCCTCGCCGACCGGCTGGGCGCGGGCCACCCGCTCGCCCTCATCTGCGCCATCAACCTGGCCAGCGACCTCGCCGCCCTCGGCCTGCACGAGGAGGCCCGCCGCCGTGGCGAGGACACCCTGGCCCTGTGCCGGTCCTCCTTCGGCGAGGACCACCCCACCACCCTGATGTGCGCGGCCAACCTGTCGATGGACCTCGCGTCGGTCGGCGTGCAGGCCCAGGCCACCACGCTCCGCCAGGACACCCTGGACCGCATGACCCGTGTCCTCGACGCCTCCCGCGCGGAAACCGAGCCCAGCACAGGCCACCACCCCGCGACGGCCCAGTTCCTGGAGGGCCAGCGTGCCAACTGCGACATCGATCCGCTGCCGCTGTAGCCGACCGCCGGACTGGCCCTAGGTCCTGTCGTCAAATTCCCGTCGTCCGCCCGGAGGGCGGGCCCGGCGGCGGCGATGGGGGTGCCCCCGCGCGAGCTGGCGAAGCCGGTTCGAGCGTGAGCGAGCGTGCGTGCCAGGCGTCGCCGGGCAGACGGGAATTTGACGACAGGGCCTAGTCCGCCAGGTCCTGCCCCAGCCACTGAGCCAGCCGTACGGGATCGGCGGCGTGCCCCGTCGTGGTGAGCAGGGCGTCCTGCACGGCCCGGGCGCGTTCCGGGTGGTTGAGCAGGAGGCGGGCCGCCACCTCGTGGGACGGGTCGGGCGAGAGGGCCCGGCCCAGCCCCGCCCAGGCGGACACCGGGGCCTCCTTGCCGGACAGGCGGGCCGCGTACGCCTCCCGGGCCGCCTCGTGCCGACCGGCGATCAGCAGGGCGTCGGCCGGGTCGGCGCCCTCCACAGGCGGGGTCCGCACAGCGCCCTCGGGGTCGGTGAGGTGGTGGCGGGCCAGGACCGCCGCGGTGTCCAGGAAGCGGACCTCGCTGTCGGGGACCAGGGCGGGCACGGCGGCCAAGGCGGACGGTGGCCGGGCGGCGCCGTGCCGCCAGTCGCGTACCGCCTCCTCGACGGCTTCGGCGGGCGGGTGCAGATGGTGGGCACGCCAGCGGGACCGATGGTCGGCGGCGACCCACTCGGCCAGGCGGAGTTCCTCGGCGGGGACCTCCTCCGTCATCCACCGCGCGCACCGCTCGCGCAGGCGCTCCAGGAGGTACCGGCCCAGCGGCGTCAGCATGGCGTGGCCGTGCACCTCGTTCAGTACGGACCACACCTGGCCGCGCCACAGTGCGAACTCGAAGTGGGCCGGCGAGACGTACGCCGGGTCGGCCGTGTGGCGGTGGGCGCGCCAGAACCGGGCGACGCCCAGGAAGGCGTAGATGCCCTGGAGGAGGCCGCCCAACGGGCGCGGGTCGTCGCGCCAGGGGGCGTAGAAGAGCTCCTCGGGCGCGTCGGGGCCGTGCGGCGGCTCGGTGAGGGGACCGAGATTGATCAGGGCGCCCAGCTTGATGTGCTGGAACTCGTGCACGAGCGTCGCGGCGAGCTGGACGGCGTCGTCCGGGCGGGAGGCGACGACCCCGCCGAACGCGGCGGACGCCGTGCAGCTGTACGGCCGAAACCTTTCTCTCACCGGGGTCGGAGCCACCGACATCAGCCCACGCCGCATCGCCCCGGCGGTCACCGGATCGTCGCGCCGCACGATCTCCCAGGCGTCGGCGAGGAGCGCCGACCAGGACGCCGCCTCCGCCTCCGGCATCGGCCGGGGCTCGCTGGGGCGGGGGAACGTCCGGTACGGATCCAGCTCCTCCAGCACGAGGTGCTTCACCGCCCCGCCCGCGCCCAGCGTCAGCCGCCGCACCGGCAGCCAGCTGGGCCCACGCACCTCCCGGCCGGACACGACCTCGACGTCCTCACCCGCCCCGGTGATCCGTAACCGGCCCGCGTGTCCCGTCACCCGGGCGGTGCTCCACGGCTGACGCTCCGGCAGGACCGCGCAGCCCAGCGTGGGCAGCAGCACCATCCCGTGCCGAACCGGAACGGTGATCGAGAAGTCCACCCCGGCCCGGGCCGCGGCTGCGGCGGCCAGCGCCGAGAGATACCCGGTGACCACCCAACTGGGCGCCTGCTCCTCGCCCGGTGCCCGCCCACGGGCCGCGCGTACCGCGAGGGAGACCCACATCCCGGTGCTGGGGGACATCAGGACGTCCTCGAACACATCGGGCGCGGCCCGCTGGGCGCGCTCCAGCAGGGCCCAGGCATCCGCGTGCACCAGCGACGTGGCCTCGTTGCGGGTCAGCGCGTTGTCCAGGGCCCGCAGCAACAGCAGGCGGCGGCTGCGTTCCGCGCCGAGCAGCGCCCGAACCACCGCGTCGTCGCCCTCGCCGCGGGCGAGCGCCTCGACGTCGGCCGCCGGGAGCCGATGGAAGGGCAGGTGATCTCCCGTCGTCGTGGCGTCAGCGGCCACGGATCCCCCACCGCACCACGGTCACCTCGTCGAGTCGTCGAGACGGGAGTCGTTGAAGCCCCCGGCTGTGATGCCCTGGGGGCCGTCGATGTGGTGCAGCAGCCGCTCCAGCGACTCGGTGAAGTCCGGGCCGTCCAGGGAGCGCAGCGCTTGCAGGGAGACCCCCGACAGATCGACGAGACAAGACTCGACGGCAGGCATCGTTTGCTCCACGGCTGCCAAGTCCCCTCCTGTGCCTACGAGTCCGCGCTGTCGGCTCCCAACCATCATGACCCAGCGGACCACAAGTCGAAACCCCACTTCCCGGCCGCCTCGCGAGATCACGTCAGCCGTAACGCCCGGCCAGCCGGGCGGCGGCCCGGTCGACCCGCTCCACTTCCGGCGACGGTCCTTCCAGCAGCCGTACCGCTTCCAGGAGCTGGTCGAGCGTGCCCGGGTAGCGCAGGCAGGTGCGCACGATGCCGTAGACGTCCATCCGCAGCCTGGGGTCGCGGGGGCTGTTGGCCGCGATGCGGTCGCTGATGCTGTCCAGCAGCAGGGCCATGCCGTTGCCGCTCCGCAGCAGGGGCAGGGCCGTGAGGGCGTCGACGAGGTCGACCAGTTCGCGCAGGGGCAGTTCGCCGGGCAGCCCGGTCAGGGGCGTGACCGGGTGGGGAAGCGCGGTGCCGTCGGCGGAGGCGAGGCCGTCGCGCGGGGGCAGTCCGGCGTACCGGCCGAACCGCTCCAGCGCGGCCGGGGACAGGACGTCGTACCACCGCTCCACCCGCCGGGCCGCGAGCCGCCCCAGGCCGTCCGCGCGATGGTGCGTACTCACGACCCCGATCACCGCGCCCCCGCACCACACCGCCGCACCGGACATGCCCTCCCACGGGGAGCGGTCCGGTTCGACGTCGGCGGGCGGGACGACGACGGCCAGTTCGAGCGTGCCCTCGCGGCGGTTGGACAGGACGGAGACGGTGCCGGAGACATGGCATGAGTCGCGGTACTGGCTGGGCGAGCCGTCGTCGAGGGGTCGTGCGGTGTCCTTGCGGAGCTTGAAGCGGGGGAAGCCCATGGCGCTGAAGGGCAGCACCACATCGGCGTCCGGGACGGCGGCGTAGCGGGGCGGGGCGACGGCGGGGAGGCCGGGCGGGGCGCCGGTCAGCTCCAGCAGGGCGACGTCGGCGGCCTCGTCCAGCAGGACGACGCGGGCGTCGGCGCTCCACTGACCGGGCCGGTCGGCGTCGAAGCGGACGCGCACGGAGTCGACGGGCCCGGCCACGACATGGGCGGCCGTGAGCACGCAGGCGGTGGTCACGCGATAACCGGACCCCCGCCGCCCGGGTCTCGCGGCCACGAGTATCTCGGCCACGCGCGCCACGTCCAGCCCTTGCTGCTCCCCCCGGTCCGTCACATCGGTCCACTACCCCTGGGGTGCGGGGCGTACGCCGGAGCGACCGTGAGGGGAGCTTCCCGGGCCACGGCGACGATGTGCTCGCGCAGGCGCTGCGTGAACAGCCGCATGTTCTTGCGTGCGACGTCGGTGTCCGGGTAGCGGCTGGCGAGTTGGAGGCCCTCGTGGAGGCGGGTCAGCCAGACGCAGACCTGGTCGCCGTACGACACCCGGATCAGGCCGTAGGCCTTCAGGTCCTGCCAGCGTTCGGAGCCGGTGGTGGCGCGGGCGTCGACGAAGGAGACGATCGAGTACAGGTCGGGGGAGGTGGGGCGGAAGTCGGCGCCGAGGAGTTTGAGGACGCGGGCGATGGGCTTGCGGGACAGGGGGCGGTTCTCGCGCAGGGCGCTGCGGACCATGCGCAGGGCGCTGTCGAAGTCGGGTGCCTCGGCGACGGGGACCTCGATCGGGGCGCCGCCGACGTACCAGCCGACGGAGTCCGACCACTGGGAGCGGACGCGGGTGTGGAAGGGCACGACCGTGCGGTACACCTGCTGGCCGGCGATCTCACGGACGATGAGCGCGGTGGCGGCGAGGACGCCGACCAGGCTGCCGCCGTAGGGGCGGCAGTACGCCTCGAAGGCGGTGGCGTCGGCGTCGGGGACGAGCATCTCCTGCATGAACTTCTGCGCGGGCAGCGGCCCTTCGGGGTCGAGGCCGAGCTCGACGGGGAAGTTGGGCAGCCGACCGTCGCACTGGGCGATGAACTCCCGCCAGCGGGCGACGATCTCGTGGGTGTCGTCGAGGCGGTCCGCTTCGGTGCGTTCGAGGGCGCAGAAGTCGACGTAACTGGCGACGGGGGGCGCGTCGAGGCGGCGGCCGGCGAGGGCGGAGGCGTACAGCTCGTGGATCTCGGCGGGGATGCGGTAGAGGGAGTGGGCGTCGACGTTGCTGTGGTCGAAGGCCATGTAGACGCTGGTGCCCTCGTCGCGGACGACGGCGGTGTAGATGAAGTTGGGCCAGCTCAGCGCGTCCGCCACGGTGTCGAACCGGTCCTGCAGATAGCGGGTCAGCCTGGCCGCGTCGCCGAATGCGCCCCGGTCCACGCGGTGCAGGACGACCACGTCCGCGTCGAGCGTGAAGCGCCGCATGTCGTCGTCGATCCAGCGGAAGCCGCTGCGCAGCGTCTCGTGCCGCAGGGTCCAGGCCCGCAGGGCCTCCTGGAGTACGTCGAGATCGGCCCGGCCCGGGATGTCGAACGCCGCGCCGAGCCAGGTCGGCACGAACAGGCCGTCCTCGCGCACGGAACGCGCGGTGCGCACGTGCGACTCCTGGACGTAGGCGGGCGGCCGGGAGTCGTCCGGCATGTCGGCCGCGGCCTCGACGGCCGCCGGATGCAGCGTCCACTCCACGAGCCGCCCGGGGCGGACCTCGCAGCGCTGGATGTCGGTCATTCGCACAGCATTCTCCGTTCGCCTGCCCACGGGAGACGACCGGCTCGGCGACCGTGTCTACTGGGCATCGCTCAGTGCACAAAGGGACCAACGCTCAGGGGTTGCGGAAGAAACGCGCAGTTTTCGGCGTCCGTGTCGCGTGAGCTGCTTCACTGGGGCGGGGGGTTTGCAACAGCACGGACAGAGGGGCATCCGTGGACCGGCATCAGCAGCGCATCACCGCGCTGCTCAAGCGGTATCGGGCGCTGAAGCGGTAGCCGGGGACGGTGTCCACGCACGGGAACGCCCCCGGCGTGGCACCGGGGGCGTTCGTCGGGTCGGTGTTACGGGGCGTTGATCAGGTCGTGCGGGGGGACCTGGACCGTGCGGGCGCCCGGTTCGCCGCCCAGGACGACCTTGCGGAGGGCGACGTTGTTGTTGAGGTTGGTTTCCTTGAGGCGCTTCTCCGGGTTGGCGATCACCTGGATGTAGTACGTGCCGTTCGGCAGGTCGGTGATGTCGAAGGACTGGCCGGGACGGTACTGGGTGTACGTGTCACCGGAGCCGACGTCGAGCACCTCACGGACGGAGATGGAGTTCTGCTGACCGCACGCGGTCGACAGGTCCGTGTTGTACGGGTGCCAGTTGGCGTTCTTCACCGTGTAGTCGATGGCGTCGGTGTTGGCCAGGCAGAACGCCTCCTTGCCGCTGCGCACCTCCTTGGTCTGGTCCTCGCTCAGCAGCCGGTAGCTGGCGAAGTCCGTGAAGTGCCAGTGCTCGTGCCCGATGCGCGGGTCCCACTCCATGGTGCCGGTGGGCGTGTACCCGACCTGCTTGCCGTCCGCGTCGTAGAAGTACTGGTACGCGTCCATCAGGTCCGCGCCCGGGCTGCGGAACCCGTCCACGACGAGCGGCGCGGGCCCGGCGTTCCACACGTTCGCGCTGAACGCCAGGTAGTCCTTGCCCGGTACGTCCCCGTCCTCGCCGTCCGTGATGGCGATGTCCCACGCCGGCAGCGAACGCAGGTCGGGCTTCGGCACGTTGGCCGGGACGCCCGCGCGCCCGGTGGGCCGCTTGGCGTTGGGCTTCAGCGCGGGCGCGATCCGCGAGCCGTCGGTGTGCCCCGGCCCGTCGCCCAGGTGCGAGGCGCGGCCCCGGTCCTCAAGGGCGTGCGACAGCTGGGGCGGGGTGGGGGCGTCGGCACCGCGAGGGCCGTAGTGATGGGCGGCGTGCCCACCCGCGGCGTGCCCACCTGCGACGTGCGCACCCGAGGCGTGACCACCCGCGTCATGACCGCCGTGCCCGCTGTGGTGGGCGCCGGAACGCGCGGCGGCCCCGCCCTGGCCTTCACCGCCGTCGGTGATCTGCCGGACGGTCACCTTGATGGTCGGCTGGTCGTTCGGGATGCCGAACAGGTCGCGGTACTTCTTCGCCACCGCCACCTTCGCCGTGTACTCACCGGCCGGCAGATCCACCGGCTTGTCGTAGTCGACGGTGCTGGAGTTGGACGCCCAGCCCTTCTCCACGCCCCACACGGAGCCCAGCGTCCACGGGTTCGTGGGGCAGCTCTCCGGGTAGTGCGAGGTAGCCGGGGCGTCCGGGCGGAGGCGGCCGGAGGCGTTGTTCGGGCAGAAGGTGCCCTTGGACTTCGATACCTCCTCACCGGCCGCGTTCTTGATCGACACCTCAAGGAAGCCGGGCAGCCCGGAGAAGTCCTTCACAAGACCGGCGGGCAGCTTCTTGGTCCGGACGGTTTTGCCGTCGCGCAGGACCTGCTGGGCGACCACCGGGTCCTTGTACGACTTGCGCGTCACCTTCAACTCCAGCGGCGCGTTGTCGACCGTCACATACGTCCCGAGGTCGAGATAGACCCCGGGGTCCTCCTCCCAGCGATCCAGCGTCACGGACTTCGACGCGGCGATCAGCTTGAGCTGCGGTTTACCGGGCGTGGTGCGTGCCGGGTCGGCCCCCGAGGCGACCGCGGCGCCGCCGACGACGACGGCGAGCGCGGTGCCGGCGGCGAGCGCCGAACGCTTCACGCGATTGCGGTGTTGCTGACTGGTCATCGGTTCCTCGTCTGCGAGTGCCACCCGTGGGCGGCATCGGACCGGACAGCCCACATCGGCCCCGGCCACCGCTGTACCGACGCACCCCACGCGCCTGGCGCCCTGAGAGTCTGTGAGCATCCTGTGAGATAGGCAAAGCCCGTGTCCGGGTTGCCTGTTGGGGCCGAAGTTCGTACGAGATGCGGGCCTGACGTGGCCGGAAGGGACGCCTCGCCCGGGCGAATCTGCGCAGGAGCGTCACACAGGCTGCACACAGTGGCCGGAATCCGTCGTTACCGTTGCAGGCCGTTCGGGGGGCATTCGACTCAGGAAGACCGCAGATGGACTACTGGCAGATGGACTACTGCTCCTCGTGCCGTCGGCATCTCAACGGCGCCCTGGTGTGCCCCGGATGCGGCGCCTACGCTCCGGACATCGCACCGGCCGCCGTCCGGGCCGAGGCCGAGCCGGAGCCGGTGCACACGCCACCGGTCCCGAAGACCGAGGAGACGGCCCCTCTGCCGGAAGGCCGCGCGGCCCGGCGTCGGCAGCGGGTCCGCTGGAAGAAGAGCCAGCGCCGGGCCCTGGTGGCGACGGCGGTCGCCCTGGTCGGCGGCGGACTGACCCTCACCACGATGGACCGCGGCGCCCCCACCGACCGCGCCCAGGCGACCGCCGCACCCGAGCTGACCCTGGACACCGCGGGGCGGCAGCCGGCGGAGGACATACGTCCCCAGCCGGATAAGCAGCGCACCGCGCCCGGGCCGACCGCCCCGCGGTCCCAGTCCCCGGACTCCGCCTCCGACTCCGCGGCGAGCCGCACCCAGCAGCGCCCCACAAACCCCGCCCCGCACAGCGCGCCCCCGGACACGCCGGTCTCGGCCCCGACGACGGCGCCCCAAGCCCCGCAACACCGCTCCGACTCCCAGGTGCCCCCGGTGGACACGGCCCCCAGCGCCACCCCCACCACGCCGCCCCAGCCGACCTCACCCCCGGCCGACACCGGCACGAAGCCCACCACCCCCGACCCGGCGACCTCCGCCCCGGCGACGACACCCACGTCACCCCAGCTCTGCGTACTGGTGCTCTGCCTGGGCTGACACCTGGTCGGGCCTCCTCCGATCCCCGTTGCGGACGCCGCACTCCCGCTCCGGACGCCACGCTCCCACACGCCGAGGTTCACCTTTCCGGTGAAGTGGACAAAGTCCTCGTATCGTCCGGCGCAGAGCGACCGACCGTAGGAGGAGCCCGAGTGACCACTGCCGACCTCTCCCCCAAAAGCCCCGACTGGTGGCGTCAGGCCGTCATCTACCAGGTCTACCCCCGCAGCTTCGCCGACGCCGACGGCGACGGACTCGGCGACCTGAAGGGCATCACCCAGCGCCTCACCCACCTCGCCGCCCTCGGCGTCGACGCCCTCTGGCTCAGCCCCTTCTACCCCTCCGAACTGGCCGACGGCGGCTACGACGTGGCCGACTACCGCGACGTCGACCCCCGCCTCGGCAGCCTCGACGACTTCGACGCCATGGTCGCCGAGGCACACCGCCTGGGCCTGAAGGTGCTCGTCGACATCGTCCCCAACCACAGCTCCCACCAGCACGTCTGGTTCCAGGAGGCGCTGCGCGCCGGACCCGGTTCCGCCGCCCGCGACCGTTACGTCTTCCGCGACGGCCGCGGTGCCCATGGCGAACTCCCGCCCACCGACTGGCAGTCCGTCTTCGGCGGCAGCGCCTGGCGCCGCGTCCCGGACGGCCAGTGGTACCTGCACCTGTTCGCCCCCCAGCAGCCCGACCTCAACTGGGAGAACGAGGAGGTCCGCGCCGACTTCCGCACCACGCTGCGCTTCTGGTCCGACCGCGGCGTCGACGGCTTCCGCGTCGATGTCGCGCACGCCCTCGCCAAGGACCTCGGCGAACCCCTCCGCGACCTCGGCGCCCCCGAGCTCAGCGACGAGGCCGCCCTCGCGACCATGCCACCGGGCAGCCACCCCTTCTACGACCGCGACGAGGTCCACGAGATCTACCGCGACTGGCGCAAGATCCTCGACGCCTACTCCCCGCCCCGCATGGCCGTCGCCGAGGCCTGGGTCCCCGGCGCCCGCCGCGTGCTGTACGCCCGCCCGGACGAACTCGGCCAGGCCTTCAACTTCGAGTACCTCAAGGCCCGTTGGGACGCCGACGAGCTGCGCGAGGTCATCACCGCGTCCCTCGCCACCGCCCACGCGGCCGGCGCCTCCGCCACCTGGGTGCTGTCCAACCACGACGTCATCCGCCACGCCACCCGCCTGATGCTCCCGCCCGGCACCGACCCCGACGCCTGGCTCCTGTCCGGCGGCAACGCCCCCACCGTCGACGCGGCGGCCGGCCTGCGCCGCGCCCGCGCCGCCACGCTGCTGATGCTGGCGCTGCCCGGATCGTCGTACGTCTACCAGGGGGAGGAACTCGGCCTGCCCGAGGTGGCCGACCTGCCCACGGCCGTCCTCCAGGACCCCATCTGGGAGCAGACGGGCCGCGTCCGCAAGGGCCGCGACGGCTGCCGGGTGCCGCTGCCGTGGACGATGACCGGTCCGTCGTACGGCTTCGGCGCGGGCGGCGCCTGGCTGCCGCAGCCGGCGAGCTTCGCGTCGTACGCCGTCGAGGCCCAGGACGGGGTCGAGGGCTCGACCCTGGAGCTGTACCGCACGGCCCTGCGGCTGCGCCGCAAGCTGCTGGAGGGCGAGTCGCTGACCTGGGCCGACGACACCCCGCCCGGCGTGCTGCACTTCGTGCGCTCCGACGGCTGGCGCTGCCTGGCCAACCTCTCCGACCGTCCCGTACCCCTGCCGCCCGGCGATCCGCTGCTGTCCAGCGCGCCCCTGGAGCCCGACGGACGCCTGGGCCCCGACACCACGGTCTGGCTAGGCCGCTGACCCCATGCCCGGGGGAGGCCTCCCCTTGACAAGCCGCTGCCCTCGGCTTACCCAGGGCTGGTAGGCACAGCTCGCTTTGTGCGAGGAGGTGGCCGGGATGGCCGGATCCCAGGCTTCCGGCGGGAGCACCCGCGCGGAGCTGGCCGAGCGCACCGCCGACCTGCAACGCGTGAAGGCCGAGTACGACAACTACCGCAAGCGGGTACGGCGGGACCGGCTCGCCGTACGGGAGATCGCGGTGGCCAATGTGCTGCGCGGGCTGCTGCCGGTGCTGGACGCGGTGGACCGGGCCTGCGCGCACGAGACGATGACACCGGGGCTGCGGGAGATCACCGAGGCCCTGGAGGTCCAGACCGGGGCGCTGGGCCTGGTGGCGTTCGGGGAGGTGGGCGACCCCTTCGACCCGGCCCGCCACGAGGCGCTCGCCCACCACGTCTCCCCGTCCTGCCCCCGCCCGACCTGCACGGCGGTCCTGCGCCCCGGCTACCGGGTCGGTGACCAGCTGCTGCGTCCGGCCTGCGTGGAGGTCACCGGCCCGGAGTAGCGCCGTAGCCCTACGCCACGACGGCCATCTCGTGCGGCGTGTTGTTCAGCCGCCGCACACCGTCCGGCGTGCACGTCACGATGTCCTCGATCCGGACCCCGAACCGGCCCGGCAGATAGATCCCGGGCTCCACGGAAAAGCACATCCCCGGCACCAGCGGCTGCGGCTCGCCCTCGACGAGATAGGGCGGCTCGTGGGTGGTGACGCCGATGCCGTGGCCGGTGCGGTGGACGAAGTACGCGCCGTACCCGGCCTCCTCGATCACCGCCCGCGCCACCCGGTCGATCTCCTGGCACGTCACCCCCGGCCGCACCGTGCGCACCGCCGCCTCCTGCGCCACCCGCACGATGTCGTGCACCTTGCGCTCCTCGGCGCTCGGCTCACCCACGTGCACGGTACGGGTGATGTCGGAGCCGTACCCGTCCTTGAGCCCGCCGAAGTCGAGGACGATCATGTCCCCGTCCTCGATCACCCGGTCCCCCGCCTCATGGTGCGGGTTCGCCCCGTTCGGCCCCGAGCCGACGATGGTGAAGTCGACCTGGCTGTGCCCGTGCTCGCGCAGCAGCCGCGCCAGGTCGGCGGCCACGTCCGCCTCCCGCCGCCCCGCGAACCGTACGGCCAGGATCTCCCGGTACGCCGCGTCCGCCGCCGCGCCCGCCGCGGCGAGCCGCTCCACCTCGTGCGCGTCCTTCACGGCTCGCAGCATCGGCAGTACGACGCTCAGCGCGCGGTACGTCGTCAGCGGCAGCGCCTCCTGCAACCCGAGCAGGTGCAGCGCCCAGGTCGCGTCCCCGACGCCGTACCGCCCGTTGGGCCGCAGCAGCCCCGCCGCGGCGGCGTACGGGTCCTGCCCGTCCCGCCACTCCGTCATCCGCACCGCGCCCGCCCCCGGCGCGGCCGAGGCGTCCGGCCGCTCCAGCGCGGGGACGAGGAGGCGGGGCTCGGAGTCCTGGGTGAGGACGAGGAGGGTGAGCCGCTCGGTGATCGGAGGCCGGTACCCGCACAGCCACGCCAGGTCCGGGCCGGGCGTGACCAGCACCCCCGACAGCCCGGCGGCGGCCGCGTCACGGGCGGCGCGGCGCATCCGGGTGGCGTAGTCGTGCTCGGTGAAGGCGATGGGGTCGTGGTCGCCGGAAGCCACCGGGTGCGCCGGGTGGGCCGGGTTCTCGGGGTGGGCCCGGTGCTCGGGGTGCGCCAGGTGGGCCGGATGCTCGGGGTGCGCCGGGTGCTCGGGATGCGTCGGGTGCTCGGGGTGCACCGGGTCCATCGCGCCCATCGGTCCCGCTGTCTCGCTCATCACTGTCGCCTCGTCGCTCGGCCGTGGCTGTCCGCCGCGGTCCCGTCCATTGGAAGGGTTCGGTCGGCTGGGTGCGTCCGCGAACTAGCCCATACGAGTGAGCCCGAAGGCCGTCCCGCCCGTCAGTACCGCACCGCCCGCCCCACCTCCGCCCGCACCTCACCGGACAGCTCGTGCGTGCTGCGGGCCGTGCCCGTCCCGGTCTCCCCGGCCGGTACGTCGGCCACGGTCAGCACGACGGCGTCCCGGAAGTCCCCGTCCGGGTCGGTGAAGTTGACCTGCACGGCGAAGGACTTCGTACTGTCGGCGGTGTTGCGCACCCTGACCTCGACGGTCGTGCGCCCGTCCCGCCCGCTCACCGGGTCACCGAGCGTCACGTCCTTGTTGACGTCGACGCCCGCCCTGATCTCGTCGAACCTGCGTTCTGCCTCCGCCGTGGCGGACGCCCACAGATCCGAGGCCCGCGCCCCCGGCTCCTCCTCGCCCTCACCCCCGCACGCCACCGACCCGGCGCCCACCACCGCAACCAGCACCGCTGCGACCACCCACCGCGCCCGGCAACCGGCCATGCCAGCCTCCAGCCCGAGGAACCCGTCACCCTCCCTCCAGTGAAGGCCCACCCGCGCGCACCCGCATCCGCGCAGGTCAGCCCATGGCTGGGGTCTGAGGTTGGGATCAGGTCGGCTGGGAGGGACTGCGCCTCTCAGGCGACAGGCCCTAGCCCTCCACAGTCGCCAGCCACAGCTTCACGTACCGCTCCTCGTCGACGTCCAGCGCCACATCGACCAGCGGCTGTTCACGCGCCTCGCCGTGGATCTCGGACTCACCGGGCCGGGGCCGGAGGTCGACAATGGTCTGCCCCCGGGTCGGCCCCGGCGCCAGAGACACCTCGACGGGCAGTGCCCGCGTGGTGAGCCCCGCGGGATCGGCGACCGCGCACACCGCACCGGCGTCGCCGAGCCCGCCCGCCGGATCCTCCTCGGTCCCCGGTCCCCGATGGGCGAGCAGCTCACCCCCGAGCCGCACCCCCGGCTCGGAGGCGGCCCGCAGTCGCCGTACGTCCGAGGCCGGGACGACGACCCGCATGAACACATCCAGCCCGTACATGGTGATCGGCACCCCGGCGGTGAGCAGAATCGCCGCGGCCTCCGGGTCGTGCCACACATTGAACTCGGCGACGGGCGTCGCGTTCCCGGCGGCCACCGCACCCCCCATGAATACGATCCGCTCGATGTTGGCGGTCACCTCCGGGTGGGTGCGGAGCAGCAGGGCGATGTTGGTGAGCGGCGCGGTGGGGATGAGGGTGACCGGCCGCGGGGAGGCGAGGATCTCGCGGCGCAGCAGCGTCACGGCGTCCACGTCCACCGGCGTACGGGCCGGCGCGGGCAGCCCCAGGTCGCCCATCCCGTCGTGCCCGTGCACATGCCGGGCGGAACGCGGCGCCTCGACCAGCGGCCGCGCGGCACCCCGGGCGACGGGTACGTCACCGGCGCCCGCCTGCTCCAGCACGGTGAGCGTGTTCCGTACGACGCCGTCCACGTCGGTGTTCCCGGCGACGCAGGTGACGGCGCGCAGGTCGATCCCCGGGTGCCGTACGGCGAACAGCAGGGCAAGGGCGTCGTCGACGCCGGTGTCGCAGTCGATGATCACCGGGATGGGCTGACCGTTCACGCGGGGCTCCTTCACGCGGGGCTCTTCTCACCGGGCCGGTACGACCCCTGCCTACGCGAGCGACCCTACGCGGATTCCCACAACGCGGTGCCGCGAGCCGCGACCCGGGCGACGATCCGGTCCACCAGGTCGTCCGCGCCGAGGCTCCCCACCGTCGCCCGTCCCGAAGCCGCAGGGAGACCGCCTCGTCCTGGACCTCCCGCTCGCCGACGACGACCTGATACGGCACGTACCGCGCCGCCCGGATCCGAGCCCCCAGACTCCCCTGCTCGGCCCCGGCGACCTCGGCCCGCACCCCACGGCCCAGGGCCCGCCGCACGACCTCCTCGGCCCACCCCCTCTGCGCCTCCACCACGGGCATCACGACAAGCTGCACGGGCGCGAGCCACACCGGAAAGGCGCCCCCGTGCACCTCGATGAGCTGCGCGACGGCCCGTTCCGCGCTTCCGATGACGCTCCGATGCACCATGACGGGCCGATGCTTCCCGCCGTCCGCACCGACGTACTGCAGCCCGAACCGCTCGGGTTGGTAGAAATCGATCTGCACGGTGGACAGGGTGGCCTCCCGCCCCGCCGCATCCACGACCTGCACATCGACCTTGGGCCCATAGAAAGCGGCCTCGCCCTCGACGGCCTCGTAAGCCACCCCCGCCGCATCGAGCACGTCCCGCAACAACGCGGTGGCCCGCCGCCAAAGCCGCTCGTCATCGACGTACTTACCGCCCTTGTCGCCCGCCCCCGGCAACGACAGCCGGTACCGAGCAGCGGAGATCCCGAGATCGGCGTACGCCCGCCGAATCATCTCCAGGGCGGCACCGGCCTCATCGACGGCCTGCTCACCGGTACAGAAGACATGCCCGTCATTGAGCTGAATCCCCCGAACCCGGGTGAGCCCACCGAGCACGCCCGACAGCTCCGCCCGATACATCGCGCCCAACTCGGCGATCCTCAGCGGCAGTTCGCGATAACTCCGCGCTCGCGCCCGATAGATGAGCGCATGATGCGGACAGAGGGACGGCCGCAGCACGACCTCCTCCGCCCCCACCTCCATCGGCGGAAACATGTCGTCGCGGTAGTGCTCCCAGTGCCCCGAGATCTCGTACAGCTCCCGCTTCCCGAGCACGGGCGAGTACACATGCCGATACCCGGCCGACCGCTCCACGTCCCTCAGGTACTCCTCCAGCGCATGCCGTACGACGGCCCCGTCCGGCAGCCAGTACGGCAGCCCGGCCCCCATCAGCGGATCGGTACCGAACAGCTCCAGCTCCCGCCCAAGGCGCCGGTGGTCGTACGCGGGTTCCATCGAATGCACGGGTCTCCCTCTTTCTCGCGATCGGGGCGAGAACCCGCTGCACAGACCGAAGCCCCGGGGTCCCTCACCCCGGGGCTTCGACATCAACTCAGCAGTCAGCGCGCCGGGACACTCTCCGGCGTCGTCGTGAGAGACGGACGGGCACGCTTCATGAGGAGACGGTAACGCGGGGACGGACGCCGCCGCGAAGCATTTCTCGTCCCACCGGCCGACCCCGACCCCCGTAGGGTGACAGCCATGCAGCTCCGGTACAGCTTCCGCCTGTACCCGGACATCGGTCAGCAGACTGCGTTGGCGAAGGCGTTCGGGTGCGCGCGTGTCGTGTTCAACGACGCGGTCCGCGCTCGTGAAGACGCCCGAAAGGCCGAGCAGCCGTTCCCGACGGCCGGGCAGCTGTCCCGGAAGCTGATCACCGAGGCGAAGCGGATAGCCGAGCGGTCCTGGCTCAGCGAGGTCTCCGCGGTGGTGCTCCAGCAGTCCCTGCGGGACGCCGAGAAGGCGTACCGCAACTTCTTCGCCTCCCTCAAGGGCACGCGCAAGTGACCGAAGGTGGGAGCACCACGGTTCAAGTCCCGTAAGGACACGCGGCAGTCGATCCGGTTCCGCTACTTCGCCTCCTTTGTCCTCGACACCGACCCCGCCGCCGACGCGACCCGGATGCCGGAGACTGACCGCATCATCGGCATCGATCTCGGCCTCACCCACTTCGCGGTCCTCTCCGACGGCACGAAGATTGACTCCCCGCGCTTTTTGCGGCGCGCGGAGAAGAAGCTGAAGAAGGCCCAAAAGGAACTTTCCCGCAAGCAGAAGGGATCCAAGAACCGCGCCAAGGCATGTCTCAAGGTCGCCCGCGCCCACGCCGAAGTCGCTGACGCACGCCGTGAGTTCCACCACCAGCTCTCCACGAAGCTGATCTCCGCCGCACGAAGCTGGCCAGGTCCGTGCACGACGCCGGATGGTCATCGTTCATCAGCATGCTGGAGTACAAAGCGGAACGGTACGGCCGCACCCTGGTCAAGATCGGCCGGTTCACACCGACCTCCCAGACCTGCTCCACCTGCGGCGTCAACGTGAAGACGGCCGCCGGACTGGCGGTATCGGCCTGCGGAGCGCCGGTAAGACCAGGACCAATCCCGGCACAGCGCGAAGAAACAGGAAGCGACGGATTCCCGACCGAACCCCGTGCCGCGTAGCGGTACAGCAACGATCGAGAAAGCCAGAATCCTCAGGCTTCAGCCCGAGGTGCAAGTCAATTTCCTGTATCGAGTGGGCCGTCTGGCCTTCCGGCGACGCTCGTACGTCGCCCTGGTCCGGGCGGCTGTCAGCGCTTCCCCGGCGCCTCGGCGGACGGCGCGACCGCGCGGGTCGTCTTCGTCGCGCCGGGCGGCGAGACGGTGACCGCCGCCGACAACAAGCGGGCGATCGAGGAGACCGTGGCCGAGCTTGTCGACGGCTCGCAGGTCGCGAGTGCCGTCGACCCGTTCCAGGCGCGGGCGGTCAGCCAGGACGGTACGACGGCGTACGCGACCGTCACCTACAAGGTCGCGGCGAACGACCTCACCGACGCCGGCAAGACACGGTTGGAGCAGGCCATCGACGAGGCCCGGGACCCCGCTCACCCATACGGCCCAGCCCCCTGCCCCGTACGGCCCGGCGTGCTGGTGAGTCGGCGGTTGGGGTGGTCTCGTTGATCCACCCACGTCGGAAAGTCCCCTGGAGGCACCCCGATGACCCCGCGTCTGTCCGCCCGCTTCTTCGTCGTCTCCCTGTTGTCGGCGGCCGGGTTGATCGCCGTCGGTGCCTGCTCGGGGCTCGCCTCCGATGTCGCGCGGTACGCGAACTCCCCCGAGTTCTCCTCCGGCACACCCGACGGCGTCTCCACGCCCCCCAAGACACCGCCCGCCCTCACCGACGACCAGGCCCGGGCCGCGCTCATCACCGAGGCCGATCTCGGGGACCCGTGGGCGCCGACCCAGGGCGTCGCGACCTGGCGGGACGGGTTCCTCAAGGCGTCCGCGCCGCGCGAGATGCCCGACTGTCAGCGGTTGCTCGACGCCCTCTACAGCGACGAGCTCCTCGGGGCTCCGGCCCGCGCCGTCATCGGGCTCGACGACGGGTACGCCGACGCCCAGCTCCGCTACCAGGTGTCCTCGCAGCGGCCCACGGACGTCGATCGGACGCTCGTCTGGATGCGGACCCTGCCGCAGAAGTGCCGCCAGTTCACGGCGACCACCGCGCGCGGGGCCGTACAGGGCGTGCAGGTCGTCGACTCCCCGCTGCCCGAGGTCGGCGATGCGCGGCAGGGGCTGCGGGTCCTGGTCACCCGTGACGACGACGGTCCGGGCGAGGGTGAGCCCGTCACCCTCACCCTCGACGTCGCCGCCGTCCGGGTCGGCGAGGACGCGTTCACCGTCACCAACGGCGGGCTCGGCGACGTTTACCCCGAGTTCACCCAGGCCGCGGCCGAGCTGGGCGCCAAGCGGCTGGCGGAGGTGCGTAAGCAAGGGCGGGTGACGGTGTAAATCCACCCCACCGGCCCAACCTGTCCCGCTAGTCCCGCTCGAATCGCTCCCTGTGCGCCACCACGTCATGCGCCACGTCGAGCACCGTCAGCCCCCGCGCGAACGCATGCCCCCGCAACCGCGCCAGCGCCTCGTCCGAGCCCACGCCCAGCTGGGCCATGACCATGCCGATGGCCTGGTAGACCTCGTCGTGCTCGGTGGCGAGGTCGCTGAGCCAGAGGCCGTCCGATGACCGACCGCCGTTCTCCTCGCCGGTGGGCAGGGCCATCAGGGCGACCGTCATGACCCCGGCCACAAGGTACGCGGTGCGCAGGTCGCGGGGACTGAGCAGGCCGGGTACGTCGCGGTAGAGGTCCAGCGTGCCCAGGCACCCGGCGTCGTCGCCGAGTGGCAGCGCGCACACGGCCCGTACCCCGAGTGCCGTCGCCTGCTGGGCGAAGACCGGCCAGCGGTCGGCGTCCCGGCCGCCCGCGAGGTCGGACGCGATCACGGGCGAGCCGGTGCGCGCGGCGTGCAGGCACGGGCCGTCACCCAGGGTGGCCTGGACCTCCATCAGGTACGCCGCCCGGTCGTCGCTCGCGCTCAGCGGTACGGGCATGCCCTCGTGGCACAGCGACACGCTCGCCCGCGCCACCGGCAGCAGCCGGACGGCGACGTGGCACAGCCTGCGCGGTATCTCACCGGGCTCGGCGTCCCGCACCCCGTCGGCGATCGCCTCGGCAGCCCGCGCCCGTTCCGGTTCGTCCCTGGGCCGCACGGTGACTCCCTCCTCCGACGACCGCCTCGGACGACGTGGGCCGGCGTCACACACCGCGGAACCACACACCGCGGCACCACACCCACGACCCGCCCGGAAACGAGGCCCGACTACCCGTACCCGGCCACCCCAAACCGCGCCCCGGGCAGCTCACCGACCTCCGCTACCGGCCCTGGCCGGGCACCCCCTGCACCGACGTCTGCACCGGCTCCGTCGCCCGCGCCGGTCCCGCGTTCGCCGCCGTGATCAGGGCCGCGGCCGCGACGATCGCCGCGGCGAACGCTCGGGCGTAGCGGGCGGAAGGGCGTCCGTGGGGAGCGGATGTGGGTCCGGGCACGGCAACCTCGCAACGACAGTGGGGGGTTAAGCAGCCTTAATTTCGTTCCTAACCTAGGGGTCAGGAGGTCCAACGGGAAGAGGTCCCCGGGGAGTTGGCCAATCCGCCCGGGCGGCGGGCGGCGTCGGCCGACCCGCCGCCAACAGCGCGTCTTCCTGTGCAACTCCCCTCAACATAACTCCACTTACTGGCATGATTAAGCGCATGGCGAAGCGGGACGACCCGGAGACCATCGGGCGCAGAGTGCAGCAGCTGCGGCACGAACGCGGCCTCACCCAGCGGCAGTTGGCCGAACCGGCCTACACCCCCGCCTACATCTCCACCCTGGAGGCCGGGCGCGTCCGCCCCTCCGACGATGCGCTGCGCCACCTCGCCGACCGCCTCGGCGTCGCCTTCGACGAGCTGGCCACCGGCCGCCCCGCCCGCCTCGCCACCGACCTGAGGCTCCAGCTGACCGAGGCCCAGCGCACCCTGGCCACCGGGGAAGCGGAGGAAGCGCGGGAGCAGTACGCCGCCCTGCTCGCGCAGGCGGAGACGCACGGCCTGGTGGAGGAGCAGGCCACCGCGCTGCTCGGGCTCGGCGAGTGCGCGCTGGACACCGGCGACCTGACCGCCGCCCGGCAGCACTTCGAGCGCGCCGAGCGGACCCTCGACGACGCGCCCCTCCCGGCCCGCGTCCCCGCACTGCGCGGCCGCGCCGTCGCCCACTACCTCGCCGGTGAACTCCGGTACGCCGTCTACCTCCTGGAGTCCACCCTCGACGAGCTCAACCGGGGCGGACTGCACGACCCGGACGCCCTGCTGCTCCTCTACGCCGCCGCCATAGGCCCCTACATGGACATGGGCGCCCACGCCCGCGCCGCCCAGGCCGCCGAGTTCGCGCTCGCCCTCGCGCCGCAGGCCGGGGACCCCGCCCTGGTCGCCCGGATGCACCGGCAGGTCGCCCGCACCCTGGTCGCCGAGGGCCGCCTCGCCGAGGCCGACGCCTCGCTGGCCAAGGCCGCCGAGATGTACCGCCAGCTCCAGATCCGTACCGAGCTCGCCAACTGCCACTGGATGCGCGGCTACGTCTACGCCCAGAACGGCGACCTGGAGCGCGCCGAGACCGAACTGCGCGCCGCCCAGGACATGCTCTCCGCCAAGCGCGCCGCCCTCTACAGCAGCCAGGTCGCCGTCGAGCTCGCCGACGTACTGCACCGGCGCGGCAAGTCCGAGGAGGCCGCCGCCCTCCTGAACGACGTGCTCGGCGACCTCTCCTCCGAGCGCGGCGCCGTGCACGCCGCCGCCGCACATCGCCTCCTCGGCCGGATCGCCGAGGACGCGCGCGACACGGAGTCGGCCGAGGAGCACTACGTCCGCGCCCTCAGCCTGCTGGAACGCGCGGGCGCCGCCGGTGACCTGGCCGACCTCTGCCGCCTGCTCGGCGATCTGCTGCGCCGCACCGGCCGGGTGGAGGCCGCGCTGGACGCGTACCGGACGGGCCTGGGCCACCGTACGGCCCCCGGCACCACCACCCTCGGTCCCGCACCCGCACAGCCTCCTCTGTGACAACGCCAACGGAAGCATCAACGAACGGTTCTGTGGTGGAAGGCTCCGTCGGTGAGGACGGGCACGACCACGCTTGCGTCGAGCTCGGTGGCGATGGCCACGTCGTCGGCGAACCCGCTCCGGGCCAGTTCAATGCCCGAGGAACAGGTGGCCACTGCACTCCTGACATCGGCGGTATGCGTGAAGCAAGCCCGTGCGGCAGCTGCCTCGCAGGACAGCGGGCCAACACCTCGCGAGTCCAGTTCGGCGATGATCGCGCCCGCGCCCAGCAAGTCCTCCAGCGCAGGTCGCAGGCTTCCGTCCGGCCACCGCTCACCAGCGGCGATCACCACGACGGGACGTTCCACGGTCCCGTAGCCGTGCCGGGCCAGCCATCGTCCGACAGCGGTGGCGTTGCGCAGACAGCCTGCCACCACCGTCGAATCGCCTGCCGCGGCGGCGATGGCGGATCCGTTGGGTGAGGGCAGCACGAGTCGGGGGGTGAACGGGGCTTGCCGGAGCGCCGCCGGTGACAGCGACCACGGTGAGGCAGGGGTGGCGGCTCGCCGCCCCACGGCCAGTGCCGCCGTCTTGTTCCGGGCGAACACGGCCGCTGTCTCATCGCGCCAGGCATAGGGAAAGACCTGGGTTCCCGCCTCGACGGCGACGGTCACCGATGTCGTGAACGACAGCACGTCGGCCACCACCAGGCAGGCGGCGTCCGACGCCAACTGCTGGGCACCGGTGGGACCCCATTCGAACCGGACGCCGTGCTCTTGCTGCAGGAACCAGTCGCTCATGGCGGTCGAGTCTGGCACCCCGGTACAGCTAGGACCTGTCCTAGTCGGGCAGCGCCCGCTTCAGCGCCGTGTCCAGCGCCTCCGCCAGTGCCGCGTCCCCCGGTGGGCGGTCGCTGAAGAGGGTGCCCAGCTGAGTGGTGAAGGTCTGGGTGAAGGCGCCGTACAGAGCGGTGCGCGGGCGGTGTACGGCGTCGCGCAGGGCCGGGAGGAGGATGCGGCGGGCGTAGGCGGGGCGGCCGGCGGTGTCGCGGGGCATGCGGTCGGTGCTCTCGCCGGACGGGGACGGTGCGGCGGCCGGGGCGGTGCAGCGGACGGCGTCGTCGGTGTACGCGGACGCGCGCGTCGCCGCGAACCCGGCGTCGAGCAGGCAGCGTTCGCTCTCCTTGCCGGTGAGGTATCTGATCAGCTCCAGGGCCTTCGCGGGGCGCGGCGAGGCCGCGGTCACCGCGAGGTTCTGCCCGCCGAGCACGGCCCGGCCGGGCAGCGGGGCGACGCCGAGCTGTTCCTCGGTGAGGCTCTGGTGCAGGGTGCGGTAGGCGTACGGCCAGTGCCGCAGGAATGCCGTGCGGCCGTCCGCGAAGTCGCCGAGGGTCGCGGCCTCGTCGGAGTGGACGGCGTCCTTCAGGAGGTACGGCGCCTGGGTGCGCCGGCGCAGCTCCGCTATGCCGTCGGTCAGCTCGTCGACGGTGGCGGCGTAGTGGCCGTCGGCGTCGGTGAGGGCGAGGTCGGGCACGGCCGACGCGAACGCCTCGACCGCGTTGACCGTACGGCCCTCGTAGGCGGCGAGCTGGGTGGTCCAGCCCTTCTCGTAGCCGTCGGGCGGGTTCTCGTCGAGGGAGTCGGCCATGGCTTCCAGCTCGCGCCAGTCCAGGCCGCCGCTGAGGTCGGTGCGCTGCACGCCGCCGTCGCGGAGGTGGTCGCGCCGGTAGTAGAGGAGCCCGACGTCGCTGTTGAACGGCACCGCGTACACCCGGTCGTCCCAGCGGGCGGTGTCGGCGACGGACTCGATGACATCGGCGTCGAGCACCTCGTCGGGCAGCGGGCGGACCAGAGAAGCGGCGGCGAACTCGGGCACCCACGTCACGTCCAGGATGACGACGTCGTAGGCGGCGCTGCCGGACTGGAGGGCGCCGAGCAGCTGGCTGCGCTGTTCGTCGGCGCTGCCGGGGAGTTCGACCAGGCGGGCCCGGTAGCCGGTGCCGTCCTGCTCCTGCTGCCGGTTCCAGGCGTCGATGAGCTGCTGCCGGATGCCGTTCTTGCCGGTGACGTCCCGCCCACCGGCGACCACGATGTCACCGGGCACGTCGGCGGTGGGCGCGGCCCGCGTTCCGTCCCCGCCACCGGTGCACCCGGCGAGCAGCAGCACAGCCAGCAGCACCGCGAGCCGTCGGATCATCACTGCTCCCCCGTTCCGGTCCGCGCGACCTCCGCGCTCAGCCCCGTGCCGAGTTCGTCGTCGGCATCCAGGCAGCGGCCGCCGCTCGCCACCGCGATCAGGGCGTCCGGCTTGCCCGCGGCGCAGCCGCCGTTCGCCAGGGACACCATGGTGATCGGCACGTTCGTCAGACGTGCCCGGCTCAGGAGGTCGTCGAGGCGGGCGCCGGTGAGGCGGCCGGTGTCCTCGTCGTCGGTGATGTGCACGATCAGCTGGGGCCGGTCGTCGTCGGCGCCGCGCTCCGCCATGTCGTCGAGCGCGGCCACCAGGGCGGCGTACGGATCGGCCTCGGCGTCCCGGACCCGGGCCCCGGCGTCGATCGCGGCCTCGGCGGACCGGCGGCTGTGCGGGCCGAAGGGCAGCAGGGTCTCGTACGAGCGGTCCTCGGTCTCCGCCACCGCCCACACGCCGTACTCGTCCCGCCCCCCGAGCCCGTCCAGCGACTGCTTCAGCAGGCCGGGGCCGCCGCTCGGCCCCTGCCACAGCCCGGCCATCGAACCGGAGCTGTCGAGCAGGAACAGCACCCGCCCGGGCCCGCGCGCGTCGCGGTACTTGCGCAGGGCCGTCTCCATCGCGTCCCGCCCGGCGGACTCGATGAGCAGGGACGGCGCGGGCAGTATCCCCTCGGCGGCCTCGTCCGGCTCCAGCAGGGCCCGGTCGCCGGTAGCGGCGCGGAACCCGGCCGCGCCGAACGCGGCCCGTCCGCCCTCCCCGGCGAGCCACGCCCGAAAGTCCTCGGCCGCCTCGTCGCGCGCGGCCCGGTCCCGGTCGGCGCCCTCCCAGCGGACCCGCACGAAGACGGGCTCCAGGCCCGGTACGTCGCCGGGGTACTGGGCGGTGCGCGGGCTGCGCGTCGTACGGTCGCAGCCGACGCCGCTCTTCATCAGGAACTCCGGTACGAGAGCGGCGGTGCGGTGGTCGACGGCGTCGTCGTCGGGCAGCGCGCACAGCAGGTCGGCGGCGGTGGGGGAGGGCGGTCCCGGCGGCGCGAGCTGCTGCTCCACCCGGCCCGGGTCGGCGCCCGTGCCGTACAGGCCGATCGTGGCGAGCAGCGCCGCGTCGGCGAACTCCGGGTCGGGACGGCGTACTTCGGCGTCCTCGTGCCGCTCGCGCAGGGCGTCGAGCATCCCGGTCAGCGGGCCGCCGACCCGCTCGTCCAGGGAGGTGGCGGCGAGCTTCGCGGGCACGGCCAGCACGATCGGGGAGTACGCCAGCGCCCGGTCGTCCGGCTCCAGGCGGGCCAGCGCGTCCGTGTCCTGGCCGGTGGTGACGCGGGCGACGTCCGCCCGCGAGGCGGGAATCCAGACGTCGGGCTGCGGGCCGATGTCGCGCTGCGGGTTGAGGTCCTCGTCGCGGGGCTCGTGCCAGGCGGCCGACTCGCGGCGCAGCGCGGTGACCGCGTCGGCGGAGCCCGCGCTGTAGACGGTGATGCCGCTGCGCCGGCAGCCGTCGCCGGTGGTGTTCGCCTCCGACGTCAGATACGCGTCGGCCGCCGCGCCGACCGTCGCCTCCAGGTCGGGGTCGGTCAGGACGCGCAGCTCCAGGGGCGGGGCGCAGTCGGCGGAGCCGCCGACGAGGCCGATGAGGCCGTACACACCGAGGCCGGTGGCCGTGAGGGAGAGCAGGACGGTGGTCCAGGCCAGGCGGCGGGCGGCCCGGAGCACGCCGGGTAAGCGGCGCAGGCGGGCGGTGAGCGGGCCGCCCGGGGGCACGTGCGGGGGCTGCTGGGGCGGCCGTACGACACCGGGGCCGGGACGCGTCAGCCGTACGCCCTCCCGCGCCGACAGCAGCACGTCCTCGTCGTGCTCCGCCCGGCTCTGCGGCGTCCACGGCTCCTTGCGCAGCGTCTCGTGCCGCCCCTCGGTCATCCGCTTGCGCAGCGCGTCCGAGACGTCCCGGAACCCCAGCTCACCAGGCGCGTCGAGCAGGTGCAGCAGCTCCCCGGTGAACGGCGTCGGTGTCCCGCCGTCCCCCGCGTCGGTGCGGTGGTTGGCCTGCACGCTCATCAGCAGCAGGACGCGCCGCTTGTCCCGGAAGTGCTCCCAGATCCACGCCGCGTTGCCCGCGAAACAGCAGTCCAGGATCACCACGATCCGCTCGGCCGGGCTGCTGGCCAGCCAGGTCAGCACGGTCGTGAACATCTCCGCGCCGGGGAACACGGCGTGCCCGCCCGCGATCACGCTCGCGTTGCGCATCTGCAGGAACAGCTCGTCGCCCGCGCTGGGAATGGCGCCGTGCCCGGCGAAGTACAGCAGGAGCAGCCCCTCGGCCTCCTCGGCGGCCGTGCGCAGCGCGCGGTCGAAGTCGTCCAGCGAGGGCGAGCGTTCGACGGTGATCTGGTCCGCGGCGAAGACCCCGCCGCGGGCGAGGGTGTCCCGGAGCCGGTCCAGGTTGTGCTTGACGGCCGGGAGGTCGCCCGGCACACCGTGCGGCGGCTCGGTGAAGTCGTACGTGGAGACACCCACCAGCAGTGCCCGGTTCACCCGCCCCCGCGGGTCGAAACGGGTCACCGGTCTACCCGTCGAGGTCCACTGGTTCCACGCGGCCCTCGGGCGGATCGCCGTCCTCCACCTCGCGCCGGTTGTCCCGCCAGGCCTCCACGGCCCGGCCGACCTGCACGATCAGCTGGTTGAAGCCCACGGTCGCGGCCGCGCTGACCAGCGCGACGACGATCTCCATGCCGACGCCCATGGGAGCGCCGGTCTCGTCGGTGCGGCGCCGCTCGTGGATGCGGAGCGTCCCCGCCCGCACCAGCTCGTCCAGGCCCTGTTCCCGCTCCAGCCACTTGCGCAGCGCGCCGATGTCGCTCTCGGTCGCGGTCTCGTCCAACCGGACGCGGATGACCCGGCCCGCCACTTGGTCCCCGTCAGCCATAACTCACCATCATGGCACCGGGGTTGCCGCCTGGGGAGGGTCCGGACGCGGGTCAGTGCTGGGTCTGGAGCTGCCGCAGCTGCCGGTGTACGTGGTCCAGGGCGCCGACCCGCCGCCCCGGCACCCGGCCGCGCACCTCGGCGAGCACCGCCCCGAGTTCACGGGCCCGCGCCGGGTCCCTGATCTCGCCCCACTGGTGGTGGGCGCGGTCGACGGCCGCCTCGACGGCGGGCGCGTCCGGCGCCTGCCCGGCGGCCAGCCGCGTCGACGCGACCGCGAGCCAGGTACGGCAGCTGCGGGCCGCGTCGCCCGCGAACATCGCCAGGTCCGCCCGGACCTCCGTCCAGTGCAGCGCCTCCTCGGAGGCGGCGCCGTGCGCCCGTGCCGCCGCCTGCTCCCACCGGGCGGCCAGCGCGTCGGCGTCGCCGTGCCGCCCGGCCTGTACGGCGACGGAGATGGCGGCGTGCGGATCGCTCACGCCGGGCGCCCGCGCGGCGAGCACGATCCCGGGGGCTTCGCCCGTGATCCGGTGCAGCGCCTGCTGGTGCAGCTGCTCCACGGGCGGCCGGTGCCCGCTGCGGAGTATGGTCGCGACGGCCTTCATGTACGACGGGTCGGCCACCGTACGCCGGTGGGGCGGCGGCGCGATCCGCCCGTACACGGCGCAGTTCCGCCCGGAGTCGAGCGGCGTGGTGCGCAGCTGTTCCCAGGTCTCCGCGTCCGCGTGCAGATCGAGGAAGACGGTGGTGGTGCCCGGCGCGCGCAGCCGCAGTTCCTCCCGGAACCAGTGCCAGGGGAAGCCCGTGTAGCGCACGGTGGCCGGGGTCGTGCGCGCCAGCGCCAGATGCGGCAGCCGCTGCCGCCGGTCCAGCAGGAGCTGCCCGGTGACGAAAACCGTCAGCGGGCCCACGGTCCCGGCGGCCGCCCTCAGCCGCGTCAGCACGGCCTGCGGCTCCACCGGGTCGGCCAGCTCGACGACGTTCGCGGTGTCCGTGCCCGCCAGCACCCCGGGCGCGACGGCCGCCAGCACGGGAAGCACCGTCGCCGCATCCACCAGCCGCCCCTTCCCCACGGGTGCGGCGGCCACCAGCAACACGGTCCCCGGCATGGTCCCTCCCTGTCGATCACGTACGTCAGCACCGTAACCGCTGTGCGCGCCGCCGGGCCCGGGACCGCTGACGCCCGCCTAAATCCTCCGCACCGCCAACACCGTCGTGTCGTCCTCCAGGTGCCCCCGGGAGTGCCGCAGCACCCCGTCCCGTACGAGGGCCGCCAGGCGCCGTG
Source organism: Streptomyces spinoverrucosus (assembly GCF_006539505.1). Classification (GTDB taxonomy): domain Bacteria; phylum Actinomycetota; class Actinomycetes; order Streptomycetales; family Streptomycetaceae; genus Streptomyces; species Streptomyces spinoverrucosus. Next base: position 63,555 of record NZ_BJND01000041.1, read on the forward strand.
GCCTCGCGGTGCGCGGGTCCGCGGTGAGGGCGCGGGTCACCTCGACGGCCAGCGGGTAGAACGTGCCGTCCGGGGCGCGGGCCTCGGTCACTCCGTCCGTGGTGAGCAGGAGGGTCTCGTCGGCGGCGAAGGGGAAGCGGCGGACCGGAGGCAGGGTGGGCACGTCCGGGCGGACGAGGTCGCCGAGGCCGAGCGGGAGGCCGCCGGCCGTGGGAAGGGTGCGGACGCCGTGCGGGCCCGCGATGAGCGGGGGGTCGTGGCCGAAGTTGACGACGTCCACCGCGTCCTGCGCGTCCTGCGGGAAGTCGAGCAGCACGGCGGTGGCGAAACGGTCGAAGTCCGAACGGCCGAGGGCGGCGATGTGGTCCCGGTGGCTCCGGATGCGTACCTCCAGCCGCTCGGCGACCGTGGTGATGTCCGGCTCGTGGTAGGCGCACTCGCGGAACGTGCCCAGCACGGCCGCCATCATCTCGACCGCGCCGAGGCCCTTGCCCTGTACGTCGCCCACCAGCACCCGGGTACCGTGCGGGCCGGGCTGGATGTCGTAGAAGTCGCCGCCGACCCGGGCATAGGTGTCGGCGGGCAGGTACACCGCCGCGTGGTCGAGGCCGCCCCAGTGCATGGGCAGCGGGCGCAGGACGGTGCGGCGGATCGTCTCGGCGATGCCCCGGATGCGCAGCAGGTTCCGCTCGCCGCGGATACGGACCACGCAGGCCGCCGTGGCCAGCAGGCCACCCAGCGCGATCAGGATGAAGTCGGGCAGCCCGGCCTGGAACTCGTCGGGCCAGGCCCTGTCCAGGAGCGCGTACGCCAGCAGGGACAGCACCGCGAAGGCGGCCGTGCCCCACGCCCCGCAGAGGGCGGCGGCGATGCCGGGCACCAGCACGATCCAGGTGATGATCCGGAAGTTCTCGGCGGTGTAGCCGTCCACCACCGCGATCCCGAGCAGGAGCAGCAGCGGCGGCACCCAGGCGACGCTGCGGCCGCGCACGCGCAGCATCTGGTGCCGCAGCCCCTCCCGGCGCCCGGCGCGGGGATACCGGGCGAACAGGCTCTGCCCGCCTCCGCCCCCGGTCACGGGCCTGGTCATGCACCACAGCCAAACACGCTCCCGTGCCCTGCGCATCAGAACCCCGGCCACCCGACTTGCCGCCCGCCCTCCCGCGGTGTGCCCTGGAAGGCGGGGGCGAGGAGAGAGGAGTCCTCCCATGGCTCATGCGGCACCCGCACCAGGCGCGCGCCCGCCCGGCGCACCCGTGCCCGCCACCCGCCCGTCCACCGCACCCGCCACCCGCACGCCCGATCTCTTCAGCCCCCGCACGCACGCGATCGCGCGGTGGGCCGTGCCGGTCTCGGTCGGGCTGCTCTACGGCTACTGGGCGGCGGCCAACGACCGCGGCGGCGGCCCCATCACCGGCTGGAACGTCCTGTTCGGCTTCGTCACCGCGCTCGCGTTCGTCGTCCTGTACGCCGCCGTGCGCGAGGGCGCCAAGCGGCTGCGGCGCGGGGCACACGCCCTGGCCTGGGCGGCCTTCTGGGGCGTCGCGTTCGGCTTCCTCTACAACCAGACCGGCTACAGCGTGCTGCGCTCGGCGGCCATGTCGGTGGTGATCGCGGGCGTCGTCGCCGCGGTGCTGTTCTACCGCTACTACACCCACGAGGCCACGGAATCGGCTTGACCCTCACGTTGCGTGAGGCCGGAGGGTGGGGTGCATGAGCGACTACTTCAACGCGTTCGAGATGAGTCCCGTGCCCCCTCCCGGCCCGGATGCACTGCCGCCGGAGCCGTTCCGTGGCATCTACGGAATGCCCGCGTTCGTGACGATCCCCACGAACGATCTGGCGGCGTCGGTGGACTTCTGGACTCGTGGGCTCGGGTTCTTCGAGCTGTTCGGCATCCCCGGCACCCTGGTGCATCTGCGCCGATGGGCGTTCCAGGACGTACTCCTCGTCCAGGCGGCGAGCGTCCCTGAGCAGGCACCGGCGATGAGCTTCAGTTCGCGTGCGTGCTCAGCCAGGTCGATTCCCTGGTCGAGGCCTGTCGTGCGGTGCGCCCGGACTCGGTCGACGGTCCACGGGACACTCCCTGGAACACCCGCGACGTGGAGGTGATCACCCCCGAGAACGCCCGGATCGTGTTCACCGCGGCGAAGCCCTTCGATCCGGCCAGTCAGGAGGCGCGGAACCTTGCAGCCGTCGGGATCACCCCACCGGGCGTCGGTCGCGGCGACAATGTCGGTCGCGGCGACAATGAGGAGCATGCCTGATGCCACCGACGCCGACGGCCTGACCGTCGGTCAGGTCTCGACGCGTCTGGGCGTGACCGTCCGCGCGCTGCACCACTGGGACGAGATCGGTCTGGCGCGACCGTCGCTGCGCACGGCTGCCGGATACCGGCTCTACACCGCCGGTGATCTGGAACGCCTGCACCGCATCGTCGTCTACCGCGAGATCGGTCTCGGCCTGGACAGGATTCGGGCCGTCCTGGACGACTCGACCGCGGACGTGGCCGGCGCATTGCGCGCGCAGCGCACCCAGGTCGCGGAGCGGATCGACCGCCTCCAGCAGCTCAGCGCCGGACTGGACCGGATGATCGACGCCCACGAGCGCGGCCTGCTGCTGACCGCCGAGCAGCAGGCCGCGATCTTCGGCCCCCGGTGGAACCCGGACTGGCCCGCCCAAGCCCGTCAGCGCTACGGGGACACGACGCAATGGCGGCAGTACGCCGAACGATCGGCCTCTCGCGGTCCGGAGGAATGGCAGGCCGTCGCCGACGCCGCGGCCGACTTCGACCGTGCCCTCGGGGATGCGATGGACGCCGGTGTCACACCCGGTAGCCCGGAAGCGAATCAACTCGTCGAGCGGCACCGCGAGGTCTTTGCCGCGTACTTCCCCCTCACCAGGCAGATGCAGGTCTGTCTCGGCCGCATGTATGAGGCCGACCCGGGATTCGCCGCCCACTACGACGGCATCCGCGCCGGCCTTGCCACGTGGTTCCGTCGCATCGTCGACGCCAGTGCGCGGGCCCACGGCATCGACCCCGACATGGCGACCTGGCAGTAGAGCGCGGTTGTTCACTTGGGCGTTGGAGTGAGGCGCAGCTCCGCCCAGACGGTCTTGCGTGGGAAGCGGTCCTCGCTCACGCCCCAACGGTCGGCGAGCGCCTCGACCAGCAGCAGACCACGGCCCGTTTCGGCGTCCGGGGCGGCCTCCCCGGCCTTGGGCAGGCGGTCGCCGCAGGTGTCGGTCACCTCGATGCGCAGGGTGTCGCCGACGACGTAGAGCATGAGCCGGAAATCGCGGCCGGGGACGCGTCCGTGGGTCACCGCGTTGGCGGCCAGTTCGGCGACGATCTGCCGGGCCGGGTCCAACGGCACCTCCCAGGAACGGAGTTGCTCGGTCGCCAGCAGCCGGGCGAGGCGGGCTCCGCGGAGCGTGGGGGAGAGCTGCACGGCGAAGTTGCGGACGGGGGTGTGGAGTTCGGCGGATTTCTGGTTCACGTCACTCAGCGTGGTGGTGCGTGCGTACCGTGAGAAGTGACTCAGCGGATACGTACGGTGACTGTCCGGAAGTTGTCCGGTGCTGTCGAGGCTGTCGGGACGGTTCGTACGGGTAGGGCGCTGCTGCACGGCAGCGGGTACGACGGAGGGGGTACGGGATGACGACGGTCGAGCTCAAGACCGAGGCGGACGAGCCGGGTTGGGAGGTGGACCCGGACGACGAGTGGGGTGTTGCGGTCATCGAGACCGTCGGGCGGCAGTTGAAGCTGCGGCGGGAGGCGGTGGGGATGCGGGCTGCCGACTTCGCGAAGGCGATCGGGTATGGCGAGGACATGGTCTACAAGGTCGAGGGTGGGAAGCGGATTCCCAGGCAGGAGTACCTGGACAGGTCCGACGAGGTGTTGGGTGCGGATGGGCTCATCTCCGCGATGTGGGAGGACGTGAAGAAGGTCCGGTACCCGAAGAAGGTGCGGGAGCTGGGGAAGTTGGAAGCGAAGGCGGTCGAGATCGGCTTGTATGTCTGCAGCAGCATCCCCGGCCTGTTGCAGACACCTGAGCACGCCCGAGCCCTCTTGGAGTCGTGGCAGCCAACCTATTCACCGGAGGACCTGGAACGGCGGGTAGCAGCTCGCATGGCTCGGCAGTCCGTCTTCGAGCGGTCGCCCGCCCCTGCCCTGGGATTCGTCCTGGAAGAGGCGACGCTGCACCGCAAAGTTGGAGGCACAATGGTGCGGCGACAACAGTTCGAACGCCTGTTGGAGATGGGACGGTTGAGCAACGTCACACTTCAGGTAATGCCGTTGGGCAGCACGCCGCACCCCGGCATGAGCGGCCGGATCGAGCTGCTCAAGTTCGACGACGGCACGGCTGTCGGGCGTTCCGATGGCGCATTCAACGGCCGCCCGGTCTCGGACCCGAGGGACCTGCGGATTCTCGAGCTGCGGTATGGCACCATCCGGGCTCAGGCTCTTCCACCAGGGGAGTCGCTGGCCCTCATCGAGCACCTGCTGGGAGAAACATGATCCGCAAGTCCACTGCCGGTGACGCCCCCGACCTGGCATGGTTCAAGAGCAGCTACAGCGATGGCCCGGACGGCGACTCCTGCGTCGAGATCGCCACCACTCCTGGGACCATCCACGTCCGCGACTCCAAGCACACGCACACGGAGGGCCCTCGCCTCGCCCTCACGCCAAATGCCTGGTCCGCCTTCGTCTCGTACGCCTCGGAAGACTGACGCCGCTGGGAGGAATCATGATCCGCAAGGCCTCTGCCGGGGACGTCTCCGAACTGGCCTGGTTCAAGAGCAGCTACAGCGGCGGTACCGACGGCGAGTCCTGCGTCCAACTCGCCATCACGTGGTTCAAGAGCAGCTACAGCAGCGGCAACGACGGCGAGTCCTGCGTCGAGATCGCCACCACCCCCGGCACCATCCACGTCCGCGACTCCAAGCAGACCGAGGGTCCCCGCCTCGCCCTCACGCCGAAGGCCTGGGCCGCGTTCGTCACGTACGCCTCGGAAGACTGACGTCCCCTCACTCCGTCGTCGTGCACGATCTACAGCGACCTGGTCGTGGGTTCTCCCGGCGAGGAGGTCGGCGGAGACGTGGGCGGCGGCTCGGTCACCGTCATCTGGGGCGGCAGTTCCGGTCCCACGAGGGCGAAGACGGTCGCCGACCCCTGGCCGTCCTCCCACGACGCCTACGGCAGAACGCTGGCGGTGGGCACCTACAACTCCCTCAACCCCGTCAACGACGGCAAGCTGTCGATCGCCATCGGCGCGAACGACAGTGAGGTGACGTTCATACCGGCCAACCTGTCGGCGCAGTCCGGCACCTCCGGCACCGGTACCGACTTCAACCCGGGCCACGGCATCGTCGCCCTGACCGCGGTCGACCTGCCGAACACCGATGACGACCGGCTCATGATCCACGGCCGGGGCGTCTCGGACGGCGGATGGGGCTACGACGGCCATGGCGACGATCCCGGGACCCGGCTCGTCTCGCCCGGCGGCTTCGAGACGTACACCCTGCCTGGCGGCACCGTCTCCGCCGTGGGCAACCTGGACGGCAACGGCTCCCCGGACCTCGTCGTGGTCAACCCCGAGGACCCCGCCCAGAGCCCGGAGACCTCGCTCGGCGGCCGGGTGACCGTCTACTACGACGCCGCGTACGGCGGCTCCCCGCGCCGCGTCCAGACCATCGACCAGGACACCGCGGGCGTCCCCAGCTCCGGTGAGAAGGGCGACCGGTTCGGCGCCTCGGTCGCGATCGGCGACACCGACAAGGACGGGCGGGCCGACCTGGTGATCGGCGCCCCGGGCGAGGACAGCGCCATCGGGGCGGTCACGGTCGTACGGGGCACCACCGGCCTCCTCGACACCGCCCGCGCCCGCATCTGGACGCAGAACGTCGCCGGTGTTCCGGGCAGTTCGGAGAAGGGCGACGGGTTCGGCACGGCCGTACGGATCGTCGACACCAACAAGGACGGCTACGGCGACGTGCTGATCAGCGCAGCCGGTGAGGACGGCGGAGCGGGCTGCCTGTGGTACCTGCGCGGCTCGGCCACGTCCGTCACGGCGACCGGCGCGGTCAGCGTCGGCGCCGGTGGCGCGGGCCTCGGCTCGGCAGGCGCCTCCCGCTTCGGAGGGGCGGTGACCGGCCCGTGACCCGCGTCTGGCCCGTGAGCCAGCTCTTCTTCCGTTCCCTCCCGTCGCCGCGCCGATTCTTCGGTTCCCGCCCCTCGCCCGCTCGATTCTTCAGTTCCGACCCCTCGCCCGCCCGATCCCCGCGCTCCGACCCGTCACCCGCCCGCTACCTCCGTTCCGTCCCGTCGCCCGCCCGACCCCGCACCGGAGCCACCATGCCGTCCCGCCGCACCCCCCGGGCCCTCAGGCACCCCCACCACCTGGCCCTCGGCCACCCGAACCCCCACCACCCGCCTCCTGGCCACCGCGGCAGCGGTGAGCGCCGCCGCACTCATCGCCGTAGCCCTCCCCGCGCACCCCGCAGCCGCCGCCCCGTACCTCGGCGCCAACAACGCCACCGTCCAGAACGACTTCAACGGCGACGGCTACCGCGATCTGGCCGTCGGCGCGCCCGGTGCCGCCAACGGCTCGGTCGACGCGGCCGGTGCGGTCGTGGTGCTGTACGGCTCCGCGAGCGGGGTCACCGCCTCCCGGCGCACGATCATCACGCAGGCGACGGCGGGTATCCCGGACTCCCCGGAGGAGTGGGACCGCTTCGGCACCGCCGTCAGCTCCGCCGACCTGGACCGCGACGGCTACGCCGACCTGCTCGTCGGCACCCCCGGGGAGTCCGCGGGCACCATGTGGGGAGTCGGCTCGCTCACCGTGGTGTGGGGCGGCTCCGGCGGTCTGAAGGGCGGTGCCGCTATCCCGAGGCCGACCGGCCTGGACGAGGGCTGCAACTTCGCGGCCGCCGTCGCCGCGGGCGATGTCACCGGCGACGGAGCCCCCGACCTCGGCGTCACCGGCAACTGCGGCGCCACCACGTACACGGGCCCCTTCACCCGCACCGGCGCCCCGGCCCGCCGGGCCTTCGTGAACGACCTCGGCACCAACCGCGGGGTCGTCATGGGCGACGTCAACGGCGACGGCAGGGCGGAGCGGTTCTGGCTGCCCGGCCCCACCGGCGGAGACGTCAGCGGCCCCGTGTACCTGGAGAACGCGCCCGGCTCGTACACCGAGCTGCCCCTCGCCGACGGCCTGTCCGGGCAGATCGGCGACGTCAACGGCGACGGCTACGGCGACCTGGTCACCGGCAACCCGTACGACGCGTCACTGATGCCCGGGGACACTCCCGCGCACCGGGGCGGCGAGATCCAGGTCCTCTACGGCAGCGCGCAGGGCATCAGCACCGGCCAGCAGCCCCGGGTGTTCCACCAGGACAGCGCCGGAGTGCCGGGCGACGGCGAGAACGGCGACCTGTTCGGCTTCTCCCTCAGCGTCGGCGACACCAACGGCGACAAGTACGCGGACGTGCTCGCCGGCGCCCACGGGGAGATCCTCGGCTCCGCCAGCTACACGGGCACGGCGACCCTGCTGCGCGGATCGGCCGCCGGTCTGACCGGGAGCGGTGCCAGGACGTACTCGCAGAACACCGCCGGGCTGCCCGACACTTCCGAGGAGGGCGACATGTTCGGCGCGTCCACGCAGCTGATCGACCTGAACAAGGACGGCCGCGCCGAAGTCGTCACCGGCACGCCCGGCGAGAACGCCGACGGATTGGTGTGGATCGCCCGCGGCGCCACGACCGGCCCGGTCATCAGCGGTTCGAAGAACATCACCGGCCGCGCCGCCGGACTGACCCGCCGCCACGCCGACATCGACTTCGGCGAGGCACTGTCGGGCGCCCGCTCGACGATCTGACCGCCCGCGTGCGGATACGCGTGGACCCCGGCAGGGTACCGGGGTCCACGCCTTCCCTCATCCCTCCACTCACCGGACGACGGACAGCACGCCCCGGTCGTCCGACGAGGCCCGAGAAACGCTTCCCCTCCAGGAAACACCCGTTCGGCCCAGCGCTCCACCGGAGAGCGAAACCCCAGCTCGGCCACCACGACGCGACACATACACCCGATTGCAGGCGTACCGCTCGCATCGCGCGCCCCCAGGCCGTTGCCTGTAGGGGTGCCCCCCAGACCAGCACCCGCCCCCCGCCTGCGCGGCGCCCTGTCCGCCGCGCTGATCGCCCTGTGCTGCCTGCTGGTCCCGCTCGGCGCGCTGGCCGCCTGGGCGGCGTACGGACTCACCGACACCGGCCGTTACGTCCGCACGATGGCGCCGTTGGCCGGTGACCCGGCCGTGCGGGAGGCGGTCGCGGACACCGTCGGGGACGAGGTGCTGCACCGGATCGACGCCACGCAGGGCATGCTCGATCCGTTCGTGCGGGACGCGGTGCGCTCGTTCACCCGGACCGATGCCTTCCGGGCGGGCTGGGACACGGCGAACGGGGCCGTGCACGACGCCGTACTGCGCGCCCTGCGCGACGACGACCGGCCCCGCACCGCCCCCGTCACCGTCGATCTGGCCCCGGTCACCACCCGCATCAAGCGCGAACTCGCCAACGACAACGTGCCGTTGGCCCACCACATCCCGGTCCGCCACACCGAGGTCGCGGTCCTCGCGCCCGAAGAACTGGACCGGCTCCGAAAGGGATACGACGTGCTGGAAGTCGCCGCCCTGTGGCTGCCGGTCGCGGCCGTCACCTTCGCCGTCGCCGGCATCGCCGTCGCGACCTGCCGCCGCCGTGCGATCACCGCCACCGCCCTCGGCACGGCCCTCGGCGGCGCCCTACTCGGCACGGCCGTGGCCGCCGGCCGCGCGCTCACCCTGTCCGACCTGCCCGCCACGGTCTCCCGGCCCGCCGCCGGCGCGGTCTACGACGCCCTCACCGCGACCCTGCGCACCACGTCCTGGCTGCTCGTGGGCCTGGGCCTCACGGTGGCCCTGGCCACCTGGCTCACCGGCCGTCACGGCCCTCTCGTACGACGTCGGCCAGCACCCGCAACGCCCGCTCCAGTTCCGCCTCAGCAGCCGACGCGAGCCCAAGCCTGACCGCGTCCGGCGTGCGGTTCGCGCCCACGGCGAAGGCGGTCCCGGGCGTGACGGCGATGCCGTGCGCGGCGGCGGCCGCCGTGAAGGTGTCGGCGCGCCACGGCGGCGGCAGCTCCCACCAGGCGTAATAGGCCCCCGGGTCGCTCCGTACGGCGAAGTCGCCCAGCCACCGCCGCACCATCCGCTGCCGCCGCGCCGCGTCCGCCCGCTTGGCCGCCACCAGCCGCTCCACGGTCCCGTCCCCGAGCCACCCCACCGCCGCCTCAAGCGCGAACCGCCCCGCGCTCCACCCACCGGACCGGATCGCGCCCGCCACCGCGTCCACCCGCCCCGGCGGTACGACGAGAAACCCGACGGTGAGTCCGGGCGCGACGCGCTTGGACAGACCGTCGACGACGTGGATGAGGTGCGGCGCGTGGACGGCGAGGGGCGGCTCGGGCCGCAGGAAGGACCAGATGCGGTCCTCGACGACGGGCATCTCCAAGTCCTTTGCCACCTGGGCGACTTGGATCTTCCGCTCCTCGCTCATCGTCACCGACGTCGGGTTGTGCAGCGTCGGCTGCACGTAGAGGGCGGACAGGGGCGCGCTGCGGTGGGCGCCTCGCAGCGCCTCGGGGAGGAGACCGTCGCCGTCCGTGGCCAGCGGGACGAGCGTGATGCCGAGCCGGGCGGCGATCTCCTTCACCAGCGGATACGTCAGCTCCTCGACGCCGACCCGGCCGCCCGGCCGGACCAGGGAGGCCAGGGCGGCGGCGATCGCCTGCCGGGCGTTGCCCGTGAACAGCAGCCGCGCGGGGTCCGGGCAGCCGAGGAGCGCGGCGGCGGCCTCGCGGGCGGGGGCGGTGCCGGTGGCGGCGGCCGGGCGGAGGGCCTCGGTGAGGGCGTCGGGCTGGAGCAGAGGCGCGAGGGTGGGGGCGAGGAGAGCGGACTGGCCGAGGGCGGTGGGGTAGTTGAGTTCGAGGTTGACGGGAGCGGCGGCCGACGGCTCGGTGAGCGCCCGGCCCCCATGCGCGACCGGCGTGGCCCGGACGAACGTGCCGCGCCCGACCTCGCCCACCACCAGTCCCCGGCGCACCAGCTCGCCGTACACCCGCCCGGCGGTCGACGCGGCGATCCCGCGTCGCCGCGCGAACGCCCGCTGCGGGGGCAGCCGTTGACCGGGCCTGAGCCGCCCGGCGGCGATGTCGGCGGCGATGCGGTCGGCCAGCGCCAGATAGTCGTCCACGTCGCCCCCGCCCTCACCGGATCCGGATTGCACCGAGAGCAAAGATCCTATTGCACCGAGGAGTTGGGCCCACCTAGGGTCGACCACATGACCCCCTTCCTCGCATACGAGGACAAAGGCGCCGATACGTCGTCCCGACCGCCCCTCGTCCTCGTCCACGGCCACCCCTTCGACCACACCATGTGGGCGCCGCAGATCGAGGCGTTCGCCGCCGAGCGCCGCGTCATCGCCCCCGACCTGAGGGGCTACGGCGCGTCCCCGGTCACCCCCGGCATCACCCCGCTCTCCGTCTTCGCGCAGGACATCGGGGACCTGCTGGAGGAGCTGAAGGTGGAGTCGTACGTCCTGGCCGGGCTGTCGATGGGCGGCCAGATCGCGATGGAGTGCTACGCCCGCTTCGGCGACCGCGTCCGGGGCCTGGTCCTCGCCGACACCTTCCCGGCGGCCGAGACACCGGTGGGCAAACGCGTCCGCAACGCGATGGCGGACCGGCTGCTCCGGGAGGGCATGCGGGGGTACGCCGACGAGGTGCTGGAGAAGATGGTCGCCCCGTACGCGGCGCCCCAGGTCAAGGCCCACGTCCACCGCATGATGACCGGCACCCCGCCCGAGGGCGCCGCGGCGGCCCTGCGCGGCCGGGCCGAACGCCCCGACTACCGCGAACTGCTGACCCGCGTCACGGTCCCGTCCCTGGTGGTGGCCGGCGCGGACGACACGTACACGCCGGTGTCCGACGCTCGGGCCATGCACGCGGCCCTGCCCGACTCCACCCTCCAGGTGATCGAGTCCGCGGCCCACATGCCGAACCTGGAACGCCCGGAGGCATTCAACGCGGCACTGAGGGAGTTCCTGGCCCGAGTGGACCCCTAGGGGCCCTTCTAGTCCCGCTCAGTCCCGCTCAGTCCCGCTCAGTGCCGCTCAGGCGGAACCGGCCCCTCCTGACCGGACGTGATCAAACGGTCATAATGTCCCCATGGCCCGCGAGTTCCCCGTCAGTCTCACGCCGCCCGACTGGCTGGTCAGGAACCTCCGGTCGCACAAGGCGCCCGTCAACCGGCCCGCCGTCGCCCGGGCGGCCGTCTCGCTGGCGCTGCCGCTCGCGATCGGGCTCGCCGTCGGCCGGCCCGCCTACGGCGCCGTCGCCGCCATGGGCGCCCTGTCCGGCGTCATCAGCGACACGGCCGCCGCCTACCGGCTGCGGGTGCTGACCATCGCCGTGCCGCAGCTCTTCGGCGCCGCCGGCGTCACCCTCGGCACCCTCGTCAACGGGCACGGCTGGGTCGCCGTCGCCACCGTCACCGGCGTCGCCCTGGTCTCCGGGATGATCTCGACGATCGGCGCGATCGCCTCCGTCTCCGGGCTGCTCCTGCTGCTGAACGCCGTGATCGGGGCCGGGCTGCCGCTGCCGGGCGAGTGGTGGCTGGCGCCGCTGCTGCTGTCCGGCGGCGGGCTGCTCGTGCTGGTGCTCGCGCTGCTCGCCTGGCCGCTGCGCTCCGGCGTTCCCGAACGCGCCGCCGTCGCCGGCACCTACCGGGCCGTCGCCGACCTGCTCGCCGTCTGCGGCGCCGACTCCGCGGTGGCCTACGACGACGCCCGCCACTCCGCCACCCTCGCCCTCAACGAGGCCTACGACCTGGTCCTGTCCCACCGCGCCCGCCACCACGGCCGCAGCCCGGAACTGACTCGTCTGGTCGCCCAGTTGAACGCCGTCACCCCGCTCGTCGAGGCCGCCCCCGCCGCCCACCTCAGCGGACGGCCCCTGCACCCCGAGGTCGCGGCGGCCATCCGCGCCGTCGCCGACGCGGTCGAAACCGGCCGCACCGAGCCGCTGCGGCTCCGCCTGCCGACGCCCACCACCGAAACCGCCCGCGCGGTGAACCACGCCCTGCGGCACGCCGCCGACGTCGTCACCGCGCCGGACGTCGACCCGCGCGGCATCGACGACCGCCTCGGCGGCCCCGCCGGGCTGGGCGTCCGTACCGCACGGGCCGCCCGCAGCGCCGTCCTGTCGGCCGGCTCCTGGCGCTACGGCCTGCGCCTCGCCCTGTGCATCGGCATCGCCCAGGCCCTGGTCTCCCTCATCGCCGTACCGCGCTCCTACTGGGTCGCCCTGACCATCACCTTCGTCCTCAAGCCCGACTTCGGCTCGGTCTTCTCCCGCGCCCTGCTGCGCGCGCTCGGCACGGTCGCCGGGCTGGTCGTCGCGGCGGCGGTGCTCTCGGAGGTGCCGCGCGGCTGGTGGGACGTACCGGTCCTGCTGCTGCTCGCCCCGCTGATCCCGGCGCTCACCCCGCGCGGGTACGGCTACCAGACCGCCGCGATCACGCCGGTGATCCTCCTGCTGTCCGACGTCCTCAACCAGCAGGGCACCGACCTGCTGCTGCCCCGCCTGGTCGACTCCCTCATGGGCTGCGCGATCGCCCTGATCGCCGGGTATCTGCTGTGGCCGGAGAGCTGGCACACCCGGGTCGGCGACCGCCTCGCCGACGCGGTCGCGGACACGGCCCGCTACGTCGAGACGGCCTTCGCCGCCACGGCGGACCCCGCGGCCCGCGCCCGGATGCGCCGCCGCCTGTACCGCGACCTGTCCGGCATCCGTACGGAATTCCAGCGCGCCCTCACCGAACCCCCGCCCACCGGCCGCCGGGCCGCCGCGTGGTGGCCGCTGGTCGTCGCCGTGGAACGGATCGTGGACGCGACGACGGCGGCACGGGTCCGCGTCAAACACGGATCCGCACCGCCGTCGAAGGCGGAGATCGATCAGGTGGCCCTGCAACTGAGGGACCTGTCCCAGGGCCTGCGCGAAGTGGAGACCCTCACGCCCGTCCGCACCGACCTCACGGGCCCGGCGGGCAGCGTTCTGGAGCCCCTGCGCCAGGAGGTCGCGGCGGCGCGAGCGATCGCGTCACCGCAACCCTAGGGACCCCAGGGACTGCCTGTCGTGGCCGTCCCGGCTGGTCAGGCGCCGACGTCGCAGCCGTCCTTGCGCCACACGGCCACGACCGCGGGACGGTTGAGCTTGCCGGGTCCGTCGGGCCAGGCGCTCAGGGGCTTCTCGGCGGTCGCCCCGTCGACCTCGCCCGGGTGCTGCACAGCGACCAGGACACGGCGCTCCTGGATGATCGGCCCGCAGGTCTCGGCGCCGATCGGCACGCTCAGGAACTGCTTCAGCTCACCGCGCCGGTCACCGCGCGTAGCTACACCGAAGAGGCCGTCGTGGAAGCCGAGCGAGTTGCCGTCGGTGGAGATCCACAGGTTGCCGTACCGGTCGAAGGCGACGTTGTCCGGGCAGGAGATCGGGCTGACCTGGTCCTTCGGGAAGCCGGCGAAGTAGGTGGCCGGGTCCTCCGGGTCACCGGCGACCAGGAACAGGCTCCAGGCGAACTTGGTGCTGTCGGCGCGGTTCCAGCGCTCGGTGAGCTCCAGGACCTGCCCGTGCTTGTTGGCGTTGCGCGGGTTGGCCTCGTCCGGCTTGGCGTTCGAACCGACACCGCGGGCGCTGTTGTTGGTGAGGGCGAGGTACACCTTGCCGGTGTGCGGGTTGGGCTCGATGTCCTCGGGCCGGTCCATCTTCGTGGCGCCGACCTTGTCACCGGCGAGGCGGGTGAAGACGAACACCTCTTCGGCGGTCATGCCCTCGACGTGGGACACCGCACCGTCCGCCGTCGCCGTGGCCAGCGGAATCCACTCGCCGGAGCCGTCGAACTCGCCGTCCCGCGGAAGCTTGCCGGTGCCGTCTATCTCGATCGCGGGGGAGTCACCCGTGAGCTTGGCGACGTAGAGGGTGCCCTCGTCGAGCAGCGACAGGTTGTGCTCGCGGACGGCGCGGGAGTAGCCCTTCTTCATCCGCTTGCTGCCGACGAACTTGTAGAAGTAGTCGAAGCGCTCGTCGTCACCGGAGTACACGACCGGACGGCCGTCGTGCGTCAGACGCACGGTCGCGCCCTCGTGCTTGAAGCGGCCGAGCGCGGTGTGCTTGCGCGGCGTGGAGGTCGGGTCGTACGGGTCGAACTCGACGACGTAGCCGAAGCGGTGCGGCTCGTTGGGCTCCTGGGCGACGTCGAACCGCTTGTCGAACAGCTCCCACTTGCGGTCGCTGCCGCCGGTGGGCATGCCGTAGCGCTTGTCCGTCGTCCGGCTCGCGTTGGCGAAGTACTGGTTGAAGTTCTCCTCGCCGTGCAGCGTGGTGCCCCACGGGGTCACGCCGCCCGCGCAGTCGTTGAGGGTGCCGAGGACCTTGGTGCCGTTCGGGTCGGCGGAGGTCTTGACCAGGTCGGACCCGGCGACGGGCCCGGTGAGCCGGAACTCGGTCGTGGCGGTCACACGCCGGTTGAGGTGGTGCCGAGGCACGGGCGTCAGCTTCCCGGTCCTCCGATCCCCCTCGACGACGACGGCGGACAGCCCATGCGCGGCCCAGGCGATCTCGACCTGCTCGCGGGTGGGATTGTCCTCGTCGTAGTCGCGGAACATGAGCACCTCGTCGGTGTACTCGTGGTTCGCGACGAGGATCTGCCGGTTGCGCTCGCCGGGCAGCGGCAGCAGCGCCAGGAAGTCGCAGTTGTACCCGAACTGACCGGCCTGGGCCTTGGCGGTCTGGTTGTCCGGGTCGAAGGCGGGCGCGCCGCGCAGGATGGGCTCGCCCCAGCGGATCACGATGTTCTGGCCGTACCCCTCGGGGATGGTCACGGCGTCGTTGGTGTTCGGCGCGACGGGCGCGAAGCGCAGGCCGCGGGCACCCTTGTTGCCCGGCTTGCCCGGCTTGTGCCAGCGGTCGGCGGACGCGGCCTCGGCCTGCGGGGCGGCGGCGACGTTGGCAGCAGTGCCGGCAGCGGCGGCCGCGGTGACGACGGCGGCGGCACGCATCACGCTACGGCGGCTGAGGGCGCCGGCGATGACGTCGCCGACGTACGGGTTGGCGGTGGTGTTGGGCACCTCGTGGAAACAGGCGTCACCACAACGGAAACGGCAGGTCAGAGCGGACCGTCCACCCGCATGCGAGTCATTGGTTCTTACGATAGGCAGCAGATTGCGCACTATTACTCCCCTTGCTTCCCCTTTGAATCCGGCGTGACGGACGGTAGGAGCACGTTTGTGCGGGAGCGGAGCGATGGGGTGAACGGAGCGTGAACCGGAGGTATCTGTCAGGGAGTTGAGGTTTACGCACATCACGGCTTGGTCCGGCCCTTGACGCGGACGCCGTCACCCCTCCCCGGACCGCTAACCTTACGTGTCCGTCCTGGCCAGGGATTGACGGGCATCACCTCACGCGAAGGGTTGCGCACATGGGCATTCTCACTCTCCTGCGGAACGCATTCGGCCGCTCCCGCAAGGGCCGCAAGCCCGAGGCAGAGGGTGTCCCCACGCAGCCACAACCAACTCCCACCACGACCTCGCCGGTCCCCGAGCCCCGCGAGGAGCACGACCTTGTGGCGGCGGCGTTCGACAGGGTGACGACCCCCCACCCAACCCCATCCCACCCACTTTCGGCCGCGTCGGGAGACCGGGAGGAACGGGGCGTCCCCTCCCAACTAGCCACTGCTGAGGAGCCGCCGCACTCGGAGCAGCGGACGGCGGAGGAGGAACTGAGGGTCACGGGGGAGCCGACGGTCGCCGGGGAGCCGACGGTCGCGGACGAACTGACGATCGCGGAAGAACTGACGGTCAGGGAGAAGACGGTCAGGGAGAAGCTGACGGTCGCAGGGGAGTCGACGGTCGCGGACGAACTGACGGTCGCGGAGAAGCTGACGGCCACTGGCGAGCCGGCGGCCACGGAGAAGCTGACGGCCACGGAAGAGCCCGCGTCGGCTGCAGAGCCCGAGGTGGCGACCGAGACGCCGGTGGCCGGGGCAGGGGCGTCGACCGAGATGCCGGAGGCCGAGGCGGCGACCGAGACGCCGGAGGCCGAGGGAGAGGCGAAGCCGGAGGCAGAGGCGAAGCCGGAGACGGACGCCGCGCCGGAGGCAGAGGCGACGACCGAGCCGGAGGCGACCACGCCGACCGCACCGGAAGCGAACGCGACGACCGAGACGGACACGGAGCCGGAAGCCGCGACCGACACCGCGCCGGAGACCAAGGCCGACGCCGAGGTCGAGGCGCAGCCGGAGACCAAGCCCGAAGCCGAGGCGGCGGCCGAGCCCACCCCGCGGCCCGAGCCGGAGGCCAAGACCGACGCTGAGGTCGAGGCGGCGGCCGAGCCCACCCCGCAGCACGAGCGGGAGGCCGAGGCGCAGCCGCAGACCGAGCCCGAGGCCGAAGTCACGCCCGAAGCCGAGCCGGCCCCGGAGGTCGCGGCGAAGCCGCAGACCGCCACTGAGGCCGAGGCCCGCCCTGAGGCCACCACGCCGATCACCCCGGAAGCCGACCCGACGACCGAGGCGAACGCGGAACCGACCCCGCAGGCCGACGCTGAGGTCGAGGCGGAGCCGGAGACCAAGCCCGAGCCCACCCCGGCCCCTGAAGCCCAAGCCACCCCCGAACCGGAGGCCGACGCTGAGGTCCCGGCGAAGCCAGAGACCGAGCCGGTAGCCGAGGTCGCGGCGGAAGCTGTGGCGGCCGAGAGCCCCGCCCCGGTCGACTCAACCCAGCCGGAACCCGAGCCCGCGGCCGAGGCCGAGGCCGAGGCCGTAATCGAACCGGAACCCACCCCTGCCGCCGCACCCGCCAACGGCGAGGACACCCCACAGGGGCCACCCGCACCCGACAACGAAAGCCGCACGGGTGGTGCGGGTGGGCACAACCTTCCAGTACCCCCCACCCTCCGCACGGCCTACACCGCAGCCGCCACCACCCTCAAGGCCCACAACACCCCCACCGCCACCAAGGTCTACCTCGTCCTCGACCGCTCCGCCTCCATGCGCCCGTACTACAAGGACGGCTCCGCCCAGGCCCTCGGCGAACAGACCCTCGCCCTCGCCGCCCACCTCGACCCCGAGGCAACGGTCCACGTCACCTTCTTCTCCACAGAACTCGACGGCACCGGCGAGCTCACCCTCCCCGACCACGAGAACAAGATCGACACCCTCCACGCCTCCCTCGGCCGCATGGGCCGTACCAGCTACCACGTCGCCGTCGAGGACGTCCTCACCCACCACGACAAGACCACCACCCCCACCACCCCCGCCCTCGTGATCTTCCAGACCGACGGCGCCCCCGACGCCAAAACCCCCGCCACCCAGGCCCTCACCAACGCCGCGAAATCCCACCCCCACATCCACTTCGCCTTCGTCGCCTTCGGTGAACACGACAACAAGGCCTTCGATTACCTCCGCAAACTGAAGACCGACAACACGTCCTTCTTCCACGCGGGCCCCACCCCGAAGGAACTCACCGACACCGAGTTCTACGAAGGCGTCCTCGCAAACTGGCGCCCATAGCGCCCGCAGAATCCCCCACCCCCGGCCGCCCGCTTCTCACCCCGTAAAACGGGAAGCGGGCGGCCCACCCATGTCGGCTACGATTTCAAGGTTCGTAAACAAACGCAGCGACCTGGGAGCAGCCCCCGATGGCTCGACACCTCATCACCAGCGCCCTTCCGTACATCAACGGGATCAAGCACCTGGGCAACATGGTGGGGTCCATGCTCCCGGCAGACGTCTACTCCCGCTACCTCCGCCAGCGCGGCCACGACGTCCTCTACATCTGCGCCACCGACGAACACGGCACCCCCGCCGAACTCGCCGCCAAGGAGCAGGGCCTCCCGGTCGACGAGTTCTGCGCCCAGGCGCACGACGCCCAGAAGGCGGTCTACGACGGCTTCGCCCTCGCCTTCGACTACTTCGGCCGCAGCTCCAGCCCGCAGAACGTCGAGATCACCCAGCACTTCGCCCGCAAGCTCAACGAGAACGGTTTCGTCGAGGAGCGCGCGATCCGCCAGGTGTACAGCCCCACCGACGGCCGCTTCCTCCCGGACCGCTACGTCGAGGGCACCTGCCCCCACTGCGGCTACGACAAGGCCCGCGGCGACCAGTGCGAGAACTGCACCCGCGTCCTCGACCCCACCGACCTGATCAACCCCCGCTCGGCGATCTCCGGCTCCACCGACCTGGAGGTCCGCGAGACCAAGCACCTCTTCCTCCTCCAGTCCAAGCTCCAGCACGAGGTCGAGGAGTGGGTCGCCCGCCACGAGGCCGACTGGCCCCAGCTGGCCTCCTCCATCGCCCGCAAGTGGCTGAACGAGGGCCTGCACGACCGCGCCATCACCCGCGACCTGGACTGGGGCGTCCCGGTCCCCGCCGACACCTGGCCGGACCTCGCGGCCGAGGGCAAGGTCTTCTACGTCTGGTTCGACGCGCCGATCGAGTACATCGGCGCGACGAAGGAGTGGTCGGACCTGGACCCGGAGAACCGGGACTGGAAGTCCTGGTGGTACGACGTGGACGACACCGTCCGCTACACCGAGTTCATGGCCAAGGACAACGTCCCCTTCCACACCGTGATGTTCCCAGCCACCGAGCTGGGCGTGCGCGAGCCGTGGAAGAAGGTCGACTACGTCAAGGCCTTCAACTGGCTCACGTACTACGGCGGAAAGTTCTCCACCTCCCAAAAGCGCGGCGTCTTCACCGACCAGGCGCTCGAAATCCTCCCCGCCGACTACTGGCGCTACTTCCTGATCGCCAACGCCCCTGAGTCGGACGACGCGTCCTTCACCTGGGAGCACTTCACGGCGACGGTGAACAAGGACCTCGCCGACACCCTCGGCAACTTCGTCAACCGCGTCCTGTCCTTCTCCAAGAAGCGCTTCGGCGAGGAGGTCCCGGCCGGCGGCGAGCCCGGCCCGGCGGAGGTGGCGCTGGGCGAGGAGATCGCCCGCCTGCTCGCGGAGTACGAGGAGCAGATGGAGGCCCTCCAGTTCCGCAAGGCCGCGGCCGCGCTGCGCGCGCTGTGGTCCGCGGGCAACTCCTACCTGGAGGAGAAGGCCCCCTGGCTGGAGATCAAGACCAACAAGGACGGCGCCGCCCTCACGCTCCGCACGGCGATGAACCTCATCCACCTCTACGCGGTCGTCTCCGAGCCCTTCATCCCGGCCACGGCCGCCACCATGCGCTCGGTCTTCACCCT
The DNA here is from genome assembly GCF_006539505.1 of Streptomyces spinoverrucosus. GTDB lineage: Bacteria > Actinomycetota > Actinomycetes > Streptomycetales > Streptomycetaceae > Streptomyces > Streptomyces spinoverrucosus. The sequence goes on from NZ_BJND01000041.1 coordinate 82,911, forward strand.
CCCCGACGACACGGCCCCCTGGGTCACCGAGCCCGAGGCGAAGTCCCTCACCTCGGTCCCGCCGGGCACCCCCTTCACCGTCCCCCCGGTCCTGTTCGCCAAGCTGACGGACGAGGACCTGGAGACGTACAAGGAGCGCTTCGGCGGCGAAACAACCGCGTAACAGCCCTTCTCGGACCCCTCACTCACCGGGTATACCTGGCCAAGATCACGTGACTTGCCAAGATCACGGACACTGAGTGGGGGGGTCCATCCATGGCACTGTTCGGAAACGCGCACAGCATCGATCCGGCGGCGGCGCAGCAGGACTACGCGCGTCTGCTGGGTCAGGGGGAGCAGGTGCACGCCGCGTACCTGCTGATCCGCGACACCATCCTGTTCACTGACCGCCGTCTGATCCTGGTCGACAAGCAGGGCATCACCGGCAAGAAGGTGGAGTACCACTCCATCCCGTACCGCAGCATCACGCACTTCGCCGTCGAGACCGCCGGCACCTTCGACCTCGACGCCGAACTGAAGATCTGGCTCTCCGGCTCCCAGACCCCGATCCAGAAGACCTTCACCAAGGGCGTCGACATCTACGAGGTACAGGCCATCCTGACGCAGTTCGTGGCGAGGTGAGCCGAGTGCGCCCGGGGTGCGGACCACCCCGGGCGCCCTCTGCCCTGCTCAGGGGCTAGGTGCCCGTGTTCGTCGCCTCCGGGTCCACGCCGACCGTGATGGTGGCGAGGACGCCCTTGGCGATGTCGTTCTTCTTGTACTTCAGCTTCAGCAGACCACCGGTCGTGCCGGACTGGTCGTAGATGGTGTCCTCGGTGAGCGTCGTGCGCTCGGTTGTCGAGGTCGAGTACGGCTCCACCTCCGCCGACGCCAGGACCGCCTCCTCGTCGAAGAAGAACTGACCCGTGTGGCAGGTGTTGCCGCCCTCGTAACCGGCGTCCGTCCAGGTGCCGCTCACATGCACCTTGGTGTGGATGTGCACGCAGCGGCCGCGGTACCAGCCCGGGAAGATGGTCCTGAAGGTGACGAAGCCCTGCTTGTCCGTGCGCCAGGTGCCGCGCAGGTAGCGCTCGTCGTCCGTCGGCTCCTCGTGCACGCCGCCGCCCGTACCGCCGCTCGGCGCGCCGGACGGGGGCTCGCCGGTCGGGGTGCCGGTGGGGGTGCCCGAGGGGGCGTCCGTGGGCGGGGTGCCACCGCCGCCGGTCGACAGGCTCTCGTAGCCCGAGTAGATGCCCAGCGCGTCGCAGTGCCAGATGTCCACGGCCGCGTTGCGCAGCGGCTTGCAAGTCTCGGAGTCGATCACCTTGATGCGGAGGGTGAGCGGGATGCCCTCCTTGTCCTCGGTGATGTCCTGGCGGATCTTGTCCGCGTCGATGTAGTAGGGGCCCTCGGTGGTCTCCGAGGTGAGCTGGTAGCAGGCCTCACCCGTGGCCGCCGTGCCCTGCTTCTTCTCACCCGCGAAGGCGCCCGCCGCGAGCGTGCCGCCGACGCCCACCGCCACGACCGCTCCACCCCCGGCGATCACGACCTTACGGCGGGTCAAGTCCCGTTTGTGTCGCGGGGAATGGCTCTTGGATTCCGTGTTCTCCGTCATGGGCGGGACGCTAGGGAGCGCACCTGTCAGCACCATGAGTAAGAGCTGGGTGAGAGCCCTGCATACGAAAGCGGCCCGGAACCAACCCCGGTTCCGGGCCGCCCGCGCTCGGCAGGGCTACTTCGGCTGCGGCTTGCGCACCGACAGGTGCAGCTCCTTCAGCCGGGCCTCCTCCAGCTCCGTCGGAGCGCCCATCATCAGGTCCTGCGCGTTGCCGTTGAGCGGGAACGCGATGGTCTCGCGGATGTTGGGCTCGTCGGCCAGCAGCATCACGATGCGGTCGACGCCGGGCGCGATGCCGCCGTGCGGCGGGGCGCCGAAGCGGAACGCGCGCAGCATGCCGGCGAACTTCTCCTCGACGGTCTCCCGGTCGTACCCGGCGATCTCGAAGGCCTTGAGCATGATGTCCGGCTCGTGGTTCCGGATCGCGCCGGAGGACAGCTCGACGCCGTTGCAGACGATGTCGTACTGCCAGCCCAGGATGTCCAGCGGGTCCTGGGTCTGAAGCGCCTCCAGGCCGCCCTGCGGCATGGAGAACGGGTTGTGCGAGAAGTCGATCGCGCCGGTCTCCTCGTCCTTCTCGTACATCGGGAAGTCGACGATCCAGCAGAAGCGGAAGACGCCCTCCTCGAAGTGCCCGGCCCGCTTCGCGGCCTCGACGCGCACCGCGCCCATGATCTTCGAGACCTCGTCGAACTCGCCCGCGCCGAAGAACACGGCGTGCCCGGCGGCCAGCGAGAGGCGCTTGGTCAGCTCGGCGACGTTGTCCTCGGTCAGGAACTTCGCGATCGGGCCGGACAGCGTGCCATCCTCGCCGACCCGCACCCACGCAAGGCCCTTGGCGCCCAGCGTGATGGCGTACTCGCCGAGCTGGTCGAAGAACTTCCGGGGCTGCGAGGCGACGTCCGGCACCGGCAGCGCCCGCACGTGCTTGCCCGCGAACGCCTTGAACTCGGAGCCCTCGAAGATGTCGGTGATGTCCACCAGCTCCAGCTGGGCGCGCAGGTCCGGCTTGTCGGAGCCGTACTTCAGCATCGCCTCGCGGAACGGGATCCGCGGGAACGGGGACGTGACATGGTGGCCGTTACCGAACTCCTCGAACAGCTCGGTCATCAGCTTCTCGACCGGCTGGAAGACGTCCTCCTGCTCGACGAAGGACATCTCGATGTCGAGCTGGTAGAACTCGCCCGGCGAACGGTCGGCCCGCGCGTCCTCGTCGCGGAAGCAGGGCGCGATCTGGAAGTAGCGGTCGAAGCCGGAGATCATCAGCAGCTGCTTGAACTGCTGCGGGGCCTGGGGCAGGGCGTAGAACTTGCCCGGGTGCAGGCGGGACGGTACGACGAAGTCGCGGGCGCCCTCGGGGGAGGTGGCGCTCAGGATCGGGGTCGCCATCTCGTTGAAGCCCAGCGCCGTCATCTTGTGCCGGATCGCCGAGATGACCGCCGTACGCAGCATGATGTTGCGGTGCATGCGCTCGCGGCGCAGGTCCAGGAAGCGGTACTCCAGGCGCCGTTCCTCGTTGACCCCGTCCTCGGTGTTGATCGTGAAGGGTAGCGGCGCGGCCGCGCCCAGCACTTCGACCTCGCCGACCTCGATCTCGATCTCGCCGGTGGGCAGGTCGGGGTTGATGTTCTCGGTGCCACGGGAGACGACCTGGCCGTCGACCCGGACGACGGTCTCCTTGGAGAGCTTGTCCAGCGCCTCGTAGGCGGCCGTGTTCGGCCGGGCGACCAGCTGCGTGATGCCGTAGTGGTCGCGCAGATCGATGAAGAGGATGCCGCCCAGGTCGCGCCGATTGTGCAGCCAGCCACTCAGCCGGACGTCGGTGCCGACGTCAGAGGCGCGGAGCTCGCCGCAGGTGTGGGACCTGTACCGATGCATCGTCGTTCATCCAGCCTTCGCAGATCGGGGGTGTTTCACGTGAAACACCCCCAGAGTACCGGCCGCCCGCGAGGGCCTCTCCACGATTACCGGCGATGACGGGCGATGACCGGCGTGCGGCATCGGTGGCATCCTTCGATCAGCTCTTCTTAGAGTGGGGCAATGCGCACTGGTGAGCCCCTGCCCGCCGTGGGGCAGGTCCTCGCCGCCCTCGCGACCGGCCTGTGGCATTGGAACACGGCCACGAAGCTGGTCACGGTGGACGCCGAGGCCGCTCGGCTGCTCGGGCTGCCCGCCGAGCAGGCGACCATCACCGAGGCCCAGGCCAGGGCCCGGCTCCACCCCGTGGACTGGAACGAGATCGTCAGCGTCGTCGGCCTCGCCGCCGCCGAGGACACGGTCGCCGAGGTACGGGTCCGGATCATGGACGAGCGGGGCCGGGTGATCCGTACCGTCCGGAGCCGCTCCAAGCCGAGCTACGACCACGAACGCCGGGCCTTCGAGCTGATCGGCACCCTCCAGGAGGTCACCGACCCCCCGCCGGGCACCCCGGCGAGCCGCCGTGCGGTCACCGGCGACTGGCGGCGCTCCCGGGAGGCGTTCCTGCTGGACGCGGGCCGGGCGCTGGCCGAGGCGCGCTCCACGGCGGAGGTGCTGCGGGTCGCGGCCGGACTGTCGATGCCGGGCTTCTCCCCGGACGGGCTCGCCGTCTTCGGTGTGGAGGGCGACCGGCTGACGATCATCGGCCACCACGGCCACCGGCCCGGCGACGAGGGTCCCTTCACGCACATGGCCCTGGCGACGGACTATCCGGCTGCGGAAGTCGTACGCACCGGCCGCGCCGTCTATCTCCCCTCGCCCGACCACTACAAGTCCCGCTACCCGCTCACCTGGCCGCTCGCCGAGCGGTTCGGCCGCCAGTCGTGGGCCTTTCTGCCGCTGACCGTCGCCGGGCGCACCATGGGCGCCTGGATGGCGGCCTTCGCCCATCCCGTCGGGTTCACACCGGATGAGCGCTCCGTGCTGACGACGGTCGCCCGGATGCTCGCGCAGGCCCTCACCCGGGCCGGCACCGCCGAGTCCGAGCGGGAGCTGACCGACGGCCTGCAACGGTCCATGCTGCCCACGCTGGGCCCCGAGATCCCCGGCATGAGCGTCGCCGCCCGGTACATCCCCACCGGCGGCGGGCTCCAGGTCGGCGGCGACTGGTACGACATGATCCCGCTGCCCAGCGGGCGGATCGCCCTCGTCATCGGGGACGTCCAGGGGCATGACGTGCGGGCGGCGGGCCTGATGGGCCAGCTGCGGATAGCCCTGCGCGCGTACGCGTCCGAGGGCCACCGCCCCGACGCCGTACTGTCCCGCGCCTCCCGGTTCCTGCACGGCATCAGCACCACCGACGAGGACCCGGCCGACCTGCGCTTCGCGACCTGCCTGTACGTCGAGGCCGACCCGGAGACCGGCGTGCTGGACATCGCCCGCGCCGGGCACCCGGACCCGGCGATCCGGATGGCCGACGGCACGGTCCTGAAGCAACCGACGGCCGGCGGGCTGCCCCTCGGCATCGACCCGGACGCCGACTACCCCACCACGCAGCTGGTGCTCGAACCCGGCGAGACCATGCTGATCTGCACCGACGGCCTGATCGAGACCGGCGGACACGACCTGGAGACCGGCTGGGTGCGCATCCGCACCATCCTGGAGGAGCACAAGGGCGACCTGGAGGAACTCGCCGACTCCCTGGTCCAGGCCGTGCACGGGCCGTCCTCCCACCACACCACCGGCCCCCTCGCCGACCGGCGCGAGGACGACATCGCCGTACTGCTGCTGTGCCGGGAGCCCGAGGGCTGCGGCTGCGGCGACACCGTGACCGTATGGCCGAGAGTGCGGCGCACGATGCTGACGGTGGCCCAGGCCGAGCCCGAGCGGGTCGCCGTGGCCCGGCAGCAACTGCGCGAACTACTGCACGACTGGAGCTCCGCCGACCAGGTCGACTCGGCGGTGCTGCTGCTGTCCGAGACGCTCACCAACGTCCTCGTGCACACCGACACCGACGCGCTGCTGGTCGCCGAAGTCGCGGGGGAGCCGGGCGCGCGGCGGATGCGGGTGGAGGTCACCGACGCCAGCGACGACCTGCCGCACAAGCGCCGGCCCGGGGAACTGGCGTCCTCCGGGCGCGGCCTGATGCTGATCGAACTGCTGGCGCACGCGTGGGGGGTGGATCCGCGGGGCGAGGGCAAGAGCATCTGGTTCGAGCTGCACGAGCCGGACGGGCAGCCGTCGGCATAGCGGGGCCTGGCTACGGCTCGGCCGGTGTCCCGTACCGCGCCCGCATTTCGTGTACGACCCCGAAGGCGGCGGCGGTGAGCGGCACCGCCAGCAGCAGGCCCAGGATCCCGGCGACCGACGCCCCCGCGGTGATCGTGACCATCACCACCGCCGGATGCATCTGCACGGTCCGGCTCTGGACCATCGGCTGCAGCACATGCCCCTCCAGCACCTGCACGGCGAGCACCACCCCGAGCGCCCACAGCGCGATGACGAACCCCCGGTCGGCGAGTGCGACCAGCACAGCCACGGCACCGGAGAGGACCGCGCCGAGATAGGGGATGTACGCGCCGACGAACACCAGCGCCCCCAGCCCGACCGCGCCCGGCACGCCCAGGATCAGCAGCCCGACCGTGATGCACACCGCGTCGATGAAGGCGATGAAGGTGGTCCCGCGCATGAACCCCTCGACGGCCTGGAAGGCCCGCCGCGCCATGGCCTCGACGGTGTCGGCGGTCCCGCGCGGGGCGAGCGCGCGCAGACCACCGGAGGCCCGGTGGGAGTCCCGTAGGAAGAAGAAGACGAGCAGCAGCGCCAGTACGGCCATGGCGATGGTCTCGCCGACCACGCTGACCCCGCTGATCACACCGGAGGCGGCCGTCCCGCCGAACCTGCTCAGCAGCTCACGGGCGTTGGCGGCGATGTCGTCCAGCGAGGTGCCGGCCGCCCCGAAGTGCTCGGCGATGCCCTGCGCCGCCCGCCGCAACGAGGCGATGATCTGGTCGCCGGAGTCGACGAGCGCGGCGACGACGATGTACACGGCGCCGCCGACCACCGCCACCACGGCGACGCAGGTGAGCGCGGCGGCCACCGACCGGTTGACGCCGACCTTGACCAGCCGCCGGTACAGCGGCCCCAGCAGCGCGGTCCCGAGCAGCGCGAGCAGCACCGGTACGACGGCCGTGCGCAGTCGCCCGCAGAGCAGGACCACGACCCAGCCGACGGCGGCGGCCAGCACCACGACCACACACCAGGCTGCGAACCGCCGCACGGGAACGGGAAGCAGGTGCACGCCTCCACCCGACCACGCAACGGCCGGGCTGTCCTGCGCGAACAGCCCGGCCGAGTGACGGATCGTCAGAACCTCAGCCCCGCGGACCACTCTCCGTCATCCCGTGCACCGCCGGTATCGTCCCCAGCCGTCCCTTCTGGAAGTCCTCGAAGGCCTGCATCAGTTCGTCCTTGGTGTTCATGACGAACGGGCCGTAGTGGGCCATCGGCTCGCGGATCGGCTGCCCACCCAGCAGCACGACCTCCAGGTCCGGGGTGTGCGAGTCCTGCTTCTCGTCCGCGCGGACGGTCAGTGAACCGCCGTTGCCGAAGACGGCCGTCTGGCCCAGGTGGATCGGGCGGCGCTCCGCGCCCACCGCGCCCCGCCCCGCCAGCACGTACGCGAGCCCGTTGAAGTCCTCCCGCCACGGCAGGGTGATCTCCGCGCCCGGCGCCAGCGTCGCGTGGATCATGGTGATCGGCGTGTGCGTGATACCGGGACCGGCGTGACCGTCCAGCTCACCGGCGATGACACGGAGCAGCGCGCCGCCGTCGGGGGTGGTGAGCAGCTGGACGTTGCCGCCGCGGATGTCCTGGTAGCGCGGGGCCATCATCTTGTCCTTGGCCGGGAGGTTCACCCACAGCTGCAGGCCGTGGAAGAGGCCGCCGGACATGACGAGGGACTCCGGCGGGGCCTCGATGTGGAGGAGGCCCGAGCCCGCGGTCATCCACTGGGTGTCGCCGTTGGTGATGGTGCCGCCACCGCCGTTGGAGTCCTGGTGGTCGAAGATCCCGTCGATGATGTACGTGACGGTCTCGAAGCCGCGGTGCGGGTGCCAGGGCGTGCCCTTCGGCTCTCCGGGCGCGTACTCCACCTCGCCCATCTGGTCCATCATGATGAACGGGTCGAGGTGGCGGTAGTTGATCCCCGCGAACGCCCGGCGCACCGGGAAGCCCTCACCCTCGAATCCGCTCGGCGCGGTGGTGACGGCGAGCACGGGACGTGCCACGGCGTCGGCCGGTGCGGTCACACGGGGCAGCGTCAGCGGGTTCTCGACGGTCACTGCGGGCATGGTCGGTACCTCCTTGGGCGACGTGCGTCCCACTTTAGTTGAGCATTGAACTTTCTGCTAGCCCACAACGCCGACGGCCCGGAGGACATTCCCTCCGGGCCGTCGTCGTCGCAAAGATGCGCCGGTCCTGAATACCTGCGCCGACCTGCTAGCCGTACATCCGGCGCATCGCGAAGTCGACCATCTCCTCCACGGCCTTCGCGTCGAACACCATGCGGTGCTCGCCCTCCATGTCGAGGACGAAGCCGTACCCGGTCGGCAGCAGGTCGATCACCTCCGCGCCGGTGATCACGAAGTACTTGGACTCCTTGCCCGCGTACCGCCGCAGCTCCTTCAGCGAGGTGAACATCGGGATCACCGGCTGCTGAGTGTTGTGCAGGGCGAGGAAACCGGGGTTGTCACCGCGCGGGCAGTACACCTTCGACGTCGCGAAGACCTGCTGGAAGTCCTCCGCGGACATCTGGCCGGTGGTGAAGGCACGCACCGCGTCCGCGAGCGAGGGCGGGGACGGCTCGGGGTACAGCGGCGGCTGCTGCTGTCCGTACCCGCCGGGCATCTGCTGCGGGGGGACGTAGCCCTGCTGGGCACCGACGTTCTGGTCGTAGCCGTACATGGGCGCAAGCGTACCGAGAGCGGCCGGGCGGGCGGGCCGGTACGGGGACCCTGGCAAACCGACAGCGACTCGACAGCCACCAGACTGGTTCCCCACAGCTGGCACTCCTAGCGTCTGCCGTACCGGAGGCGAGTGCCGGACACGGCACCACACCAGCGAGGGGACGGCAATGCACCGACACCACGACGACGAGGTCCACGAGCACGACAGAGGGCTCTCCTACGACCTTCCCGTCCTCGCCCGCCGCCGCATGATCCGGCTGATGGCGGGGGCGAGCCTGGTCCCGCTGGTGGGCTGCAGCACGAACGAGGACACCTCGGCGTCCGCCACGTCCTCCTCCACGTCCTCCTCCTCGGCGGCCTCCTCCGGCAGTTCCTCCTCGTCCGCGGAGTGCGCGGAGATCCCGGAGGAGACCGCCGGCCCCTACCCCGGCGACGGCTCGAACGGCGTGAACGTACTGAAGGAGAGCGGCGTCGTCCGCAGCGACATCACGACGAGCTTCGGCGACTCCGCGGGCGGCACCGCCGAGGGCGTGCCCATGACCATCACGCTCACGGTCGTGGACGCGGCCTCGGGCTGCGGCACCCCGAAGGAGGGCGCCGCCGTGTACCTGTGGCACTGCGACCGGGAGGGCAGGTACTCCCTGTACTCCGAGGGCGTGACGGAGGAGAACTACCTGCGGGGCGTCCAGGAGACGGACGACAAGGGCCAGGTGACCTTCACCAGCATCTTTCCCGCCTGCTACCAGGGCCGCTGGCCGCACATCCACTTCGAGGTCTACGGCAGCCTGGCGGACGCCACCGCCGCCACCTCGATCACGAACACCTCCCAGCTCGCGCTGCCGAAGGACGTCTGCGACACGGTGTACGCCACGGACGGCTACGACCAGAGCGTGCAGAACCTCGGCCAGTTGTCCCTGGAGACGGACAACATCTTCAGCGACGGCTACGACCAGCAGCTGGCCACGGTGACGGGCAGCGTCGAGCAGGGCTACACGGCGACGCTCACGGTGCCGGTGTGACCCGTCACAGATGACCGGATCGGGGTTGCGTCTTATTACTGGCGGGTAGCATCATCCTAGCTACTAGTTGGTACGTGAACTTGGGCGCGAGGAGTCAGTGCCTCGCCGATCTCTCTCAACGGAGCCAGTCGCCATGGGGCACTACAAGTCGAATCTCCGCGACATCGAGTTCAACCTCTTCGAAGTACTCGGGCGCGACAAGCTGTACGGCACCGGCCCGTTCGAGGAGATGGACGTCGACACCGCCAAGAGCATCCTGGACGAACTGACCCGGCTCGCGGAGAACGAGCTGGCGGAGTCCTTCACGGACGCCGACCGCAACCCGCCGGTCTTCGACCCGGAGACCAACACCGCGCCGGTCCCGGCGTCCTTCAAGAACAGCTACCAGGCCTTCATGGACTCCGAGTACTGGCGGCTCGGCCTGCCCGAGGCCATCGGCGGTACGACGGCTCCCCCGTCGCTGATCTGGTCGTACGCGGAGCTGATCCTCGGCGCGAACCCGGCCGTGTGGATGTACTCCTCCGGCCCGGCCTTCGCCGGGATCCTCTACGACGAGGGCAACGACGTACAGAAGAAGATCGCGCAGATCGCCGTCGACAAGCAGTGGGGCTCGACGATGGTCCTCACCGAGCCGGACGCCGGTTCGGACGTGGGCGCGGGCCGCACCAAGGCGGTGCAGCAGGAGGACGGCTCCTGGCACATCGAGGGCGTGAAGCGCTTCATCACGTCCGGTGAGCACGACATGTCGGAGAACATCCTCCACTACGTGCTGGCGCGTCCGGAGGGTGCCGGTCCGGGCACCAAGGGGCTCTCCCTCTTCCTCGTGCCCAAGTACCTGTTCGACTTCGAGACCGGCGAGCTGGGCGAGCGCAACGGCGTGTACGCCACGAACGTCGAGCACAAGATGGGCCTGAAGGCCTCCAACACCTGCGAGATGACCTTCGGCGACCAGCACCCCGCCAAGGGCTGGCTGATCGGCGACAAGCACGACGGCATCCGCCAGATGTTCCGGATCATCGAGTTCGCCCGGATGATGGTCGGCACGAAGGCGATCTCCACGCTGTCCACGGGCTACCTCAACGCGCTGGAGTACGCCAAGGAGCGCGTCCAGGGCCCGGACCTGGCGAACTTCATGGACAAGTCCGCCCCCAAGGTCACCATCACCCACCACCCCGACGTACGCCGCTCGCTGATGACGCAGAAGGCGTACGCGGAGGGCATGCGCGCGCTGGTGCTCTACACGGCGTCGGTGCAGGACGCGATCGCGGTGAAGGAGGCGGCCGGCGAGGACGCGAAGACCGAGCACGCGCTCAACGACCTCCTGCTGCCCATCGTCAAGGGCTACGGCTCCGAGAAGGGCTACGAGCAGCTCGCCCAGTCGCTGCAGACCTTCGGCGGCTCCGGCTTCCTGCAGGAGTACCCGATCGAGCAGTACATCCGCGACTCCAAGATCGACACCTTGTACGAGGGCACCACCGCGATCCAGGGCCAGGACTTCTTCTTCCGGAAGATCGTCCGCAACCAGGGCGCCGCGCTGAACTCCCTCGCCGAGGACATCAAGAAGTTCCTGGCCGTCGGCACGGGTGGCGTTGTGCTGGCCGACGCCCGCGAGCACCTCGCGAAGGCCGCCGTCGAGCTGGAGGCGATCGTCGGTCTGATGCTGACCGACCTCGCGGCCACCGAGCAGGACGTCAAGAACATCTACAAGGTGGGCCTGAACACCACCCGCCTGCTGATGGCCTCCGGTGACGTGATCGTCGGCTACCTGCTGCTCAAGGGCGCCGCGGTCGCCGCCGAGAAGATCGAGTCGGCCTCCGCCAAGGACAAGGCGTTCTACGCCGGCAAGATCGCGGCGGCGAAGTTCTTCGCGGCCACCGTGCTGCCGGGCGTGACGCTGGCCCGCAAGGTCGCGCAGGGCGTGGACCTGGACCTGATGGAGCTGGACGAGGCGGCGTTCTAGCCTCGATTGAGGCGGCGGCCGGCCGGATTTCCCCATCGCCCTTACGAGGGCCCGCTCCCCCTTTCCGGGAGCGGGCCCTCGTACGTCGTTAAGGTGAACCCCATGAGCGAACCCTCCCGCTTCGACCGCGGCCACACCGACGACCTCATGTCCTTCCTGGCGGCGAGCCCCTCGCCGTACCACGCCGTGGCGAACGCCGCCGAGCGGCTGGAGAAGGCGGGCTTCCGGCAGGTCGCGGAGACGGACGCCTGGGACGGGACGAGCGGCGGCAGGTTCGTGCTGCGCGGTGGCGCGATCGTGGCGTGGTATGTCCCGGAGGGTGCCGCGCCGCACACCCCGTTCCGGATCATCGGCGCGCACACCGACTCCCCCAACCTGCGCGTCAAGCCGCTGCCCGACACCGGGGCGCACGGCTGGCGCCAGGTGGCGGTGGAGATCTACGGCGGGCCGCTGCTGAACTCCTGGCTGGACCGCGACCTCGGCCTCGCCGGCCGGCTGACGCTGCGCGACGGTACGACGCACCTGGTGAACGTGGACCGGCCGCTGCTGCGCGTCCCCCAACTGGCGATCCACCTGGACCGCTCGGTGTCCTCGGAGGGCCTCAAGCTCGACAAGCAGCGGCACCTCCAGCCCATCTGGGGCCTCGGCAACGACGTGCGCGACGGCGACCTGATCTCCTTCCTTGAGGCGGAGTCGGGGATCGGGGCGGGCGAGGTGACCGGCTGGGACCTGATGGTGCACTCCGTCGAGCCGCCCGCGTATCTCGGCCGCGACCAGGAGCTGATGGCCGGGCCGCGGCTGGACAACCTCCTCTCCGTGCACGCGGGCGTGGCCGCGCTGACCGCCGCCGCGACCGGCGGTGAGGAACTGTCCTGCATCCCGGTGCTGGCCGCCTTCGACCACGAGGAGAACGGCTCCCAGTCGGACACGGGCGCGGACGGGCCGCTGCTCGGTGGCGTCCTGGAGCGCTCCGTCTTCGCCCGCGGCGGCTCCTACGAGGACCGGGCGCGCGCCTTCGCGGCCACGGTCTGCCTCTCCTCCGACACCGGCCACGCGGTGCACCCCAACTACGCCGAACGCCACGACCCGACGCACCACCCGCGCGTCAACGGCGGCCCCATCCTCAAGGTCAACGTCAACAACCGCTACGCGACGGACGGTTCGGGGCGCGCGGTCTGGGCGGCGGCCTGCGAGAAGGCCGACGTCCCGTTCCAGTCGTTCGTCTCCAACAACTCCATGCCCTGCGGCACGACCATCGGCCCGATCACCGCGGCCCGCCACGGCATCCGCACGGTCGACATCGGCGTGGCGATCCTGTCGATGCACAGCGCCCGCGAACTGTGCGGCGCGGAGGACCCCTACCTGCTGACGCGGGCGCTGGTTGCGTTCCTGGAGAACTGAGTACCGCGTGCCCGCATTCAGCATGGCTCTCACGCACCGGGGTACCCGCCTCGGACCGGAAGCTCCGGAAAGCACCGGACCGGAACAGGGAGGCAACGCTCATGGGCCTCGGCGGGTGCATCATTCTCATCGCCGTGGGAGCCATCCTCACGTTCGCTACCGACTGGAACATGGAGGGGGTCAACCTCGATCTCGTCGGCGTCATCCTGATGATCGTCGGACTGATCGGGGTCACGACGTTCAGCAGCATCGCGCGGCGGCGCCGTGTGGTGATGCCGCCCTCGACGCCGGTCGTGGAGGAGGAACGGCACCACCGCCGGCGCGACGGCTACAGCGACGGATACGGGGTTTGACGCCCCGCCAGGTCAGGCGTCCAGGCCGGCCAGGACGAGCGGCAGGCGGTCCGCACCGCTGTCGGTGAGGCGGACCGGGACGCCCCAGTCCTGCTGGTGGACATGGCAGGCGGGGTATTCGTTGGCAGCATCGTCGTCGCAGGACGCGGCCATCGCGGAGACGTGCAGGACGCCCTCCGGCACGGCGGGGTTGAGTTCCAGGGCGCGGGACAGGTCTGTTCCCGCGCCCTCGCCGTGTATCAGGAGCTCCGGCGGCGTCGACGAGACCAGCAGGCGGGTCGAGGGGCCGTACCGGGTGTCGAGCTTCTGACCTGCGGGCGCCTGGAAGATCACGTCCAACTGAAGCCGCCCGGGGGCGACTTCCGTCGCCGCACGCTGCGTGCGGTGCGCGACCGCCTCGACGCGGACCGCCTCCTCCGGCAGCCGCAGCCGGGTCAGGCGGTGCCGGGCCGACTCCACGACCACGATGTCGTCGCCGACCAGCACCGCGTCGCTCGGCTCGCGCACGTCCGTGGCCAGGGTGGTGACTTCGCCGGTCGCGGGGTCGTAGCGGCGCAGGGCGTGGTTGTAGGTGTCGCTGACGGCCACCGAGCCGTCGGGCAGGGCCGTGACGCCCAACGGGTGCTGGAACAGGGCCTGGTCGGCCGGTCCGTCGCGATGGCCGAAGTCGAACAGGCCCGTGCCGACGGCGGTGTGGACGGTGCCGTCGAGGTCGACCCAGCGCAGCGCCGACGTCTCCGAGTCCGCCAGCCACAGCCGGTCGGGCGTGGCCGCGAGTCCGGACGGCTGGGCGAACCAGGCCTCGGGGGCGGGGCCGTCGACCAGGCCCTCGTTGGTGGTCCCGGCCGCGACGGAGACCGTGCCGTCGGCGGGGTCGTAGGCCCAGAGCTGGTGCACTCCCGCCATCGCGATCCACACCCGGTCGGCGAAGAGCGCCACGTCCCACGGCGAGGAGAGGTTGACCTCGCGGCCGGGGCCGGACGTCGGGTCGCCCTGCATCCACTGCCTGCCGGTCCCGGCGAGCGTGGTGACCTCACCGGAGGTGAGGTCCAGGCGGCGCAGGGCGTGGTTGACGGTATCGGCGACCACGACCGAGCCGTCGTCGAGGAGCGCGAGCCCCTGCGGCTCGTTGAAGGACGCCGCCTCGGCCGACCCGTCGGCGAACCCGCGCGCCCCGGACCCGATCCGCCGTACGACGCTCTCCCCGTCCTCCGCCAGCTCCACCAGCTGATGCCGGGTCGTGTCACTGACCAGGAACGTCCCGCCGGGCAGCAGCAGCGCCTTGCCCGGGAACCGCAGCACCGTCGGCTCGGGCTCCGGCGCCACATACGGCCCGTCCCCCCGCCGCAGCGTGCCCTTCGCCGCGTGCTCCGCCTCCAGCTCCGTCACCAGCCGCTCGATGGCGTGCACATGCCCCTCACCGGCGTGCTGGGCGACGACGTACCCCTCGGGGTCGATCACCACGAGCGTCGGCCAAGCGCGCACGGCGTACTGCTTCCAGGTGCCGAGCTCGGGGTCGTCGAGCACCGGGTGTTCCACCCCGTACCGCTCCACGGCGTCCACCACCGCCGCGTGGTCGGCCTCGTGCACGAACTTCGGCGAGTGCACCCCGATGACCACGACCGTGTCCCGGTGCTTCTCCTCCAGCTCCCGCAGCTCGTCCAGGACGTGCAGGCAGTTGATGCAGCAGAACGTCCAGAAGTCCAGGACGACGATGCGTCCGCGCAGGTCGGCGAGGCTGTACTGCTTCCCGCCCGTGTTCAGCCAGCCGCCCTTGCCGATCAGCTCGGGGGCGCGGACACGGGCACGGCGAGGGCGCGGGGCCGGGGCGGGATCGGTCATGGCTCAAGAGTGCCACCCACCACTGACAGTCACCGCAGCGCATGCCCTGTCGTCGCGTCCACATGGTCAGGTACGTCGTCGTGGCGGTCGCCGACCGTGAGGGTGCCGGTGGGTTCGAACAGGAGGATCGCGGTGGGGACCGGGGCGTACGGCTTGTGCTCGGTCCCGCGCGGGACCGTGAAGACCGACCCCTGCGGGAGGACGACCGTGCGCTCGCCGTCCGCCTCCCGCAGGGCGATGTGCAGCTCGCCCTCGATGACCAGGAAGAACTCGTCGGTGTGGTCGTGCACATGCCAGACGTGCTCGCCCTCGACCTTCGCGACGCGTACGTCGTAGTCGTTGACGGCGGTGACGATGCGGGGGCTCCACTGGTCGGTGAAGGATGCCAGGGCCTTGGTCAGCGAGATCGGTTCCATGGGGTCATCGTGCGGGGTGGTGCCGTACGCGCACGAGTGCTAGGAATCGCATATGCCGCAAGGATCCTCTCAGCAGGCGGGACCGCATCGGGTCACGGTGATCGTCGACGAGGGCACCAATCCGTTCGAGGTGGGTGTCGCGACCGAGCTGTTCGGGCTGCCACGTCCCGAACTCGGCCTCCCGGCGCCCCTCTACGAGGTGACCCTGTGCACACCCGCGCCCGAGGTCCGGATGAACCACGGCTTCTTCGCCCTGACCGGCGTGCCCGGTCTGGAGGCCGTGGACGAGGCCGACACCCTCGTCGTACCCGGCCGCCCCGACAATGTGGTGCCGCGCGCCCCCGCCGTCCTGGACGCCATCCGGCGTACCCACGCGCGCGGGGCACGTGTCGTGAGTTTCTGCACCGGCAGCTTCGCGCTCGCCGAGGCCGGGCTGCTCGACGGTCGCCGGGCCACCACGCACTGGCGCTGGGCCGAGGCGTTCCGGGAGCTGCACCCGAAGGTGCGGCTGGAGCCGGACGTGCTGTTCGTGGACGAGGGCGACCTCCTGACCGCGGCCGGCAGTGCGGCGGCCCTCGACCTCGGGCTGTACATCTGGCGCCAGGACCACGGCGCCGAGATCGCGAACGCCGTCTCGCGGCGTCTGGTGTTCGCCGCGCACCGGGACGGCGGTCAGAAGCAGTTCGTGGAGCGGCCGCTGCCGGAGATTCCGGACGAGTCCCTGGGGCCGCTGCTGGCGTGGGCGCAGGAGCGGCTGGGCGAGCCGCTGACCGTGGCGGACCTGGCGGCGCGGGCCACGGTGTCCCCGGCCACCCTGCACCGGCGCTTTCGCGCGCAGCTCGGTACGACGCCGCTGGCGTGGCTGACGGGGGAGCGGGTGGCGCTGGCCTGCCGGCTGATCGAACGCGGCGAGGAACGGCTGGATGTGGTGGCCGCGCGCTGCGGGCTGGGCACGGCGGCGAACCTGCGGGCGCGGCTGCGGCGCGAGACCGGCCTCAGCCCGTCGGCCTACCGGCGGCGTTTCGGACCGGCCGCCGGGGAACCGGTCATGGCATGAGATTCCTCGTACGCGAACGGCTCCTCGGCCTCGGTGACGACTACTGGATCGAGGACGACAAGGGCAACAAGGCCTTCCTCGTCGACGGCAAGGCGATGCGGCTGCGGGACACCTTCGAACTGAAGGACACCCAAGGGCGGGTGCTGGTCGACATCCGGCAGAAGATGTTCGCCCTGCGGGACACCATGCTGATCGAGCGGGACGGCGAGCCGCTGGCCCGCATCCGGCGCAAGCGGCTGTCGCTGCTGCGCAACCACTACAAGGTGAGCCTGGTCGACGGCACCGAGCTCGACGTCAGCGGCAAGATCCTCGACCGCGAGTTCGCCATCGAGTACGACGGTGAGCTCCTCGCCGTGATCTCCCGCCGCTTCCTGCACGTGCGGGAGACGTACGGCGTGGACGTCGTCCGCGACGACGCGGACCCGGCACTGCTGATCGCCGTGACGGTGTGCGTGATCCACCTGGCGGACAAGGAGCGGGGGGACGACTGAGGCCTTCCGGCGGATCAGCCCCGTTTCAACTTCAACGCCGAGGCCGTTCCACCCCCAGCACCCGGTCCTTCAGCGCCGGGAACTGTTCCCGGGTCGCCGCCACCTTCCCGGGGTCGAACTCCACCGTGAGGACCTCCTCGTCCGCGCCGGCCTCCGCCAGCACCTCACCCCACGGATCGACCACGATCGAGTGACCGGCCTGCGGAACTCCCGCATGCGTCCCGGCCGTTGCACACGCGAGGACGAACGCCTGGTTCTCCACCGCCCGCGCCTGAGCCAGCAGCGTCCAGTGGGAGCGCCGCCGTTCCGGCCACCCCGCCGGGATCACAAAGGTCTCGGCACCCACGTCGACAAGCCCGCGGAACAACTCGGGGAAACGGAGGTCATAGCAGGTAGCCAGCCCCAGCGTCGTCGTACTAGGCATCCGGACGGTCACCAGGTCGTCGCCCGCGCCCATCAGCACGGCCTCGCCCTTGTCGAAGCCGAAGCGATGGATCTTGCGGTACGCGGCGACCAGATCACCGGCGGGAGAGAAGACGAGCGAGGTGTTGTACAGCGGCCCCTCAGGGTCACGCTCCGGAATCGAACCCGCGTGCAGCCACACGCCGGTATCGCTCGCGGCCTTGGCCATGGCCTCGTACGTCGCCCCCTCGATCGGCTCGGCCTCCCGGCCGAACTGCTCGTAGGCGAACGCCCCCGTCGTCCACAGTTCCGGCAGCACCACGAGGTCGGCGCCGGCCTGCGCCAGTACCAGAGAAACCGCCCGCTGTCGACGTTCCTCGACCGATTCGCCCTCGTCTACGGCGATCTGGATCAGAGAGGCGCGCACACTACCACCGTCCTGGCATTCGAGCCGTCCACACAGGCCTACGATCGTCACACGAAAGCACTGCCGGGGTGCCTCACAGCAGCGTAACTTAGCGTTTCGAGACACCCGCCGAGTGCAGCCACCTCCCACTGGCACCGCCGCCACAACCCGCCCGTGTACCGACCGCCGAGGGGTCCCGTTCCGTGAGTCTGCATCCCACCCTCCAGCCCTACGCCGACGCCTGGACCCACTCCATCGAAGCGATATCCGAGCTGGTGCAGCCCCTTGTGGAGGGCGAGTGGAACCGGCGGACCCCGTGCCCCGGCTGGTCCGTGCGGGACGTCGTCTCTCACGTGATCGGCCTGGACTGCGAGATGCTCGGCGACCCGCGCCCGATCCACACCCTCCCGCGCGACCTGTTCCACGTCACCAATGAGCACCAGCGCTACATGGAGATGCAGGTCGACGTGCGCCGTCACCACACGGCGCCGGAGATGACCTCCGAGCTGGAGTACACGATCATCCGGCGCAACCGTCAGCTGCGCAACGAGTCCCGCGACCCCGGCACCAAGGTGCGCGGCCCGCTCGGCACGGAGCTGACGCTGGAGGAGTCCATGCGGGCCCACGCCTTCGACGTGTGGGTACACGAGCAGGACCTGCGCGCCGCCCTCGGCCGCCCCGGCAACCTCGACTCCCCCGGCGCCCAGGTCGCCCGGGACGTCCTGCTGGCCGAACTCCCGAACATCGTCGCCGCCAAGGCGAACGCGCCGCGCAGCTCGGCGGTCGTCTTCGACGTGCACGGCCCCGTCGAGTTCCTGCGCACCATCCGCGTCGACATCCAGGGCCGCGGCACCCTGGAGACGGCCCCCGCCCTCGGCCCCGCCGCCACTCTCACCCTCGACTGGGAGACGTACGTCCGCCTGGCCTGCGGCCGCTTCACGCCCGAGGCGGTCGCGGACCGCGTCAAGACGGAGGGCGACCCGGGCCTGACGTCGGCGATCCTGCGCAACTTCACGGTGACGCCGTAACGCCGGTCGGCAGACTCAGCCCGTCCGGCGTTTGAGGACGAGGCCCGTTCAGGGCCGAAGCGGGGGTCCGGGGG